>CAZXOG010000009.1:0-9285 GCA_964642315.1 uncultured Candidatus Peribacteria bacterium | reverse complement strand
CGATTCCC
This sequence comes from uncultured Candidatus Peribacteria bacterium, assembly GCA_964642315.1. GTDB lineage: Bacteria > Patescibacteriota > Gracilibacteria > Peribacterales > Peribacteraceae > JAGVDM01. The sequence goes on along the minus strand of CAZXOG010000009.1, from coordinate 9,277 downwards.
CGTGGGGCTGCCAATCACGAAAATGCGGTCGCTGGCGCAGAACGCGCCAGCCTTTTTTGGCTTCGCAGCGCAGCCTTTGCCGGTGGCCAAACGCAAATTTCTCCCCCCTTCCCGTTCGCCCCATGAAGTACTTCCTCTACGCCCGTAAATCCACGGATACGGAGGACAAACAAGTCCTCTCCATCGAGGCTCAGCTCTCGGAGCTGGCCGAACATGCCGAAAAAGAACGCCTTGAAATCGCCCGGAAAACGGCGGCGGCGCGTGCGGCTGGGCGCGCAAAGTTTTGCAGCCGCCGCGCCGCTAACAGCCCAGATCGGTTCGGATTTTTTGCAGCAGCCCCTGCCATCCTCGTGCAGGACAAACCTACAGTTTTTCCTTCACGGACATCCTTTTCCCTTAGTGGTATCGCTCCAGACAGGCGGAGCCTGTCTTCGCGATGACTTTCCATGATTCCCTCCCAATTGGGATTTCCCTTTCGCGTGTTGGAGGTTGCACCCCCTCACTCCTCAAACTCAAACAACTCATCAATCCCGATGCCGAGGGTCCTTGCCGTGTTGTGCGCAAGGAGCAGCGAGGGGTTGTATTTCCCCTGTTCCAGAAAGACGATGGTCTCCCGTCGCACGCCGACGGCGTTCGCCAGTTTCTCCTGTGTCATGCCCTTCTGCATGCGCAGCTCTCGGATGCGGTTACGCATGGGCGGGGGAGCGGCGGCGGAGCACGCCGAAGATTGCTGAGTACAGGAACATCAGGCCGCATGTGGAGTACGCAAGGGTGGATGCCGCGGTGGCGAAGGCTGCATGGCGTTCCTGCAGCGCGAAGAGCGCGAACATGCACACCACGGCGATGAGCGAGAAGATCTGGATCGCCCACCGTGCGGCCGTGCCGCCGAGGGCGTAGTCGCGTTCGTCCGCGATCACCTCGCGCACGCGGCGGCGCAGGAAGAGGAGCACAAGCATGGCCACGGCCATTGCGACCACGGGCCAGAAGAACTCCCGGCGGACGACGGAGGATGCGATGAATGCTGCGAGCATTGCCGCGATGATGAGCCGTGCAGTGGTGTAGTGCCTGAGGGTCATTGCTGATTGGGGGATGACGGTATGTTATATATTTCTAACACTCCGGTCAAGCGGGGAAGCGCAGATTTTCCCGCAACGCGGAAAACACGTATACTCACCGCATGATGCCTTCCTTCCAGTACGAACAGATGTTCATGGGGCAGCTCGCAGCGTTCATGTGGCTGCTCATTCCGCTCGCCATTCTCGATGCCGTGCTCAAATCCTGGGGCATGTGGCGCGCGGCGCGGATGGGCAAGCTGGCGTGGTTCATTGCGCTGCTCCTCATCAATTCCATTGGCATCCTGCCGGGGATCTTCCTCCTCATCACGAACAAGGAGTACATCAAGCTGATGAAGGGTAGGAAGTAGGAGTTCCTGCTGCCTGATTGGTTGCTATACGTAGTATTTGACAAATACTCAACCCAAGGGGATTGTCATTATTAGAGGGATGATCTTTCACAGCAAAGTTCATCCGTAACGTGCGTTTCTTTCTTGAAGTACGGTGGAAACCGTAGAAAGGAGAGGAAGAAATGAGTTCTCCGTCCCACACGGACTGGTTTGCCACGACGGCAATGTCTCCCGCTGCCACGAACGGCGCGGGCAACTACATCGACGGCATGAGGGCCATTGTGACAGGCGCAGGCGGCGGCATCGGTGCCGCGGTCGCCGAGAGGCTCAGCTACCTGGGGGCCTCGGCGGTGGCGCTTGTGGATCTCAAGGAGGGCGCACTCCGGCGCACGGCCGAACGCGTGCGCGCGTGCCTCCGGTTCGACCACAGGCTCCGGCGGTGCGAACCGCTCGCCTTCGCCGGCGACGTGACCGACGCGGCGTTCCGCAGGCGCGTCTTCGACGAGATGTCGGCGGGCGGCAAGCCCCCGGCCATCCTCGTCGCGGCTGCCGGTATCAGCCACAACTGCCGGTCGGTACGGCTCGACAAGGACAGCGGGGAGCTCTCCCTCTACCCGGAGGAGGAGTTCCGCAAGGTCCTGGAGATCAATCTCCTCGCCCCCCTCTACTGGGGCATGGAGATGACGGGCCGCATCGCCGCCGCGCGCCGCGCGGCGGGCAAAGGCCGCTGGACGCCGCAGGAGCCGTGGGAAGGCGTGGCGATCTTCCTCGGTTCCGTGATCCGCTGGGGCAACGATGGCCAGATGGCCTACGCTGCCTCCAAGGGCGGGTCCGACAGCGCGGTGCGTACCGCGCGGATCGAGTGGCGGTTCCACGGAGTCCGGACGCACATCCTGCACCCCGGCTACGCGGAGACGCCCATGGTCCTGGGTATCAAGGACAAAGATGTCCTCACCCGGATCAAGGAGGCCTCCCTCACGGGGGACCTCATCGATCCCGACACCGTGGCGAAGGTCGCGTGCGTCGCGATCAACACTCCGGAGCTGGCTGCGGCGATCGACGTGAACAACGGATGGACCCCGATGTGCATGTGATCCGTGTCCCGGTCTCGTGACACCACTGTCCCTCATGCCCCCAGCCGAAATGATCTTCGGCTGGGGGTTGGCATGTCCCGCTTCATGCGGCTTCGTCCCTCGCGATGCCTCCGCCGCGTTCCTCGATGCACGTGCGGTGCAGCGCGGTGAGCGCCGCTTCTGCCTGTGACTCGTCGATCGTGAACGCGATTACCTGCCGCGTGCTGCGCACGAGGGAGTCCACGTCCTCTATGCCGGCTTCCGCGATCCCCCGCACCGCGTCCGCGATCGGTTGCAGGCCGCGGAGGTCGTTGCCCAGGCAGAAGACGAGCGCTTTGTTGCGGATCACGTCGAGCGCGAGTTCCTCATCGGCAAATTCCTGCTGCATGGCGTTTTGGAATTCCTCGATCTGCCCCGGCCTGAGCCCGCCGTTCGTAAAGGTGAAGGTGATCGTCACTTCGGTGGTGAACACCTGGTCGATGGAGATGCCGTGCTCCGCGAACCAGTCGGACATCCGCTCCAGGAACCCCGGCCTGCCGAACATCTTGGTGGATTGCACGCGCACTGCCACGGGCATCCGGCGGGATGCCACTATTTCGATTCCGCCCCGCGGTTGCGGGGCGAAGCGGTGGATGCGCGTGATGTTCCCCTCGGTCGCGCGTGCGGGGTTGAGCACGAACGTGTCGATATCCGCGTGTGCAAGCATCGCGAGCGCCTGCGGGTGGACTACGCCGCCGTCCGCGCCGTGGACGTTGCCGAACGCCTCCATGGCGAGGTCATAAGTCATCTCCTCCACTGTGCGCGCCCGTTCCCCGATGATGCGCGGGTCCGCGCTCTTGATGGGCTCCTGCTTCTCGACGATGTACGCGGTGCGCTCGCCGGCATCCTGCGCGGCCTGCGTGAGGAGCGCACCCGTCTTGTCGCTGTAGCCGCGCTGGCCGCCGAGCACCGGCAGGTAGCCGCCGGCGATGAGCACATCCGCATCCGGCAGGAGTGCCCGGAGCTGCTCCCGCGCCCTTCCGCGCAGCGTGGCGATTGCCGCATTCGTGCGATCCTCGTTCTCCGCAACCTCGCGCGGGTTTTCGCCGAAGGCTTCCTCCGCCGCGCCGTCGAACCGGAGCGCCTGCGCCGGGGAGTGCTTGAGCGCGAGGTACTCGCTGTAGATTTCCTGCGCGAGGGTTTCGCCGAGGCCGGTTAAGGAGGGGTAGCCTCTCCCGTCCCGCAGCACCCAGTCTTGGCCGAGCTCCAACACTTCGCATTCGCCATCCTGCGTTAGCCGGCAGCGCAGGGCGTTCACCGTGCGGTCAATCACCGCGTGCAGCCGTCCGACCGCTTCCCCGTTCCAGCCCTCCTCCACGAGCTGCCGTTCCACGATATCGCGGGTGAAGTGCCGCACCCGCTGCAGGAGGTCTTCCGTCTGTTCCCCGTCGCCGCGCTCTGCGGCTCTCGCGAGCGCGATCAGGTGCGAGGTGGTGTTGAATCCCTGCTTCACCCGCCCGAGCGAATCCCTGTCCGCGACGTCGGGGTGCGCGTACGGGCTCCACTGGGGATCAGTGCTGCGGAGCGCGGAGATGGCGAGGATCTGTTTCTTCCCCTCCGCCCGGCGTGCCTCGATCGTGCGGAAGTTCCCGCGCAGGTCCGCGGCGTTCTCGCCGCCGATCTTCGTGACGAGCACGGAGGCCATATCGAGTGCGGCCCGTGCGGAGTCACGGTGTGTTTCCGGCGTTTCCATGGGATGTGGGGGAAGAGAGGGAAAGAAAAAAGCCCCCTTCCGCTGTGCGGGAGGAGGCTTGGAATCCGATATGAATCGTTACATCGAGCAGCCGTCCGTCCCGCGGGGGGTGGTCTTCTTCGTCGCCTTCTTCATCGTGGAGACGATGTGCTGCACGAGCCCAAGCTTGCGACGGCCCGGGCAGGCTTGTCAAATGTCTGCGGGGCATCTGCTCCATTCATGAAAAAAAGCAGGCGGCTTTCTGCCGCCTGCCATATGCGCAATGAGCGGTTGTATTTACTGCTTGAATGGATTGTTGCTGGTGTTTGCAGCGGAGGAGGCATTGCCTCTCCCGTTTCGCCAGGAACTGCGGACATTGTCGTGGCACTGCCACACAGCTGAGCGGAATCCGCGCCGGTTCGTGCAGGCGGCTCCCACGCGGTAGTTCTTCACGCCGCACTTCCCCGTGCGGCGGTTGCAGTGGTCGCGGCAGAAGCTCTCCGCCCGCACCTTGAGTTGCGCGGAAGAGAGGCATGTGGCGACGTCAGCCTGTTGCGCGGCTTCATACGAGGCGGAAGATGCCGATCGGCGCGCGCCTGCAGAAGAGCGGGAACGCGCAGAGGATGTTGCAGACGAGGATACGGCGGAACTGTTTTGAGAAGAAGCGACAGAAGAAGATGCCGCGGACTGCCCGGCGGATGGGATTACCACGATCACCGGAGATGTGCAGTTTCTCTCATCGGATTCCGCAACGAGGTTCCATGCATCAGCGCAGGCGCGGAACTCATACGTTCCGCTCGAGAGGGGGGCTGTCCCGCTCATCCCTCGCCCCTGATCATTCCAGTTCGCCTCTGCCTCTTGACCGCTGCGCAGGGGCGGAATGTCCTTTGCCGGCACGATACTCTCCCAGGCTGTGCCGCCCGAGCGGTGGAATTCCAGGATGGCGTGTGTTGCTCCGCCCCAATCTACGCCCGTGTTCTTCACCACGATCCCCGCCGAGAATTTCCCTTCCGATGGGCCTGTTGCCATGCTGATGGTGGAGATGGTGAAATTGGGGAGAACGGTCGTGGATGGGGATTGGACAGACGATGAGGAGGAAGACGAAGCCTGTGCCGCACCGGTCACAGTGAATGAGAGCCTCGCGCAGTCGTTCGCTGCGTTGGCATCCTGCCTGTATGCCTCGAGATCTGTGCTTGTAGGATAATGGAGGCAAATCTTCATAACATGTGTTCCGGCGACGCGGGGCCACGGCATTGCGGGAGGGACGCCCGTTGTTCCCCACTGAACGCTCTGCGATGCTCCCACCGGCAATCCGCCGACGATCGCAAGGTTATTGCAGGAGTAATCCCATGTCCCGTTGCTGTCCTGATCTATCTGCAGCTGCACGAAATCACGGTGCGTTCCGCGCGCCTGCCCCACGTTGGTCACAAGGCCATGGAAGGAAACTTCCTCGCCGGCTTCCGGCACATCCGGAGCTACGTACAGGCTGCCAATCTGGTAGTCGGGAAACGCATTGCTCGTCTGTGCGGGGAGAGGGATGGAGTCCTGCTTCGCTGCAGTGACGTAGAAGCCGGCTGCGAGCGAAAGGAACGCAGACCACAGGACCGTTGAGCGGGCGTTCGCCATACGGATGAGGGGAAGAGTGTGTTTGTGTGCCCCTATTGTAGCCTTTTTCGGGGTTTCTCTCAATGGAATCGCGCCGGGTGCATGGTCATTCCACCCAGAGCAGCAGGCTCTTTAAGTAGTCGCCTTCCGGGTGGTAGAGGTTCACGGGATGGTCCAGCGCCTGCCGGTGGCGCTGGAGGATGCGCACGGAGCGGCGTGCCTGGCGTGCAGCGTGGAAGACCGTCGTCTGGAAGAGCGGGGGATCCATCTGGTAGCTGCACGAGCACGTGAGCAGCAAGCCGCCCGATGGCAGCATGGCGAGCGCCAGGCGGTTCAAATCCGTGTAGGCCTTCTTCGCCGGTTCCAGATCGGTGCTGCGCTTGGCGAACGCCGGGGGATCGAGGACGATGAAGTCGTACGCCCGCGGCGGGTTCTTGCGGCGCAGGAAATCAAAAGCATCCTCGGCGTACGTGCCGAACTTCTCCTGCGGGAAGCCGTTCTTCGCCGCGTGCTCGCGGGCGCGGGCGAGCGCGGCATCGTCGTAATCCACGGCGTCCGCGGCAAGCGCCCCGCCGGCGAGCGCATTCATGGAGAATCCTCCCACGTAGCTGCACACGTCGAGCACCGTGCGCCCCTTCGCAAAGCCCCGCACGAGCGAGCGCATTTCCCGCTGGTCCAAGAAGAACCCCGTTTTCTGGCTGCCCTCAAGCGCGATCTCGTACGCGATGCCGCGTTCGCGGATTTCGATCGGGCCTTCCATGTTTCCCCGTATCCACCCCTCGCGGGGGGCGAGGTCTTCTTTCTTCCGAGCGGGGCCGCTCGATTTTTCGAAGATCGCCGCGGGCGCCGTGAGTTCCGTAAGCAGGTCCGCCACCCAGCCGCGCAGGCGATCCATCCCCAGCGTGGTGAACTGGAGCACGAGCACGTCGCCGTACCTATCCGCGATGAGGCCGGGAACGCCGTCGCCTTCCGCATTCACCAGCCGGTATGCCGTGGTTTCTTCCCCCCGGAACAGGTCTTTCCGGAGTGCCACTGCCCGCCCGATGGTTTGCCGGAGCTCCTGCATCGGGTCACCGTGCCCGAAGGCGATCGCGCGTCCGCAGATGTACGCGCGGCTGTTCCATGTGGCATAGCAGAGGAACTCCCCGCGCGAGTCCTGCACCTCCACGATGTCACCGTCTTCTGCATCCGGCGCGCGTTCCACCGCCGTTGCGAAGATCGCATGGTGGCGGTTGCGCACGTGGGTATCGCGTTCGGGCTTGAGGCGGAGGATCGGGGAGTTCGGCATCGGCAAAACGCTACCGGAAGCGTCTTTCCCTGGCGAGCGCCGCAGCAGATTTTCTCCGTTCCGTCTTCGCGCTCCCCCTTGTTTTTCCCCGCAGATGGATGGATCATTCCGCCGTTCTTTCCCCGTTTTCCATGAGCACGCCCCGCTTTGCGACATTCACGGTTTCCGCGCTCTCGCTCCTGCTCCTCACCGCGTGCGGCGGGCCTTCGCCGGCCGAGCGCGCTGCCGAGCAAGCTCTGCTTGATGCGGCCGGAGAGGATGCCGAGGTGGAAGTGCGCGACGACGGCTCCATTCAGATCACGACGGAGGAAGGCACGTTCGGCACGGTGAACGAAGTGCCGGCTGGCTGGCCGGCGGATGTGAAGGTGTACGAGGGTGCTGCCGTGACGTACTCCGCAGTTGCCGATCCCACGACGGGCAATGCCGCTTTTGCGCTTGTGTTCACGGTGAGTGACGACGTGGAGACGGTAGCGGGATTCTACAACGATCAGCTCGCCGCGGATGGCTGGGCCATTGCCAGCACGTTCCGCATGCAGGGGAGCGTTGTGTTCACCGCGGAGAAGGACACGCGCACGGTTTCCGTCTCCATTGCCGATGTGGACGGCACGACGACCGTGACGCTCGGGGTGCAGGAGCAGTGATCCGCCTTTATGCGGTGTAGGCGCTGCGCACTTCGAAGAGCAGCCAGAATCCGATGAGGATTCCGAGCAGGCTTCCCACGGTGCCGAATCCGAAGAGCATGTCGAGGATCGAGCTTGCTGCGGTGAGCACGGTGCCGTAGAAGAGGTAGTTCCAGCCCTGCTTCTTCTTCTCGCTCAGAGGCTTCCATGCCAGGAGTTCGAGCACGGAGGCGAGCAGGCCGGCGATCATGGCGATGGCGAGGGCAATCTGCGTCGTGCCACCGTCGATCCATGCGAAGGAAAGGAGCACCGAACTGATTGCGCCGGCGGAAAGGAAGCCGACGATCCCGAGGATGCCGAAAACCAGTGCCAGCCAGGGCGCGATGTTCACGAGCGTCGCGCGCGCGTTCGCCGGCAGGTGCGGCGTTTTGGCGAAGATCGGCGCCAGCCAGCCTTCCAGCGCGGCCATGTGTTTCACGGAATTCGCGCGCAGGTCTGCGAGCGGTTTCTGCGGTGCATCCATGGAGAAAAGGGGAAAGGGTGCCCTCACACTATTCCCGAGGTGTTCGCGGGCACAAGAGGGGGCCTTGCCACCTTTGTCTAAGCGACAAAGGTGGCGCCAAAACGCCGGCGCGCCAAAGCCCCTCTGCCCGCCCATTCACCCCCCGTGGCGCGCCACCTTCCCGTGCGTGCATCTGTCGTTGCCTCATGCCTGTTTTCTTTTTGCCCTCCACCGCCGTTCCATCTTCCCGATCCGGTCGTGATCCAATCCAAAGTAGTGGCCGATCTCGTGCCACACCGTCTCGCGGATGATGCGCGGCACTTCCTCCGGGCTCCCGGCTATACGTTCGATGTTCTTCCGATAGAGCGTGATCTTGTCCGTGGCTTTGCCGCTCGCATCCCGGTGCCATGTGGTGAGGGGCACGCCTTCGTAGAGGCCGAGGAGCAGGCTGCCGCGCCCCTGCCGTTTCGGTTCTTCCTCCACCACAATCGCTATGTCCGTGAGCTTTTCGCGGATATGCGGCGGCAGGCTTGCCACCGCTTCGCTCACGATGTCTTGGAAGTCGATGGATTCCATGCTCCCCAGTATATCGGAAGGATCGGCTAAACTCGCTCAACGCGCCGCGCGATTGTCTGCTACAGTTTGCCCGTGGCTGATCATCGCTCTGTTGTTTCGGCCTATCTCGCTCGGCTCCAGCAGGAGTTGCACACGGGCCATGCACGCGAGCACAGCTACCGTCCGGCGCTCAAAACCCTCTTCGAGGATTTGACGGGGCTCCGTGTGGTGAACGAGCCGAAAGGGAGCGCGCACGGGCATCCGGATTTCATCTTCCTACAGGGGATGCTCCCGATGTGCTGGGCGGAGGCCAAAGACATCGATGCCGATCTGGACAAGGTGGAGAAGAGCGAGCAGATGGGGCGGTACTACGGGTACAGCAATCTGGTGCTCACGAACGGGCTGGAATTCCGGTTCTACAAGAACGGCGCGCCCTACGGCGAGCCTGCCGTTCTGGCGGCGAGAGACGGGAATGCCGTTCATGCCCACGAGGATGCCTTCGAGCGATTCATCCGGCAGTG
>CAZXOG010000008.1:0-9807 GCA_964642315.1 uncultured Candidatus Peribacteria bacterium | reverse complement strand
AGTGGCAGGCGCTGTAGGGATCGAACCTACGACCTTCGGTTTTGGAGACCGACGCTCTACCAACTGAGCTAAGCGCCTACGGGAAGCTTCAAAAGAACAGCAGGTGAATTGTAGCCGCAAACGATCAGCGGACGGAAGGAGGTAGATGGAGAAACTCCGCTCTCATGCTATGCGCATGCATTGCTTCCGATACACTGTCGCCGTGCGACGGCGTCTCTGTGCCTGGGGCGGGAACATCGCGCTGCTCGTCGGGAGTCTGCTCGTTGGCGTGTTGATTCTGGAAATCGGCGTGCGGGTGTTCGTGCCGGAGAACGGCATCATCGAACGTGACGGAAGGATCGGCAAAATCCACAAGCGCAATCTCGACCGCATCGTGGAAACGCACTGCTATACCGCCCACATCCGCACGAACAGCGACGGATGGATCGGCGCCGATTTCCCGGAGGAGAAGCAACCGGGCATCCAGCGGTTCGCCCACATCGGCGACTCGTTCGTCGAAGGCGCACAGGTGGACAGCGACCGGACGTTTGTGGCGCAGCTCCCGCCGCTCATGGGCGGCGAGCACCTGAACTTCGGCATGGGGGGACAGGGGACATTCCCGGAGATTCTCACCATCCGCTATAAAGCGGAGGCGGAGAACCCGGATGCCGTTGTACTGTGGTTCTACACGGGCAACGATTTCCGCGACAACCTCATCGCGATGGTGCCAATGGAAGAAGATTCCACACTGCGCGGCCGCGCCGTGCGAGCCGTGAAGTACATCCTTCTCAATACCATGCGTTCGCCGCGATTCCTCTACGACCGCATCGGCCGCAATCCCCTCATCCAGCGGACCCTGATTGCCTCGGGGCTCCTCTCGATGAATACGCTCCGCGAGCGCGAAGCGGGTTCCGATATCCCGCTGGAGTACCGCACGAGCGTGCTCGATACCCCTGAACGCGCGGAAGCAGTGGATATCACGAGACAAGCGCTCACCCGACTCAGGCAGGAAACCAGGGAAGATCTTATCCTCGGCATTCTGCCCTCCATGCTGGAGATGAAGCCGGGAGCTGTGGACGATGCGATCCATGCGTACCCGGCTCTCGCCGGAACCACGCTCGAACTCAATTTCCCCCGCACGGCGATCAAAACCATTGCGGACGATCTCGGCATCCCCGTCTTCGACGCAGCACCTGCACTGCAGGCAGCCTACGCGAACGGTGAGGCGCCGTACCTAGAATGTGACGGACACTTTTCGCAGGAGGGACACGATGCGCTCGCCCGTGCATTCGCCGCGTGGTACGCCGATTACCGCTGATCCTTTACCGCTTGCCGTGCCAGCGCCGCTTTGGCGCGGCGCGCTTCTTCGCAAGGAGTTCAATCGCCGCCTGCATGTCGACGTCATCCGGGCTCAGTTTTTTCGGGAGCGATGCATTCGTGGTACCGTCGGTGACATAGGGACCATAGCGGCCTTCCTTGAGCTGTATTTCTCCGCCGCTCTCCGGATCTTTTCCGAAGACCTTGAGCGGCTCCTGTTGCCGCCGCTTCTGTTCGCTCATCTCCGCAAGGAAACGCTGTGCATCGTCCACGGTGACGCTCCCCGGATCAATGCCGCGGGGAATGGAGACATTCTTCTCTCCGATCTTCACGTACGGGCCGAATCGGCCGAGCGCCACCACTACGGCTTCTCCGCCGATTGATCCGATTTCCTTGGGGAACTGAAGCAGCGCGAGCGCCTCTTCCAGCGTGATGTCTTCTGTGGTCTTCCCTTTGGGGAGAGAAGCGCTCCGGAGCTTCGGCTGCTTCTTCTTGCCTGCTTCCTGCTCGCCGAGCTGTACGTACGGGCCGAACCGGCCGGAACGGGCAATCACGGGCAGGCCCGTTGCGGGATCCGTCCCGAGCACACGTTCCTTGAGCACGTCGGCTTTCGTCAGCGTCTTGCTCTTCGCTTCAACCAGCTGCTGGAACGGACCATAGAAGTGCCGGAGGAACGCCTCTCCTTTCACCGCGCCTTCGGCGATGTCATCAAGGGAATCTTCCATGCGCGCCGTGAATGCGAGATCCACGATATCTGCGAAATGCTCCGTGAGGAGATCCGTCACGCGGAATGCGATGTCTTCGGGGATGAGCTGCTTGCCCTCCTTGCGGATGTACCCGCGCTGCTGGATGGTGCTGATCGTCGGTGCGTACGTGCTTGGCCGGCCGATGCCTTCCTCCTCCATCTTCTTCACAAGGCTCGCTTCGGTGTACCGCGGGGGCGGCTTTGTGAAATGCTGCGTCGGCTGCAGGCCGCCACACGTGAGCGCCTGCCCCTGGGCAAGCTGCGGGAGATGCTTTTCGCCTTCGGCCTCTTCGTCATCGCGGCGGGAGGGATCTTCTGTTTCATCGGCACCCTCGGAGTATGCGCGGAAGTAGCCGTCGAATGCGATGGTCTGCCCCGTGGCGCGGAACGTGTAGCCGTCCGCGGCGATATCCGCTCCGATGCGCTTCAGCTCCGCCGCCGGCATCTGCGTGGCGACGGTGCGGTTCCAGATGAGCGTGTAGAGCTTGAGCTGCTGGGAATCGAGGGTGTCCTTCAGTGATTCCGGGGTGCGGTGCATCTCGGTGGGACGAATGGCCTCGTGCGCCTCCTGCGCACCCTTGGCCTTCGTCTTGTATGTGCGGGGACTGCTCAAAATGTACTCCCGCCCGTAGAGCTTCTCGATGGTCTGCTTCGCATCGCCCAGCGCCTTCTCGCTCAGGTTCACGGAATCCGTACGCATGTAAGTGATGAGACCCGTTTGCCCCTGCCCCTGACCGATGTTGATACCTTCGTAGAGCTGCTGGGCGACGAGCATCGTCTGCTTCACTGAGAACCCAAGCTTTCTGCCGGCTTCCTGCTGCAGCGTGGACGTCGTGAACGGCGGCGGCGGAGTGCGGCGGATCTCCTTCTCCTCCACCGCTGCAACCTGATAGGTGGCAGGTTCCAGATCGTGCAGTACGCGCTCCGTCTCCTCTCCGCTGCCCGGCACGAATTTCTGCCCGTCCTTCAGGCGCAGTTCCGCCTGGAACTCCTCGCCGCTCTCCGTTGCAAGATTCGCAGTGACCCGCCAGTACTCCTGGGGCACGAACGCCTGGATCTGGCGCTCGCGATCCACGATGATGCGCACAGCGACGGACTGCACTCGCCCGGCCGAGAGGCCCCTATACACCTTCTTCCAAAGGAATGGCGAGAGCGTGTATCCCACAAGCCGGTCGAGCACGCGGCGCGCCTGCTGCGCGTCGACCAGGCGCATGTCTATGTCCCGTGGGTGCGCAATGGCATCCCTGATCGCCTGCTCGGTGATCTCGTGGAAAACAATGCGCTGAACCGGCTGGTCTTTCTTCGGCTTGAGCACCTCGATGAGGTGCCAGCCGATTGCCTCTCCCTCGCGATCCTCATCTGTCGCAATCCAGAGGGAGTCCGCATCTTTCAGCGCATCTTTGAGCTTCTTCACCGTCGCTTTCTTCTCGCTCGGAACTTCGTAGGTCGGCATGAATCCCTCGTCGAGATCGACGGAGAGTTTCGACTTTGGAAGATCGCGCACATGCCCCATGCTGGCGCACACGACGTACTCCTTGCCGAGGAAATGTTTAATCGTCTTGGCCTTGGTCGGGCTCTCGACGATCACCAAATGTTCGGGCATCGGCACCCGAGCCTAGAGAGATTCCCTATCCTTTGTCAAAGACAATGCGCTGTACCTCTTTTTGTCTTCTTGCTCAAAATTCCTCATGTAAACGCCGAAATACCATGTTTTTCCCCGCTGTGTGAGTACCTTTCTTGATCGGTATTCACCGCATAGATAAGCCACAATCACGATCGAAAGCCAAAAACAAGGCATTGATATGCGATTCTGCTCTTGATGAAGCCAAAATGGAGCATAAACTTAACTTCGGTTTACTTCCTTCCCCTCTCTCCGTATGTCCAAGCAGGACCTCATCAACGCAATCGCGGATGCGGCTGGCGTCACCAAGCGTGCTGCCGGCGATGCTCTCGAGGCGTTCATCGCGTACGTGACGAAGAACCTCAAGGGCGGCAAGTCCGTCACGGTCACCGGCTTCGGCACCTTCAAGGTCTCCCGCCGCGCCGCCCGCCAGGGTGTGAACCCGCGCAATCCGAGCCAGCGCATTTCCATCCCGGCAATGAAGGTCCCGACCTTCAAGGCTGGCAAGACGCTCAAGGACGCCGTCCGGTAATCGGATTGTCCTCATTCAGCTCTACAAAAAGCCTCCGTGATGAACGGGGGCTTTTTCGCAACTAACCCGCGACACCGAAACAATCTGCGACAAGCCGAGGGGAAAGGGTGGCTCATGGAGGAAAAAAACCGCAGGTTTGTCCTCCACGCTTCCTCCCGCTATCCTGACGCCCATATGAACGCGACGATGATCCAGGACATCCTCGCTGCACTCCTCACGCAGCTCAAACTGCCGTTCGAGAAGGTGAATGTCTCCGACGGCGAAGGCTTCCAGCGCGTCGATATCGTTTCGCCATCACCGAGCAAGCTCATCGGCTGGCACGGGGAGACGCTCAACTCCCTGCAGCACCTCCTCAAGGTGATCGTGCGCGCGAAAGAGGGAGGCGAAGGAAGCCCGTTCATCGTCCTCGATGTGGATGGATACCGCCGCGATCAGGAGGACAAAGTCCGCCAGGCGGCGGAACGGAAGGCGGATTTTGTGCGCCGCACCGGCAGCCGCATTGCCCTGCCGCCCATGAGCCCGTATTTCCGCCGCGTCGTGCACATGCATGTGGCAAATACCCCGAGCCTGCAAGATCTCACTACCGTGAGCACCGGCGAAGGCGATTACCGCCAAGTGGTACTGCGATTGAAGGATGAAAAAGGAAAGCAATCCGCCCAGGAAGGAGAAGAGCTCTCCCCTGTGCTCGCAGTGCAGGAGGGGGAAGATGACTTGGGGAACCTGGATGTATAGGGGATAGGGCTAGAGCTAGGGGAACGTGAAGCCTCGGGAGCTTGTATGCTTCAAAGTTTCGAAATTCCCCTAGCCCTATCCCTCAGCCCAAAATTTTCCTCCATTCTTCCAGCAACACTTGCTCCTTCCTGCTGAGCTTGTGTGGAATTTCGATGTGCACCGTAACATAGTGGTCGCCGTGGCGGCCGCTGCCGAGAACGGGCATCCCTTTCCCTTTTAGGCGGAACACCTGTTCAGGTTGCGTCCCCTCGGGGATACGCAGCGCCACGGGTCCGTGCACGGTCTCTACCTCCATCTCGGTCCCGAGGATCGCGTCGAGCGCGGGAAGCGTGAACTCCGACCGGATATCGTCCCCCTCGCGGACGAATCTCGGATCAGGACGGACGCGCACGTGCACGAAGAGATCTCCGGCAGCCGTTCCTTGCCTGCCCGCCTCGCCCTGCCCGCGCAGACGGAGCGTCTGGCCATCTTGAATACCGGCAGGAATCTCAACTGCTACAGTGGTTTTTTCCTCCTTCCGACCCTCCCCGCCACAGGATGGACAGGGATGTTCCGGCACTTCCCCACTCCCGCGGCACTCGGTGCATACGGCGCTCTGACGGATCGTGCCAAAGAATGACTGTACAGAATGAACAATTTGCCCCGTGCCTCCACACTTCTTACAGCGAACTTTTCGCGTCTCTGTTTTGGCACCCGATCCATTGCATGCCTCACACGCCTGCTGCCGGCGTAGCGTGACCGTGTGCCGTGCGCCCTGAACCGTATCGCGGAAATCCACCGTGACTTCCACTTCAATATCGTTGCCGTGCGACTCCCTCCTCTGTCCGCCGCGCGAGCCACCGCCGAAGAAGCTCTCAAAAATATCCGAGAATCCGGCAAAATCCTCCGGGTTGAACCCATGGAATCCACGGAACCCCTCAAAACCCGCACCGCCGGGACCTCCTGTTGTGCCGAACTGGTCGTACATCTTGCGCTTCTTCGGATCCTTGAGCGTCTCGTATGCCTCGTTCACTTCCTTGTAACGCTGTTCGGCGCCCTTATCCCCCTTGTTCCTGTCAGGATGCAGCTCCTTACTCAGGCGGCGATATGCGCGCTTGATATCCTCCTCCGTCGCCGAAGAGTTCACGCCGAGGATGCTGTAGAAATCCTTCGCCATCGCTGTTCTCGCAGATGATAGCGATACGCACTGAGCGTTGCACAGAAAACCTTACCGGACTCTCGGGAGTATTCAGGGGAAAGTATTCAGTATCCAGGGGATGCCTTCCACATGGCACCCTGTGCATACTGGTCCCTGAATACTGGTCCCTACATACTGACTTCTCCCATGCACTGAACGACGAAATGTGATAGAATAGTTTGATGGCATCGCGCACGACTATTGCGACGGGAATCACCGCCTGCCTGATCCTGCTCCTCGGCACCGC
Source organism: uncultured Candidatus Peribacteria bacterium (assembly GCA_964642315.1). GTDB lineage: Bacteria > Patescibacteriota > Gracilibacteria > Peribacterales > Peribacteraceae > JAGVDM01. The sequence continues at coordinate 3,457 of CAZXOG010000008.1, read as the reverse complement.
CGACACAGCTCGTGCCGCGCGCATGTGGGATACGTTTTTCGGCCCCGTGCCGAACCTGCTCGATGGTTCGTTCTTCCCGAATGGGGGGCAGGGGGACGATGATGACTCAGCCGGCGGCGGTGGCAGCCGGAATGGCGGCACAGAGGGGCCGGAACGCACGCGGGATTGGGCGATCCGCTGCTTCGGGACACTCGGATCGAACGATACGCCGACCCGCTGCGGCGGGACGGGCGACCGCGCGAGCGCGGAGAGCGACTTCGTGCAGCACCTCACATCGCTCAATTCCACGGATCTCGCATCGATCCTCGATAGCGTCCCTCAGCCAGACCTCGAGAAGTTCTTCACGTCGCTCAACCCTGGCGGCCTGTGGGATTTCATCAAGGGAGTGGGGAGCGATATCCTGCGAAAGATCATCGATTTGCTGAGCCCCGACGGGCTCATGGACATGCTGAAGAATCTCTCGCCGGAAGGGCTCTTCGACTTCCTGCGCAAGCTCACACCGGATTCGCTCACAGGTCTCCTCGGCAAGCTTAACGCGGAAGCGATCGGCGATCTCCTCTCGCGTCTCACGCCGGAAGGGCTGCGTGATTTCCTCGCGGGCCTCTCCCCGGAATCCCTCCGGCAGCTCTTCTCCAAAATGAGTCCGGAAGACATTGCAAAAACACTCACAACTTTGCCAGATGGCACTGCGGGAAACCTTCTTGCGTCCCTCGATCCCGAGAGCCTCGGCAAGGCGCTCACATCGCTCGACAGCGCAGCTCTCGGCGATGTGCTTGGCTCGCTCAGCCCGGAGGAAACGACACGCGTGCTCTCGTCTCTCCCCCCGGAAGCTCTGGGCGAAGTGCTTACCGCCTTGAGCCCGCAGGACCTTGCGGCGACGCTCGAGAAACTGGATCCAGCGACGCTCGGTTCCCTGCTCGGCCAGCTCAGCAGCGCCGATCTCGGTGCCGTGCTCACCAACCTCACGGACGAAGGACTGGAAGACACGATGCGACGGCTTGAACCGCAGCAACGAGAGGCGCTCCTCACCAAGCTGTCGCCGGAAGACCTGGGCGAAGTGCTCACGCGCCTCAAGCCGGACACGCTCGCGGAAACGCTGCGCGAGCTCTCGCCGCAGGCGCTACAACAGGTGCTCCGCACCCTCCCGGAGAATGATCTGCTCGACGTGCTCACAGCACTGACACCGGCGCAGCGCAGGCAGCTCCTGCAGTCGCTTCCACAGAGCGAGCAGGCCAGGCTCCTCGCACGGCTCTCGCCGGAAGACCGGCGGGCGCTCTTCCCGGATATCACCGACGAGCAGTACACCACCATGCTCGCCGGGCTCCCGATCATGGAACTCGCGCAGATCTTGCCGACGCTCCCGCCGCACCAGCTTAAAGATCTGCTGGACCGGCTCTCGCCGGAACAGCGGGCGCTCGCCCTCCGGCAACTCTCCGGCGATGACCTCGCCACGGTACTGCAGCACCTGGGCACGGATGATCTGTTCAGCCTGCTCTCGGATCTCTCTCCGCAGGATCTCGAGCATGTTCTCACCACGCTGCCGCAGGACGCGCTCTTCGCTCTTCTCGTCCGCCTCAACCGCGATCAGCTGTTCTCGCTCCTCTCGTCGCTCGATCCGGGCAAGCGTGACGAAATCCTGTCCCGGCTCACGGATGAACAGCGCGAACTGCTTCTTGCGTTCCTCACCCCAGAACAGCGCAGCGCGCTATTCCCGACATTCGCTTCGAAAATCCGCGGATGGATTGTCTCGTTCATCCTCACGAAGGTCGTCGCGATTATCGTCGCGATTATCGGGCTCGTCGGCGGGAGCGCGGCACTCCTCGCTCTGACGTGGAAGCGCACGAAAACGCGGCGGCGGCGCCTCGTTACCCACTGGAAGATTTCACGCGTCAAAAAGGGCTTGAAGAAGATCAGACATCACGCAGGACAGAAGCATGGCGCACATCGTCGTTCTGTGGTATAATTCTTTGATGATCTCGCGTCGGTCGCTCTTCTCGCCACGGAATGCCTGCGGATGGTTCGCCCTCTGCATCGGCATCGTGTTCCTCGGGTTCGTGGCGTACGGCATGCAGCGGAACGCCGACGTCCCCGGCGAGGAGCTCGCCGCGCGCCTGCTCCCGGCGCACCTGCGGGGACAAGTGGTGTGGAAGACCATTACGGCAGAACAGCTTGAGAAAGGCGCCACCGTTCCTGCAGATACGAACGTGATCTTCCACATGCCGCTCGATATGGATGGGCAGGAAATCACGAGGAAAACGCTTCTCGGCCGCAGCGGCGACAGGGTGCGCTACTGGGGATATTGCTTCCCCGAGAGCTTCGAGGAGGAAGATCTCAAGAACAAGGTCGGCATTCTGCCTGGGAAAATCTTCCTCTCGGAACTCGAACAGACCATGATCCAGAAAAAGCTGCAGGAAGAGCGCAGAACCCCGTTCACCACGCTGCGCAGCTTCACCGAGGAAGACTTGAACGAGGCGGGGAGCGTCCGCGGGCAGATCCGGCACCAGAAGGAAATGTTCCGCGCCGGCGACACGTGCTACCTGATGACGGAAGCCGTTCTCCCGATCGGGCTGGATACCGACAAGGACAGCCTGAACTCCAAGCTGGAAACAGAGGTTGGCACGATTGCGTACGATGCCGATACCGATGATGACGGCATCCTCGACGGAGTAGAGCACTTCGGCATGGGAACGAGCCCAATCCGCCGCGATACCGACGGGGACGGCATCATCGATGGCATTGAAGACAAAAACAAGAACGGCCGCACGGATCCCGGGGAAACCTCGCCAATCGCATGGGATTCGGATCGTGACGGGCTCTGCGACGGCTACTGCATTGCCGACTACAGCATCCGCACGCACTTCAGCGCGCCGAAGGGCTACGTACCCGCGACGCTCGATAAGATCGTCTGGGAAGATAAGAACCTGAACGGCACGGTGGACAAGGATGAAACGAACCCGCTCAACGTGGATACCGACGGCGATGGGGTGCTCGACGACCAGGAGTTTTACAAGTGCCACATCACCCAAGAAGAGGATTGTTAACCTCCGCGAAATCTGCTACAATACTCTGATGCTCACACGCACACGATCACTGGCCTGGATCGCCGCCGCGACGCTCGCGTTCGTGCCGGGCGTGGCGTTTGCTTACATGAACCCATACGACGTGCTTCTGAGCAATGAGCTCCTGCTCCCTTCGCAGCCGCGGGAAACGGCGGACCGCGTGGATCGCCAGCAGAGCGAGAGCGCCGCGCGCCGCCAGGCGGAACAGGAGGCGATCTTCGCGGAACAACACCCTGCGGCACTGGAGGAAGAAGCAGCTGAAGGAAGCGGCGAGGACGCGCTGCACGATGCCGCGCCGGATCTCACCCTCTCGGACTCCCCGGAGAACCGCGAATTCCTTACGCTCATGCGCACGCTCGAGCGGATCTCGGAGAACCAGTCCCAAGCGAAAGCGGAAG
>CAZXOG010000007.1:0-10531 GCA_964642315.1 uncultured Candidatus Peribacteria bacterium | reverse complement strand
GGTGGTGGCCCCGTCATCCGGCGTTCCCTGCGTAAGAAATTGACAGAAAATAACAATATTGTAGTATATTCTGCTGTGAGCTCTGTGCATGACAAGGGTAATGGGCTCGCGGGAGCCCGGTCATTCGCAGTATCGGCTTCCTATTAAGAAAGGAGGTGTGAGCAGTTTTCTGCCGATTGCCTGCAGGAATCTTGGTTTGCGGTTTCTTCACAATCTTTTGAGAACGAAGGAGAAATGACATGTCGTGTGCAACGACAAAAGCCCGGGAGCGGACTGGCGGATCCAGTTCGCAGCATTGTGCCTCACGGATTGAGGTGTGTGGCAGGAAATGGCATGCCTCACGGATTGAGGTGTGTGGCCGGAGGGACATGTTCTCGGTGTACTTCAGCGAACTGAGCGGCATTGTTACCGTGAAGGCGGACAACTTGAGCAACACGGTGACGGTCGCGCCGCATCCCAGCGGCGGTGGGCGCTTGCAGTTCAATGTGGATGGAGCAGCGCTCTCGAGCCGTAACGCCGTTCGCCGCGTGGACATCAAGACCCTCGGCGGGAACGACCGCGTCACTGTCGCCGACAGCGTCCTCATCCCTGTGCGGGTGTGGGGCGGTGCTGGCAACGACGTGATCAAGACCGGAGGGGGGAATGACCTGCTCTACGGCGAGGCGGGGAACGACACGCTCGACGCGGGCGCCGGCAGCGACAAACTGTACGGCGGCGACGGGAACGACGTGCTCCGCGGCCGCGCGGGGAAGGATTACCTCTATGGCCAGGCAGGGAATGACTGGCTCTACGGCGGGTGGAATCCCGGCCGACAGCCGGATCTCGACTACATGGACGGCGGCTGCTTCGCCACCGACCATTACTTCATCACGCCAGGCGATAAGGCGATCCGCGACAACCAGTGGCGCCGCGGGATCGACGACGTGTTCCACTATGACGATCCCACCGGCGAGCCGCTCCTTCCCACAGGCTGGTCTTGGTGCCCCACGAACGGGCAGCTCGTCGTCGATATGAGTAAGGCGACCTGCGTGCGGTTCCAGGTTCTGAGCTGCAATACGCTCAGGGTCTTCTGGGACAGCACCTTCCGCGACTTCGGGCCGCTCACCGGCGTGACCATCTATGGCACCGAAGGCCCGGACACCATCAACCTCGCAGGTTTGTGTGTCCAGGCCACGATCTACGCCAAAGGTGGTGACGACGTCGTGACTGGCACGGAGGCGGCGGACCACATCTATGCTGGTTCCGGGAATGACACCGTGGTCGGCCGTGCCGGCCCCGATTACGTGGATCTCCGCGATGGGGTTGTTGGCAACGACCTCTTCACGGATAACACCCCATCGCAGGGCGACACGCTGCTCGGAGACGGTTCCGGTACGGCACTGACGGTTGCTGACGAGCAGTACGATTCGCTGAGCCAGTGGTGGTTGCTGCGCGGCAATACCGTGAGCATCCAGCCGCCCCTCTCTCCGATCGTCGATCCGCTGGGGCGGCTGCAGTATGAGCCTGTGATCAACGGTCAGCGCATGGGTGTGCATCTGCTCAACTGCTCCATCCGCGTCGAGGTGCCGTCACTCACGGCATTCACCATCGACCCGGCACTCCGCGTGGCAATCGAAACGGCGGGGCATGCCATCTCCGTCGTGGTAGTCACCGGGAGTGGTGATCCGAACCGCGGGTAATCGCGCTTCCTGGAAGCCGACAACAGAATGACCAAAGAAACCGCTGCCCATCATGGATGGCTCGGCGGTTTTCTGTAGAGCTGCAAGTTCCGGAGTGGTGGCAGCCCCGGCGGGAGTCGAACCCGCGTTACCGGGTTGAAAACCCGATGTCCTAACCGTTAGACGACGGGGCCGTGCGTGCGAAGGATCTCTGGCTGCGGGCGGGAGCCCGCGCGCGCAAGTGTACGATGAGCGCTGCTCCGTGGAAAGCGGAGAGTGCAGCATTCTCCCTGTGCCCCAGTTCCATGGTATTTTACAAATAAATAAAATTATATTATAATATTAAATAGAAATACCACACATCCTTATGCGTATCCTCTCCTTCTCGGCTGCCGCAGCGTTCGTAGCCGGTATGGTCACACTCACTGTCGGCACATGGCAGGCGGCCGTTTCGCAGCAACTGTCGGAGCTCACCGGTTACGGCGCGCTCATGTCTTCTGCCGAGGGGCCGTTTACGTCGGCCGATGTGCCATTGATGTCCATCGACACGTCGTACCATGCGGCGGCAGAGCCTGTTTCCAGCGGCGCTGCACTCCCGATGATCATCGGCTCGCTGCTCATTCTCCTCGCGCTCATGGTTCATGCATTACTTCTCCTGCGCCGAGAGCGGACTGTCCCGGTGCATGAAGCGCGCTCCCCGCGTGCGGAGCAGCCGCGCCGCGTGTACTGGATGAGCCTGCGTGTGTGGTGAATACGAAAGAGAGGCGGCGCATGCGCCGCCCCCGCTTTCTCTTGAGAGAAGGAATGTGGGGGGTGCGGGCTTCTTTAGCAGCCACAGCAACCCTTGCCACCGGTGAAGCCGCAACCGCAGCCGCAACCGCCTTTGCCACCGCCGAACGTCATAGGTGCAGGGGGGAGGAAGTAGTGCCCACATGGTAGAGGGTTCTTTTCCACTTGTCTATCACTCTCCATGGAAGAGTGATAAATGTGTGGCATGGCTCACTCAACGCGGCTGGTTCGCCGTCTTCCGGTGATCGAGAAGGATGTTCTCTTCGCTCTGCAAAAGGATAGCAATGCCGGCTTTGAAGTAGGCGAAGTTCCTCCAGAATGTATTTTTGGATTCGCCTTCTCCCCGGGCAAACCACTGCACCGGCACTTCTTCCGTCCGCGCGCCGAGCTTGAGCGGCTTGAGCATCGTTTCGAGGAAGAACTCGTGCCGTTCGTATTCCCAGCGGATTTTCTGTACGAGTTCCCTCCGGAAAATACGGTAGCCGAATGTCAGATCCGTGAGGCGCGTGAGGTAGAGGATGCGGAATATCTGCTGGAACAGGTAGTTGCATACCAGCTTCACCGGGTTGTAACCGTGGAAGCCGCCGCCTTTCCTCCAGCGCGTCGCCGTGACAACATCGCAATCTGTATCGCGGATCTTCCGCAGCATGTCGGGCAGTATCGCGGGGTCTGTTTCTCCGTCAGCCGAGAGCAGCGCAACGTGCGTGCCTGTGCACAGTGCGAATCCTTCGCGCACCCCAAGCCCCGCACCTGGCGTGCGTTCTTGCACGTGGAGTCTGACGTAGGGATATCCCCGTTCGAGCTCATGGCAGACGTCGAAGCATTCCTGCGTTGATTTCGGCGCAATGACAATGATGATCTCGTGCAGCACGTTCCCGGCTTTCTCCATGACCTGGCGCACAGTCTCCCGCAGGGCTGTTGTTTCCGAAAACACGGGGAGAACGACGGAGAGCGCGATGCGCGGTTGCTGTTCAGCGGAATTGGCCATGGTGCATGCCACGGTGGCGGCTGAAGCAGTATCCTCTTTGCCGTTCATTGCGCCAATAGATCCGTGCGTCTCCCGTTCGGCTCGGTCTCCGGCGCGGTTTATGCACGGGTTCCCCTGTGCTATGCTGCCGCTACTCTTCCCTCCACTGGCCGATGAATGTCCAGCACCAAGAGAAGGATTTCCACTATACGGATCGCGAATTCCTCACCGTTGCCCGCAAGGTTGGCAAGCTTGCGACGTACTGCGCGCGCGTGAAAGACGAGAGTTCGCTCATCCGTATCGACGCCGAACGGCGTCCCACGAAGAAGAAGCGCGACGAGATCAAGGTGGCGATGACCGTCGACCTCCCGGGCGCGAGCCTCCGCGCGGAATCCCGCCGGAACGACATCGTGGAGGCGGTGGACCGCTGCATCGAGAAGCTGGAGCCGCAGATCAAACGCTACAAGGAACTCCGCACGCCTTTCGGCCGTCTCAGGAAGCACTGATACCGCATGTTCCGTTTTTTTCTCTCCCTCCTGCTCCTCGGCACGTTCTGCACCTCTGCGCTTGCGCAGGTGCAGCCTGCTCTGGAACAGCATGATGCCGCCGCGATCACGCCCGTGATCAGCGGCCCCGGCGATATCGCCGTCGGCCGCACGGTGGTGCTGGATGCGTCGGCGAGCGTCGGCGTGGACTCAGAGGCGCAGTACCGCTGGTACCGCGATGATCTCTCCGTGCCGATCAGCAGGAGCATCGAAGCGGTGTACACGCCGGAGAAGCCAGGGCGCACGGTCATCCGCCTTGCCATCACGATGACGGTCGACGGGCGGGAGGTGACCGCGGAAGCACAGCACACGATTATTGTCTACGAGCGGAAGATCGTCCTCGTCGCCGATACCGGCGTGCCGCCCGAGAAGATCATCGTGCACGAGCAGGAGGCGGAACGGGGCGGCGTGTACCTGCGCGTCCTGCGGTCGTCCGAAGGCTCCATCCCTTTGGGTGATGAAGGGCAGATGACGAAGGTCATCAAGGAGTCGGGCGGCGCGCTTGCCGGCGCGGAATCCATCGTCATCTGGTCCGATGGCATCTCCGGCCTGCAGTCGCTCCTGCGGGCGGTCGAAGGCAACACCGATCGCCTGAGCGAACTCAAGAAGCAGACCATCGTGCTCATCTCGGAACGCGGTCTTGGGGCGCTTGCCCGCACCGCGCGCGGCCCGTTCTCCATCCTCAAGCCCGACCGCATCGTCGTCACGCGCAAGGAGGCGCTCAGTGCGCTCTTCTCTGCGGAGAATGTCCCGCAGTTCCTGGAGCGCCTCACGCAGTGGGATTTTGATTTTTATGTCGTGGATGAATCCACCGCTGCCGTTCGCCCGTGGAACCTGCTTTCCTCCCTCGTGAACTACATGCTCACGCATGGCGTGGCGAGCCGCACGGTCATTCTGCTGCTCATGCTTCCGATCATCGCGACGATGCTCGCGTTCTTAAAGCAGGTCGTCGGCATCTCCACGTTCGGGCTCTATGCACCTTCGGTCATCGCACTGAGCTTTCTTGCCCTCGGGTGGCCGGTGGGCGTCTCGTTCCTTCTCTTCATCCTCATCACGGGGTACGCAGCGCGGTCGTTCCTGCGTGGATGGCGGCTGCTCTACATTCCGAAGGTTGCGGTCATTCTCACCGTCGTGAGCATCACGCTGCTTCTGCTCCTCGGGCTTGGCGCGTTCTTCGGCCTCACGCTTTCGGGGGATACGATCTTCGTTCTCCTCATCATGTCCACTCTCTCCGAGAGTTTTCTCACGGTGAAGACGGAAGAAGGGCTGCTCAACGCGGTTCTCGGGATCGCCGAGACGGTGCTTGCGTCGCTGCTCTGCGTCTTCGTCGTGCAGTGGCCCGCGCTGCAGTCGTTCATTCTGGCGTATCCGGAGTACATTCTCCTCACGCTCTTCATCAACGTGTTCCTCGGCCGCTGGACGGGCCTGCGCATCGTGGAGTACTTCCGCTTCCGCGAAGTTTTCCGGCACCTGCAGGAGGAATAATGTTTCCCGCTCTCTTCTCCAACCACGGCGTCCTCGGTATCAACGCGAGGAATCTCCTCTACGTGAAGCCGTTCAATCCCAAGCGTGCCATTGCTCTTGCCGATGACAAACTGAAGACGAAGGCGTTCCTCACCGCGCGCGGCATTCCCGCGGCGAAAATCTTCGCGCGTGTCGAGACGCGCCGGCAGCTCAATGCGTTCGACTTCTCCGCGCTGCCCGACGAGTGCGTGCTCAAGCCGAACTGCGGGTACGGCGGAGAGGGGATTATCATCCTCCGCGGGCGGGACAAACGCGGGCAGTTCCTGCGCGGCGGCAAGCAGCCGATCACCCGCCGCGAGCTCCTTGATCACATGGGGGATATTCTCGACGGGCGGTTCTCCTTAAGCGGCCGCCGCGATACCGCATTCTTCGAGCAGCTGCTTACCCCGCACGAGTGCTTTGCGCCATTCCGGCCGGTCGGCATGCCGGATATCCGCGTGATTGTCTTCAATCTCGTGCCGGTGATGGCGATGCTGCGCATTCCCACTGCAGCGAGCGATGGCAAGGCGAACCTTCACCTTGGCGGCATCGGTATCGGCATCGACATCGCCAAAGGCATCACCACTCATGCCGCGCAGTACCACCACATGATCGACGAGCTGCCGCACGGCGGATCGCCTGCGGGGCACCAGATTCCCCTGTGGGAGGAGATCCTTCTCGTCTGCTCCAGGATCCAGCACATCACGAACATCGGGTACCTCGCCGTGGATATCACCATGGACCAGCAGATGGGTCCGGCGGTGCTCGAGGTGAACGCCCGTGCGGGCTTGAGCGTGCAGATAGCTAACCTCTCGCCGCTGCGCAGCCGCCTGGAACGTGTGATGGGAATCTCCGTCAGTTCGCCGGAGAAGGGCGTGCGCATCGGGCAAGATCTCTTCGGCGAGAAGGTGCAGGCACGCCGTGCTGCCCGCACGACTTCCTCCGGGCGCCCCGTGCTCGGTCTCCATGAAGCTATCGTCATCACTGCTGCCGGCAGTGTGATCGAGGAGCCGTGCGCCATTGCGCCGGACCGCGAGCGGACGGTGTTCTCGCCCGCGCTCATTGCCGAGCTCGCAGCGCGCAACGCCCTGGAGCAGGAACCCGGTTCCGCCCCGCGGTACCGCGTAAAGTTCACGCTCGGCGGCCGTAAGATCCAGACGCTCGTCGGTGTTGCGGAAGATCTTCCCGGCACGTTCCGCGCGGTGATCGGCCGCCGCGACATCGTCGATTTCCTTATCGATCCCACGAAACAGGAAACGCACCGCACCGCCGCGCCGGTCGTGAAAACCGACCTGCGCGCCGTGGACAGGTCCTTCGGCCAGCTTGACCGGATGCTTCTGCTCCTCAAGCACCTCAAGCCGACGAATCTCAAGGAGGAGCGCGCGAGGCTCCTCGCCGATGACCGCTACAATCCGGTCTTCCTGTACCCGCCACTCCCCGATATGCAGGAAGCGACGGAGAAGCTTCGCGCTCCCATCGAGGATTCCTCCCCGCTCGGGCTGCTCCTGGAGAAGAAGCGCCAGGAGCTCCTCCTGCGCGCGGAACTTCTGCAGGCGCGCGGCGATGCGGCGCGATTCACCCGCGCGTCTGCCGCGCTTTTCGGCAAGCCGACCTCCTCGCTCGTGCGCGCGGCGGAAGCCATGCTTCACAATCGCACTGCGTGCGAACTCCCGGGCAGGGCGGAAGATGTGCTTACTGCGGAGCAGGCGAAGGAACTCTTCGAGTCGGCCTTGTTCCGCTATGGCTTGCACGATTGGGAGGTTTCCGTGCGGTCGCACCTCGTTTCCGATTGCACGGTCGGCGGCAAGCACGTCTACATCCGTTCCGGCGCGCAGTTCTCCCCCGTCCACGTGCAGGCGCTCATCAAGCACGAGGTGGAGACACACATCCTTACGGCCGAGAATGGCGCGCACCAGCCGTACGCGCTGCTGCGGCGCGGCTGCGCCGGGTATCTGGACACGCAGGAGGGCCTCGCGATTTACAACCAGAACCGTGTGTACGGGGAGGGGAGCGAGAAGCGCTACAACCCCCCGCGCAACCTGCTCGGCGTGGCGGAAGCACTGGAACATGGGTTCGCCGATGTGCGCGCATACCTGCAGCACTCACTTGGATACGACCCGGCGAAGGCGCTCAGCCAGACCATTGCCATGAAGCGGGGCCTCGGTGATACCGCCGAGCCCGGTGCGTTCACGAAGAGCGTCGTGTATTTCCGTGGGCTTCGCGCAGTGGAGAAATTCGTGCGCGACGGCGGGGATCTCCGCAGGCTTTACATCGGAAAGGTCGCTCTGGAAGACCTTGGTCTCGTCGAGCGGGTTCCCGATCTGCAGCCGCCGCTCCTCCTGCCGGAGTTCCTGCGGGAGCAGCGTGCGGAATCGGGGAAAAAGAGGTCGGCGAGAAAGAAGTGATGCGTCCGCGCATCACTCATTCTCCGTTTCCCATGTCACGCGTTCCAGCGAGGGGAGGACAGTCATCCATGTCTGGCCGTGCGCGAAGGAGAGGAGATCCCCCTCGCCATTCGTGAATGAGAACGCTGTCGTGTCATTCTTCTTCTCCCACCGTCCCTCGTACACCTTCCCCGAGCGGAAGAGCAGTGCCTTTCCTTTCCCCTGTACCTGTATGTGCAGGCGGCCGAACTCGCCGACTTCGGTGATCGGGATTTCGAGGAAGAGCACGTTCGAGGGGTGCGCTTGGTTCTCCACATCGCCATTCGTGCGGTCGTAGCGCTGCGTCCGTTCGTCGTACGCGTACTGCACGTCGTGTACCGGACTAAAGAAGTTCACGGCGATCTCCGTCGCGGCCGGGGCGGCCGGTGCCATGCCGACGTGGTACGGCGGCCATGCGATACCGGGAAGATCCTCCTCTGCTGCGAGCGACTCCGCGCCCGCACGGCGGATGAAGAGGTCGTGCGGCGCCGGGATGCCCTCGATGCGCTCGAACTTGCCGTAGTACGCGCCGTAGAGGCCGTTGATGTCCACGATGCGTTTGCTGCCCGCCGCGAGTTCCAGCGCTTCCGGGCTTCCTCCGGCATGCAGGAGCACCGCGGACCATGGCAATAATCCTTCGAACATGTACGGACGGAGCGATCGCACGGGACCCATGAGCGCGGGCATGTTTCCACGGTCGAAGAGGGCGACGAAACGGGAGATAAATCCCTCGACGAGCCATTCCTCCACCATGAGCGCGTCGTCCAGTCCCTCCTGGTGCGGGCGGGCGCTTTCGTGATTCTCGATCACCACTGCCACGATTCGGGGCCTGTGCAGCAGGTTCGGCATGAGCGGGAAGCGCGAGAACATCTTTTCGATGAGCGGCGTTCCAGCATTTTCTTCGGCAGTTTGCCCGTGCTCCCCCGCATCCGGTGCGCCGAGGAAGAGCACTAGGCTCACGGCGAGCACGCCGCAAAGAATCGCGAGCGCGCTCACGACCAAGGCGATCACTCGGGGGTGGACAAGGCGCATGGGGAGAGGTGTGGGGATCACGCTTCTTTCTTCTCTGTTTTCTTTTCCGCTTTCTTCTCCGCGCCCTCTGCCCCCTCCGCCGGTGCGGCGGCGCCTTCCGCGGCTGCTGCCTCGCCTTCCGCGGGCGCAGCCGGCGTTTCTTCCTCGATGCGGCGCGGCTCCTGGGCGCTTGCGATTACCTGCTGAGCGGGTTCCACGACGGTGACGCGTTCGGGCAGCACGAGATCCGCGACGGTCAAGTGGTCATCGAATTCCTTGAGCGAGGAGATGTCCGCATGCACCTCATGCGGCAGGTCCGCCGGGAGGCAGCGCACCGTCACGTGGTCGAGCACCGTCACGAGCACGCCGCCGAGCTCCTTCACTGCGGGCGCTTCGCCGGTGAACCGCACAGGCACGTAGGTCTCGATTTCCTTCTTCATGTTCACGGCGTAGAAATCCACGTGCGAAATCCTGTCTGTAACAGGATCGAAATCCACCATGTGGAAGAGCACGGGGATCTTCTTTCCCGCGGCATCGAGCTCCACGAGGGTGCTTTCTCCCGCCTGCTCGTACGTCTTGAGCACCGCGTTGTACTCGCACTGGAGCGGGGTGTTCTCTGCTTCGTTGCCGTAGAGCACGCACGGCACCAAGCCCTCCCTGCGGAGTTCCCGCGCCTTCTTGCCGGCCGCGCGAGCCTGCGCGGCGAGGGTCATAAGTTGCTTCATACGGATGCCGCCTCCTTTCCTTCCAGAAGGAGGAAGCGGAGAAAGGGTAGGTGAAACGCCCGTATCGGGTCAACAAAACGGCGGAAGTTTTTCCGCGTTCAGGAGGCGCGGCGCGGCAGCGGGTGTTTCCACCATTTCCAGAAGTACTTCACCGCGCTCCGCAGGTGAGTGCGTCCGACGTGCGTGGTGAGGATGGGGAAGATCCCCTGGCCGCTCAGGCGCTGCTCGCGGTCCGCGGCGCGCATGTCCGCGCAGTACACCACGCGCTTGCCGCGTTCCCAGCAGCGGCGGCACAGATCCGTGTCTTCGAAGAAGAGGAAGTACCGCTCGTCGAATCCGCCGAGCTCCCCGTAGAGCGCGCGTTCCATCAGAAGGAACGCGCCCACCATCCAGTCCACGTCGCGCATGCCCGTGCGCGCCTCCGCGCGCTGCAGGTACCGCGTGAGCAGGTGCGGGAACATCGTCCCGAGCGGCGTGCGCTTGGCTATGACATCGCTCACGCGGGGAAAGCTGCGGCAGGATTCGCGCACCGCACCGTCGGGGAACACGAGTGCCGGCGCGATGATGCCGATTGTCGGGTCCGCCTTGAGCAGGGCGATGAGCCGTTCCAGCCCATCCGGAGGCGGATCGGTATCGGGATTTAAGATGAGGAGGTACTCGCCACGCGCGAATTTTTCCCCGTAATTATTGCCGCCGCCGAATCCCAGGTTCTCCGGCGTTTCCACGATGCGCACGTTCGGGAGTCCGCTCAAGCGGTTCCGGAGCACGCCGATCGAATCATCCTGCGAGGCGTTATCCACCACGATGATCTCCATGCGGTCCGCGATCGTCTGCTGCCGCAGGTTCTGCACGCACCGCACGGTGAACTGCGGGCTGCGGTAGTTGAGGATGATTGCCGAAAGCAGCGGTT
>CAZXOG010000006.1:0-16953 GCA_964642315.1 uncultured Candidatus Peribacteria bacterium | reverse complement strand
CGGCCGTAACTATAACGGTCCTAAGGTAGCGAAATTCCTTGTCGGGTGGTCGGTTAAGATCTTGCCCGAATCCCGCGCGAGCGGGAGCACTGAGGAATTCCGCTGTGATTTGGTCAGTTTCGTCCCCTTAAGACACGGGACGATGTTTCCCGAGCAATCGGGGAACGGGCTTTTACGTCACTGTGTGCCGGATTCCAGTTCTGCGCATTCATTCGCGTGAATGTGCGGGATGATCCAGATTGTTGAGAATTACCATGACAGCAGTGCTTCATGTGGCTGTATGCTGGAACATCCGAGTATGGAGCGGTACCCCCGAGAGTCATCAAAGGGGTGACAACCCGACTCCTGCGGACAATCAGCAGGAAACCTCTTCCCTCCTCATCATGCAGTTTCAGGAAAATGCCGATGGCGAGCTTGAGCGGGCGTTCCGGGTCCCCCGGATACGCTGGCACGAGAACGCTGATGGCGAACTGGAACCACCCCGTCAGGAAACTCGCAGTCTTCTACGCAGTTCCTTGGATGAGGATCGCATGGTGAAAGAAGACTAGAGGGATCCTCAGAGACTCCACGCCACAGGTCTCGCATCTCACGATGCGAGATCATGATAGAGTCCGATCCCCATGGCGACATGGGGGCAGCGAAATCGCGCTGCATTAAGAACACGCGTGATCGAGCAATCGATCGGTGTATGTGCGCCCCGCATGCGCGGGGATCCGGCTCACCACCGGAGGAAATTCGTGAGTTCCGCCAATCCAGTATGGCTGCGCGAAGTCGGGCTTTGCCTGACTGGAGCGCTCCGCATAGGGAAAGGGTGGCTCATGGAGGGGAAACCGCAGGTTTCCCATCTGTGCCTCTGAAGTTCCGACCCGCACGAATGGTATAACGATCTGGGCACTGTCTCGACGCGAAGCTCGGTGAAATTGCAGTCCCGGTGCAAATGCCGGGTAGATGGCGGAAGGACGAAAAGACCCTATGAAGCTTTACTATAAGCTGACATTGTGACGTTGGTCTGCATGTGCAGGATAGGTGGGAGGCTGAGAAGCGGGGGCGTTAGCCCTCGTGGAGCCAACGGTGAGATACCACCCTTGTGTTCTGACGTCACTCACCCCCGCGTATGACATAGCGCAGGGGGACAGTGTTTGCCGGGTAGTTTACCTGGGGCGGGTGCCTCCTAAAGCGTAACGGAGGCGCGCAATGGTCCACTAGCGCCGGATGGAAATCGGCGTCGTCGTGTAATCGCACAAGTGGGCCTGACTGTGAGACTTACAGGTCGAGCAGAGACGAAAGTCGGTGATAGTGATCCGGCAGCCGAGTTTTACTACTCACACCACGTGGGTGGGCTGTCGCTCAACGGATAAAAGTTACTCTAGGGATAACAGGCTGATCGGTCCCAAGCGCCCACAGCGACGGACCGGTTTGGCACCTCGATGTCGGCTCATCACATCCTGGGGCTGGAGAAGGTCCCAAGGGTTTGGCTGTTCGCCAATTAAAGTGGTACGCGAGCTGGGTTCAGAACGTCGTGAGACAGTTTGGCCTCTATCCTCCGCCATCATCAAGAGACGTGCAGGAAGCCGCTCCTAGTACGAGAGGACCGGAGTGGACGAACCTCTGGTGTACCTGTTGTCGCGTCAGCGGCATTGCAGGGTAGCTATGTTCGGAAGGGATAACCGCTGAAGGCATCTAAGCGGGAAGCCCCACCTAAGATTGCGTCTCTCCATAAGTCCGCCGGAAGATGACCGGTTCGATCGGCCACAGGTGTACGCGCGGTAACGCGTGAAGCCGAGTGGCACGAATGGACAATTGAACATTCTTCAAACCGCTGTTTACGTGTTACGCAGGCGAGCAGGACGTGCCCATGCGGGCTACACTACTGTCGGTGACAGTATGAGCCCTGAGGTCACGTCCGCTCTTTCTCCTTACAGAAGATCCTTCCCTCTTGGTGCCTTTCGCGGTGGGGGTACACCTGTTCCCATCCCGAACACAGCAGTTAAGCCCACCAGCGCCGATGGTAGTGTCCCGTACGGGGCGCGAGAGTAGGCCGGCGCCAAGATGGAGGGATTTTTTTGTACCGAAAATTCTTCTGAGTGCCTTAGGTCACGCGCGGAGAGACTGCGCGAAACGCGCAATGTTCTCTGCGAGTGCATGCCAGCTGAATTGCTCTTTGAATGCCGCAATGTTCCGCGAGAATTCCATCCCGCGTTTCCGCTCGAGGAAGTCCAGAATGGCCTCTGCAATCGCTTCTGGACTTTGATCCACAATGTACCCAGTTCTCCCGTGATCCACGTATTCCTGCAAGCCCCCGATGTTCGTGACGACGGCAGGGAGATCAAAGTGCAGTGCGGTGCTCGTCACGCCGCTTTGCGAAACGTAGTTGTACGGCTGCACGAGCAAATCCGCCGCGCTGAAGTACCGCCGCACTTCTTCGTGCGGGATGAATTCGTTCCGTTCGATGATGCGGTCAGCGAGATCGTGCATCCGTATGATGCGGCGGTACGGTTCCATGCTGGTGTAGTTCTCGCCGGCAATGAGGAGCCTAAGGGACTGCCGTTCACGCAGGCACGGGTGCGCGAACGCGTGGAGGAGCAGATCGAGACGCTTGTACGGCCGGATGAGGCCGAAGAACAACAGGTATTCTTTCCCCTGCTCAAGGCCGAGTTCCCCCCTTGCCTGTTCACGGGGGATCCTTGCGCCGAATGACGTGTATGGGGGGTGGTATCCCTGCAGGACGCTCTTCCCAGGCTCGAGCCGGTGGAGCTCCTCACTGACGTGCCGTGAGAGCGCAATGAACCCATGGCTTTCCCTGAAGAGGAGCCTCGAGAGCGTACGGGAGAAGAAGCCATACTGATACGGCTGAATGTCATGTGCGAGGACGAGGATGCGCGTCCGGGGGGAATGCAGCCGAACGTGGTGGGCAATCCATCCGCTCGAGAAGGCGAAGAACGGGTGAATGTACGCAATGAGCAAGATATCCGGTTGGCTTTTGGCAATCCATTGCGCAGTGCGGAACCATGAGAGCGGGTTCACGCTGTCGATCGTGTGGCGCACGTCAATTCCCGCGAGTTCCGGCGGAGGCGGGTCTTTGGAAAACTGCGTCGTACCCGGGAAAAGGCAAGCAGGGTACTGCCGGAGATACGATGCCAGGGAAACGTCGTGGCTGCCGGAGCGGAGAGCCGCTGCGAGGGAGTGCGTGAATTGCGCGATGCCGCCGCGAAACGGGTGCGCTGGGCTGAGGATGACGATCCGCGACATTTATGCGCAGTATAGCTTTCCTAATGACTCTGCAATACGTGATGGGATGCTCCATAACAGCTGAGTGCCGGTGCGTGCTTGCTGCTACAATCAGCGCATGGAAGAGCGGCTGCAGAAGATCCTCTCGGCGCGCGGCATCTGCTCGCGCCGCAAGGCGGAGGAGTACATCGAGCGCGGGCTGGTGAAAGTCAACGGCGTTGCCGCTTCTCTCGGTCAGAAGGCGGATCCTTCCGTCGACCGGATTGAAGTAGACGGCCGTATCATCGAGGAACGGCAGGAAATGCTCTATTACCTCATGCACAAGCCGGTTGGCGTGCTCACGAGCAACGTGGATTCCTCGCGAATTGCAGATAGGCGCAGAGCGCCCAAGGAGCGGCAGTCCGACGGTGTTCCGACCGTTCGTGATCTCCTTCCTGCGGATCTCCGCGGGAAGATATATCCCGTTGGGCGTTTGGATAAAGACTCCTCGGGGCTTCTGCTCCTCACGAATGACGGCGTGCTCGCATATCGCCTCACGCATCCGAAATTCGACCACGAGAAGGAATATGAAGTGACAACAGCGCGCCAGATCACCGACGGCCAGCTGCGCAAACTTTCCCTCGGCATCACGATTATGGGCGAGAAGACGAAACCAGCCACTGTCCGCAGACTTGGGCCATCGAGGTTCCGGATTGCGCTCACGGAGGGCCGCAACCGCCAGATCCGGCGGATGTGCCAGAAAGTCGGCGCTCCGGTGCAGCAATTGCAACGCGTGCGGATTCTTACGTTGGCAGATCGTCAATTGCTGGCCGGCAGCATACGGCCGCTGACAGCGGCCGAGCGGGATGCGCTGCTGAAGGCAGCGGACATCACGAATTCCGGCTGAATCCCCTTTCACTCTTTCGTGATTCCTCCGAAGTGCTGTACCCAGTAACGGCCTGCAAGCCCGATGCCGATATCCTGAAATTGAGGGGAGAGGATCGCTTCGCGGTGTTTCGGCGAGGCCATCCAGTCGCGCATGACCTGCACGACGCTCTGCTGACCTTTTGCCAGATTTTCCCCGAAGTCCACGCGAAACCAGTCGCAACCGCAGGTCTCCAGCGTTATGGCACCGTACCCCGTTGCCTGGACGCGCTCTTGGAGCGTGCCTCCTTCCGGGGTTTCGTGCGAGAAGAAATCGCGCCGTTGCATATCCGCCGCGTACTGCTGCGCCGAGTATTCCAGGAGGGAGTTGTATCGCAGCGGAGGAAGGCCGGCCTTTTCCCGTTCGGCGTTCGTGGAGTCGATGACGGCATCTTTGATGCGGCTGCGCCTGCGTTCCAGGCGCTGCGCCTGCGGGCTTGCCGCCGGGGCAGGTTGTGAGGGCGGCCGCACTGTTCTCCGGGTGCTGCGTTCCTCCATGCGTTCCGCGCGCCGGCGCGCGGCGTTTTCCTGCAGCGAGGACTGCGCGGCACCGGCTGGCAAAGCCACGCCGATCATGGTGGCAATCACTGCCGTTCGGAGCACCCAGATATACGAGCTCTTCATCATGCGAGGGCACTACGATACCCTAGACGGTGTTTCCCCACACACCACGATGAAGATCATTCCCCACGGTGCGGCCCAGGAAGTCACCGGTTCATGCCACGAAGTCTCTGTAGAAACGGCTGCCGGCACGAAGCGCATCCTCCTCGATTGCGGGTTGTTCCAGGGGCGGCGCAGCGAGGCGGCAGTGAAGAATGCCGAGTTCACCTTCCAGCCGAAGGACATGGATGCGGTGATCCTCAGCCACGCGCACGGCGACCACGTCGGCCGCATTCCCGTGCTCTACAAGCGGGGGTTTCGCGGGCCGGTGTACTGCACGTACGCCACGAAGGATCTTGCGGATGTCATGCTGCAAGACAGCGGGTACATCCAGGAGAAAGATGAGGAGTACTTCAGCAAGCACCTGCGGAAATCCATGCTCCCGTACAATGGGCCACTCTACACGCAGCAGGATGCGGTTGATTGCATGGAGATCTTCCGTGGCTGCAATTACAACGACTGGTTCGATGTGTGCGAGGGGGTCAAGGCGCAATTCCTGGAAGCGGGGCACATTGTCGGCGCGGCAATGGTCGTGCTGGAGATTGTTGAACGCGGACGCGTGCATCGGATCGGCTTTACCGCGGATCTCGGCAGAAGCATGCTGCCGATCATCCGTGATCCTGCGGCGATGCCGCCCGTGGAAACGCTCATTTGCGAGAGTACGTACGGCAACCGCAAGCACGAGGGGATTGCATCCGCAAAGCACGCGCTCCGCGACGCGGTTGTACGTACGGCGAAGCGTGGGGGGAAGGTGTTCATTCCCGCATTCTCCCTCGAGCGCACGCAGGAGATCGTGTATGACCTCCACATGCTCTGGGACGAAAAGGAGATTCCTGCTGTGCCGATCTACATCGATTCGCCGCTCGCTTCACGCGTGACCGATGTGTTCGCAAAGCATCCCGAGTGTTACGACAAAGAGATGTACGACAAGTTTCTGGCGCGGGGACGCAACCCGTTCCACTTCTCGCTCGTGAAGTACACCGAGAACGCAGAGGAGAGCAAAGCGCTCAACGGCATGCCGGGTCCTATGATTATCATGGCAGGCTCAGGCATGTGCGAAGCCGGCCGGATCCGTCATCACCTGCGTAACGGCATCGAAGACGAACGGAATATGGTTCTCGCCGTTGGATACATGGCGGAGCACACCCTCGGTCGCAAGGTCGTGGATCCCGAAGTTTCGCAGGTGAAGATCTTCGACGAGATGTTTACCAAGCGGGCGGAAATCGCTTACATCAATGCATACTCCGGTCATGCAGACATGGCGGATCTCGATCAGTTTGTCTGCGCTGTTTCGGGGCTCAGGACGCTCGTGCTCGTACATGGGGAATTGCAGGAGATGAAGCCATTTTCAGACCGTCTTCGGCATATCATCAGTTCGGTGAATATCGTCATGCCACTCCGCGATGAAATCGTCGAGGTTGGTGCATGAATACTACGATTACACCATAGGATTTTATATATATCGCAATAAAATTATTGTGATCAGACAATATAAATAATATTTCTAGAAAATATTTCTGGAAAGTGAGCAGTAATGTGAGAAACCAGTATAAAAAATTCGTCAATCACTCAACAAGGCGACATAGAAGAAGTATCGCTTGACGGCACCTGTTTATTGGCTGCCACTAGCTGAAAATCATTTCAGTCGAGAGAACGGCAAATGCTACAGTACCGCAAATATCCCAGGATGGGTTCACTCATTTTGCACGTTCATCGGGTGGTGGTCAGCGCAGCAATGGGGCTGTCGATGATCCTGTCACCGTTGCAGCCTGCGTTTCAGCCGGTATGGCCTCAGGCGCTCCGTGCAAGTGTGCTACCGGTCCGTTCAGAGCTCGCAGCGTGGCAGGCCCGGAGAGTGCTGTCCGTCGATCCGGCGAATGTGGGTGCGGATCTGGAGAATTTTCCGCTCTACGTTCCGATTGAGCATGATCTCGAACTCGCCGCGCTCGCGCAGTCCGATGGCGGAGACATTCGTTTCGCCGATGCGGAGGGGAACATGCTCCCGTACGAGCGGGAGTCGTTCGTCGTGGGCGAGGATGGTGCATCCGGAGCGTTCTGGGTCCGCGTCCCGCGAGTGTACGCGGGCGAACCGACGACGCTGCAGGTGTTCTTCGGGAATCCGGATGCCGATGATGCATCCGATCCGGCGGCGGTGTGGGGAGAGAGCATGCGTGGCGTATGGCACTGGGGTGCCGACGAACTGAACGGCGACAATGCGGCGGGAGGAATGGCCGCCGAGCTCGGTGCCGCTCCGTCGGAAGCAGGCGTGGCTGGCCGAGCAATCCGTTTTGCCGAAGAGTCGGCGCCCGTTGTCCTGCCTGCCTTGGAGCCGCTTCCCACGTTCACGGTCTCGTTCTGGTTCTCCGCGGATGGGGAGCCCGGGGGCGGGAGCGGGGGAACGGCGCTCTACAATGCCGGTGGCGCCGTGCTCGGCATTGATGCAGCGACGGCATCTCTGTTCCTGCAGAACGGGGAGGGGCCAGCTATCCTTGGGCAATCGAGTGCGCAATCGGGAGCATGGCATGCCGCTGCTGTCACGTATGACGGAACGGCGAAGCGGTTGTTCCTCGATGGCATAGAGCAGGGCAGTGCAGACGAACCAGGGGGTCTGCTGGATACATCCGGCGTGCATATGCTCGGCGGAGCGGAGGGCATGCTGCCATTCCGGGGGCTCATTGATGAGCTGAGGATCGGCACGACCGCGCAGTCGCAGCACTGGCTGGCGTTCATGGATGCGAACGTGCGGGAAGATGATCATGAGCTCCTCTGGTCTGCGGCGGAGTTCGTGGACGGAACGGTAGGTGCGGATGATGACACAGGTCAGGCGACGTCTGGAGCGCAGAGCAGCGCGGGGTTGTCTAGCGCAATGGAGGAATCGAGCAGCGCGATGAGTGAAGAAGGAAGCATGTCGAGCGGGGAGGGCGTCGTGCCCATTGCGACATGTGCGGAACTCCAGAACATGAGCGAGAACCTCGATGGCGACTACGTGCTGGTTGCGGATATCGACTGCGGGGAGTCCGTTGGCTGGAATGACGGTGCGGGTTTTGCGCCGGTCGGGAAGTGCTCGCTCGCGGACTGCACGCGTGCGCAGAATGGCGGTGCGTTCACCGGGACGATCGATGGCCGGGGGCACACGATCACCGGGCTCACCATCGAGCGGCCGGATGAGCAGGGCGTCGGTCTCTTCGGCCGCATGGAGAATGCCGAAGTCAGTCATCTCGGTCTGGAGAACGTCAGCATCCGTGGCAAGAGCGTGGTCGGTGGTCTGGCTGGTGTAGCTACGAAGAGCACGGTGCACAACGTGTACGTCACCGGTTCGGTGCGCGCCGATGATTCCGCGGGAGGCATCATCGGCCTCGTAACCGGCGGGGCGGGTTTGACGCAACTGCATGATATCTACGCAACGGCGGACGTGCAGAGCGTGTCGCTCTGGGACGGCGGCGATGTCGGCGGTCTCCTCGGGGCGAGTATTGCGGAGACCGTGAGGGTTGACCGGGGATACGCAGCCGGGTCGGTCCGTGCGAGTTACCTCGGAGCCAACCGTGGTCTTGGCGGCCTCATCGGGAACGTGCGGTCTGGCAACGTGACAATCGCGGATGTCTTCGCGGCTGCCTCCATTGAGGCGGAAAGCGCGAGTGACGGAGCAAGTATGGCAGGCGCTGTCGGCAAGGGGGTGCCTGTGCTGATCAATGTGCATTGGTTCGATGCCGGCGGGGACTCTGCGTCAGCCTGCGGAGGCGTGCCACTTGCCGGCTGCACGCTCGTCGTGAACAGGGAAGAGCTTTTCTCTCCAGATTTTACCGCGTTCCGCAAATGGGAATTCATTGGTGACAGTCCTGTGTGGCGCGCGCAGGCGGATGCGTACCCGCTCCTCGCCTGGCAACCTGCGAGCGCGGCGACCGTCTCGGGCGTGCCAGGCGAATCATCCTCCAGCAGCGCGGCCGGCGCTGACTCGGCGGCCGAAACGCCGCTCGTGACAGAAGAGCCTGTGGCGAGTGAGGCGTCAGCCTCTTCCTCCGAAGAAGCACTGTCCTCGCCGCCGCCTTTCGCATACGGCATGCCGGTGAACCTGCTGCAGGGCGGCGAGGCACTGCAGGATTGGTCGCACCGCCGATTGCTCAAAATTGACTCTCGCATCCTCACGGAAGACCTTCGGGATTTCCCGATCTACGTGCAGTTCGATGGCGATGCGGCGATGGGTGCATCGGTGCGCAACAACGGGTTCGATATCCGCTTCGCGACGGAGGATGGCAATATCCTTCCCTACGAACGCGCGTCGTTCACCGTTCTCAATGGGAAAGCGCGCGGCGCGTTCTGGGTACGTGTTCCCGCGATTCTCGCGGGGGAGTGGACGCACCTGTACGTGTATTTTGGCAATCCGCTTGCCGATGATGGAGCGCAAGCTTCGCAGGTATGGGAAGGAACATTCTCCGGCGTGTGGCATTTGGAGGAAGAAGCCGCCGGTATCGAATCGGAATTCGTTGATAGCGCGGGGGCCGGAAACGGCGGCCGCGGGGGAGCGGGGGATCCTGACCGCTTCTCGAAACGCGTGGAAGGACGCATCGGATTCGCGCAGAAGTTCGATGGGCGCAATGACGCAATCGTGATCGGCGACATACCGCAGTTCTTCACCGAGGAGATCTCTCCGGATGCCTTTACCATTTCGGCGTGGATGCAGGTGGACGGATTCCACAACTTCGCCAAGATCGTCGAGCGCCCGGCAGGAGGAGGGAGGAAAGGCATAGCGCTCGGTCTCGACCAGGGCAGGAACCTTTCGCTGCTGCGCACCGATGAGAACGGCAGAAATGCCGTGGGCGTTCAGGGGAACCTCACATCAGTCGTCGACGATTACCGGTGGCATCACATTGTCGCGACTGGCCGCGGAGAAACGCTGAAGCTCTTCATCGATGGGATAGAACAAACTGGCGGCGAATCGCTCAACGATTGGACCTTCGGGGCGGTGGGAGCAATCGGTGCCAGCGCGCAGACACCGGTGATCGGTGCTCTGCAGGGAGTCCTCGATGAAGTGCGTGTTTCGAATGCCGCAGTGTCAGCGGAAGAGGCCTCTTTCGCATATCAGAACATCCAGGATGCAAGCCGTGTTTTGCAGTGGGGTGAGGTGGAAACGAAACCGGACATGCTTCCGGAGAGTGCTTCGAGCTCTGCGGAGTTCTTGGGCTGCGCTTTCCCGGCGAGCGGCCTCCTGTTGCATGTGCCATTCGATGAAGGCATCGGGGGCATAGCGCTCGATCACTCGGGGGGAGAAATGCACGGCGAACTGATGAACATGGATCAAGCGGGCTGGTCAGATGCCACGCCGACTCTCATTCCTCGCAATCCCTACGCATTGCAGTTTGACGGGGGGGACGATTACGTGGAAGTGCAGCACGATCCTGCGCTCACAGCGCTGCCCGCGCTGACGGTAAGCGCATGGGTGTATCCAGGCGATGGCATCAAAGGCAATGCCATCATCGTGAACAAGGAGAATGAATTCGAGGTTGCCTGGGAGGAGGGCGGTGCGCTGAAGTCCGGCGTGAAGACCGATGTGAGCCAGTGGTTCTGGACAGGCGGGACGGGCAAGGAGACATTGCCGGTCGGCCGATGGTCGCACGTCGCATTCACGTGGGACGGAGAGAATATCAACGAGTTCATCAACGGCGAACTCCTCCGGACCACGAGCCAGTACGGCACGGAAACAGCAGAAGGCGATTTGCCGCTCCGGATCGGCGGACGGTACCAAGAAACGCAGAAAGATCATCACTGGCTCGGCATGATCGACGATGTCCGCGTGTACGGAAGGGCACTCTCCGAAGCGGAGATCCGGTCGCTCGTGAGCGCGGAATGCTACGCCGACGCGGCAGCCGAAGCAGTGTCCGGTGCATGTTGTGCTCTCCTTGATGGCGAAGCGCTCTGCACGGCGGCTGATTCCGCGCCTTGCCCGTTCCCGCCCGGAGATTTCTTCACGACGATGGAAGCCTGCGAGGCATCGTGCGGTGCCGCCGCGAGTTCGGAACCGGCAAGCGAGCCGGCAGAGGAAGCATCCAGCTCGCAGAGCAGCGAAACCCCGCTGTCCTCCTCACAGTCACTTTCTGCACAGAGCTCTCTCAGCAGCAGTGCAGGCATGAGCAGCGTATCGAGTGTTGCTTCCTTCGGACCGTGTGAAGAATACGTGCTCATCGATGATTACACCCGGAGCGTGTTCCAGGATGACAGTATGTCCTGCGACCGTGACGATGCCCGTTTCAACGGGTGGAACTGGTTCCGCTTCGCCGGTGGGCGCATGCCGGAGTCTGCACCAACACTCGGCAGCTGCGGCACCGCGATGCCGGGATGGCTGAACATGCCGCATCCGGCTCAGAATGAAGTGGCAACCGGACAGGTGTGCTTCCGCACGGAGCAGGACGAGTGCGGTGCTTCCGCCGAAGTGACGGTGGCGAACTGCGGCAGTTACTACGTGTATCAGCTCCCACCGCCGCCAGCGTGTTCGCAGCGGTACTGCATGGAAGGCGGCGTGCAGGAAATTGCAACGTGCGGAGACCTTCAGGAAATGTCGAAAGACTTACAGGGGCACTACGTCCTGACGGCCGATATCGACTGTTCATCCACGGAATTCTGGAATGGGGGCGCGGGGTTTGTGCCAGTCGGTTCGTGTGCCCCGGATGGGTGCTGGGATTTCGACAACACACAGGCATTCAAGGGCACGCTGGATGGGCGGGAGCACACGGTGACGGGGTTGTACATTGCACGGCCTGATAACGAGGGGGTCGGACTCTTCGGTTATGCGGCCGGTGCGGCCATCAGCGATATCGTCCTCAACGATGTGCGCATTGCGGGGCGCGGCGGCGTCGGGGCCGTTGTAGGTTTCATGGAGAATGGCATTGTGAACAGGGTCGCCGTCACGGGTGAGGTAACCGCTGAACATTCTCTTGGCGGCATCGTCGGGTCCGCGAATGCCGGGAACAACCTGCTGAGCGACGTACGTTCCGATGTCCGCATGAGCGGCATCGCGCAATCCGGCCGTGCCGGTGACATCGGCGGCATTGTCGGTATCAGTGAGGCGAACAAAACAGTCATCCGCAACAGCTATGCGGCAGGCGATATTGCCGCAGCGCAGATTGGGATTGATTACGGCGTCGGTGGCATCTTGGGGTTTGCGGCCGGGACGAATGACGCGATCGAGCATTCTTTTGCCGCCGGGCGCATCACCGCGGGCAGTCGCACGCAGCGGTCGTTCATTGGAGGTGTCGTGGGGAATGGCTTGGATATTGAACTTACGAATGTGCATTGGTTCGACCAGGCGGGCGATGCGGCGGAAACATGCCTCGGCGCAGGGGGGAGCGAATGCTTCCTCACGAATGATCTGCAGGTTCTTGCGGGTGCCAACTCGCCGGTGACAAGGGCATGGAACTTCAGCGATATCTGGAAGATCGCCGAGAGCTCCTTCCCTCTCCTGCAGTGGGAAGTGGAGCACCCTCAAAAACTCTTCGAGACTCTCATGCGGCAGAGCTCGTCCTCTGTGCCCGCTGAACAGGCGTCATCTGCCGCTCCCCTCGTGCTGCAAGTCCGCCCGATAGCAGACACGTTCGATGCGACGGAACGTCCGAAGTTCGTCATTCTCGACGAGGTGGATTTCGACGAGCCAGAGGCAGAATTACTCGACGAGAACGGCAATCTCAAAGAGGAAAAGGCGCTCAAGGAAATCGTAAAAGCAGTCATGACGGAATCTGACGTGCAGCGGGAAGTCGTGAAGACACTCCTGAAGGACGCGCAGGAAGAGATCTCAAGTGAGCTGGTGAACAATCCGCTCGTAGGCGATCCCATTCAGGATGTTCTTCAGACAGAAACCTCCGGGGCTGTGCCAGGCGCAGAAGAGATTGTGCAGGGAGTCATCGCAAAGGAAAGCACAGTGCAGGATGCAATTGCCGATGCTGTTCTCGAGGAACAGCCGCATGTCGCTGAGGTCCTGACGGGCGAGCAGGTGGAGAATGCCCTCGCGGAGAAGATTGTCGCAGAGAAGCTCGCCGGCAAGGCGCCGACTGCCGACGAGGCAGAGCGCAGTGTCACCGAGGGCAAAAATGGGCTCGTCGATACGCTGAATTCCGCCGCGGCGAATGTTGTGCAGGGGATCACCGAATCGGTCCGCGAGACCGTGCAGAGCGACACGGCAATACAAGAGGAAATTGCGCGCGCCGCCGTCGAGACGGTGCAGGAGCAGCGATCGACGACGACGATGGAAGCTCCGATCATCGCCGTTAAGCTCAAGAACAAGGCAGGGAGGGTGATCATCCCGAGCTACCACTTTGAACAGGGGTCGGTCGTGCTCGTGATCGATCCTATCCGCCAGTTCACTCCTGGCTTGTACACGCTGGAGGTGACTGTCACGAATCCCACGACGGGGGAGACGCAGACGTACGAGCAGGATTTCGCCTGGGGCGTGCTTGCCATCAACACCGATCGCGACCGGTACGTTGCAGGTGATACGGGGCAGCTGACATTCGGCGTGCTCGATGACATCGGAAATATCGTCTGCGACGCATCGCTTGTCCTCACGATTCAGCAGCCCAACGGCGATCGTGTTGTACTCTCCACCGATGCCGGTTCCATTGCCGTCACCGGTACGTGCGGGGTGAAGGAAGGCGGCTTCATTCTGCCGGACTACAAGGCATCGCTGCCATTCACCGCTGCGGGCACGTACACACTAACACTCGAGGCAACGACAGCGAATGGAACGCGTTCACTCTCCACAACCGTCGGCGTGAGCGAGGTTCCTTCCCCATTTTCCATCCGCCGTACCGCTGCCACGCGTCTTTGGCCGTTCGAGCCGAGCCCGATGACGATCGAAGTCACGTTCAACGAGGATTTCACCGGAGGGATTTCCGATATCGTTCCGCAAGGCTTCGTGCTTTCTGAAATCAGCTCGGATGGCCAGACGCGCGCAGTGAAAGAGGACACAGGAGTGGCGACTGCTGTGACATGGCAGGGGAGCTGGCCTGCGGGGGAAACAGCGGCGTTCTCTTACCAGTATGACGCGCCAGATGTCTCGCCGGAGTTCTATCTCATTGGGCCGCTGGAGATCGTCAAGTTCGGCGGAGAGATCGTAGAGGAAGAACGCCAATGGCAGATTGCCAACGACGGATACTGCGGCAACTACTCATGCGAAACCTGGGAAGGCGAGACGTGCGACAGCTGTTACAACGACTGTGGCTCGTGCTACTGCGGCAATGGCACGTGCGATTCGGGGGAAGATTACTCCTGTTCGGATTGCAGCGGTGCCAGCTCCAGTTCTTCCTCTTCCGATTACTGCGGTGACACATCTTGTACCGGCTCGGAGAACTACTGCAACTGCTACAACGACTGTTCCTACAGTTACAGCTGCGGCAATGGCTGCTGCGAAACGATGTACGAGAATGAGTGGAGCTGTAGTCAGGATTGCCCATCCAGTTCCAGTTCTTCCTCCTCTTCCGAGTACTGTGGCGATTACTCCTGCACGGGCTCGGAGAACTACTGCAACTGCTACAACGACTGTTACAGTAACTACAGCTGCGGCAACGGATGCTGCGAAACGATGTACGAGAATGAGTGGAGCTGTAGTCAGGATTGCCCATCCAGTTCCAGTTCTTCCTCCTCTTCCGAGTACTGTGGCGATTACTCCTGCACGGGCTCGGAGAACTACTGCAACTGCTACAACGACTGTTACAGTAACTACAGCTGCGGCAACGGATGCTGCGAAACGAACTACGAGAACTACGGTACCTGCAGCATGGATTGTCCGGCGGATTCCAGCTCATCCTCCTCTTCCGAGTACTGCGGTGACGCCTCCTGCACCGGCTCGGAGAACTACTGCAATTGTTCCACTGATTGTTCTTCCTATTACAGCTGCGGCAATGGTTGCTGCGAAACGAGCTACGAAAGCTATGAAAACTGCAGCACGGATTGCCCTGCGAGCTCCAGTTCCTCAACCAGCAGCATGGAGAGTTCCGTGAGCTCCGAGAGTTCCGTGAGCATCATTTCCTCCCTGAGCTCCGTGAGCAGTGTTTCCTCCGTGAGTTCCCTAAGCAGTGTTTCCTCCGAGAGCTCCCTGAGCTCCGTGAGCAGTGTTTCCTCCGTGAGTTCCCTGAGCAGTGTTTCCTCCCTGAGTTCCCTGAGCAGCTCTTCCTCCTCGAGCTCTAGCTCCTTAAGTTCTGCGAGTTCCCTGAGCAGCTCCTCTTCTTCCAGCTCCTCCAGCAGCTCATCGAGTTCTAGCTCCTTAAGTTCCGCGAGTTCCAGTTCCTCCTCCAGCTCCAGCTCGAGCTCCTCGAGCTCTAGCTCCTTAAGTTCCGCGAGTTCCAGTTCCTCCTCTAGCTCCAGCTCGAGCTCCTCGAGCTCTAGCTCCTTAAGTTCTGCGAGTTCCCTGAGCAGCTCCTCTTCTTCCAGCTCCTCCAGCAGCTCATCGAGTTCTAGCTCCTTAAGTTCCGCGAGTTCCAGTTCCTCCTCTAGCTCCTCCAGCAGTTCCCTGAGTTCAGAGAGTTCCATCAGCAGCTCCTCTTCCTCCAGCAGTGAGGAAAGCAGCTCCAGCTCTTTCTCAAGCTCCAGCAACAGCCAAACGGGATTCTGCTGCATCCATACAAATGCGCCCGAAGATCCTTGGACATGGTCCTGCCTTGATGCAAGCCAAGGGACCTGCCCGACTCTCGGCGGCACGTACAACGGGTACACAGTTTTGCAGGTGAGCACGTACGATACGGAAGAAGCATGTAATCTGGGGACGTATTACGATTGCAATACAGGAGAACGTGAGCGGTACTGTTGTGTATGGGGATACACCTGCGAGCTTGTTACGCTGGCAGATGAGAGTGTGACCTGCTGGGAGGGGGAGGAATATGCGCCGACATCAGAAGGGCAACAAGCGTGTGCGGTTGCATGCGTGAACCCGTCTAGCTCTTCTTCCAGCTCTTCCAGCTCGTCTTCTTCCAGTAGTGAGGAAAGCAGTGCGAGCAGTCTTAGCTCCTCCAGTTCGAGTACGGGCGCCTGCCCGGAGAACTGCGGTGGATGTTGTAGGCCAGAGGGATACTGGGCATGCAATGGCGTCCAATTTACAGATCCGGGGAACGATTGCGCTGATTGCCAGGCAGGGCAGTCCTGCGTTGATTTGGATGCTTGCAAGGCTTGCCTTGAGCAAGCTTGCGGCTTGAGTGGCGGACCGAACCAGGGGCCTTGTGAAGGAGGATGTACCGCCGTATACACAGGTGAATTCTGGTGTTGCACAGGCTGTGAGTCTGGGAGCTCAATCTCTTCCATTTCTTCTTCTAGTAGTTCATCAAGTTCTCAATCAAGCAGCGAAGAAAGTAGTGTCAGCTCCTCTTTTTCCAGCATTGAGACAGGGGCTTGCTGCTACAGCGATTTTGAAGGGCCGGAGTACTGCCAAGAGGGCATAACCCAAGAGGGATGTAACCAAATTGGGACTCAGTACCATGTTCTTTACACCGGCCAGACATGTGCGGAGGCCTGTCCGGCATCTTCCAGCTCCTCCTCCAGCAGCAGCTCCCTAAGCTCTGAAAGTTCCCTGAGCAGCTCCTCTTCCTCCAGTAGTGAGGAGAGCAGTACGAGCATTCTCAGCTCTTCCAGTAGTTCCCTGAGTTCAGAGAGTTCCATCAGCAGCTCTTCCTCCTCCAGTTCATCAAGTAGCAGCAGCTCCTTAAGTTCTGCGAGTTCCCTGAGCAGCTCTTCCTCCTCCAGCTCCTCCAGCAGCTCATCGAGTTCTAGCTCCTTAAGTTCCGAAAGTTCCCTGAGCAGCTCTTCCTCCTCCAGCTCCTCCAGCAGCTCATCGAGTTCTAGCTCCTTAAGTTCTGCAAGTTCCAGTTCCTCTTCCAGCTCATCAAGTTCCAGCAGTTCGAGTCTATCTTCTTCCAGCAGTAGTTCCTCGAGCTCTTCCTCGAGCAGTTCTAGCCTGTCCTCCTCTAGCTCCAGCAGCTCCTCTTCCTCTTCAAGCTCGTCTAGTTCTTCCTCGAGTTCCAGTTCATCAAGTTCCAGCAGTTCGAGCCTATCTTCCTCAAGCAGCAGCTCCAGCTCGTCTAGCTCGAGCTCCTCCTCTAGCAGCTCTTCGAGTTCCTCGAGCTCCAGCAGCTCCAGTAGTTCCTCCTCTAGTAGCTCAAGCAGCTCATCGTCTAGCTCGAGCTCCTCCTC
>CAZXOG010000005.1:6563-52440 GCA_964642315.1 uncultured Candidatus Peribacteria bacterium | reverse complement strand
CTGCCACTCTGGCGCGGAAGACAAACCTCACGGTTTTCCTTCCGAGGGCCATCCTTTCCCTTGAGTGGTGTCCCTGCAGACAAGCGGAGCTTGTCTTCGGGACAGCTTTCTATTCCTGCGGGATTTGTTTCCTTCGTACAACGCGACTATCAGTTATTCCACGCCGAAGAACTTCTTCACGATGGAACCGATGAAGAAGTTGAGCACGGCAACGCCCAGCCCGATGCGGCTATGCGGGGGCATAGCATCTTCCCGGCAGAACCAGTCGATACTGGTGGTTTTTGGGGGTGCCGCGCATACTTATTCCATGCGCGCCTCACTCAAATTTTCTATCGTACCGGTCCTCGTTCTCGCTGCAGCGGCGTCGGTCGCCGCCGCGGTGTTTCTCCTGCGGCCGGGTATCCTGCCGGAGGGAGGGGCGGCTCCCGCATTACCCACGACGCAGTACCAGCGTATCGCGCGGGAGAGTCCTTTCGTACTCCGGTTCCCGGTGCCGATGGGAGAGGAGAGCGTTACGGAGCACTTCTCCGTGGAACCGCCGGTCGAGGGGGTGGTGCAGTGGAGCGATGAGCGGACAATGACGTTCAAACCGGCGGCAGTTCTCGCGATGAGCGGCACGTACACAGTTACCGTGGGCGCCGAGGCGACTCGCCGGGATGGCGCACTCCTCGGTGAGCCGCTCGTTGCCAAATTCTACGTGGCCGGCGCTCCGCGCGTAAGCCAGGTAATTCCGCCGCCGCTTGCGGAACAGGTTTCCCCGCTCCAGCCGGTCACCATCACGTTCGACCGTCCCATGGTGCCGCTCACCACGATCGGTGAAGGACGGAGGCAGGCGGAGAATTTGCCCGTCACCATCGAGCCGGCAATCGAGGGCACGCGGAAGTGGCTCAGTACGACAACGCTCGAGTTCACGCCGACGGAAGGATTTGCCCCCGCAACGGAGTACCAGGTGCGTGTTCCTGCGGGTATCACGGATGTATTGGGGGAATCTGTGGCAGAAGAAACTGCATGGTCCTTCACGACCAGCCGGCCCGAGGTCTCTTTCACCGATCCGCCGAACGGCTATGACGGAGTGAGTTCAAAAGTACAGATCGTGCTGCACTTCAACCAGGATGTGTTGCTCGAGAGCGTCGCGGAGCGGGTAGCAGTTGTCCGATCCATCCATGAAGGTCTGCTCCTCGACGAGGAGATTGGCGCATTGCAGGAGGGCAAGTTGTCACCGGAGGCCGCGGCGCCGGTAGCGCTCAAAGTGGTCTATGGCACCCGCGAAGAAGAGGGGAAAAAGGTGACAGACAAATCCACCGTTGTTCTCATCCCCCAGCAGCCGCTTGCCTGGGACAGTTGGCATGCGGTACTGGTGAGGGCAGGCGTGCAGAGCCCCGGCGGCACGCTGGGGAGCGCAGCACCGTTCTCCGCGCAGTTCCACACAGCCGGCCCCATGAGGGTCAGATCCATTCGCGAGGAATACAGCGGCATCGTGATCGACTTCACCAACCCATACGACGCGAAGACCGTGAAAGACGCGGTGCAAATCAGCCCGAAACCCGAAGGATGGGATGATCTGGAGATCGAAGAGAATACTTGGGGTACAACCTCGCTGTACCTGTATCCCACGCTGGCTCCGAGCACGGAGTACAGCGTGACGATCGGGGCATCGCTCAAGGACAGTTTCGGTCAGCCGGGGGAATCGAGCGACAAACCGTTCACATTCCGCACACCACCAATCACTCCGCAGATTTTTATCCACTCCAGCGGGACGTTCGGGGTCTTCGAGCGCGGGTTCCCGCCGGTGTACTACCTCAATGCCGTCAACGTGAAGCAGCTCAACGTTTCCTTCGCGAAGCTTTCGTTCAAGGAATTCCTCTCGGATCAGCGCGCGGGCCAGTCGGACTGGCAGTTCGTCCCTCCGCTCGCGGGGCGGTCGATGGCGCGCACGTGGTCGATCGATGTCCCGACGGAGGAGAACGCTTGGGCCTCGATACCATTCGATCTGGAAGAGAAGGTCGGCGAACCGCTTCCTTCGGGCATCTACGCCGTTACAGTGACCGCGCCAGAATACAAAGATCCCTACTCCGGCACGCCGTTGGTGGAGAAGATCTACTTTACCGTGAGCCGCACGGCGCTCACGTTCAAGTTCAGCGGCAACAAGGCGCTTGTGTGGGCTGTGGATATGCAGACAGGCGCTCCGGTCGCCGGTGCGGACATTGCGCTGCATGATCTCAACGGCAATACGCTGGTCACGGGAACGACGGATGCGGAGGGGTTCCTCGACGTGCCGATCGATGCCGCTGCATTCGCGGTGGATGGCAATACCTGGTATCCCGAAATCTGGGTGACAGCCAAGACAGAGAATGATTTCGCCTTCGTTGGCGCAAGCTGGACAAACGGCATGCTGCCGGGTGATTTTGGCATCGGGGAGGAGTTCCAGGCCGAGGCCGGGAAGCAGCAGCTCATGAGCTACCTGTACACGGACCGGCCAATTTACCGGGCGGGGGATACCGTGCATTTCAAGGGAATCCTGCGGCTCAAGGACAACTCCGGCGCGCTCGCAGCGCCTGCAGCGGGCCGTAGCGTCCGTGTGACCGTGAGTGACGGGGAAGGCACCGTGATCTTCGGCAACGCCTACAATCTCTCCGCATTCGGCAGCTTTGCGGGGGAGCTTCCGCTCGACCCCAAGGCAAGCCTGGGAACGTACTGGATGAACATCGAATTTGAAGACGGGAGTGATCTCACCAATAACTGGGGTTCCACCACCTTCGAAGTCCTCGCCTACCGGAAGCCCGAGTACCGGGTAGACGTGAGCTTTGATCGCGAGGATGCATTCAGCGGCGATACCGTTCGTGCAGCCGTGGAAGGCGCGTACTACTTCGGCATGCCCATGGATGGCGCACAGGTGGAATGGCGCGCGATCACCACGGACTACTTCTTCAACCAGTACACCGACGGCTGGTACTCCTTCAGCCTGGAGGACGCGTGGTGCTGGTACGACTGCGAACGGGAGACGAAGCCGATCGCCGATGGCAAAGGCACACTCGATGCCGGCGGCAAGTTTACGATCGACGTCCCTGTGGATCTGGAGGAGGAAGCGCTCAGCCAGGTGCTCTCGATCGACGTGGATGTCACTGACGAGAGCAACCAGGTTGTGAGTACCCGCGCTTCCATTCCGGTGCACAAGGCCGGGGTATACGTCGGCATCCGGCCGGAAGAGTACGCGGTGGAGCCTGGCGAAGAGGCAGGCATTGCTCTTGTGACGGTTCTGCCGGATGGCAGCGTTGCGGCCAACCGCCGCGTAGATCTTACCGTCTTCAAGCGGACATGGAATACCCTGCGGAAGAAGGGCGTGGACGGGCTCTACTACTACGATAACGAACCGTCCGACGAGCGCGTTCAGACGCTCTCCGTGACGACCGGCGAGGATGGCAAGGTATCCGCGAACGTGCGCATTCCCTCCGGTGGCCAGTTCCGCGTGCTCGCGAGCGTCCGCGACAGTTCCGGCCGCGAATCGAAGGCGGATACCTCCGTGTACGCGTGGTCGAGCATGTACATCAACTGGCCGCACAGCAATTCCAACCGCATGACAGTCCTCGCGGACAAGCCCAAATACACAGTCGGCGAAACGGCGAAACTCCTCGTGCAGTCGCCGTTCCAGGGCAGCGGAGTCACCGCGCTCATCACGGTCGAGCGGGAGGGAATCCTCTCTCGCAGAGTGATACCGGTGACGAGCTCAGCGCAGCCGTTTGAGGTGCCGATTACGGAGAACCTCATCCCGAACGCGTACGTTTCCGTCGTGGTCGTAAAGCCGCGTGCCGGAGAGACGTTCAATGAGAATGGTCTGGATACCGGTGCACCGGCTTTCCGCATTGGGTACGTGAAGCTCAAAGTGGAAACAGAGTCAAAAGGTCTGACGGTGAGCATCACGCCGAACAAGCGCCAGTACCTTCCGGGTGAACAGGTGGAGGTTGAGCTCACGACGGAGGACTGGCGGGGGAATCCGATGCCCGCAGAAGTTTCGCTCGCTGCCGTGGACATGAGTGTGCTTGCGCTCACGGGCTTCCGCGTGCCCGATCTGCTCGATGTGTTCTACGCCGACCGCGGTCTCGGCGTGCGGACGGCGCAGAACCTCCTGTACATCCTCGAACGCTTCAAGCCGGGTTCCAAAGGCGGGGGCGGAGGATCGCTGGAGGAGCGCGCGCGGGGGAACTTCCAAGATACTGCGTACTGGAATCCCTCGATCATCACCGATGAACGCGGCAAGGCAACAGTGCAATTCACGCTGCCGGACAACCTCACCACCTGGCAGCTCCTCGCGATCGGTCACACGCGGGGGAGCCAGGTCGGAGCGCTCGCTCAAGAAATTCTGGAGACGAAGCGCGTCATCCTTCGTCCGGTGCGCCCGCGGTTCGCGGTGCAGGGCGACAGCGCCGACCTCGCCGCAATCGTCCACAACGGAACCGAGGAGGAGCGTACATTCACCGTATCGCTCAGCGGGAGCGGGTTCATCGGTTCCGCTGCGGCCCAGACAGTCACGATTGCCGCGCAGGGGCAGGAGAAGGTCACGTTCCCGGTCATTTTCGGGAATGACGCGCGGGCGGCATTCGTCTTCATGGCCGAGGGTGGTGATGCTCGCGATGAAATTCACGAGCAGATTCCGCTCCTGCCGCTTGGCATTCCCCACGCGGTTGCCACATCCGGATTTACCGATGAGGCAACGGCGACGGAGAAGCTCTACGTGCCGGTCCGCGATGAAGTCACAGGTGTACAAGCAGAAGCAACACTCTCCCCCACGCTCGCGACGTACCTGCCCAAGGGGCTGGAGTATCTCGTGCAGTTCCCGTATGGCTGTGCAGAGCAAACAGTCTCGAGTTTTCTGCCGAACATTGCGGTCGCGCAGCTCCAGGGATTCGATGCGTTCAAGATCGTGAGTGCGGAGGAACTCGACGAAAAGGTCGTGGCAGGCCTCGAGAGGCTCGCCACGTTCCAGCGGCCCGACGGCGGGTTCGGCTACTGGCAGGATTCTTCGGAGAGTTATCCGTACCTCACCGCGTACATCCTCCACGCGCTCGAACTTACGCGCGAAGCCGGCTACGCGATCGACGGCGGTGTGGCGGCGAGAGCACACCAGTACCTGCAGGAGGTGCTCCGCGACCACAGCATGGATCGCCGACTCGATCTCTCCGAACGCGCGTACATCCTCTACGTGCTCGGCGAAACTGGCAGCCCGGACACGGGGCTCTTGAGTAATCTCTACGGCAAGCGCAGCGATCTCCCCATTTTCGCCAAAGCGTACCTCGCCATGGGCCTGCAGCGCGCCGGCGAGAGCCGCCGCGCGCAGAATGTACTGCAGGAAATTTTGCAGACCGCGAGCGTGAGCCCGCGGGGGGTGCGCTTCGAGGAGCGGGATGGGTGGGAGTTCCGCAGCCTCATGAACACGGATCAGCGCACCACGGCGCTTGTTCTCCAGACAATGATGAGCATTGATCCGAAGAACGACCTCATCCCCAACGTCGTGCGGGCCATGCTCGCCATGCGCGAACAGGGGC
Source organism: uncultured Candidatus Peribacteria bacterium (assembly GCA_964642315.1). Classification (GTDB taxonomy): domain Bacteria; phylum Patescibacteriota; class Gracilibacteria; order Peribacterales; family Peribacteraceae; genus JAGVDM01. The sequence continues at coordinate 46,900 of CAZXOG010000005.1, read as the reverse complement.
ACTGGGATACCACGCAGTCCACGGTCGCGAGCATCGTCGCGCTCGTGGATTACCTACACCTTACCGGTGAGCTCGAGGGCGACTTCATCGCCTCGCTCTCCGTGAGTGACAGGGAGATAGCGCAGGCGGCGTTCAACGCAGCGAATATCCTCACGAGGAAGACGGCGAGCATTCCGGAGACAGCCATGCAGAACGGTCAGCTTAATCCCGTGGAAATCCGCAAAGAGGGCACGGGGCGCCTGTATTACGACCTGCTCCTCACGTACTTCTGGAAGGCAAAGAAGATCGATCCCGCCGAAGAAGGCATCAGCATCGTGCGGGAAATCATCCCCGTTGCCGGTGCGCCGGAGACACCCGCCGTCGGTGCGACGTACAAGGTCAAACTCACGGTTACAGTGCCGGAATCGCGGTATTTCGTTGCGGTGGAAAGCCCGCATCCCGCCGGAATGGAGGGCATCGATTTCTCGCTCAAGACTTCGCAGCAGCATCTGGAGGATGAGCTCGAAATGCAACGGGAGGGACGGTGGTGGTGGGATCCAAGTTGGTACTTCAACCACAAGGAATTCCGCGACGACCAGGTGTTCCTGTTTGCCGATGAGCTGCCCGCCGGCGTCTATCACTACGAATACCTGCTCCGCGCAACGCTCCCCGGCACGTTCCAGTGGCGGCCTGCCCGAGCGTACGAGATGTACTTCCCAGAAGTCTTCGGCAACACTGCGAGCGCTACCATGGAGATTCGGGATACTCCGCAGAGCTAAAGCGATGCGCCTGCGCCGCCGCGTGAGCCGCATGGCACGATTGATCGCCCCCCGCAGGGGGGCGTTCATCGTTGCCGGATCCGCTGTGCTCCTTTTTCTCTCCGTCGTTCTCATGCCGCTCCCCGCTGCGCTAAAAGATCCGCAGCCGCGTTCGCCGGTCACCGTGCTCGATCGCGAGGGGCGGCTGCTCTACGAAGCGCGGCAGGCGGAGTATGGTTCGCAGGATATTCTTGCGCTCGCGGAGATCCCGCAGGAAGTGGTTGCCGCGCTCATCGCGGTGGAGGACAAGACGTTCGAGCGGCACCACGGCGTGAGCGTGCGCGGCATACTCCGTGCCGCAGTCCAGAACATCCGGGCAAGGCGCATCGTTTCCGGCGGATCCACGATCACGCAGCAGCTCGTCCGTATCCGCCTGGAACCGCGGCATCGATCACTGCTCTACAAGCTCTGGGAGGCAATCCTCGCGGTCAAGCTGGATATGGCGCTCACGAAGGAGCAGATCGTGGAGCAGTACCTCAATGCCGTGTACTTCGGGCACCAAGCGTATGGCCTGCGGAGCGCGTCCCGCACGTACTTCGGCAAAGAACCGCAGGAACTTTCCCATGCGGAGACAGCGCTCCTCATCGGCATCATCCAGTCCCCCGTTGCCCTCGATCCGTTCCAGAACCCCTCCGGCGCGCTGGCGCGGCGCGATCGCGTGCTCGGTCTCATGCGCGAATCCGGTCTTCTCACTGCGGATGAAGAACAGGATGCACGCGGCGAACCGCTGCGCCTCTCGCCGGATCGCATCGATATCCGGGCACCGCACTTTGTCTTCTGGGTCCTCGGGATGGCAGGGGAGAACATCGTGCCCGGCACCGCGCTCCGCACGACGCTCGATCTGGATCTGCAGCGCGATGCGGAAGCGATTGTCTCGCGCAGGCTCGAGGAGCTGCGCGAGAAGAACGCGACATCAGCCGCGGTCGTCGTCCTCGATGCCAGGAATGGCGACGTGCTCGCGATGGTCGGATCGGCGGACTACTTCGATGCCATGCATGACGGCGCGGTAAATGTCGCCGTTGCTGCACGCCAGCCGGGCTCCGCGCTCAAGCCGTTCACGTACGCCCTCGCAATCGAGCAGGGCGATACCGCAGCGACGACAGTCGCCGATACCGAAGTGCAGCTGCTCACCGAGGAGGGCAATCCCTACACGCCGAGGAATTACGACTACGACCTCCATGGCCTGGTGCGTTACCGCGAGGCGCTTGCGAATTCGTACAACATCGCCGCCGTGCGCGTGCTGGAACGCGTCGGCGTGGTGCGCCTGCTCACGCTGCTTCGGCAGGCTAGCATCACGACGCTCACGCGCGATCCCGAGCACTACGGGCTTGCGCTCACGCTCGGGAGCGGCGAGGTCCGGCTGCTGGAACTTGCAGAGGCGTACGGCATCTTCGCGCGAGGCGGCAGGACACTCAGCGCGCGCGCGTTCCCCGACACGCCCATCGCGAAAGGTGAACAGATCCTCGATCCGCGCGCGGCATGGATCATCACGGATATCCTGAGTGATGCCTCTGCGCGGCTGCCGGAATTCGGGGAAGACACCCCGCTCTCCGTGCCGCCGTACTCTGTAGCGGCGAAGACGGGCACCACGCGCAATGCCAGGGATAACTGGGTAGTCGGCTACACGCCGGAGCGCATCGTTGGCGTGTGGGTGGGGAATGCGGACAACACGCCCATGAAGGGAACCACCGGCATCACCGGTGCCGGCCCGATTTTCCACGATGTGATGGAGGCGGCTCTCCGCGGATTGCCGCAGCAGGAATTTCCGCAGCCGCAGGGCATCACCGAGCGGGAGATCTGCCGGCTTTCGGGCAAGCTTCCAAGCCCCTCGTGCCCCCACACTATTCGCGAGTTTTTCGTCGCCGGCACGGAACCGGCCGAAGGAGATGACATCTACCAGGCCGTACTCGTAGACAGGCGCAATGGCCTGCGCGCAGGAACAGGATGCACCGCGCAGGTAGTTGAGAGACGGGTTTTCACGGTCTTCCCGCCGGAAGTGCGGCGCTGGGCGCGCGAGCATGGCTACCGGGAACCGCCTGCGGAATTCTCGCCACTTTGCCCGGGCGTTGTGCTGCAGGCAGAACAGCGTGATTCCGCGGGAATCGTCATTACCCAACCGCAAACAGGGGACAGTTTTCTCCTCGATCCGCTCATTCCGGACAACGATGAACTTCTCATACTGGAGGCACGTTCATCAGGAGGCATTCGGGAACTCGTGTGGCTCATCGACGGCAGGAGTATTGGCAGCGCACCGGCGCCGGATTTCCGCATGCGCTGGCAGCCGGAGCCGGGAGCGCATCGCATCGAAGCCCGGGCAGCCGGCGCGGGCGACACCGTCCGCATCCTCGTCCTCACGGGCAGCGTAGCGCCGTTCTAATTGCTAGAGCAGCAGGGAGGCAGTCGCGTTGATCAGGAAACCAATGAACACGATTCCTGTGCCCACGATCCCGAAGAATCCAAGAAGGAGCTTCCACGTCATCGTGCGCTTGAGGATGATTGCCTCCGGCAGCGAGAGCCCGACGGCCGCCATGGAGAACGCCAGTGCGGTGCCGAGAGGCACGCCTTTCGCTACGAGCGCGGAGAGCACCGGCACGATGGCGCTGGCGTTCGCGTAGAGCGGTATGCCGAGCAGCACGGCGAGTGGAACAGAGAATACGCCGGATGCCGAGAGGTACTTCTCAAATGTCGCCGCAGGAATATACCCGTGGACGAGCGCACCGATCCCGATTCCGATGAGGAGGTAGGGGGCAATGCCCGAGATGATGGAGCGTGCTTCCCGGTGTGCGCGGAACAGCAGCGCGCGGGTGCCGGCATTCTCGGCAGCGCATGCGCATTTGCATTGGCAGGGTTTTGGCAATTCTTCCTTGGCAGAAATGGTGATTTCGCGCATGGAGAATAGCCGGTCGATAGTCCATCCTCCGGCGATGCCGATAACCATGCTTGGTATAACGTAGGAGAGGGTGATTTTCCATCCGAATGTCCCAAGGAGCAGCACGACGACGATCTCGTTCACGAGCGGCGAGGTGATGAGGAACGCGAAGGCGATCCCAAGGCTTGCGCCGGATTGCAGGAAACCGATGAACAGAGGGATGGAAGAACACGTGCAGAACGGCGTCGCTGCTCCGAAGCCGGAGGCAAGCACGTATCCCGCCCCAGTCGCATTGCTCCGCTGCAGGAACGTGCGCATCCGCTTTGGCGGGATGAGCAACCGGAACAGCGCCATCACGTGGGTGATGAGGATGAGCAGCGCGAAGATTTTCACGGTGTCTTCCACGAAGAATCGCACGCTTTCCGCGCCATGGCTGCCGGGCAGCAACTGGAGGAGATCCGTGGTGATCCAATCAGCGAATGCAGCGATCATTGCAGAGGGAAGAGAAGAAAATGCTCAGCGAGAACACCGTGTCCTTGTTCAGGGAGTAGTAAACGCGCCGCCCATCCCTGCGCGCGTGCACCAGTCTGTACCGCCGCAGTATGGCGAGGTGATGTGAGAGCAGGTTCTGCGGAAGCTTGAGTTGTGCCTGGAGCACGCAGACGCAGAGTTCCCCGCCGCGCAGTGCGCGCAGGATGCGAACCCGGTGCTCATCGGCCAGCACTTTGCAGCACGGTGGGATGTTCATATATCAATAGACATTGATATGTTAAGCGCACAGTACATGCTCGTCAAGAGCTGGCAGAATCCCCAGAACGACTACCCCTCTTTCCCCGGCTTCAGGATTCAAGAACAAGCATTTTTCCACTCTTGGAGTTCGTCGGGCTTGCACTCGAAGAACGGATTCGTCAGCATCTCTCGCGAGCACGTGCGCTCGTATGCCCCAACCCGATCTTACGCAGCATTTTCCAGAGCAAACCTCACCACAAAATCCTCCGTCTCCGGAGGGCACAGGAACGCGTTTTGAACACCCCATCGTTCTCGACAATGTCGCGTACCTTCAGGGCGAGCTGCGGGCGACATGGGGAGAACTTCTTGCATTCCTCGGGACAGATCTCGATGAGCAGCAACAGCGGGAATTTGATCAGCTTTGTCACGAGCATTTCCAGCGTATCGTCACCCTCATGCGCCGGCGGATGTTCGGCAACGTGGTGCCGTTTGAAGAAGAGCAGGTTGTGCAGACGCTCATGGGGAACATCCGCGCAGATCTGGATGCCAATCCGGGCCGGGCAGTCGTCATCCTGGACCGTGCGATCCACCATGCAGTGCGTCAGCAGATTGGGGAGGAATATCAGGATCGTGTGGGCTACTTGAGCATCACGCGGCAGGCAGGGCACCTCTTCACCGCAAGTACGGGCGGCAAGGTCGCGCGAGTCGGGGACGCGCCGCTCGGTGCCCAGGCGCAGGCGCTTGCCGAGAGAATGGAGGGGAAGGAAGTGGCACTCGTTGACGACACGTTCGTGGAAGGTGGCACCACGAGAGCCGCCCGGAGAACCCTTGCCTCTGCCGGTGTAAAACTTGCTCCCGAGGAGGCGGACAGGTTCTTCTTCCGGGCGGTGCGTGACCCGAGCAAGCCGTGGTCTGACGCGCAGGCGCACGTCCTCGCAACACGGTCCATCGCATCAGCAGAAGCGCGCGAATTCAGCTCCACGGGCGGATCGCACAACGGGGCGGGACGGCGGAACCGCGTTGGGTTCCAGGTCGCTCCCATGGCGCCATTCGATGAGACGGCGCATGCACTGCGTCTCAAAGGGAGGCTGGATATCGACAGCATTTCCGATGAGATCCTCGCGATCGAAATCGAGTACTTGGAACGGTTCCAACGCATCGTCGGCCGCGAGATCACACTCTTCGACGTTCGCCGCACCCTGCCCTCCGATCCCCCAGATCAGAGCGGCCGGAGGCGGCTCCCCGCTGAGTACATGGAGCGGAATTTCCTCGGGGAAGGCGAGCATCCCCAGGCCGAATACGCCCAGAGATTCATTGCATTCCTCCGGCAGACGAAACTCACCGATTACCTGCAGTTCGCACGCCAGAAACTCGCGGAGAAGGAACGCCGGGAGAAACAGGTGGTCTGTGTGGATATGGACGGCGTGATCGGCAAGCTTCGCTACACGTCGAATGCGCTTGGAATCAATAGGTTCCACAACTCGCGTCTCGGCGAGTCGGTGCGCGCGAATGCCGTGCGGCTCGCGCGGGAGGTGAACGGTTTCACATCCGATGAAGAAGCCGCCGCATACCTGGATAGCCTCGATACGGAAGTCGGGCTTCCCGGGTACTTCATTGGCGAGCACGGCCAGCAGCTTGAGGAACGCCATGGAGAACATGCCGTTGCCCGCATCCGTGAGATCTTCAGTCAGGCATACGAGGGGCATCCCGATGTCGCGGCACGCGAAGCCGACCGGTATCTTGCGAGCATGCCGCTCGCCTACCACGCATACCGCGTGTGCACGTGGGATCACGACATGGATGATGTGTACGAGGACAACGAGGCAGCGCGGGAGTTTGCGGTGCAGGTCACCGAACGCGGTGGCAGGCTGGTGTTTGTCACTGCAGCGCCGCGCATTCACGCAGTGAAAATGTTGCAGAAATTCGGCATAATTCAGGCGCTTGGACCGGATGGGTTCGATCTCTACACCGTGGAGGATCTCTACGATCCCGAGAAGCTTGCACAGGGGCAGTACGTTGAGCGCGACAAGTCAGCAATCATGCAGCGTGTGGGCGCGGAGAAGGGCGTCGATGCATCGCGCATCGCCATGGGGGGCGATCAGTACAGAAGCGACGTGCATGCTCCTGTAGCCGCAGGTGTTGAATCGGCGCTCATCGAAGGGCCGGAGGACCTCGCGCGGTTCGCGAGCATGATGCGCTTGCCGCGGGATCAGCGCGGCGCACGAGTGCCGGGAGACGGTGCAGAGAGCGTGCCGGCCGGGGCGCTTTCCCGGGAACAGATGCTGCACGGGCGCACGGGTGGCAACGGCAACGGACAGCACGGGAAAACCGTTCGGCAGGAGATAGCCGTTCAAGATTCCCTGTGATGGGAACGGATCGCATCCACAATTCCCGCGGTGGTTTTGACATCGCCGGAGGACGTTCGTAGAGTACCAACAAGTTCACACCTATGGCGCAGTACCCGCTCATTCTCGATTGTGACACCGGCGAAGATGATGCCATTGCCATTGTGCTGGCTGTAATGGCGGGTCTGCCTCTCAAGTACGTTGTCACCTGTCACGGCAACACCTCGCTGGATAATTCCACGCGGAATTCCGCGAACATCCTGAGTTTGGTGGATGCGGCGGATGTCACGGTGATCAAGGGGGCAGGCAGGCCTCTGGAGCCACACAAACTCGAAGGGGAGAATTTCACTGTTGGCGAGGATTTCATTGGCAAGAACGGCATTTGCAACGTGCAGCTGCCGCAGTCGAAGTACGATAACGTCTTCGATCTCGGTGATGACGGATATATTCCCGAGCTCGCCAAGCGCATCCGCCAGGAGGGGCCGGTGGATTACATCATTACGGGGCCATGCACGAACTTCGCCCGCCTCTGCGAGGAATTTGGCGATGAAATCAAGCAGCACATCCACTCGCTCACCATCATGGGCGGCGCCGTGTACGTCCGCGGCACGCGCGGCGCGGGGGTCCGCAACGTCCAGCACGAGCGCGATCCCGAAAAAGAACCCGATTCTTGGGCGGAATTCAACTTCTACTGCGATCCCAAGGCCATCGAGATCACGTTGCGCGCCAACCTGCAGCCGCTCCTCGTCACGTGGGATATCTGTACGCGGTTCGAAGTAGGCATGGATACGATCGAACGGCTGGAATCCGATGCTCCGGGCGGCAAGTTCGTCATCGAGCTCATGCAGGCGTTCATGCAGTCGTTCGGCATCAAGCACAAAACGCACTTCGAGCTCTGCGATCCGCTCACGGTGATGGCGTACATGGGGTACGGTCAGATCAACCGCGATGCCGTGTGCATCATCACCGACCGCGATCACTTCGGGAAGAGTTACTCGGGGATCGGCTGCCCGCCCGTGCGGTACTTCTACGCGTCGAAGGCGGAAGTCCCCATGATTGTTCATGATATGTTCACGAAGCTCGGTATCCGTGTCCGCGAGCAGTGATGGGGAAGCAGCCCGCCATCGTGGTTCCGGGCGGCCTCAACACCGATATTATCCTCTCCGGGGTGGGCCGCCTGCTCGCGTCCGGCGAGCTAGGATCAGGAGAGAGGCTTTCCATCATGCCGGGCGGCAAGTCGCGCAATATTGCCCAGATGCTCTGCACGCTCACGGGGCCGGGCACCGTTGCGATGATCGGCCGCACCTGCCGCGACCGGTTCGGTTTGTGGGAGGTGCCATACCGCGCCTTGCGCGAGAGCGGGGTGAACGTCGATCACGTGCATGTTGCGGATACACCCGCAGACGGCATGCCGGGTATTGCCCTCATTCCGGTCGATCGTGATGGGCACAACCAAATCTACCTCTACGCCGGGGAGAACGCCGCGTTCAGCCCGGAGGATATCGATGCGGCAGCCCCGCTCTTTGCAGGGGCTGGCAGCCAGGGGGGTATTCTGGCGCTTTCGCTTGAGATGCCGATGAGCACGGCCATGCAGGCCATCCGTCTCGCGAAAAAAAACGGCATGCGGGTCGTGCTGGATCCCGGCGGTATTAGCCCGCAGCCAACAGAGGAGCAGCTGCGCGAGTACCACAGACTCCTTTCGCTCGGCATCGATATCATCAAGCCGAACGAACACGAGGCCGCCATTCTCACATCTGTTCCTGTCCACGATCTCTCCGGCGCGCAGTCTGCTGCTGCCGTGTTTCGGAGGATGGGTATCCCCGCGGCGCTCATTACGGCCGGGGCCAGCGGGGCATATCTCATCTCAGACGGTGCATCGCGGCATTTGCCGGTGCCGAAGATCGAAACTGGCTCATCCGTGTGTGACGAAACAGGATGCGGTGACCAGGCAATGGCCGCACTCTGCGCGGAACTCTTCCTGGGCTCATCGGTGGAGCGTGCGGCGGAAGTGAGCGTACTCGCAGGAGCCCTGCAGTTCCGCCGCTTGGGCGTGCAACCTATTGCCGGGGTGGAACTTGCCGGGTGGAAGGCACGGCTTTCACTGTGAGGCACGCGCGGAAGACATGCTCCATTGCTGTGGGGATCGCAGAGGTCGGGAGGGCGGAGAAGGCAATCCGGAGCATGGAGCCGATGGCGACGACGCCGGTATCGTATTCAATGAGCAGTAACTGGCGTACGGCTTCCGCATCGATCCCTTCCACAAGCTGCAGGCAGAGGAAGTAGCCTGAGTTACATGGGTACGGCCGGAAACATTCTGTGTATGCGGGATTTTCCAATACGCGCCGCATTTCGCGGTACCGTTCCGCAAGCCGCACGCTGATCGCCGCTTTCTCCTCCCGGTACGTCGGTGATGCGTGCGCACGCAGAAGAGCGCTCTGCGAGGCGTGGCACGCGCTGGAGACCGTCGCGCGCACGATGCCTGCCGTCTTATGCTCCAGCGCCGCGAGGCCTTCCTGCGCGAGTTCCCGCATGCCGAAGGTCAGGAATCCGATTCTAAGCCCCCAAGCGCAGTCCTCTTTCGACGCGCCGTCAATCTTCACGGCGAGCACGTTTTCGTGCAGGCCTGCGACCATTCCGAAGAGCGACTCCTTCAGTATTTGCTCTTCGTAGACGAAGCCGAAGTACGCGTCATCGAGAACGACAACAACGGAGTTCCCCTGTTCTGCGCTTTCGCGGATTGCCGCGACAATGCGAGATGCTTCCTCCGTCGTGGGTGTGTAGCCGCTCGGGTTGTTGGGGAAATTGAGGAGCAGGATTCTCTTGCCCACTGGTCCGGTGGCCAGGGCATCGCGGAGCGCATCGATGTCGAAATGCCCACCACGAAACGTGCGGAACGTCTGGAGCATGCCGCCGAGGCCGTTCTCGAATACCAGCCGGTAATTTCCCCAGTACATATCCGGCAGGAGGATGCGGTCACCCGGGTCCACGAACAGCATGCCGGCCGCGCTGAGCGCGTGCGTGAGTCCGGCGGTGACAACTGGCAGGCTGCATGGAACTTTAAGCGAAGGTGTCGCGGAACGGATGTGCTGCCGCCACATGGCGCGCAGCTCCGGCAGGCCGTAGCTCGGCGCATACGGCGTCACGTCTTCCGGGGCGAGTGTGAACTGCGCCGCGAGGGAGGGCAGATTCGCGGGTTTCCCGTCGTCTTCGAGCGCGATGCCAATCGTGGCGTTGTATCGCTTATCCTTGGCATCCGCTGTCTGCCCGAGGATGCCGCGGGTGGGAAAGTACATTCCTTTCCCGCGCGCGGAGAGGAGCGCAAGTGCCACGGGGTTCTCCCTGTCGAGTGTTGCGTTGAGCGCGCGGGCGAGCGGGTGCATTTCCATGGGATTAGTAGCGTAGCAGGGGGAGTCTCGCTGCGCACAGAAAGCCGTTTTCTGGTATAATTGTCCGTATGGAACACGCTCTCCAACGCATTCAGGACATGCTGGCAAGCGCCGCAAGCCAGGCGTACGAAAAGACTTTCAACATCCTCCCAGAAGCGGCGATTGCCACGGTCATCATTGGGGTGGGGCTCCTGGTTTCCGCAGGGCTCTACTTCTTCGCCATGCGGGCCATGGAATTCTTCGCCCTCGACAAACTGGCGGGGAAGACCCCATTGCAACGCTTCCTGCGAGACATTGGCATCCACAAGAACGTCTCGAACATCCTGGGCCTCCTCGTGTTCTGGCTCGGAGTGCTCGTTACGCTCGTCTTCGCCGCGGACGTGCTCAAACTCGAACAGGTCTCGAGCGCGCTCGCGGTCGTGACGCGGTTCATCCCGCAGCTCATCGCGGCGCTCCTCATCGTCATTTTTGGCATGCTGCTTGCCAAGTTCCTGCAGGTGTTCGTGGAACAGACGCTGGAGAAAGCGCACCTCAAGTTCGCCGCGGCGACGGGCAAGGTGGTCTACATTCTCGTGCTGCTCTTCGTCCTCCATCTCGTGGTCGAGCAGCTCGGCTTCCGGCTTTCGTTCCTCAGTACGAACGTCATGCTCGTCGTGAGCGCCTTGCTCATCGTGGCCGGCATCGGCTTCATCGTGGCGTACCGCACGCTCCTGGAGAATGCCGCTGCGTGCGTGCAGCTCAAGCAGCACCTGCGCGCAGGCCAGCGCATAGCGATCGAAGGCGTGGAGGGCACCATCCGCAGCTTCACGTTCACGAGCGTCGTGCTGGATGCCGGCGGGCGTTCCGTCGTGCTGCCCGCGATCGTCTTCTTCACGTCCACCTACACCGTTTCCCCGGAGCATGGACACGGAGCGTAAGTTCCAACCCATCCTCGTCTCCATCCCGCACGCCGGATCGGAGGTCCCCGAGGAGGTGGCAGATCACGTTGCCCTGAGCGATCAGGAGCTGCTCGGGTACACGGATCTCTACACGGATCAGATTTTCAATGCACCGGATGTGTACCTGGTTACCAATCCGATTTCGCGGGTGATCGTGGATGTGAACCGCGCACCGGACGATATTTCCCAGGAGTACGAACAGGCGGCGGAAGGGGTGACGGTGCACACCACGTGGGATGGCAAGAGTGTCTACAAACGTGAACCTTCCCTGAGCATTGTCGATGCGCTGATCCGTAAGTACCACGATCCGTACCACGATCGCATCGATAAATTGATGCCGGAGGTGCAGTTCCTCATCGACGGTCACTCTTACCTGCCCGTCGGGCCGAAGCTCCGCCGGGATAGCGGCGAGGAGCGCCCGGATATCAATCTCGGTAACATGAATTTCTCCACCTGCACGCGCGAGCAGACCGTGTTCTTCCGCGAGTTCTTCGAGGAGCGGGGATACTCCGTCCGCATCAATTTCCCTTACACGGGCAAGTACATCCTCGGCCACCACTGCCACCGCCGCCGCATTCCGCCGTTCCTCGTGCCGGGCATCCAGATCGAGATCAATCAGGGGCTCTACATCAAGCCGGATTCTTTTGAGCCCATCCCCGCGAGGCTGGAGGAGTTCCACGATCTCTTCATCAAGCTCGTGGATGCATTCGTGCGCAGGTTCATCCGGGAATGACGAGGGATTGCATGTCGTATGCCAATCAGGAATTGGCTCTGCCAGCGATTTTCTGCTAGAATGACCCGATGCGTGTCGTCATCGATGTCTCCCGGCCATGGTCGCTCCTTGCGATCCTCTGCCTCACAGTCGGGTTCATCGCCTGGACGGTCTCGGTCACGCCGCCGGCGGGGGAGCGTTCCCGGGCATCAGTGGGCGGTGACAGTGCGTCGGTACAGGAAGACCTCCGCTCCGCCGAAGGGGATGTCCGCCGCCAGCGGCAGACAATCGCCGTCATCGAACGCAAGGAGGAGATTCTCCGCTTTCAGCTCGCAAGCCTCGAGGATGCACAGCGCAGGCTCCAGGGCGTCCATGCGCCGGAGCTTGCCGGGGAGCTGGCATCTGCGCGCGAACACCTGCTCTCGCTCCTCAGGGATAAGCGCGCCGCGGAGGAGCAGCTGCGCACATCGCTTGCCCAGGTGTGGGAGGCCGAGGAGCGCGGCGGCCGCATCGGTGCAGGCCTGCGTGGAGCCGTAGCATCTCTCGCTTGGCCTGTTGATCCTGCCCTCGGCCTTTCCGCGAAGTTCCTGGATCCCGAATACGAGGAACACTTCGGGCTGCCCCACTACGCCATCGATATTCCGGTGCTGCAGGGGTCTCCGATCCACGCTGCGGCAGACGGTACGGTGGAAGCCGTTGCGGATAACGGGTATGGCTACAGCTACCTGATTCTCAAACACAAGGGCGTTGCCACGCTCTACGGTCACGTGCAGGAGTTCCTGGTGACGGAAGGTCAGCAGGTGAAACAGGGCGAGGAAATCGCCCTCTCCGGCGGCAGTCCGGGTACCAGGGGAGCGGGAGCGCTCTCTACAGGGCCGCACGTGCACTTCGAGACGATCGTCGACGGCGAGCGCGTCGATCCCCTCACTCTGCTCCCGGATCACCCGGCTGTTCAGTAGTGGCCGAGTGCGTCCTCGGCGCCTTCCGGAAGTACGCCGGCAATCGAAGCCTGGAGAAAAGCGTAGGAATCCGTCATGCCGGCTATGTAGTCCTTTATGGCTTCATACAGGGCTCCACCGATTCTCGTATGGAGCGCATTTACTTTGGGGTTCGGTGTTGCCGAGTATGCCATGCAGAGTCCGCGGATGATCTGTTGTCCCACAGAGCTCCTCCGAAGGACGGTAGGATTGTTGTACATGTGCTTCCAGAGGAATGCCCGGAGTTCACCGAGTGATGCCTGCATGTTCTCCGAGAACATAACGAGGGGGGAAGACGTGTTGTACACGTCGTCCAGTGTAGTAACACGGTGCAACGACAATACCTCCGTTGTGGCGGAGTACAGATCGGTCACAAGCGAATCAATAATCGCACCACGGAGTGATGTCCCTCGTCCCAGCGTGCGGTCGTGCGCGCGTTTCGCGAGGGGGACGGAGAGGATTTCTTCCAGAGAGAAGAGTCCGGCGAGCAACCCATCCTCACAGTCGTGGGCGGTGTATGCGATCTCATCCGCACTGTTTACCACCTGCGCCTCGAGCGACGGTGCACGGGGCTTTCCGGCACCCTTTGGGCGGTCGTGCGGCGTGGAGTGTTTCAGGAGGCCTTCCAGGATTTCCCGATTCACGTTGAGCCCTTTGTAGAGCGAAGAATGTTCGGCAAGCAGCGTGACAATTCTGTGGGATTGCTCGTTGTGTTCGAAGTGCGCACCGTGCTCCACCATCCACTCGTGCAACGCCTCTTCTCCGGCGTGGCCGAACGGTGGATGTCCGAGATCGTGCGCGAGCGCGATGCACTCGGCCAGGTCTTCGTTGAGTCGGAGACCGCGGGCGATGTCGCGGCTGATCCCGGCGACTTCCATGGTGTGCGTGAGGCGGGTGCGGAAGTGGTCGCCGCCGCCGCCCACGAACACCTGCGTCTTTCCCTTGAGACGCCGGAATTCCTGCGTGTGGATGATCCGCCCACGGTCACGCTGGAACCGCAGGCGAACAGAATCTTCCTCCTCCGTCTGCTCGCGGCCCAAGCCACCGCCGTGCAGAACTGCGAACGGCGCGAGGAGAGCATCGAGCTGCCGGGCACGGTCTTCGCGGCTGAGCACGAGGGAAGCATAGTCCATTTCCGCACCGCGCATCACGCAGAACGCGCACCAAAGGCTCGCCCGGTATTAGTATTAGTTGTGAGGTTGGGTCCAAACGGCCGTCGAGTGAGAAATGCTATGCTCCTGGGGTTTCCAGGTGGGTGACCGCATCCCCGATCCACGGTTCGAGGAGATATGAGTCTCCCGTAGCAAGGTTGAGGAGAAACATTTGTCACTCTAACGAGACGTCGAGACTGCATGCATCGTACGAGGCGCGCTGTTCACCTGTCCACTCTCCTCGGCTTGAGCAAGCCATGAAGTCGGCGCAAAACACTCGCTTGGAAATTTTGAGTGTCACGGAAGAAAACTGTACATCATGTAAAGAAAACATTTCTTTTCCTTCATCGGAGCATTCCTGCGATGGCATTCGTGGATCCAGCAAGCACGGCTTCTCGGTCGCCGCCGCGGTACGAGAAGAACGTGCCATGGTCGCAGCGGGTGCATCCCCCCATACGTTCACGGTGGTCGCGCGGGACACCGGCTGCATCGAGCTGCGCATCGGCAATGCCGCGCAGGTCCACGAGTTTTCCATGGAAGAATCGCCCCTCAATTCCCGGGAGTTCTTTCCGGGAGTCCGTGAAATCGGAACACCGCAGGCAGAGCGATGGACCGGCTGCGACATACGTTTCCTCCGGCGCGATGCCCCACTCTTCCTCCAACACACGGAAGTGCTCCGGGATCGCGCCGGCAAGGAGCCCGCGCCATCCGGCGTGTACGGCGCCAAGCACGTGGTGCTTGGGCGAATAGATCAGGAAATTCTGGCAATCTGCCCAGCGGATGGAGAGCACGAGACCGAGGATATCCGTTGCCATGCCATCTGCTTTTTCTATGCGGGCAGTCGGCTCTCGGACAATGACGGTGCGGCTTCCATGCACCTGCCAGAGCGCCGCGCCCGATTCTCCGCCAAGCGTTCGGAGCGCAAGCGCATCTGTGTACGCATCTGCCCGCGTGAACACGGTGATGCCGAGCCGGTCGCGGAACTGCGAGAAGAGGCGGAACGGATTATCCACCATGGGAGGCGTCGAGCTCGTGGAGGAGGCCCGGAATGCTGCGGATGACGTCGTGGGCGGAGTAGGCAAACCATTGCCTGGCGAAGAGGCGCTCGCCTGCCTGTTTCACAAGCTTCCCCGCGAGCATGCAGGCAGCGTGCGCCGGCATGCCCTGGGCGATGAACCCTCCGATCAGACCCGCAAGCGTATCTCCTGTTCCGCCTACGGTCAGGCCAGCATTGCCGCCGCGAATGTTTTCCACGTGCCCGTCCGGCGCGGCTATGCGGTCGATGGAACTCTTCAGAAAAATTGAGATGTTGTGCTGCTTTGCGGTGTGCCCGAGATCTTCCGGGTGGAGCTCCATCCGCTCCAGCTCTCCCAGGTGGGGAGTGAGCACAACGGTGCGGTCTTTCCGCTTGAGCAGCGGCAGTGTCGTCGGTTGCAGGGCGGCCGCGTCGAGAACGAGCGGGCATGCCGATCCCTCGATGAGACTGGCGAGTGCTGCCAGCGCCTTGTCATCCGCATGGGCGATACCCGGCCCGACGATCGCGCAGTCGACGCTCGCGAGGAGCTCCAGAATCTGCGTGGCGTCTGTCGTGCGCAGATCATCACCGCGGAACGGATGAACTTGGAAATTGAGTGCCGCCGCCTTCGCCACTTCTTCGTGGCATGCGGGCACGCAGACGAAGAGCAGGTTCACCCCGCTCGCCTCCGCGGCGAGAGCGCTGAGGATCGGCGCGCCGTGCATCGCGCGCGATCCGCCGACCACGGCGACCACGCCGTTCTCCCCCTTGTGTGAATCCGGGTCGCGCTGCACGGGAGCTATCGTACACCTTCGTTCTTCCGTTGGAACTGCTCCATTGCCTCCGCTACGCGCCCGAGCACCGCGCGGCGGAACCGTTCGCCGCTAAAGCGCCCGGCATGCGCGCGAATCTTCGCGGGATCCCAAGCAATTCCCTGCAGGCGGTTGAGGGCGCCGGAGAGCGAGTCGACTGTCTGCTCTGCGAAGAAAGTGCCTGTTCCCCCTTCTTCCACCGTATCCACGATTCCCCCCTGTCCCAGGGCAACGACCGGCGTCCCGCAGGCCTGGGCTTCCAAGGGAACGACGCCGGCATCCTCCACCTGCGGGAAGAGCAGAGCCTGCGCGCCGGCGTACAGGCCGGGGAGATCGGCGGTCGGCACGTAGCCGAGCAGTTCGACGGTCGGCCCCGCCATGCCGCGCAGGCGCGAGGCATCCTGGCCGGTGCCGGCGAGCTTGAGGCGGAAGCCGAGGGTATTCGCCGCGCGGATGAGGAGGTCGAACCGCTTGTACGGGACGAGCCGGCCAATGGCGAAGTAATACTCTTGTCGTTCGCTACGCCCCACGAGCGGACTGGCGAGAAAGCGATCCTCGACCGGCGGATGCACCACCGCGCTTTCCCTCCCGTACACGCGGGCGATGCGTTCCTGTGTCGCCGAGGAATTCGCAAGGAACACATCAACCCGTTTCGCGGTTGTGAGATCCCATCGCCGCAGATCCTTGAGCCGGCGGCGCACCGGCCGCCGCAGGAACCCCGGGATGCGGAAATCGTGCAGATACTGGTCTTCCATCTCCCACGCGTACCGCATCGGCGTGTGGCAGTAGCAGATGTGCACGGCGTTCGCGGGCGGAATCACTCCCTTGCCCACTGCATGCGAGGAGCTGACGATGACATCGAATCCCCGCAGATCCAGATTCTCCATCGCGGCGGGCATCCATGGGAGGAGGATTTTGTGATTGTGCAGGAACCGGTACCACCGCTGGAGTGAGCTCGTGATGATCCGGTGTTCATCGAGCGGCCCGAGATGCCCCCGTCGCGCAACGGTCGTGAAAACGGGCGCATCAGGCCAGAGACGGCAGAATTCCGCCACCACGTGTTCCGCGCCAGCGAATGTGGGGAGCCAGTCAGCGACGATCGCGATGCGCACAGGAACATCATGCACTGAGCGTGCACGGAGGGGAATCGGTATCATGTGCGCATGCCTCTTCTGGCTGCGCGGCGTCTGCCGCGCCGGTACAACCGGCCTGTATCCTCCCGTACGCGGTTGCTTGCCGAGCACCGCCGCGGGCAGCACAGGCAGTTTCAGCGCGAGCGGTGGAAGCGCATGTTGCGGCGCGTGCAGCACGTGTATGTGGACTGGCAGCAGTTCATCCTTCGGTGGTTCTTTGTTGGTACAGCAATCGTGCTCATCTTCGTGCTGGGGTTCCTCATGTTTTCGCCGGTGGTCCGCGTGCGCGCGATCCACGTGAAGCGAGGCGACACCCGGCTGGACATCGAGCAGGTACAGCAGGCTCTCGTGCCGCTCTTCGGCAAGCACACGCTCTTCCTCTCACAACTTGAAGTGCTCTCGCTCCTCCGCGGTGTTATTCCGGACCTGCGCAAGGTGCGCCTGGAGAAACAGTATCCCGCGGATATCGTCGTGAGCATAGAACTCGATCCCATTGTGGCGCGCACGGAGATTGTCGAGCCTGCCGCGGGGGGAGATGCCGCTCCTGTACCGGAAGGTACTGGCGCGCTGCTCCCGTACCTCACCGACAAGGGCATGCTCATCGAGACCGACGCCCCGCAGGGTGCGGATCTGCCGGTTATTTACCTCGTGGACTGGGGGGCTAGGCCGCAATCCGGGAGCGCAGTGCTGCCGCCGGAATTCTTCATGGGTCTGCGCGATGCCGAGAAGGAGATTTTCAGCCAGTTCGGGTACAGGGTCACAGAGCGCACGGTGTTCCTCCGCGGCCAGGAATTTCACCTCAGGGTGGAGCGCGATCTCCCGGAGGGCGGTGCACGGAGTGTTGTGCTCTGGTTCGATACCCGCAGCACGCTTGCGGAGCATCTGCAGCGGTACCGCACGTTCCTGCAGGCACTCGGTCCCGATGCTGCGCAGGAGTACATTGATCTCCGACTGAAAGACCGCATCGTATACAAGTGAGATCCGCTTTGCGCATGGTGAATGACACGCTGTCAACGCGCAGTTCCTATCGGAGGGAAGCCGGTGAACCCGGGCAACCGCGGCGCTGTACGCAGGAGAACGCTTGACGCCCCACTGTGAATTGTCCGGGGAATTTCCTTCGCGGCTCTTCACCGGAAGAGCAAGAAATCGTATCCTGCAACAGATGTACGGGACACTCCTTTCCGCGCTGCTGCTCGGCCTGTGGCCGATCGTGGGCATGGTGGAACACGGGAATGCGCTCGAGCGGATTGCCGTGGCGCCTCCGGCGCATCCTCTCGTGCTTACGGAGGATCTCTCGGCTTCGGGAGTGCTGGTGCTCGATGTGCTGAGCGGACAGCCGGTGTATGCCAAGCAGGCGACGGTTCGGCGGCCGATGGCCAGCATCACCAAGCTTATGACCGCGCTCATCATCGCGGAGCACCATGACATGGATGAAATCGTCCCCGTGACTCCCGCGGCCGCGTCCGTCATCGGGAACAAGGCATACCTGCCGGAAGGCGAACGGTTCACGGTCGGTGATCTGCTCTCCGCGCTCCTTATCGCTTCCGCGAACGATGCCGGCGTTGCCCTTGCGCAGTTTCACAGCGGTTCCATCGAGGCATTCGCGGAAGAGATGAACCTCCGGGCGCAGCAGCTCGGTCTTAAGGACACGTCGTACGCGGATCCCATCGGCCTTGATCACGAGGATCAGTATTCCTCCCCCAAAGACATCGCCTGGCTTACGAATTTCGTTCTGAAGAATCCGGAAATTGCCGAGCGCATGCAGCAGCGCTGGGGGAAGATTTTCAGCCTTGAAGGCACGGAGATTTCGCTCAATCACACGCATGCCCTTCTCCACAAGGGCAGCCCGGTCATCGCCGGCAAGACGGGGACCACCGACGAGGCAAGGCAATGCCTGGTGTCGATCGTGGAACACGAAGGGCGCGAGTATATCGTGGTGCTCCTGTACTCCGCCAAGCGGTACACAGATATGCTCACGATTCTGCACGCTGTCGGAGTTTCTGTGGTGTAACCTTTTCGCCCTGTGAACCGTCCTGCCGATCCAACAATGCGGTGGCTGTCCGTGCGAGCCAGAGTGCTCTGCGTCGGCATATTCGTCGCGAGCACGTTCTTCCCGCCGTACGTCCCGAAGGCGGCTCTCGCGCCGGAAGATGCATCGCAACCGGCCCAGCAATTTCTCCTCGTCGAGGAGGGGTTCCTCATGAAGTCTTCCTCCCTCACGAAGCAGGGCGCGCGCAGGGCGTACGCAGAGGGTTCGTACCACACCGTGAAGGAGGGCGAGAGCCTGGAGAAGCTCGCAAGCCGCTACGGCATAAGCGTACAGACCATCAAGTGGGCCAATGATCTTGAGGAGGGCGTGTCCATTCAGCCGGGTCAGGAACTCCTGATTCTGCCCGTGGACGGGGTGCTGCACACCGTCAAGCGCGGCCAGACGCTCCTCGGGATCGCGGAGCTCTACAGCGTGCCCGTGGAGGAAATTTCTTTGCAGAATCACATTGCGGGCGGGTTCATCATGGCCGGGCAGGAACTGATCATCCCGAACGGCAAGCCGATCGTTGCCGCGCCGGTGCAGGTGGCGCAGACGCAGCAGCCGAAGCCTCAGCAGCAGCCCACAGTACCTGCCACGCAGAAGCCGGGACCGCAGCAACCGCCGGAATACACTTCGGCGCCGAGCGCAGGCGTGCTGCAGAAACCGTGCAGCGATGTGTGCTTCGTGACGCAGTACTTCCACGCGGGGCACTACGCGCTCGATCTGCAGGAGCGCGGCGGAGGCCCGATCTACGCGGCGGAGGCAGGCACCGTCGTTCGCGCCGATTACGGCTGGAATGGCGGGTACGGCAATGTGATCGAGGTGGATCACGGAAATGGCCTTGTGACGCTTTATGCCCACAACAAGGAACTCCTGGTGAAGGCGGGGGACTTCGTGCGGCGCGGCCAGAAGATCGCCGAAATGGGCAACACCGGCCTCGTGTATGGTGCTACGGGGATTCACGTGCACTTCGAGGTCCGTGTGCAGGGTGTAAAGAAGAATCCGCTCCTCTACATCCAGTAGCGTTTTTGTGCAGTTGAGTGGCTGGCGGGGATGACGGGGCTCGAACCCGCGACCTTCCGCGTGACAGGCGGACGCTCTAACCAGCTGAGCTACACCCCCAGGCGAAGAATGAAAAACGTGCGAACGAGAGAGCAGCGGCACAGTACCGGAGAGCATTTTCTGTGACAATGGAATACCCGGAAATCCCCCGCTAAGACGGGAGCAAACACCGCTCATGCGCTATGCTTGCGTCGTCCATGACGGTCTACAAGCGCAAACACGATGCCATTGCTCGCCTCATCCATCCCAGTGAGAGCGTGCTCGACGTGGGGTTCTGGGGGCAGAATGTGGATAAGGACAATCCTGCATGGATCCACAGCGATCTCCTGCGCAGGGCGGAGAAGGTGTACGGCCTCGACATCGTCTTCGATGACGCGCAGTTCCCACCGCCGCTCTACATCAAGGGCAGTGCGGAGAATTTCTCTCTGCCGGAGAAGGTCGATGTGATTTTCGCGGGAGATCTGATCGAGCATCTTTCAAATCCAGGCCTTTTCCTGGAATGCGCGGCGAAGAACCTCAAAGAAAACGGTCGGCTGATCCTCTCTACTCCGAACGCATTCAACCTCTTCGTGATGGCGGAGAAACTCGTCAAACCGGAGCCGACGGTGAACCGCGAGCACACGTGCTACTTTAACCAGAAGACGCTGCGGGAGCTCCTCTCGCGCTATGGGTTCACGATCGAGGAGGTCTCGTATGTGGAGCGGATCGATGCGCTCTACAGGGAAAGCCCGGCCAAGAAGGTGCTCAAT
Source organism: uncultured Candidatus Peribacteria bacterium (assembly GCA_964642315.1). Classification (GTDB taxonomy): domain Bacteria; phylum Patescibacteriota; class Gracilibacteria; order Peribacterales; family Peribacteraceae; genus JAGVDM01. Next base: position 26,196 of record CAZXOG010000005.1, on the reverse strand, counting down.
ATCCTCTACTGGATCACGAGCTTCTTCACTCCGAAGTTCTTGGAAACGCTTCTCATCGTTGCTCGCAAGGGAACGCGGTAGAGTCAGGATCAGCCGGAGGAGCCGTTTTTCCGTCTTCCTCGGAGAACGCACTCCCTTTCCTCTTGCACGGGGGGCAGGTTGGTATAGCCTTCGCAACCAAACCTCTCTTCTTCCCCTCATTCGTATGCCCACTGTCGAACGCCTGCCGGAATCTTCGGATGCGGCATCTATGGCTCCTGCGCCCGTTCCGGGTGGGAACCACAGGAGCAGCCAGGTGATCATCGGGCCCGTGATCGGCGGAGCCATTGCGCGGGAAGCCGGCCGCGTCGGCGTGCCGAAAGAAGTCCGTCTCACCACCGCAGAGCTCACTGCCGCACAGGAACAGGGAAGAGCGATCGTATCGGAGCGCATGCGGTCGACGCCTGACGCATCGGTCTCGGAGATCGCGAACGAGGTTGCATCCTCGCTCGTGCGGCAGCTCGAAGCGCAGAAACGGGAGAGGCTCTAGAGCGCGGGTTTCCTCGTGTGCCAGTCCGTGGCCCGCTCGTACGCCGCGCCGACGTTGAGCACCGTTTCCTCCCCCCACTGCGGGCCCATGATTTGCAGGCCGATGGGGAGGTGTTCCTTGCTCAGTCCGCACGGCACCGAGAGAGCCGGGATTCCCGCCATCACCTGCGGCACGGTGAACACGTCCTCCAGGTACATGGCCACCGGGTCGTTCTCGTGCGCGCCCACCCGGAAAGCGGGGTGGGGGGAGACCGGCGAGAGAATCACATCCACCTGCTTGAACGCCTCGTCGAAATCCCGCTTGATGAGCGCACGCACCTTCTGTGCCTGGCGGTAGTACGCATCGAAGTACCCCGCTGAGAGCGCGTAGGTGCCGATCATGATGCGGCGCTTCACCTCGTCGCCGAATCCGGAGCTCCGCGCCTGTTCGTAGTACTCCCGAAGATCGGCAGCCTTTGCAGTGTGCCCGAACCGGATGCCGTCGTAACGGGCCATGTTGGAGCTCACTTCCGACGGGCAGATCACGTAGTAGGTTGCCACGCCGAATTCCGTGTGCGGAAGCGAAATATCCTTCACGGTCGCTCCAAGGTTCTGCAGTGTCTTGGCGGCCTCGCGCACGGCGGATTCCACCTCCGGGTTGAGGCCCTCGATGAAGTACTCCTTCGGGAGCCCTACTTTCAGCCCTTTCACATTCCCCGTGAGCGCGCTGCGGTAGTCCGGCACGGGCCGGTCCGCGGTTGTTGCATCCATGGGATCCTTGCCAGCGATCGCAGAGAGGATGATTGCCAGATCCTCCACGGTCTTGCCGATGGGGCCGATCGTATCGAGCGAGCTCGCCATGCTCATCACGCCGTAGCGGCTCGTGCGGCCGTAGGTCACGCGGATCCCGGCGCAGCCGCAGAAGCCCGCGGGCTGCCGGATGGATCCGCCCGTATCCGTGCCGAGAGCGAAGAGGCACTCGTCTGCCGCCACGGCGGCGGCGGAGCCGCCGGAGGAACCGCCGGCAACGCGGGAGGTATCCCACGGGTTGCGCGTCACGCCGTAGCAGGAGGTCTCGGTGCTCGCGCCCATGGTGAATTCATCCGTGTTCGTCTTGCCGAGGCTGATTGCGCCATGGTCCGCGAGGCGGCGGGTCGTGGTGGAGTCAAACGGCGGAACGTACTCTTTCTCGCGCAGCACGTTGGAGCAGGCAGTCGTGGGGACGCCCGCCTCGCAGAACACGTCCTTCGCGAGGTACGGAATGCCCCGGAGCGGCGTGTCGAAGTCCCCTGCCGCATCGATCGCCTCAGCCCGCTTGAGCGCGCGTTCTGCAGAACGGTGGACAACCGCATTGAGCTTGCCGTCCACGCTTTCCAGGCGCTCCAGGCATGCGCGCGTGAGCTCAGCCGCGCTTGTCTGCTTTGTGCGCAGTTTCTCGTGGGCCTGAGCAATTGTGAGGGAGTGGAGCATGCGTATCGCTTTAGCCGTGTGCGGAAGGCGTTTGAATCTGGTGATCGACGAGCGGGAGTGGGCTGCACGCGAGCAGGGAATCCGGCGATGCCTCGCACTCGGCCACCGCATCCTCCCGCCAGGAATTCGCCATGCCGGTGACGTTCTTGAGTGGATCGATGCCCGCGGTATTCACCTGCTGGAGCCGGTCCACGTACTGGAGGATCGAGGTGAGCTCAGTGCTGAATTTCTCCACCTCCTTCTCGCTCAAGGTGAGCCGGGCGAGCTTGGCAATGTGCCGGACTTGCTGGGGTGTGAGGGACATGGGAACGCAGTATACAGGGGGCAGTATTCAGTATTCAGTGGCGTGAGAAAAGCAAAACGTCCCCGGACAATCTCTATTCCCTCCATACTGCATACTGCATACTGCATACTGCATATTGCTATGAAGCTCTCGCGCCTCCGCGGGCGGAAGGTGAACGATGCAGTCCTGCGTAAGGGATCCGTGTGGCGCGGCCGCCACATGACGATCCGCTGGCTCTCAGGTGCCCCACGGCGCCCGGATGTCGATCCGGCGGTTTCCGCCCTCTACGTCGGAACGGCGGCATCCACCAAACTGTACCGCACGGCGGTTGGCCGCAACCGCATGCGCCGGCGCTGCCGCGAGGCGCTGCGGGTGAGCGTGCTCAAACAAAGCAATCTGCCGACGCTTCAGTTGTTGCTCTCCCCGCGATCCTCTAGTCTGAGTTGCGATTTCGCGGAACTGCTCACGGACATCCGCGACTTCCTCACCGTTACCGCCCGACTCCATGGCTGAACAACGCCGTTCTTCGCTCCTGCAGTTCGCACTCATTTTCCTCGTGGTCTACATGGGATCGCAGGTAGTGATGCGCACGTTCTTCCCGGATCAGGCAACGCCGAACGGCAATGGCAACGGCGGCGCTATTACGCTCCGCATGCAGGATGCCACGGTGAAGGCGGGGCACCACCCCGTGGTGGTCGTGCGCAACGGAACGGATGCCGATCTCACACTCGCGGATCGCTGTCCGCTGCCGCCCTTTACGGTGTGGGAACTCGACACGAATCCCCGCACCGAGCTCATCGCGGAGGAAACGGCGTTGCCATGCGAGCCGCTGCTCACCGTACCGGCGCACGGCAGCGTGACCTACAGCCTGGGGCCGTGGAAGTATTCGCTCTTCTCCAAGAACACCCGGTACGCGCTCGCTCTTGTCCTGCCTGATGGGCAGCAGGCGCAGGCGGAATTCTCCACTCACGAAGCGGGAGTGCCCACGCAGATTTTCCGCACGTTCATCACGAAGCCGCTCCTCAACTTCCTCATTCTCATTGCGTCGCTCCTGCCCGGTTACAACCTGGGAGCGGCGGTGATCCTGCTCACGCTCATCGTGAAGCTCATCCTCTTCATCCCCACGCAGCACGCGCTCGAGGGGCAGAAGAAGCTCCAGATCCTGCAGCCGAAGCTCGATGAGATCCGCCGTAAGTACAAGGACGATCCGAAGAAGATGAACGAGGAGACGCTCGCGCTCTGGAAGCGCGAGAAGATCAACCCGTTCCAGTCCTGCCTGCCGATGCTCCTGCAGTTCCCGGTGCTCATCGGCCTCTTCTTCGTCATCCGCGACGGCTCGGTGATCGAGCTCTCCCGCCACCTCCTCTACCCGCCGTATCTCGATCTCCCCTGGAAATTCGGCATGCACTTCCTCGGGCTCGATCTCACGCATCCGAATCCGCGCATTTTCGTGCCGCTCCTCGTCATCCTGCAGTTCGTGCAGATGAAGCTCACGTTCGCGATCACCGCGCGCAAGAAGGCGGCGAAGACCGGCACCGATCCGGCGAAGGAAAAGGGCAACGAGAAGGGGGATATGGAAAACATGCAGGCAGTGCAGCAGAAAGTGATGCTCTACGGACTGCCGCTCATGATCGGGTTCTTCGCGTACCAGGTGCCTTCCGCCGTTTCGCTCTACTGGGGCGTGAGTACGCTCTTCGCCATCGGGCAGCAGATAGTGGTGAACAAGGAGCACCTGCCGGGGATGCCGAAGAAAGCGGCCGCGTAGCAGGCGTTCACCGGGGTGATGGAACGATATTGTGCCGCTTCCGGAGCGTAGGAAGTGCCGCGTGGGTTTCCTGTGTAACTGGTAAGGGCTCTCCCGCGGGATCAGCCCGCGACACACTGGCAGCATGACTTCCCCCACATCCACCACCGGCACAGCGTCTTCCGCCAAGCGGAACGCGGATCTGCGCGACCGAACTTCCGCCTTCGCGCGTGACGCGCGCGGCTTCGTGCGCAAGACGCCGCGGACACTCGCTTCCTTGAGCGACTGCCGCAACCTCATCCGCTCCACCGGCCTGCTCGGCGCGTCGTACATCGACGCGGATGAGGCCGGCAGCCGCGAGGAGTTCCTGCGTTGCATGGGCAACTGCCGCAGGCAATCTCGGCAATCCGCGCACTGGCTCACCCTGCTCGAGGGCGACTTGGACGAGCGGTCCGAGGACATGCGCCAGCGCCTGCTCAAGGAATCCGGCGAGCTGGAGCGCATCTTCGGCGCAATCGTCGGCAAGGTGCTCTCCAAGGTGCGGCAGGGCAACGCCGAACCGGACAAGCAGTGAACGATAGGTATTCCCGTGCAGAATGCCCGTATCTCTGTATCGGGAGATACGGGTTTTTTGCCGGGAAATGCAAAAGGGAGCCAATAATCTGTATTATTGACTTAATCAAATAATCTTTTATTATATTCAGCTGCGGACTTTGTGTGCGTTTGAGAAAAACTCGGAGTTCGTGGGAACCCGCTCATTCGCACAAACGGCATTCTGGAGGTGAACATATTGGCCGTACCAGAGTTTCGTGGGAAAGAACTAGAGTGAAGACGAAGAGTGAAGGATCGAAACGATGAGAAGGTCACTTCTCACTACTTCCGCGAAGACGACCGGACGCCGTCTTCGGATTGAAGCACTGGAGGTGCGTGCGCTGCTCGCCATCGCCGCGTGGGTTCAGGGTGCCGATCAGAGCATCAGCGGCCCCTACTACCTGGGGACACCCGGCGACGTTGCCGACGTGGTGACCATCAACGGCTTGCCGGACGGTGGTACACAGGCAATTGTCGACGGGATCAGCTACCAGAGCCCGACGCGTATCACCAAGCTCGGCATCGCCGCCTACGGTGGTGACGACTGGATCGATGCGCGGCAGTCGAACGTGCCCGTCATCGTGTGGGGCGGCTGGGGCTACGACAGGATCTACGGCAGCCCCTACGACGACATCCTCATCGGGGAATGGCAGGGCGACTGGATCGAAGCCGGCCGCGGCGACGATCAGCTCTACGGCGGAGACGGAGTGGATGTCCTCGGCGGGGGGAACGGACGCAACTACGTCGATCCCGGCTGCGGCTGGCACGACTACGTCGCGTACGATGATCTGGATACCGTGCTCCCGGACAACCTGGGGTACGCGAACATCCTCATCTACCCCGATCCGACAGATGTCCCGGAACCCGAACCGGAGCCGGAACCGCCGGCCATCCCGGCCGGATGGAGCTGGTGCCCCGCGAACGGCGCCCTGCTCGTGAACGCCGCTCAGGCGGAGAACGTCGGCGTGCAGGTCCTCAATAGCACCACCATCCACGTCACATGGAACGGCACGGGCCTCGATTTCGGCCCGCTCACGGCGGTGGAGTGGCACGACACGGATGGTGCGGGGAATATTTCCTTCGCTGGGCTCGGCGTTCCCGTGACTCTCTACGGTCATGGCGGTGACGACGATCTCGCGGGGGGGAACATGCACGACATCATCTTCGGAGGATCCGGCGATGACACCCTGCATGGCGGCCCCGGGAACGACACGCTCGTGGGGGAGGGCGGCGATGACACGGTCTTCGGGGAATCCGGCGCCGACTGGCTCCGCCTCGTGGATAGCGTCTTCGGGAACGATTCCGCGCCCGATTTCAACCCCGCGGAAGGTGATACGATGGAACGTGACACCGCTCTTATCAGCCCCGTGCAGGTGATCGACAGCTGGAATGACCAGACGGGGGTCGCCACGATCCAGGGGACGACCGTGCGCCTGGCGGAAGTGACCTACACCGGCGTGGAGGGGATCTTCTACGATCTCTTCATCGATGGAATCCGCAGGCCCAACACCCGCCGGGCCAACGGACTCGTCAGCATTACAGTCGCGGGCGATTGCCAGATCGATGCGTCGCTCCGGGAGAAGCTGCTCGCGAACAGCTGGCTGGTGATCAGCACGCTTCCCCCCGAGACTGTGCCGGTCATTGACCCCATGCGCGGGTGAATCTGCGCGCCTTAAGCCGCGAGGCTTAAGGGGAGAATGCCACGTGCGAAGAGCACAATACCGCCGCCGACTTCGTTCGGCGGCGGGTTTTTTCCGATGACAAACCATGCCTATGCAATGGTGACCTCCTTGCACAGGTACACGTCCTGAATCGCGTTGAGGAGTTCAACGCCTTCGCTCCGCGGCTTCTGGAACGCCTTGCGGCCGCAGATGAGCCCGGCGCCTCCGGCACGCTTGTTGATCACCGCGGTGCGCACGGCCTGCGCCAGATCGTTCTCGCCGGAGGCCCCGCCGCTGTTGATGAGCCCGATGCGGCCCATGTAGCAGTTCGCCACCTGGTAGCGGCAGAGATCGATCGGGTGGTCCGTCGTGAGTTTTTCGTACACGCGCTTGTCCGTCTTGCCGTACGACGATTCCTGCCCAAGGGCCAGGTACCCCCCGTTATTCTCCGGCAGTTTCTGCTTGATGATGTCCGCCTCGATCGTCACGCCCAGGTGGTTCGCCTGCCCCGTGAGGTCGGCGGCGACGTGGTAGTCCTTGTCCTTCTTGAAGGACTTGTTCCGCAGGTAGCACCACAGCACCGTGAACATTCCGAGCTTGTGAGCCTCGTGGAACGCCTTGGCGATTTCCACGATCTGGCGGCCGCTCTCCGGCGAACCGAAGTAGATCGTCGCGCCAACGCCGAGCGCGCCCATGTCGTAGGCTTCCTGCACGGTGCCGAAGAGAATCTGATCAAAGGAGTTCGGGTAGGTGAGCAGCTCGTTGTGGTTGATCTTCACAATGAAAGGGATCTCCCCTGCGTACTTCTTGGCCACCATCCCGAGCACGCCGAATGTGGATGCCACGGCGTTGCATCCTCCCTCCACCGCGAGCTTTACGATGTTCTCCGGGTCGAAATAATCGGGGTTCTTTGCAAAACTCGCGCCGCCGGAGTGCTCGATGCCCTGGTCCACCGGCAGGATCGAGAGGTAACCGGTGCCGCCGAGGCGCCCGTGCTTGTAGAGCGCCTCCAGGTTCTTCTGCACTTTCTCCGAGCGGTCGGACTGGCCGAAGATCTCCTTCATGCTTTTCGGGCTCGGGAGGTGAAGACGGCTCTTCTCGATCGTCTTGCACGTGTGCGTGAGGAGCGAGTCGGCATCCGGGCCGAGGAGGCTCTGGATATCAGTGAGGGAGAGTGCCATGGGACGCGTGGGGAATGCAGTGTCACGGTACCATTCTCTCCCCGTCCGTTCTAGTCGCGCTGCCGCGCTACCGCGAGAGCAGCATGATGCGGTAGAAGGAAACCCGCCGTGCAAGCACCAGATCGCGCATGCAGGCGAAGAGAATCTGCTCCGCGGCGGGGTCCTGCCGCTGGTGCGCGTGGAGCAGTGCCATATTGCCCACGATGTGAGGATCTTCCGGCGTGACGATTCCGGGGACCTTCCGGCGCAGGTCCTCCTCATGCTCCATGATCTCGAGCCGTATGGCGAGTTCCTGCTCCACGGTCTGGAGAAATTCGGTATCCCGAAACATTCTGCTCACGGCTTCGCGCCGCGCGGCACAATGTGCCTCATTCTCCCGGAGAACCTGGCGCACCGCTTCATGCACATCCTCGCGGGAGAGGCCGTTCCACGGGCGCTCGGCGAGCATCATGACGAGGGAGAGTTTGATGCCGGCGGGGTGGTACACGCAGGTGCCGAAATTGTTCTCGTGCATGCATTCCTCCGCGACCAGCCCCTCGCGGTGCAGCGCCGCGAAGAGTTCGCCGAATCCGTGTGTCTCTTGGAGTATCGGCGACGCCGCCCGTTCCAGTGCGGAGCGGCTCGCTTCGTCATCCGATTCCGGCGCAAAGCGGACGGGCGGCATGGGATGGAGGAATGTACGTTGGGCTGCCCCGCCGCACAAGAAGACTACACAGTTTTTGCCCATCGGAGAGCCACAATGTGCAGCCGGAACGCGCCTCTCCCGTGTCATGGTTGTTTGACAAAATTCTATTGTATTGCATAGAAAAATTCTGTAGAGTGTGCGGGCCTTCCAATCCCCTTGGTGACGGAAGCCCTGGGGAGCACCTGGCAGGCAGACCCAACCGCTACGATAAGGAGAACGTAGCAATGTTAGTTCTTTCGTTCCAACGGTGTTCGTTCGTGTTCTGTGGTGGTCCCACGTTCATCTGCTGCGTCGACATCAAGGCCAGCCGTGTGCGGATGGGCCTCTCTGCGGAAGCAGAGGTGCCGATCGTCCGTGACGACGTCCTGGTGGCGATGCTCCAGGAAGAGCTGGGCGTCCAGCGCGCCCCGGGCGAGGAAGACCTCCTCCCCGAGGAACGCGCCGCCCTCCAGGCGGCCCTGGATGCCATCTCCAACCCGGAGTGCGAAGCGAATGACCTGTTCGCCGCCCTGAACACCGAACCCATCATGGAGCTCTTGCTGGGTTTCCAGCAGAGCGGAACTAACCCGAGCGGCACGATGCCCGTCATCCCGCTGCTCACCTGACCCTCCCAAGGGTGTCAGTTCTCCTCTGCGCCACAGTGGCGCAACCTCTGCAGGTTCTCTGCAGAGCGGCCCGGCGGATTCTCCGCCGGGCCTCGTTTTTTGCTTGGCGGTTGCTATCATGCGGGCATGTCCGCCCTGCGGCTCTACAACACGCTTAAGAAAGGGGAAGAAGAATTCACGCCGATCGAGGAGGGGAAGGTGCGCATGTACACCTGCGGGCCGACCGTGTACGGGCGGCCGCACATCGGCAATTACTCCTCCTTCCTCATGGCGGATCTGCTGCGCCGCTGGCTGCAGTTCGGCCTTGGGTACAGGGTGATACACGTGAAGAACATCACCGACGTGGGGCACCTGGTGGCCGATGCGGACACGGGCGAGGACAAGGTGGAAAAAGAGGCGCGCCGGATTGCGAGGGAGAAGCGCGGTGAGCATGCCGAGGTCGCCATGGAGGATGTCATCGGCGTTTCCGAGATGTACACGCGGCAGTACTTGGAAGACGAGCAGGCTCTCAACCTGATTGAACCGGAGCATCGCCCGCGCGCCACGCAGTTCATTGGAGAGATGCGGACGATGGTCGAGAAGCTTCTTCTTAAGAAGCACGCGTACGTTACGGATGACGGCATCTACTTCGACGTGCACTCCAAGATGCCGACTCCGTACGGCACGCTCTCCGGCAACACCCTCAAGAACCTGGAATCCGGAGCGCGGGTGGCGGTGGACGAGAAGAAGCGCCACCCTGCGGACTTCGCGCTCTGGAAGTTCTGTACCGGCGTGAACGAGAAGCACGCGCTGCGGTGGGATTCCCCCAAGGGCCCCAAGGGGGAAACGTACCCGCAGGGGTTCCCCGGCTGGCACATCGAGTGCTCGGCCATGAGTTCTACTCTCCTCGGCGACCAGATAGACATACACACCGGCGGGGAGGACAACATCTTCCCGCACCATGAGTGCGAGATCGCGCAGAGTGAATCGGTGACGGGCAGGAAGCCCTTCGTCCGTCTGTGGCTGCACAAGCGCCGCATCCAGATGGGCAAGGAGAAGATGAGTAAGAGCCTTGGCAACGTGAAAACTCTCTCTAACATCGTTGCCATGGGGTACTCACCAATGGACCTGCGGTACTACTTTCTCTCCGTGCACTACCGAACGCAGCTCAAGTTCACGGAGAAGGGGCTCGAGGATGCCCGCACCGCCCGGGATTCCATCATGCGGTGGATGGAAAATGGCGGCTACGGTGAATACGGAAAAAGAACGGGAGATGGAGACGAAGAAGTTATCCCATCAATTCAAGACATCATGAATCTCAAGCAGAAGTTCATTGATGCGATGAACGATGATCTCAATACGCCAGCTGCTCTCGCGGCCGTGTTTGAATGCAGGAATTTGATGTATCGAGCGACAGTGATAAATCCTGATCTCAAAGAAGGACTCAACGATTTCATCGATCTCATCCGCCGCACCTTCGGCTGCTTCGATCCGGAAGAACCTGACCAGATCCCCGCGGATGTGCAGGCGCTCGTGACGCAGCGCGCCGCCGCGCGCGCCGCCAAGGATTTCCGCGCGTCCGATCTGCTGCGCGATCAGATCCGCGCACTCGGGTACGAGGTGCGCGACGAAGCAGCAGGACAACGTGTTGAAAAATTGTGAGCGGAGAGCGGGCGGAGCGGCCGCAGTGATTACCGGGTTTTCCATTGGGCAATGAAGCAATTGTTCGATTGTTTCATTGCTCAATTGCTCCGCGCGCAGATGCCACTTTTACGCGGCCGATGTAAAGCATCCTCCTACCTGTTGCCAATTCTTCTTCACGCAGAGGTGAAGAATATGTTACATCAAGACCACTTTTTTCAAATTTAGCAACAACATTTGCGGTGCCGATGGAGACGCGGCGAACGGGCGATTGCTGCCATTCCAGGAGAACGGCGAGGCGATTTGCGCAGGGAAACGAGGCGGAATTCCCACTTTCTCACCCATTCCGCACTGTAACGCACCCCCCTCCTCCGCGTTCTTCTTGTTGCACGGATCCGTGCCAGGTCTTGCTTCAGAGAAGCCCGCCTCGTACGATCCCGCCGATCAGTTCCCGACGGAGAACGGGAACGGTCCGTGTACATGGTCCTTTACATAATGGCACCTCGCCTTTCCATCTCTGCCGTTCCACGGCGTGAAGAGATGAGACGAGCTTCACATCCTCCTCTCTAGAAGGAGGGTCGTGTTCCCTGTGCAGGATCCCACAACCTTAGGCCTCATTCACACTCGTGTCTTCTCTTTATCTATAAGGAGGGGAGCGAATCCCGGGCGCGGTCCGCCCCGCCCATCCACGGTCGCTCGTACGTACCTCCCACACGAGAGTGTGGATGATCAGTGTGATCGGCACGCCGGCGTGACTTCCCATCCGCCACTGGACCTACACCATCACATCACTATCTGTTCTCCGTTTACTTCTTTCTATTTCCAACCGCTCTTATGGACTTTGCTCGCATGAAGAAAGTTCTCGCGAGCGTCTCCGTCGCAGCCATTTCGCTCACCCAGGCGGGTGTTGCGTTCGCTGCGTACAGCGACGTTCCGAGCGGCGTGTGGTACAAGGATGCCGTCGACTCCTTCGTGGAGGCCGGCTACTTGGACAGCACGCAGGCGCGGTTCCGCGGGGGTGACCCTGCGAATCGCGCAGAATTCGTCAAGCTGGTCGTCGAGCTGAACGGTGGAGTTCTCTCCACCCCGCCGGCCGTCCCCAGCTTCGACGACGCTGCTCCCAGCGCCTGGTACTACCAGTACATGGAGGAAGCTGGGAAGGAGGGATGGGTTCGCGGTGACGGCAACTGCTACGGCACGCACCCGTGCTACGCACGCCCCGCTGCGAACATCAACCGCGCTGAGGCAGCCGCCCTCATCGTCCGCGCCTTCGGGCTCGAGCCGACCGAGGATGCTCCTCAGTTCGTGGATAACCCCTCCGGCCAGTGGTACACCGATGTCATCCAGACCGCCGCAGATCACTGCGTGCTGCAGGGTGACGATGCCACCGGTCGCGTCCGCCCCGCGGACAACATGAACCGCGCAGAAATGGTCGTCATGCTGCACCGTGTGGACCAGGGTCTGGCCTTCGGTGTGGACTGCGGCGACACCGCGGTTCTCGAACCGATGCTCACCGATGTGGTCGCCACATCCGCCACCACGGTGGAAGTGGAGTTCAACATGGCCCTCGACGAGGATGCCGCTGCTGACGTCGCCCACTACTCGGTGACCGGTTCGCCGGAACTCGCCATCAACTCGGCCGAACTCCTCTCGGAGGATACGGTCGAGCTGACCCTCGGCGAAGCCATGGACCCCAACCATGAGTACACGCTCACGGTGGAGGACATGATGACCGCCGATGGCGATGAATTCTCTGACTCCATGACCTTCGAGGGCTACTCCCCGATCGTGAAGGGCGAGGGCGTCCTGGAGGTTTCCACCGCCGCGAGCAATCCGGTGGGTGACACGGTGCCGAAGGGCGCTGTGGGAGTCGTGATGCTCTCCGTGGATCTCACCGCTTCCTGCGATGACTCCGTCATCGTCGAGGATATGACGGTGCTCCACGAAGGCTTCGGCGATGAGACCGATATCGATGGTCTCTACGCCGCGATCGACGGCGCTCGCGTGACCCGCAAGCGCACGATCGACCAGGAGGATCAGACAGCGGATCTCCGCTTCTCCTCCCCGCTCGTAATTGATCCGTGCGAGACCGTGACGGTCGACATCGTCGCCGACTTCGTCTCCGCGGCTACGGCCTCGGCCGAGCACAACCTCGTGGTTGAGCTCGCCTCCGATGTCGTCTCCAACGCGCTCGACGTGGGTGGCAACTTCCCGCTCCGCGGGAACACCTTCCGTGTCGCAGCCGTAACGAGCGGCACGGTTTCCGTCGAGTACCGCACCGTGAGCCCCGACCAGGTGGAAGTGGGCGACACGGGCGTGGTGATCGGCAAGTTCGAGGTTTCCGCCAACTCCGTTGAGGATCAGACGATCTACTCCATGACCTTGGAGCAGAACAGCTCGACCTCCGACGGCGACTTCACGAACATCGCCATTCGCCGCACGGACGGCACGGTGCTTACGAACACCGTTGCCTCCACGGTCGGCGACTTCGTGACGGTGGTCTTCGATCCTCCGTTCACCGTTCTCGAGGGTGACAAAATCACGCTCGAAGTGATCGCCGACATCGTCGGCGGTGCTGGCGACAGCATCCAGATGCACTTCGAGGAGAGCTCCGACCTCTTCGCGGTCGGCTCGCTCTACGGCTACGGCGTCAACGGTCAGCTGTACGGTTCCCAGGTAAGCATCGGGACCACCACTGCAGCAGACATCGTGACGATCGATGCCGGTGAGTTCACGCTCGGCGTGAACGGTCCTGCCACGCAGGATTACACCCGCGATGACAACGACGCCATCTTCGCGAACATCAAGTTCAAGACGGGTGGCGAGAAGGTCGATGTGAAGGAGCTCTACATCCTCGTTGAGGCCGAGACTTCCACAGGAACGTCTCTCGATGAGGCTGGCGGCGCTGCCACCATCACGACCGACAACTTCACGGATGACGACGTCGATGAGGTCATGGAAGACGTCGAGATCCGCAACAAGACCACGGGTTCCACGGTTTCCGGTGTCGCCGTTTCCGGCACAGCCGCCAAGCGTGCATCCGTCGGTTCCTACCAGATCTACCGGTTCGACGACTTCATCATCCATGGTGATGAGACGTGGGAATTCCGCGGCGACTTCATCGACAACGGTGCTACCGCGCACCCGATGAGCGGCGACAAGTTCCGCGTCCACATCTGTGGCGAACCGACAAAGATCCTGGATTCCACCAACGCGCTGATCGACAACACCACCGGGTGTGACTTCGGCGGCGTGCTGGCTGCTGCATCTACGTCCTACCAGATGCAGGTCGAAGGTCTCACCACGGGCGACAACGTCGGTGACGTGCGCCCGCGCGGTACGATCTCCGGCAACTTCCACCGCATCGCCAACGCGACCCTCACGGTTGCGATGAAGTCGCTCACCGCGACGAACGATGCCGTGGAGAACTCCAAGGACATCACCCTGCTCCGGTTCGAGGCTCGCGCCGGTGAGGCGGAGGACATCCTCTTCACCAAGGCAGTCTTCGACGAGGGCGCCGGTGATGGCGAGAACGTGCAGAACTACGCGCTGTGGGTGGATACCGACGGCGACGGTGTGGTGGATACCATCCTCGAGGATGGCAACGCCATGCAGAGCAGCACGGTCTCCTTCACGGATCTCGCCGGTGGCGGATTCGTGATCCCGGCCGAGCAGACCGTCATCTTCGAAGTCCACGGTGACGTTGCCTCGTCCCTCAAGGCCACGACGACGCTCCGCCTGGCGTTCGCGACAGGCACGACGTCCTTCATCGAGGCCGAGGAACTCGACGACGGCAGCAACCTCTCGGGCATTTCCGAGGATGGCACCTGCGCAAGCACGTGCGACATTGCTCTCACCACGGTGGCCTCCACGCTGTGGAGCTTCTCTGGCCAGGGCAACCTGTACGTGATCGCCGACTCCACGCCAGTCCGCAACCGCCAGCTGCTTGGTGGCACGCTCACCGAGCCGGTGCTGCGCCTGCAGATGCGCGCGGAGAACGAAGATATTGATGTGACAGAGCTGCAGATCACCTCCTCCGGGTCCAACGCGACTGCGGTGGATCGTCTGGAGCTCTACCTCGATGGTGCTACGACTCCGTTCGCTGAGGCGACGGTCGGTGGCTGCGGCGGAAACGCCCTCGACCTCAACCCGCACAGCAACTACGACGCTGTGCAGAGCTTCTGCGCGAACATGGAGAACGAGCAGCTCGTCGTTCCGGAGGGTGAGGACCTCGATATCTTGGTCCGCGCCCGCATCAAGAAGGATAACGCCGGCGGAACATCCGCACAGGCGGTTTCCTTCTTCATCCACAACTCCTCCGGTTCGATCGCCAGCAACACCGGCGCCGTCCAGGCCCGTGGTGCTGAATCGAGCAACGATCTTACGGATAACGATGGTGACGCCACCTCCGACGGCGAGGTCTTCATCGGCCTCAACGCTCCTGCGGCTCTCACCTACAACTCCACGATCGATGGCACCGATCACGTGACCGTGATGTCGAAGATCACTTCGATCACGAACGCGAATCCGGCTCCGGATAACACACCGGTGAACACCGGTATCCAGCCGTTCGGTCAGTTCAAGATCACCGCCGCGCAGAACGGCAACTCGAACAACGGGTTGAACTACGTGCTGCTCACGGGTGTGGTCTTCAACGTCAACGCCACGAACGTGGTGTTGGATGCCACAACGTTCGAGTTCTACAACAAGGAGGATGCCACGGTGACAACTTCCTGCACCGCGGACTCCACCACCCCGACCCTCAACATCGGGGGGAATGCCTCCGGCTCCTTCCTCGTCGTCTGTTCTGATCTCGATGCCACAAGCGTCCAGACCAGGATCGACCAGGGACAGTCCGAGACATTCGTGCTGCAGGCCAACGTGACGAACTCGCAGGTAACTGCGGCTGCCACGTCCATCCTGCAGGCGTCGCTGCAGTCCTTCTCGAAGAACACCCGCTTGTCCTTCGGTTCGGGCACAGTGACCGACACAGCCTTCAGCCACCTCATCTGGAACGACACCGACTCCTCGACGAGCGAAGCGTTCCACTGGGTTGAATACGCTGACACGGTTGTGAACTCGACGAGCTACAAGAGCTAATAGCATCTAGCGTGATCCGTAGCGGCTTGGCCTAAGCCAACAAAGGGGCCCCCGAAAGGGGGCCCTTTTTGTATATCTCGCAGGAGACACCTTCGGTTTCTCCCGCGGGCCCTCTTCCCTTCTGTGAGGTATCGCTCCAGTCGGGCGAAGCCCGACTTCGCGATGTGTTTATCATTGGTCTATTACGTAGTCGTCGAATTCGCCTATGACGCGCCTCATCCTCTTTATAATCCACGGGTGCGTTTGGCGCGATGGCGTTTGGGTACCACCTTGTTGCTTAGACAAAGGTGAAAGAGGCCTACCCCAGCACTTTGCGCTTCCAGTCGAGTAGTGCCTTCACGGCTGGCCGGAGCACCAGTTCCTGTTCGGCAGGATACGTTTCCACCGTGCCGCCGAATTGTTCCTTAAACCGCGTGACGCCTGCCCACGGGTGCCGTTCCCCAGCGTTCTCCGGCGCGATGCCGAGGAGGTCGTACCGGTGGCAGCCACGGGTTTTGCAGAGGCGCATTGCCTCCCATTGCAGCGCATAGGGGGTCATGAGCGCACGGTGCTCGTAGGAGGAGGCGCCGTAGTAGTAGATGCCTCGCTTGTTCCAGCACACGCCGAGGAGCCCGGCAACAGGCGTATCCGCAGAGAAAGCCAGCAGCAGGAAGCTCCCGGGCAGAGATTCAAGGAAAGCCTGGTACGCGGCCTCCGGCAGCGCCGTAAAACCATCGCGCCTGCTCGTAAGGGCCACAAGCGCGGCGAATGCGCCGATATCCCCGGATTCCCGCACCTGCACGCCGTGTTTTTCGGCAACGCGGATGTTATAGCGCCCTTTCGGCTTCATCTGCGCCAGAATCGCTTCTTCCGGCGGGGTGAGGTCAAGTATGCGAGTTGCTTCGCAGTGGATATGGCGGGAACTGGCGGATAGCGGATAGCGGGTTGCGGGTAGCAGCTGCATTGGCGAGCAATAGAGCGCCATGCAGCGTTCCCGCTTCGCATCCGCAATAATGGTATCGAGGAGTTCCGCCGCCAGCTCCTCGCCATCTGCCGCCCACACAGGTCCTCTGGGAATTTCCCACGTGCTGAGCCCTAAGCTCGTGCGATCAATGACGGTGAGGCCGCCTGCGCGGAGTTGCCCGCCCGCCTCCGCGGCGTAGACGCGCACATCCTTCCCGCGTGCCGCGAGGAACTGCCGCCACTCCAGCGACTGCCACAGCGTGCCGTATGGCTGCGCCTTCACCCACGCGTCGTACGCGTCCAGTTCCCGTGCGGAAGCAAGGAGGTGAATCACGGGGACATAGTACGGCAGGTTGTGCAGGTAGGGCAGGTTTTGCGAGTTTGTAAGGGTTTTTGTAGGCTTGGCCACACCCGCAGGACCTTTCCACCTGCGGCACATCCCGCGAAGGTATACTGGCCGTATGGCGTACACACTCCCAAAGCTCCCGTACGATTTTGCGGCCCTAGAGCCGCACATTGATGCTCGGACGATGGAAATCCACTATACGAAGCATCATCAGGCTTACTGCGACAAGACGAATGCCGCTCTTGAGGGCAGTCCTCTTGCGAAGAAGCCGATTGAAGAAGTGCTCAGAAACCTCGATGCCGTGCCGGAGAAAATCCGGCCGGCGGTGCGCAACCATGGCGGCGGATTTGCGAACCACACCTTTTTCTGGAATGTCTTAGGGCCGCAGGGCGGCGGAGAACCGGAAGGAGAACTGCGCAAGGCCATCGAGGAATCGTTTGGCTCGGTAGCGGTTTTCCGTGAACAGTTCTCCGCTGCCGCTGCCGGTCAGTTCGGCTCCGGGTGGGCGTGGCTTGTCGCGGAGAAGGGCACGCTTAGCGTGCTGAGCACCTCAAATCAGGACACGCCGCTTTCCCAGGGGAAAGTGCCGCTCCTCGCGATCGACGTGTGGGAGCACGCGTACTACCTCAAGTACCAGAACCGCCGCCCGGAGTACATCCAGGCGTTCTGGAACGTCGTGAATTGGGAAGAAGTGGCAAAGAACTTCGCCGGAGCGTAATTGTTCGCCGTCCGCTTCAGGTCATTTGTTAAGAATACTGCACAACACCGCAGCTTTTGTTGACACAGGGAATATTCCCCTTAGAATGCCCGCGACGCAGTGGTACTGATTGCGTATTGAGCACTGCACCCATCACCGTTCGGAGCAGGCACGGGCAATGTGCCGGTATTCGTGCGGTATCCTTTCCCCCTTTCGCGCATGTCCCCCGCGAAGAAGAAGGCGGCAAAGAAAGCCGCAAAGAAATCAGTACCCGCGAGGAAGAAGCCCGCCTCCGCTCCTCATAGAACTCCGGCGGGCAGGCCCGCGGCGAAGAAACCCGCCCCCAAGAAGACCGTTCCGGCGAAGAAGGCTCCGGCGAAAGCCGCGCATGCCGCGAAGAAGCCGGCCCCCGCGGCGAAGCCGGCGGGCAAAGCTGGCGCGCCGAAGCACGCAGCCCCCAAGAAGGTTGCGCAGCGCAAGAAAGTTGCTGTGCGGAGTAGCGCCGAATACAGGATGGATGTGCCGGGTTCCGTGCTGCCGCACATTATCCCGCATGTCCTCCAGAAGGACGCCAGCATCCCCGCGGCGGTTGCGAAGAGATTGGGCAATGCGGTGAATGGCGCGAAGATGCAGGGGGACCGCCTTTTCCTGGTGCAGGACAAATCCATCGCGAGCGATGAGTTCTCGCTCGCGGAGATGCAGCTCTCAAGTTACCGGTGGTTCCTCACGGAGGGCATTAAAGAACTCCTGCAGGAGATCAGTCCCATCACGGATTTCTCCAACAAGAAGATGAGCCTGAGCATCCTCGGCCACACGTTCGATCCGCCGAAGTACGCCCCGGATGTCTGCCGGAGGCGGAACTTGAGCTACGAGGCCGTGATGAAGGGGTACGTGCAGCTCGTGAACAAGGAGACGGGGGAGATCAAGGAGCAGGATGTCTTCCTCGGTTCCATCCCGCTGCTCACCGATAACGGCACGTTCATCGTGGATGGCATTGAGCGCGTAGTGGTGCACCAGCTGGTGCGCTCCCCGGGCGTGTTCTTTTCCAAGATGCCCGATCATCCGCGCCACCATGCGGCGAAGATCATCCCCAAGCGCGGCGTGTGGCTGGAGATCGAGACGGATCGCCGCGGCGTGGTAACCTGCAAAATCGACCGCAAGCGCAAGATCCCCATCACGCAGCTGCTTCGGGTCTTCGGCTACGAGACCGATGCCAAGATCCTCGATCTCTTCAAGGGGCTCACCACGGAGAAGGATTACATCCTCGCGACGCTGGAGAAGGATACGGCGAGATCCGTGGAGGAGGCCTACCAGAGCATTTACCGGCGCATCCGCCCCGGAGATCTGGCAACGCCGGAGAACGCCAAGCAGCTCATCGACGGGCTCTTCTTCGATTTCAAGAAGTACGACATGGGCAATATCGCCCGCTACAAGCTCAACCGGCGGTTCGGCATCAACGCGCCGCAGGATGAGGAGCACCGCGTGTTCCAGGTGAGCGACTTCGTGGAGATTCTCCGCGAGCTCATCCGCCTGAACAACGGCGAAGGCATCGCCGACGACATCGACCACCTGAGCAACCGCCGCATCCGCTCCGTCGGCGAGCTGGTGCAGAACAAGTACCGCGTGGGCCTTGTGCGCACGGAGCGCATCATCAAGGACCGCATGACGGTGATGGATCTGGAAACGGTCACCCCCACCCAGCTCATCAACTGCCGCCCGATTACCGCGGCGATGCGCGAATTCTTCGCCTCGTCGCAGCTCTCGCAGTTCATGGATCAGACCAACCCGCTCTCTGAGCTGGCGCACAAGCGCAGGCTCTCGGCCATGGGGCCAGGCGGCCTCTCCCGGGAGAGGGCGAGCTTCGACGTCCGCGACGTGCACACGAGCCACTACGGCCGCATCTGCCCGGTTGCGACGCCGGAAGGGCCGAACATCGGTCTTGTGGTGCACCTGGCGGCGTTCGCCCGCGTGAACGAATACGGTTTCCTCGAAACGCCCTACCACGAGGTGAAGCACGAGGTACCGCTCGATCCCGACAAGCTCGTCGGTCGCATGCTTGACCGCGATATCCGCGACGGCCGCAAGGTCGTGGCGCACGAGGATGAAGTGGTGAAGACGAAGGAACTTGCGCGCAAGATTGTGGCGCTCTGCAAGAGCGAGGGGCTCCCGGGCGTTCCGGTGCGCGCGTACATCGATCCGAA
>CAZXOG010000005.1:0-6463 GCA_964642315.1 uncultured Candidatus Peribacteria bacterium | reverse complement strand
TCTGCAAGAGCGAGGGGCTCCCGGGCGTTCCGGTGCGCGCGTACATCGATCCGAAGACCCACTACGTGGATGCCGATCGTGAGCGCCACCTCACCGTCGCGCAGGCGCAGCGCCAGGTTTCCGAATTCGCTGAGTTCCTGGAGAAGCGCGTTTCCGCCCGTAAGAGCGGCGAACCGGTGCTGGCCCACGTGCGCGACGTGACGCACGTGGACATCTCCCCCAAGCAGATCCTCTCAGTTTCCACCGCGCTCATTCCCTTCCTGGAGCACGACGACAACACCCGTGCATCCATGGGAACGAACATGCAGCGGCAGGCCGTGCCGCTGCTCAAGCCGGCGGCGCCGATCGTCGGCACGGGCATGGAGTCCGTCGCCGCGGTTGCCTCTGCGCACATGATCCCGGCGGAAGAGGATGGCGAGGTAGTGTCTGCCGATGCGAACGAGATCGCCGTAATCTACAAATCCGGCCGCAAGGCCACCTACAAGCTGGAAACGTTCCTCCGCAGCAACCAGGGAACGTGCTTCCTCATGCGGCCGCGAGTGTGCCGCGGCGACAAGGTGCGTCGCGGTCAGAGTCTCGCGGACGGCGCTTCGGTGCAGAACGGGGAACTGGCGCTCGGCCAGAACCTGCTCGTGGCGTACCTGTCCTGGAAGGGGTTCAACTTCGAGGATGCCGTGATTCTCTCCGACCGTATCGCGCAGCGCGGCGATTACGATTCGGTCCACATTGAGTCCTACGTCACCGACGTGCGTGATACGAAGCTGGGGTCGGAGACGGTTACCCGCGATATCCCGAACGTCGGCGAGGCGAAGCTCAAGGATCTCGATGTGAACGGTATCGTCCGCATCGGCGCCACCGTTCACGAAGGGGACATCCTCGTGGGCAAGATCACGCCGAAGGGCGAAACGGAACTCACGCCGGAGGAGCGCCTGCTGCAGGCGATCTTCGGCGATAAGGCGAAGGATGTGAAAGATAGCTCCCTCAGGCTTCCGGGCGGTGCCGGCGGCAAGGTGATCGACGTGCATATCTTCGACCGCGCGGAAGGCGATGAGCTCCCCACGGGCGTCATCAAGCAGATCAAGGTTTTCGTCGCCCAGACGCGCAAGGTGCGCGTGGGCGACAAGATGGCCGGCCGCCACGGGAACAAGGGCGTCATCGCGAAGATCCTGCCGCAGGAGGATATGCCGTTCATGGAGGACGGCACGCCCGTGGATATCGTTTTGAACCCGCTCGGCGTCACTTCCCGTATGAACATCGGGCAGGTGCTGGAGACGCACCTCGGGTGGGCGTGCGCCGCGCTCGGCATCAAGATCGCCACCCCCGCGCTCGATGGCGTGAATAACGATCAGATCAAGGCGCTGCTCAAGCAGGCGGGCCTGCCGGAGGATGGCAAGGTGCAGCTCTTCGACGGGCGCACCGGCGAACCATTCGCCAACAAGTCCACCGTCGGCATGGTGTACATGCTCAAGCTTCTCCACCTTGTGGAGGATAAGATCCACGCCCGCAGCGTCGGACCGTACTCGCTTGTCACTCAGCAGCCTCTCGGAGGCAAGGCGCAGCACGGCGGCCAGCGCTTCGGCGAAATGGAGGTGTGGGCCCTGGAGGCGTACGGCGCCGCCTACACGCTCCAGGAGATGCTCACGATCAAATCCGATGACGTCATCGGCCGCAGCAAGGCGTACGAGGCGATCGTGAAGGGCGAGCCGATCCGACGGCCTTCCATCCCGGAGTCCTTCAACGTGCTCGTCAAGGAGCTGCAGGCTCTCGGCCTCAAGGTCGATCTGCTCAAGTTCAAGGAAGAGGTTGTCCCTGAGGAGCGTGCCACGCTCGAGGAGGAGGAAGTGGAGGAAGTCGA
The DNA here is from genome assembly GCA_964642315.1 of uncultured Candidatus Peribacteria bacterium. Lineage (GTDB taxonomy): Bacteria > Patescibacteriota > Gracilibacteria > Peribacterales > Peribacteraceae > JAGVDM01. Next base: position 4,608 of record CAZXOG010000005.1, on the reverse strand, counting down.
GCTGCAGTCCCGCGTGGATGCCGAAGAGGAGGCGGAAGAGATCCTGCCGGAGGGCGATAAGATTGCCGAAATGTCCGCGCAGGGCCTGGAGCCGGAGGAAGAAGTCGTCGGCGGCATCGAGGAGGGCAAGCGCGTTCCCGCCACCGGCGCTAGCGCCAAGGAGGAGATGAAGGATGCGAGCAGCGAAGAGGCCATGGAAGCGGCGTAATCCCAGTGAGTAGCGGTTGAGCGGTTAGCGGGTAGTGCATAGACTAATCACTACACGCTAACCGCTTCCCACTCATCCCATGAAGTCCGTGAACAAGGTGATCCTCCTCGGCAACGTCACGCGCGATCCCGAACTCAAATCCACCACGGGCGGCCAGTCGGTGTGCACGTTCGGCATGGCGACGAACCGCGTGTGGAAAGACGCGAACGGCGAGAAACAGAGCCTTGCGGAGTACCACAACCTCGTGGCGTGGGGCGGGCTCGCCGAGTTCTGTGCGCAGAACGTCACGAAGGGAAAGCCGATCTTCGTCGAGGGGTACTTAAAGACCCGCAGCTGGGACGGCCCCGAAGGCACGAAGATCTTCCGCACCGAAATCGTCATCGAGAATCTCGTGCTCCTCGGGCAGGGGCGGCGGGAGAGCGGGGCGGTGCCCGAAGAGCATGCCGTCCCCGACGCTCCGGCTCCGGCGGAAGGCGAGTAATGCCTTAGAGCACCCGCCGGATATCCTGCACGATGCGCCTGGTGATCGCCGTGCTGCCCTCGCTGTTGAGGTGATCGCTGTTGTCAAAGTACTCCTGCTTCCCCGCGAAGATGCCCGTGTAGTCGAAACGCGCGTCGAACGGCAGCGAATCAATGGCCGCGGCAAACGCCGAGAGATCCGTTGCCGCCATGGCATCTTGGTAACGGTTGTCGACGGGGTAGCGCACGCCAATCACCGTGATGCCGCGCTCACGGGCGAAGCGGATGAGCGCGCGGTACGTTTCCACCAGGTTATCTTGCGGCTGTGCGGAGGTGCCGATCTGCTTCGCAAATACCTCCTTCCCGTCGTTCCCGTCCATTCCGCGGAAGAGCTTCTTCCTGCGCCAGGAACCAGATGCGTCGAACGTGACATCCGTGCCGTCGTCGTGGGAACCGCGGATTACGTCCTTCAGCAAGCCCGCGATGGCGATCATAAATTTCTCCCGCTCGATTTTGTTCACGAGCGGCAGGGCACAGAGGAGGTTGGCGCGGAGTTTCCTGTCCGCGCGCATCCCGTAGGTTGCCTTGACCTGCTTTGTGTTGAGGAGCGAGAGCGTGCCGCAGAGGTTGCGCTGCCGACCGCGGAAAGAGGAGAAGAGCTGCTCGTCCGTAGGAACGACGAACGCCCGCACCGTCCGCCGGTCGGCCGCGTACACGGCTTTGCCGAGCATGTCCGCCGCGCTATCCGCGGGATAGGCGAAATTCACCCATCCTTCCGGCAGTGCCGCGCCGTCAATCGCCATGGCCGCGTGAGAGTCGCCCAGGAATACCACCGAAGTTTCCTCCTGCGCGTCGAAGAATGCCCGCTGGAGCTTAAAGAGGTTCTCCGGCCGCACGATCCAGCGGTCTGCGGCGCTCGCGAAGAGGAAGAGCGCCGCGAGCAGCGCGAGGAACCCGATGAGCTTCAGCAGGAAAATCCGCATGATCAGAATTGCGCGTAGAGGAAGGCGCCGCTCTGGTTTGCCTGGAGGAAGAGGATTGCCAGCGTCTCTGCGCAGTACACGCTCCAGCGCGTCCACGTAGGCAGCCGCCGGATAGCCGGTACGTATCCGCCTGCCCGCTCCATACCGATGGCAGCGAGGGCGGTGGTGCCGAGGAGCGCGAGGGACATGGCGAGCACGGCTGGTGTCATGCCGGTTCCGGCGAGAATGTCCGCAGGCGGCCACTGTATGGCCATGTGGGTCAGGACGTACCAGGCGTCCCGCAGGGAATCCGCGCGGAAGAACACCCAGGCGAACGTGACGAGCTGAAAGATCACGAGAATCCGCAGCCAGCGGCCCCGGGCCCCGAAGAGCGCGGGCAGGTACAGCCGGCGTGACCACAGGTGCTCAATGGCCACGCCGATGCCGTGGAGCATGCCCCAGACGAGAAAAGTCCAGTTCGCCCCGTGCCACAGCCCGCTCACGGCGAACGTGACGAGTACGTTGCGCGTCTGCGCGAGCGCACTGCACCGGCTGCCGCCGAGGGGGATGTACACGTAGTCCCGGAGCCACGTGGAGAGCGAGATATGCCACCGGTTCCAGAAATCCCGGATGGAGGTGGCAAGGTAAGGCCGGCGGAAGTTCTCGCGCAGCGTGAACCCCAGGAGCATGGCGGAACCGATGGCCGCGGCCGTGTATCCGGCGAAGTCGCAGAGGATCTGCGCGGAGAAGAACTGCGTTGCGAGGAAGAGCTGCGGTCCGGTAAACGCGGCGGTGTCCGCGTACACGCTATCCACGTACACCGCGAGGTTGTCTGCAAGCACTGTCTTAAGGAAGAGTCCCCACACGATCAGCCGCAGGCCGTCGGTCGCCTGATCTTCCCGGAACGGATGTCCCACACGGAGCTGCGGCAGCAGTGCCGTGGAGCGGGCGATGGGTCCGGCAGCGAGCTGCGGGAAGAAGCAGACGTAGAGGGCGTAAATGCCGAGGTGTTTCTCCGCGGCGGTGCGACCCGCGGAAACATCCGCGAGGTACCCGATGATCTGGAGGGTGTAGAACGAAATGCCGATCGGGAGCAGCAGGCGGAGGATCGGCGCCTGTGCGGGTGAGCCGAAGAGCGCCGTAGCATCCGCGAATGCACCTAGCAGGAAATTGGCATACTTGAACAGGATGAGCGGCGCGAGCGTGCAGAAAATCCCGATGAGCAGCCACCGGCGTTTGGCGCGGCCGCCTGTTGCGCGTTCAATGCCGATCCCGCACGCGTAGCTCACGAGCGTCGAGAACCCAATGCAGAGCGCAAAGCGAGGATCCCACGCGGCGCAGAATGCGTAGCTTGCGGCGAGCAGCACAATCCACCGCCACCGCTGCGGCGCGAGAAAATTCGCGCAGAACGTTGCGAGGAGGAACCCGGCGTACTGATCGGAGTGGAAGAGCATGCCCCGCAGTGCGGGAGCATACAGCGCTCTCCCTCGGCGGTCACGGCTGGTGCCGACGAAGAAAGGAGGGAATACTCCGTTTTTCCTTGACTCCGTTTTCCGCCTCGTTAGACTCACCACGCTCTATGCGTTTTCGCTCGCAGCCGCTGGATTCGACGCCATGAAGAGGTGGAGGGGTTTCGGTCGAGTTCTGCGGGTGCGCGCGAGCCACCCGCTTTTTGTTTCCGCCTTCGGCGGAGACGGGCGGGGCTACGCACATCCTTGTGCTCATTCACAGCACAGGCACTCAGAATTGAAGGAGAAAGACACTGCAATAGAAATATGCGTGTCGAAGCGCGTGAGCACATCCTGCTCGCTGCGCGCGACACGTGAACAGCGAAGAAGAATGTTACTCATCGCATCATGTGGATGCCTCGACTCTGCATTCCGATGAAGGACGTGGCCAGCTGCGAAAAGCCTCGGCGAGCCGCTAGGCAGGCGCTATCAGCCGGGGATGTCCGAATGGGGAAACCCACCAGGGGTTTATAGCCCTGGTATCCCGCACCTTCTGGTGCGGGGAGGCAACTCTGCGAACTGAAACATCTCAGTAGCAGGGGAAAAGAAATCAACACAGAGATTCCCCGAGTAGTGGCGAGCGAAAGGGGAACAGCCCAAACCCGTCGTTCTACGGCGGGGGTTGTAGGGCCCCGATATCCGATCGCATCGGCATAGGCAAACGACCCTGGAACGGGCGGCCATAGAGGGTGAGAGCCCCGTCGCCGAAATGTCGATGCACGGTAGGGAGTCCCTGAGTAGGGTCGGACACGTGAAATCCGGCCTGAATCCGGGTGGACCACCACCCAAGGCTAAACAGGTGCAGAGATCAATAGCGGATAGTACCGTGAGGGAAAGGTGAAAAGCACCCCGGAAGGGGGATGAAATAGTCTCTGAAACATGATGCGTTCAAGGAGTGGGAGCCCCGCATTTGCGGGGTGACCGCGTGCCTTTTGCATAATGAGCCGACGACTTTGCTGTCTGTGGTCTGGCTAAGGCAATATTCAGCCGGAGCCGGAGCGAAAGCGAGTCCGAATAGGGCGTTTATAGATCGCAGGCACAAAACCCGAAACCGGGTGAGCTACCCATGGGCAGGGTGAAGGGCGGCGGAAGCCGTCTGGAGGCCCGCACCAGTACATGTCGCAAGATGTTTGGACGACCTGTGGGTAGGAGTGAAAAGCTAACCGAACCCGGAGATAGCTGGTTCTCCTCGAAATGCCTTTAGGGGCAGCCTCGCTGTACACGGCGGGGGGTAGAGCTACTGTTAGGATGCGGGGGTCTCACGACCTACCAAATCCTGGCAAACTCCGAATACCCGCCCTTTGGCAGCGGGAGTGAGACGGTGACGGCTAAGCGCCATCGTCGAGAGGGAAAGAGCCCAGATCATTCGCTAAGGTCCCAAAATACCGTTCAGTGGTAAAGGAAGTGCAGGTGCATGGACAACCAGGAGGTTGGCTTAGAAGCAGCCATCCTTTAAAGAAAGCGTAACAGC
>CAZXOG010000004.1:0-130541 GCA_964642315.1 uncultured Candidatus Peribacteria bacterium | reverse complement strand
CTCATGCGCACGCTCGAGCGGATCTCGGAGAACCAGTCCCAAGCGAAAGCGGAAGCGGAGATACGGCAGCAGGCATTCCTCCTCCTGCAGCAGGAAGGCGTGGAACTCCACAGCGGCGCCCCCCTGCTCAGCGGGAAGGGCGACGGCCTTGCTCCAACCGGCCTTGGAACGGTGGCCGCAGTCATTACAATGGCTTGCGGAGCCGCCTGGACACTGCGGCGCGCCTGGAAGACCGAGCGCCTCACGCGGACAGTCTCGTGACCATTGCCACTCCGTGGTACGGTGGCATCCCCACAGAGGATGACCACCTGGTTTCCCTCGTTCACCGGCAAACGATGGATCCTGCAGGGGCAGAATGCTCCGCTGGACCCGTGGGCCGCGCTGGCAAAACTCCGCGAGGAGCGCGGCATTGCCGATGAACCCGATGCGCGTATCGCGGAGACCGCCGCGCTGCTGCCCGGCGCGGCGCGCGCCGCCGAGCGCATCAAGAGCGCCATATCCCGCGGGGAACATATCGGCATATTCGGTGATTACGATTGCGACGGCATCACGGCAGTCGCGGAGCTCGTGCGTTTCCTGCGCCGCCGCAATGCAGAACCGGTCGTGCGGCTCCCGCACCGCGTGCATGACGGGTACGGCCTGACGACTGGCATCATTGAAGAATTCCGTTCACGCGGCGTTTCGTGCCTCATCACTGCCGATACCGGGATCACAGCAGTGGAAGAAATCCGACACGCGCAGCAGCGGGGGATCGACGTGATCGTGACGGATCACCACACGCCGCCGGCATCCCTGCCACCGGCATTCGCCCTCGTGCATCCGGGTATTGCGGCAGGGTATCCGCCTCCGTTCCCTTCCGGCGCAGGGGTTGTGTTTCTGCTCATTGCACTCATGGAATCGGGACAATGGCAGGGATACGAGGAGGATTTGTCTCTTGCAGCGACAGGGATGATCGCTGACCTTGTGGAGCTCACCGGAAGGAACCGCACACTGGTGCAGCACGGGCTGCGTGCGCTTGGCGAAGCACGCGGCAGCCCGATCGCAGAGCTCGCGGAGCTCGCGGGCGTAGACCCGCGCGCGGCTACGAGCACGGACATCGCATTCCGCATCGCACCACGTATCAATGCATCCGGCCGCATTGCGTCGCCGGATCTCGCGTTACGGGCACTGCTCCATGGCGGGCAAGAACTCCATGACCTCGATGCCCTGAACCGCCAGCGGCAGATGGATACAGAGGAGCAGCTCAGCCACGCACTGGAATGCATACGCTCTGACCATGCGCAGCACGGCGACGCGCCGCTCCTCTCCGCACTGGATGCGGAGTACCACCACGGCATCATCGGACTGATCGCCGGGAAGCTCACGGAGCTCTCTGGGAAACCGAGCATTGTGGCGACGGCGGATGGGGAAACATGCACTGCCTCGCTCCGCAGCCCACCGTGCTACCACATCACCGAGGGGCTCACGCGCTGCCAATCGCTCCTCACCCGCTTCGGCGGCCACGCGCAGGCAGCCGGATGCACGTTCCCCCGCCAGCACTGGGAGGAGCTCTGCAGGCAACTGGCGGAGGATATTTGCGAACGCACCACGCCGGATGATCTGGTGCCAACGCTCCTGATTGATGCGCACATCAATGCGGCAACGGCAACGCTCGCATTCGTGGAAACGCTGCGGGAGCTTGAGCCGTTCGGCCAAGGGAACCGCGAGCCGCTCTTCCTCATGAGGAATGTGAGGCTCGCAAACTCGCGCGCCGTCGGTGCCAGCGGCGCGCACCTGCAGGCTCGCGCAGGCACGAGCAAAGTGATCGGCTTCGGCATGGGGAAGTTCCTCCAGCACTGCAATGCCCCCCTCGACATCATCTGCCGTTTTGCCGTGGATACCTGGCAGGGAACACGGTCGCCGCAAATCATCCTCGCGGACGCGCGGGCGGCCACCGCGGAATCGCGCGACGGTACCGCCAGGCATCTCAAGACCCGCTCCGCCTTAGGAACGTGATGAGCGTTCGTTGCGGGAGAGGAAATTCCGCGTAACGCAGAATGCATTCCGCTCGGACACGCGAAAGCCGCAGTCATCTGCTTGGTCGTTGCCCCGCCGCTTTAGACCGGAACCAGATTCCCCTCCATGGCGAACACCTCGGTGATCGGCACTTCCAATGCCGCGGCAATCTTGTAAGCCAGCAACACGGACGGATTCGTCTGCCCACGCTCAATGCTCATCACGGTCTGTCGGCTCACACCGGTGCGGAGCGCGAGCTCCTCCTGCGTCATATGCTTTTCGAAGCGCAGGCGGCGGATACTGTTGTGGAGAACCGGACCGGGCATGTGCGTGTGTGGAAGCGGACGGAAAAAAGTGCGTGGAGTGGGCGCATTTTACTCACTCATTCCGGGGAAGCAAGTCTTCTCATGCGGGAATTCTCCATGATTCTCTCGGGAAAGATTCTATACCAACAGGAACACGGAAAGCGGCAACAGGTAGACCGCAAACCACGCGAGGCTCCTGCTGGCAACGAACTGCCGGAGGAACAGGATGGCAAGGATGCTCGCGCCGAACGACGCGAGAAATCCCACGGCCGCAACAGGCAGAACCGGCAGAAGAATGGTGCCTGCCATGACATCGGCGAACGTCTTCAATGAAGCGCCGACGATGATCGGGAATGCCATGAGGAATGAAAAATCGAGCGCGGCCGTGCGCGTGAGCCCGACGAATTGCCCGGCACTCGCCGTGAGTCCGGAACGGGAAAAACTTGCCGGCAGGGCGCACGCCTGCGCAACTCCAATGAGGAGCGCCTGCCATAGCAAAACCGAACGAACAGTGCGCTGACCATGCGTGAAGTGCGCTGCTATGAGAACGAGACCGCTCACGCCGAACCCGATTGCCAGCGCCATGACCGAACGCGTGTGCTCCGTAAGCCAATCCTCGAAGAGGAGCCCCGCAAACGCGCCGGGAAGCGTCGCGACAACGAGGAGCACGAGGAGCCGCCGATGCGCCTCATCGCCGTTGAACGGCGACCGGATGAGACGCCGCCACTGCCCGCCGTAGCAGAGGAGAAGTGCTGCGGCCGTCCCCGCGTGCAGCAGAATGTCAAACCCCGTGAGATCACGCTCGCGCAAGGGGAGCCGGAGGAACATCTCCACGAGCGCAAGGTGCCCGGAGCTCGAAATGGGCAGAAATTCCGTGAGCCCCTGGAGCACGCCGAGCAGAAGAGCGTGGTACGCCTGCATGCCGTGGGAGCTTAGCGCCCTTCGCCGCCGCCATCCAGGTGGAGCCGCCTGCGCACCTCGCGCTCGAACATGCCGCGCAAGGCATCGGGGTTGCCGGCGATGGCGCTCCGTTTCACGGGAAGCCTGTCCACAATGCGACCGTTGAACAACGCGGTGAGACCGGTGAGCACGCCAGCTGTCCGCTGCTCCTCGATGAGGAGGCCGCCATGCGGCACCGTCTGCGTCTGCTGACCGTTCGCCCGTTGCAGCATTGCTGTTTCCACGGGCAACGGGGCATGGAACGTGTCGCCGATCTCGGACCGATCGAGGTACACCATGGGAGGGGGGGGAATGAGAAATAAAAAAAGCACCTCCGCGAGGTGCTCACATGGTTGCCGTTTGCTACGACTGCACCTCGCTATCCCTTGGGCGGGACGACGACGAGGGCGACGAGGACAAACTGCTGAGCCATGGGCTGCGCAGAGCATAGTGCCGGAAGACGCGCAGCGTCAACCGAGGGGGACGCCGCCGTGGGATTTTGCGCGGTGAGACCGCCTCTTCCAGTAGAAGAGGAGAAGGACTGCACACCCGACGATGACCCAGAACGCCGCCGTGCGGCTCCACTGCTCCACCTGTTCCTTGTTCTCGCCGACAAAATACCCAATGGCCGCGAGAATCGTCACCCAGAGCCCCGCTCCGAGTCCCGTGAAGAGCGAGAATTTCCACGGCGACATCCTCACCAGCCCCGCCGGGAACGATATGTACTGCCGCACGACCGGAATCAGTCTGCCGATGAACGTCCCGATCTCCCCGTGCTCCTTGAGGAATCGTTCGACCATGAAGAACTGCTCCGGAGGCAGGAAGAACCACTTGCCCCACTTGAGCAGCGCCTTGCGGCCGAGCGTGACCGCAATCCAGTAGTTGATCCACGCGCCGATGAGCGATCCAAAGATGCCTGCAACCACCGCAGCAGCGATATTCATCTCCCCCTGCGATGCCAGGTATCCGGCAGGCACCATCACCACCTCGCTCGGGAACGGGAAGAACGAGCTTTCCAGCGCCATGAGGACGATGATCCCCGGGTACCCCAAGGCGCCCACCGTATCGACCAGCCACGCGACGAGTTCATTCAGCATCCGGTGCATGGTACAGAACCGAAACACAAATACCTCATAAGATTTCCATCACGGCTAGCTGGTTTTTTGCTGTTCCAGAAGCGCTCTCGAGTACAATCCCAGGAAATGGCTCCTTCCCCGTTCCACGGCATCTTCTCCTTCGGGCTCCCGCAGGAAGGTGTGCAGACGACGGAATTACCCGAACCGGCGAACTGGAAAGAATCTGACCGCCATGCGAAAAATGCGGACCCAGCGCACAGCCGCCCGATGGGGCAGATAGCCGTGGATATCTATGAACAGGATGACTACTACATCATCCGCGCACCGATCGCCGGCGTGCGCCTGAGCGATTTGGACATTGAGGTTGATGACCGCGTGCTCACCATCCGCGGCACGCGCCGCTTGAGTGATGCGGTCCCGGATGACCAGTACTACCTGCGGGAATGCTTCTGGGGCGATTTCGCGCGCAGCGTGACCATGCCGTGTACGGTGGACCCGAAGAAAGTGAAGGCGACGTTCTCCAAAGACTGCATCTTAAAAATCCTCATCCCAAAAGAGGAACGCGTGAAGATTGTCCGGATCAGCGAGGGAAACTGATCAGCGCTTCTTCGCCACTGCGCGTTTGCGCGCGACGGTTTTGCGTACGATACGGTGCACCCGGGTCGCCCGTTTCGCTACCGCGGGACGCCGGACGGCGATGCGGCGGCCCGTCCGTCCGTACCGGCCAACGGCCGGGCGGACTGCGACTGCCTTCGACGGCACGGTATTGATCCTCTCTTTCACCTCCCGCTCCATATCCTGTAAACCAGTGAGGACATCCTCGCCACCCATGTACCGCCAGTCGGCCTGCTTGAGGAGCACGGAAAATTCTCTCGCTCGTTCGCGTGCCTCGCGGCGCTCTTGCGGATCGGAGAGATCGCCTTCGAGGTATTTCTGCAGATCGAGCTGCAAGTGGTAGAGATTCTGGACGACTGCGAGCCCTGTCGACGGAGTTTCCATGGGTGTGTGTATGGGAAGGTTTCCGACCATTGTAGTCGATTTTGCGGATTTTTGCAAAGGTGATCCGTGGGGAGAAGCCGTGAACACCCGCCGTGCGCGTGCTATGGTGTGCCCGCAAACGTATGAACCTCCGCCAAGCCATCCTCCCTGTTGCTGGCCTTGGAACGCGCTTCCTTCCTTGGACAAAGGTCGTCCCGAAGGAGCTCCTGCCCCTCGGGAACGAGCCGATCATCGCCCATATTGTCGACGAATGCATGGCCGCGGGAATTACGGATCTCTGCTTCGTGATCAGCCGCGGGAAAGAGAAGATCCCGGAGTACTTCTACGAGGATCCCGCGTTCGAGGAGGAGCTCAAGCGTCGCGGCAAGCATTCGCTCCTCGAGCCGCTCAAGCGGTACAGTTCCATCCGGTTCCACACCGTGTACCAGCGGGAGCAGCTCGGTGACGGGCACGCGATCTTGCAGGCGAAGGACTGGGTGGAGAGTGACTTCGTCGCCGTGCTCTTCGGCGATGACCTCTTCGCGAAGGCGGCGCCGGGCATCGCCCAGCTCAAGACCGCCTACGAACAGTACGTGGGAACGAAGGAGGGGGCCATCGTCGCCCTGGAAAGCGTCCCTCGGGAGAAAACCAGCAAGTACGGCATTGTCGGCATTGAAGAGGAGCACAGCAAGAACACGCGGCTCAAGAAAATCTCGACCATGGTGGAAAAACCGAAGCCGGAGGATGCGCCGTCTCTGTTCGGAATCGTCGGCCGCTACATCATCCCGCGTTCGACGTTCGACGTGCTACCGACCGTGAGCGCAAGTGTGGGCGGCGAAATCCGCCTGATCGATGCTCTCATTGCGCAGCTCAAGACCGGCCTGCCCATCTACGGCTACGAGTGCGAGGGCCGCCGGATTGATACCGGCACGCCAGAGGGATATAGGGAAGCATTGAGGGTGTTCGGGGTGTAGTGGGAGGTGTGGAAGGTTTTGCGGGTTTGGCAGGTTGGTTAGAAGATTTGGATGTTGGAAGATGCCGTAAGTCTAGAAAGCACAAGGGGCTGGTACCAGTGATGCGGAGATTCCGAATGAAAGAGAACTATGCCGAAGACAGGCTTCGCCTGTCTGGAGGCATACCACTCAGAGAAAGGAGAGCTCGTGAGAGGAAAATCTACGGTTTCTCTCTCACGAATTACATCCTTCAAACGCCCGCGGCATGCGGTAGTTTGCGCGGCGGACGCTGTAATTGGGGCAACGAAGCGACTGCGGCACCTCGTGGGCAGGATCGAAGACAGATCCCGTGACACCAAGCTCACCGTTGAAATACAGATCTCCGAGGTACTGGTAGAACTCCGGCCGGGTGATGCGCACGCGAGGCGCGCGGCGCGTGTAGTACGTGCTGCGGTAGTACGGGTGCAACGCATGCGTCACCGTGCGAAATGGCATCACACTGATCGGCGATGTGTACAGCACATCCGAGTGCCAGTCCGGATTCCCATAGCGGGTAACTTCGCCATCCTCGTAACGGTTGAGATAGTACGAAGCAGCCTCGGTCGCGGCGGGAAGCGCGAGGGTGAATACAGCGGCGAGAGCGGCGAGAGCACGCATAGGAAAGAGGATGGAGAAGTCTAAAGGATGTAATCCTAACCAAATACCTTCATGTGTCAAGAAAACTGCACACATCCTCATTTCCCGCGGCGCAGCAGCTCGATCTCGTCGCGGAGGTCTGCTGCTTTCTCGAATTCCAGGTTCTGCGCGGCTATCTCCATCTGCTGCTCCAGCTCCTCCATGAGGCGCTTGCGTTCGTCGCCCGGAATCTTCGCATGGTCGCGCTTGGGACGGCGGAGCTCCAGGCGTTGCCCTTCTTCCGCGATATCCCGCACGGCCTTCTCGATGCTCTTCGGCGTGATGCCGTGCTTCTCGTTGTAGGCCTGCTGGATCGCCCGGCGGCGTTCGGTTTCGCTGATCGCCGCTTCCATGGCTTTCGTCTTCTTGTCCGCGTACAGCGTCACGTGGCCATGGACGTTGCGCGCCGCGCGCCCGATCGTCTGGATGAGCGCGTCGCGGGAACGCAGGAATCCCTCCTTGTCCGCATCGAGAATGCCGATGAAGCTCACCTCGGGGAGATCCAGCCCTTCGCGGAGCAGGTTGATGCCGACAAGGATATCGATCTCGCCGGTCCTGAGCTGCCGCAGGATTTCGATGCGCTCGATCGTTTCTATGTCGCTGTGGAGGTACCGCACCTTGAACCCTGCATCCTGCAGGTACTTCGTGAGGTCTTCGGACCCCTTCTTCGTGAGCGTGGTGAGAAGGACGCGTTCTTTCCGGCCGATGGTCTGCCTGATTTCCTCGGTCACGTCATCAATCTGATGTTTCGTGGGCTTCACTTGCACTGGCGGATCGAGGAGGCCGGTCGGGCGGATGATCTGCTCCACAAGACAGGATTTTGGCGTGTGTCCGTACTCGTACGGCCCCGGAGTTGCGGAAACGTACACCGCCTGCCGCACGCGTGATTCGAATTCTTGGAACGTGAGCGGCCGGTTGTCGTGCGCACTCGGGAGCCTGAATCCATAATCGACGAGTGTCTGCTTGCGGCTGCGATTGCCCTCGGACATGCCGCCGACCTGCGGAATAGAGATGTGCGATTCGTCCACGAAGAGGATGAAATCCTCGGGAAAGTAATCGAGCAACGTGCTCGGTGGCGATCCTGCCGGCTGATCGCTCAAGTACCGGACATAGTTCTCAATACCAGTGCAGTAACCCGTCTCCTTGAGCATCTCCACGTCATACTCGGTGCGCTGCCGGATGCGCTCCGCTTTCGCGAGCTCGCCCGCGGCGAGGAGTTCTTTCTCGCGGAGTTCAAGATCCTGGAGAATCAGACCGCACGCACGGCTGATCTTCTCCTGCGTCGTCACGTTGTGCGATGCGGGGAAGATCGTGACCTCATTGAGCTCCCGAATGAGTTCTCCAGTGAAGCTATCCACCTCCTGGATTACCTCCACTTCATCGAACGGCATCTCCATGCGAATCACGGTGTCGCCGCCGGGCTGGAATACCTCCACCGTATCCCCAAGGACATGGATCATCCCCTGCTTGAACTCCATGCCGGAACGGCGGTACTGGATATCGGTGAGGCGGCGGAGGAACTTGTCGCGCTGGATCGGGTCGCCGCGCTTCACGGTGATCGCGAGCGCTTCGTAGTCCTCCACATTGCCGAGGCCATAGATGCACGAAACGGAAGCGACGATGAGCACGTCGCGGCGCGTGAGCAGGTTGTGCGTCGCGGCGTGGCGGAACTTCTCGATCTCCTCGTTGATACTCGCGTCTTTCTCGATGTACGTATCCGTGGATGGCAGGTACGCCTCCGGCTGGTAGTAGTCGTAGTACGAAACGAAGTACGAAACTGCGTTATTCGGGAAAAAGCTCTGGAACTCGCTGCAAAGCTGTGCCGCAAGCGTTTTGTTATGGGCCAGCACCAGCGTCGGCCGATTCAGCTCCGCCACAATATTCGCCATCGTGAACGTTTTGCCCGTGCCGGTCGCCCCGAGGAGGGTCTGGTGGCGTTCGCCGGCACGCAGCCCTTTGAGGAGCTTCTCGATCGCCTGCGGCTGGTCGCCGGTCGGCGTAAAGGGGGAAACGAGGTTGAACTGCTGGGGGGATGTCATGTCCGCGAAGATCGCTGTCACCGCATTGTACAGCCTGCGGACATTTTGTAGCATGCTTCCCTTTCTTTTTTGTGAACCATCCGCCCGACTTCCTCCGCGCAAAAAACACACTGCTCGCCCGGACGAAAGAATCGTACCAACCGCCGTGCCTGACCATGGATCAGGAACAGGCGATCGAACGCGCCGCAGGGAAGGGGATCCATCTCTGGCTCCGGCAGATGGAGGGACAAAGGGCACACCCATGGATGAACATGCATATCCGCTATGCGCCGCACCCGGAAGTGCCGCCCGCGGTCGTCGTATTCCCCGAGCAGCTGGTGACGGCGTGCTTCTTTGATCTCTCGCGCGAGATGCGCAGTGCAATCGCCGATGTGCTCGTTGCGCAGGTCGCGCTCGTAGCGGAACACGCATTCCAGGCAAATAAAATGCTGCGGCTCCTCAATGAGCAACACGTCCGCCACCAGCTTGCCGCGCTGCACGCGTGGCTCACGGAAGGACGCCTTGCCCGGCGTTAGGGCGCAAGTCGGGATGGAACGGCAACGACGCGCGGGACGTGTCCCGTTGCGCGGAGAAATTTCTCAATGCCTTCCTTGCGGATAACGAGCGTGGACGTATTCACGAGCGGGTGACAATGCAATGCCTCCGCCTGTGCCGCCTCCGTATCGAGAACAAGGCTGACCGCCTGATCGCGGTCGTGCACGAGCGCGAGGAGCGATACGGAACCAGGCTCAATGCCAAGGTACTTCTTCAGGCGCTCCGGCGATGCAAAACTGAGTTTTTTCGCATCGATCGCTTTGCTGAGAGCCTTGAGATCAACGCTCTTCTCCGTGCTCACGATGACAAGGTAATGCCGGTCGCCGCGTTCGTCGCGCAGGAAGAGGTTCTTTACGCTCAGGCCCGGGAGCGGCGGCACGAACTGCCGTGCCTGCTCGCAGGTGAATACCGCCGGATGATCGGCCCGCTCGTATGGGATGTCATGCGCGGCGAGGAAGGCGAAAATATCCTCCATAGGTTTATGGTAGCAGTCTCACTTACACTTCTCGTTGCTTCGGAAAAATCTGCTTCCTCCGGAACCACACTGCGGCGAAGAGGATAGTGCTGAATATCATGAGGCGAAGCGGCCCGAGGATATCTGCCGGAAGCGGGAGGAGCCGCATTCCTTCGCGGAGGAAGAAGAGCAGGAACGTCGCACAGATCACTCCCCACAGACTCCCCGGCCCGCCGGCAACGATGATCGTCACGAAGAAGATCGTGATGGGGAACCCGAAATCGGATGGCGAAAGCAGATGCAGATACATGGGGAAGAAAAAGTTTGTTACGAGCGCCCCAATCCCCGTGATGAGGAATGCGATGGTGTGGATGCGCCTGCGCCGGATGCCGAGCGCCTCGGCGTGCCACGAGTGCTCGCTGAGCGCGACGAGCGCCCGCCCGAACGGGCCGCGGTCAAGCCAGTACATGCCAATGATCCAGAGCACAGCCACCACGGCCATCACAATGGTGAAGCTCTGCAGATCCTCCATGCCTGCCGGACGGGCAATCCGCGGAATCCCGAGCGCCCCGCGCGTGACCGGCTGCCAGTTGAGCGCAACAGCGAGCGCGGCGAGGTGCAGCGCAATGGACATCACACCCAGGCCATCCGCATCCAGGCGGAACGAGAGCCATGCGAGCGCAAGCGCCATGACTACCGCAGCAACGGTCCCCAACACGATGCCCACGCCGAGCGGTGCGCCGTGGAGCATTACCGGAACCCACACGGCGTACACCGCGGCGAGCGCAATGGCCTCTTGGCCGAAGTGGAGGATCTTCCCTTTCCCGAATACGAGGTTGTAGCCCAGGATTGTTGGGATTGCCATGAAGGCATGCGCCAGCGTGTGGAGGAAGAATTCCATGAGATCAGGCAGAACGCGCTTTCGCCGCGAACATCCCCTGCGGCTTCACAATGAGGAAAGCGATGATGAAGAGCAGCGCGACCGTCTGCTGGTAGCCGGCGGGCACGTAGAACGACCCGAACCAGTGGACACCGACGAAGAGCTGCTCAAAGAGCGCGATGATGTACGCGAACAGGATTGCGCCCCAGAAGTTCCCCTTGCCCCCTGCGATAATGGCGGCGTAGGCCTTGATGGTGAGGCTGAAGGAGAGCGTGGGGGAAAGACTGGTATCAATGCCTATGAAAATTCCGCCGAGCGCGGCGAAAACACCGCTCATGATGAACACGAATCGGTGGAGAAACAGGGCATTGATCCCAAGACTCATGGCGGCATAGTCGTGCTGCACGACGGCACGAATCTTCCTGCCGAATGCGGTGGAATGGAGGATATACGCAAAGGAAAACAGGAGCGCCATGGTGAGCGCGATGAGCACGATCTGTTCGACACTCACGAGCACGGAACCGATCTCCGCCATCGTCTTGGACCCGGTGATGATGCTCCGCGGCGAGGTGCCGAAGAGCAGCAGGATCACACCGTCGAGCAACATACTGAGCGCGATCGTCGTGACGAGCGGCAGGAAGCGGTGCAGCTTGTAGAACGGCCGCACGAAGATCCCGAATGTGAGCCAGGAAACGATGGCACCGGTGCCGACACCCCCCAGCACACTCAGGGGTAGCGGCAGCCCGAGGCTCTGGTGCAACCACCACGTGGCGTACCCTCCGATAAGCACCATCTGGCCGAGCGCGAGATTGAACACACCGAGCGTGCCGTACACCAAAGCCAGCCCACCCGCGATGAGCGCCGCGAGTGAGCCGGCAATGAGGGCATTCGCAAGGAGCTGCACGCAGTTCAGTCTACCGGAATGAGCTCTGCGGTGACGAATCGCCCGTTCTGCACTTCGCGCAGAGCGTAGTTGTACCCGAGGGCATCGCCATTCTCATCGAAGGAGAACGTCCCCGCCATTCCCGTGTACTCGCCCATGGAATTCAGGTAATCGCGCATCGCGGTGCCGTCCGTTCCCACTGCGGCGATTGCCTTCGCAAGGATGTCCATCGCATCGTAGCTGTGAGCGGCGAACGCCATCGCGGATTCCGGTTTGCCGTACGCGGCGATGTACTTCTTCCCGAAATCCGTCTCCTCGCCGACACTCGGCAGGTTGATGACGCGGAAGCCTTCGGCCGCCTCCCCGGCGAGCTGCACGACTTCCGGCGTCTCGCCGACATCGTGCGAAATTATCGGTTGAGTCAGCCCCTGCTCGCGGAACTGCTGAACCATGAGCCCCATCGTCGTGGCGAGGTTTGCATTGGAGAAGAACACGTCGAACTCCGTGTCCTTGAGCCTTGCCATCAGCGTGCGGAAATCCTTCGTATCCGGTTCCACCACTTCGTCGAAGACAATCTCTATGTCATCACCGAGCTTCTCCTTGAGGGAATCCTTGAATGCCGTGCAGAAATCCGTGTTCTCGGAGAGAATCGCCACACGCTTGTAGCCCTGCGCGGCGAAGTAGTGCGCCATCGCAACAGTCTTGAGCGCATCGCTCGGGTAGTTGCGGAACACAAAATCCCCGGCCTGCGAGACATCCGGGCTGCTGGAGATCGGGGAGAGAAGCACGATGCCCGCCTCCTCCGTGATCGGAGCGATTGCGAGCGTTTCCCCGCTGCACTCGCCGCCATGGATCGCAATGACTTTATCGATGCTCACGAGCTTCTGGCCGGCACTCGCCGCATCGGCACCCGTGCATTTGCCGTCCTCGATGACGAGCTGAATCATGCGGCCATTGATGCCGCCGGCATCATTGATTTCCTTCACGCGGAGCTCCGCGGCGTTGCGCATGACCACTCCGATAGAGGCGATGCCACCGGTAAGCGGGCCGACGAACCCGATCTTGATTGGCCCGGTTTCCGCAGGCTGGCATGCGGAAAGCATGAGCGCGGCAATCGCGCCAAGGAGAGGGAGTTTTCTCATAAAGAATGGGGAAATTCCTGCTCATTCTCCCTGATCCGGCAGAATTTGACAAGAAATTATTACGTTGTCGGGTCTGCGCCGAAGTAGATCTCCTGCAGCGCCTTGGATTGCTGCACCTCCTTCGGTTTTCCCTGGAGCACAATGCTGCCGACATCCAGGACGATAACCCGATCGCAGATTCTGCTGATAAATGGCAGATCGTGTTCAATGATGAGCACCGTTTTTCCCTCCTCCTTGAGCTTCTGGATCATGTCGGCAACCTGCTTCGTCATCTTCGGGGAAACGCCGGCCGTCGGCTCATCGAGAAGGAAGAGTTCCTTGCCGCAGACGAGAGTCCGCGCGATCTCCAGCAGGCGCATTTGCCCGCCGGAGAGCGAACCTGCTTTCTTCTTTCCATAGGATTTGAGGCCTGCCATTTCCAGCGTTGTGAGGACAACATCGTGGAGGTCCCCGACAGTCTTGCGCTTCTCCGCTGGCATCGCTTCCAGCGCAACGAGGATATTCTCCTGCAATGTCATGTCTTTAAAGATGCCGAAGTTCTGGAACACGCGCCCGATGCCGCGCCGGGCCCGCTCAGCTGGCGACAACTTCGTCACATTTTCGCCATGGAACTGTACCGTGCCCTGCGTGGGTTGTAGGAAGCCGGAGAGCACGTTGAAGAGTGTCGTTTTCCCGCTCCCGTTCGGCCCGATAATCCCCACGATTTCACCGGGTTCGATGTCAAAAGACACCTGCTGGAGAATCGTGTGCTCCTGCATTTTCACCGAGAGCTGCCGTGCCGAAAGGAGTGGCATGGGCCCACTATAATGAATCACGGAAGGCAAACCTATGGTTTCCCTTCCATTCCTTGCTAGGAACAGCGCGCTTCGCCGCAATCCTTTTTACCCTCGCAGAGCATGCGGGAATACGGGGTGAATAGATTGCGGCCTTTCCACCGCGGCGATACGCTGCCCCTCGATGATCGACCTCGATGATCTCCGCGCACGGCCGGAAGTCTACGAGAGAGCCGCAAAGCAGAAGAATATCGCCGTGGACGTGCAGGGGTTCCTGAAGCTCGACGGTTTGCGCCGCGAGCTGCAGGGGCTGGTAGACGAAATGCGCGCAAAGAAGAACAGCGTGAGCAAGCGTATTCCGACAATGAAGGGGAAGGAGAAGGAAGACGCTCTCGCGGAAATGAAGGATCTTGGTGCAACCCTCAAAGGAAAAGAGGAGGAATTCAAGCGGACGGACGATGCATGGAAGGAAATGCAGCTCATGTTGCCCGCTATCCCCCACCCCACCGTGCCGGTGGGCAAAAGCGACAAGGAGAATGCGGAGGCGCGGCGCTGGGGCGAGCAGCCGACGTTCGCGTTCGAGCCGAAAGATCATGTGACGTTGGGCGAAGCACTCGACATCATCGATATCCCCCGCGCGGCCAAAGTTTCCGGCGCGCGGAGCTACTTCCTCAAGGGCGATGGCGCACGCCTCCACCATGCGGTGCTGCGGTTCACCATGGACTCGCTGGCCCGCAAAGGATGGACACTCTTCAGCCCGCCGCTCCTCGCGAACTACGACTGCTTCATGGGCACGGGGTTCTTCCCAGGTGTGGACCAAACCAACATCTATGCGGTCGGCGGGCAGGAATCCAAGGGTGCCACAATCGAGGGGGATGGCCTCCACCTCATCGGCACGTCGGAAGTGACGGTGTGCAGCTACCACAAGGATGAAACGCTGCCGGAAACGGAACTCCCTAAGCGGTACGCGGGGTACAGCGCGTGCTTCCGGCGAGAGGCCGGCACGTACGGGAAGGATACGAAAGGCCTCTACCGCGTGCACCAGTTCGAAAAAGTGGAGCAGGTGGTGCTCTGCCGCGCAGATCAGGAGGAGGCGCTGCGCATGTTCGAGGAAATCCGCACGAACGCGGAGGATGTGCTGCAAGCGCTCAAACTCCCGTACCGGATCCTCACCATCTGCACGGGAGACATGGGAAAAGGCAAAGTCTTCATGCAGGATATCGAGACCTGGATGCCGAGCAGAAACGCCTACGGTGAAACGCACAGCTGCTCGTACCTTGGGGATTTCCAGGCGCGTCGGCTTAACATCCGGTACGAGGGGAAGGATGGCCAGAAGCACTTCGTCCACACGCTCAATAACACGTGCATTGCTTCTCCGAGAATCCTCATCCCGATCCTGGAGATCTACCAGAACAAGGACGGGAGCGTTACGGTTCCCGAAGTCCTGCGGCCGTACATGGCCGGTCAGGAACGGATCACGGCAAAATGATCAGCTCCAAACCGTGCAAAGCAGATAATTGCCATATTTTAATATTTGATGTATAATAATAACTGATGAATACACACCAAAAACGATACAACCAGCGAAAGAAGGTGTTCCTTGCTGCCCTGTTCTTCGCAGGCAGCACGACACTGCTTGCAACCGTCACCGCCACGAAAGGCGCAATGAACGTCGCGTCGCTCATCGCACAGGAAGAGGACGGCATCGTGAGTGAAACAGCGATGGAACAACCAAACGTGAGTCCGGAGGAACGGACGCAGCGTTTCGAGGATATTGTGAGCCGTACGCGCGACCAATACACCACACTCAAACAAATGATCGCCGTTGATATTGAGCGTGACCTCACGGCATCGCTCCATGCCGGCGCGCCGGAGGAAGACAAGGCGAAGGTACTGCGGCACGAGCGTTGGGATCGCGAGGGTTCATTCTGGATGTACGGGATTGAGGAAATAGCACGTTGGTTCGGTTTGCAGTGGTAAACATCGTCACGCGAATGATGAATGCCGTATGCTATCCGCGTGCGCATTCTCTTCACGCGGTTCCCACTGGAAAGCGCCTACGGGGGGGCTGAGGTACAAACACTCTCGCTCATGCGGGGGCTGATTGAGCGAGGCCATACGGTGAACTTTCTCGGCAGCTGCCCCGTGCTTCTTGCCCAGTGCAAAGAGGCAGGGATTCCCGCACGTTCCCTGGATATCGGCCTGCCGCCGGTCACCGAATGGCTTGCAGGGAGCTTCCTCTGGCGGCAGTGGGGCATGCAGCGCCAGCTCGCCGACGCGCTGGAGAACGACTCGAAGCCTGATGCCATCGTGATGCTGAGCATGAGCGAGAAACTCCTGCTCACGGCATACGCCGACCGCCTTGGCATGCGGGTGTTCTGGCTGGAACACGACCGTATCGGGCGATGGCTCAAGTGGAATCCCTGGCTGCCTTTACTCCTGCGGGCGAGCAAGCTCGCCACCACGGTCTGCGTGTCGGAACTCAGCCGGCGCATCTACGTGGAGATCGGCTGGCCGGCTGCACGCACTATAGCAATCCCCAACGGCATTGATCTGCGGCGCTTCGCGCACCGGGAATGGAATGCATCAGCGGCGGGAATGCTCCGGACCGGCTGTGTTGCTCGCCTCACCCGCGATAAAGGCGTGGACCTTCTTCTGCGGGCAATTGCTGGCCTCCCGAAGGTTACTCTCACTATCGTCGGCGACGGCCCGGAGCGGGGGCAGCTCGATGCGCTCATTGCGGTGCTCGGAATCGGAGACCGCGTGAAGATCGAACGCAGGCTCCCCGAGCTCGGCGCGTTCTACCAATCGGTAGATTGCGTCGTGCTCCCATCCAGAGAGCACGATCCTTTCGGCCTCGCGGCGGCCGAGGCGATGGCGCTCGGCACGCCGGTCATCGTGACCGACGCGTGCGGCATCGCCCTGCACCTCAAGGAAGGTGAAGCGCTTGTCGCGGAGGCGAATTCCGTTTCAGCCCTGCAGAAAGCCATACAAGATATGCAGGATCCCCCGGTACGAGCTGCAATCGGATCTACGGGAGAGCGTGCGGCAAGAGAACGATTCGCCTTACCCCGGATGATTGAAGAATACGAACAACTCCTGCTTGGATTTTCTCCCATCCACGGCTTAAGTTTCCGTGGAGGGGGGGCGCGCCACGGGGGGTGAAGGGGCAAGTGGAGAGGCTTTGGCGCGCCGGCGTTTTTGCGTTCCTTTTGTCGCCGGACAAAAGGAACAAATGCGATTGCCGATCACTGCTATACTCGCACTCTCCATGCGGTTACTCCGTTCTGCCTGGCCCCGCACGAGAGGATGGATGCTCGTGAGCTTGAGCGCAGCGCTCCTCTCTTTGAGTGTAGGCGATGGCGGCAGCGAACGACGCATTGCATTCGCCAACCCGATCGATGCGCTCAGCATCGGTGTGCCGACCGATGACATGCACTTGGCGGTAAGTGCGCTGCAGGGCGACCGGTGGACACCATGGCAGGCCTTGGAAATCGAGAAGGAATTTGACCCGCTGCTCAAGGAATCGAACCTCGTGATCTTCCCGGAGGAAACAACAGCAGTCCGCGTGCGCGGCACGACGCGCGGATACACGCTGCACCCGATCCGCATCGCGGAGGATCCGCCGCACTACGCCGTTGCCGCGCGCTCACCGGTCGGTGCTCCGCGCATTCTCTCCCGTAACGCATGGGGCGCTGATGAATCGCTGCTATTTGAAGGAGAAGGCACGCAACGCTCTGACACTGCAGAACATGAGGAAGAGGGTGATACCAGCGGGAACACCGTATCGCCACGAGTGGAGCAATGTGCGCAGTGGCAGGAGCAGTACCCCGAGGAATTCGAGACGGCAAAAACTGTCGAGAAGAACCGCGACGGGGAGAAGTACCGTTGGCCACAAGCATACTCGCCGAGCGTTACGCTCCTCGTTGTGCACCACACTGCCCTCAAGGTGACTGGCGACACACGCCCGGCGTACGAACGCATGCGCGCTCTCTATGCATACCATGCAAATGGCCGGATGTGGGGGGATATCGGGTACCATTTCGTGATTGATGAAACAGGACAGATTTACGAGGGGCGGGCCGGTGGAAAGTACGTCGTCGGCGGGCACGCGTACTGCTCCAACGTGGGAACAATCGGCATCGCCCTTATGGGGAACTTTGACGTGGAGCAGCCCACGCAGAATCAAATGCAAAGCCTGCAATGGCTCCTGCGCGATCTCGCTGGTCAGTACGATATCGATCTTGAAAAACAGGTCTCGTACCACGGCATGCGCATGGATCCGGTTGTGGGACACGGCACGCTGGTTTCCACTGCATGTCCGGGGTACTACGTGACAGAAGTCCTCTCGCAGATTCGCCGGCACGTGCGGGATGGTGACATCGGTGCGCTCATCCGGTTCCCCGCACAGCGGAAAAAAGCAGATGAAGGCATTGTCCGCACATCGTCGAAACGCACGGCTACGCTCACCGCAGTCGGCAGCACGCAGATTACGGGGCTCCCGGGGGGCCAGGCGCGGGTGAGCCTGCTCTACCGCGCAGGGGATACATCCGGCAAGCCGCAGGATCGCATTGCGGACGTGCTGCGGTCGGACTCGCGCATCGGGCTGTGGCAGGATATCGGCGGAGGACGGGAACTGCGCGTCCGGCAGGAACTGCTGCTGCCGAGCGCCGTGCGGAAAGGGGGAACGCTCGTCATCGCGCTGCGCGTGCAGCTCCCGCGCGACGCCGGAACGTACTCCGTGCAGATTGGAGATGTTTCTCTCTCGCTGGTTGCATCCGGCAAACGGGTGAACGATGCTCCCCGGCCGGCCATTACGACGACGAGCGCCGCCGTGCGCCCGCAAGTGAGCATCGTGCGCCCGCGGCCACAGACAGCCCCTGCTACCACCGAGGCTCCGGAACCGGAAACCGCAGGCACAACACTCATCCGCATCCGGCTTGGCTACCAAGGAAATACTGCTTCACTCGCCGCAGCACGCGGCCTGCGGATCAACGGGAAGCGCGATGCCTACGCGCAGGTTGAACTGCAACGCGAAGGAGGTGCATGCGTTGCACGCCAAGGAACAGCGGTTATTGCAAAGGGCACCGTGCGGGTAGAAGCAGTCGGCGGCGCGGTGACCATCGCAAGCTGGCAGCAGGATGCCAACCGTTTCCGGGGAACCGTGGAATGCCGCGTCCTGGATGGGCAGCTCGTGCTCATCAATGAGCTCCCGCTTGAATCGTACCTCGCCGGCCTCGCGGAAGAGCCCGATACCGAGCCCTACGAGAAACAGCGGGCCTTCGCCGTGGCGGCGCGGAGCTACGCCGCGCACTACCTTTCGCCAAGCAACAGGAAGTTCCCCGGCATGCCGTACGACGGCGATGACAGCGCGGCGCGGTTCCAGCTCTACGGCGGCCTCGCATTCGAAGAAGGCAATCCTGCTTGGGTGCGCGCCGTGCGATCCACGGCCAGCCTCGTGCTCATGAAGAACGGTGCCATCGTGAAGACCCCGTACTTCTCAAGCGATGATGGACGCACGCGTTCCCCCGCGGAGAACGGATGGGCGAACTTCCCCTTTGCGGAAGTATTCGCATCCAAGCCGGACCCGTGGTGCGCGGGCATGGAGCTCCGGGGGCACGGCGTGGGGATGTCTGGCTGCGGGGCGCGAGGCCAGGCAGTGGAAGGGAAAACAGCGGAACAAATCCTGGAGTACTACTACCCAGGGGCAGTGTTGCGGAAGCTGTGAGAGCAACAACCAATCAGCAATAAAACAATGGAACAATTGCCACATTGTTCCATTGCTGAGAACTAGGCCGACGACCTCCTACAGCGCTGCGAGCAATGCCTCCACCCTGTCACACTGCTCCCACCGGACCCCGAGATCCTCGCGGCCGAAGTGCCCGTACGACGCGAGTTCAAGGTACTGGGGCTTTAAGAGATCGAGATCGCGGATAATCGCGGCGGGGCGGAGATCAAACACTTTGGAAACCGCTTTCGCGAGCGCGATGTCATCCTTCTTGCCGGTGCCGAACGTGTTCACGAGGATGGAAACCGGTTCGGCGACGCCGATGGCGTACGCCACCTGCACCTCGCAACGGCGGGCGAGCTTCGCTTTGACGATGTTCTTCGCCACCCACCGCGCCGCGTACGCCGCGGAGCGGTCCACCTTGCTCGGATCCTTGCCGGAGAAGCATCCGCCGCCGTGGCGCCCCATGCCGCCGTAGGTATCCACGATGATCTTGCGGCCGGTTAAGCCGCAGTCCCCGGGAGGGCCGCCGATGACGAAGCGCCCGGTCGGGTTGATGTGGAAGATTGTCTGTTTGTCGAGATACTTGCCACAGACCGGTTCAATGATGTGGGCGCGAACATCCTTGCAGATCTGCTCGTGCGGAATGCCGTCCGCATGCTGCGTGGAGATGACGACGCACTGCACGCGTTCCGGTTCGCCGTTGTCGTTGTACTGCACGGTCACCTGGCTCTTGCCATCGGGACGCAGGTACGGGAGTTCGCGCGCTTTGCGCACTGCCGCGAGCTTGCGGGTGAGCTTGTGCGCGAGGGAGATCGGCAAAGGCATCAGCTCCGGCGTCTCGTCGCAGGCGTAGCCGAACATGAGGCCCTGATCGCCTGCCCCCTGCTCTTTCTTGACGTTCTTGTCTTCATCCACGCCGAGCTGAATATCCGCGCTCTGCTCGCCGACGCTCACGATGACGGCACACGCCTTGTGATCGAACCCATAGTTCGCATCGTCGTAGCCGATCTCGCGGATCGTTTCGCGCGTGACTCCTGCGATATCCACATACCCTCTCGTGCGCATTTCCCCCGCGACGATCACGAGCCCCGTCGTGGCGAGACACTCGCAGGCAACGTGCGCCTTGGGATCCTGGCGCAGGGCGCTGTCGAGGATGGCATCACTGATCTGGTCGCAGATCTTATCCGGGTGCCCCTCGGTGACCGATTCCGATGTGAAGAGATACGACATGGAAGATGGGAGAAAGATGACAGGAAGACCGTCTCCCCGTGCCGGAGGAAGCGTGAGCTTGCGAGAGCTATCTTCCCCCATCGGGGGCTGGAGTTCCCACCGTTTCCCGCAGGCGCGGAGTGGTTGGGGGATGCATCGAACGGGCCAGTTCCCTCTGCATCTCTCTGGATAGAGCGGTGCTGTGCGCGGAGAGTAGCAATGGGTGAAACAGAACACAAGTGAAGAGCTCCTCCCGATTGTCCTGCGCCAGCCATGCACTACAATGAATACTCCATGAGCTCCGCTCCACGCACATCACTTCTCTCCGCACCAACGCCGTTCAGCCTCGTGCTCTTCGGGGCATCCGGCCACTTGGCACGGCTCAAGCTCTACCCGGCGCTCTACATTCTCGCGCAGAAAAAGCGGCTCCCGGCGCAGTACGCCATCATCGGATTCGCCCGATCGGATATGGATGACGATTCGTTCCGGACATCGGTGGAAGAATCCATTCGCAGGGAAGTGCCGGAACCGAATGCCGCTGCTCTCAAGGAATTCCTCTCCCATGTGCACTACCACCAGGGACAGTATGACCGGGAAAGCGATTTCACGTCGCTCGCAGCCAAGCTCACCAAGCTGGAAAAGGGCTGGAAGGGCCAGGCGCGGCTTGCGTACTACTCCGTGCCGCCCGCGGTCTTCACGCAGATCTCGGAGAACCTGTGCCGCGGCGGTGTGCACTGCGACGGCATCCCATTCCGCTGCATCGTGGAGAAACCAGTCGGGAGCAACTTAAAGAGCTTTGGCCAGATCAAGAAGCAGCTCCTCTCGTGCTTCAGCGACGAAGAGGTATACCTGCTCGACCACTACCTGGGGAAGGAAGCCGTGCGCAACGTGTTCTACCTGCGGTATGCGAACCCGCTGCTCGAACGCCTCTTTAAGAACACGCTGATCCACCATGTGGAAATCACCGCGTCCGAGCCCGGCGGCATCGAGGGGCGTGCGGGATATTTTGAACACACGGGGACGTTCCGCGACATGTTCCAGTCACACCTCCTCATGATCATGACCCTGCTCACCATGCGGCTGCAGCAGGAAGGCGATTCATTCCGGGAAAGCAGGCTCAGCGCCTTGAGCCAGGTGTACCTGCCGCCGGCAACTGACCTCGACGACCTCGTGCTCCAGGGGCAGTACGCCGCTGGCAGCGTGAATGGGAAGCACGTCGCCGGCTACCGGGAGGAGGAAGGGATTGCCAAGGATTCGCGGACGAACACGTTCGTTGCCATGCGCCTCATGTCGAGGACGTCGCGGTGGGAGGGCGTGCCGTTCTACCTGCGTTCCGGCAAACGCCTCACGAAGAAGGAAACCCGCATCTCCGTGCAGTTTCAGGTGCCGCACAGCGTCGGCGAAGGGAGCACTCCGAATCGCCTGCACATCATCCTGCAGGGCGAAGCCGGCATGCGTTTTGAGCTCCAGACCAAGCTCGGCGGCACGGAACCGATTTTCCGCCCGCTCGTGCTCTCTGATCCGCTCGTGTGCATGGGAGACTGTCTCCCGGAACACGGCCTGCTGCTTCTTGAAGCGATCCACGGCAAGAAACAGTGGTTCCTCTCGTTCGAGGAAGTGCACGCGTCCTGGCGGCTCTTTGATCCGGTACAGACTCACTTGGAAAAATCCGATACGCCGCTCCACCCGTACCCTGCAGGTTCCGGCGGCCCGGCGCAGATGTCCGAGTGGATCGCGCGAGACGGCACTTCGTGGCTTGAGATCTCATGAGTGAGCTTCGTTACCAGTGCATCGAGGCGAAGAACGGGGATTTTGCGGCGGAATCCGCACGCACGATCGCCGCGGGGCTAACGGAGGCGATCAGGGAACGCGGCGAGTGCATCCTGGGCCTCTCCGGCGGCTCAACGCCCGGGCCGTCATACATGCTGCTCGGGAAGGACATGGACATTCCCTGGGATAGCGTGCGGCTCTTCCTTGTGGATGAGCGGTTGGTACCACCTGGCCACGAAGAGAGCAACGCGAGGCTCGTGCGCGAAACCCTATTGAAACATGCACAGATTCCCGCGAAGCACATCACGTTCCCGAATACCGCGCTTCCGCCCGACGCGTGCGCCGCTTCGTATGCAGAATCGCTCATACGCATATTCTCGCGGCACGCTCCGGATGTGATGGTACTCGGCCTCGGGAACGACGGGCACATCGCCTCGCTGTTCCCTCCGGTGCCGGAGGAAGCATTCGAGGAAATCCTCGCGCTCCATACGCACACCGATCAGTTCGAGGTGCGCGACCGCGTCACGGTATCCCCGCTTGTCATCATGGCATGCAAACGTTGCATCCTCCTGCTCAAAGGCAAAGAGAAGCGCGATGTGTTCGAGCGGTGTGTACAGGCGGATCTTGATCCTGTGCGGTGGCCGCTCCATGTGCCGCTTTCGGCGGGCGGATTGATTGTCGTAATGGGGGACTAAGCACTGCGCGATGCGCTATGTGCGGAAAAATTCTTGACGCAGTGAAAGCACGTATGTACTCTTGTACCGGTGCATAAGTACATCCCATCGATGGCTATGGCCTACAGGTGGTGGCAGGCAGCGTTGACACCGCTGTACAGCTGGCGCTGATGCATTTCTGACTACTCCATTCTGCAAGCCCCGCTGTCCGGCGAGGCTTTTTTCATATCCTTCCCACGCACGAGCATGACTGAATCCGGTTTCTACCCATCATCGGCAAGCCCCAACGCATTCCGGGAGAAGCACGATTCCCCCCACCAGTGTTTCGGGATGGAAATCGTGCCGGGAGAGAAGTGCCAGCTGCACTGCGAAGCCTGCTACAAGACGCCAATGAAATCGGGCAGGCTCTCCGCCATTTGCGAGCGTGCGAGCTACCCGGGCGATACACCGCTCGCCGCCGCCATTGACTATGTGTCGCAGGCACAGGCCGCCGGCTTCCGGGAAGTTGCGCTCCTCGGCGGAGAGCCGACGCTGCACCCTGACGTGCAGGAGATTCTGCGGCACATCCGGGAGGAAGGCATGACCCCGATACTGGTCACGAACGGCATGCGTTTCGCGGAACAGGTAGAGGCTGAAAAGCTTACTGAGACCAAACCCGTCGTCGTGACACACGCCTATATTCCTCAGCAAGACGGGGTAGATGGGCACGCGGTCATCGATTCCTACTCTGGCAAACGGGGCTATGCGGCATTGCTCAAGCGCGCAATTGACAACCTCGTGCGCCAGAAGGGCGTGACGCTCGTTCTGGAAATGCCGCTCGTGGATTCCTTGTACCCGCATGCGTTTAGTTTCTTCACATACTGCCGTGAACGGGGAGTCGTTCCGTTCATCGAGATCAGCCGCAGCAATGACCGCAGCCAGGCCACAACGACGGTAACGCCTGAGCAAGTGCGCGAGCTCTTCGAGCGTTTCCGCGCATTCGATGAAGAGCACTTCCCTGAAAAAGCGGCGCAATACGTACATCCTCCCGCGTATGGGAATCCCTGCACGATGTCCATAAGCGGCGTTCATGTGAAGAACTTCGGCAGGGGGGACTACGGTGGGGTCTACTCCTGCTGTGCGCAGCACATGCATCATGGCAACCTGAATGATCAATCTCTCGAGGAAATCCTCAAGAGCGAAACGCTCGCCGTGTACCGCAACCAGGATGCGTACATCGTCGGGCCCTGTCGCGATTGTGAACTTTACGACGTCTGCAAAGGCGGTTGCCGAGGCGAAGCGTTCCTGCGCTTCGGCTGCCCACGCGCGAGTTCGCCTGCCTGTGATCGCATACCGTCACACATACGGCATGATCCAACTGTTATGGCACCACAGACCTGCGATGGGTGCCCTGCCGAACACGCGGCTGGTTGTTCCCTGTCCCCCCGGAAACCATGACGAAGCTGCTCACTCGTCACCACCCCATTGCAGTGCGATTCGTGGATGTGCTCCCGCGCGGATATGCCACCACGGAAGATGAGGTGAGCTCCGCTCTTGCGCACGCTGCGAAGCATGGCAGGAAGATTGCGATTGACTGCCGGCGGAAACGATTCTCCGCCGGCAGTTACTTCGCGTGTAACTACCCCATTCCCATCGGGGAGGTTGTCCGGACATACGTGAGGCGAGAGCACGTCTTTCCGGATGCGGCCACAGCGCGCGCGTTCCTGAGCGCGGTGGGATGCAACCCTGCACGCAGCCGGTACATCCTTCTCGCCCCCGCGTCGATGCGGAAAGCCGATGTGATCATCTTGCTCGTACACGCAGCGCAGGGGGGCAGAATCCTTGGCCTCGCCGCCCACTGTGGGCACCTCTCAGCCGATGTCGTTCCAGCCGCCCCGACCTGTGCCGCGCTCTACCGGCCGCTCCTCAAGCCCGGCTGCATCCATGTGAATTTCATCGATTATTTCGACCGGGATTCGCAGGCGCGCGGATGCTTTGCGGAAGGCGAGTTCCTCGTGAGCATGATACCGGCGGTGTACAAACAACTTTGTGCAATTGCCCGTTACTCCGCCCATGGAACGTTCTCCCCAAAGAATCTTCCTGTGTATCCATGAACACTGCCGCTTCGGCATTCAGATCGTTACCTCCACCTGTTCAATGTGTTCTATAACTCCTCCGCCTGCAACGCAGACAATGTCGAGCCGATATCCTCCGTCGAAGGCGTGCCGCGCAACCCACGCATCCATCGCCATGTGGAGTGCGCGCTTCTTCTTCGGAGTAATTCCGAGGAGCGGATGAAATGCGTCGCACAATGAGGAACGCGACTTTACTTCGACGAAGACGACAGTACGGTCGCGCGGATCGAACGCGACGATGTCGATCTCGCATCTGCCGAGACGAACGTTCCGCTCGTACAAAGCGTACCCGCGGTCCCGGAGATACGAAGCGGCAATCTGTTCCCCGCGCGCACCAGTCTGAACACGATGATCCATGCGAGCATTCTTCAATGAAGGTATACGTTCGTCTACCCTTTCATGTAGACAGAAAGGTGTACGATAGTACACTCGCTCTGTGCTCACGAAACTCACGACATTCCAGAATATCGGCGTACGGAGCGAGCGGATTACCGTAGAGGTTGGCTGCGCCCCGGGTGAGGCGAAGATGCTCATCGTCGGGCTTGGGGATACCGCAGTACAGGAAAGTAAGCATCGTGTCTGGATGGCTTTGCGTTCCTGCGGATTCCGCATTCCCACCGGGCGCGTGATCACGGTGAACCTGGCCCCGGCGGATCTGCGCAAGAGCGGCCCACGGTACGACCTCGCAATGGCGCTCGGCATCCTGATGGTGAACGGGCACGTCCTGCTGCCGGAAGACACGCTCGCACGCACTGCTTTCCTAGGGGAACTGGCCCTCGATGGGAGCCTGCGCCACGTGACCGGCGTGCTCTCCGCCGCCATCGCCTGCCGCAAGCACGGCATCGAAACCCTCGTCGTCCCCGCAGTGAACGGTGCCGAAGCCGCGCTCATTCCTGGCGTGCGGGTCATCGCGCCGGAAACGTTCACGGAGCTGGTAGCAATTCTCCGCGGGGAACAGGCGGCTCCGCCGATTGCCCCGCCTGCGAGCAGTCCTGGCAGGATAGCGGAAGAGAACCTCATAGACTTCGCCGACGTCCGCGGCCAGCACCATGCCAAGCGTGCGCTGGAAATCGCCGCAGCGGGCGGACACAACGTGCTGCTCTCCGGTGCGCCTGGGGCTGGCAAAACACTTCTCGCGCGTGCATTCCGCGGCATCCTCCCGCCGCTCTCAAACGAAGAATCCATCGAAGTAACGCAAATCTACTCCGTCGCCAACCTCCTGCCGGAATCATCACCGCTCATCCGCACGCGTCCGTTCCGCCTCGTGCACCACACGGCAAGCGGCGTGAGCATCGTGGGGGGCGGACAGATACCCGGGCCCGGGGAAATCAGCCTCGCACACCGCGGCGTGCTCTTTTTGGATGAACTCGCGGAATTTCCGCCACAAGTACTCGAGGTGCTGCGACAGCCGCTGGAAGACCGCACCATCACGATCACGCGGGCGCAGGGATCGGTGACATTCCCCGCCGACTTCATCATGGTTGCAGCGATGAATCCGGCAAAGTACAGCGTTGCGAGCGCCCAGCGGATCCGGCGGCGCATCTCGGCGCCGCTCCTCGACCGCATCGATCTCACGATCGACGTGCAGCCGGTGCCTGTGGAGGATTTGCAGCGCGGCCCGGCAGAAGGGGAAGAATCGAGCGCGGTGATTCTTGGCCGCGTCATTGCGGCACGCGAACGCCAGAAGACGCGCTTTCGGGACCTTGTCATCTCCACGAACAAGGAAATGGGGGTAAAGGAAATCGACCGGCTCTGCCCGCTCACAGAATCCTCACAACTGCTGCTCAAAACAGCCGTGCAGCGGCTCGGCCTCTCCGCACGCGCTTACCACCGCACGATCAAAGTGGCGCGGACCATCGCGGATCTTGCGGGCAGTGCCACAATTGAGACTCCGCATGTCGCCGAGGCGTTGCAGTACCGGCAGAATATTGATGGATAGGGCAGCCTTGCGGCGCTACCATGCGCCTGATGCACTTCGCCGATGCCCTCACAAAACGGATAGCAGAGACTTCCCCCGTGTGTGTGGGGCTGGACCCGCAGATCCTCAAGCTCCCGAAGGGAGTGGGACGTGATGCTGCAGGAGTTTTGCAGTTCTGCAAAGGGATCGTGGATTCCTGCAAGGACATCGCCTCCTGCGTCAAGCCGCAACTCGCATTCTTCGAGGTGCTCGGCTGGGAGGGGATGAGAGTGTTCTGGGAAGTGTGTGACTATGCCAAGGCGCAGGGGCTCCTCGTGATTGCGGATGGCAAACGCAATGATATCGGGAGCACGTGTGAGGCATACGCAGACGCGTACCTTGGCGAGAATTCGCCGATTGATGCCCTCACGGTTTGCCCATACTTGGGATCAGACAGCGTTTTGCCATTCATCACTCGGTGCGAGAAGAACGGGAGGGGGATCTTCATTCTCGTGAAAACGAGCAACCCGAGTTCCGGAGAATTGCAGGATCTCCCGACGGGCGACGAGGTGGTGCACGAGCACCTCGCACAGCTTGTGGAGAGCTGGGCCATGCATCATTTGGGCAAGGAAAGTTCTCTCTCCTTCGTCGGCGCCGTGGTTGGGGCAACGTATCCGGAAGAACTCAAGTACCTGCGAACGCTCATGCCACACTGCCCGTTCCTCATCCCCGGATACGGCGCACAAGGTGGAACCGCAAATGACGTGAAGAACGGGTTCATCCCCGATGGAACCGGGGCTATCGTGAATGCCTCGCGGAGCGTGCTCTATGCCTCGTCTGGCGAGGACTGGCAGGCAGCGGCGCGGAAATCTGCGGAAAAGATGGCGGCAGAAATCCGCGATGCGTTGGGAAAAGATATCGCCTGACGGTCATGAATTTTCCCGCACCCGCCAGAGCTGCCCCGCGGCAATCGGCTGCTCCTGTTCGACCCAGGTGAACCGTGTGACACCATCGGACCACCACACGGCGCCTCCTTCGGTAATCGTCCCAGGATCGATGAGGAATACCTGGAGCGTGCGGTCATCGGATGGCTCCGCCAACGCCACGTCTGCGAAGAGCTCGATGGTCGCCGCGCCATCCTCCAGCAATCCGATGGAGTCATCGATCCCGGAGCAACTCACGCGCTGCGCACCCTCCTGGTAACACTGGTGGCCCCCTGCAGTGCCAACCTTGCGGATTTTCCAGTCGGAAAGCTCCACCCCAAATGACCGCTCCAGATCAAACACGAGCTGTTCAAGATGGAGTTCCGCGGACCCCGCGGTGCTCCCCGAGAATGCAAAACTCGCGATACGGCGATTGGATCCGGTCGCAAGCCAATCCGATTCGGGCGGAACATTCCGAATCTCCGAGAGTTTCGCTACCGCCGTGATGTGTGGAATTCTCGTGTAGTTCTGCGCGATGAGTGTGGTGGAAAGCCCGTCACCAATGTTCTGCGTGACGAGGGAAATCTCTTTGATATCCACCCATTCCCCGGAACGGCCGCCGAGCTCCTCGTTCTTGAGATCGGCAGCGATGAGGAGCCGCGTTTGCGTGCTCTTCGGCAAACGATATGCGCCGGCACTCTCGTAATACCCCTTCCACGTCTTGTTCGCCGTATCGTAAATATCGAGGTTCAGGGTACCGATTTCCACCCCGTCACTCGTGAGCAGATGGAGTGACCCGAGCGATTTGACCTCCCGATCCAGTTTGACGATCGCAATCCGAATGATTGCGTCATCTGCCCAGGGAGTGAACACGCCTTCCGCGACCAAGGTGCCGGAGCTCCCCACCATGAGCGCATGCGATGCCACTGCGGGAAGTGGCGCATGGCTTGATGTTGCGGAAGAGACAATGCCCGCAGCGGAAGACCCCGCACTCTCCTGCGATGCGGCGGAGGAAGAACTGGACGACCGCACGTACTCTCCGAGTTCGGCAGTGCGATACTGTGCAAGGCTTCCCTCGTGCTCCGCGCGGAATGCGGCGGCAAGGCGCGCCATCTGCCCGCGCGTGAGAGGCTGGGCATAGGACAAATCCATGGGGAGTGCCGTCCTGCGCTCCATTGCAGCCCGCGCGTATGGGCTGAACCACGAATCCTCCGAGGTCGGAGAGATATCGTATTCGTACAGCCCGGCAAGCATCTTGAGTGCTTCGGCGTAGTTCACGGAGTTTGCGGGACGGAAGTATCCGTCGGGATATCCGCTTACGATGCCGCGTTTCTTCGCAAGGCATACGTACCGGCTGAACCAATCGCCTGCGGATACATCCGGGAAACAGCTCTCCGCGTCGGCCGAGGCAACCCGCAGACCGGGACTGCTGAGGAGGACGATCTTGAGGAATTCCGCCCTGTTGAGCGTGCGTTCAGGATGGAAACTCCCATCGGGGTATCCCTCGACTGCCTTGAGTTCCGTGAGCACGGAAATCCCCGCCGCTTCCGCGGGGTGAAATGGCGCATCCGTGTAGAGCAGACTCAAGTTCCCGTACTCCAGCGCGAGGACGGAAGGGATGAGAAGTGCGCCACCCGCGGCCACCCATACGTGCAATCGCATGGGTTGCAGTGTAACACAGATCAAACTTCTGGCTCACCAACCATGCAGGTACTCCTGGATTGCCCGCAGCACTTCCACCTCTGTCTGCTGCACTGAGCGGCTCTGGAGAAGGCTGTACGTGATAAAGCTGGAACGTTGGCGGATTCCCTTGATATCAAGACGCAGCTGCCCCCCATGTTCCACGGAAAGCTTCACAGAAAGACCCTCCGCACCCTTCCCCTCCGCCATACCGCCATCCCCGTTCATCCCAGACGTATACGCCCACTGAATACCCTCTACTCCAAGCCCCCATTTGCCGCCCTGGAGGAATTCCACGATGCGGCGGACTTCCGGATTTGGCACGACGGAAGAATCCGGCTCCTGCTGATCCGGGAGGAGGTCTTCCGCGTTCATGATCACTGTGTCCTGTTCCGATGCCGGTACCCGCGACACATCCAGTTCATCCAAAAGAGCATCTGCCATGTCCGCATCTTCTCTTCGCGCCGGCATGCGACAAGGGAAGCGGAGTTGTCATGCCTGCGACTGTTCACAGAAAAAACATGCAGGAGTTTGTTGGTTCTGCTCCACCATTTTCACGATCATGCTCCTTTGTGTACAAAACGATTACAACTTGACAGACACGCTCTCCGCAGAGCGGGAACAGCTATCTTCAATAGGATAACCTTGGTGCTCCTGGCAGGAATCGAACCTACATCCACCGCTTAGGACGCGGTTGTTCTATCCGTTGAACTACAGGAGCATGGGCACGCCCATTGTACGGCCGCTTACGAGAAAGCCGAAAGAACATTACCCCCTCACTTCTGCGCTTTGAGCACCACAACTTCCCGCCCCTCCGCAGGCATGCCGCCCGCTTTCACGATGTACTTCTCCACCGGCTCCTTGCCGGATGCGCCGCATATCTTGAGGGATTCTGCGTACTTCTCCGCGCCGCCGGTGCTGAGCGGCACAAGCACGCGCGGATCGATCTCGTCGGTGAGCTTCTGCAAGACCTTCGGCGAATCGGAGGATATGCAGAGCACATCCACGTCCCCAAGGAGTTCCAGCTCGTAATCCGACCACTCTTTGAGCGGCGAATGGATGAATGCAAAACGCACACCTTCCGCCTCGATTGTATAGGAAACCTCCTTGCCCTCCTCGTGCCCGATCCCGCGAATGGCAAGATCGCCGATGTCGTACTCGCCGGGCCAGGAAATGGTTCCCGGACGCGGCTGTTCCTCGGGCGAGCCGAAGAAGAGCAACTCGCCCTCTGCTGGTGCACGGTCCGGATCAGGGAAGACGACAAGCGTCTTCTTCCCGGCCTGCAACTGCACGGTGGCGCCTCCGAGTGATGTGAGCGTGAGCATCGGCGCAAATGATAGGGGAGACCGGCCGCAGGGGGAAGGGATTCGCCGCAATACTGTCGCTGTTCAAGCGGCCACAGCTGCCTCGGCCTGCGGCACATTCACGGTGAATTTTTCGATCTTCGCTCCGAGGGAACGCAACTTCTCCTCTAGACGATCGTACCCGCGCTCAATGTAGCGAACATCAGTGATCGTGGATTCGCCTTCCGCGCAGAGGGCGGCGAGCACCATCGCGGCACCAGCGCGGATATCGTTGCTCGCCACTACCCGCCCCTTCAGGGCAGAAGGCCCGATGATGAGGGCTTGGTGGGCATTGAGGATCTCCACGTGTGCGCCCATTTTCTCCAGTTCGTAGAGGTACGCCATCCTCCCCTCGTAGAGACGCTCGAACACGCGGCTCACCCCGTGAGCCTGCGTCATGAGCACCCCAATGGGCGCCTGCAGATCCGTGGGGAATCCCGGGAAGATATTCGTGCGCACCTCCCCCGCCGAGAGGGAAGAAATTTCCCCATCTACGAAGAGCTCCTGCCCGGCAGCATCGTAACGCCACACGCCGCCGAACCGCCGCAGGGTATCCAGAAAGGAGAGGAGGTGCAGGTGATCCACACCGTGCAGGCGCACTTTGCCCCGCGTGACGAGCGCGGCGATGGCGAAAGCCCCTGCCTCCAAGTAATCGAACGGCACCGTGTGCTCGGCACATCGGAGATGCTTTGATCCGGTGATCCGGACGGTGTGCGTTCCAATTCCCTCAACCCGGGCGCCCATTTTCTCGATCATGCGCTCCACCTCCTGTACGTGAGGCTCCGCAGCGGCAAGATCAATGACCGTATCGCCCGGCACCAGTGACGCAGCGAGCACAACATTCTCGGTAGCAGTCACGGAGAACTCCGGGAGAATGACATGCCGGGCAATCAGGTTCCCCTGCAGGTGAAGCACTTCATCGGTACTCATATCCTCCGCCCCGAGCTGCATGAGCGCCGTGATGTGCGCTCCCACCGGACGCTTGCCGAGCACGCAACCGCCGGGGTACGCCATCTCCACCACACCAAACCGCGCGAGGAGCGGCCCGAGGAGCACGATGGACCCGCGGAGTGACGAAACGAGTTCCGCGGGGATCATCTTGGACTGCAAATTATTCGTGCGGATGCGGACGGTGTTCTCCTGGAACGATGTCTCCGCCCCCAGGAACGTGAGAATTTCGAGCATTTTGAGCGTGTCGCGCAGCCGCGGCACGTTGTGGAGCACCGTCTCTCCGCTGCAGAGCACGCTCGCGGCAATCATGGGGAGCGCCGCATTCTTGGATCCGCTCACCGTCACATCCCCGCGCAGGGAACGACCGCCGTCGATGTGGTATCGCACGTCCATGACGAAAGCGATGAGACCGTCATTGTAGCGAATATGAGAATGGTGGATAGCAGTTTCGTCCATCTTTTGGGGTGCTTGTTCTCAAGCCCTAATCACGTGTTTGCGGCTTTTGCGCCCCCCGAGGATTGCATCCAGGAGAAGGAGCCCGATACCGATGTTGATGCACGCATCGGCCACGTTGAAAATCGGGAACGCGCCGACCTGAATCATGTCGGTGACCATCCCGTCCATGAGCCGGTCGAGCACATTGGCGAAGCCACCGCCGATCACCAGTCCGAAAGACACCTGTTCCACCCTCCTCCTCGCAGTGCGCATGGCGACAATCGCGAGAAGAACGAATGCCACGGAGATGAGGATTGTCTGGAACCTGCCGAGGGAAACGCCGAACGCGATCCCCCGGTTCTCCGAGTACACTAGACCTGCGAACGATCCGATGATCGGCACGCGGTGCGTAAGCCACTGATCAGCCGCGAATGCGGCAAGCACGCTCACAAGACCGCTGACGGCTGCCGCGATGAGCATGGGCATCATGCACACAGAGTAGCAGGAAACACATTCGACCCGCCGGAAGCCCATTCCGCGCGACAGAACAGCGAGGAATCGCTTGCCTACGTGCAAAAGAGGTGTACACTTTGCTTACCGCATCGAGAGTATCGAACTATCCGATCATCCGGATGGTGGATTCTGCGATGCCCTTCGCCTCCTCCCCACGATTATGCGCGCTTCGTTCATCGCCGCCATCAACCAGATATGCTCGGAGAAAAACGTGAATCCCGAGCAGGTGATCGACGCTGTCAAACAGGCGATCGCCACGGCGTACCGCAAGGATTACGGCAACAAGGAACAGGAAATCCGCGTCGACCTGAAAGAAGGACAGGACATGCCGACAATCCTCCTTGTGAAGGAAGTGGTGGACGATGTGGAAAACGAGAACTTCGAGATTAGTGTGAAAGACGCGCGCAAGATCCGGCCAGACACAGATGTAGGCGACGAAATTGAGATCGACGTCACTCCGCTGGAGTATGGCCGCATCGCCGCGCAGGCCGCGAAGCAGGTGATTCTGCAGAAGATCCAGGAGGCTGAGAAACAGAGCCTGTACACGATGTTCAAGGGACGGGAAGAGGAGCTCCTCACTGCGACGGTGACGAAGGTGGAACACAACTGGGTGACCCTGGAAATCGAGGGAATGACAGTGAGCCTCCCGTGGAGGGAGCAGATTCCCGGCGAACACTACTACACAGGCAAACGCATCCGCGTGTACCTGGACAAGGTGGAGATGACAGGCAAGGGGCCGCAGCTGCGGATCTCCCGCACGCACAAGGGGCTCGTGCGCAAGCTGCTTGAGCTCGAGATCCCGGAAGTGCGCAATGGCGACGTTGAGATCATGGCCATCGCCCGAGACCCCGGGTTCCGCAGCAAAGTTGCCGTGAAGAGCAATGACCCGCGCATCGACCCGATTGGCGCGTGCGTCGGCCAGAAGGGGGTGCGCATCCAAGCAGTGATGGAAGAACTCAATGGCGAACGGGTGGACATGATTGAGTGGAGCGCGGACCCGATCAAGCTCATCTCCACCGCCCTGCAGCCAGCTGCGATCTCCGCGGTGATCATCGTGAACGAACAGGAATACGCGGACGCGGAAGGGCGCCGCA
The DNA here is from genome assembly GCA_964642315.1 of uncultured Candidatus Peribacteria bacterium. GTDB lineage: Bacteria > Patescibacteriota > Gracilibacteria > Peribacterales > Peribacteraceae > JAGVDM01. The sequence goes on along the minus strand of CAZXOG010000004.1, from coordinate 96,581 downwards.
TCAAGAAGCGCGCTGCGGTATTCGTGGAGGAAGCTCAGCGCCCCATGGCCATCGGGAAGAAGGGGCAGAATATCCGCCTGGCCACCGAGCTCACGGGCTACGAGCTCGACATGTACAACTACGAGGAGCTGCCTGCGTTCAAGGCGAAGCTCGCGGAACTCCGCGGCGGCACGGTGGATCAGGTTGTCGTGACGGAATTCCCGCCGGAAGAGGCGGAAGCGGCGGATGGAAAGGGGAAAAAGGTGCGGAAGGGGAAAAAGACAGGGAAGGCGGAAACCGAATCATCCGCCCCCGAAGGAGAGGCGCCCACCGCAGCAGCAGAACAACCAGCCTCCGCTGAAGCTGAAAAGCCAGAGAAATCTGCGGAGGCGGAGGATGCAAAGGCGTGAGCACCTGCTAGCATGGCCTCGTGGCACTCCCCCGGCTCCCTCTCGTCATCCTGGATACCGAAACAACCGGGTTCCTCCCGCGGGTGAACCGGGTGATCGAGTTCGCGTCAGTACGCGTAGAGAATGGCGAGGTGATCGACGAGTTCGAGCAGCTCATCAGCATCCCGGGCGAAATCCCCGCACAGGTCTCCGCATTGACGCATATTCATCCCGCGGACATCGAGGGGAAACCCCCCATGGAAGAAGTTCGCGAGGAAATCCTCCGCCGGGTTGAGGGCGATGCGATCATCGTCGGGCAGAACGTCGGGTTCGATATCCGCATGCTCAAGGGGGAAGGCATCGATCTCACAGGCAGGGCGTGGATCGACACATCCATGCTCGCCTCGCTCGTGTTCCCGGAACTTGAGAGCTACTCGCTCGGCTACGTGAGCCGTGTTCTTGGGCTCCACCACGAGCCCGTGCACCGCGCGCTCGGAGACGTGCACGCGACACGTGAGTTGCTCGAGCGATGCTGGGAACGCCTGCTCACCATTTCCACCGATCTCGAGGCACCTCTCCGTAGCATCATGGCCCGTGCACCGGAGGGGTACCGCCGCCTGTTCGATGCCTTGCCCCCGGCTTCCGCCAAAACACATCCGATCTGGCTCACCATGCCGGCATTCCAGAGTGCTCCGCAGACGAGCGCAGAGGATGCACTCCGTGTGCCAGAGACGGGCACGGTACAACTCACGGAGGAAACGCTCTCCCCCGCATTCCTCACCCATGTTCTTCGCGCCGCCATGCAGACAGACGGCAGGCATGTTGTCGCGGTAAAGAATCTGCACGCGCTTCTGCGCACGGGGTCCGTCCCCGACGGCATCGGCATCGTGCACCCGCCGCAACGCCTGCTCGATCCGGTTGCCGTAGCGGCGTTCGCTCTGCAGGAACAGTACACTGCCGACGAGGCGACGCTCGCCCTCAAACTTGCATGGTACGAACCGCGGCTCATTGACGAGATCCCCGTGCACGGCGACGAGCGTTCCGTATGGGCGGGCAAACTCGCATGTACGGAGCAATCCGCTCCGTACCGGCAGCAATTCACGGATTGCCCAGATACAGCGCTGCTCAATCACTGGCAGCTCCTCACTATTGCGGCCGATCCAGAGCATCCGGGGCGCGCCCTGCTCTCCCCTGAGACACACATCGTCATTGACGATGCCTCCATGCTGGAAGATACCGCCACGAAGGCGTTTGGGTGGAGCTGTGCCGTCGATGAACTCCGCGCCGCAGCGGAAGGCGATGCCATGCTCACCACATTCACCGACCTCCTGCAGATGTGGATTGAGAAGACGCGGAGCATGCAAGATTTGCGCTACCTCACTATTCACGACCTCACGACGCCCGAAGCGTCCGGCATTCTGCGCATGCTGGAAGAACTCCTCGCTGGGAAGGCGTACCCCGAACAAACACAGCGGATGCTCCGTGCGCTGCGCGAGTGCATGTCCTTGCAGCGCTTAGAGAACAGCATTGTGTGGATCGAAACGCGCCAGAACGGCAACCAGTACCTGGAATCCGTTCCTGAGCGGGTCGGCACGCTGCTCCGCGAGAGGATGTACGACGTTTCCCGCACAACGCTGCTCATCCCGCCCGGCAGCGGTTCGGAGCTCGCAGAAATTCTGCCGCCCGGAACGCCGGCGAGCGCAGCCGCCGTTCCCCACCCCCGCGAACAGATCCCGGTTGCTTTCGACGCGGAGCTGTCTGTCGAATCACTCGTGCGGCAACCACCTGCGGGCAGGACGGTGATCCTCATGAGCAGCCGGGGGAAAATCGAGCAGATATTCATCCGGTGCGCGGAGGCAGCCGAAGAAAGCGGCATCACCCTCATCTGCCAAAACTTGAGCGGCGGCGCCGGGCGCATGCAGGCGGAATTCCTCGCGGCAAAGACGCCCGTCGTGTGGATTGTCACGCCGTGGACATTCGAGTCCGTGGAAATTCTTCCGGAGAGCATCGACCACCTGGTGGTGGAAACACTTCCGTTCGACCATCCGTCTCACCCCGTGGTGAGCAGGCGTGCCGGGCACTACCAGGACGCATTTTCCTCGTATGCTCTGCCTCGGCTCAAGCACCGCATGTACCGTTTGCTGCGCACATTCTGCCGGTACAGGACTGCCGGGGGGGACGTCCTTCTGCTCGATCCCCGCCTGGAGAGAAAGGAGTACGGCAAACTGGTATGGAAGTACGTTGAAAGCATCGCCGTTTCCCAGCCACAAGGGCAAGAAAACATTCCTCCTGCGCCCAAGCAGAAACCGGCACCACGTCCGAAGCGCCGGCCACCAAAGCCGGGAACAAAGGGGCAGCTTTCGCTCTTCTCCTGACCCTACTTCATCACCGACTGCTGCGGCGGAGTGCATGTCGCCCAGTTGTCCTCCCCTTGATCCAGGCACCCCGGGACTTTACTGCACTGCGTCGCCCTGCCATTGGAGTACAGAATGTACCGCTGTACCTTGTCGGCACACTGCACCTGGCACTCCCACGGATTCTCAAAGTCCGCATCTTCCGGATGCGGGAATGGATAATTCACAACGATTGGCTGGCCAACGCAGGGCGCATCGGGATTTGCGAGGTTCGGCTGCGGCACAGCATGCCCACTCACCGACTGGAAAAAGAGAATCACCAGCACGATACCGAGTACCGCCGTTGCGAAGCCGGGCCACTGCTCACGCTGTTCCATGTACGAGCATGGTATTCCGGAGACCGCAACGCTTCAACGGCTGCTACTCCTCGTCCGAAGGCCTGCACGTCACTGCCTGATCTTCTCCCTGATCCAGACAGCCGGGCAGCTTTTCGCACTGCGTCCCCTTGCCGTTCGAGTAGGAGATGTACCGCTGGATGTTGTCGGTGCACTGCACCTGGCACTCCCACGGATTCTCGAAATCCTCGTCTTCCGGATGCGGGTACGTGTAATCCACTTTGATCGGCTCACCTTCGCACGGTGCCCCCTCGACAAGCTTTGCCACCTCGTTGCCGCCAGCCTGTTCCTCGCTACCATCACCGCCCCTCTGGAAGAGCTTCGTGACCTGGAAATCCGTGGTCGCCTGCAGGATTACTACTGCTGCGAGCACAATGATGACAACCACGATAAAAAGTGTCTTCTTAGAGAGCTTCATGCAGTCAATCTACCCCCTGCCCTCCTGCGAAGCAATACACTCAACGATGAAAAATGACGGCAAAAATCGTGCGCCAGAGAATCCAGATATCGAGGAGTAACGACCACTCCTCGACGTATTGCAGGTCTAGGCGCACTTCGTCGCTGAATCGCAGCGCACTTCTGCCAGAAACCTGTGCGAGACCTGTCATCCCCGGCCGCACCGTGAACACACGGCGTTCGTAGAGTTTGTATCGTTCCACCTCCTCCGGGAGGTGCGGCCGCGGGCCGACAAGGGACATGTGCCCGGCGAGTACGTTCAGCAGTTGTGGCAGTTCGTCGAGATCGAACCGGCGCAGAATCTTCCCCACGGCAGTGACCCGCGGATCGCGCGATACCTTGAAGAGCGGACCGTCTTTCCGTTCATTCATCGCGAGCAGTTGCGCTTTCTTCGCGTCCGCATCACGCACCATGGACCGGAATTTCAGTACAGGAATCGTGCGTTCTGCCCTCTCGCCGATTCTCCGCGACACGTACAGTACCGGCCAGCCGCTCGTGCAGAACACTGCAATGGCAATGAATAGTAGCAATGGGGAAAGCAGCACGAGGAGCACCGTGCTGCCAATGATGTCGAAGAAGCGCTTCCAAACATGCCCCCACCCATCGAGCGGCGTGGGACAGAACCGCACGAGTGGAAGAAAGCCGAGGCGCTCCACAGCGAGTTGATGCGGCACATCCGCGAATACCGGCGGAAGGAATGCGTATCCGATTTGGCGTGAGCGGCATTCGTCGATGAGCGCGATGGTTTCCTGGCTCCTCGGATTCGGATCTGTCTGGAGCACGAGATCCGGCTTCCGGCGCGCTTGGAGCTGCTTGAACGCCCGCAGATCGGGTACGTGCCCAATGTATTCGTAGCGACGGTCCCGCTTGAGTGTCTCCTGCGCAACCCGGGAGACAGGGTGCTCACCGACCGACACGACGAGGTGCACGCCGATACCGAAGCGCAGGAGCATTCTCTGGATCACAATGACTGCGGCACGAGCCGCGAGGGAAAACAGCATGAGAAACAGCGCTGCGTGCACGAGGAGCATGCGGGAGAAGAAGAGTTCCCGCAGCACGAGGAAGTACCACCCCATCACTCCTACCACCCACAGGAGCACGACGATGATGACATGCCCTGCCTCCTGCCACGCGCTCAGCGTATTGCGGAGTGCGTAGAGACGGAACAATGCCGCGAGACCGATGAGAACCGCGATGCTCGGCACCACGAACGTATCCGCGTACTGCGTGAACTCCGGCAGCGATTGCGCCGGCTCGAGCAGCTGCACGCCCGGAATGAGGTCGATCTGCCGTACACGCAGGGCATAGCTCAGGAACAGCCCGCCCGTGAAGGCGGCGATATCGAGGGGAACCCGGATGACGCCGAATACGAATTCGGATTGCTTCACTGCGGAACAGTGTACGCGGATCGCTGCTGAGATGGAGCCGCCTCGGGGATTCGAACCCCGGACCTACGCATTACAAGTGCGTTGCTCTACCAGCTGAGCTAAGGCGGCAAGGTTGCCAACGAATGCGGGAAGGAGCGGATTGCGGCTGCTGCGGTCCGGCCGGAGTCCGCACGGGCGGATGGGGCCGGGGCCACAGTGGCACGCATCTGTGGGAAAGACTACGAATTCCTTGCCGAGAAAACAAATGCACCGGAGAATTCTTTCTGTCGCTCTTTGGATAACCGCCCCGCACCCTTTGGATCTTATTAGGCATATCACATACGGAATGGAGCCAAAGGGTGCGGGGAGGAACGTCCGGGCACCAATGGAACGCCATGCGGCTAACGGCCGCCACCGCGTCACATATCCGGTAAAGGCGCGGGAGGACCAGTACCACAGTGACGATGCCCCGCAAGGGGAGTGAAACGCCTCGGATACCGAGGATCCCGCATCCGCGGGGTTGGCAAACTCATGGTGGTGCAAGGAGGATTTGGGCAGTCGGAATTCCGCAGTGGTTCCGCCGCGCCGATTGCTCCTCCGCATTGAGGCCCGCGAGCAATCCGGGCCCCAGATAGATGGTTATCGTCCCGCATCCGCGGGATACAGAACCCGGCGTACAGGAGAGTACGACACACGCAAGAACGCTCCGGGCGCCACGCCTCAGCGTTTCTTGCTCGTGTGTTTCTTCTGCTGTTCCCGCTTCTGTATTTTTCCAGCCGGCGGGAACGCCACTGTGAACGTACTTCCCTTTCCTTCCTCGCTTACGAAGGAGACAAACGCCCCAATTTTCTCCGCGATCATCTTGCAGGAATACAGGCCCAGACCCGCCCCGTTCGTCTCCACCGCCCGTGCATTGGATGCGCGGTAGAGCTTCTCAAAAATCAGTTCCTGTTCGGCGTACGGGATGCCAATACCATGATCCGCAACCTGCACGATGATATGCTCGCCCGAGTTCTTCACGGAAACAACCACTCCACCGCCTGGACGTGAGTACTTCGCCGCATTATGCAGGAAATTTTGGAGAACGATGCTCGCGAGTAGCGGATCGGTACGGATGACTTCCGGCCGCTCCGGCATCTCTACCGAACAGGTAACCTTGTGCGAATCGAGGAGTGATTTTGTGCTCTTCGTGACCTCTTCGACCAGTGAACGGACATCCACGTTCTGGAAAACCGGCGCGAAACCCCCCTCCGACAGCCGCGAAGCGTCCATCAATTCGCCAAGCACGAGCGCCATTTTCTTCGTTGCAAGCCGCATTTCCATGAGGAACGATTTCTGCTCGCTCGTGAGCGACGTGTGTGCTTCTGTCGTAAAGAGCTCCAAATACCACTGGAGCGTGGAGAGCGGGGTGCGGAGATGGTGGGAGGCGAGCGTGAGAAAATCCGTCTTCATGTAGTCGAGCTGGCGCTCCATCGTCACATCCTGGAAGAGCGCGACCGCGCCGAGGAGCGTCCGTTTCTGCCGGAGAGGCGCCACAGAGATTCTCACGGGCAGCTCCCCGCCATTCTTGAGGAGTGCGGTCGTGTGCACTGTGGGCATCCCCCCGATTGCCTCGCCGGTCTTCAGGCACGCATAGACGGGATGAGCGGCGCGCTCGAGGCGCTTCGCTTTCTGCCGAAGGACCAGCACGTCGTCTGCCGCCTTCCCCAGTGCGTCCTTCTCCTGCAATTTGAGCAGCTGCATCGCAGCCGGATTTGCCTGCACGATAATGCCCTGCTTGTTGATAACGAGAATCCCTATATGAACTGATTTGAGAATCGTGCGGTCCTTCTCGTACTCCTCCTCCAGCGCTTTCGTCCGTGCAGCTATTTCTTCCTCGAGGTGTGCGTACACTTTCGCGAGTCTGCGCGTGAGATCCGCAACGGTCGCATCCAGCTGTTCGGCTTCATCTCCGGTATGAATGGTGTGTCGGTAGTGCCAGCGGCCCGGCTGGATTTTTTCCACCTTCTCCTGCATCTCCAGAAACGGTTGTGCGAGACGGTGTCCGAAGGAGAAGGAGAGAACAATGGAAAGGAGCAACGACACGCCGCCGACAAGGAGGAGCGTGCGCCCGAGCTGCGCAACGTACTGCAGGAGCTGGTAGATATCGATATCAACGGATCCGCGCTGGATGAGCGCGACCATGAAGATGTACGAGATCGCCGAGAGCACCGTGACCGTGAACGCGGATACCAGCACGGAATACAACACGGCCCTCCAGAGAATGGATCCGCGCTTCAACTTTGCACTCAGGAATTGCAAGGTGTGTGTACCCACTTCTAATAGTTATTATACCATAATAATCATTCTATGAATAGACTACGAAAACAGCGCCCGGAGGCGCTGTCTTCGGTATTTGACTCGCGATAAGAAATTACCGGGTCACACTGATCGTCGGGGCGGGATCACCTTCCGTCGTCGACGCGTAGACCGTCACACGACCGCGGGTGTCCTTGTAGATCATGTAATCGGTGCCCGTGCCCGTTGACTGCGGGTCAGCTGGGATGCTCACGAGGTACGAACCCGTGAGAACGTTGAGATCAACACCGGCGCCGCAGGTCCCCGCAAGAACCGCATCAGCCGTGCAGATCTCCGAAGCGGCCGCCTGCCCCGTGGGAATGCCGGTCGGCAGCTGGCCGTTGTTATCGATCGCGTACTGGTACACCGCATTGAGGATGGTGTTCACATCGCTGCGGCGTTGCGCGTTGCGCGCGTCACCCAACTGCTTGGTCGGGTTGATGGCGACGATGACGATCGACGCGAGGATCGCAATGATACCGATCACGAGCAGAAGCTCGATCAGGGTGAAGCCGCGCCGAAGCTTCAGAGAGGAGAATGTGCTACTCATGGCACGAGAGGGGGAAGTGGAAGGGAGAGGAATTCCCAATGTTGTGTGCCATTGTACCGCTTCCAAAGCGGTTCGCCCGAGGATGCACTTGACAGTGCTGCAAATAATTCCAAATCGTGGGGATCACTGATCAATCCTCGTACACACACTGGAAATCGGTGTACGGCACGCAGAGCCCGTCGATGCACACCTGCCACACGTACGTGCCGGATGCCGTATCGCAGAACGGCGTAATGCATCCGCAGGTGTTCCCTGTGACATCGTCATCGGGATAAAGATTCACCACCGTATCGAAGTGGCTCTCGTACACGAGCGGCTGATGCAGGCGGATAACGCGGCGCATATCCAGGCTGACGGCGATACTCTGCCGATCTTCCGCAACGGATGTATTGTCGACTGCAAAGTGCGTCACGCCGACGAGATCGGAGCTCAGGATACGGCGGGCGTGCCCCTGCACGAGGACGATCGCGCCGCTGTCCCGGGCAATGATTGTTGGATTTGTGGCCCCAGAATCAGTCTGGAGAGCGAGAATGAACCCCGTGCCGCCCGGTGCGGGATCCAGAACCCGCTCGGCGGACTGCACTTCCTGGATGATCGCCTGAATCGTCTGTGCGCCGTTCTGCTCCACGAGCGCAATGGCATCCTGTCGCTGGCGGCTCTCCGTGACCGAGAAGAGGAACGGCAGGAGCGCCGATGCCATCAGGGACATGATTGCCACAAAAATGAGCATCTCGAGCAGCGTCACGCCGGGGCGGTTTCGTTCGTGCCGATGCAGGAAACGGAGGAGGACGCGCATTGATCAGTTGCCAGATGCGAGAGCGGAAATTTCATCCTCGCTGAGGATGCGGTCGTAGATACGGACATCATCGATTTTCCCGTTGATGTTGAACGAATTCGCGGCGCTGCTATCGCCGCAGCGTCCAAATTCCAGGGTCCTATCTTTGTGGAGTGTGCCGCCAAATGAGTCGGATGTCCCCGGCACGCCGTTTACATAGATGCGCAACGTGGACCCGTTGTATGTGCCGACAATGTGGTTCCATACAAGCGGATTGATGGAAGCGTAGACAATGTTGGAGTTCCACTGTTCGATGAAGAACGCCACCTGATTCCAGGAGTTGTAGAAGAATCCCCACCCCTGATTCCAGCTTGTCTGGCGCGTCTTGCAGAGGATGCCATCGAACTGCGCAGGATACACGTCGTTCTTCGTCCAGAACGACACCGTCATCTGGTCGGGGAAGAGCGCGGAACTGTTCGATGTATTCACGCGATCATTCACGCCGTCAAAATCCCGCGCGGCGCTATTGCCGAAGGTGAATGGGGCAAGGCCCGACGTTATGACACCGACGCCGGACTGCGGCGTGCCGGTGAATCCGCTCGGCCCGCTATCGACAGCCTGATCATTCGGATTCGTTTCATCGAGTTTCCAGTAGGCGATGTAGTCGCTCGGCCCCTCTTCCTGCACTACTTCAATGCGGCAACTGGCATCGCAACCATCGCCATCTGCCGTGTTTCCATCGTCGCACTCCTCGCCTGTCTGCACGATGCCATCACCGCACTCCTCGATCTGGCAGAGAGAAGAGCACCCGTCATTGTCCACGAGATTGCCGTCATCGCACTCCTCGCCGGCATCGAGCGAACTGTCGCCGCAGACCTCTGCGGTGCAGCTCTCCGAGCACCCGTCACCGGCAACGAGATTGCCGTCGTCGCACTCCTCGCCGGCCTGATGCGTTCCGTCGCCACAGATCTCCGCATCGCAGACGGAAGAGCATCCATCGTTGTTTACCGTGTTGCCATCGTCGCACTCCTCGCCGATATCACCCTGCACCAAACCGTTCCCGCAGTCCGTCGGAGGGGGGCCTGTGAATGCGTCGCAATCGGTGATGGCTTCTGCCTCCTCCCACGACGTGATGATCGGGCTCGGGAGCACGCGGCTCACATGCACCTGGAACCTGCGCGTCGTGAAATCGCCGAATGTCCCCTCTACACAGAGAATGCGGTCCTCGTTGCCCTCGCCGCCGATTGGATAGATGCGGCATGTTGTTGTTCCGTACTGCAGCCCCCGTCCGGGCACCTCGTATCCGTACACGAATGAGCGGTCGTGGTTGCCGGTGTACTCCAGGTCCTCCTGCAGGGAACGAATTGCATTCTCCATGCACGTCCATGCAGCCATGCGCGCTTGGGAAGAGAGCTGGATGGAATACGCGCTCCGCTCGATGCCAAGCCCGAGGAGTATGAGCGATACTGCCGTGGCCGACGCCATGACACCGACGACGAGCACCGTGAGGAGCAGGACGTAGCCGTTCTTCGCGGAGGGAGATTTCATAGGCAATCGCCGCCCGTTCCGGGCGTGAAGATGAGGAAACCCGTATTCGTGGAAACGTACAGCCGGTCGGTCATCATATCGTAGAACACGCCCCGGGCATCGCTCGCGAGATCTATGTACGCCTCCTCGGGAATGGTTTTGTACCGCGCGCTGCGCACCTGCATTTCCTTGTACGTGTAGTCAGTCGCAAGGAACGCGTAGCAACCGAGCGTATCTACGGCCATGGCATTCACAGCCCCCTCCCCCGCAGCGCCGAGATCCGCCCCGTACGTATTCAGCGGATTCGTGCTGGGCACGCCGCCGGAACCCGTGATGAGCAGGTATTCATCGATGGCGGCGCCCGCGGCTCTCCCCAAGTAGAAACCCGTTCCGGACGAGCGCACCGCCATGCCATCATGAGCATCGAGCGCGTTGTACGCCGCATGCAATTGCATAGCTGCCGGATCGGAAACATCGATAATGGTGATCTCGTGGATATCGGAGGCTGTGGCGAGATACGCAAAAATCCCGGAAACGTACACATCGTTCACCGTCGGGTTCTCGGCAATGTTGAACTCTCCGGTAAGCATGATCTGCGCCGGGTTGCTGATGTCCAGCGCATAGAACTCGCTCTCATCGGCATCTCCCAGGGCTCCTGCGAGGAGCGTTGTGCCCTTGCGCGCAAGCGCCGTGCCGCGGTTCGTCCCGCCCGGGATGTCATAACTGGCAATAGGGACCGTGGCCGCATTGAGTGACACCGGATCGGACACGTCGTACGCGAGAATTTCATCGCCTGCTTCGCTTGCCACGAGGTACAACGTGTCGTTGTACACCAGAGGACTTTGCGCCCCTCCGGGCAGCGCGAAATCCGTGGAAACGCGGAAGGGCGCGTTCTCGTCTGAGACATCGAAGACGTAGAGACCCGCACCATCCGCCGCGCTCGTCACGAACGCATAGTCACCGGCAACGGCGATGCCACCGAGGTACGGCGGCCCCGTGACGATGAGCTCCGCTGCCTGCGATGGGTTAGACCAGTCGCCAACGCCTGCTGATCTGCTCCGCCAATCGGTGAGTTCGGTGGAAAGCACCGTCGCACCCGACCGGTGGTACCCGTGCTTCCACGTTGACCGCGCTGCGGCGCGGATTTTGTCATCGGCGATGACATGGATAAACAGCGACGTCGTATACCCGTACCGTTCGATGGACGAGCCGGAGAGCACCCACTCACCGGCTTCATCCAGGGTAAAACCGTGTTGCCCCTCTACGGCGATATCGGCGAAATCGCGGTCACGGATCGCCTTGGCGACTTCCAGCGCCTGTTCGGTGAAGTGCACGCCGCGGATGCGGTCCGCCCCTTCCTGCGAGCTCTCCTGCCCCGTGAGCAGCGTGAGGAAAGTGGCAGTCGCAAAAACGCCGAAGAGCACGATGCCAAGCATCGCCTCAACGAGCAGCGACCCACGCCGCTGCCGAACGGAGGCTTTCCGCCATGCCTGCAGCATGTTCTGCAGCATGGGATGCATTGTACTGGAGAATCAGCCTGCGGAGGAACATGCGCTCACGCGCCCCTGAGTGTGAGGAGCAGGACAAGATCTTGGAAATCCGCTGCGGAACTGTTGAGATCGTTGGTCCCCAGCTCGAAGAGGTACACCGCCTGCCCAGGCCCCATCTGCATGAGACCGGTCTGCAGATTGACGTAATCGCTCACGAAATCCTCGATGGATGCCTGGCTGCTCATCCCCGGAACGTCGGGAACCGGATCTCCATCCCGGAGGACCCAGATGTGATCGTTCCCCGGTTCATTGTTCGTGTTGTGCATCATGATGACGTTCCAGTGCGTGTTACTCGCCCCGCTGTACCACCAGCTCTTCTTCTGCCACGACTGCGCGCGCACTTCGATCTGCGTACCTGCCGTGTAGATGTTCGTGCAATCGTACGTGTGCTGCTGCCCGTCATTCACATCTGCATCCACCGCCATGTTCCAAGGACCGAATGCATCCACCCATACGCCGCCGAATTTCGCCTGCAGCGTCACGGGGACGTGCGACCCGCCGGAAGTGATGGCCGCACCGAGTACCTTGAGTTCGCAGGTGAAATTCTGGTTTGGCACAACCGTGTCGCCGTCGATCACAAAATCTGCGTCCCCACCATCATCGTCGTCGTCCGCGTCGTCGTCTGCATCGTCGTCTGCATCGTCATCATCTGCTTCCGGCACACTGCCACATGCGCCGATCTGCGCCCCCTGCCCCTCGTAGTACTCCCACAGAGAATCCGGCACGCGGACCGTCCGTGGATTTTCCCCGTACGGATCCACACAGATTTCCATCCAGTCTTCCGGGATGCTCACCGTCCCATCGTCGCCCACGCTCACGGCGATCATCCTCTGCTCGCCGTTCAATGCTGTGAGAACGATGGTCCCCGTTTCTTCCGGGCGCCCGGTAATTTTGCTGAAGCTCACCTCGGAAAGACCCGAGATCGCGATGGTCTGCGGAATGGAGTATTCCTCGTCGAATTCGGCATTGCGGGTGGCGTAGGAATCGCCCATGAAGAGCACGCCCCGGCCGGGGAGCGCATCGGTAGAAAATCCCCATGAGGAGTCGTTCATGGCAACCTGCGAGAGGAATTTCGCGCGCTGAATGCCCTGCGAGATATTCTGCCGGGCGATCTCCAGATCGCTGCGAATGAGGTATTGCCGATACACCGGCACCGCCATTCCTGCGGACACGGTGATGAGCCCAAGGGTGAGGAGAAGTTCGATTGCCGTGAACCCGGAACGCAGAGCACGTCGTGCCATGTGAGGAGGAGGGGAAGTTTGGAAATTTTACCAAAAGCCGTGGAACACCCACAAATGCCCGATTGGTTCCAGAACATATTTCCGGGCTTCCACTACGCGTTCCCGATGTTCCCCACCACGCTATAGATCGGCGCGAGCACGCCGAGCGCGATGGCGGCAACGAGGCTCCCCATGAAGATAAGGAGCATCGGCTCGATGATCACGGGAAGTTTTTCCGCCACTTCTGACGCACGCCTCTCGTGAATCTCCGCAATCTTCAGCATGATCTTCGTGAGAGACCCGGATTGTTCGCCGGTGATGATGAGCTGCTGCATGGACACCGGAAAACACCTGTTGGTTCCGCGGATCTTCTCAAAACTCGTCGCGAAGGAATCGCCGAGCTGCACACGCTCGAGAAGATGCATGTAGAACGAGTGGTATCTGCGAAGCCCTGTGGCTTTCGCGAGAGATTCCAGCGCCTCTGTGATCGGCACGCCGGCGCGCAGCAACCCACCCATGACCACACCGAAGCGAGAGAGCGTTGCTTCGCTGATGAGCGTGCCAACGCCCGGGATGTGGTAGAGCACCCATTCCACGATGATCCGGAATGGGGTGTATTTCGTGAGGAGCACAAATGCGATGAGACTCGCGACGAAGCCGACGATGATTCCGCGACTGTGCGCCGAGAATGTGTTCGCCACCCAGATGATGATGCGCGTGGTGAGCGGCAGCGGCACCCCGAGCGACTGGATCACCTGCACAAGGTTCGGGAGCACGAAGAGCCCGAGCCCGAAGACAATCGTCGTGAGCATCACGAGGACGATCGCGGGATAAATCATTGCGGTCTTCACCTTGCTGCGGAGTGCGCGATCCTTCTCTTCCTGTTCGGCAAGATATCGGAGATTCTCCGCAAGACTGCCGGACTCCTCGCCGACACGCACCATAGCCACTTGCTGCTGCGTGAAGAAGTACTGGCCCTCCATCGCCCGCCAGAGCGGGCTGCCCATTTCCACTGCGACGACGATCTTCCCGAGGATGCTGCGCATCGGCCGCTTGCGCGATTCGTGCTCAAGCACCTTGATCGCGTCGAGGAGCGGAAGACCCGCATCCATCATCGTTGCGAGATTGTCGATGAACGCCAGGCGCTCTTTGTCGAGACCGAATGTGTTCAAGGCCACCCAGAACGCCTGCAATGGATTGAGCTTCTTCGGGGTGGGCAGCTTGTACGCGTACGGCGCGTGATCCGCCGCAGCGGATTTCTCGGGCTTCTTCTTCTGCTCCTCCTTGAGCGCCTTCTCTCTGCGCTTCGCCTCTTCGCTCCACCGACGCTCTTCCTCCTTCTCGCGCTTCATTTGTTCCTTGGCACGTTTTGCCTGTTCCCCCGGGGCCAGTTCCTCCGCCCCGGCGAGTTCTTTCCCCTTGCGGCGTTTCCCCTGCATTGCCGCTCCATCCACGGTCTGTTTCTTCTCGGAAACGAGTTCGAGGAATCCTTCTTCCTGCACCTGTGATTTGAGTGCCTGTTCGTCCTGCTGTGAAACAGGAACAGTATCGGTGAATTCGATATGCAGACCGCCTGCATGCTCAGGACGAGTGGCAGGAGAGGATTTCCCGGGCTTCTGTTCCTGCCGCGTTTCTGCGCTGACCGCATCGGCCTGCAGCATTGGTTCCTTGGCCGGCACGGAGGGCACGTCTTCGGTTCCGATATCGAGGAGTCCGTGTTTATCCTCCTCGCTGATCGCTGGAACACGGTGGGCGTCCGGAGCTCGCCTGCGCAACCGTTCGGCAATCGCACCGAGTTTCATCCGCTGCCAGAGCGGAATCCGCTGCGGCTCGGCGGGCACACGCACTGCGACATTCTGCATGGTCGCTTTCACCTGCCGCTGCCGTGCCCGCGGTGCCGGGGCCCGTTTGGCACTCCGGCGCACGCGAACGAGGCGGGGGCGCCGCGCCACCGTCCGCACATGCTTCGCACGAACAGGCCGGAGAACTGCTACAGGGCGCCTCGGCGGTTCAATCCGCGGGAGGAAGAACGCGATGATCTGCCGGAAAATTCCCTGCGGTGCGCGCACCTGTGGGGCAGGCAATGACAGACGCCTACGCTGGCTGGCATTACTCCTTGCCATGCTTCTTGCGGAAATCCGGCTTGATAATGTCTTCTGGAGGCGATGCAACGCGCATGAGTTCGTCCAGAGTGGTGAATCCCTGCCGGACTTTCTCGAGGCCGTCTTCGAACATCAGTCGCATGCCCTGCCGCCTGGCGAGCTGCTCGACGTCGTTGCTCGTTGCACGTTTGATGATGAGTTCCTGCACCCCGCGTGACATGACAAGCAGCTCATGGATTGCGATGCGCCCGCTGTATCCGGTACCGCCGCACGAGGGACACCCCTTGCCTTTGAAGAACCGGAGTTTCTCGTGGCCGGTGAAGAAATGTTTGGCTTGTGGGAAGAGCTTGTGCGCCTCTTCCGTTGTCACGGCGTAGCTGTACCGGCATTTCGCGCACACGCGCCGCACGAGACGCTGGCCAATAACCACTTCCAAGGTGGAAGCCAGGAGAAACGGTTCCACCCCCATTTCGAGGAGACGCGGAATGGCTGTCGCTGCGGTGTTCGCGTGCAGCGTGGAAAAGAGCAGGTGCCCCGTGAGTGCCGCGTTCACTGAGATATCCGCGGTCTCGGCATCGCGGATTTCCCCGACGAGCATGATATCCGGGTCCTGACGCATGAGGGCGCGCAGGCCATTGGCGAACGTGAGATTGGTTTCGTCATTCTTCTGGATGTGGTTGATCCCCGGGATCTTGTACTCCACCGGATCTTCCACTGTGGAAATGTTCACGTCGGTCTTATTGCGGATCTTGAGAAGCGCATAGAGAGTTGTGGATTTCCCTGACCCTGTTGGCCCAACAGTGAGGACCATTCCAAACGGCTTGTGGGCTGCCCGCTCCAGAACCTGCCGGTTCTCGTCGGAGAAGCCGAGAGTCGCGAGCGTCAGCTTGCGGACGTATTCGGAAAGGAGACGGAGCACCGCCTTCTCTCCGTCGACAACCGGCACAATGGAGACGCGCATATCCACCTTCATGCCGGATGGCGCCTTGTATCGGATGGCGCCGTCCTGCGCGGCAAAGTGCTCATCGATGTGCATATTCCCCGCGATCTTGATTCGGTTGAGCACGCCCTCGTAATACTCCTTAGGAATGCGGCCCGCCTCGTGGAGCACGCCGTCGACGCGGAACCGCACGACCACCATGTTCTCCTGCGGCTCGAAGTGGATATCGGATGCGTTGAGCTGGATAGCATCGTCGAAGATTTCCTGCAGGATTTCCGGCGCGACTTTCTTCTGCTTCTCGATAATCTGTTGAAAACGCGTTTCGAGGGGCTTGCGGTAGTTCCCCATGAGCCGCTCGATGACGGCCTGACTCGCATAGACCCACGTGAGCGTTCCACCGAAGCGGGTGCGTTCGCCCTTTTTGCGCCCTTTCTCCTTCTCCTTCGCCTCGGAAGGAAACACCGCCTCCTGCTGATCGAGATTGAGCCGCACGGCTTCTTCGAGCGCGGGATTACTGGGATCGGAGGTCGCCACAACAGCTTTGGACGCACCAGGCCGCTGCACGACAGCGCAGGAAAATGCGCGGGCGATTTGCTCGGGGAGCGTCGAAACGACATCGGGAACCACCTCCGTTTTCTCCGGATCGAAGTACGGGAGCCCGTAGTGTTCGGCAATGGCATTCTCGTAGAGATCCTCCGTGAGGAGTTCGAGTTCGAGCAGCGCCTGTTTTAGGGTGATGCCGCGCTCTTTCGCCTCCTGCTCGGCACGATCAATATCCTCCTCGGAGAGGTAGTGCAGCTTGAGGAGAATTTCTTTGAGTTGTGTGTCGGCAACAGGCATGGGCGGATCACGAAAGGATGGAATGGACGGTATCGACGATGACGGCAAGGGGGGTATTCGACTTCACGCAGTACTTGGCGACGCCGTACTCCTTCGCGCGTTCCTGGTCTTCGGCCTGCCCGAGGTTCGAGAGCACCACAACAGGGGTCTTCACATTTTTCTCCCGCAGCGTTTTCAGCACCCCAAAACCGTCGATGCCCGGGATGATGAGATCGAGAAGAATGATGTCGAATTTGCCACTCTCCAGCACACGGATCGCGTCGGCGCCCGTCGTGACGACCGTTGTCGCATAGCCCTTGCTGCCGAGCTTCAGCTCAAGCGCGTGGGCAAGCGGCCGTTCATCCTCGATGATGAGGATCTTCTTGGCGGCGTTTGCCTTGCTGGAAGCGGTTTCCTTTGGCATGAGTGGTGTATGGATGTATCGCTACATTGTAGCAGAAAATGCGGGGATGGACAATCCTGGTGTGGGGAATCCTGCGAGAAAAAACCCTGACAAACGCCACGATGCAGGTCTACACTGGCACCCTCTCTCCCCAACGGATGCCAAAGCGCGCCCTCATTTCCGTTTCCGACAAGACTGGCGTTGCGGATTTCGCCCGGGGGCTCACAGAAATCGGCTATGAAATCCTCTCGACAGGCGGGACGCAAAAATCACTTGCAGAAGCCAAAATTCCTGTGACTCCCGTGGAGGAGATCACGCGGTTCCCCGAGTGTTTCGGCGGGCGGGTGAAGACGATGCACCCTATGATCACCGGCGGCATCCTCTTCCGGCGCGACGACGCAGGAGATCGGGAACAGGCAGAAGACTTGAACATCGCGGCAATCGATCTCGTCGTCGTGAACCTGTACCCCTTCGAGAAGACGGCGAAAAGGCAGGGAGTGACCCGCGCGGAACTGATTGAGCAAATCGATATCGGCGGGCCGACACTGCTCCGGAGCGCTGCGAAGAACCATGCGTCGGTCACCGTGATCTGCGATCCCGAAGACTACGGCCGCGTCCTCGCGGAGTTGCACGAACGCGGCGACACCACGCCAGAGCTGCGGGCGGAGCTCGCGGAGAAAGTCTTCCTGCGCACCGCGGCATACGATGCCGCAATCGCCCGGACGCTCTCTGCCGGCACGTATGACGGCGCGCTCCTCCACGGCAGAATCGCGCTCCGCTACGGCGAGAATCCGCACCAGTGGGGCGCGTACTACGACGTGGTCGGTTCGCCGCGCCCATGGAGGGTGCTGCAGCAGGATGGGAAACAGCTGAGTTATCTGAATATCCTGGATGCCGATGGCGCGTGGAATCTGGTGTGTGAGTTCCCGGACCCCACAGCCGCATGCATCAAGCACGCGAACCCCAGCGGTGTGGCGAGCGATACGGACATCGCCGAGGCGTTCCAGCGCAGCTACGACGCGGACAGGCTCTCCGCATTCGGCGTAATTGTTGCGCTCAACCGCGAATGCACGGCTTCTGTCGTGCAGAAAATCATGGAGCAGAAGATCTTCGTCGAGCTCATCGTCGCTCCTTCGTACGCGGCAGGCGCAATGGAGCTCCTTGCGAAGCGCCCGAAAATCCGGGTGATCGAGGCTTCGTGCTTGCCGGCGGGGGCAGAGCGGACAACGTACCGCACGGCATTCGGCGGCATGCTGGTGCAGAACGAAGACCGGAGAGTCGTGACGGAGAGAGATCTCGCGGTGGCAACGGACGTGAAGCCGAACGCGCGGCAGATCGCCGATCTGCTCTTCGCATGGAAGGTGGTGAAACACGCGAAGAGCAACGCCATCGTATTCGCCAGAGAGCAGACGACGGTCGGCATCGGCTGCGGGCAGACGAGCAGAGTAGATTCCACGATCATCGCTGCGCGTCGTGCCGGCGAGAAGGCGCACGGAGCGGTGATGGCGAGCGACGCGTTCTTCCCGTTCCCGGATAGTGTGGAGGAAGCGGCAAAACATGGCATCGCGGCAATCATCCAACCGGGCGGCTCAATCCGCGATGCAGAGGTGATTGCAAAGGCCAACACCCTGAAAATTCCGATGGTGCTCACCGGCGTGCGAGGGTTCCGGCACTGATGGATATATCTCCTCTCTGGCAGAGGATCACCGGTGCACGGAATGGGAATCCGGCGTGTTTTCTTTCTTGCATTCGCAGGTGACTGCACTAGAGTATGGCGACAATCTGTTCCTCTTTTTCCATGGCCCAGGATAGCGAGCCTCCTCAGGGCTCGACGGTGAAGACTCTCCTCGTCGTGAATACCGGATCAACGAAGAAGAAATTCGTCTTCCAGAGACTCAAGAAGATGGATGTGCGCTTGGTAGTGCTCAACAACGAGCGCAACTGGGCGCAAGCCTACGTGGACGATTGGATTCTTGCAGACACGTACAACCACACGGAATCCCTCGAGGCCGTGCGCGCGTTCCTCAGCCAGAACGGAGGGAAGAAGATCGATGGCGCCGTGACGTTCTGGGAAGACGATGTGCCGCTCCTCGCGAAGATCTGCGCAGAATTCAAGCTCATCGGCAACGCGCCGGAGACAGCAATCCTTACGCGCGACAAGTTCAAAATGCAGGAACGCTTCCGGGAGTGCGGGGTGCCGCACATCCGGCAGAAGCTCCTCAAGAGCAAAACGGATCTCGCGGCCGCCATGGAAGAAATCGGCTTCCCTGCGGTGCTGAAACCCATCTACGGCTCCGACAGCGAATTCGTCATCCGTGTGGATGATGCGGAGGATGCGGAAGAGGCATACCGCTACCTCGTGAAGAACTGCACGCCCGCATTCAACCCGATCTTCACGTTCAACAAGCGGACATTCGTATATCAGGAGTATGTGGAGGGCCACGAGTTCAGCTTGGAGTGCTACGCGCAGCACGGCGTGCCGCACGTCGTGGGCATCCACGAGAAAACGGCGATGACCCCGCCGTTCTTCATGGAGACTGGCGATTACATCCCGCCGCGCATTACCGAGGAAGAGGTGCGCATTCTGGAGGAATCCGCCAAAGAAGCGATGATCGTCCTCGGCGTGCATAACAGCCTGGCGCACGTGGAGGCCAAGCGGACCCGCACCGGCGTGAAGGTCATCGAGGTGGCCTCCCGCATGGGCGGCGACTACACCTACGAGAACACGGCGGAGATTTACGGCGCCGATCTGGTGGAAACCGCTGCGAACATCGCGCTAGGACAGAACGTGCAACTACAGGTGAAACAGTCGTCCGACGTGATTATCGGGCACTTCTTCATCCCGGAAACATCCGGTGTCATCACGAAGATCCGGGGGGCAGACCAGGTGCGCAAGCGTAAAGATGTCGTGACTCTCTGGCTCAACAAACAGGTCGGCGACAGCGTCCTGGAGCCGCCGGACGGGTACGAGACGATTGGATGGGTGACCGTGCGGGGGAAATCCGTCGTGGAAGCGGAGCGCGTTCTCGCAGAGGTGAGGCGTGAAGTGGTCATAGAAGTCTCGCCCTTCAAGAGCTACTCCTCGGTCGGCAAGACGACACGCAAGAACCGCCTTTCCGCTGCGCTCCTCGGGAAGCGCAGCGCCGGCTACGCCAAGATCGAGAAGATCCGTACGCTCCCCACCGAGGAACTCCGGAACCTGCACATCGGCGTGGCGTGCAACATCTACGAATCGGCGAACGACAATCCGGTGGAAAGGGACCTCATGAGCGTGGGATCGAACATCGAGAAAACTCTGAAGGAGCGGGGATACCGCGTGTCGTTCTTCGATTTCAACGACGTGATCTCTGCCATGGCGCAACTCAAGAGTTCTGACGTCGATCTCGTGTTCAACGTCTGCGAGCGGATCAATGACTCCAGTCTCCTGGAACCGCATGCCGCCTCGATATTCGATGTGCTGCAGATCCCGTACACGGGCTCCAATCCGTTCACCCTCAGCCTGTGCATCGACAAGATCCGCGTAAAGAAGCTGCTCGCGTTCCATGGCATTCCGACGCCGCGGTGGGATTACGCCTACTCGCTCGATGACGACATCAGCGATGATCTGCGCTACCCGCTCATCGTGAAGCCGGCAAATACGGATAACTCCATCGGCATCACGAATGATTCCGTCGTTCTGGAGAAGAAGCACCTCATGCGTCAGCTCACGTACGTCATCGACGAACTCCACAGTCCCGCCCTCGTGGAGGAGTACATCGAGGGTGACGAGTACGACGTCTCCATCATCGGGAACGAAGAGGACGATCTGCAGGTGCTGCCGCTCTCCCGATCGATCTTCAAAGACATGCCAGCCGGGTATTGGCACATCTATCCGTACCAGGCGAAATGGGCTTCGGACGAGGCGTACAAGAAGATCGTTGTCCAGCGGCCGCCCAAGAACATCAGCAAGAAACTGGAATCACTCATCTCGGAAATCGCTCTCGATACCTACAACATTCTCGACTGCCACGACTACGGGCGCATCGAGATCCGCACTGATGAAGAAGGCAACCCCTACGTGCTCGAACTGAACCCGAATCCATCCATCAATATGAACGACTGTGTCCCGGCGTGCGGAGAGCTGGTCGGGATGGACTACGGCGGCTTCCTTGAGGAGATCATGCGGCTTGCAATCAAGCGATATAAGGACCGGCCCCCGTACTTCCACTTGCAGACCAACATGCTATGACGCCCCCTGATTCCATCACCGTTCCTGGCGCAAAGCAGGCCTTTTACCAGCGCTTCGACGAGCGGTACTACACGACGGATGGATACGATGATTACCTAACGCGGTTTGAGGCGGAGGCGGAAACCGACATCATCGCTCCGGTGTTCGCCCTTATTGATATCCAGCCATCGTGGTCATTCCTCGATGTCGGCTGCGGCATGGGTGGCACGATTCTCGCGCTTCGGCGCCGAGGATTCCTCGCAGAAGGCACCGAGGTATCGCCATTCTGCCTCACAGAATCCCCTGCGAGGGAATGGATGCGATTCGGCGAGGCATTCGCACTGCCGTATGCGGATGCATCATTCGACATAGTGCTCTGCAATGACATGTTCCAGTACCTTACGGGAGAAGAAATCCGCCTTGCGGCAGCAGAATTCGTGCGTGTCGCCCGCCAATTCATCGTTTTCTCAGCTATCCACGATGATTCGCCGAACGCTTCGCAGCAGTTCAATCCCGATCACCTGCGCCAGTCTTTCACGCCTTCGATCGGGGAAATGCGCGATGCATTCCTGTCCGCGGGAGCCCGCGTGCACAAGGACAACGCGTTCGGCTGGGATTTAACCTACAGCTGCATCTTCTCCACTCCGGCAAACACAGGAACTGCCCAGGGATTGCCCGCATAGATCACCGTTCACCGGAATGACCGAACCGGCGCCTCGCGTGACCGACACAGCGGCCGCAAATACGGACGACATGGCAAAGAATGAGAAATGGATCCCAGCAGTATTTCATCGAATTCCAACGCTTCTGGGGGGCAAGAGGCATCCGCCAGCCAGACACGTGCTGAAGCATTGCGTCGGAAACTCCCTGCCACCACGATCTGCGGAGTATCCAGAATTTCCGCAAACGCGCGGCGGAGACCCTGTGCCTCACCACGATCTGCGGATCGTAGTACATGCCATATCCGGCGGCACGCAGCTTGATCTGCACAAGATGCTCCTCATTGGAACGGAGTGTGAGCCTCTTCCGCGCCAGATCAGAAGAAAACCCGCCGATTGCGAGGAGCTGGTCTCGCTGGAATGCCATATTTGTTCCGAAGAAGTACTGCCCTTCCGGAAGCCATCCGGCGGTAGGGGAATGATCGAGGATGGAAATATGCCCCAGGAGAGGATCGCTGAGCCACGCTGGCCTTCTCCCCTCCCACAAGGGCTCAATCTTCCCGCCGACACCTCCGGGCTTTGGGCGCACTATGCGGAACACGTGAAGGATGTATTCCAGCCAGTCCGGGGAGGCATCCGCGTCATCATCGATGAACGCAACGTACTCCCCGCACGCAGCCTTTGCCCCTGCATTCCTCGCATTGCTGAGGCCCGCTTCCGCCAGTCGAATGCAGCGGATATTCCCGGCGGACTTCGCGAACTTCTCGACCTTCTCGGCAACATCTTCCGATGAACCATTCTCGACGAGAACAATTTCAAACGCCGACGGCGCGAGAGTTTGTTTCTGGAGGCTCCGCACTGTCTGAACGAGAGAATCGTATCGGTTGTGCGTGGCGATAATGACGGAGATGTGCACAGTCTCATGATACTGGCATGGGAATTCCCGCACCAATTGCCTCTCATGCCATCTCCCGCAAACGGATGGCTGCTAAGATGCCCTCGTGCAGTACTCACAGCTCTTGCGTCTCCTCTGTCTCCGGACGCGTTCTCTGCTCTGCCGGTGCAGGAGGCATTCATGCCCGCAAGCGCAAACTCCCGCTGGCAGACGCCAGGGAACACTCGCAATGTTCTCAACGTATGCGCCGAATGTTCCTCGCGAAATCGTCGAGGCGCAGGCGCGGGTATTCGCGCATCTCGGGCTCCAGTTGGAACAGGTGCAATTCGGCACAGCTGCAACACCGGGGGCAGAGCTGCATCTGTTGCACGGCGCGACGATGGAGCGCCTGGCGAAAACAGGAAGCGCTGATGCCTATATATTCTTCGATATCGATTGCATCCCGCTCAACCGTGACATCATTGATTGGTGCTACATTCCTGCGATCGAAGCCGGTGCAGTCATCGGGCCCGCCCAGCGGGCAGGCCACATCAGCGCATTCGTGTACGCGGGGCCATGCGCCTTGGGATTCAGCAGGACAACGTACGAGCATGCAGCGCGGCCAACGCTGCAACCAGGATTCCGTTTCGATACGGGTGGAGCGCTTTCGCACGCGTGTGATGCGCGCGGGATCCCCGTCATCCGGTTGCTCCCAACGCACTGCGAAAAACCCCTCTGGCCCCTTTACGATGACCACGTGCTCTCTTTCGGCCACGGCACGACATTCGCCCACGGCGTCTACCATGCCTTCGACATGCGGAGCGGCCAGACGAGACACATGTTCCTGCAGAAATGCGAGGAAGTCCTTCGGCAGCCTCCACCCTCCCGGAAAGGGAATCCCCACGTGGCTCTCTGCGGACACTGTTAGAGTGCCCTTCTCCCCGTCAGGGCTTCTTTGAGAGTGAGCTGGTCAGCGAATTCGATATCCGCGCCCATCGGCAGGCCGTGTGCGAGACGGGTGATTTTCGGCACTGCCCCCGTGAGCTGCTGCTGGAGGAAACTTGCCGTTGCCTCGCCCTCCACATCTGGATTGGTTGCCACGATGAGTTCCTGCACGGCGCGTGCTTTGCACCGCTCGACAAGCTCGCTCAGCTTGAGCTGTTCGGGGCCGAATCCGTCAATGGGAGAAAGCACGCCGTGGAGCACGTGGTACACGCCACGGTACGACGTTCGCTCGAATGCGATGACATCGAGCGGGTTTTCCACCACGAGAATCGTCGAGTGATCCCTGCCCGAATCCGCACAGATCATGCACTGCTCATCCAGGGTAACCATCTGGCAATCGCGGCAATACCTGAGGGAGGTTTTCAGATCCGCAAGGGCCTTCCCAAGCGCTTCGGGCGAAGCTCGGGAGCTCCGGAGCAGGTGGAACGTCAGTCGTTCTGCGGTCTTTGGACCGATGCCGGGCAGCTTGCTGAATTCCTCGATTGCCCTGGTGATTTGCGGGGGAAGGAGAGACATTTGGGGCTAGGAATGGGGTATGGGATTAGGGACTGCAGTATGCACTAGTCATCTCCCGTCTGCCTGATCCTGCGCTCCGTATCCCGCTCGCGAATCCTCTGTCGTTTGTCGTGCCTCTTCCTTCCCCGTGCCAAACCGAGCAGCACTTTGATGCACCTGCCTGCGCGCACTTCGAGCGGTATGAGGCTCACCCCCTTCTCTGCAAGCGATGATTCCAGTTTCCGTATTTCAGTTTTGGAGAGGAGCAGGACCCGATCCCGACCGGGTTCGTATCCGCTGAGCGTGCCGGCGAACGTGTACGGGGCGATGCTCGCGTTCTTGAGGAGCGGCTTCCCGCCGAAAAACGAGACGTACGCCCCGCTGACATTCACATGCCCCTGTCTGCAGGATTTGGCCTCCTGTCCGGAGAGGATAATCCCTGCCTCCAGCGTCTCGAGAATCTCGTAGTCATAGTGCGCCCGGCGATTCTTGGCAACGATGTTCACCGCCACAGTATGCGCTGTTTCCGGTGGCAAGAGCACGCCGGAAACAGCGGAAACCTCCTGGGGCTTGACAAAATCATAAAAATCTATACTATACCGCAGTCAACGACGCACTCCCTCCGCGAAAGCGGAGAGGCGCCTGCTCCTGCAGCGCGAAGAATGTGCAAAAGTTGGCGCACATCTTAGGGCCTCTGGCCCACCTTGTCGGCCTACGAGGCCCATTTTTACATGCCGAATGCCTGCAAGATCTTCCCGCCGAAGAGCAGTGCAACCACGCCACCCGTCGCGAGAAACGGCCCAAATGCCATGACGTCCTTGCGTTCCTTGCGGCCAGTGAGGAGTAAGGACGCCGCGACAAACGCGCCGAGCACGTAAGCTATGGTAATTGCGAGTGCCATCGTTTTCCACTGCGGTAGCAGGATGCCGAGTCCAGCCGCGAGGAGAACGTCGCCGGATCCCACCCACCGCCCGCGACTGAAAAGCCATTGAGCACCGAAGAACCCAATACCGAGGAACAGGGCAACCCAGTCGACTCCCCCGCGACCGAGCGCAACGGCTGCAGCCACAATAATGAAGGGGACATTCAGCGCATCGGGAATGTGCTGCGTCTTGCCATCGATCACTGCAATGACGAGCAGAAGCCACAATGCGAGACCAAGAATGATCCCCTGCGGAACTGAAGATCCCGCCATCGAACCAGCCGCGAGAAACAACGTGCCGCTCGCGAGCTCCAGAAGCGGATACCAGAGCGCAATGCGCTCCCTGCACGATGCGCATCGCCCGCGGAGCAGCACGAAACTCACAATTGGAATGAGCTGCCACGCCGAGAGAACGGCTCCGCAGCGCGGGCAGCGGGACCGCCCCCGTATGCTCTGCCCCACTGGGATACGGGCAATGAGCACGGTGCCGAAGCTGCCGAAAACTGTGCCCAGCGCGAAGAGAAACAGCATGGGCAGGAAAGGGGAGAGAGCTGCTGGCATAGCAGACACTCTAACCGATTCCCCTCTAGAGTGCATCCGCCTGCATGCGGCGGCGCACAATGACGTACGCGGCGGCGAAGGCGGCTGCGGCGAAGGCGGCGAGCCACACGCCGATGCCGGAATCCGGCAGTTCACCAGTCTTGCCGTAGAACTGCTTCTCCCCGGCATACTGGGCTTCCTGCATCAGGCGGTCCCCTGCATTCACCTCGGGCATGGCAATGGCCGGCGGTTCTGCCGCATCGAGCTCTTCCCATGCATTGGCGATTTCCTGTTCCGCAGCATCCACCTCGACCGGCTGCACTTCCACCGGCGCCGGTGGTTCGCCGACCATTTGCTCATCGGGTGCGGCTGCCAGCTGGCGGCTGGAGAAATCGTTGGCGATGCGCTGCGCATGCGCAGCGATGCGCGTTACCTCGCGTTCGGTGAGATCGGTATCCGCAATGCGGACCGGTTCGTCCGACGTCGTTTCGATGCGGGACTGCGGCATGACCAACCAACCAGTGATCTTCGCAATCTGCGGGCTCGCGACGGTGTAGCCACCGTACAGCGCAAGGGCCAGCGAGCCGCCAATCGCGGCGCCGAGCAACTGCTTCCAAAGAGGCGGACGGGTGTCAGACATGGTTTTTGGTTGGATGTTGGCTTCACTATACCACGAGAATGGGAATTTCTCAAGCGGCTCGAACGTAACCGCGTGTGTCATGGAGAAGATTCTCTGAGGAGACTGCTCTTATACCGCCCCGTCTCGTATCCTTCGAGACGCACGATGGAACACGGGATATCTTCGGCACGCACTCCTGGCGGAAGCTTCTGATCATATCCAAGGGCAATGAGATCCGGCTGCACATCGCGAATCGGCGCCAGAAAATCCTCCGGGTCGCCAAGCAGGACGTGTGCGGTGGGGAATTCCCGCTCGATTGCCTCCTTCCTCTCGGTCTCGCTGCGCAGAGGAGCGCATGCCTTCACCTGCAGTACAGTACTATCCCGCGCGATGACCACCCACAGCTCGCCGAGGCGCTCCGCCTGCTCCAGGTAAAACCGGTGGCCAGGATGGAAACCGTCGAATGTGCCGAACGTGAGGACGCGCCTTGCCAAGCGCCTCCATCATAACTCTCCGGGGATCAGTTCCCACTCAGATCCACCTTGAAGATCCTCTTCTCGTCCACCACGTAGAGACGCGCTTCATCCGGATCCACGAAGAGATCCTGCAACTGACCCACTTCGTCGCTCTCCAGCACATACTGCTTCACGTACGCGGCATCCCCGGAAGCCCCGCCATCCGTCACGATGACTACGCGTGACCGCACTGGATCGAGGAAGTACGTATTCCCCTCCGGCACCTTGAAGATCTTCGTGGCGTTCTTGAGCACGCCATCGGGGGCATGGCGAATCGCGTAGGGTTGCACCTCGCCGCGGAGAAGCTTCACGACTGTCCCGCCTTCCTTGAGAACGTACACGCTGCCATCGATCGCCATGTCGATGGCCCCGGAGAGATCACCGTTCACGTTGTACTGGCTCGGCGGCCCGTAACGATTGCTCAGGCGCTCATACTTGTAGATTTGGTTATTCTCCGGGGAGAGAACGTAGAGGTACCGCAGATATGTTTTCATGTCCTTCCCGCTGATCCAGCCCGCCGGGTCATCCGTTTTCATGGATGTCGGCTGTTCCGAAATCACCTCGATGAGCCGGTTGCCCGTCGTCTGGAAGAGCGTGGTCTGGTACCGCGGGAAGTCCGCCGCGTCCAGAATGAGCTCCTCGCCGGAAACGCGGGACGGATCCTCAATGTTATTGTGCAGGACACGGAAAATGTTCTGCCGGTCGTAGACGAGGAATTCTTCGTCATCCCGGCCAATGAGCCCCATGGCTTTCACATCAGGATTCCGTGCTGCAAGGTTCGCCACGACACGAGGGGAGAGCCGGATGATGTTGTTGATTTCCTCGCGCTTGGACTGGATGCGGGCGAAGATCTCCATGGCCTCGTCCCTGTAGTATCCGCTCTCGCTGTCAATAACCTGCTTGGCACGGTCTTCCGCGCGCTTGAGGATGGCATTCGCGGCATCCATTTCGCCGGTGAGGCGGCGGTTCTCCGCCGTCTGGAGATCGGCCTCGATTTCCTCCACGAGCGCTTTGAGCTCTGCCTTTGTCTGGCTGCGCTGGCTGAAGAGCGTCAGATGCGCGACCGCCCAGATCACGACGATAAGCGCGAGAACCCCCGCAATGAGGAGGAAGTGCGCGCGGCGCTTGCGCGAGGGATCCTTGAGATCTTTGCGGAATGACGCGAGGAAGCTCCGTGCATTGCCGGCAAACTGCTGCGCCTTCCTCCCACGGAGGAGTTGCACGAGAGAGCCCCACCCCCGTGTAAGCACGCCGGCAGCCGCTGCGACCGCTGCGCCACCGCCCTTGCTGGCACGCCGGTCGCGCAGACGCGAACGCGGCGCAGGCGCAACGCTCTCAATGCTCTTCTGCTGCTTTTCTGCGCCAAGCTGCACCATGGCGAGTGCCGCCTGCTCCTGCTCCGACTCGAGGGCGCTCTTCACATCCGGCAGGAGGCTATCGGGCTTCGCGGCAAGCTGTGCAAGCTGGGCCGGCGTGAGAGCGCGGAGCAGGCGCTGCGTGCTGAGAACCACTGTGTCACGGCCTTCCAGCTGCCCGCTCGCAATATGCACGAACGCCGGTGATGGCTTACCTTTTGTGTACTCTGTGATCTGCGTCGCCGCTCCGCCGCGCACGACATACGCCTCTGCCCTGCCAGCGTGGGAAACATGAAGAACACCGTCCCCGCCAACAACCGCGAGGATGGCATGAATGTCGTTGATCGTCTTCGAAAGCAGCATGCCCTTGATAAGCCCATTGAGTTCTTTCAGCGCGCTATCAAGGCGTTCCTCCACTCCACCTTCGGCCTCCAGAAGCGCCGTCGCTACCACATCGAGAAACTCTTTCTGAAAATTCCTGCTGCCCGAGGGGGATTCCACTTGCAAGAGCACGACGGCTTGCTCGCCCTGCTCGGTTTTTAAGGCTTTCGCCACGAGCGTGGTTTCATCCCGCGCCTTGGTCTGCCCCGTTTGGATCTGGGCATCCATACAGCCCGGTAGGCTACATCCTCCGCTTGCCGTTGGCAATTTCTTGGCCCTGGGACGGGGGCTGGCAAGAAACCCTGTTTGCCTTCTGAATATTTTTCAAATTTCCTAAACAAAAATTTATTGTATCTAAGCCAAGAACTCGGCATGATAACAAACATTAACTTGCTTTCTCCCACACAATGGACTACGCTGGTGACAGCCGGAATCATTCCGGCGTCCTAATTCATTCCAATAACGATTCAATGAAATCGGTCGGAGAATGGTTGAAGGAGAAAGGTCGTGCACCCGTGCCCCCAGTTCCCCAGAAACCACAGCAACAACCTCGCGAGCAGGCAGCTCGCAACGAACGCCCGCAGCAACAGCCTCAGCAGAGGAAACGCAACGGGAGTTTGCGCATGTACTCCCTCGGGGGTTTTGAACAGGTCGGTCGTAACTGCTTCGGCATCGAAGTGGATGGCGACATTTACCTGATTGATCTGGGACTCCAATTCCCGGATGAAGATATGCTCGGTATCGACTATCTGATACCGGATATCACAAGCCTCAGGGGGCGGGAGAACCGTATTAAGGCGGTGCTCTTCACTCATGCGCACTTGGACCATATCGGCGGCGTGCAGCACTTGCTGCCCGAACTCCATTTCCCGCCATGCTACGGCACCAAGCTCACCATGGCCTTCATACGCAAGCGCCTCGACGAGGAAGGCCTTACGAGCAAGGCTCGATTGCACACCGTGCAGTTTCGCGAGCGTCTGCGCCTTGGCAAAGTGGATGTGGAATACCTAAAGGTGACACACAGTATTCCGGATTCCGCGGCGATCGCCATGCACACGCCGTACGGCACAATCGTGCATACGGGCGACTTTAAGTTTGACCTCACGCCCCAGAATGAGCACCCCGCGGACTTCCAGCGGCTTGCAGAACTCGGGGAGAAAGGCGTGCTTGCGGTCATCGCGGACTCCACGAATGCCACAAAACCCGGCTTCTCCGTGAGTGAACGTGAGATCGGCGAAACCCTGCATAACCTCATCCGCGACGCGAAAGGGCGCATTATCATTTCCACGTTCAGCTCACTGCTGAACCGCATCCAGCAGGTCATTGATCATGCGAAAACGTTCAATAGGAAAGTCTTCATCTCCGGCAGGAGCATGGAGACGAACATCGAGATCGCGCAGCAGCTCGGGTACCTGCGTGCGCCCCGCGGCATGATCCGCAAGGTTTCCCCGGGCATGGATAAGCTCCCCGATCGCGAGGTGCTTATCATCACCACAGGCAGCCAGGGAGAAGAGATGGCGGGGCTCGCCCGCATCGGGCTCGGCACGCACCGTCTGATTTCGGTAAAGGAAGGCGACACGATCATCCTGAGTTCCAATCCCATCATCGGGAATGAGCGCGCGGTAGCGAAAGTGATCAATAACCTCCACCTGAAGGGCGCAAAGGTGAAGACGAACCAGGAGCTCGCGCTCCACACCACCGGGCACGGCCACCAGGAAGACATCCTGCTCATGCACCGTCTGCTCAAACCTGCACACATCATTCCGGAACACGGCGAACCGCACATGCGCGCGGCACACGCCGAGCTCGCACGAATGATGGGCTATAGCGAAAACCGCATCCACATGCTGAATAACGGCGAAATTCTGGAAATTGATCACCAAGATTCTGCCCGGAAGAGCAAGCAGAAACTCACGTTCAACGACGTGATCATCGACGGCAAGGGGAGTGCAGGCGAGGGCCGGCGCGTGATGGACGACCGCAAGGTTATGAGCAAGAACGGCGTGATCATCGTTGTTTTCCGCGCATACAGCGACAGCAAGAGACTCGTGGGAGACCCGGATGTCCTTACCCGCGGTCTCATCTACGGCTCTGAGCAGCAGACCATCACTGCGGAAGTCGTGCAGGCAGCGAAGAAGGCATACCAGGAGGCGCTCGACCGCGGCGAGAACGACCGCAAGGCGCTCAAGCGGTCCGTAACCGGCGCGCTCTACCGGTACTTCGACCGCAAGCTCGACCGGGAGCCGATGGTGATCCCGATTGTGATGGAAGTGTAACGTGCCGCCGATGCCGCCCTCTGCGATTCTCTTCGATCTCGACGGCACGCTCGTCGACACGATTGGACTCTGGACAAAGGCGTATCTGCAAACATTCCGCGACTTCGGCATGGTAATGCCGGAAGCGGAATTTCTAGATCGCGTATATACGAAGGGCGCCCCGCTCATGGATATCCTACGCGAAGAACGGAGGCCGGAAATTGAGCGGGCATTCCGGGAGAAACGTGACAAGCAGTACGTCGCGCTGCTGGAATCGGAAGCCGTGTGGCTGCCCCACGCACAGCAGGTGCTGAAAGACCTCCGCGGAAAGACGCGGACGGCGATTGTTACAGGATCGCATCGCATCTACACCGACGCGCTCGACAGGGCTCTGGGTATCGCGGGCAGCGTGGAATGCGTTATTTCCTGCGACGATGTTCCGGACGATCGTGGCAAACCCGAGCCGGATTTGCTTCTGCTCGCAGCGAAACGCTTGCGGGTCTCTCCGCAGGATTGCATATACATCGGTGACCAGGAATTCGACGTAGGTGCCGCACACGCGGCAGGAATGCCCTGCTGGATTATCCCGAATTCCGTCACGCCGGAGGGCGCCGCCATGCGCGCGGATGTTATCCTCGAAGGAATCGAAGAGGTGCTCAGGCAGATTTGATCGCCCCCTGTACGGTCCATCCTTCGTAGGGGGTCCAACCGCATTTGGAATGGAGTTCGCTGCCGCGGATGATTCTCGCCGCGTCCGGATCGATTTCCACCCATTTCTCCTCGGGAATCCCGAGGCGGAAAATTGCATTCGGATTCACGAAACACAGACGCGTGATATCGGTAGCGGCAAACCGAGGCGGCGAAAAATGGGAAGTGGGATGCGGCCACCTGCCCGCGGCAACGCTGAAGAGGAGCGGCAGTAATGTCTCCACCCCGGGGACGCCGCTCGGTGCCTTGAGCGGATCGCCTGCGCGTTTTTCCTCCAGCGTGTGCGGTGCGTGATCGGTTG
Source organism: uncultured Candidatus Peribacteria bacterium (assembly GCA_964642315.1). Classification (GTDB taxonomy): domain Bacteria; phylum Patescibacteriota; class Gracilibacteria; order Peribacterales; family Peribacteraceae; genus JAGVDM01. The sequence continues at coordinate 64,582 of CAZXOG010000004.1, read as the reverse complement.
CGATGCAATCGATGGTGCCATCGGCGATCCCTCGCCAGAGCGCCTGCCGGTGCTCCGGCGTTCGCAGCGGCGGATTCATCTTCGCGAGCGTGCCGAGTGCTGCGTAATCCTCGGTGGTGAGGAAGAGGTGGTGTGGGGCAGCCTCGCACGTCACCGGGAGTTCTTCTTCCTTCGCCTGCGCAACGAGTGCCACGCCCCGCTCCGTCGAAAGATGTGCGATGTGGAACTGCGTTCCGTGTTTCCTCACGAGGCTGATGGCGTGTCCAATCGCGCGCGCTTCGGATTCCGGAGGACGCATGAGGGAATGTGCGGCAATGCCGGATACGTCGGTAACTGCCTTCGCCGCGGCGGCATTCACCTGCGCGTCTTCGCAGTGGCCCACCACCGGAATGCCGAGCGCCGCACACGCACGGAATGTCTCCACGATCACCTCCGCGTCCGCCCCCTGATTCCCCGTGGAGTGATCGAAGAAGACCTTCACGCCGCAGCAACGGCGACGGAGAAGGACATCCGCCCAGAGTGAGCGGAGCTCATCCAAATGCTCCATTCGCGTGATGCCGAAGAAAAACCGGATATCGAGATCCGGGATCCTCTCAGCACGGCGCGCCTTGTCACGGAACGCCGCGAACGTCGTGGTGGGGGGATTGGTATTCGGCATCTCGCACACCGCCTGCACGCCTCCGGCAACGGCGGCGGCAGCCTCGCTGCGCATATCCGCCTTGTGCTCGTATCCCGGCTCGCGGAAGTGCACGTGGCAGTCGATGAGGGCAGGGAGACGCACGGTCATGATGGTACGAGGAGAAGTTTACACGCGCCGAGGGCAATGACGCAGAGCAACATGCGCTCAAACATCTTGGGGCTCACGGAGCGAAGGAGCCGTTTTCCCGTTGTCACTCCCGCAAAAATCGGCAAAAGCGAAACACCGAGCACCGCGAGCGTCATGGTATCCCATCGAATATTCGGCACGTACGCCGCCACTCTGGAAATATTCATGCCGAGCGCAATCATGGACGACGTGCCGATGAACTGCTCTTTCGTGAGCCCGAGCGACAGGAGGAACGGCGAACGCAGCAGCGCCGCCTCGCCCACCGCCCCGCCCTGAATGCCGTTGATGGCTCCCATCCCAAGCAGCAAACCACGTGAAGGGCGGAGGCGAAATGACGGTTTCCATGCGCGGAAACCGACGAAGAGCAAACAAAGAAGGGCAAGGAGAATTTCAATGACCCTAACGGGTAGGGAATAGAGAAACAATCCGCCAGCAAAGCTTGCGGGGATACCTGTCAGCACGTACCAACCGGTTATCCGCCACACAGTCCACTGGCGAAAATGCAGCACCTTTGCCGGCTGAATGAGGAACCCCACGAGTGCCATGACCACCACGCTGGAACGAATGTCCGTGACGAACGTGAGCAGAATGATGACAATGATGCCGAGCCCCCCGCCGGCGATCGTGGCAAATACGCTCCCGAGGAAGATCAGGAGCCCGAAGAGCACGAGATGGAGGATCGTCACGCTTGCCCGAGGAGCATCGCGAGGAGCGCCATGCGGATCGGCACGCCGTTACGCGCCTGGCGGAAGTATGCCGCGTTCGGCAATGCATCGACATCTTCGGATATCTCCCCGACGCGCGGCAGGGGATGCATGATCGTCACGCCTTTCCCACGGATCTGGTCGGCACGCAGCACGTACACGTGCTTGAGGCGTTCGTACTCCGAACGGTCCGTGAAACGCTCCTGCTGGATGCGCGTCATGTACGCGACATCGCAGTCGAGTGCCGCGGAGAAATCTGTGGTTTCCTCGAACGGGAGATTCTTCTCCTTGAGGAAGCTGCTCACCTTCTCCGGGATCGGCAGTTCCTTCGGGGCGACGTACACGAAACGGACATCCCGGAAGAGGCCGAGGAGGAACGTGAGGGAGTGCACTGTGCGGCCGAATTTCAGGTCCCCCACCATGGCGATCTTTACGCCTTCGATTCGCCCCCGTTCTTTCTGAATGGTGTAGAGATCCAGGAGTGCCTGCGTCGGGTGCTGGCCGGGGCCGTCACCGGCGTTGATGAACGGCACCTTGCTCACAGAAGCCGCCTTATCCGCACTTCCTTGTTCAGGATGCCGCATGGCGATGATATCGGCGTACTGGCTCACCATCATGATGGTGTCTTCGATGGATTCCCCCTTGTAGAGGGAGCTGAACTGAAATCCGTCCGCTGTGATCACCTGCCCCCCAAGCCGAAGCATCGCCGTTTCGAAACTGAGCCGCGTGCGGGTGCTCGGCTCGTAGAAGAGCGCAGCGAGAACCTTTCCGTGCAGACGCTCGTCCGGCTTTTTCTTCCCGAGAACGGCGTCCATTTCCTTTGCCTGCGCCAAAATTGCCTCCGCGTCGGCTCTCGAGAGCTGCTTCGTGGAGATGAGATGCTGGAAGGGAAGCGGCATCTGTTGTTACGCACAGCCTACGTCGGCATCCCACGGTTGTCCACGGAGAAAGGGCGCCAATTCTCCTTGACGTTCTCGCCGAGGGTCCTAGCATGCCCGCGCATTGCAGTTCTCCGTAACTGCAATGAACGAACCCCCTTCCTGCGCATTTTCGGACTTATCATTCGATCATCGCGCAGGAGGGGGCTGTTTTCTCGGTATTCCGCTACCATGACGCCGTGCCAACAAAACAGATCGCCATGTCCACCCTCTGGCAAGTCGGAAGCCAGATCGTGATGGCTGCCTTAAGCATCCTCACAGTGAAATTTGTGGCAGTGGGACTCTCGAAAGAGCTTGCGGGGACATACAATTCCGCTTTCGGTTTCCTGCAGCTCTTTGGCATCCTCGCGGATTTCGGCTTGTACGCGGTTGCCGTCCGCGAAGTGAGCCGGTCTCCGCAACCCGAAAAGGTGCTCGGCAATATCGTTGTTCTGCGGATCGGCATCCTCGCGATCTCGCTGGGTACCGCGCTGCTCTTTGTATGGTTGCTCCCCGCATGGCGGGGAACCACACTGCCGATGGCCGTTACCATCGCGGCTTTTGTTCCATTCTTCACGCTGCTCGCCGGCCTCCTGCGCACAGTGTTTCAGGTGACATACACCATGCACTACGTCTTTATCGCGGAAGTCGCACAGCGCATCTTGACCACTGCGGGAATCGGCGCGTTCATCTTCGCCGGTGCGAGGCATAGCACCGATATCCGGCTGTGCTACGTTTTTCTGCTCATCGGCGGGATTGGTGCGTTCCTGCTCTTTCTCCTCTCTGTGCTCCTGAGCCGGAACCTCATGGTTATCCGACCCGCCGTTGATGCGCAGATCATGCGACGCCTTATCCGGGCCACATTGCCGTTTGGCGCCGCTTTCCTCTGCACGGCGCTCTACCGGCAAATCGATGTGACGCTCATTGCTATGCTGCGCCCGGATTTCGAGCTGCAGAACGCTTACTACGGTTTCGTGCTGCGTATGGCGGAAACGGGGTACATCATCCCGACATTCCTCCTCAATTCCACGCTTCCGACGCTGAGCTCGCTCGACGCGCGCGGCGAAAACACCGCGCCGCTCCTCGGAAAAACCCTGCTCTCCGTACTCATTATTGGAACGGTGGCATTTCTCTTTTCACTGCTCTGGTCGCGCCCGCTCGTGCTGCTCCTCACGCACGAAGCCTACCTCTCAACGGCTGCGCGCGCCGGCTCCGACACGGCGCTGCGACTCATGGCCGGGCCTGTGTTTCTCAATGCCGTGATCACGTATTGTTTCTATGTTCTGCTCACGAGGCACGCATGGCGTCCACTCGTAATAACGCTGGCCTGGGGCGCAGCGTTGTCCATCGCGCTGAATCTCTGGCTGATTCCGCATCATGGATTCGTGGGGGCTGGAATCACATCGATTGTTGTCCATGTTTTCCTTGCCATCTTGCTGCTCCCCCTCAGTCTGCGCCGGATGCCGGCGAGCCTCCCCGCAGGCATGCTGCTGCGATGGGTGCTCTTCTCGGCATTGCTCGCGGCCGCACTCTGGACGTACCAGCCATTCCTGCATGGGGAGATTTCGACGGCATTCGGCCTCGTAAGCATGACAGCTCTCATAGGAGTTTTGGGCGTGCTTTGCAAGTTGCATGCGCATTTCCTCCGGCCACAATCGCAGGAAGCGCCTCCCGCCTGAACTGTCCTCAAATGGAATTGCCCCGAGGAACCGAGTAGAACGATACTAGTTCCGAACTGCTGTGGAAAACGCCCGCGTGCTCGTCACCGGCGGACATGGATTCCTTGGCTCTTTCGTGTGCTCCGCTCTCCGCAGTCGACCGTGGGTCACCGAACTCGTCATTCCCCGCAGCAGCACGTGCGACCTGCGCGACGCGCGCGCTGTCGATGCCCTTTTCTCCTCTGAAAAGCCCGACGTTGTCATTCATCTTGCCGCTGTTGTCGGAGGTATCGGCGCCAATCAGGACCACCCCGGCCGCTTCTTCCGGGACAATCTCCTGATGGGTGTCCACACCATGCACAGTGCGCACGAACACGGCGTGAAGAAATTCGTTTGCATCGGAACGATTTGTGCGTATCCAAAACACACGCCTGTGCCATTCCGCGAAGATGATCTGTGGAATGGATATCCCGAAGAGACAAACGCCCCGTACGGCATCGCGAAGAAGGCCCTCCTCGTTCAGGCCCAAGCCTACCGGCAGGAATACGGCTTGAATGCGATTTACCTTCTCCCGGTGAACTTGTACGGGCCCGGGGATAATTTTGATCTCCACACGTCGCACGTTATCCCCGCGCTCATCCGGAGATTCGCTGAGGCGAAAGAGCGCGGTGACGGCGATGTAACGCTATGGGGGGATGGTTCGCCAACGCGGGAATTCCTTTTCGTAAGGGATGCCGCGGACGGAATCGTGCGCGCAACGGAACTCTACGATGACTCCGCTCCTGTGAATTTGGGAACCGGGCAGGAGATCTCCATCCGTGATCTCGCGGAACTCATCGCGAAGGAAACCGGTTTCCGGGGACGCATTCTCTGGGATATGGGGAAACCGAACGGACAACCGCGCCGATGCCTGGATGTGCGGCGGGCCCGGGAATCATTCGGGTTCGAAGCCAGCACGCCGTTCCGCCAAGGCATCCGCGAAACAATTGAGTGGTTCATGGCAAATCGCACGCACCTTCATGAGGTGCGATTTGACTGATGGTGCTATACACTTACCCCCTCGTAGTTCACCATGGCTAAACGGGCACTTATCACGGGCATTACAGGGCAGGATGGCTCGTATCTGGCGGAACTCCTGCTCGAAAAAGGGTACGAAGTGCATGGCATTATTCGGCGGTCTTCGCTCATTAACACGGAACGTATCGATCATCTGTACGTCGACCCGCATGAACCGTACGCAAGGCTTTTCCTCCACTACGGCGATTTGAGTGATGGGGTCCTCCTCGCCCGGCTCATCATGGAAGTGAAGCCGGACGAGGTGTACCACCTCGGTGCTCAGACACACGTCCGCGTGAGTTTCGACATGCCCGAGTACACCGGCAATATCACGGGATTGGGGACTACACGATTGTTGGAAGCCATCCGCTCTTCCGGCCTGCCTATTCGTTTCTACAACGGCGCGAGCTCCGAAATGTTCGGCAAGGTCGCAGAAATCCCTCAGCGGGAAACGACCCCCTTCCACCCGCGCAGCCCGTACGCTGTCGCCAAGGTATACGGGTACTGGATGACGGTGAATTACCGCGAAAGCTATGGGTTATTCGCGTGTAATGGGATTCTGTTCAACCATGAGTCTCCGCGACGTGGCCACACATTCGTCACGCGGAAAATTTCCCGGGCCGTTGCGGCGATCAAAGCTGGCCTTCAGAAGAAGCTATACCTTGGGAATCTCGAGGCGAAACGGGACTGGGGATACACGCCGGAGTACGTCGATGCGATGTGGAGAATGCTCCAACAAGAGGAGCCTGATGACTACGTTGTGGCCACCGGAGAAACGCATAGTGTGCAGGAATTTTTGGAAGCGGCATTTGCCCGGGCCGGCATGGACTGGCGGGAGTACGTGGAGATTGACCCGCGGTTCTACCGCCCTGCCGAGGTCGACCTGCTGGTTGGCGACCCATCGAAGGCCAAGCGGAAACTGAAATGGGAGCCCTCGACCACTTTCCGCGAGCTCGTGCATATCATGGTAGATGCCGATTGCGAGAAGGTTGAACCCCGCCTTTGGCAGAATGGACAGGAGCATGCTCTTGCCGCCGCCCGGACGGCGCGCTGACCTGCCGCCCTGTTTCCCTCACATGCCCGCCTGTTTGTCTGTGGCAAGCAATCGCACGAATGTCCGCCGTCCATGCTCTACATGCCTCCATTTCGGCGGATGTTACACGCCCCATCTCAGCGAGCACGCCATACGCATGCGCAAGCTCCGTCAGCAGATCTGAACCTGCCTGAAGTGCTCGCAGCGCGTTCACAACCGGATGCGCCCCGGTGTAACACTCAATTTCCTGGGAGAAATCTTTCCAGAGATTATGCGCGTTGCGATACTGCACAACCATCGGAGCTGTGAAACCAACGTGCATTCCCTGTTCCCAGAGGAGACGCTGGGCAATGTACGACCGGAGAATATCTGTGAAACGGAAACTCACACTCGAAGGCAGATACAGCAGGGGAAAAGTGTCCGCATGCCAAAATGTGCATTGGGAATTGAACGAGCAGAATATCCCGCGGGGAAGATATATCGGTTGTTCCGGGCGGAATTCCACCATCCCCGGCGAAAGGAGACGGTAAATGGCGTCAACGTCGGGATCCTCTGCGGCGAGAGACTGCCACACGCCGATGCGTGCCTCCATGCCCGACTGGATATCGAGAGTGTCCCGTACATGATCGAGCGGGAATCCGCGCGGCCACACTGCCGCATCGGAAAAATGCCGGTATACATTCGCGAATCCCGACGCAGAGCGGCAGCTCCGACTGCATGCCCATTGTGGCTCAGACCAATGCGGGAGGGGCGGGTTGTCATCATCGGTGTCATATATCACTTCCGCCCCTTCGCGGAGCGCGAAAAGGTAGCCGATATTCTTGCGGGCATAGTGATTGAACGGGCAGTGATCTGTGTAGGAAAAGCCCAGTTGCTTTTGATCGTCAACGGAGAGAAAGGTGAGGGATGGCGACGGGAGAACTGGTTTGCTCTTCTTGTCCCCAACGACGAGCACATGCCACCCCTTCATGCGCTCGTACATTTCCATGGCAGGGGTTCGGCCATGAATGCTGGTAATGATAATGAATTTCCGCATTCGTCCGTGGGAGATGTGTCAATCGTAACAGCCGCTGCTCTGGGCTGGAAGTGTTCTTCCCCCTGTTCCCCGCGACCCGGAAGGTATTGGCTTTCCAGTGGGAAATCTGCTACAATGACCGGAAACCAACACATCTGATGCGGTTTTCTACTCTGGTCTCCGGCATCTTCGCGTTCGCACTCGCGTTGCCTGCAATGGCTGCGCCGCCCTCCGGCGTAAGCGGCTTGTGGGCAGAGCCCGGGCAGAATGGCCTTGTGACGCTGCACTGGGATGCCCCGCAGAACACGGATATCGCGTACTACCGGGTGTACTACAGCGCGGTTTCCATTTTGGATAACAACGGGGAATATGACGATTTTGAGCAGACTGATGGGCCGGAGACATCCTATGCATTCGCTGATACCCTGCCCGCGGACGGCCTGTTCGCCGCAGTGCTCGCCGTGAATACCAACGGTGAGGAGAGCGAATTCTTCGCGGAAGAGATCCACCTCATGCCCGCGGCTGCGCCAGCGCCCACCGAGCCGCAAGTGCCGGAAGTTGTCCCCGCCGCAACCCCTCCCGCGGTGAACGCGCCCACAGAACCGCTCCAGATTCTCTCCGCAGAATCATCTGGAACCAACGCAGTGCGCATCACATTTTCGGGCCCCGTGCAGGTACGCCCGAAATCCGCCTCCCGAGTGTTCGCGATTACAAAGGCGGGTGGCGGCGCCCTCGACATCCACACGCTCCAGGTGAACGGGGACACCGTGACAGTCGTTACGGCGGACCAGGAGCCGGGAATAGTCTACGAATTCCGCATCACGGATGCGATCCTCGAAGAGGCGCCAGGACTCATCATCGATAGCGCAAGCCAAGGCGCGTTCTTCACGGGATTCAAGGGTTCCAGTGCCCAACCAGTTCCCGTGAGCAGCGTGGCAGAAGAGGCTCTGATAAGAGAAGAGCCCGCTGGAAAGGCACAGGAGGCATCGAGTGAACCAATCGCTGAAGCAGGAATCCAGCAGGCAGAAGCCCCTGGCCAGCAGCCGGCAGAGCAGCCAACCGCGGGGACAGGATCCGAACTGCAGAATGTCCTCGGCCTGCGATTACAGGCTACGCCGATGGGAAATGGGCTCTTCAATATTATTGGCGAGTGGGATACTCCCTCCGTTCCGAAAGAGGCGATATTCCTCGTCGTCGGGCAAAGCTTTGATGCGGGCAAGACATTCGTGAGTCCCCATCTTGTGCCGCCGAACGCGACACATGTGGAAATCAATGGCATTCCTGCGGGGCACTTCGGCCTCATCGTGCAGACGATGGATGCCTACGGACGCGTGTCCTCCGGTGTGTTTGAGTCCGCGCTTCTCAGTGGAAATCTGCCTATGCCGACCCAGGCTGCCCCGGCTACCCCCGCGGTTGCACCGGTTATCGCGCCGATAGCGAACGAGGGCGGGCAAAATGCGGTGGAGGTGGAGGATGCCAGTGCCCCACCGGCGGTTCTCCCCGCGTCACTCAGCTCTGTTGCGCCGGTATCTTCGCAGACAGCCCTGCCGCAATCCGGCGCCACCTTCGCATTCCTTGCTATCGCCATTGCCGGAGGCACCGTTGGCATTGCCCGGATGCTGCACGTTCGGCGCGCGCCTGGGCTTCAATAGGGAGCGAAGGATGTTCTTCCTCTCATGAGAACTCCCGGCTGCTTGCCGCATTTCCCGCGTATCGATTTTTGCGCGGTGGGTAGACTGCGGGTGATGATCCTGCGCATTTCCGCTCTGGCTTGCGTGGCCATGCTTGCCACATCAGCCCTCGCCCTGCACGAACTTTCGCTCCAGCCAGACGGCCGCTTGCACGCGTACGTCTTCGACGTCGGCCAGGGCGATTCCCTGCTCCTCATAAGCCCTTCGGGGAAAACCGTTCTCATTGACGGAGGGCCTGACCTCTCGCTCCTTGAACACCTCGGTAACTCTCTGCCATTCCTGCAGAGAACCATTGATCTGCTCGTACTCACACACCCCGATAGCGACCACATCGCGGCGCTGCCGGAACTCCTTAGGCGATACGACGTGGAGCAGGTGCTTCTCAGTGGTGTCCGCCACGCATCGGCACGGTATATGGCATTTCTCGATCTCCTGGCAGAGAAGCGTATTTCTGTGATGTTCGCCGATCCAGCAACAGATATCGACATAGGGGATGGCGTCGTGCTCGATACTCTGTGGCCCCCGAAGGGAACCGCGGGAACGGAACCTGATCCTGCGAACAATTCTTCCGTCGTATTCCGCGTGCTCTCTCCCGATGGGAACTTGCTCCTTGCAGGAGACATTGAGAGGCAGGCAGAAAGAGCTCTCCTCGCAACGGGTGCAGACCTTCGCGCAGGAGTCCTCAAAGTCCCCCACCACGGGAGCAGAACTTCATCATCCACGGGATTTCTCCTCGCCGTTGCTCCGGATACTGCGGTGATTTCCGTTGGGGAGGATAACAGTTTCGGGCATCCGCATGAGGAAATCACCCAGCGGTACGCAGCGCTCGGCATCGATGTGCGCTCCACCGCGCAGGAGGGCACCATTCTCCTTGGACGCGCAGGCGATTTCGTCACCCATCCGCTGGCCGGAAGCCGCTCCGGCGCTACACTACGGGAGTGAGGGTTCTCCTCCTGCTCGCCGGCCGTTCGCGGCGGTTCTGGCCGCTTACCGAGAAGACGCTCTTCCCCCTCTGCGGGAAGACACTCCTCGAGCACCAGGTTTCGCGCCTTCGCGCCGCGGGGATGACGGACATTGTCCTCGTCGGAGGCGCACACAATCTTGCGGAGGCGCGGTCACTCTTCCCGGATCTCCCGCTTATCCTGCAGCAGGATCTTGATCTTGGCATGCGGGGGGCGCTCTTGAGCGCCCTGCCCTCATGTGAGGGGAAACCCATCATGATCGTCTCGGGGAATGACGTCATAGACCCCCCGGCGTACAAAGCGTTGGCAGCCGCCGCAAAACAGAAAGGCACGGCTGGGGCGATCTTGGCGCAGAAGGTACAACAGTATTTCCCGGGCGGGTACCTCACATTGGAGAAGGAACGCATTGCAGGAATTGTGGAAAAACCGGGCGCGGGCAACGAGCCGAGCAACCTCGTGAACATCGTGGCACACGTGCACAATGATCCGTCTGCCCTGCTCAGAGCGCTGGAGCACGTTGATGAATCGCGCGATGACGGCTACGAGCAGGCACTCCAGAAGCTCTTTCCCGCCCATTCTTACCGCGCAGTTCCCTACGATGGGATCTGGTGCGCCGTGAAGTATCCGTGGCATCTGCTCTCGCTCCTCCCCGTATTTCTCTCTGGAATCGCAAAACAACGGATTCATCCTTCTGCGTCAGTCCACCCGAGCGCCGTGATCTCGGGGCCGGTGGTGATTGAGGAAGGCGTGAAAGTACTCCCCAACGCCACCATCGTCGGCCCCTGCCATATCGGCAAGGGAAGCGTTATAGCAAACAACGCTCTCGTGCGGCAATCGAGCGTTCACGAGCAGTGTGTCATTGGATTCTCATCGGAGGTAAAGGGGAGCATTCTGGCCGGCCACGTGTGGACCCACATGTCGTACGTCGGAGACAGCATCATCGGCCGGAATGTCTCCTTCGGCGGTGGCAGCATTACCGGCAATCTCCGTCTGGATGAACGTACCGTTTCCTCGGTTGTCGACGGAGAGAAGATTTCTACTAACCTCACAAAGCTTGGGGCTATCATCGGGGACGACTGCCGCATCGGCATCCAAACCACGATGAATCCCGGCGTGAAGATTGGATCAGGAACCTTTGTGAGCAGCGGCTCGCTCATCGAGGAGGATATCCCCGACCGCATGTTCGCGAGGATGCGCGCTGGTGTTCTGCACCTCACGCCAAATTCCGTTCTTCCGCCCCTACCGGGAGACCGCGCGGCGTTCCGGGCACGCGCTGGCTTGTGAGGGGTGCACAAATACACACACCTGTGGATAAACCGTGTGTTTATTTTTGTGCTTCTGTGGTGAGTTTTGCACAGTGAATATGCTTTTATCCCTTCTATAAGCCAAGAAATAGCACTTAAGGAGTAGAGACTCATCGCACGGAGTTTCCCACGAGTTTTCCACACCATGCACACATCTAAGAATGTATTCAATGTTGTGGTGATGGGCTTGGTTGAGCGGAGAAAATGTATTTATGGTGTTTGTTGTGTTTTGGTTGCAGAAGGTTTTTTATTCTTTGTGAAGAGTCCTCTATGACTACGAATTATAGAAATACTTTTCTCTCTTTTTATTATTATGGGAAAGACAGGAAAAACCTGGCAGGTGGATGGAGGATTCCGTACGATGTTTCCCTGCACTCAGGTTGATAATCCTTTTTCATATCTATGAAGTTTTCCTGCAAGACATCCGAATTTCTCCAGGCGCTCCAGCTTGCGAGCCGCGCAATCAGCGGGCAGCAAGCCCTTCCTATTCTTAATAATGTCCTCATCCAGGCTGAGGGGAAGCGGTGCACAATCAGCGCAACAGATCTGGAGCTGAGCATTGTGACGAGCTTTGAGGCCTCTATTGAAAATGAAGGAGCTATTACGGTTCCCGCGAAGGCCATCTTGAACTTTGCGCAGTACAACTCAGATAATGATGTTCTTCTGGAGACTAGTGAGGGGACGCAACTCAAGTGCACATCAAGCCATGCAAAAACCCTCATCGCTGGAGAGGCGCCGAATGAATTCCCAACAATCACTAGCGTAGAGAAAGAAAGCTCCTTATCACTTGAAACAGCGCCACTTCTCGAGGCCCTAAATAAAGTGACGTTCGCTTCTGCAAAATCCTCCTTGCGCCCTGTTCTCTCGGGTGTGTATGTGCGCGTGAGCAAGGGGCGGCTCATCCTTGTTGCAACAGACAGCTACCGTCTCTCAGAGTATATCGTGGAGACGGAAATGGCGGGGATGGCGGATATTTCATGTATCATTCCCACAAAAGTCCTCGATGAACTGAAGGCAATCCTTAGCCTGCGCCGCGGCGAGAAGGAGGACCGCAGCGATGATGCGCCAAAGAAGGCCGCCCAGAAAATGAAGGTCACTCTCAGCAGCCAGCAAATTGAAATGCAGGTGGGGAACACCCGTTTCCTCTCCCGCCTAATCGAGGGGAAATTCCCTGATTACCAGCAGATTATCCCCAAGGAAACAAAGACGAAAATTGCCATTTCCACAAAAAACCTCACAACCGTCGTGAAGCGCATGCACTACTTTGCAAAAGAGATTAACAATAACCTTACCCTCACTGTCTCCAAGCGCGGCGTGCACATCACCACCCCGCAGACGCAGGCCGGACGGGATGAAACGACGCTCGAGGCGGATGTGAGCGGCGCAGAGAATAAGATTGCGCTGAGCTCCCTGTACCTCTTAGACTTCCTGGGTCATGTGGAGGAGGACCAGATCGAAATCGGTGTGACAGACAGCATGCACCCAGCGCTGTTTAGGCTTCCTTCCAGTGACCGCTATCTTCACCTGATCATGCCGCTGCGCATTCAGGAGGAGTAGATGCCCGCATATTTCATCACCGTCATGCACCCTTCTCTCCTTCTCGGTAAGGAGACACATCGAGATCTGGCGCAACTTCTTCAGGCGAGCCGCCGCCTGACGCTATCTGGTGCATCGAACGAGACCTCGAAGGCGCTCCTGCTTTCCATAATTCTCTCCTTCCACCCGGCGCCGGCGCTCTTCGTGACCGAGAAGGAGGCACAGGCGGATGCCGTGCGCCACTGGCTTACATTCTTCGGGCAGAACGCCTCTATACTCTCACCAGTCGAGAATGAGGACGGCGAAATCGAGCCGGACGCTCTCGGTGATTTCCTCCGGCTGTTCCACAGCGGCGAGAACAGGGTGTTCGTTGCCGTGCGGGAGGCGTGGGAGAGGCCGTTCCCCGCGTTTAGCGAACTCCTCGAGAGGAAACTTACACTCCGTAAAGGCGAGGAAATCGTCTTTACATCGTTTATCGAGTCGCTCATCGAGCGGGGGTACAACCATGGGGAGGATCTCTATCTGCATCCGGGTGAATACCGTCGGAGTGGGGATGTCTTCGATATTTTCCCCATTCAGGCGCAGCACCCGTTCAGGATTTCCCTCTCATTCGATACGGTGGAATCCATTGTCGCCGTTGATCGCGATGATCTTTCTAAGACGAAGGACGCCGGCACATTACTGGAGCTCTTCCCCGTCACCTATGAGCGCACCCGTCTGCTTGCGGAACAGCTCCCGAGCAAGGCGCTCCTCGTTCTTGACGATCTCGACGACGTCGAACCGCCCCTACAGACCACCACACTCCGCTTTACGGCGTTTCCGGAATCACAGCAGCATCACGTGCACCTGCGGTACCTCTCGGTTCTCAAGTTCTACACGCTCACGGATTTCCTTAACGACATCCGCGACAAATTGCAGCAGAGTTGGTCGCTCGTCATCGTCACCAAGCGGCTCGAGGAACTCTCGGGCATCTTCCACGAAGAACGCATTCCCTTCACGGCCGATGGCGAGCGCCGCGATGGAGCAGTGACGCTCTTCCCTGCGACGGAGGAAGAACTCCTGCCCCACTCTGTGCAGAACCCCGATCTCCGGTGCGCGCTCCTTACAGACAGGGAGATCTTCTCGCTCAAGAAGGCGGGCAAGCAGCGCAGCATCCAGAAGCTTGCTCTGGATTTCATCACGTCGCTTGTCCCCGGTGATTATGTGGTGCATATGGAGCATGGAATAGGGCATTTCGAGGGGATGACGCAGAAGACCGTGGATGGCACCGAGCGCGAATATCTGGAACTCACGTATGCCGAAGGCGACAAGCTCTTCGTGCCAGTGGATCAGGCAGACAAGCTGAGCAAGTACGTGTACGAGGAGGGGAACGAACCGGTGCTCACGCGCCTCGGCACGCAAGAATGGAAGCGCGTGATGGCGAAGACGAAGGAGGAAACGCAGAAACTGGCGAAGGAGCTTCTCGCGCTCTACGCGAAGCGCGCCAAATCCAAGGGTGTCGCCTACCCGGACGACTCCGAGAATCAACATAAATTCGAGGAAGCTTTTCCCTATCAGGAGACGCCCGGACAGGTGAAGGCGATCGAAGACATCAAGCATGATATGGAGAGCGGTCATCCCATGGATCGTCTTGTCTGCGGGGATGTGGGATTCGGGAAAACCGAAGTCGCGATGCGCGCGGCGTTCAAGGCGGTGCAGGCTGGCAAGCAGGTTGCGGTGATCGCCCCGATCACCATTCTTGCAGATCAGCACTTCCGCACGTTCGCCAAACGCATGGCGGAATTCTCCATTCGCATCGACATGCTCAGCCGTTTCCGCACGGCGAGGGAGCAGAAACTCACGCTCGAGAAGCTCCGCAAGGGCGAGATCGACATCATCATTGGCACGCACCGCCTGCTGCAGCCTGATGTGCATTTCTTCAATCTGGGACTCGTGATCATCGATGAGGAACAGCGCTTTGGCGTGAAGCAGAAGGAACGGTTCAAGGAGCTACGGGCAAACGTGGATATCCTCACGCTCACGGCGACGCCCATCCCGCGGACGCTGAATCTGGGGCTCCACAAGCTCCGTGACATCACCACGATCACCACCCCGCCGCCCGGGCGTCTTCCCATCATCACGGAGGTTCGCAAGTACTCCGATGCGCTCATCCGTAAGGCGATACTCACAGAGATCGAGCGCGGCGGTCAGGTGTATGTGCTCCACAACCGTGTGGAGACGATTGATGCCTTCGCGGACAAACTGCGCAATCTCGTGCCGGAGGCGACATTCGTTGTCGGTCATGGGCAGCTTAAGGCGGATGACTTGGAGGAACGCGTGGTGGACTTCAAAGAGGGCAAGTACAGCGTCCTCGTGAGTTCCACCATCATCGAGAACGGCATTGACCTGCCGCGCGCGAACACGCTCATCGTGAACGAGGCAGAACGCTTTGGTCTTGCGCAGCTCTACCAGCTGCGCGGGCGCGTCGGCCGATCCAATGTGCAGGCGTACGCGTACTTCCTGTATCACACGCAGAAACTGCAGGATGACGCGCGCAAGCGCCTGCGGGCGATCGTGGAAGCCTGCGAGCTCGGGAGCGGTTTCCAGGTTGCCATGCGCGATCTGGAGATCCGCGGGGCAGGGGAAATCCTCGGCGCCGGGCAATCCGGCAACATGCAGACCGTCGGCGTGAGCCACTACCTGCGGATGCTCAAGGCTGCCGTGGAAGAGCTGAAGTCCGGCGAAGGTGCCGCGGAGGAAGAGGTTACCGTGGAAATTCTGCTCCCGTTTTCCGCGCTCATTCCTTCGTACTACATTCCCGACGAGCAGGAGAAGATTTCCGTATACCAGAAGCTTGCCGGGAGCGAGGATGAGGCGATTCTCGCGGAGTTCGAGGATGATCTGCACCAGGAGTACGGCTCGCCTCCGAAAGAGGTGCAGAATCTCTTCGCCGTGCTCCGCCTTAAGTTTGCGTGCCGGCGTGCCGGCGTGACGCGCGTGAAGATGGAGGAAGCCGAGCGTGGCAAGAAGGAGGTGGTGCTCACCTTAAGCTCCCGCGTGACTGCCAAGGAGATCATGCAACTTCTTTCCCAAAACTCGCAGTGGCACATCAGCGGTTCCACCCTCCGCTTGAATGAGGAGGAAATCGTCCGTGCCGGCGGCAAGGACGAAGTGCGGTGGATGGGGGTGCTCGCAAAGCAGATTGAAGCGCTTTTGCCGAAGAAGCAGGCCAAGTCCGCCACTACCCATTAATCACTATTCACTGAGCGAGTAGCGGTCAGTGGCCGCATGCCGTGCCCTTGTGCGAATGTTAAGTTTGTTGTACAATACTGCTGTAGACACCAAAAACCATGAAGAATACCAATACATCTAGCACCATTTCGGTCACGGTGCGGACCGATGCGAACGGCGCCATTAATGCGCAGCAATTCTACGACGCGCTGATGGGCCAGATCGATCCGGAACTCGTCACTGCAGCGATTCCGACGCTCAAGACGAAGTACAAGACCGAGAAGCCAGCTGCTCGCGCAAAGCGCGAGCAGCGATACCGCAAGGCATTCACACGGTACAGGGAGCTCCTCGCGCAGTTTTCCATGGGGCTTAAAACCCACACAAGGAAGAGCCGCGCGGCCGCACTTGCTTCCGCCGAAACGCGGGAGCGCCAAACCGAGGAACTGGAACTCCAGAAAATGGAGGCCCTTTTCATCCAATAATCCCCCTCTTTCCCATGTTCCCCCATCTCACATTCCAGAGAGGCGGCACCTCGCCAGAAGGCGAGCAGCGCCTCTCGTACGTCTCCGCGCAGGCGGTGCCCGAAGGCGGCAGTACGGAAGCGCCGCCACCCATCGAGACAACTGCCTCGGAGGTCAAGATCGATACTGTTGATGACGGGGAGGCGCAAACGGCGGCAGTCCAGGAAACGCAGACGACACTCAGTGCGGCGCTCCCGGGCCCGGATCAGACCGTTACGATGACCGCGGAGCCCGGTGGCTCAATTCGTGTTGAGCAGACGCAGGGGGATGCGGATGCTCAGGCAGAGGCGCCGAAGCCGGCGCCGGAGGGCACGGCAACTCTCACGGCGCAGGAGACGCCAACAGAGGGCGATAGTGATGAAGAGCAAGAAACAAATACCGAGGCCACTGAGCAGCAAGACAAGGGTACGCATTCCGCCAAACTCACCGAGCAGATGAACGCGGGGCTGCGCGATCTGGAGAAGGCGAAGACCGCAGGAGAGAGCCTGGCCGCAATCGCGAAGATCCTCTCTGCGATCGTGGAGATGATCAAGCGGGCCCTTGACGGCACGCTTATGGACAAGGCGGAGGAGAAGAAAGAGAAGGATGGTTCTGCTGCCGCACAGGGGACCGAGGCGCCTGCCGGCAATAAGGATGTGCAGGCGGATCTGGAAGCCAGAGGAGCCAAGACCCTTGAACAGCGCGCCCAAGCTCTGCCGGAAATCAAGCAGGAGGCAACGGAGAAGATTGATGCGAATACAACGGAGATTGGCAAGATTGATGCCGAAGTCGACCGCCTTCAGACCGAGAAAAAGCCGATTGACGACAAGATCGGCGCCCTCGAGGGACAAATCATTGATGCGCGGCAGAAGGGCGAGGACGTCACAACCCTTAAGACGACCCTCGAAGGACTCAAGAAGCAGGCACAGGCGCTCCAGACGACGATCGAAGAGCATCTTTCCCGCCGTGAAACGCTGGTGGCCGAGAACAAGCAGCTCGAGGAGAAGGTGAAGTCCGCAGAGCGCATGGAACAGAGCATCGATTTCACCATTGCGAAGCTTGGCGAGGTAGAGAAGAAGCTGGAAGGTCTCATCCATGGAGAGGTGAAGATCGTGATTGATAATGGCGAAACACAGGTCGTCGTGAGTGATCTCACCGAGGAAACACCCACGTGGGTGAAGGAGTTCCTCACGGAGCACGATGCGGACTCCGACGCCGGGAACGGCTCGTACACCCTGGATACCAAGAATGCGGAATGGCTTTCAGCCAAGCCGGAGGGCGGTCACGAACACACCGTACATGGCCCGAAGGAAGAGGCGGGAGAGGGTGAATTCGGCGGTGATTCCGGTGGCGGCGCAGATTTCGATGCAAGTGCAGCGGAATCCCCGAAAGAGACTGTGGAGTCCGTTGTTGATGCATCGGTATCCGATGAGACGCTGCAGGATCTTGCCTACCAGGATTTGCAGATTACAGACATCCCGCGCGATCAGGTCACCTTCGCCTTCGGCGAAGGGCGCCGTTCCGTTGAGGTGACGCACGCGTCAAGTGGCGCGCCGCTTGGCACGGTGGAATTCGGGGCGGATGGGGAAGTGAGCGCGGTTGAGCGCAACGATCAAACCATCCACGATGCGCAGGCTTCCGCGCCAGACCAGCCGACAGAGGCGACAACGGAAACCGAATCAACAGCAGCAGAGGCCGCCCCGGCAGACCAGCCGGAACCAGCCTCAGAGAAGCCCGCCGAGGAAACCCCTGAGGGGGCAACAGAACCAGCTGAGGAGGCTGTGATAGAAGCGTCTCCCAAAGTGCAAGCCCTTATAGACCGGGCCCGGCAGGCAGTTAATACCATTGAGGACAAAGTGGGGCAGGGGCAGCCTGTAACCGTCGAAGACCTGCGGGCAATGCATGATGTCCTTGGCGATGTCCGTGAGCAGTTCGATGGCCAGCAGGCAGTTGTGGATGTGGAACGCGCTCTCGGATCACTTATGGGAAGCGGCGGCATCGAAATTAGCGGTCCGGATGGCAAGAAGTTCCGCCTGCTCGCGCACACCGATGTCCCCGGTGTTCCCCGTTTCATGTTGATTGATGAGGAAGGGAATGCTGTTGTGAAGGATGACGGCGAGGCCGCGGAGCAACCAGCCTCAGAGAAGCCTGCCGAGGAAACACCTGAGGAGCCTGCAGAGCCAGCTACGGAGACTCCTGCAGAAGAGCCGAACCCGCGAGGTCCGGAGTTTGAGGCAGCTATTCGCCAGGCGCGCGCATATCAACCGGCGTCGGAGCAGCCCGCGCCGGAAGCTGCTTCTGAGCCGAATCCCAGAGGGCCGGATTTTGAGGCGGCGGTGAAACAAGCGAGTGAAGCATCGCAGGAGGTTTCTGTGGAGCAGCCTGCGTCTGCTGAGCCGAGAGCCAAAGGAGATGTTGAGCAACCGGCACCGGCAGTTGCTGAAGCTGCCCCGGCCGCGAAGGAAAAAGGCCCCGATGTTCTTGGAGAGTGGGCTTCGAGGATTGAGCGGCGCGCCGCGGAGCTTAAGTACGACAACGTGAAGGTTTCCGTACAGGAGGATGGCAGGATGCTCATTGTCGGCAATAAGGCCGAGGAAATTCAGAAACTGATTGGCCTCGCCAGCGCCCGCATGATGTACCCGGAGCAGACTGCACGAACTTCCTTCACCGTGGATATTGGCCGGTACGACCGCGGGAAAGGATACTTTGGATCGCAGGCAACGGAAGATTTCGTTGCGGACTTCGAAGAGCAGCCCGCCGCTGCAGCTGGTGACGGCTTCCGTGTCACGGAAGAAACGCCGACTCCTGAGGGCGCAGCCTCGTAAGCCTCCCCACGATTTTGGTGCCAGCTTCCTCCTCGCAATCTCCGGCTGTTCCCATTATCCCGGACGGCACCGATGTGTACCGCCGGATCATGGGGGGTATTGATCCCGATCTTGCCCGCATCCCCGATCTCTCCGATCAGGAGGCGGAAGCGATGCTCGCCCAGCACAAGGGCGAATCCGACGAGGATTACGCGGCGCGCGCGGAGCGGTACACCGTTGCGCTCAAGGAATACAACCGCCAGTACCGCGACTACATCCGTGGCAAGGAACGCGAGGTGCAGGCATTCGGCGACTCCATCCAGCGCGAAGACCGCAACCGTGAACTTGGAAGCAGCCTCTCTCAGATCGAATCCGCCATATCCCAGTCCTAACCCCTTTCGCCATGGCCGATACACCCAAGCCAGCACCGCGCGAAACACTTCCTCCCGCTGAGGTTGAACCTCTCAGCGCCGGCGAGCAACTCAAGGCCGCGCGCGAGGCGCTCGCGCGGGCGCAGGATGACGCACGACAGCTTAGGGAGCGGCTCGAAAGCCTCAAGCGGATCCAGGCGGAGCTTGCGGCCGGCAAGGCGGCCGACGATCTGGAAGAGGCGGATCAGGCGCTCCTCACGGAGGAGGAAATCCCCGAGGACGATGCCGCGGCGAAGCTCGGCGAACGGATTGCCGTCGTGGAAGCGGAGCAACCGGCCAAGCTTGCCGAAGCTCAAGCGCAGCAGCAGAGAATCGAGACTCTCAAGAAGCAACTCACGCCGGAAGAAGAGCTTTCCAATTCCATCGATGAGGCAATGCAGATGTTCAGCAAGGAGAAGGTTTCCGTCGGCGACGTGATCAAAGCGATCGCGCTCATCTTCGCGGCCCTCAAGAAGTACTTCAATTATCTTAAGGGAGAGTTCGATAAGGCGGCAGGCACCACCACTGAGTCCGGGCGGCAGGGCGCGGAAACCCAGCCGGCGGAGATCGGCAATCCTCGCGAGCACGTTCGCGGGCTCCTGCGCGCGACGCCAGAAGCCACGACTGCTACGCAGCTTAAAGAAAAGAAAATTGCAGAGCGCGATACACTCCGCGCAAGCATGAACGGCGTGGAGACAGGCCTAGCGACTGCCCGTGGCAAGCTCACGACAGCGGAGAGCAAGCTAAAAACTTTACAAGAAAAACAGCCAGCCCCAGTGCAAACCGATCTTGATGCGGCGAAAGCCGAGGTGGATACCGCACGCGCGGAAGTAGTAAGGCTAGAGCAGAGCCTTACCGAGGCCCGTACGAAGTTTGCACAGGTTGAGCGCGATCTTAATGCTATTGATGAAGCAGTGAGGCTCGTGGAGGCAGATCGGGTTCGTCTGGGAGACCTGCTTGCCCGTGCCCGTGCTGTTCTTGCCGAAGGCGACCTTAAGACAGTCCTCTCCGCGATCACTGTCGCTGCGGAGAACGGCCTTGATCTGAAGATCACCTTCAAGGAAGAGGCGAACATCGAGAAACTCCTGCAGGCGTTCAAGGCAGCCGGAGCCGACGTGAATGCTCTCGGCGTCAATGCTGAAACAGGGGAGGTGACGAATCCCGTGCAGCTCATCGATGCCTTGGGCAAGCTTCTTGCCCAGCCAGAAGCAAAGAAATAATACGTACCTCTCTCCAGCTATAGAGTGGTGCCCAGGAGAGGACTCGAACCTCTACACCCGTTTCCGGGTACCAGCTCCTAAGGCTGGTGCGTCTACCAGTTCCGCCACCTGGGCGCGTTTCCATTGTATGGTTTTGCGGCGTTCCCGTCCCCAGGGAAATTCCAACTTCCTTATTTTTTGCCCTTCTTTTCCTGTGCCCTCTCCTCTGCGTTTTCCGCCATTTCCTGCAGGTTCATCGAGAGGATTTCTTCCTCCAGCTTGTTCGCTTCGCGCAATTTCCGCTGGTACTCGATATCCGTCGCTAGGCGCTCCTGCGCGGCGGCATGCGAACTCTGGATTTTCGTGTCCCTTTCTTCCGATGCGGATTCCCCTCGTTCGCGTTTGGCTTTGGTGCGTACCTCATCGATGCGGTGGGTTCTTTCCACCTCGAGAGCCGTTACTTGCTCTTGGAACTTGTGCCGCAGCTTCGCGCGTGCCAATGCCTCGTTGCGGTCCAGTTCATCGCGCGTGCGTTGCAGGAGGCTTGCATCGGTGATGCCGCGCAGCACCGAACGCTTGCGGGTCCACTCCGCTTCGAACTGGGCAAGCTCAGTTTGTTCCTTGGCGAATACTTTCGCCTTCCGCTCTGCGATATCCTCCTCAATTTCTTTGAGCTGTTGCTGCTCCTCCACTTCAATCCCGCCCCGCTCGTCACGGCCGGCGCGCTCGGCCTCGCGGCGGCGGGCGAAATCTTCCTGCTGGATTTGCTCCTTTTTCTTCTGCGCGGCGAGTTCCGCCTCGGCGATCAGGGAGAGCTTGGCATTCTGCGCTTCCTGTTTCCGCCGCTGCCGAAGACGCTCGATTGCAGCGGCCCATTCCAAGTTCTTCATGTACGCGCGGTGCTGTTTTTCCTCTTCCTCCTTCTTTTTTTCCCGTTCTTTCTCCGTCTGGATCTCCAATTCCCTCCGTCGCTTCATCTCCTCAATCTCCTTTTGGTTCTCCTTCGTCGCCTGCTGCCACTTTTTTACCCCTTCCTTTCGTTTCTGTTCTCCAAGCTCCTCTTCCCCTATCGCCTGCCGCGCGCGTTCGGCGCGTTCGGTCTCTTCCTGCAGTTTTTCCTCCGCGTGTTCGCGGAGTTCTTCCACAACCTCCTTCCGCTTCTGTTCCCCTTCGCGGAGGAATTTCTGAAATTCTTCTCCGGTTCTCTCCTTCTGCACGGGGGCAGCGGGGTCGTCGTGCGGTTGCGCGCTGTGGGCGGCATCGCCAATTGCCATCCCTCCAGTATAGCAGAAATGGCCTTTTCAGGCATCCTGCTTCATTCCTCCTCAATCTTGATGCCGAGCTCTTTCAACTGTTTCTCCGGCACTTTCGATGGGGCGCCGAGCATGAGGTCCTTGCCCTTCTGATCCTTGGGGAAGGCGATTACTTCACGGATATTCGGCTCCCCTGCGTAGAGCATTGCCATGCGGTCCAGCCCCCAGGCGATTCCCCCGTGGGGCGGCGCTCCGAACTCGAAGGCCCGGAGCATGTGTCCGAACCGGCGTTCCGCGTCCTCATCCGTGATCTTGAGAATGTCGAATATGCGCTTCTGCAGGCTGCGTTCGTGGATACGCACCGATCCGCCGCCGATTTCGTACCCGTTGAGAACGATATCGTAGGCTTCCGCTTTCACTGCAAGCGGTTCCTTTTCCATTCTTTCCAAATCCGCATTCTTCGGCCGCGTGAACGGGTGGTGCATAGCTTGCAATTCCCCAGACTCCTTCTCGATCTCGAACATCGGGAAATCCGTGATCCACGCGAACGAGAACACGGATGGATCGGCCAGTTTGCGGCGCTTTGCAATGTCGGATCGCACCGCGCCGAGGCTCAAGGCCGCGGCTTCGAACTGGTCGGCGGTGAAGAAGAGGATGTCGCCGTCCTTCACGCCGGCTTTTCCGGCGATCTTTTCCACGAGGCCATCCCCGAGTTTGGCTACCGGTACACCCTCTGTCTTTCCGCCCACCCACTTGATCCATGCGAGCCCCTTGGCGCCGTAAATCTTCGCGGTTTCCGTAAGGTCATCGATATCCTTGCGGGAGAACTCAACGCCGTTCTCTACGCGCAGCGCCTTTACCACTCCTCCAGCTTCCACTGCTTTCGCGAAGATGCCGAAGCCGGAACCGCGCACGAGATCCGTGACATCGGTGAATGGCAAGCCGAAACGCAAATCCGGCTTATCTGAGCCGTAGGTTCCCATGGCTTCTTCCCACGTGAACCGCGGGAAGGGAATCTGCTGGATGCGGATATCCGGCCGGACTTCCTTCGTGATCGAAATAAGCGCTTCCTCATTGATCGCCATGACATCCTCCGCGGTCACGAACGACATTTCCAGGTCCATCTGCGTGAACTCCGGCTGGCGGTCGCCGCGGAGATCCTCATCGCGAAAGCAGCGGGCGATCTGCATGTAGCGGTCGAGACCGCCGACCATGGAGAGCTGTTTGAGCTGCTGCGGGGACTGCGGGAGCACGTAGAATTCCCCGTGGTAGAGCCTGCTTGGCACGATGTACTCGCGCGCGCCCTCCGGCGTGCCCTTGATGAGGATCGGCGTTTCGACCTCGACGAAGCCGCGATCGTAGAAGAACCGCCGGACGCTCTGGAGCAGCTGGTGGCGCAGGACGATATTCCGGCGCACGCGCTCGCGGCGGAGGTCCAGGTAGCGGTACGTAAGACGCAGGTCTTCGCTCACATCCTTCTCCTGGTCGATCTCGAACGGAGGTGTTTGCGCCTCGTTGAGCACATTGAGGGTTGCCGCAATCACCTCGATTTCCCCCGTGGGATTCTCCTTGCGCTCAGCGCCCTCCAGGCGCTTGCGGACTGCCCCCGTGACCTGAATGACCCATTCCGGGCGAATACGCTCCGCGAACGCGAATGTCTGCTTCTGCTTGGGGTCGAACACCACCTGGGTAAACCCGTACCGATCCCGCAGGTCAATGAAGATCAGGCCGCCGTGGTCGCGGCGTCGGTGCACCCATCCGCAGAGGGTGGCTTCTTTCCCGGTCTGGGCGGACCGCAGTTCGCCGCATGTGTGAGTTCGCAGCATTGTATGCAGAAGTGTACGGAAGGAAGGCGCTCCCTTCCAGAAGTCCCGCGGGAATCGGGATCCTCCTATTTTCCAAACAGCTTGCCAAGTTCCTGCTTGAATTCCTCCACGTCTTTGAATTCCCGGTGTACCGAAGCAAAGCGGATATAGGCGACCTGATCGATACTCTTGAGCGCCTTCATCACATCCTGCCCGACAGTCGCGCTGCTTACCTCCTTCTTATTCGCCGCCCACTTTTCTTCCAGCCGGCCCAGCATCTTATCTACTTGCTCCTGTGCGACCGGCCGCTTGGTGCAGGCGAGCCAGATGCCGCGTTCTAGTTTGGAGCGGCTGTATGGTTCCCGCGTACCATCGCGCTTCACGACGATGAGCGCGCTCAGTTCCTGCCGCTCGAACGTCGTGAATCGGTGGCTGCACTTGCCGCACTCACGCCTCCGCCGGATTGCCCGGCCGTCTTCCGCCAGGCGGGAATCTATCACTGACGTTTCGGTGTGCTTGCAGCGGGGGCAGTGCATATTTCGTGAGAGGTAAACCCGCGGTTTTCCTCTCATGGATTCACCTTTCCCTGAGAGGATGCGCTTTAAGCAGGCAAAATCTGCTTTCACGCGTTATCCTACCTCGCCCCGGTCCCGTTGCCATCATTTGCGGCATCTTCCCAGACGTACACACGTTCATTCTCGTTCTGCCGGGCGCAGGATCCGCTCTTCTTCTGCCGTCAGGTCAATCACTTGTGATGGCGGGTTCTGCGGTAGCACGCCACTGTCGACGATCACATCAGGCTGCTCTCCCACCATCTCGAACTGGCGCAGGATTTCACTTACGCTGTAGGGGTTTGGTTCCCCGTGGATGTTCGCCGAAGTGGTGGTGAGCGGTTCCCCGTACGCTTCTGCAAGCATGCGAGCCACCGGATGCGGCGATATGCGTACGCCAATAGTCTTGCCGCCCTTTGGCATCGGGAATATCCGGCGCATCTCGGCCCCGAGGAGCGGTAGCACCAGCGTCAGTGGTCCCGGCAGGTATTTTCCCGCGAGTTCCGCCGCCCGCTGCGGCCACTCCACATATCGCTGTGCGTGGGAGATTGATGTGAAGAGCGCGCTCACTGGCTGGTTCTCCGGGCGCCGTTTTACCCGGAAAAGCCTGGCTACCGCCTGTTGGTTGCCGATGTCGCATGCGAGGCCGTAACACGTCTCCGTGGCATGGGCCACCACCCCGCCGCTTCGTATCACTTCCAGCGCCACTTCGAGCCAGTCGCCATCAGCCGAGAGAATCCGCATGCTGCCAGTATACGACCTTCCGTTCCGGCTGGCGGTCTTCCGGCGCGATTGTCGTGAATCTCCTCCTTCGCTCGAATTCGCTGCGTGCGCTCGTTCCAGCGAATTGCGTGAGCATTCCTCTCGCCCGTTCCCGCAGCCGGAGCAATTCCCGGTACTTTTCCGCGATTTTCGGCACGAAGTGCACACGGAGAATGGTTTCCTGCGCTTCCATGATCAGGCTTCCATAGCCGAAAATGTTCTGCACCACACCGTGCTGGCAGCGGTTGATATCCTGCAGCGCCCACAAGTCCACGCTCTCGTGGTCGTCAATCGTGAGGAGCGTCTTCTTAATGCGGTGGACTTTCCTGTCGGTTACGACGATAACATACAGGCAGTACCGGTAAAACCGCGTGATGAACTCCATTTGCGTGAGGAAGAACAGTGCCAGCAGCACTGCCAGCATCAGTCTCCGCGTGGAGGCATCGTTCACCCCGACAGAGAAGAATGCGGTGTAGCCCGCGGTCACGATCAGCCCCGTCATGCAGAGTGTTTTCGTTACGGGCCACAACATGCGGATGGCATGCTGGTGGAAGCAGAACTGGAATTCCTCCGTTGTATCCTTCCCCTGGAAGGAGACATCGCATCGCCGTTCTGGAGGCAGAGTTTTCACCATAGGAAGCTGATGGAAAGCACCGCTACCGCGCAGAGCATGACCGTGTGCAGCGCGGCGAACAGGCGAATGCGAGGGAACGTGAAAAACTTCGCGAAGTCATCTCTCCCGTTTTCCGAGAAGCAGATGCCGATGGTTTTCCGCCGGAAAAGTTTCCACAGTCCCCCTTCAGCGACGAGGATCGCCCCGCACACCCCGATGAGGACGGCGACGAAGGTATCCACGCTGGAGAGGGGAACGCACCATGGACTGCGGGAACTTACCATTCTCCTGCATGGTGCACCTCAACGTCAAGGATACTGTACAACTCTTGTGATTTTCAGGGGGTGGTTTTCGTGTTGTAGGAAGCGAGCAGATCAGCAATCTTCTTCTCAAGAATCGTCGACATGTTGATGGTGAGCGGAAGCGGGATGAGCTGCTCACCAATCCGGAGTTGCACCTTCTCGCGGCCGGGGAACGATTCGAGGATACGCTTGAGATCCAGGAGCATTTTCTTCGGCGCCTGCGTCGGCAGATCGATGGTGTGCACGGAAATCTTCGCGGCAGAGGAATCCCTCTTGTTTTCTCCGCCCTCTTCTTCGTGTGGAACCTCTGTTTCTTCTGCTGGGACTGACGGCTCCTCTCTGCCCGACACCCCGAGCAGCCCCAGCTGCTGCAACGCTTCTTTCATATCCATTCCCTGCACGATCCAGCGGCCGATTGGCCCAAGGAAATCCTCGCCTTCCCCCTCCTGGCCTACGCGAAGCGTTTCGCCGGCAATGACGTTCCCCTCCTCATCGAGGAGCTCGATTTCCTCTTCCACAATTGCCGGCGCTTCCTGCAGACGTGCGGCGCCGCGCTTGGCTTCCTCCTCGTCATACAGGCCTTCCGCTTTTGCCTTTTCGATCATCGTCTGCAGTGATGCTCTCTTCACCGCGTCGGCCCGTACCTGCAGCTGGCCGCCGCGCTCGTCGAGCGTGCCACCGATCACAAGAACGGCATCGGGATCCTGTACGTATTCCGCGATTTCCGCGAATGTCCGCGGGAAAACAGTCACTTCGATCTTGCCTGTCGGGTCCTCCAGCATGAGGATCCCCATTGTTTCGCCCTTCTTCGTCGTGATCTTCTTTACCGATTCCACGATACCCGCCAGCGTCACCTTCTTCTTCACCTGTTTTGGGCCCAGCTGGTCGATAAGGTGAGCTTTTTTCCCCACGTACTTCCGCAAGCCTGCGAGCGGGTGGCTGGAGATGTAGAGACCCATCGTTTCCTTTTCCCATTTGAGTTTCTCCAAATGCGTGGCTGGCTGCGTTTCCGGGAATTCAATCTCCGCTATTTCGGCGCTCTCGGTGAGACCTGCGAAGAGATCCGTTTGCGAACTGCTCACCTCCTGCCCGGATTTTCCATATGCGACGATGAGATCGTAGTGATCCACGACCATCCGCCGCTCGATGAGCGAGTCCAGCGCCCCGGATTTGCCCAGTGACTCCAGGAGCTTCTTGTTGAGGATCTTGTTCGGGATGCGGCGGGCAAAATCCTCGATACTGCGGAATTTCCCACCCTCTTCCCTGGCACGGATGATTTCCAGCACGGAGCTATCCCCAATACCCTTGATTGCCGTGAGACCAAACCGGATTGCCTTTTGCCCTCTGGCGCCCTTGTCGGTGCGGCGTGGAATTGCCGTAAAGTGACGCAGGGATTCATTGATGTCCGGCGGGAGGACTTCGATGCCCATGATCCGACACTCCTCAATTTCGATCATCACCCGTTCCGTCCGCTGCGCATCCGCACTGAGGAGAGCCGCCATGAACTCCGTAGGGTAGTGCGCTTTGAGGTACGCGGTTTCGTACGCAACGCGGGCGTATCCTGCCGCGTGTGATTTATTGAATCCGTACCCCGCGAATGGCGTAATAACATCGTCGAAGATCTCTTGGGCAAGCTGCTTGTCGTATCCCTTTCCCGTCGCGCCGCTGATGAATTTCTCCCGCTGCGCGTCGAGCTCCTCCTTGATTTTCTTCCCGATGGCCCGCCGCAAGATGTCTGCTTCCCCAAGCGAAAATCCCGCGAATATCCGCGCAATTTGCAGGATTTGTTCCTGGTAGATGCCGATGCCGTACGTGGGTTCGAGGATCGGCTGCAGATCCTTGTGGATGAATGTCACAGCCTCCTTCCCATGCTTGCGTTTGATGTAGCTGGGGATCCACTCCATCGGGCCCGGCCGGTAGAGCGAGACCATGGCAACGATATCATTGAATTCTGTGGGCTTGAGCTGCTTTAAGTACCGCCGCATGCCTGCGGATTCCAATTGGAAGACGCCGGTCGTATCTCCGCGCTGGAGCAGCCGGTACGTTTCCTCATCGTCGAGGGGCAGCGCGGCGATATCCATGGTTTTGCCGGCCGTTCGTTCGATGATTTCCAGCGTCGTCTGGATCACCGTGAGGTTCATGAGTCCCAGGAAGTCCATTTTGAGCAGACCGAGAGCTTCCAGCGGCTTTGCCGCGCACTGCGTGATGATCGTCTCCTCGTCCTTCGGCGCCCGCTGGAGGGCCGTGTACTTCGTCGTGGGTTCTTCCGTGATGATCACGCCGCATGCGTGTACGGAAACGTGGCGTGCCTTGCCTTCCAGCTTCAGCGCCGCATCGATGATTTTCCGGTAGGTCTCGTTGCTTTCGTACACCGTTTTGAGCTCCTGCGTCTGCAGTGCCTCTTCCAGCATTGTTCCCGGACGCTCAGAGATGAGTTTTGCGAGCGCGTTCATCTCCATGAACGGCACGCCGTACGCCCGTCCGACGTCCTTCACCGCCGCCCGTGCCGCGAGAGTTCCGAACGTGCAGATCTGCACGACATGGTCGTTGCCGTATTTCCCGCGCACGTAGTCGAGCACCTCATCACGGCGGTTATCCGCGAAGTCGATATCGATATCCGGCATCGTCACGCGTTCCGGATTGAGGAACCGCTCGAAGAGCAATTCGTGTTCGATGGGATCGAGCGTCGTGATGTTCAGGCAGTACGACACGATCGATCCTGCAGCGGAACCTCTGCCCGGGCCGACGGTGATGCCACGTGATTTCGCCTCGCGGACAAAATCCCACACGATGAGGAAGTAGCCGGAGAATCCGAGCTGCTCGATCACCTTGAGTTCGTACTCCAGGCGTTCCTGCTGCGCGGCTGTCGCCTGCGGGTACCGTTGCGCGAATCCCTGCAGACACACTTCCCGCAGGTGATCGGCTTCTGTCTTGTCCTCCGGCACCGGGAACCGTGGGATGTGGTACGTTCCGAAATCGAACGCAACCGAGCAGCGGTCCGCGATGATGCGTGTGTTCTCCAGCGCTTCGGGCACGTGTGCGAATGCCTGCTCCATTTCCGCGAATGGGCGCATGGAAAAATCGCTGTCGCGCATGGAGAATCTGCTCGGATCGTCAATCCGTGCGTTCTTCTGAATGCAGAGCAACACGTCGTGCGCCTCTGCGTCCCCAGGCACGCAGTAGTGGGCGTTGCATGTCGCCACGAACGGCACGCCGAGCTCCTTTCCCCAGTGGATGAGCTGCTGGTTCACTTCCGCCTGCCCCGTGACGTTCGGCAGATCCATGAGTTCGAAATACAGGTTGTCCTTGCCGAAGAACGACCGATACTGCTCTACGAGCGACCGGATGCGTTCGCCGTCCTCCGCGAGTGCGGCCTGCGGGATTGCTCCGCCGATCGGCCCAGTGAGGGCAATGAGTCCTTTGCCGTATTTCTGCAACAGCTCCGCATCCACGCGGGGCTTGTAGTACATCCCTTCAAGCGCAGCGTGCGTGGCGAGTGCCAGGAGGTTCTCGTATCCCCCCTGATTTTCCGCAAGCAGTACGAGCGGGTACCGTCGGGTGTCGGTGCCGCTTTCTTTGTCGAAGCGCGTTCGTGCAGCGATGTACGTTTCCAGTCCGAGCACCGGCTTGAGCCCCTGCGCCTTCGCTGCTTTGTAGAATTCAATGAGGCCGTAGGTGTATCCCTTGTCGGCCAGTCCGACTGCAGTTTGCCCGAGCGCTTTCGCGCGCAGCACGACCTCTTCCGGGCTTGGGAGTGCCTCGAGCAGCGAGTAGGTCGAGTGGCAGTGCAGATGGACGAAATCCTCGGGCCGCATCTTAAGAAGTGTAACAGACCTATGGGATCTGCTGCTCCGATTCTCTAGTCCATTTGCGCCGCTCTGATACAGAGGATGTCTATGTCATCTGTTGCGTGCTCGAACGATCCATTCACGAACGGGAAGCACTGGTCCGTGAGGAGGAACTTGAGCACGTTGTTGAGCTGCTTCTTGCACGGTCTCTCCATGCAGGAGGTTCGCAGGAAGTAGGCCAGTTTCCGCCCGAAGTCGCGGCTCCCGGCGTCCTTCTTGCTCGCGAGCTCGCCGAGCCAGCGCATTTGGTCGCGGAGCTTCTGGAACTGTTCTTTGAGCTGTAGTTGCGGGTCCGATGCCTTCGCGACGATCGAAGATTCCTCCCTGCCCTGCTCAACGTTCCACCACCGGAGGTACAGCCGTCCAAGGTCACGCAAGGCGATATCCAGGAAGGACATCTGATCCTCTCGCTGCTGCGCCTCATCGCGCTCGTCACCCTCCGGAAATTCCTCGGGGATTTTGAACTCATCCGATTGCGGACGTTCCTCGCCCCATGCAGTTCGTCCCTCCAGGAATTCGCGCATCAACCGCGGCTCATCCTTCGTGAAGGAGAACGGACCGCGCTTCTCCCATTTTGTTCCACCGAGCTTGAAGATGGCGTTCATGGGTTCCCCCTCCGAAACCGTCGTCCATTCCTCCAGACAGCCGGATACCTCCTCGTGTTCCCGGTCGAGTGCCATGCCGAAATTTCGGAGATCCGGCGGCGTTTCGCCCGTGTACCAGTCGAGCTGCACGATGAGCTCATCCAGGTCTTCCACGTCGTGGATGAACTCGTTCCGAGTCTCAATGAGTTCCTGCAGCGCGTCATTCTCCTCCTCAACCGGCGTGACATCGTACTGGCCTAGCACCTCCGTATCACAGCCGTACCCGTGGACAGTTGGGGGGAGATAGTTGCTGTGGAACGGACACATCGGAGGTTCGCCGAGATCGCCTTCTCCCTCTGGGTCGAAGGAGTTGCGGACCTGCCAGCCAGTGTCCACGTAGGACGGGTCATTCGCTCCGGCAATCAGGTTGCGGTAGCGTTCGTTGAGAAAGAGCAGGACAGACTCCAACTCCATTACTTGTCCGGCTTTCACCCAGTCGACGTCGAGCGCTTCGTTGCTTAGGATGCACCGCACTTTTTCCATTTCCGATTCAATGATGGCCAGATCAAGGAAGAGGCACGGTGTGTGCTCGCGCAGACTGTAGTTCTCCTGAGTGATGCGGAGATCCGTATCCACGATTTCCGCGATGAACCGCGTGACTTCGTTGAGCCAGTCGAAGTAGAGGGAGAGGAAATCCAGCGTGGAGGTGCTGGATGACTCTGCGAGAGAAATCCCCGTTTCTGCTCGCTCGATCACCCGTGCAGTGTAATGCGAGGAAATGGGGGTGAATCCGAGGTACTGCGCGGCCTTCCCTTCGGGGCACTGCGCTTCCGCGCTGCCTGCGCTCAGGAAGAGGCATGCCGAGAAGCCGATGAGGACGAAGCGCCGGGTGATCATCGGAAAATTTCGCAGCCGCCCGTGTGGTTCCGCGGGCAGGTGACTTGCGGGAAGGTGGTTTCCCCAATTGTGCGAACCGAGAGGTTCGCCGCGCGCACAAGAGCGGCGAATTCCCGGATTGCCTTGTGCATGTACCGGCGATAGAACTCTGTTCCGATGCGTGCGCCGATGTTCCCGGTGCTCTGCTGCAGTTCGCTCGTTCTCTTCGTATTCTCCGATTCCTGTTCCGTGAAGCTCACTCCCATGCGGTAGAACGAGGTAAGCGGCAACGAGAGGCGGCGGCTTGGCTGGAAACCGCAGAGCACAGGCGGCGAAAGCCTGGGGAGCCCGTTGATCTGGCAGAGGAGCAGGTCGAGGCTTTGCACCAGTTCCTGACCGCGGTACGACGGGAGGAAGGTAGGCGTGAGCGGCGGAACTGCCATTACCGCGTCATTCTTGGGATTATCCTGTATGCAGGAGTCCCACGGGAATGCCTCGTCCTGCGTAACGAAGGGGATGCGGCCCGGCACCAGCCGGTGTTCTTCCAGTGATTCCTCAACACACTGCCCGATATAGCAGAGGTTGTTGCCGATTGTGTTGTCGTACTCGATCTCGCACTCCGGCCGGCAGCTCATTTTGAGGGATTCCTTGATGGAGAGCGCGCGCGGATCGATATCCTGCACAGCCTCCGTGCAGCTCGGGGGATTATCGTCGCGGATTGCCTCCACCAGTTCCTGGAACCTTTGGTCATACGCATCGGGATCATCCGGTTCGCCCGTGCAGGCGTAGTCCCAATCACTGCAACTCGCATTCGCGAGCATCATGGCACACTCTTCGATGGTGAAGTTCGTCGTGTCGAGTACGCCGTCCTCAGCCATGGCTTTGCACGAGACGATGTATGGGTAGTACTCAACTGTACAGCAGACACTCTGTGCCGATGCTGGGTTGAACGGCGTATTCGGAGGGAGATTGCAGAGCTCCTGAGCATGCACCAGTTCATGAATGATGATGTAGCGCGGGTCCATGGGAATGTCCTGGCTCACGCACACTTCGATCACGCCTTTGTCGTTCTTCTCGTACGTTTCGCCGCCTGAACAGTCGCCGCAGTACAGATCCACAATGCAGTTTTCGCAGTTATCAGCCTTCAGACGCCGGTCTTTGTTCGGCGTGTCCTGCCGTTTCATCTCCTCCGGATCAACAGGGGTGCGCCAGCCTCCGGTATTGCAGAGGTTCGGGCCGGATTCCGTCTGGCGGATATCGAACTCGTACGGATCGCAGCCGATGAGCTGGATGTTCTCGTTGGGTTCTTGCTCCTGGTCAACCGGACACGTTTCGCGGCGTTGTGCCCTGCACAGGTACCCGCGCTGCGCGAAGGCATGGGAACACGTGCCATGTCTTGGCGCAGGCGGCTCCGGCGGCTCCGGGTACGTGCCGCCGAGAATTGGTTCCGTGTTCGCGTCGAGCATGGCAGGCAACACCGGTTCCAGGGGGCGCCTCCACAGCAGTCCCACGTCGCCGGCATGCATCCAGACAACCACGTCCGTCAGTTCCCCGGCCGAGACCGACTGCACGGGGAAAACAGCGATTTCCGTGGGGGCAAGATCGAGATCCGGGAGTTCCTCCCATATGGCGTGTAGCTCATCTTCGATGTCACACCATCGTTTCGTGAGCAGGTAGAGTTCGCCCGTATCGTCGCTATCGTCACTGCAGGAATCATCGCGCGATTCGTCGAGCGCGTACCGCACGTCGTAGTACCCGTTGCGATACCTGTGGATCGCCGCGACGAGCTCGCTGATGTCTTTCTTATCCGTTCCTCCCGCGGTATCGGTTTTTACAAGGCCGCTCAAAATGCTGCCGATCGTGCTGATGTTATCGTCGATGTCATCTGGCGCTTCTTCCATCCGCACGCGCACCTGCTCGACGGGGTTCGTCATCTTGTCCACTCCCGATTGCCACCAGTAGATTGCTTTGGGGAGCTTGGTCGACATTTCATTGTCCCGTCCGGTATGGCCGTCTGTATCCGGTTCGTAGCTCGTTGCGATAAGCTGGAGATCTCTCCCGAGCCCCCGGATCCACGCTTCCCGCTTGGCGACCTCGCGGATCTGCTGCTCGATCCTCGCGCATTCGCTCATGATCATCTGCTGGCCTTCCGTTTCCTGGGGGTTGCTGCAGAGGGCGAGCGGCTTGTTCGTGAGCGCCAGGTCCACGTGCCTCTCTTCGATCTCCAGTTCGGTGCGGTCCTGCATGACGAGTGGGACGTACTGCTGAATCGCAAGTTCAGACTGCTCGAATTGCTGTTCGTACTCTGTCATCTGCAGCAGCTGTTCGTACGGTCCCGCGGAGGCGCGCGGCGTGTGCAGGCCCAGCGCAAGGAAGGCCGCGAAGGAGCCGATGGCGAAGTATCTGGCGCTCATCGCATGTCGCGCAGGGGATCTTTGACGTCTTGCACGCGGGGGAAACAGGCCGCCGCTTCCGCCGCCGCCCCGAGGCCGTTGCGCAGATCCAGCGTGGATCGGTAGAAGCACTCCGCTTCCATGTTCAGGGCGCCGAGGCGGTCCTTGCCGCTCGCGAATGTCAGCGCGCGCTCGAGCGCAGGTCTTGCGACGGAGATTTCCTCGCGAATTTTCCGCTCTTGCTCCGCGAGTTCCTCCATCACGTGGCGCCATCCCAGTTCCGCGTCATTCCGCGAAAA
Source organism: uncultured Candidatus Peribacteria bacterium (assembly GCA_964642315.1). Lineage (GTDB taxonomy): Bacteria > Patescibacteriota > Gracilibacteria > Peribacterales > Peribacteraceae > JAGVDM01. Next base: position 30,471 of record CAZXOG010000004.1, on the reverse strand, counting down.
AACATCTTGCAGTTCCTTGATGACATCCCCGAAGAGGAAGAAGTACCGCTCCGCGAGGGCGCACTCGTACGTGCGGAGGAACTCCAGGAGCACCGTTCCCGTATCGATACTGCTCAATTGCGCCAGCTCGGCAGGGTCTTCCCATGGGGGGAGTTTGCCCGCGAGCTCGAGCATGAGCGGCCCGGCAGGCATCAGGTCTTCCACTCTTTCACTCAGGCAATCAATCTCGCGCTCGGCGCCCATGTACTCATCCACAATTCCCCCTACAACCGCATGGTATCCCGAAGACCAGATGTCGATCACGTCCGGTCCCGCTTCCGGCGTGCCGAGCATTGATCGCGTGACTTCGTAGAGATCCTGTTCCTCGCGCCCGCTGCATGATCCAAGGATCGGGTACGTCGTCTCCGTATCGCCTGGGTTGCTATCCGTGGCCACCACGTGCTGTATGCCGCCGAATGCTCCTATCACCGCAATACCAAAAAGGAGTGCCATGCCCCCCGGGAGGTGCCTGAGAGTGGCCGGTGCATGCGGGTGGCGGGCATTCATGGTTCAGCGAAGGTCTTCCTTCTTTGGGTATGCGTCGCAGGTGGAAAGGAAACAGGGGATCCTGTTGAGTTGCCCGATAATTCCCGCAGCGCTGCGGATCGTGAATGTGAGCGGCCACCGAAATTCCTGCAGGAAGAGGTCAAAATTTCCTGCGAACTGCAGAATCGTTCGGTAAGCGGCGTCATACTCCACCGCGAGTTTCAGAAGATCGGCCTCCCGTTCGAGCATCTGGTCGGCAATCGTCTGGCAGTAGGTGCGCATGTTGCTCTCTTCGGGATTCGGCCGCTCCGCTGCGCCGAGCTGGCATGCGGCAATTGCCGGGCGAGATGCCGGCAGGCAGCCCGGCACATCTATCTCCAGCACTGTTCCCTCCTCCGCCGTGATCGACTGTTCCACTGCCTCGCACATGACGACGGTGCGGCATTGCAGCGCGCGCATGCTCTGCGTGAGGTAAGGGACGAGTTCCGATGTCAGCGTGCGTTTTGTATCGAAGATGCCGCGCTTCCATTGGATTTCCGCTGATTCATCCATATCCTCGTCGTTCTGGTACGTCAGCGCGGTGCGCCACTCGTTGATGCCCTGGGCCGGGATGACGACCTTGATGAATATCACCCCCTCGTCGTCTACCCGCGTTGTTCCCATTCCCGCGGATGTTGCCGCCTCCACGCTCATGCCGAATTTCTGTGCTGCCTGCGCATTGGTGATGCTGTCTTCCCCCTTTCCCGAGACCGATGCCCACGTGTCTCCCGTTTCGCGGATTTTTATCCACGGATCTCCCTCGGAGTCGAACTTTACCTTCCCTAGCGTCGCGCCTGTTGCCGACGGTTCGCCAAAGAGCACGGCGCGGTACAGCCGCTGTTCTTTGGCAAGTTCCTTCTGGAGGGCGGTTTTGCACGCAGCTTCTCCCCCCTCCTGCGCCGCAAGCGGCGCGGGCCATGCAACAAGGCAAAGCAGCAAGAAGCCGATGGTGGAGAGTGGTGCAATTTTCATGGCGAACCGCCGCTATCTGCGGTGCGGAGAGGGTAGATCTGGAGTTCGACCGGGTTGTCGAACGACGGGAGGATCTCAGGAGCTCCTTTCTGGAGGTTGATGCTCCTGAGCAGTGATTGCTGCACCATTTCCACGCGGAGCGTATTCGTGAACCTCTCCTGCTCTTTTGCATCCGGATGTTCAATGTGCCATCCGCGTTTCCCCGCTACGTACTCCGGATTCAGCAGGAAACAGGACCAATCTTTGTATGGGCAAGTGTCGTACCCTTCCACCCATGCCGGGGAGCGGAATTTCCCGATAGAGAGGAAGTCCTGCTTGAGGAGCACCGCCGGTCTTGCCCCGATGCGCGTGAACCGTTCAATGAGATCCATTTCCACGTGCACGCACCGTCCGCTGTTCGGCTTTGGGCAGTCGAGCTCGCTCGCATTCCGTACCCTCTCGAGGGTGTTCCAGAATTTCCTGTATTCCTTCTCCATGTTCTCGATGATTTTCCGGATTTCCTGCATCTTTTGTTTCAGCCCGTTGATATCGATGTTTGGGTCGGCGGGGGAACGGATGAGATCGGGAATGTCATTCCCGACTTCCACCTCTGCGATTCTGTCTTCCACGTCTTCCGCAATGCTTGGGATGGGTGGCAGTTCCGGCAGTTTCGGGATAGCGGGGTTGGGGTTGTACTCCAGCGGAGGGCGGATTCCATCCGCATCGTAACTCACCTGGATTGGGTCCAGAATCGGGATTTTCACCGATCCCGTCGAGATGGTGAGCCGCGTGACATCGAAGACGAGATCGGGGACGCGCTGGGCTTGGAATGTCGGCAACTGCGAGCTGTCGTTCCTGAGGCTTGGCCTGCCGGGCATCCACGGGTCAAGAAGCGAGTAGATGGGTGTCGTGAACCGATCGTTCCTGCACCAGAGGAAATTCGTTTCATCGTGGAATTTTCGGTATGCCTGCTGCACTTTTCTCCACTCGGTCTGGAGCGGTGCAAGGGCGGAGGTTTGCTGCAGGTACGTGCTGAAGATCTGCGCGTTGTTGAGGACCCACCGTCCGATGTTGCGGTTGATCGTGTTGTGCATGTCGAGGTACTTCGCGAGGTATGTTGCCGTTTGCGCACGGAGTGTCCTGTAGTCATCAATGCGCTCTGCGTACTGTTTCAGCCGTTCCAGCAGGTTGCCCAAGTCGCCGCCGGCATCCTCGCACGATTGCTCCTGGTTCTGGTACTTGTACCAGTGGCACCAGCCTTCCCGCATCGCCCGCAGCTCCGTGGAGGAACCGAGCGGGACGGCAACGGGAATTTTTTCCTGTTCCACCTGGATGAGGAGCGAGTTCTCCAGAAACTCCGCGACTTCGCCCAGGAGGTCCTCGCGCACCTCGAGCTGCACCTCGATGGGTTGCAGGAGGGGATTCGCTTTCCACTGTTCCATCTCTTCTTCCGGCGGAGTCGGAGAGAGGAGGGGGTGGAGCGGATCCAAGTCGATTGACCACGTTGGCGGCAGAATGAGGCGTAGCGATGGTGGGCTGAAAAGCGTGTTGCCCTGTGTCTGTTGCTCCTGCCACCACTCGACGAGCGTGCGCTTGAGGTTGCTGAACAGGGCCGGGTCAATGGGGTCCGTGGCGACCGTTTCGTCGAATGCGCGGATCAATGCCCCGCTCGACCGCATTTGCTCGTGCGTGAGCTGCACATTGGGCCGCTGGTACTTCTCGGTCATTTCCAGCAGGGAGAATTCGCTATCCGGGTCCTGGATCTTATCGTGCCGCCAGTACGTCATTTCCCCCTCCGTCGCATTCTTCGGGAGCGGCGGATCGAGCAAGTTCAGCCTGAGCCCCGTGGAGCCTTTACCCTTTTGTGTTCTCTGCATGTTGTTCATCCATATTCCCGGGTTGCCGCGGATGTCGAGAACGCAGTGCTTGTCTTTGCTCACCACGCGCTTGAGTTTGGGATCGAATTCCGTGTACCGGCCGAAGCAGAGCACGGGAATGCCGCTTTCCGCGTTGTTGTCCTGCGGGACTTCCGGCCGCACGGCATCGCGCTGATACGATGCGCCGATGTACTTGCGGAAGTACGAGCGGTATTGCCGCCGGATGATTTGCCAGCGGCCGTTGATCTGCTGTTTATCCAGTGCCGGGTCCGCTGCAGCAGATGGAGCCCTGCCGACGCGGCATCCTGTTTCGTTGAAGAGTGCGGGCCCGCGCCCCAGTCGTTCGCCGTTGAAGTCGCGTCCACCCCCGTTGTGCGCGCCGTCACCCTCGCACCGTATGCAGTTGCGGTCGGCATCCGGGTGATTGAGGCACGCGCCGGGATTCCCCTCTGTGCACTGCTCGTAGAACATTTTCGTAACGAGGCGTCCCGTGCAGCAGTAGAACCATCCGATGAATGTGAGAATGTCGCAGTCATCCGCGCCATCCGGCGGCGCCGGTTCGTTCCGCGGATTGTTGCCCTGGTGCTCCTCGCATTCTTTGCGCAGGTAGGTCGTGTGCGCGTTTCCCTCGTCATCGAACGTCACGCATGCCCAGAGCGGGAACTGCCACCGGTTGATTCTGGCGCAGAGCTTCTCGCACTCCCGTGCGTTCTTGCACGGCGTGGCGGCGGAACTGTCCTGGTAGTACGGAGGGAATCCCGGAGGGCAGGCGGTGGTCCATCCCCATACCTGGGAGGAGTTGGGGAACTGGAATCCGTCGTCGAGGTATTCGCCCCGCTCATCTCGTTGTGCCATGCCAAGCTCGATGAGCGCGAAGGGATCGCCGTCTCTTCCTGGGACTCCAGAGACATTCGCGATTTTCCCATCTGCCGTTTTCCGGAAGTTCCACCCGCCGCACTCCGCATCGTTGACGTCACCTTCCAGCTGGCTGAGTGCGCTTTCCACCTGGCTGAAGGAGTTCGGCGGAGAGTTCGGGAGATCGAAGGCGGAAGCGCCTGTTACCGCGGTGAGCAGTATGCCAATCGCGGTTCCCGTGCCGAGGAGGAGAGGGGTTTTCCAGTGCATGCTGCGTTCTGCGCGTCGCGAGACTGGACCCTATAGTACTCATTTGCCAGTTCCGATGCGGCCGACCACGCTTGACGAATAGGCGTGAGGCATGCCCGTTCCTCATCTTGCGAGACCATGTCTTTGCCACCCATGCAATTCCTTCTTCTTCTCCCGCGGGATTCTTCCGGTGTACAGTCGTACACGCTCCGGCCATACGGAGCATCTTCGCAAGAGGCCTCCTCTGCTTCCATTTCCCCCCTCGTGGCATGTATTCCTACAACCGTGTCCACATCATCGGTTACCAGACACAACCTATTGAGCTCCGCCAGACTCCGGGCGGCACCAGTGTGACGGATCTCAACCTTGCTGTGCCGTTCGCGTTCCGCTCCGAGAGCGGAGAACGTATTGTTGCGAAGAGTTTCCACACGGTTACGCTGTGGGGCGCGATGGCGGATATTGCCGGCCAGTACATTCGTCCCGGTTCCCAGGTGTTCATCGGTGGCCGCCTGCAAACGGATTCCTGGGAGGACGAACAGTCCAAAGAGAAACGGTCCAAAACGAAAATCGTCGGTCTCGACATGATCATGCTCGATCCCAAGGATGGTCAGCTGCCTTCGCCGGAATCAGCTGTGCTGCTCGAAGGCGTGAACCGCGCGGAAATCGTGGGGAATGTCACACGCGATCCCGAAGTGCGCACTACGACGAGCGGTCAGCAGGTCGTGAGCCTCGGCGTCGCCACCAACGATCGCTGGCGTGACCGTGCGAGCGGCGAGGACCGCGAGCGTGCGGAGTTTCACAACGTCGTGGTGTGGGGCACTCTCGCTGAACAGGTTGGGCAGCACATCCGCAAAGGATCCCGTGTGTACGTTTCCGGCCGCGTGCAAACGCGCAGCTGGGAGACGCAAGCGGGCAGCAAACGCTACACGACGGAGATTGTTGCCGACCAGTGTTCCCTGCTCGGCACGGCGAACCCCGCGGTTGCCGATGCAATTTCATCCGTTCCCGTTCCCCGCAGCGCACAGCGCACACAGGCTCCCAAGGCTCCTGCGGAGCCTGTTCCAGCCGAGTCGGCAGTTCCCGCCGTGCAGTACGCGTCCGAAGTGCGCGTGGAGGATTTGCCGTTCTAACGGTTCGGGATTGTTGTCTTGGGTATTGTCGCGTCGTATCGTTTCGTGCTGCAGCGCGTAATGCTGCACTGCGCTGTGCATTTCCGTTCGGCGCACATCCGCGCGATCAATGCCTGCACCATTGTTGGCGGGAGATTCGCTCTTTGGATTTCCCAACTGATTCTCGGGCAATTGTGGCGCGAGCCCATTATCAAAATACGGGGGAACCGTCACTCCCGATGAACCGCATTTCCACGCTGAGCGGGTGATCAATGCGGCTCCGGATGACTCCCACTATTGTTTTTGCATCTTCGAACGTCGCGTTGCCCGTATTCACCAGGAAGTTTGCGTGCTTCTCGCTCACTTGCACGCCGCCGCACTGATGGCCGCGGAGGCCGGCCTCATCAATCAGTTTCCATGCAGGTGTTCCTCCGGCGGCCTTGAAGCACGAACCGGCGGTTCTCACGTGCGGCTGCGATTCCATGCGTTTCTTCAGCATCTGCTCGGCGTCCGCAAGGATTTCTGCTTTCGGGCGGCAAGGGACTTGCAGCACTGCGCTCCAAATTATCGGAGCAGGACGCATTGTTTTGAAGGCGCTTTCCCGGTACGCGAACCCGCATTCCGTTGCACGGAATACCTGCCAGTCTTTCCCTGTGTACGCCTCAACGGTTTCCACGTACGCATCCATCCATGTCCCACTGGGTCCTTGTCCTGCATTTCCCGCGATCGCGCCCCCCAATGTTCCCGGAATGCCTGTGAGCGGGGAAAGATCCAAGTCATGTGCGGCCAGCTCCGCAATCAGTGAGGCCAGGTTTTTCCCTGCTTCCGCGCGGACGAGCTGCCCGTTGGTTTCCACCTGTTCGGCCGCGATGTGCGCAACCAACGCCTGTACTGTACCATCCGCGAAAATCGTGTTGGATCCGCTGCCGAGCATCACCAGCGGTACGCCGAGTTCCATGGCCTTCTGCCATGCTTGTTCCACGTCCGCCTTCGTTCGCAACTCGGCGAAGTACCGCGCTTCTCCTCCAATGCGCATGGTGGTTTTGCGGCCGATGGGCACATGCTCAAGGAGTTCCACGGATGCAGGCAAAGCGAACTACTTCTTCGAGATGAGCGTCGTGAGCTTCTCCATGGTTTCTACCAGCTTCTCGCTCCGGTTTCCACGCTTCATTTTCGAGAGGAGCGATGCGAGGACAGCGAGGCTGAAGAGGCTGCCGGCAATGATGAGAAGCTCCCGCTGCTCGAGACGGATATCCAGTGCGAGGAGGATAGATTGCAGCACCGCGAGCGCGAAGATGCCGGTGAGAATTCCTGTGCCGAGGGTGACCAGTACAAGCTGAGATCTGTTCTCCTGAGAGTCCTGTGGCGCGCTCGCGAGGCCCGTGAGGAGCTCGCTGCTCACCACCACCGGGTCATCTCCCCAGTTCTTGAAGAGCGTCATCACTTTTCGCTGCAGCACAAGTGAGACGAACGTCTTGAAACTCACCGAAGTCTTGCCTTCGATGACGGCTTTTGTATCGCCGGGCTTGATATCCACCTCTAAGTCAGCTGGTCTTGTCATGCGGGCATTCTACGTCAGTCTGCAGCCCGCAGCCAGCTGGTGATTTATCCGCGAAACAACGTGCACGCCTTCTTCAGGCGTTGCAGTGTTGTGGCTCTGTCCAGAGCCACTGCGACTTCGTATGCTCCTGGGCTGAATGGCAGGCCAGTGAGCGCCGCGCGGAGCGGCCAGAGGAGCTGGCCTATCGTGAGGGGCAAGCCCGCGGATTCTTCCACATGGGCATCCCTTTCCTTGAGCGGCGCGGCTCCAGCAGCAGGGACTTGCGGAGCCGCCCGCAGCTTCGCCGCGGCGCGTTTTTCAATTTCTGCCTTAAGATTTTCCTCATTCCATTTTTCCTGGGGGATTCGTTCGAGAGTTTCAATGAGAATCTTCAAAATCTCCGGCAGCATTTCCTTCGTGATTTTCTGCTTGCGATTCGCGAGTAATTCGATGGAAATCCGGGGCTCTTCGTAGAAGAACGCGAGCATTGCCGGGGCTTCGTGGAAGAACGTGATGCGTTCCTGAATGAGCGATGCCTTCTGCGCGAACTGCTGGTCGCCTGCTGCCGCCGCGTACACGCCGCTCACAATCGGGCGGATGCGCGCGGAAAATTCCTCTGCGCTGAACTTCCGTATCCATTGTCCCTGCAGCCAGTCGAGTTTCTCCAGATCGAAAATCGCGCCGGCCTTCTGCACGCGTTCAAGAGAGAACTGTTCAATGAGCTCAGGCAAGGAGAATACTTCCTGTGTCGTGCCTGGGTTCCAGCCGAGGAGCGCGAGGAAGTTGAGCAGCGCCTCCGGAAGGTATCCTCTCGCAATGTAGTCTTCCGCTGAGACATCGTTCTGGCGCTTGCTTAGCTTGGAGCGGTCTTTGTTGAGCAGCAGCGGCACGTGCGCGTACCGCGGCACATTCCATCCGAAGGCTTCGAAGAGTAGGAGGTGTTTCGGCAGCGAACTTAGCCATTCTTCCCCCCGGATCACGATATCAATGTCCATGAGGTGATCATCTACCACGTGCGCGAGGTGGTACGTCGGGAAGCCGTCGCTCTTCAGGAGCACCTGGTCATCGACCGTGTGCCCCTGGAATGTCACTTCGCCGCGGATGTCATCACGGAATGTCACCGAGCGGTTCGGGTCCGTTTTCATCCGGATCACGTACGGTTCCCCGTTTTGGAGTTTCGCCCGCACTTCCTCCTCCGGCAACGAAAGCGAGTTTTTCATCCGCATGCGGACTGTTGCATCGTACCGCGGCGCGGGGTTCCCCGAACGGAGCAGATCATCCCGCATTGCGTCGAGCTCCTCTTTGGCATCGAATGCGTAGTACGCGGCTCCGGATTCCAGTAATTGCTCCGCATACTTGCGGTAGAGCTCCAGCCGTTCCGACTGTATGTATGGTCCGCGCGATCCCTTTTGCACAATCATGCCTTTCTCCAGAGTGACGCCTTCGTCCGGATCCAATCCGGCCCACTGCAGCGTTCGCAGCATGTTCTCCACGGCGCCCTCCACGCTTCGTTCCTGATCCGTATCTTCAATGCGCACAAGGAATTTCCCATTGCCTTGGCGGGCCATGAGATACGCATAGAGCGCGGTACGCAGGCCACCCACATGCAGGAATCCCGTTGGTGATGGGGCGAATCGCGTGCGCATGTGTTCGTCACAGGGAATCCTGACGCTCTCCGCCAGTTTTCTCAATCAGATAGTACACACATGTTGTGTACACGTTGCGCAGGAGGGGGATGGTTCCCAGCCAATGAGGCAGTATTCGGCACGGCAGTCCGTACCGAAATTGATACACCGGATTAAAGAGGAACAGTTGTTTCGCCACGAGCGAGAATCCATGTGCTTTTGCGAGTCGCTCGAACTGTTCCATGGTAATTCCTGCCCTCTGAAGTTCCATAAGGTGATCAGCGGTTTGGCGGCGCGTTCCTCCGGTGTGGAGCAATGCCCGGTACCATGTCCTCGGAAGCAGGTGGAAGAATGGCGTATGCCGCAGCAGCCAGCCTTCGCAGACTTGCTGATGTCCGCCAAATGGCATGAGCCATGGAGGAAACCCGAAAAACGCGTGACCATCTTTCTTGAGGAATTCACGAATTCTCGAGAACAACGTGTGTTTGTCCGGTATGTGTTCAATGACGTCTTTCATGACGACGATATCGAAAGATTCCCGGAACATGCCGCGCAGTTTTTCATCGAGGATGTCTGCCTGAATGAGCGTCGCTTTTCCTGAGCGGATGTATGCATCCATGTATTTTTTTGCCGGGGTGATATCCTCAATTTCCACGCCGGTCCCGCGGCATCCATTGTCCAGGAATGCCCGCAGTACTCCGCCATGCTGCGTACCGATTTCCAGCACTCGCATCTCGGGGGAGACAGCGCAATGCTCTCGTATGAAGGGCAGGATATTTTTTGTTGTCACTGCATACTGCATGTCGGGCACTGCATTGTTGCCTTCGGCAATTCTTCGATCGGGCATGTTTTTCTCAGATGGTGTTCGCCGTGAAAAGAATTGGGGAGTTCGGCACGTCGTTCCCCTTGGTTTCCACGCGCGCAATACGGTCCACGATGTCCATGCCCTCCACCACCTTGCCGAAAATTGTGTGCTTGCCCTGGAGCCAGGGCGCCCCGTCTTTGCGCTGCACGATGAAGAATTGGCTCAGGTTCGTATTCGGGCCGTGGTTAGCCATTGCCACCGCTCCGCGTTCCATAAGGAGGTCGTTCGGTTCATCTTCGAACGGCCGGCCGAAGATGCTTGCTCCGCCCGTACCATCGCCGCGCGGATCACCGCCCTGGATGATGAAGTTCGGGATCACCCGGTGGAATGTGAGGTCATCGTAAAAACCGGTCTTCGCAAGTTCCACGAAATTCGTCACCGCCTTCGGCGCTTTGTCCGCGTACAGCTCCAGCACGATGTCGCCTTCCGCCGTTGCCAGTACCACCCGGTGCGTGCCGGAGAGCAGCTCTATGCCTGGCTGGCGGGCGGCTCCGTGCATGTTCGGGCTGGACACGGCATTGGAACAGGCCACGAGTGCTGCCAGCGGGAGGAGAGCAAGCCACCGGAACATCGTTCACCAGCGTACGATTGTCACGCTGTTCTGACAACAGAGCTCCAGATGATGCGGGCGATTCTGCCATTTGCGTCAAGGTCGGTGGCTTTGCCCATGGAAGCAGCCAGCCGGCGTTTCACATCGCCGCCTTCTGCAAGGTTCTTGAGGAGTGGCACAAGATCACTCTGCAGGCATTCCTGCTGCACGATCAGGCATGCACCACTCTTTGCGACGGCTTCGGCATTCTTCTGCTGGTGGTCGTGCCCGACGCCGCGCAGAGGCACGAGAACCATCGGGATGCCATTCGCCGCAAGCTCGCTTATGCTGCCGGCTCCAGCGCGGCTTACAGCTATGTCCGCGATTGCGTAGAGGTGGCGGAGACCTTCCGGCACGAACGGCCTGGACCAGTAGTGCTGGCCGGAGCGCGTTTCCCCCTTGCCTTCTCCCGTGATGTGAATGGTATCGCAGAATGTTCCGAGAACTGGGAGCAGCGACTTGATGCTCTCGTTGATTGCCGTGGCCCCCTGGCTTCCGCCCATTACCAGGAGTATCGGACGCTTGCCCGAAAACCCTGTGAGCTCCAAACCTTTTTGCCGGTCTCCATGCAGAGCGCTCTCCCGCACCGGATTCCCGGTGTACACCGATCGCGAGCATTCGCGTTCCATTCCCGGGAATCCGCGGCACACCTGCAGTGCCCAGCGCGCAAGGAGCCTGTTCGCCCTCCCCATCACCGCGTCTGATTCGTGCGCGATTATCGGAATGTTCCGCCTCCTCGCCGCGAGGCAGACCGGCATACTCACGAATCCCCCCTTGCTAAACACGATGTCCGGCACGTATCGCGAGAGGATGCGTTCCGCATGCCGCCATGCCATCCAGAATTTCCATGGGAACCCCCATCCTATTTTCGGCGCGGCCAATCCTGAGAATTCCACGTTTGCCTGCGAGAGGTACCGTTCCTCCTCGGGGCGATGTGCACACACGAAGTGGGCTTCCGCATCAGGATGGTGTTTCCTGAGTGTTTCCCACACTGCAAGCGCAGGTGCGATGTGGCCGATCGAGCCGCCGCCGACGAAGAGGATTCTTGGCATATTACCACGGGAGAACGGAAGGCCGCCTCCGCGTTCGCCGTTCCTTCACCACTTCTTCCGTCGAGTACATGGAGATGTTGAGCAGGATGCCGACGGCGCCGAGCAGCGCGGTGAGCGATGTGCCGCCGTAACTGATGAACGGAAGCGTGAGGCCAGTGATCGGGAAAAGCGCCAGATTTACCGCAATGTTGATGCTCGCCTGGAGGCCGATCCATGTCGTGATGCCGGTTGCGAGCATGAAACCGAACCGGTCCGGCGCGTTCAGGGCGATCCTGTAGCCCCGCCATACGAAGATCCCGTACATGCCGAGGATGATCAGCAAACGGATGAAGCCGAGCTCCTCCGCCATTGCCGCAAAAATCATGTCTGCCTGTACTTCGGGAAGGTAACCGAATTTCTGGATGGACTTGCCGTATCCCACCCCGAAGAACCCTCCGCTTCCGATGGCGATGAGCGCCTGTTTGATCTGGAATCCAATCGATTCCGTGATGGAGGGGTCATCCGGCGAGAGGAATGCCAGGAAGCGATTGCGGATGTATTCCTTGTTCAGGATGATCGGCAATCCGAGCACACACGCGATTGATCCGCCGAGGAGCATGTGGAAGACGTTGCCTCCCGCAACGAAGAACATCGTTGTTGCGATACCGGCGAGGATGAGAAACGATCCAAAATCCGGCTGGATTGCCACGAGCACCGTGCTCACGACGAGGAGCGTGGCAAACGGCAGGAAGCCGTCGTGGAATGTTCCGACCAACTGCTCGCGTTTCTGCAGCCACACTGCAAGGTAGAAGACGAATGCGAGCTTGAAATATTCCACGGGCTGCAATGACATCCCCGCTACCCGCAACCAGCTGTACGACGTCCCGTAGTCTGCGCCGATGCCGGGAATGAACACCGCAAGGAGCAGGAAAAGCGTGATGCCGAAGAGCGGCAGGGCGAGTTTTTCCCACGTGCGGTACGGGATGAGCATCGTTACCCCCATCACCATCAGGCCTATGAATGTGTGTATTGAGCTGCGTATGAGGTAGAACGAATTGCTTGGCACATCGCGCAGCCCCTGGTCCACCAGGCGCTGGGTGAGCTGGTAGCTTTCGAATACGCTCACGCTCGCGATCATCGCGAGGCCGAAGAACGTGAGCACCACAGTGATGCCGCAGAGGAGGAAATCGAGTCGACGGAGCACGGCGGGAGTATAGAGGAGGCAGGAGGGGAGTATCAGGGTCTTTCTACTGCTGCCGTTCTGCGCGCCGGATACCGCGGAGGAACGCTTGCCGGTGCTTGCCGGCCATCGTTGGGAGCGTGGCAAGCATCTCGTACGCGAGGCGTTTCCACCCCCGTGGCAATCGGTCGAATTCCGGGATGCGTGCGCGTGTGATTGCAGCAGATTCCCCCAGTGTTTCCATGCGCTGCAGGGAGTCTTCCAGCGCGATTTTGTGCAGATGCAGCGCCTTCGCCTGAGGCTGGTAGTAGAGCCGGATTCCGGATTCCCGAAGCCGTGTTCCCCACTCGACGTCTTCCCATCCGTACAGGTGCAGGTCTTCCCGGAAGTGATGTTTTCGCGCAAGCCGAGTGGGGAGGCTGATGTGGCTGGTGTAACTGAACTGGTGCTGCGCATCTTCCGGCACGAACCGGCCGGCGAACGGAGCGAGTCGCGGGTACCCAAATTGCCAGCCACTCCGTTCCAACCACTGCATGGCCGGCGTGATGCCATTTCTGGGGTGCCATGTCGTGAAACCGAGCACGGCGTGCCCTCTCACACGGTCGTGTGTTTTCAGATGTTCTTCGCACGCCAACGAATCGAGGAAGATATCATCGCCGATGAAGAGCGTGCACGCGCCGCGCGCGTGCACCAATCCGGCATTGCGCGCCGCACCTTGCTGGCGTTTTGGGATCTCGAAGAACCGCACAGGGATTTCCCATCGCTGCGCTGCCACCATGTTTCTTGTCGCGTCATCCGGCCCGTCGCTCACGACGATTACCTCCAGGGCGCTGCGTGCAGTTTGAGCGGCGAGGTGCCCGAGGCATTCGCGCAGCGTGTCCGCGCGCTTGTGCGTGGGGATGATCACGCTGAGGAGCGGTTGCACATTATTCATGCGGCAGCATGGTACCGCTGCAGGGAGAGCGTGGTAAGAAAACGGTGGGCGATTCTGCCGTATCTTTTCTTCGAGATTCGGCGCACGTCCTTCATACTCTCTTTCGTGCGATGCCTCTTCCTCAACACCGCGAGCCACGACGGATTCCTTGCCTGTACCGAAGGGCATGTTGTGCGCGGATCCATCGCGTGCACACCGCTCCTTCGCGATGATCAGCTTGCAGAATCTTTTGGCTCGCTGCTGCGGCAGGCCGGCTGGGATTACGGCAATCTTACGCACGTTGCGTGCGTTACCGGTCCCGGCGGTTTCACGACGCTGCGCATTGCCGTTGCATGCGCCAATGTTCTCGCAGACCAGCTTCAGATTCCCGTTGCCGGCGTGCACCTCAGTGACATGTACCAGGCGAGGGCGCCATCGGGCGACCTGCTCTGGCTCCATTCCACAAAGCGTGATGAGCTATTTGTCCGCGGCTTCGGCAGGTTTTCGGAGCTTTGGCCGCAGCCGGCGCACATCATACTTCCGGATTTCCTCCGCAGTGTGCCGGGCGATGCGCTGTGGTGCGGTGAACTCATTGCGGATCATCAGGCTGTCCTTCCGGCTGGTTTCCATCCCTCATCCCTTGCCGATGTTTCTGCCGTTCTCCCAGGCCTCCTTTCCTCCGCGGAATTCGGCGCGCCGCCGATACTCCCGTGGTACGGCCGGGGATTCTGACGTACGCTGTGCCCATGCGCTGGCAGTGGTTGCTTCTCGCGCTCGTGCTCGCCGTCTGCGCGGCAGTTGTCCTGCGCTACCGCTCGGTGTTCCCGCAATTCGAGCGTTCCGCGTACCTGCAGCGGCTGTGGGAGTCCACGTGCACATTTCCTCTTGCGGAGGAGAACCTCGTGTTTCTCGCGCACGTCGAGGATCGACAAGACGGTCCCAGTCTTTCCTGCTCCTGGCGGCGCGAGCCGCAGGAGGTTGATCCGTCTTCCGGCGTCCGTTTCGCCGAGGAGGTGAGCGACATTGATTCCCGCTGGTTCACGTGTGGCGATGACCCCGTGCTCGCGGTTGCAGTGTGGAATGCAGTGCGGCATCCCGGATCCAATCTTGTGCACCTTGGCGAGGGCCTGCGTTCCGATGCTTCCGAGGCGGATATCCTCGTGGCGAAATGTCACTACTGGAAGGGCGGATACTGCGAGGGCGACGATGTGAATTCCCATTGCCTGCTTCCGAACGCCGCAGAAATCATGAGTGTCGCGTACGCCGTGCTCGACACGGAAACGGGGGAAATACATTGGTAGGAACCACGGCGCGGAAAAGTCCCCTTTCACACTCGGAATGCACTGCCCTCTGCTATGCTCTCGCCGTGTCATTCTTCGCAGTTCTCAACCGCCTTCTCGGCGATCCGAACGAGAAGGAACTCAAGAAACTCTGGCCGACGGTGCAGCAGGTTCGCTCCCGCGCGCAGAGTCCGGAGCTTCAGGCGCTGACGGTTGCCGATCTCCCGAAGCGCACTGAGGAGTTCAAGCGCCGTCTGGCCGACGGGGCGTCGGTCGATGATATGCTCGTCGATGCGTTCGCCACGGTCATCCGCGCGTGCGAGCTCATTCGCGGCAAGAAGGCGTCACTTGGCAAGCAGGAATTCGTGTGGGACATGGTGCCGTTCGATGTGCAGGTTCTCGGCGGCATCATCCTGCACCGGGGAAACATCGCCGAGATGAAAACAGGCGAAGGAAAAACACTCGTCTGCACCATGCCCGTGTATCTCAACGCGCTCGTCGGGAAGGGGGTGCATGTCGTCACGGTGAACGATTATCTTGCCAGGCGCGATGCGCTCTGGATGGGCATGCTCTACGAAGCGCTCGGCCTCTCGGTAGGGACTATTCTCCATGAGCTCGATTACGAACAACGCAAGGCGGCGTACGCCTGCGACATCACGTACGGCACCAACAACGAGTTCGGGTTCGATTACCTGCGCGATAACATGGCGACCTCGATCAAGCGCCAGGTGCAACGCGGACTCCATTACGCGATCGTGGATGAGGTCGACAGCATCTTGATCGACGAGGCGCGCACGCCGCTCATCATCAGCCAGCCAGCTGAGGAATCGACGCAGAAATACCTGCAGTACTCGCAGCTCGTCCGCGGGCTGCAGGAGAACGTGCATTTCAATCGTGATGAGAAACAGCGTGTTGCGACGCTCACGGATGAAGGTATTCATAAGCTGGAGCAGCTCCTTGGCGTGGAGAATATCTACACCGACCGCGGGTTTCAGGAAGTGCACCACATTGAGCAGGCCCTGCGGGCCCACGCGATTTACCAGCGTGATGTGGACTACGTCGTTCGCGATGGCGAGGTGATCATTGTGGACGAATTCACCGGTCGTCTGATGCCGGGAAGGCGCTACAGTCACGGCCTGCATCAGGCCATTGAAGCCAAGGAAGGCGTGCCGGTGCAGCGCGAGAGCAAAACCCTCGCAACGATTACGTTCCAGAATCTCTTCCGTCTCTACAAGAAGCTTGCAGGCATGACCGGTACGGCGAAAACCGAAGAGGAGGAGTTCGAATCGATCTACCGCATGCGCACGTTCGTGATCCCGACGCACCGGCCCGTCGTGCGCACGGACAGGCCGGATGCGGTGTACCGCACCGTCGAGGCGAAGTTCCGCGCCGCGGCGAAGATTGCGGGCGAGAAATATAAGAAAGGCCAGCCAGTGCTCATCGGCACGACATCCATCGAAAAATCCGAAGCAATGAGCGCGCTCCTCACGGAGATGCAGATTCCCCACCAGGTGCTCAACGCCAAGCATCACCAGAAGGAAGCAGAAATCGTCGCGCAGGCAGGGCAGAGAGGTACGGTAACCATTGCGACGAACATGGCCGGCCGCGGTACGGACATCAAACTCGGTTCCGATGTGGCGGCGCTCGGCGGTCTTGCCATCCTCGGCACGGAGCGCCATGAGGCGCGCCGGATCGACAACCAGCTCCGCGGGCGCAGCGGGCGCCAGGGTGATCCGGGCGAAAGCCAGTTCTTCGTTTCCATGGAGGACGATCTCATGCGTCTTTTCGGCGGCGATCGCCTGAAAACGATGATGGAGCGCCTGCATGTTCCAGACGATCAGCCGCTGGAAAATCCTCTCGTCTCCCGGAGCATCGAGAGCGCGCAGAAGCGCGTGGAGGGCCGGAACTTCGACGTACGCCGGCATGTGCTGCAGTACGACGATGTCATGAATAAGCACCGCGAGATCATCTACACTCGCCGCCAGAAGATCCTCGAGAGAATTCTCGCGGCGGAGGAAGGGAAGGTTGAGGAGGACAACGGTCTGGGCCCGCTCCATCGCGATGCGGTCGTTTCTATGGAGAAAGAAATCCGTTCGCTCCTCAACGTGCACGCATCATCCGATGATCCGGAAGAGTGGAATCTCCGGGAAATCGAAGAGACCGTTGCCTCGCTCCATCCCGCGCTGCGGTCCATCGTGCACCGCGAAAAACTCACGGAGTTCCGTGAGCGAGAAAAGCTCGAGCAGTTCCTCTGCAATCTGATCACGTCGTTCTACGAGCAGAAGTGTTCGCGGGAGGATGCCGCGACCGTGGCGCAGGCCGAACGCGTCGTGACGCTCCGCGCGATCGATACGCATTGGATGGATCACATCGATGACATGTCGCACCTCCGCGAGCAGGTGGCGTTCTCCGGGTATGCCCAGCGCGACCCGCTCATCGAGTACAAGGATCAGGGGTTCCGGCGGTTTCAGCAGCTTCTTGTAACAATTGAATCCACAATCGTTCGCACGCTTCTCCAGGTAGATTTCCGGCAGTTCGCCATGCCGACTTTCCTCGCCCAGAGCGAAGAGGCCATGGGGAATCTGCAGACCAATGAAGACGAAATTCAGGCAGAGGCCGGCGATATTGGTGTCGGAAGAGAGGCAGCACACGCGCAGAATCCAGTTGTCATCCAGGCAGGTACTCCGCAAACGCGCGTGCCGCACAAGCAGAAACCGGTACAGGTGGAGCGGGTTGGCCGGAACGATCTATGCCCGTGCGGTTCGGGCAAGAAGTACAAGAAGTGCCACGGGCGGTGATGGTATACTCTCCCCCTCGTGCCCAAGCTGCAGCCGGTCATCGGCCATAGTACTATTCTCAGCGAGCTCACGCTCGACATCGAGGCTGGCAACGTGACACACGCGTACCTTTTTTCCGGGCCTGCGCACGTCGGAAAGATGACTGTGGCGCACTGGTTTGCATCCCAGCTCCTCTGCTCCGGTCTGCCAGAAGAACAGCATGCCGCCTGTTTTCGCCAGATCGAGAAACTCACACATCCCGATCTTCTCGTTCTGGATCAGCTATGGATCGAGGATGTCTGCGACGACTGGAATGTCATTGCCTGCACGTCGAATGCACCGCAGGTTCACCGCGCGAAAAAGCCGGCAGCGAAAACCGATACGATCAGCATCGACGATATACGTGCCCTGCAGGAGCGTCTTTACGAAACCGCAACGGGGAAACATCGCTGCTGCATTATTCGCTCGGTGGAACGCATGCAGGCTGCCGCCGCCAATGCGTTCCTGAAGATCCTTGAGGAACCTCCTTCGGGTTTGGTGTTCATTCTCACGACACAGGCGCTCTCTTCGCTCCTCCCAACCGTTATTTCCCGCGCCCGAGTCCTGCGTTTCCGCCGTCTGCCCCATGCGCAGCTCTTGCGGCTCCTCGACGGTGTTCCGGAAGATGATCAGCAGTTCATCCTGCGCATTGCGCAGGGGGCGCCCGGGGTCGCGTGCATGCTGCGGGATGATCCTGATGCTCTGCGGGCGCACCGCCAAATTGCTTCCCGCGCCCGGGCTTTCTGGGAGCGCGAGACAGTCGAAGACCGCCTGCGGACGCTCTCTCTTTTGGAGAAGAGGGGTGCGGAGGCCGAACAGTTCCTCCTCCACCTTGCGCTTGCGCTGCGCGAGCATTCGCCATCACCTTCTTCCGTGGATGCGTTCCACACGCTCGCGCAGGGGCTCCAAACCAACGCGCACCGCAAACTCCTTGTCCAGCGGTTCGCTCTGGCGCTAGAAGGAGCCGAATAATCATTTTTCGATCCACTGCAGAATTCTCGGGCATTTGGCGGATTTACAAGCTTTTCCTTGCCCCGTTCCGCGGGGTGATGCTAGGTTTCCTCGTCAACCATGGTTTACCTGTTGGTCCTCCTTGGGTCTCTTATTGGGTTGTGCGTACTCCTCGGGGTGCGTCTTGTGCTGCGGTACCGCAGTGTCCGCAAGTTTGTCCGCGGCATACGTTCCCGCGCCGCACACGCAGCCGAACGCGGTTTTCAGACAGCCGAAGAGACGCCGCTCTGCAGGCCGCGTTGTACCTCCCGTACAACGGCGCGGCAGATCCAGGAAGTCCGTGTCCTCATGCGCTCCGCGGAGCGCGCGCAGGTGCAGGGCAGGATTGACGAAGTAGAACGGCTTTTCATCCAGGCCCTCACGGTCGATCCGGATGCTTACGAAGTGCAGGCGGAGCTCGCGAAGCTCTACCTTGTGACCGGTCGTGAGCCCAAGGCTGTGGCCTTGTACCGTGAGCTCCTTGGGAACCATGACGATGTATCGTACTGGAGCAATCTTGGCCTCGCGTACTACCGTCTCGAACAGTACGAGGAGGCATGTCGGGCGTACGGAGAAGCACTCAGCAGGGATCCGACGAATCCCGACCGTTCCTCTGCTCTTGGTCGCGCGTGTGTTGCCGCAGGCCGTCTGCAGGAGGGTGCGGTGCTTCTGGAGAAAGCCAGTGCTCGTCTTGCCCGCGATGCAGATCTCCTGCGCCTGCTTGCCGACTGCTACATGCGGCTTGGTCAGACGGAAAGCGCGGAGGAAACGTACCGCCGCATCAACAGGCTCCAGCCGTACGATGAAGAGGTGAAGTCCAAACTCCAGGCACTGGCGAGCGTCTAGAAATCCACAATCTCCACAGTTACGTTCCCGCCCGAGAGCTTCGCCTGACAGCTGAGGCGCTCTTCCTCGTCGGTAATCCCCATGTTCTCCTCGCGTTCCGTGCGAGGTGACAGATGTTCCTTTCCCTCCTTCACCCGGCAGAGGCACGTCGTGCAGAAGCCATTGCCGCCGCATGCATGCTCAATCGGTATGCCGCTGTCCAGACCGATCTGGAGCAGTGTTTCCCCATCTTTCCCCTCTACGGTTTTCGTCTGGTCGCCGAAGCGGAATGTGACGTTTGGCATCGGGTCTGGATTATGAACGATGCTCCGGAGAGATTGAAAGGGGATTTGCCTCACTTTCTCCCGCTACTTCTGTTCGCATTTCCCGCAGGGTGATTCATACTTCTCTCGTGGAGACTCTTCTTTCCATCGAAGGGCTGCGCGTTGCGGTGGACGGTAAGGAAGTTGTCCGCGGAATAGATCTTGCAATCGCCTCCGGGGAGGTGCACGCGCTCATGGGGCCGAACGGTTCAGGCAAGTCCACGCTCGTGCATGCGCTCATGGGGCATCCGCAATACTCCGTGACCGGAGGAAAGGTGCGGTTCCAAGGCAAGGATCTGCTTTCTCTTGCGCCGCATGAGCGAGCTCAACAGGGGCTCTTCCTCGCGTTCCAGTACCCGCGGGAAATCGCCGGCGTGAGTCTGCGCAGCTTCCTCCATGCGGCGTACAACGCGCAGATGGCTGCGCGGGCGCCTGAGCGCAAGGAGCCATCGCCGATCAAATTCCAACGCATGCTTGCGGAACGCATGCAAAAGCTCAGCATGGATTCCTCTTTCGCCGATCGTGCGCTGAACCATGGATTCAGCGGCGGCGAGAAGAAAAAAGCGGAGGTGCTGCAGCTTGCCGTGCTCCAACCACTTCTTGCCCTTCTTGACGAAACGGACAGCGGTCTCGATATCGATGCGCTCAAAGTTGTGGCGGATGGCGTGAACAGCATGCGCTCCCCGGATTTTTCCGCGCTCCTCGTGACGCATTACGTGCGCATTCTCGATTATGTGAAACCAGATCATGTGCATGTGATGGTTCGCGGACGCATTGTGGAGAGCGGCGGGTCGGTACTTGCAGAACGTCTTGAACGGGAGGGATACCAGCGATACGGCGCGACGGAGGAGTAGGACGGTGCGTTTGCGGAAACGTATCCAAGAATGCATCACACCAACCGTCACGTTACGTTTTGTATGTGCATTCGTAGACTATGGGTATACGTTCCCCACTTCTCTATGGAAATGAAATCAATCGTGGTTTCTGTGCTTGTTACCCTCCTTGGCGGAGGCATGTTCGTGTTCGGCAAGTATGTCGAACGCCAGGATTTCAGCCCTGTGCTCATCTCGGTCGAGGGCCGTGGCGAGGTCACCGCGGTTCCCGATATTGCCGAGGTGAGTTTCGGCGTGCAGACAGACCGGCTCGGTACCGCTGAGAAGGCAATGGCGCAGCTTTCCGATAAAATGAATGCCGTTGTTGCCGCCGTGAAGGCGGCGGGTATTGAAGAGAAAGACATCACCACACAGAATCTTTCGCTCTACCCGTCTTACGACTGGAAGGAAGGCGTGCGTATTGACCAGGGATTCGAGGCGAATCAGAGCTTGCAGGTGAAAGTACGCGATCTCTCCAATATCGGCGCGATTCTCGCCGCGGCCACCAGTGCCGGTGCGAATCAGGCGGGTGGCGTGAGTTTTACCATCGACGATCCGGAGATGCTGCAGGCGCAGGCCCGTGAGAAGGCGATTACCGATGCAGAGGCAAAAGCGCAGGTGCTCGCGCGGCAACTCAAGAAGCGTATCGTGAAGATGAAGGGATATTCCGAGGGCGGCGGGGGTGTTCCGCCAATCGTGTTCGCCGAGAAGGCGATGCTCCGTGCGGATGGCGTGGATGCGGCGATGCCCGCACCGGTTCCCGCTGGTGAGCAGGAAGTCGTCGTGACGGTTTCCCTGATGTACGAAGTGAAGTGATTCACTCTCTGGGCAATTCCTCTCCGGTGGGCCCCTCCGGGTCCGCCGGTTCTTCGTGCAGACGCCGGATATCTTCCGCCGCATCCGCATCGAGCGACAGGATGTCGATATCCCGTTCCATTGCTGCGGCATCCAGCTGTTGCCACAGTTTCCGGCGGATTCGCACGAGTTGCCGGATATGATCGAATTCCTTCCACCTCAGGAGCTGTCGCGTAAGCTCCCGTAGTTCTTTAAGGCGCATGCAGAGGTACTGGGCTTCCTGCACTGTCATGGCATCCGCATTGCAGAGTTGCGCGATTTTTGCATGGATGCCGCGCGCAGTGATCATGCTTGCCTCCAATACCTGCCCCTTGGTGCATTTCCAGTGGGTTACGCGTTCCCCCATGGATCGCAGCCGGTTCGACAGATTCATTGCATGAGAGCGGAGATTTTTTCGTGCAGTGCGACGATCATTGCTCCCACAGTCACAATCAACAATCCAACAGCCGTTGGCCAGTCGATCGGTTCGCGTACGATCACAGCGTTGAAGAGCACTGCTGCGATTGGCGCTGCAGCGATCCACAGAGTAATGACGACAAGAAAACTCCCAAATCCCGTATTGCCCCACTGGAATCCGATGCCGTAGAGCATGTTGATGAGCACCGGAACCCAGAGGTACTTGATCTGCGTGATGAACAGGCTCACGAGCGGCGATGCGTAGGCAATGCCGAGGAATTGTCCTTTTGTCGGTATGCCACTCATATAGTGGCCGTACCACGTGATGAGGAGCTGCGATGCAAGGAACGCGAGGAATGTGAGCAGTTGCATGGGCACAGCGCAGTATTGCACGGTCTCTCCTCCCGCGGAAAGCAATGAACGGCTACACTGGACACTATGCTGCTCCGTCGTTCTCTCGCCGTTTTCGTTCTCGTTCTCATGGTTGCCATTGCAACAGCTGCGGGGACGTACCGGTGGCTGTCACTCCGTTCGGCACGATTGCTTGCCGAGCAACGGGAAACAATGCAGGCGGAGATTGATGAGCTCAACAGCCAGGTTGAGAATCTTTCCAGCGATCTCGCTGCGTTGGAGGCGGATATGGAGGGAATGGCGCCGGTGGCAGGCAGCGGGCGTACCATGGAAATTTGTGAACACCTCAATGCCGATGCTCCGCGATCTACGATCGAGTACCGCAACGAGTCCCGCGGCATTGCGGTGCAGTTCCCGTACAACGAATCCTGGGGGTACGGCACCGTAGTCCCGGCTCCGTATCAGGAGCTTTCCGGGGTGGACGGCGTGCTCTTCGGCAGGCCGCGCGAACTCATGGAATGCCAGTGGGGGCATACCTTGCAGCTCACATTCCTCCCACCGCGCGGGGAAGAGGGAATCGCTGCCGATATTCTCCGGCATGCGGGGAGCGGTGCCGATACCATCCCGGCGGAGAATCTCATTCAGCAGGAAACCATCGGTGCCCACACGTTCTCTGTCTACCGTCTGACGGGATACTGCCTGCTCCAGAATTTCGAGCTTGCGGGCGAGCGCTACTCGTACGTCTTTTCTGCCTGCGTCGAGGACAGCGCGGACCTCCGTCCGGTACTGGAGACGGTGGAGCTGCTCTAGGGATCAGATTGCCTCGCGCGGGCACCGCTTCTGCGCGGAGAGTTCCAGAATGACGTCGCGCACGATCTCGTGGAACGTCTTTGCGTGGATTGCCCTATGGAGCGTGAATGCGAGCCAGCCGGTCGTGATGAAGCCGGAGACGATGAACATGGCGCGCCACTCCGCGGGGCCGAGCCCGAGTGCCGGGCGGAAATTTGAGGTGATGAGCGAAATCAAAATAGTGAGGACCGTCGAGAGCGGGGCGACCCAGTCCTTCTTACCCAGACGCGCAAGATTACGCTTGAGACAAAGCAGTGTTTTATCCTGCGTGACGACAATCAGGCGCTGATCCGTGTTCTTGCTCACCTTCACCACTCGCGCCTCCAGATCGCCGGTGAGGTTGTTGAGGAACGATGACTGCACGGCGCCTTCCGCCGCGGACGATTCCGCGTCTTCGTGGTACTCCACTTCCAGAAGATCCCGTTCAGTTTCCGTTGGATCTGTGAGGAGCCGGTGCATGTTGTGGGTGAGGGACATGGGATGGGTATGGAAAAAAATGGCGGGCAACGTACCGTGATCTCTATGAGAGTGTCAAATGCCTGTGGCGAAGAAAATCAAGCGGAATGCTTATCCGGGGCATCTCCCGTAGAATTTGCGCCCGCCACTTGCTACGCTTTCTGTCTACAGATTCCTCTGGTGCCACATGCGTCATCTTCCCTTATCGTTCGTTTCCACGGTTCTGGCAGGCGTGCTTCCCGTTGCTGCATGGGCGTGCAGCTGTCTGCCGCAGTTGCCCGTTGATGTGTATGCCGATGAGAAGGTGCTCTTCCGCGGAACGGTGGTTGCCCGGCACGTCGACCGCGAATCGCGCGAAATCCGGTTCGCCTTCGATGTCGATACCGTGTGGCAGGGGGCCGTGGTGAACGGGCTCATGCTCGCGACGTCCCTCGACAGCGCGGCGTGCGGGGTGGATTTTGGCGAAGGTGAGCAGTCCATCGTGGTTGCCCGGGATATTGGCGGTGAGCTGCGTGCGAGTCTCTGCGATCAGGCTGTCTGGGATGCGGAGACCGGCGAGGCCGTGCCGCTGGAGGATGCCGTCATGCAGCGGCCACCACTCACACATATCGTGGAGGCGGATTGCCGGCCGCACGTGTGCGGCGATGGATCCATTCATCCTGCCTGTACGTCCGACGGACATGCGATCAACTACTTCGCCGATCCGTGCATGCTTGCGCCGGTTCCCGCCGACGTTCCTGTGTTCTCCGATGTGCCTGTGTCTCATCCGAATGCCGATGCAATTGCGTGGGCCAAGGAACGGCGCGTCGTTGCCGGGTATCCTGATGGAACATTCCGTCCTGCCAGTGCGGTGAACCGTGCGGAGTTCACGAAGATCCTCCTCCTTGCCGCGTACGGTGAAGATGAAGTCTTGGAGGCGGATTTCTTTGATTCGCCGGGCTTCTCGGATGCCCGTGAAGGCGATTGGTTCTACCAGTATGTCCTTTTTGCCTGGCAGGAGGGCATCATCGAGGGGTACCGCGATCACACGTTCCGTCCCGGTGCACAGATCAATTTCGCGGAGGCGGCCAAAATCATCGTGCTCAGTCTCGATGTTCCCTACACGAGAGATCTCGGCGAGCAGTGGTGGGAGTCCTACCTCGATGCTCTCCAGAGGCGGGATGCTCTGCCCGCCACGTACCGAGTGCCGGACCAGCTCGTGACGCGGGCCGACATGGTGGAGATCCTGTACCGCCTGCGGGAACTTCCGGTGCTTGAGGATCAGCTGGAACTCACCGGCATTCTCCAGCGGGCAGAGAGGCCCGCGCCGGATATTGCGTATGATTACCTGCTCAAGCTCGACGGTGAATTTCGTGATCCCTTAAGCGCGTTCGATCCCAATGCGGTGGTGGCGGAGGTCATCGTTGTTCCTTCTGGTGTGACAGCCGCGGATCTGGAATCCCTTCTCGGCGAGCATGTCCGCATAGGTGGTGTAATGCAGCAGGGATACGCGGAGATGCGGGTGTTCTCGGCGGAGAGTGCTGGAGTGACTGAGTAGGAGATTTTGGCGATTTCATGCGGTTTTGTGATAGGATTGCCTGCCTTCTGATATGGCATCAGAACCCATCTTTTCCGGCCTCAACCGCTCGGTCTTCGATACCGCGAATCCCGCGCCATACGCGGAAGGCGCGAAGCGCGGGGTGGATGAGGAGCTCGTGCGCAGGATCAGCGCCGATAAAAGAGAACCTGATTGGATGCTTGAACATCGTCTTGCGTGCCTGCGCATATTCCGCGAAAAGCCGCTCCCGAGCTGGGGGCCGGATCTCTCGCGGCTCGATCTAGATGACATCATCTACTACGCGTCAGCCGGCGCAGGGGAGTCTGATACATGGGGTGAAGTTCCGGAGGAAATCCGCAGGGTTTACGATCGGCTCGGAATCCCCGAAGCGGAACGCAAAGTGCTTGCCGGAGTCGGCGCACAGTACGAGAGCGAGGTGATTTACCATCGGCTCAAGGAGCAATGGAAATCGCTCGGCGTGATCTTTCTCGATATGGATGATGCCGTAGAGCAACATCCCGATCTCGTACGGGGGTACTTTATGAAATGCGTGCCGCCAACCGACCACAAATTCGCCGCTCTCCATGGGGCCGTGTGGAGCGGTGGGACGTTCCTCTACGTGCCAAAGGGTGTGAAGGTCGCGGAACCGCTGCAGGCGTACTTCCGCATGAATGCCCGGAACATGGGGCAGTTTGAGCACACGCTCATTGTGGTGGAGGAGGGGGCCGAAGTGCACTACATCGAGGGGTGTTCCGCGCCGAAGTACGGGAGCCAGGCGCTCCATGCCGGTCTCGTGGAGATCTTCGTGAAACCCGGTGCCAGTGCGCGCTACTCCTCGGTGGAGAACTGGAGCCGGGATACGTTCAATCTCAACACCAAGCGCGCAATCGTGGAGCGGGATGCGACGATGGAATGGATCAGCGGCAACATGGGTTCCGGGGTTACGATGCTCTATCCGTGCTCGGTGCTCGTGGGGGAGGGGGCCCGCTGTGACCACCTTGGTCTCGCGTTCGCCAATGCGGGGCAATGGCAGGATACGGGGGCTAAAGTGCTCCACATGGCGCCGCATACCTCGAGCAAAGTGGTTGCCAAATCCATCAGCAAGAGCGGCGGCACATCCGTGTATCGCGGCATGCTCAAGGTGGCGCCCCATGCGTACGGCTGCATCGCGAATGTGGAATGCGACGCGCTGCTTCTGGATGCGGAGAGCCGCACGGACACCGTGCCGGACATCCAGATCCGCAACAACGACGTGACGATTGCGCACGAGGCGACGGTCGGCAAACTCTCCGAGGAGGATATCCATTACCTCATGAGCCGCGGTCTCGCCGAGGAGGAAGCCAAAGCCATGATCGTGAACGGCTTCATTGAGCCGATCGTCCGGTTGCTGCCGCTCGAATATGCCGTGGAGATGAACAGGCTGATTGAGCTCGAAATGGAGGGGAGCGTTGGGTAATAGGTTTATTGATATTTATTCATAGTATGGTATAATGCTAAATATGGAATACCATCATGATACAACCGAAGCACAGCGGGATTCTTCGTTCCAGGGCATGGTTTCCTTTTACAGGAACCACCCCGATGCCCAGCTGCTCACACCATGGGATTTGGGGGAGATGGCAAAAGTTTCTGAGCGTCTGCAATCCCTGGCTCTTCGGCGCTTGAAGGATCCACAGGATGAGTCGCTGACGAAGGAGGCGGACGAAGAACGGATACG
The DNA here is from genome assembly GCA_964642315.1 of uncultured Candidatus Peribacteria bacterium. GTDB lineage: Bacteria > Patescibacteriota > Gracilibacteria > Peribacterales > Peribacteraceae > JAGVDM01. The sequence continues at coordinate 3,856 of CAZXOG010000004.1, read as the reverse complement.
TTTTGCGATGTACTACCACAGGCGCATGGGGGAATTGCCGGAGGATCAGCGCCTTGCGTTTGCACAACAGTTTTTCAGGAATCTTGATGTCCAATGGCAGCAAACAGCCCACACGGGCACAGCGCAGGATTTCCCCCCTCAAGTGCTGACGGAAATCCGCGGCAGACAGCTCACTGCTCTCCATGCCATGCTTTCGATTCCGCCCCCGGGCGTGGAGTCTCCCGCGCCTCCTGCGAGCCCCATTCTTCGGGTGACTGGCGACACGCGCGAATTGATCGTGAATGATCAGTCATACCTGCTGCCGCAGCCTGCATCCGGCGAAGAGGCATCGTGGCCGGGCCGGCCGCTTGCAGACAATCTCCCGAAGGGATCGGCTTGAATGACAAAACATTTCTGCGCGCGTGAGCTGATTTATTGCATTAATCAATAAATTATTTTATAATATATTTATGACAGAAACATCATCTCCTCCGCTTTCCCCGGATTCCGATCTCGATGCGCTTGAGGCAATTCTCCGTGATCCGAATCTTGAGTACGATTTAAATCGGCTCGGCATTTTCCCGGGGGATGTGCTCGATCAGCTGGAACAGTATGCGGATCAGCCGGAACGTGCCGCGGAACTTCGCCGGGCTTTCGCCAAGGTGCTTGAGATGCGCACCGATCCCAAGGCGCTTCGCATGACCGTGGATGTGGACCAGGTAAGCGGCGTGCGCAAGGCTCTAAGGGGCATCGGGTTCAGTTGAGCCATCGCTCAATTCTGTTTGCCGTTGCCGTTCCGTTGCCAGCGTTGCACGGCTCTGCGGAATGCAAAGAGCACGTACCGGTATGAGCCGAGCTCTCTACCGAATGAGCGGGTGCTCTCATTGAGGCCGAGAGCGATGAGCTCCTCGGCAAGCGCCGTTTCCGAAAGGTCGCCGAAGCGTTGCAAGAGGTTCCATGCCTGTTCCCGATGGGCATCGTTGCGGGCGTACCCGCCGTTTGCGATCAGCTGCACTACTTCTCGCAAGGCACCCCTGTGCATGCGGATGCATGCGATGATATCGCGATTCGGCACCTCCGTTGCCGGCAGCAATTGCCCTGTTTCAATGAGCGTGATGAGGCGTTCCCGTTCGGGGGATTCGCCATCCGCTCGTAGCCGTTCCAGAATATTCATTGCTGCTGTCCTTCGGTGCTCGGCAAATGCCGGTTCCGGAGGACTCTCCGGAAACTGCAGTTCTTTCTGGCCGGGCGATGGTCGCGTGCGCCTCATTGCACTATTCTGCGGATGATGGCGGATCATGGTACACCTCTTCCACAGTCTGCGAGGGATCTCGGCGTGTTCTTCGGCCTTGCCGACAAAGCAAGTCGCCATGCGCTGCCGCTCGGTTCGCTTGCTACTCCCCTGGATGGCGCTGCGCGATACCTCTTCCGCGTGCCTGCCGGGACAGTTCTCCCCGAGGCGATTACGTTGCCGCTTCGCGGGGCAGCGGTCCACCTCTGCATTGTCCTTGAGGAAAACGCGCTCGCGGATCTTGCGCTGTTCCTTGGCACACGCTCCAAAAAGCACGTGTCGTGCGTCACAGAGATTTTCCTCGCACGCGGTACGCGTTGCACGTTCCTGCACTGCACGCAGACGCAGGCACCCTCTGCGGGATTCACGCAGGCGGCACGGCTGGCAGACGAGAGTTCCCTGCATTGGCACAATGCCACATTCGATACGGGGCACGTCACTCACACACTCGCAACGGAACTTCGGGGGCTTCATGCCGAAAGCTCTGTCCGTTGGGCATTTTATGCCTCGCATGAAGACATGTATCAGTTTTCTGTCTGCAATGTGTTCCGCGGGCGGAACGGCGGCGGCGACATCATTATGAGAGGCATTGCGGCAGATACAGCTGTTGCCCGGTGCAACGGCAAGATCGATATCGGTCCCGGGGGCGCCGGCACGCAGACGTATCTTACGCAGAACGTTCTCATGCTCGATCCTACGGCGAAAGTCGACGCCGTCCCCGCGCTGGAGATCCGCACGAACGACGTGAAAGCGAGTCACAGTGCCACAGTGGCGAAGGTGAGCGAAGAGGATCTCTTCACCTTTGCCGCCCGCGGCATTCCCGCACACCAGGCACGTTCGATGTTCATCGAGGGGTTCCTCGGCGGCACGCTCACGGAAATCCCTCATCCATCGTGGCGCCGGCATCTCTCTGCCGCGTTGCTGCAGAAGTCTGCTCCGTGATGTTCTTGCGGAACGCGTGAAGTGTGCTTCACTGTGTTGATATGCAGAACATTCTCTCCAAAGTTCGGATCCGCTGGGATTTTCTCGTTGCAGGCGCGCTGCTTTTCATCGCGCTCTTCACGAAGAGCTGCGAGCCGTAAGCAGCTCTGCCGTAAGCGGTAGTTTTACCACATCCGTGTTCCTAGTTTGTGCCCGGGTATTTGTACGGGTGCAGATCGGGATCAAGCAACCTTTCTAGCTGTTCCACGTATTCGCGGACGGCGGGGTCGCTTTCAATCGCATCATGGACTCTCTTCACTGCGGGGAGATCTGATTCTCTCGCCCGCTTCGTGAGTTTTGCTTCAAGGTACAGCGCGACGTCGTCGGGGTGTACATTTGGCGGGCCGCCTGGATTCAGGCGATTAACCATCGAAATAGTATACAGGATTTTGGCTTGGAGAGCACGCCTTTTAAACATGCACTATAGCCGGGCACGACCAATCACCCCATCGCCGAGTAGAGAAGTATCGATCTGGGCCCCAGTGCTCTGTGTCCTTGCAAGGCAAGCATCAGAGCACTGAGGAGTAGCCCCAGTCAATTTGGTCCCGTGATGGCGATTGCTACCAACCAGAGCACGGCCCAAAGAAAGAATTCCCTGGTAAGGAAGTGTTCCATCCGCAGGTTCTCCTACGGATACCTTGTTACGACTTACTCCCAGTCAGCAGTTTCGCCGTGGTACCCCCCCTTGCGGGTAAGGGTCCTTCGGGCGCCCCTGCCTTCCATGAGTTGACGGGCGGTGAGTACAAGACCCAGGAACGTATTCACCGTGACATGGCTGATTCACGGTTACTAGCGATTCCGGCTTCATGGAGTCGAGTTGCAGACTCCAATCCGAACTGGGACCGGTTTTCTGGGATTGGCTTACCCTTGCGGGTTCGCTGCCCTCTGTTCCGGCCATTGTAGCGCGGGTGTCGCCCCAGGCATAAGGGCCACGCTGATCTGACGTCATCCTCGCCTTCCTCCGCCTTGGAGGCGGCAGTCTCCCATGAGAAATCAACATGGGACGAGGGTTGCGCTCGTTTGCTGACTTAACAGTACACCTCAAGGCACGAGCTGACGACGACCGTGCAGCGCCTGTCTCTAGGTTCCTTGCGGCACTCCCCTGTTTCCAGGAGATACCTAGGATGTCAAGCCTGGGTGAGGTGCTTCGCTTATCATCGAATTAAACCCCACGCTCCACCGCTTGTGTGGGTCCCCGTCTATTCCTTTGAGTTTTAGCCTTGCGGCCGTACTTCCCAGGCGGCGTGCTTACCGCGTTAGCTTAAGGCACTGAGAGCAATTGAGAACTCCCAACACCGAGCACGCATCGTTTAGGGCGTGGACTACCGGGGTATCTAATCCCGTTCGCTCCCCACGCTTTCGTCCCTGACCGTCAGTACACCCCCAGCATCCTGCTTTCGCTTTTGGCGTTCTACCGTGGATCAACGGATTTTACCCCTACACACGGCATTCCAGATGCCTCTGGGTGACTCAATCCTCACAGTTTCCGGTACGGACACAGAGTTGAGCTCTGTGTTTTGACACCAGACTTACAAGGACGGCTGCGGACGCTTTACGCCCAGTAATTCCGAGTAACGCTTGCACCTTCCGTCTTACCGCGGCTGC
>CAZXOG010000003.1:0-155694 GCA_964642315.1 uncultured Candidatus Peribacteria bacterium | reverse complement strand
AGGAGTGATGCAGGGAGACTGACGGCACCCATAACGAGCTGGAATCCCCCGAACACACTCCCCGAGAACTCACGGGGGGCAAGCGCAGCAAGCATTGCCCGCTGCACGGGATCATAAAAACCCTTGTGCAGACCGTAACATGCGAATGCGATGGCAACGACAGCCGGCGACTGCGTGAACGGGAGCAAGAGAACAACAGCCGCCCATCCAAGGAGCGAAAGCGCGAACACCGGCTTGCCGCCCCACACATCAACGAGCCGCCCCGCAGGCGCGGATACCGCTGCAGCAACGATATTGAAGAGGAGGTAGAGCACGGGGACAGCGCCGGTGGCGATCCCCTTATCACTCGCCGCGAGCAGGAGGAACGAGTAACTGAATGCCCCGAGGTTGAAGAGCCCGTTGAGAACGATGAAAAGCCGGAGATTCGGGGAGAGATCCTTGAGCCGGATGCCGCGGAAGAGCCCGTCGCCGTCCGGCCTGCGCTCGCGAATGCGGAAAACAATGAGCAGCACAGCAATGAACGATGGCACTGCCGCAATCAGAAAGAGCATGCGGAATCCGATGGTCTCAACGAGGAGCAACGCGATAACAACACCGAAGACAGCGCCAAGATTATCCATGGCGCGCTGGTAGCCAAAGTGCTTCCCGCGATTCTCATCATTGGAGACATCCGCAATAATCGCGTCGCGCGGAGCACCGCGAAGCTTCCCGGAACGGTCGAGAATGCGGAACGGAATGGCAACCGGCCAGCTCTGCGCCACGACGTACCCAAGCCGGGCAATACCGCCGAAAAGATACCCAACCCACACGAAAACTTTTCGGCGGCGCAACCGGTCGGACGCATACCCCGATGCCGCCTGCGAAAGCGAGACAACGGCATCGCCGAGCCCGTCGATCACGCCAACAGCCGTCATGCTCGCGCCAAGCACATTGCGCAGGAAGAGCGGCCAAACGGAAAATACCATGTCCGCCCCCATATCGTGGAGGAACGATGCCCAGGCGAACGTGCGTACAGTCCGTTTTGTCTCCTGTGAATCGGTGGCCATGCGCCCATGGTGACAGAGGGCGGAAACGGAGTCACGCATAGCACATCGCACTCCGCATTGCCCGGAAGGAAACGCAATGGGTATGCTGAGCAGTGATGCCGCAACCAACCCTACCCCTCGGAAAGAAGGACCTGCCAAGCGCCCTCCCGCTCTCCCGGATGATCGGCCCCAGCTTCATCATCCTGGGGCTCGGCCTCGGGAGCGGCGAGGTGATTCTCTGGCCCTACCTCGCGAGCAACTACGGGCTCGGGATGGTATGGGCGATGCTCATTGGTATCACCATGCAGTTCTTCATCAATATGGAGGTTGAACGGTACGCCCTGGTGAACGGGGAGAGCATTTTCGTCGGCTTTGCGAGGATGTGGCGGTGGCTACCCGCGTGGTTCTTCCTGTCGACGTTCATTGCCTGGGTATGGCCGGGCATCGGGCTCGCCGGCGCTTCGCTCCTCTCGGCGCTCTTCGGCATCGAGAGCGCGCGCAGCATCGGCATCGTCGTGTTCCTCCTCATTGGCTGCATCCTCTCCATCGGCAAAGTGCTCTACCGGACCGTGGAAACGCTGCAGAAGTACTTAATCAGCATCGGCGTGCCGATCATCGTGCTCCTCACCCTGTACCTCTCCAGCGCGCAGGACTTCGTGGAACTCGCCAAGGGGCTCGTAGGCATCGGGAAGGGATTTTCCTTCCTGCCGGCAGGCATCGTCATTGGGCAGTTCCTCGGCGCGCTCGCCTACGCCGGAGCCGGAGGGAACCTCAACCTCGCACAGTCCTGCTACGTGCGCGACAAGGGCTACGGCATGGGAAAGTACGCCGACAAAATCACGAGCGTCATTACGGCGAAAGCAGGAGCGAAGAACTTCTCTCTCACGGGGAACACCTTCCCCGTCACGCAGGCGAACTTAGGGAGGTTCCGCGCATGGTGGAGGACAACAAACCTCGAACACCTGCTCATCTTCTGGGGGCTCGGCCTCTTCACGATGCTCACGCTCTCGCTCCTGGCGTACGTGACGGCATTCGGGAAAACGGAAGCGGGGAACATCTGGTTCGTGGTGCTCGAGGCGAACGCAATCGGCGCACGGACACTGCCGGTCTTCGGCATGCTATTCCTCGTAACAACGGGAATCATGCTCTGTGCCACGCAACTTACCGTGCTCGATTCAACGAGCCGCATCATGACAGAGAACACGCTCCTGCTCCTCGGTAAGGGGAAGAAATTCCCGGTCTCGCGCGTGTACTACATCATTCTGTGGTCACAGATCCTCTTCGGCATTGGGGTGTTCAGTCTCGGGTTCGACCAGCCACTCACGCTCATCACGCTCGGGGCAATTTTGAATGCCTTCACGATGTTCAGTTACACCGGCCTGCTGCTCTTCCTCAATAACAGGATGCTCGCACGGGAACTCCGGCCGTCGCTCTGGCGCAATCTGGCGCTCATAGGAACGTTCGGGTTCTTTGGGATATTCTGCATTCTGACTATCCTCGAACAATTCTAAAAAACGCGTGATGCCCCCCGAATCCGAGCAGCCGTCCGCACGCTGGCGCCAATGCCTGCTCCTGATCGCAGTGGCAGTTGCCGGTGCAAGCGTGATGCTCATTGAGCTGCTCGGCGTGCGGATGCTCGCTCCGCACGTCGGCACCTCGGTCTACGTGTGGACCAGCATCATCGGCGTGATACTCGCGTGCCTGAGCATCGGATACGCAATCGGCGGCCTCATCGCCGACAGCCGATGGTTTCGGCACGCGCTGCCGCTCACCATGGGCGCAGCGGGCGTGATGACGGGCACACTTGCCGCAGCGTACAACCTGGTACCGATGAGCTTCATTGGTTACGACCGCGTCATCACGCGCTCGCTCGTGGCCTCGGCCCTCTGCTTCGGGCCAGTGACAACTGTGCTGGGGGCAGTCACGCCACTCGCAGTGCGGCAAATGTTCGCCCAAGGGAAAATCGGGCGCGCTGCCGGAAGCGTATATGCAGTATCCACGCTCGGCAGCATCGCTGGCACGTTCCTCGCGGGATTCTGGCTGATCCCGAACTTCAGCATGCAGACTTTGCTCCTGGGAACAGCCGCAATACTCATTGCGGCAGCATTCCTCACAGAACACGGAAACGCGCATCGCAAACAGTGGCGCGTGCTGTTGCCATGGATAGTCGCCGGTCTCCTCTTGTGGGGAGGAACTGCCGTCCTCGCACACGGAGCAAAGCCGAAAGCAACCGGAGAAATGATGCGCGTTCTCTCGGATATCAATACGCCGTACCGGCGGGCCCTCATCTGGGAAACACTGGTGGATGGGAAACGGGTCAGAGTGCTTGCGGACTGGCAGTCCGCGACATTCATCGAGGAAGAATTACGCGACATTCCCTTTCCGGATTACATCAAGACCTTCCGCCTGGCAGAACACTACAACCCGTCATTGAGCCGTGCGCTGCTCATCGGAGGGGCGGGATATATCTTCCCGCGGTTCTTCCTGCAGTGGTACCCCGACCACACACTCGATGTTGTGGAAATTGATCCGGCAATGCCCGGCATCGCGGAAGAGTATTTCTTCTACCGACCGGACCCGAGGATACGATCCATCGTCGCTGACGGCAGAGTGTACGTGAATGAAACAAAGGAAACGTACGACGTCGTGTACCTGGACGCACACGCGCCGGAGGGCATGCCGTTCCACCTCCTCACGAAGGAAGCTTTCGAGCAGATGGCGCGCATCCTCTCTCCGAACGGCGTATTGATCGTGAACATCGTCGCAAGCACAGACAATGCACACCGCGAACTCTTCGAGTCGGTTACCCGAACACTGCAGGCAGTATTCCCATACGTACGGCCGTTCGTTATCCCCCCGCGCGCGGACCCATGGAATATTGTTATCGTGGCCGCCAAGCAGCCCGGGGGCTTCGCGGCAGCCAACGACAATCGGGAAATCACCCGGATGCTGCAGTACGACGATGGCGGCGAAATCGCCGCAGGATCGGTATTCACGGATAGCTTTGCACCCGTGGAATACGGGAATATCACCGGAAACATCCCATGAAGCAGAGAGAATAGCCAATGCGAGAAAAGCACTATTTGATGAAGAATTTACAAGAGAAAAGCCAAAAATGGCATGGAGAATTGGCAACGGACGCAAAGGACTTCCATCCTGCGGCGATTCGTGCTAAAATGAGCAGATCGGTAAAAAACAACCGAAAACAGAAACACAAAGATGTCCATCCACACGCTAATGTTCGGCTGGGAGTACCCGCCTCTCCACCTCGGAGGCCTCGGTGTGGCGTGCCATGGGCTCGTGAGCGGACTCCTCCGCAACGGCGTACAGGTGACGCTTGTCCTCCCTCATCCGCACACGCATTCGGAGGAGCATGACGTACGGTGCCCGAAAGAGCAGCGCGCGCAAACCATACGCATCCGGAGCATGTTGAGCCCGTACATGACGGTGGACCAGTACTTCCGAAAAATCACCGCGGTCTCCAAGGAAATGCAGCAAGTCTATGGAGAAGATCTCCCTGCGGCCGTGATGCATTTCGCGGAAACAAGCGTGGAACTCACGCGGGATACGAACCCGGACGTCGTGCACTGCCACGACTGGATGACGTACGGCGCGGGGGCGCGTGCGGCGAAGTACCACGGCAAACCGCTCGTCGCGCACATCCACGCAACGGAGCTGGACCGAACACATTTCCACCCGAACGAGTGGATCTATGCGCAAGAACGCACGGGATTCGAGGCGGCCGACCGGATTATCGCGGTGAGCCAGTACACGAAGAATATCCTCGTGGAGCACTACGGCATCGACCCCTACAAAATCTGCGTCGTGCATAACGGTTCAAGCGAAGAACACCTGCGACCCGCACGTCATAGCGCGGTGGTGCTCCCCTGGCGCAAGCAGCAGGCACCGATGGTGCTCTTCCTCGGGCGGCTCACGCTCCAGAAAGGGCCGATCCAGTTCCTGGAAATGGCCGCGAAAGTCCACGCACTCAGACCAGAAGTGCAGTTCGTGGTCGCCGGAGAGGGCAACATGCTCGACGAAATGGTGGCGAAGGCGCGCGAGCTCAGCCTTGGCGAGAATGTTGCGTTCCTCGGAAAGGTGAACTCCGCACAGGCGCGCAAGCTGTACGCATCAGCGGACTGCTTCGTGATGCCATCGCTCTCCGAACCGTTTGGACTCGTCGCGCTGGAGGCAATCGCGCACGGAGCGCCGGTCGTGATCTCCAAACAATCCGGCGTGAGCGAGGTGGTGGGGCACGGCTTCAAGGTGGATTTCTGGGACACGGAAAAAATGGCGGATTGCGTGCTCACAATCCTGCGGGAGGAACCGCTCGCCCTGCAGCTCAAATCGGAAGCGCCGCGGAGCCTGCATCACCTGCGATGGGAGAACCAGGCACATCACGTCCGCTCGCTTTACGAACAACTCATCCGCTCATGAACAATCCCATGAACACACACGCCAACCCAGCCATCTGCATGTACTTCCAGGTGCACCAGCCGTACCGCCTGCGCGATCTGCGCGCGGCGGACATCGGCAAGGAAGGCCTGCAGTATTTCGATGAGGAGAAGAACCGGCAGATTTTCCGGAAGGTCGCCGAGAAGTGCTACCTCCCCGCCAACCGCCTCATGCTGGAACTCGTGAGGGCATATCCGAATTTCTCGGTAGCGTACTCGATTTCGGGCGTTTTTTTGGAACAGTGCGAGGCATACGGAAAGGATGTGCTCGCATCGTTCCAGGACCTCGCGGCAACGGGAAAGGTGGAATTTCTCGCCGAGACGTTCTACCACTCCTTAAGCTCGCTCAAATCGCTCCGGGAATTCGGGGAGCAGGTGCGCACGCACGTGCGGACGATCGAGGAACTCTTCGGGCAGAAGCCGCGCGTCTTCCGCAATACCGAACTCATCTACAGCAATGAGCTCGCCCACATTGCCCGCCTCATGGGATTCGACGGCATCCTCGCCGAAGGAGCGGACATCCTCCTCAAGGGCCGCAACCCGAACGACCCCTACATCCCCCCGCGCTTCCTCCTGCCGGGCGACGTCGTGAAGGCAATCCGGAAGTTCCGTCCGCATCGCAAGGCGCCGCGGGACATCGCCGTGCTCCTCAAGAACTACCGCCTCTCCGACGACGTCGCATTCCGGTTCTCGGATCGTTCGTGGATCGGATACCCGCTGAAGAGCGAAACCTTCACCGACTGGCTCACATGGAGCGGCGGCACGAGCGTGAACCTGTTCATGGACTACGAGACATTCGGGGAACACCAGTGGGCGGATACGGGCATTTTCGATTTCCTGCGGTCGCTCCCTCGGATATGGCAGGAACGCGGCATCGAGGCGCTCACGCCGTCGCAGGTGATCCGCCGGTATCACCGCCGCCAGAAACACGTCTTCGACGCGCACAACTACGTGTCGTGGGCGGATACGGAGCGCGACCTCTCTGCGTGGCAGGAGAACCGCATCCAGCGTGCAGCGCTCGACGCGCTCTTCGCGCTGGAAACCGACGTGAAGCGCACGGGCAGCGAGGAACTGCTGCGTCAGTGGCGCAAGCTCCAGACCTCCGACCACTTCTACTACATGTGCACGAAGTACTGGAACGACGGCGACGTGCACAAGTACTTCAGCCCGTACGAATCGCCGTACGAAGCCTACCGCCGTTTTAGCCACGCGCTCTGCGATCTGCGCGAGCGCGTGCAGCGCCATCTCCACGCTCAACCCTAATCCTCACCCCTAATGCCGCGCGCCCTCATCATCGGCAACGGCTCCATGCTCGCCACGTTCGACGAACACATGGAGATGCGCGATTTCTACTACCCGTACGTGGGAATGGAAGACCACTCGGAGTATCTGGATCACCACCGCGTGGGCGCGTGGGTGAAGGGCCGCGGGTTCAAGTGGTTGAGTGATCCCGCATGGGAAATCACTCCGCGCTACAAGCCGGAAACCATGGTCGGCGGATCGCTGCTGCGCTGCAGCGCGCTCGGCATAAAAATCGTCGCGGAGGACATGGTGCATCCGGTCTACAACATTCTCTTGCGGAGATTCCGTGTGAAGAACCTGGAGAACGACGAGAAGGAAGTGCGCCTCTTCTTCCACCACGATCTGCACATCTACGGCGACAAGCAGAAGGACACGGCATTCTATGAACCGTTTACGAACTCCGTGATCCACTACCGCCAGACGCGGTACTTCCTCATCGGTGGAAATACCGATAATCCCACGGAATGCGTGAGCGGCGTGCACGGCGGCCGGTACGCATCGGCGCTGCCGCGCATGGAGAATCTCCATAGCTGCGGCATCTCCTCCTTCACCGTGGGCAAGAGCGAGTATCAGGGGCTGGAAGGCACGTGGAGAGACGCGGAAGACGGCGAACTCCAGCGGCACTCCATCGAACAGGGATCGGTGGATTCCACCGTGGCAATCCACTGCAAACTCACTGCAGATCGGGAGACGAAAGTGTGCCTGTGGCTGTGTGCCGGGAAGACGCTCGACGAGGTGCTGGAACTGCAGGAACGCATCCTGCGCGATTCGCCCGACCGCATCCACCGCAACTGCTCGAACTACTGGAGAAGCTGGGTGAACAAAACATCGCTGGACTTCGGCTCGCTCTCGCCGGAACTCATCGATCTCTTCAAGCGGAGCCTGCTCACCATCCGCATGCACGCCAACAACAACGGCGGCATCGTTGCCGCGGCGGACAGCGATATCATGGCATTCAACCGGGACACGTACACCTACGTGTGGCCGCGCGATGGCGCGTTTGTGAGCATGGCGCTCGATCAGGCCGGCTACATGGAAGTCACGCGGCGGTTCTTTGAATTCTGCGCGAAGGTGATCACCCCGGACGGCTACCTGCTCCACAAGTACAACCCCGATATGTCCCTCGGCTCCTCGTGGCACCCGTGGTTCCGGGATGGCGAGCCGCAGATACCGATCCAGGAAGACGAAACCGCACTCGTGATCTATGCACTCTGGAAACACTTCGAACAGAACCATGATTTTGAATTCCTTCAGCAAATGTTCGAGGCATTCGTGCAACAGGCGGCGAATTTCCTTGTGGAATTCCGCGACGAGAAAACAGGGTTGCCGCTCGCAAGCTACGATCCGTGGGAAGAGCACCGCGCCATCTTCACCTACACGACGGCATGTACGATCGCAGGGCTCACCGCCGCAACGCAGATCGCCAACATCCTCGGGCACTTCGTGCACGCGGAACGGTTCCAGTCGGCGGCGGACAGCATGCGCCAGGCCATGCTCTTTCATCTGTACGATGAATCCGCGGGCAGGTTCGTGAAGAGCATCAAGCGCAAGAACGGACAGACGACGGCACGCGACCTCACGCCGGACGCGAGCGTGTGCGTTGTGTGGAAACTCGGCGTGTTGCCTGCGGAGGATCCTCGCGTGGTCTCCACGATGACGCAGCTCCGCGAAGCACTCACCATCCGCACAGGCATTGGCGGAATGGCGCGCTACACGAACGACGTGTACCACGCGGCGGTGCAGCCGAACAGGGAGGTGCCAGGGAATCCGTGGATCATCACCACGCTCTGGAGCGCGCAGTGGGATATCGAGCGCGCGAAGACCATGGAGGAACTCGCCGGAGCCCGGGCGGCACTCGACTGGGTGGCCCGATATGCATCGGGCACCGGTCTCCTCGCGGAACAGCTCAACCCGCTCACGGGGGCACCGCTCTCCGTCGCACCGCTCACCTGGAGCCACGCAACCTTCGTGGAAACGGTGTTACAATTCACTGGGAAGGAACAGCAACTGCGTGCGGCAAAACACGACGCCGGAACTACCACGTAAGGAACATCCGCATGCCGCAGCATCCGACCGTCATCGGCGTTGATCTGGGCGGCACAAAAACCGATGCCGCACGGTACGATGCGGTTACATGGGAACTGCAGGAAAAGGAACGCATTCCGACAATGGCGGACAGGGCATTCGGCCATGTCCTCGACGACACCGTAAACGTGGTGGAACGCCTGCGGGATACGAGCACGGTTGCCGTGGGCCTCGGAATCCCGGGTCTCGTGCACCAGCCAGACGGCACGGTGCTCATGCTGCCGAACATCCCAGGGGCAGAGGGCTCCCCGCTCAAAAGACAAATGGAGGAACGGCTTAAGCTCCCCGTCGCAGTGGAGAATGACGCGAACTGTTTCACGCTCGCAGAGGCGCTGTATGGCGCTGGGCGCGGGCAGGAGATCGTCGTGGGCATCACGCTCGGCACCGGGGTGGGCGGCGGCATCGTGATGCACGGGAATCTCTTCCGCGGCAGCCACGGCTACGCCGCAGAGATCGGGCACATGCTGCTGCAACCCGGTCTTCCGCCGTTCGCGACGGAAGACAAGCGCGGCGATGCGGAGCAGTTCCTCTCTGGCAGCGCAATGGGTAAGCGCTGCGCGCAGGCGAAGGACCCGAAGCAGTACCTGCAGGGCGAAACATGCTCGTTCCTCCACCCAGCTCTCTTCCAGGAACTCGCGTGGCTCTGCACAAATATCACGCACCTCCTCGATCCCTCGGTACTCGTGCTCGGCGGCAGCGCCGGCAAGGCGCTCAAACCACATATGCAAAGGATCAAGCAGGAACTTCTCCGCTGGCTGCTGCCGGGCACGCCCGCTCCGGCGATCGCCATGGGCGAACTGCAGGAAGCAGCCACCATGGGCGCTGCGCTGCTCGCAAAACCGCTCGCGAACCTTTAAGAGCCGGGAATGACGATCAGGCCGCCGGAATCCACGAGGAGAATCTCCGCAAGCGTGGGCTGACCCGGCGCATGGATGACCGCCCACTTCTGGCGCAAGACATCGGCGATCTGCTCCTGCCGCCCCTGAGAAACGGCAAACCACTCCGGCCCGACCGTGAGGATGATCATGTCGGGATCAGCGGGATCGCGTGAGAAACGCGTGACGTACGCACCGAGGCCGCCATCCGCGAGGCTCGCTTCAAAACGCTGCAACTCCTGCGCTGCAAGATCAAGCATCTGCGCTTCGCGTTCCTTACGGACAGACTCGCCCTGCTGGAAATTCGCGGCGGCGGAAACCTGCACACCGGATCGGATCACGGCGATTGGCTGAGGGAAACCGGGGCATCCGAGCGCGCTCGCGCGGTCGTCTATCGCGAGCCGCCACGCAAAGAGATCCGTGCGGTTGTCATCGGCAGAAAGCTGCACCAACGCGCCGCAATGACGCTGCGCATCCAGGAACGCCGTGTTCACGTTCGCTCCGCATGCCGCATCGCAGCGATTGAGCCACGCGGGCGACCGAGGATACCGGGCGGCAAGCTCCGCCGGAGAAGCGAGCAGATCGCGAACGGGAAGGAGTGCCGCACCGCCGAGAAACAACACAGCGACAAGAATGACCAAGCTGATCCAATCGGCACGGCTCATGCCATCCGGCTCCGATGATCCCTGAAGATCGCGCCAGGAAAGTTCGCCCATGGCAGGAGTATAGCGAGACTCTCTTCACCCTTCATGGTGGTAGCCGCTGCCGCGGGCGATCTCGAACGCGCGGTAGAGCTGCTCAAGGAACACGAGCGAACAGAGTTCGTGGGGCAACGTCATCTGACCTAAGGCAAACAGACAATCGGCGCGCCGCCGGAGCGCGTCGCTCAGCCCGTACGCGCCGCCGATAACAAAAGTAACAGGGGTGCCCCCGTCACGAAGGGTAGAAAGCCCCGCGGCGAATTGCGCGGACGTGCACTCCTTACCTCGTTCATCGAGCACCCACACAACCCCCTGCTGCTTTTCGAGCGCGGAAAGGAGGCGTTCCGATTCCTCCTCACGCTGCTGCTTGGGATCTCTGCGCTTGCTCGGCTGCACCGAAACAATGCGCAAATCCACTCGCCCAGTGAGGCGGTTCACGTACTCCTGCACACCCTCCTTCACCCACACGGAGCGGGGGGCACCGACTGTGATGAGCGTGATCCGTTGCACGACTGACAGTATATCAAGCAGGTTCCGCACACGGCGGGACAGAAGAAGAGTGGGGTGGCGCGCCACGGGGGGTGAAGGGGCAAGCAAAGGGGCTTTGGCTCGCCGGCGTTTTTCGGTTCCTTTTGTCGCCGGACAAAAGGAACAGTCCTATTTCTTCTGCAGCACCGCAACCGTTTCGATGTGCGCCGTATGCGGGAACATATCGACCGGTTGCACGGAGCGGAGCTCGTAGCCGGACTTGAGGAAGAACCCCAGATCGCGCGCGAACGTGGCGGGATTGCAGGAAACATAGATGATCTTCTGCGGCGCATGCTGCACGACGGATTCCCGCGCCTGCGGGTGCAGCCCCGCGCGCGGCGGATCGAGGATAACGACGGAAAACGCGTATTTGGCGCCAGGCTTGAGCTGCTGCGCGAGCACTTGCTCCACCCGTCCCTTGTAGAAGCTGATGTTGCCGATGCGGTTCTTCCCGGCACTGCGTAGGGCGTCTTCCACCGCATCGGGATGGCTCTCGATACCGACAACCTTCTCGCAGAACCGCGCGAGGTACTGCCCGATCGTCCCCATGCCGCAGTACGCGTCGAGCACCACGTCGCGGGGGCCGAGATCGGCGCCGACCGCGATCGCCTGGTAGAGCTTTTCGGCTGCAAGAGTATTGGTTTGGAAAAAGGAGAACGGCGAAATGTCGAACCGGAGGTCGAAGAGCTGCTCCTGGATCGTCGTGCCTCCGACGAGCGGGTGCACATGCGGGTTTTCAGGCTTATCGTTGAGCCCCATGTTCTCGATGACGAGGAGAGATTTGAGACCGCTGCGACCGCCAAACCGCATGAAGTGCTGGAAAAGCGGCTCCAGCTCGCGCTTTCGGGCATGCACGATGAACGCGATCATCTGCTCTCCCGTCTGAATGCCGCGCCGCAGGAGCAGCGTGCGTAGCACGCCTTTATGCGTTTTGGGGTTGTAGACGGGGATCCTTGTGGATACGAGGAAACGCTGTACATCGGCAATGAGCGATGGGAGCTGCTCGTCGTACAGGTGGCACTCGGTGACCGGCAGGACAGTGGACCACTGCCCCGGCTTGTGAAAACCGATCGTCGGATTCTCGTCAAAATAGAGTTTTCGCCCGTCCTTCTGCTCCGTGCGCATGCGCTCGAATCCGAAGGAGAGCTCCAGCTTGTTGCGGTAGTGGAATACCTGGGGACTCGGGATGATCTTGAGCACACGACCCGGCAGCCGCTTGCGATCCTCCGCGGAGACGGGCGTGAGATGCTCGAGGGTTTCGCGGACGATCTCCTCCTTAAAGGAAATCTGTTTGTCATATGGCAGGTTTTGCCACACGCAACCACCGCAATCCACGAAGTGTTTGCATCGCGGGAAGACCTCATCTTTGGATTTTCGGATGACCTTTTCGATCTTCGCCTCACAGTAGTTCTCTTTGCGACGCGTAATAGTGATATCGAGCTGCTGGCCGGGAATGCCACCGGGAACGAAGATCGCCATGCCATCAACATGCGCCAAGCCCGCACCCCCGAAGGTGAGCTTCTCAATCGTGACAGTGTGACGACTGCCCGTATGTGGTTGGACCGCTTCGGTACTTGACATTAATGAAAAATTGAGTTATAAATTGCCCCTTTTGCCCACACAACGTGAGAGCGAAACTGCTGCTCAGCGTTGGCCTTCTCCTCTGCAGCAGCGGACTCGCTCCGACTGCATTGCAGGCAGCAAGCGTACCATACCTTCGGAATGCCGCAAGCGTGAAACTCGTGGAGATTCCTGCAAGTCCGGTCTTTTTTGTGGGAGCAGGAACACACGTGCAATGGCAAACGCATGTGGCAACGGCGCAGGCAGTACGACCAGCGCGGCGCGCGGAAACGCTCTTGCCAGTCGTTGACCACGAGGAAATTGCTCTGGAACACAGGCGCATCGCAGACGAAGTGCTCCGGCTGATGCCGGCGAACTGCCGCGGAACGCTGAAGAATTTCTACGTTCGCTATGACTCTCCGAAGCAGCGCGGCCTTGCGGGGAAGAATACGCTCATTCTCTCGGGGAACGTGCCCGAGCAGGAATTCCGGGCGCTCCTCATCCATGAGCTCGGCCACGTTTTCGATCTGAGCCCGGATGCAGCCTGTCTCGGCGGCACGAAGGAGAGCGGCACGAGCACATTCCGCGACGGGAACGACCTCATGTACGCCGATGATCCGAGCGTGCGGTTTTACCGCATCTCGTGGGTGAACGAGAAGACAACCGTTCCCGGTTCCAAGCCGGAAGACTTCGTAACGGGATACGCCACATGGGACGCCTATGAGGATTTTGCAGAGAGCTTCGCGTACTTCGTGCTGCACAATGACGCATTCCGCGAACGCGCACAGGCGAGCGCGGCACTGGCCGCCAAGTACCAGTGGTTCCGGGCAGAACTCTTCCCGCAGGGCGTTTCCGTCGCCACGGGGGAACCGTACAAGAAGAACAGCATCCCGTGGGATGCGACGAAACTCGCGTACACGTGGCATCCGAGGGACGTGATTGCGGCGAGGAACACGTACTGAACCAACACGAACCGTATTCCACGGGGAAGGAAAGAGACGTACGCTATCGGCAATGCGGCGTTTCACAATCCTCACCATCCTGTGGCTTGTCGGCGACGTGGCGGTCTTCCTCGCAACGTACGTGCTGGCGTACTTTGCCCGCGTGGGGTGGATCCTCTCCACCGATTTCCCGTTTCACCGGTACTTCCTCATCGCCTGCGCAGTCGCGCCATTCTGGCTGCTGGTGCTCGTGAGCATGCGGACCTTCGCGCTCACGCGGCGGCAATCGAGCCCCAAGAACGGCGCGTACATTACGGAAGCCGCGGTTATCGGCATAGCGCTCTTCGCGCTCGCGTACTACTTCACGTTCGGCCTGTTCTTCAGCAGAAGGCTTCTCCTGTACGCACTTGTGCTCAGCGCGTGCGGAACATGGATATGGCATATGCTCTATGGGCAATTCATGCGGCACGCCCTGCGATGGAACCCGCCGAGTTTCCGCGCACTCGTCATCGGCGTCACGCGGGAATCGCAGGCACTGATCGCCATGCTGAACCAGGCTCGCAGCCCCATCATGCCGGTAGCCGTGCTCGATGCGAGCGGCGTGAAGGACCGCGAAATTCACGGTGTTCCCGTCATGGGAAAACTGAATCGGCTGGAAGACGTTCTGCGGGAACAGCGCATAACGCACCTCATTCAATGTGCGGATCTGGAGCAATCCTTAAATCTCCTGAGCGCCTGCAGAAAAAACGGGATCACCTACATGCTCCTGCCATCGGTACTCGGTATCGTGGAACGGGATGAGCGTGTAGAGCCGTTGGAGGATTATCAGGTGACAGCGGTTCGCCCTGGCGGGCACTGGTGGCAGTGGTTCTTTCGGTAAACATGCAAGTGTTTGCGCTGTTTCCACGAACCCGCACGGCTTCATGTTTGTTGTTTTGTGACAAGACACATTCGGGGAGGTAGCGCGCCACGGGGGGGTGTTGCGGTAAGGGGAAGACTTTTGCGCGCCGGCGTTTTGGTTCCACCTTTGTCGCCGGACAAAGGTGGAACCGTATACACTGTCCCCAATGCACGCCTTCATCCTCGCGGGGGGATTCGCCACACGGCTCTGGCCGCTCACGGAAAAGCGGGCAAAACCCCTCCTGCCGCTCGCCGGCAAACCCATTCTCGAACACCTGCTCGAGAAGATCCCATCGGAGATCCCCGTCACGGTGAGCACGAACGCGGCATTCAAGGAAGGATTCACCTCATGGCTCCAGACCATCCAGAGACCGGGCGTGCAGCTCGTCGTGGAAGACGCGGCGGACGACGCACAGAAACTCGGCGCGCTCGGCGCCATAGCGCAGTGGCTCCGTACAACCGGTATCGCGGATGACGTGCTCCTGCTCACGGGCGACAACTACGTGGGGTTTCGGATGGAGGATTTCCTCGGCCGTTACCAGCAAGGCACGCCGCTCCTCGCGACGTACGACGTCGGATCGCCGGAGAACGCCAGGGGATTCGGCACGGTGATCCTCGCCGAAAAATCGCAGCGCATCGCAGCATTCGAGGAGAAACCGGCAGCTCCGAAAACATCGCTTGTGAGCACGGGGTGTTCGGTCCTGCCGCGAGAAACACTACCGGCGCTCATAGAATTTGCGAAGGAACACCCCGACAACGTTGGCGGCATCTTCGAGGAACTTCTTCGACGCGGATGGGCAATAGACAGCTTCACATTCACGGAGCCGTGGTTCGACATCGGCTCGTTCCGCTCATATCTCGACGCGACGCAGAAGCTGGTGGGAGAACGAGCGTTGCTTGGGGAAGGGGCAACCTGCGACGAGACGGAATGCTTCGGCAGCGTGGTAATCGGGGCGCGTTCGAGTGCGCGCAAGTGCGCGCTCCGGAATGTCGTGCTGTTCCCCGACTGCACGGTGGAGGACTGCGTGCTGGAAGACTGCGTGGTGGACAGCCACAGCACACTGCAGGGCACGGACCTCACGGGGAAAATGGTGCGGGAAGGCACTGTGCTCGCCGCATCCGGAAAGTGAAAAAAGCTCACAGACCTGGATTGCACGGGTTCCTGGGCTTCTCTACACTCGCCGAGCAATGATGAACACGCGCACTGCAGCACTCATGCTCTCTGCGGTGCTCCTCGCCGCGTGCGGGAGCGACCGCATGGCGTATGACCTACATCTCACGGCGGCAGCCGGCCTCGATACCGACGAAATCATCGGCGCGAGCGTGCGCATGGTCGAACGCCGCGTTGAGGCGATTTCGGACGCGCAGGGCTGGACAGGCGCAATGAAGGACATCGATGTCCGTAAAACGGAGAACGGTGCCCGCGTCACCGTGCAGGCCACGAAGACGGAACTCCTCCCCTTCCTCACGGAAGACCTCACGGAACCGTTCTCGTTTGAATTCATGGAAGAAGTCCCTGTAGAGGACGCGGATGTGGTGGTGGCGGATTCCATCGGCTACCGGAACCTGGCACTCAATGGACAGGATGTGCGCTGGCTGGTTGCCCGTGATGGGGGCGAAACTGCACTTGTCACCGTGCAATTCACCGAGGAGGGGCGGGCCCGGAAGAAACAGGTATTCTCCGAGAATGTGGGGGAAGAGCTTGGTCTCTTCGTGCGCAAGCACCCTGTGTACCGGTTCCTCGTTGAACAGAACGACGTGAGCGAAGATACGTTCACGATCAAAGTTCCCCAGAAGGAACTCGCGGAAGTCTTCGCCGATGACGTGAACGCAGGATTGCATGCTTCCTTCTCCCCTGTAGAGTAGCCACCCCACCGTCCTATGACCTCCAAACGATCAGCCTTCTGGCCATCCACCGTCGCCGTCATCACGATTCTCCTCGGAATCGTCGCGCTGCCGGACAGCGCGAAAACATGGGCGCCTGGATTCCTCCGGTCGCCGTCGTTCCACTTCGGACTGGATCTTGCCGGAGGAACGCAGCTCGACTTCCGCATTTCGGAGCAGGAGCTAAGTGACCAGAAAACACAGATCGAACAGGAACTAGCCCTCCTCTCCTCGCAGGGCGGCAAACCGGAGCGCATTGCGATGCTGCAGCTCCAGCTGCAGACGATCGAACAGCAGCAGGCAAACCTCGTCGAGGCGATCCGCCTCGTGCTAGAACGCCGCATCAACGCGCTCGGCGTAAGCGAAGCGACGATTACCCCCTCGTACGTCGGCAACGAGAAGCACCTGCTCGTGGACTGCCCGGGGGTCGTGGATGTGCAGGAGTGCATCGACATCGTCGGCAAGACGATCAAATTGGAATTCAAGGAGGAGTTCACCGAGGCGACGGCCGAATTCGAGGCGGAAGTGCGTTCCCGCGCCCAGGAAACCCTCCGGCGCATCACGCAGAGCGGGGAAACGCTGCAGACCGTCGGTGAGGATCTTTCGGATAAACTCGGCATTCTCTACCGCGAACGGGCAGATTTGTTCCGCGACCAGCTCACCGCAGGATTGGAGAAATTCTGGGATGCCGCACCGAGCGCAAAAGTAACCTTGATGGAAGGCGCGGTGAAAACTCTCGTAGAGAACGAAGAAGGGCAACAGGTCGAACGTGACGTCCCGGGAATCTTCCTGGTACAGGTGCTGGAGCCCCGCTCCCAGAGCGGCCGCACGATCAACGAGGCGCCGGTTGCCTTCTCGATGCTCGAAAAAACGGAAGAGGATGTCGCCTACAGCGAACACCAGGACACCCTGCTGGATAATGCGCTCCCCGAAGAAGTCGTCACCACGCTGAAAACCATGGAGCCGGGCGAGCTAAAAACCGCCGTGCTCGCCGACGGATCGGCGCGGGTACTGTTCCTCAGATCCATGCAGAAAGGGGCTGAGACGATGGAGGCAAGCCACATTCTCATTGCCTATTCCGGCGCACTCTCCGCGGCCGACACCGTGACGAGAACAAAAGAAGAAGCGCGCGCATTCGCGGAAGAAGTGCGCGGGCGCGTGATGGATGGGGAAGACTTCACCACCCTCGCGAAGGAACTCTCGGACGGACCGTCGGCAAAGACCGGCGGTGACCTGGGCGCATTCGGCCGCGGCGACATGGTGCCGGCATTTGAGAAAGTGGCGTTCGGCTTGAAGACCGGCGAGGTGAGCGACGTGGTGGAAACACCCTTCGGATTCCACATCATCTTGAGCAAGCGCGCGCCAGAAAGCGCGCCGGATACCGCTGCGTTCGACGAGCTCACAGTGAAGGGTGAAAACGCCGGCGATCGCGCTGCCGCACTCATCGCCAGGTTGCAGGCAGGCGAGGTGCAGCGTATGGAGGATCAGATCCACCTGCGCTTCGTCTTCTTCTCCCTCATGCCGAGCGGCTGGAAGGACACGCCGCTCGACGGCAAGCACTTCCGCTCCGCGACCGTCACCCTCGACCCGCAGTCGAACATCCCGGTCGTGCAGATTAGCTTCGACGACGAGGGCGGAAGAATGTTCCAGGAACTCACGAAGCGCAACGTGAACAAGCGCATCGCCATCTTCGTCGGCGGCCAGCTGATTTCCGCGCCAGTTGTGCAGAACGAAATCAGCGGCGGGACGGCGGTGATCACCGGCAGCCAGAACTTCGAGGAGGCCAAGAAACTCGCGCAGGATCTGAACACCGGCGCAATCCCCGCCCCGATCTACTTGAGCGGCCAGCGAACGGTGGAAGCAACACTCGGCGACACCGCCTTAGATGCCGCAATGAAAGCGGCACTCATCGGAGCCATCATTCTGATGGTGTACATGGTGCTCGTGTACCGCCTGCTTGGCGCAATCGCGAACGCCGCGCTTGTGGTTTACGCCTTCCTCTTCTTCGTCTTCCTCAAGCTCCCGCTTTTCCTCTTCTCGAGCCAGTACATCGTCCTCACGCTCGCGGGCATGGCAGGCATCATCCTGAGCGTGGGCATGGCAGTGGATGCAAACGTGCTCATCTTCGAACGCATCAAGGAAGAAGTGAGAAAAGGGAAGCTGCTCAAAACAGCGGTTCGTACCGGCTTCGAGCGGGCATGGCCCAGCATCCGTGACGGCAACGCTTCCACGCTCATCACGTGCGCCATCCTCTTCCTCGTCGGTTCGTCGATCGTCCGCGGGTTCGCCATCACCCTGAGTACGGGCGTGCTCCTCTCCATGTTCACCGCCATCCTCATCACACGCTGGATCATCGAATTGGCCATGCGGAAAATGAACCTGGAGAATCACACATGGCTCCTCTGCGGCGTCCGCAAACCCGCACAGCAGCAGGAATCTGTTCTACGCAGCTAGTGCTGCCCCGTCAGCCGCTGTGCCTGCATGCTTCTGCTCGAGCCACCGGAACTCGCCGCGGCGGATGAGCTCGCGGTCCTCCCGCGAAGAGAACACTGCGGCAGCCCGCGAACGGATCTGGAGGTATTCGGCGGAAAGAAAATCCGTGCTCCTCTGCTCTGCGATGGCATCGAACTCCCTGAGTTCGCGTGCATCGAAATTTTGGCCACTGGCAGTCACTCCGCCGGCATCCGCAGTGGCCGATTGCCGCTGGTGCCGCGTCTCATGGCGGCCGATATCCTCAGCGACATCGCGATCGATGAGACGGCTACCTCCTTGTGCCATGATCGCCTCCGGATCAATCCACATTGCAGAAGACTGGAGGCGTGCTTCGCCTGCCGTACCGCCAGGAAGCCTCTTCATCGTCGGGTTGTACGACCCGAGGGCAGAACGCAGATCCTGCGCGGCAGCATGTAGCAACCTTGCCGCATCGTTCCTTGTTGTTCCAATAACGCCCTGCTCCGGGGGAGCGTCTCTTTCCAGTGCATCTGCCCGGGTATCCAGATCCCGGGCAAGAGCGTCTACGCCCTGCTCGCGTTCCGCCACTTCGCCGTAGAGTGCCTGCGCTGCCTCGAATGAGGACATGGGCGCACAGTATCATGGACAGACGGACAAAATCCCAAACATGGAGTCTGCCAAGTGAGAAAGAGGCGCCATTTCCGCTTATGTAAGCGGAAAAGTAACGGCCTCACATCCGCCATCCATGCTTCATTTCCGCCGGTACAGCTCGAAGGTAAACGCGTGCGCATGCGCGCCGTCCGCGGGGTGACCGACCTGCGAAACGAGCTCCCACTCCGCAGGATCGAGCTTTGGGAAGAACGCATCGCCGCCCTCCACCGTCGCATGCACGCGGGTGAGATCCACCTCGTTCGCATGCGGGAGCGCCTGCGCGTAGATCTCCCCTCCTCCGATCACGCAGACCTTCCCCGTCGGGTCATCGCGAACGAGTGCCAGCGCTTCCGGAATGGAATGGACGATGTCACATCCGTCACGCCGGTACTCGCCGCTCCGGGTAACAATGATGTTGCGCCTGCCGGGGAGCACGCGTCCGATGGATTCGTGCGTCTTGCGCCCCATGATGAGCGGATGCCCGTCCGTGGACTTGCGGAAGTGTCGAAAATCATCCGGCAGATCCCACGGAATGCGCCCGCCCTTTCCGATGACGTTATTGTCGGAAGCCGCGGCTATGAGAGAAACAATCATACTGCGATGGGCGCTTTGATGGAGGGATGGGGATCGTACCCCACGATCCCAAAATCCTCGGGGAGGAAATCAAAAATCGATGTTCGCTCCGCATTGAGTACAAGCTGCGGGAGAGGCCGAGGATCCCGCGCAAGCTGCTCACGAGCCTGCTCAAAGTGGTTATGGTAGATGTGTGCATCTCCCAATGTGTGAACAAAATCGCCTACTTTGAGGCCGACAACCTGCGCGATCATGTGCGTGAGAATGCTGTAGCTCGCGATGTTGAACGGAACACCGAGGAAAATGTCCGCGCTGCGCTGGTACAGCTGGCAAGAAAGCTCTCCGTTTGCGACGTAGAACTGGAACAAACAGTGGCAGGGTGGAAGAGCCATTTTTGGTATTTGCGCAACGTTCCAGGCACACACGATGTGCCGCCGTGAGTTCGGGTTTTCCGTAAGCTGCTCGATGAGCCGGGTGATCTGATCGATGTGCTCGCCGTCCGGCCCCGGCCAGCTGCGCCACTGGTAGCCATAAATCGGTCCCAAATCCCCACTGGCATTCGCCCATTCATCCCAAATGGACACCTTGTGGTCATGCAAATACCGGACGTTCGTATCCCCTTGAAGGAACCAGAGAAGCTCGACGATGATCGAACGCGTGTGGAGCTTTTTCGTCGTGAGGAGCGGGAACCCTTTGCGGAGATCAAACCGCATCTGGTAGCCAAAAACACTGCGCGTCCCCACGCCGGTCCGGTCATCGCGGTCGGTGCCGTGCTCAAGCACGTGGGCCAGCAGATCAAGATACTGTTTCATGGCGTAGAAAAAGGGGTATTCCGCAGCTACGTACACATCCTAGGACAAATACCCGGAATTGTGAAAAAACGGCTTTTCTGCTATAATTCTTTGATATTTCCCCATTTCTTATGGCAGATGAAACAGGACCAGGCAGACCCCGGGAACCGCTCGATGACCTCAGGGGAAACGAGCATCCGGAAACGCAGCAACCTGCTATCCCCGCAGAAACCGACGACGGCGGGCGTGTGCCATACGAAACGCACAGACAAACCAGCGCGCTGAGCGCAGATGTAGACTCCCTGCGCGCGGAAACGGGTCCGGGCAGCGCCATCGACCAGATGCCAAGCGCCGAAGCGGAGCCGGCAACAGCCGGGGAAAGCGAGAAAAAGGACCGCGAGCCGAAGAATTTTCTCGAGAAGGCTCTCGCTGGTGTGGGACTTGGCGGCGGCGTTGGGAAGGCAATGGAACTCCTGAAGAAAATTACCAGCAGGCTCGATCCGATCCGCGAGAAACTCGCGAAACTCATCGGCCCGCTCTTCGGATCCGAAACGTACGAACAGATCAAGGGCTGGATCGCGATCCCCACGCTCGGGCTCCTCGGACCGCTGGAGAAATTCCTCGGCGGATACGGGCCGTTCTACAAGACGCTTGCGAAGTACAAAATCGTCGTCGGCGATGAGGGATTCAGCGCCAAGGCATTTCTGGCCCAGTACAAGGAGGCAACGGGCAAGGGTATGAAGCTTTCGCTCGATGCATTCACCGAAAATGTGGCAACAACGCTCCGCAGGCAAAAGGGTGCAGGTGCCGATGCAGAGACAGTCGTCACGGCACAGGAGCTCTCGGACGCCGGCAAAACAGTTGCCGACCGGGCACTCGCAACGGGCGAAGCGCCCCGGCAACAGCCGACACCAGACACAGCGCCGACAGGCGCGCCCGTCGCTGAAGCTGCGGAACGCAAAACCGATGAGCGGACGGCGCAGAAATAATGCTCGTGAAACTCCGTCAACATCAACAGCCATATGGCCGAAGAAACCGCAACGAACGGCGCAGAGAGAAGCACTCCGCCACCGGAGAGCACGCCGCCTGTACAGGAGCTCCTGCGCAGGATCGCGGAAACGAACGACCAGGATCAGCAGCGCGCGCTGCGCGAGCAGCTCAACGCGGAGCAGCAAACGGGCATCGAAGGCGTGCAGAAGCGCGCCGCACTCCTGCGCCAGACAATCGAAAACACATTCACAACGGAACAACAGGAGGAGAAAGACCGCATCCTCGCGAATCTCGATGCCGCCCACAGCGAAACGCTCTCGCAGATGCATACGAGCGGTCAGGTGGATTGGGTGGACCGGTACTCGCAGGAATACTTGCCGTATGACTGGAGCACTAGTGCAAAACGGCGAACAGCAATGGGGGTGATGATCGGGGGAGCTGTCATTGGGGTGGCTGCCACCTGGAAGTTCCTCAAGAGGATATTCGGGGCCGCGAAAGAAAAAGTTGTGGAAACCGCGCAGAAAACAGGGAGCGGACTCATGACCGCGGCCAAGTGGTCGCTTGTCGGCCTCGGCATTGACCACTTCTTCCTCGGCGGCAGAGTCCGCAGGACGCTCATGGGCCTTTGGGAAGGCCAAGCGCTCGCGGATGAGGCAAAGGAGAAATTGAAGGATGCGGCAGGCAAGGCGAAAGAAACTGGTGAAGAGGTAATGGGCGCCGCCCGCGCACGCGCGGCGGCGATCGCCGGATCCGCCGGTGAGCTGCGCGAACCCGCGAGGGAGGCAGCCGAGCAGGAACTTGCGACCGAGAGGGCAGTGCTGCAGGCCAAGGAATACATGGCACGATGGGAGAGAAAGGGCGTGCTCGCGGAAGTCGGCATCGCGCCGGATTCGCGGAAGAATTTCGAGAGGATTCTCGCCGGACTCCTGCTCCCGAACTCCGGTTTGGAACGCCTGCAGGGCCAGCACCTCGCGCGCATCGCAACCGAGGAGGATGCAAGAAAAGTATGGGTGGAAATCAACCCCGGACGGACCCTCTCCGCAGACCAGGCGAAACTCATTCTTGCCATGGCAAAGGAGAACGTCGCCGAGGGCGAGGAATCCGTCACAGATGCCATCGAGAAGAAAAGTCTCCTCGCGCGGGCATTCGGCCGCGTGCGGGAAGCCGTGCGCGAAGGGAACATCGCATCGCCGGATGACCTGCAGGGCATCGCGATCGCGGCAGTGGAACTGAGTGACAAGGCAATGGGAGAAATGGCATCAAGCGGACCATACTTCCGGGAGCTCGGCATCGAGGGTGACCGCGCGGGAAAGGAGCGCTCAGCCCGGTTCGCGGCATTCTGCATCCAGAACCGGATTGCGCCGCTCGCATCAGTCATCGAAAGCACCGCTGTAACAAACGAGCACCGCGAGCCGCTCATCAAGTTGCAAGCGTATCTCGCAGCGCCGGAAACCCGCGCGTTTCTGCAGAAATTCACGCACGGCCTTAAGGAACCATGGGAAGTACTGGAACAGTATCTGAATGGTTCTCTGCGAACGGGCGACGCGCTGCAGCTCTACACGTACATCCAGATGGCAGGGGGTGCTTCTGGCGAAGTGCCCGAGAACATGCAGGAGGGCGCTGCGGGCGGCATGCTGCTCCTGCAGCTCAAGGTGATCGAATTGCTGCGCCAGCTCGACGAGGAACGCGCAATCCAGCTGGAAGCATACGTAGGCTCCAAAGCGCTTGCGACTCCGACAGAGCTCCACATTCCGCCGGAGGTCGCGGCACTCTTTGGGCAACTCCTCGGCGTCGTAGGCGACGAAGTCGCGAATCGCGCCAAGGATAAAGCGCGACGTGGATGGTACTGGGCCCTCTACGGCATCCCGCAGATCGCGGGCGACCACCCGATTCCCGCAGGACTCGCGGTGGCGTACGCGGTGAGCCGCGGACGGCGCTGGTGGCTGGACAGACCGCTGCGCCGTATGCGCACGGGTGCGGGCATCGGCCAGATGACCGATACGGAAATCACGCGCATGTGGGGCATCACCGACACTGCACAGGCACGCCAGATCGCCGATGAATTCAATCGGCAACGCACGTGGAGGAAGCGCCTCGCGCCCGGTGTCTCCGGCTTCAACGCCCGCAGCTACTACGCAAAGCTCGGCGGCGTATTGATCCATGACCTCACGCAGCTCGACATAAAGGACATCTCGACGAAACTCAATGTCTCCGAAGCAGCCGCGAAGGAAATCAAAGCGGAGGTGGATGCGGCTGCGCAGGTGGAGAGCGCGGGAGTCGTGGGAAAAGTGCTCGGCAGACGCCGGCGACAGCGGCTGCGCACGCTCGCACGCGTGCGTGCCATCCTGCTGCGCGAACGCGGCGCGAATGTCGGGCCGATTCCGGCGGAAACCGACGAAACTCTCGAAACTGACGAGGAAACGGAAGCCGACGAACGGAAGAAGAAACCAGAAGAAGCGGACGAAGAGGAAGAAACGGAACAGGACACGGAGAGTGATGAGGAAGCGGCAGCAGAGGAAGAAACGGAAGCATCGCCGGATGCGCGCGCAGGCGCGGCAGCCGGGGCAGTATCGCCGCTCGATGCCGCCCTGCAGGCAGGACTGGAAAAGCACCTGCAGCACACACGTGGAGAGATCGCCCGCTGGGAAATGGCACTGCAGCAGACAGAACAGCAAATCGAAAAACTCAAGGTGCAGCCCGGCCAGGCGCCAACAGCAGAAATGGCGAAACTCGAGCAGGACATCGAAGCGGAAGTCGCAAGGATAACGGGCCTTGCGCCGGGCGGAGAAGCGACGGCGGAAATTGCGCGCATGCGCGCGTTGCAACAGCGAACACGCGACGCCCGCACACAGGCAGAAACGAATATCAGAGGATTCGAGGGCACACAGCTCACAACCGCGAAACAATTTATCGAAAGCCAGCAAGCTGCCCTGGCGCAGATTGAACAGGATGTGAATGCAGGAAGAATTGATGCGGCCGGAGCGAGGACGCGCATCGCGGTAATCGAACGGCAGCTGGCGGCACACCAGGCAAGCTTCGATCCGCAGTCCTTCACGTACTCCGGGCAGGAAGCTGCGAGCCACATGGACGGAGTCCGCACGTTGCACGAACAAGTGCTGGGAAGACTCGCAGACATCGATGCGGCCGTAGCGGCCCAGGCACGGCCGGCAAGGAAACCTCGCACCATCGGCGCAGACTCAGCGGATCTCGGCGACGTGACCGAAGTGCAGCAGGAGCTGAAGATCGATGTACGAACCGGGAAGACAGATACGAAGATCGGCGGCGAACCGGACGTCAAAACCGATGTAGACGTCATCGGCAGACATTAATCCACCGCTATGACAGAGAAACTGCCACCGACGGCACCACACTCCGTGAGCCTCGGCTTCGAGGAACTTTCGGAAGAACGCGGGACGCTCGCGAAGCTCGATGCCATGCGCGGCGACCTGCAGCTGGAATCATCGCTGCGATCGCTCGCCGATCTCGCAGAACACCGGCAGCACCCGCTCTACGCGCTGCCGGAAGGCGCATCGGACACGCTCATTGCGCTCCAGGCGACTGCCCAGGAAAAACTTGCCCTGCTGCACCAGAACCTCACGGGTTTGGAACGGATCGGCGTGAGCGAAGAGAAGAAAAACCTTCTCAGTTCCCTCGTGCAGTCGTTCCTCGCAGACATACAGGCATTGGAAACGCTCGCGCAGCAAACCGCAAGAGACGATCTCGCGATGCTCCTGAATGACGCAGTATTTGCCGACGCGCGGGGAGAGCTGCGAAGCGCGCTGAATATCAACGGCGAACAGCGGACGTTTGAAGACCTGCTCCGTGAGCTCTCATCGCCACTGGAAGCACCGGAGAAAAATCCTGTGCAGCACGATCCACAGATGCAGCAGAAACTTACGGAGAGACATGCGGCGCTCGTGCAGCTGCAATACGAGCTGCTCGCGTTCACCATCGCCCCGGCACTCCGGGAACTCAAGGAGCGCAAGGAATTCCGCTCTACACTCGCGGAAGATGCGGACGTGACGCTCACGAAGGAGGAACGCGAAGCGGTGGCGAAAGCACTCGCTGCGTTCCTCATGCAACGACGCGTGTACGAAGCGCGACTCAATAACCGGGAACCGGAGAAGGCCTCCAAACTCTACCTCTACCTCGGCGTCGCAGCAGAGGAGGGCGCGGAGGAACTCGCAGAAGGAAAATTCAGTTTCAAGAAGCTGCCGGAGGGAAGAGCACCCGTCCTCCGCTTCCTGCGGACGCCGGAATGGATGCAACGCCTCGATGCCGGCACGCGGCAGAAAATGCTGGAAGGGTTCCGCGACGCTCGCCTGGCGCTGGGGCAGAAAGCCCCACGCCTTTCGCAGGTGCTGGGATCCATGGAGCGCTCGCCGGTCGGACGGCAGTTCTGGAAACAGCTCCTCACGATCGAGAGCCCCGTCACCGTGATGCTGTACGCCATGTACGTGCACACGAGCGGCAATCCGTTGAAGGCAACACTGAACTACGCGGCGTTCCTCACGACGAGCGCCGCGAGCAACGCACTGCTGGAATCCGCCGTCCGGATGCTCGCGCAGAGCGCCATCTGGGCGCAGCGGGCACGGAACTTCCGCACGGCAAGCGCGCTCCTCAAGCTCGCCCGGCTGCCGAAGAACCCGGTAATCATCTTCGCGGCGGCACTCGCGATCGCCCTCGGCCTTTCCCAGGTGATCGATGACATCACGAGCTGGATCGACGAGAAAATCCCGGATACGCCGGAGAAGCAGGCAGTGAACAACGCGTTGAACGTCGTTTCCGGAGGCTCCACCATTGAATCCGTGGAATTCCTCGCCGGGGAAGTGGGGCTGCGGAAAGCGGATCCCGAAACGGAAGCGTTTTCCTACCTCTCGCAGGAACTTCTCACGGTGGAATCGGGAGGAATGCAGCGCCGCAAGATGAACGGCATCACCGACTGGAACGGAACAGTGGATAGGGCAATCACGAGCGAGGTGAACCCGCTCATGCAGGAACTCTGGAAGCTGGAATATGCGAGCGGCAGCGGTGCCTGGGCCGACCGACACGCATTCGAGCTCTACTGCGACGTGCAGAGGGCGCAGGAGCTGGAACGGAGCATCGGGGCGGAACTGGCCGAGCGAGGCGTGCTGCAGAACCCGCAATCCTTCGGCATGCTCTGGATCGCCACAATGGATTCCGGCAACGACCGGCCGGACTGGGCGGTAAAACGGACGGAGGACGATGCATCGGGCCCGCAAGGGAAAGCAATCGCATACATCAAGGGGCTGAAGGAAGACGATGATCTTGCGAAGACGTGGAAGTACTACCGGCCGCTCGTGCAGCGGATCGCAGAGAAGGTGACAACGTTCCTCCACCTCGGCATGTACAAAAGGGAACAATGGCTCGGAGCAAACGGCGCCAAGGGCATGCCGGAGATGGCGCGCCGCGGCATCGCCGCGGAAATCAGCTACCAGATCGCGCGGCGCGATATCCTCACGTTCCGGGAGGGAAATGTTTACGACAAAGACAGCTTCATGAAACTCGTGACCGATGTGGAGCAACGCCGCGCCTCACGGGACGTGCCAATGAAACTCCGGCTCCAGAGCGAACGCCCATGGCCGAACCCGTTCACGGATATCAAGGGATGGCTTGAGCGTCTCGTGATCCACAACGACTTGAACAAGAGCGCGACCGATGATGTGCATCGGCACTTCCTAGAAAAAATGCTCGGCGCCATGAACGCGGAAACGCTCCAGCATAAGAATGCCTTCAAGTTCCGGCAACTCAGCGAAGCGATTTTGCAGGAATGCCAGGAAGATCCCCTTACGGCTATGCACGCGTTGCCGCTCGCATACATGGAGGCAATGCCGGACGAGGAATTGCTGAAATCTGCGTACCCGTCCACATGGTGGCAGGATGAATTCAACGCACTCGATGCGCAGCTCCAGAAAACCAAAAACCCGCGGGATCGGCTCAGCACACGCGTGCACATGCTCGAAGTCTTCCTGAATTACAGGGAATACGGCGCGGCAGGCGTGCCTATTCTCAGCACGCACAAGACATTCGCGAATGACCTCAACGTTGCCGGGGCAGTGAAGTTCTTCTACCGGCCGAGGGAGCGCCGGTGGTACGTGCACACCCGGGCAAGCGCCAGTATGCCGTACATCGCCATCAGCGGCCTCGGGAGCCGTCACAGATTCCCCGATCTCAATATCGGCAAAGTCCAGCCGTTCTCCGAATGGCGAGCGGAACACGTCGAAATTGCGAGAAGGGTCGCCCCCCAACTCATATGGCACGAACAATGGGTACGCACACTTGAGCAGCGCATTGCCGACGAAGAAGCTGCGGTGAAGAAGCTGGAAACGGAGGAAAAAGAACGGAAAACCACAGAGCAGGAGAAGACTCGCGAAAACGCGAAGAAACAGCCGCTCACCTGGCAACTCTTCGGGGAAGTCCACGGTGACAGGCACTACAATTACATTGCGTACCACCCGGGGAAACGCGCATTCATATACGTGCAGGTGCCGGAAATGGAGCAGAAGAGTTACGTCACCGCGCCTGGCTCACCGGCACCGAACACCGATGTGGCGGTCTTCATGCGGATCGAAGCGGAGGATGGCACATGGTGCCAAGGCAGAGTGACCGGGAATGAGGAGCAGTTCTGGGCGACGTACAAGGAAGGGAAATTCAAGGAGTATGGGCGCGTCTTCCGGGAGGCACTTGCACTCCCCGTACTGCAAACGGAGCGCATGGACCGGGTTGCGGCAAACCGCATCACGCTGACGAACATCCTCGCAGCGTACGTGAACGGAGGAGGACTCCGTAACGCGCAGTGGAGAGATCAGATCGAAACAGTTCTCGCAGACCGGTGGTACTTCCGGAGTGATGGCCGCGCGCAGCAATTCCTCACAGTGCTGGAACAGCAGATCTTCGAAGCAACAAGGGACGGAGATACATGGAAGTACCTCACACAACCTGCATTCAGGAGCGCGGTGGAAGCCGCGCAGAAAAGCACGGAGGAATGGGTGGCCGAGCACGAACAGACGGAAAAGGAGCAGCCAGCTGCGAAAGTGCGGCGGGAAGGAGAGGCACTCATGCACCGCATTAATGCGAATAACAACGGGAATTATTTTACGAAACAGTACGGCTGGATCTTCAACAAGTATCTCTACATGCAGTTCGACGAGGAGCAGGGAAAATGGCTCGCGGGCTTGGGAAGCCTTGAAGGACTCGATCCGGGATCGTTCAACTGCAACATGTACGGCGGCTCGGAGAGCTACAACAAGCTCCTTGCCGATCTCGACGCGGTGAACCACCATCGCGAACCGTCGCAGTGAGACCATGCTCTTTGTGGACAAGGGACATTGGTAGAATGCATGCATGGCACTCTCCTACTCGCAGCTGCAGCTCTACCGCCGCTGCCCCCGGCAGTACGAATTCGCCGTGGTGAAGAAGCTGAAAAGCCCCATCACTCCGGGAGAGAGCTTCGGCGCATCCGTGCACAACACGCTCAGGAAATGGGGGGAACTTGAAATGCGTGGACCACGTTCGGCCGCGAGTGATCAGCTCGTTCTCTTCGCACACGAACGAGCAGACCACCCCGCGCTGACCGCCGAACACCTGCTCGCGCTCTGGCACCAATCGTTCATTGTGGAAGGCTTCGAAACCCGCCTGGAAGCGGATTTTGCCCGGAAGCGCGGAGAGACACTGCTCATGCAGTTCTTCGCGTGGTGGCAGCGGGAACCGCGCCATGTGCTCGCAGTGGAGAAGGGATTCTCTCTCCCGATGGACGGAACGCAGATGAGCGGCCGCCTCGACCGTGTTGAGAAGCTGGAAAACGGCGCGCACATCATTGACTTCAAAACGTCGGCTCCCCGGCAACAGCAGGAGGTAGATGCCGACCTGCAGCTCTCGGTCTACGCGCTCGCCGCAAAAGAGCTCTTCCGGGAACCGTGCACGCGCCTCACGCTCCTCTTCCTGGGGGAAGAAGAAGTGCAGGAGATCACGACCGAACGATCGGACCGCCAGCTGCAGGATGCACAGAAACAGATCGCAGCAATCGTCGAACGCCTGGAACAGAAAGATTTCCACCCAACCCCGACACGAGAGAAATGCAGAAGCTGTCCATACAGGGGAATCTGCGACGCAAGGGCAGTATGACCGCATTTGTCGGATGAAGACGCGTGAGGCACAATGCGGCCATGGAACCAGTGAACAGCATCCTCCGCACGTACCTTTTCCTCACGCCACTCCTTGCACTCCTGCTCACGGAAATCGTGAAGGTATGCGTGCGGACGATCAAGGAAGGGGAGAACCTCGGAAACGGACACTGGGTAAAGTGGATGTTCCGGCCCGGCGGCATGCCAAGCTCTCATTCTGCATTCGTCACGTCGCTCCTCATCGTGGTTTCCCGCACGCATCCGGTTTCCTCCACGGAATTCGCCATCGCGCTCGTCTTCGCGTGCATCGTCTGGTATGACGCCATGAGCGTGCGTTACCAAGTGGGTAAACAAGCGGAAATCCTCAACCGCCTGCAGCACTGGCGCCATTTTTCCGAGCAGCTCGGACACTCCTTCATGGAAGTGATCGTCGGCATCGCATTCGGCGCGGCAGTCACGATGATCGGAGTCTGGCTGAGTTGATGGCAGAGCTCTCCACGAGCCGCTACACTGCCCGCGATGGCACACATCGCTGATCAGCAGAAAGATTTTGCGCAGTGGTACCTGGACGTGATCGACACGGCGGGCCTCGCTGAGTACGCGGACGTGAAGGGCTGCATCATCTTCAAGCCCTACGGATACGCGATTTGGGAAGCCATGCAGCGCGATATGGATGCGCGCATCAAGGCGCTCGGCGTGAAGAACGCATACTTCCCCCTCTTTATTCCGGAATCGGTCATCGCCAAGGAGGCAAAACACATTGAGGGATTCGCCCCCGAATGCGCCGTGGTCACGCACGGGGGTGGCAAGGAACTCGCGGAGAAACTCTACGTGCGCCCGACGAGCGAAACGATCATCTACGCCACCTTTGCAAAGTGGATCCATTCGTACCGCGATCTGCCGATTAAGATCAACCAGTGGGCGAACATCGTGCGGTGGGAAATGCGCACGCGGCCATTCCTCCGCACACTGGAATTCCTGTGGCAGGAGGGACACACCTCGCACGCCACAAAAGAGGAGGCGGACGCGATGGCAGAGGCGGCACTGAAGATGTACGCTGATTTCGATCGCGAAACGCTCGCAATCCCCGTGCTCACGGGACGCAAGCCTGATCATGACAAATTCGCCGGCGCGCTCTACACGCTCACCACCGAGGCGCTCGCGAAGGATGGCAAGGCAATCCAAGCCGGGACATCGCACAACTTGGGACAGGGTTTCTCCGAAGCGTACGGCGTGTCGTTTCTCGATGAGAACGGCCAGACCCAGAAACCGTGGATGACGAGTTGGGGCGTATCCACCCGGCTCATCGGGACATTGATCGTCGTGCACGGCGATGCAAAGGGACTGCGCCTGCCGCCGAATATCGCACCGGTGCAAACCGTGATCGTACCGATCTACAAATCGAGCGAGGAACGGGAACTCGTCATGCAAGCTTGCGATACGGTACGAAAGCAATTATCGCACGTACGCATCGAAGTGGATGCCCGCGACGAGAAATCACCGGGCTTCAAATTCAACGAATGGGAGGTAAAGGGCGTCCCGCTCCGCATGGAAATCGGCCCGAAGGACGTGGAGAAGAAACAGGTGACCATTGTCCGCCGGGACACGGGGGAGAAAACGGCACTGCCGCTTGCCGCAGTGGGCGAGAAGATCAGCCCGATCCTCACGGAAATTCAGAGAACGCTCCTCAGACAGGCCGAAGCATTTGTGCAAGAGAACACCGCAACGGTTTCCACGTTCGACGAGCTGAAGGAATACATGGAAGGCCGCGGAGGATTTGTCTGGGCCCCATGGGACGGCACGGTGGAGAGCGCAATGCGGATACAGGAACAAACCAAGGCGACAATCCGCATTGTCGGGGACAAGATAAAGGGAAAGAAAGATATCGTGAGCGGTGCCGCCGCCACAATGATGGCACTGTACGCAAAAGCGTATTGATCTACCGCAGGGGAACGATGTTGTCGTGTTTTACGTGCCGCAGCACTGAACGCAGAACATCTGCGGAACGCTCCGGATCGGCGATGTGGCGGAGGGTGATCTCCCCGCGGAGCAGAGGATTGTGGAGCGTGATGGTACCGAAGGAAAAAATCCTCCCCAGGATTCCCTGAGAGACGAAAACGGTCTGCACGTCCTTCAGAGAATGAATATGCCGTTGCCGCCAGAGAATGCCGCGCGCGTGGACGAGTTCGTCATCCTTAATGTCGTACCGAACAGCGCTCCAGCGGAGAAATAGGCTGATGGTAATGACTGCCTCCAACGACGCGCTCAGGACGAAGAAGATCGCATCATCCCGCAGGAGATCACCGACACCGGCGCCGAACCATGCCTCGCTCAGCTCCACCATGGAAACAAACGTGAAAACAATGGAGACACCGAAAGTCGCAAGCACTACCTGGAAAATGAGAATCGCGGGACTCAGCCGAACGGTGACATGATCGATCCGCACAGAAAACAAGTATAGCAGTTCCCCCATACATGCAGACGTTCATGCGCAAAGAACGCGAGAAATCAGCGGCACCGCAAGAAAAACAATGCATGCGTCCGCGAAGACGGGTACAATGCACCTGTTCCCCCTCGTGACCCAATGCGCAAACTCTCCCTCCTCCTTGGCACCCTCGGCGGCGCGTTCGCCGGATACCTCTTCAGCAACAAGAAGCTCCGGGAGGCTCTCGCGAAAGCCAAAGATCCGGAACAGGCAGCAAAAACTCTCGGCCAACACTTGCAGAAGGACGGCAAACAGCTCGCACGCCAGGTGCGGGAATTCGTGGAAAGCGACGAGGTGCAGCAGAACCTCGGCAAGGCGAAGGAATTCGCGAAGAAGAAATTCGAGGAGGCAAGACATGAACTGAGCGGCTTGATTGAGAAAGGGAAAACCATGGCAACGGAGCAAGCAACACGCGCTGCAGGAGCCACAAAACAGCAGGTGAATCGGGCAATGAAGAATGGGAGGAAACCAGCGAGACTCCGAACGAAGACGCGGAAAGTCTCCTGAGAGGAAAGGACACTGAGCACAGTGTTTGTTCACGCAGAGGAAAAGACGCGCAAAAGGTGTTGCATAGCCCAATGCAGGGCAGTAAGCTCGGGAGCCCCGAGAGTAAAGTATTCACTACCTCGCCTCTTTAATTCTTTATCCTTTCACTCCTCTCACCATGTGGACCACGCGCATCATCTCAAGCCTCGCGGCAGCGGGCATTGCCTTCGGCGCCGCCGCACCGGCGATGGCATATATCACGACGACCGTCGATGAGAAACCGACGCGCCGCGATATCCGCCAGGACCGTGAACAGAACAGCCCAGAGCCGATGGTCGGCGATATCCTCGTGTTCGGCGGCGAACGAGGCGAGGCGCAGGTGGATATGACCGGCCGCAATTACTTGCCGATCCGCGGCGTTGTGCGCGATACAAGCCGCCGGAATGCCCACCACCACAAACTTGGGGCGCAGCGCGGCGGGCAGTACCAGACGCTCGGCTACGTGAACCAGGGCGATGAGCGCAGAACCCCCCGTGCGGAAGGGAATGGGCTGGAGCAGCTCTCTCCTCTCCCCCCTCGCCTCGTGCAGACAGGCAGCAATGAGGACACACGCCCCACGCGCCGGGCAATCCGCGGCGACCGGGAATTCAACGATTTCAACCGCCGGTAAGCCTCGCGCCGAGCGCGTGCAACTGGAGTGATAGTTTCCACCGTCCCGGCAACCTAAAAGGTTATCGGGACGGTTTTTCGTACCGCATCACCGGCCAGACAAACAACTTCGCAGGCCCCACAGAAAGCCGCAGGAAAGGCAGATTGTCGGGCCGCCTGCCTTTATACAGAGAGTTTCCTTGATCGGAAATCGCTGCATTGTATAGTCCTTCCCCAATGCGTTTACCCGCAGTCGTCACGAACGATGGATTCCTGGACCCGGAGACGATGGGAGACGTGCGAATTAACCCGGGGTACGACGCGCCGTCGCTCTCGGGACACATGGTGATTGGGCTGCGCAGCGATGTCGAAACCGCGCTCGCGAAGAACTTGGATGACCGCGGAGAACTCGATGTCATCGGAAAGAGCGGCCACTCCCGGGTGATGATGAGCATCGACCGCAGAACCGATGAGGAGGTCGTGTTCGATTCGAATCATCGGGTGATCGTCCCCGTGACACTCTCGTCGCTCCGCGCAGTGGAAGTGCGACGGAACGGCGTGCGCGACGAGCTCCTGAGCGTGCTCGCCGATATGGTTCGCGAGCGCCGGAGAGAAATCGCCGTGGGAAGATTGGCGCTCGCCTCACCGGAAGATGCGCTGCCCCAAGCGGAAGTCCTCGATGCGCTGGCAAAGGACCGCCTGCTCCTCCCGGAAGATGCAGACCCCGAGGAATGCATCGCAGAAGACGGACGCATAGAATTGCCGCTCGAACAGCTCCAGTACCTGTTCTGCGAACCGAATTTCGACGAGGATGCGATGCGGCGCGTTCTCCGTTTTGGGAAGCACGGACTCGACGGAATGCAGGATATGGTGCGCGGACTACCCAGAGAGTTGCGGGGCCGCCAGGCTTTTGTCGGCGGCATTCGCATGTCGATCGGCCCGTACGTGGCGATCATTGAACGGCAGACAAACCGGCCGGAAGTGGAACATCTGGCAGCCCGCGTTCTCGACGGGGTCCGCACGACCGGTATCGATCATGTGCGCCAAGTGGAACTCTTCAATAAATCCACGGACGCGGTGCCGACGGAAGAGCTCGCGGTACGGCTGCGCCTCTTCCACGCGACGCGCGAAGTGCAGGAATTCGCAAGCCGAGTAGTGGATAAGAAAACGATCGCCCGGGGCGTGAGCTTCCCCGACGTGATCGAGCTCGACACGCACCCCGAACTCCTGATGCAACTCCTGGCGCACACGGCACCCAAGCGGGCCGGCGGGAAACCGTACGGTTGCCTTGTCGGCGCCAACAAGTACCACGAAATCAGCTGGATGGACCTCCCGTCATTCCAGGGAACCCACTTGGCGTCGGTGAATGCAAAATTCGCGGCATCGGACCCGAAGTACTGCGTCTTCGGCAAGGACATCCCCTACTTCGCACGCGGCATAGCATCCGTGCTGCGGTACGTAGGACGCGAGCAAACAGAGGGGCGCTTGTGCGCAAGCTGGGGATTCCCACATCCGAGCGTCATGGCCCGCATGCGCGACGAAGGCACGGGAGTATTTGTGGCACATGACCTGCGCGCGAAAACAGACGCCTTCGATAAACGCGAGGGGGGGAAACCGATACCTGCAGAGGCAGAGGCGTCTCCCGTGAACGACGTGTACTTCGATGAGCAGCTCTACCATGACTTCCGGCGGCTCTCGAAAGAGGGCGTGTCCTTCTACCTCGTGCGCCACCCGAGTCAGGATGCCTTCAATGAGGGTGAGCCCACGCAGGCAGAAGTATTTGAATGGCATCGCCGCGGTCTCTGGGTGCGCCCGCGCGAACGGGAACGCCTGGAGAGGATCGACACGGTCATCGCCATGTACGGAACGCACGTCGCCGGCAGCACGGAAGACATGCTCTACAGGCAAATCACGCAATTCTCGCTGCGCATGAAGCGCAGGTTCGGGAGCGCGCTCGCGTACATTCACGGAAAGGGCCCCGGCGTGATGTATATCGCCGATAACGTTGCGCAGAATCTGCCGACGCTCGCACAGGAACACGGCGAATTCGCCGGGGAGATCTCCGAAGATATCTTTCGCATCGGCGTGGGGATCGACGCGGAACGCTTCGGGCAGGCGCCGAACTTCCATCCGCCGGCACAGGCAGACTTCCAGGCGAAAGACAGGCTCACGCGGCAGAAGCTGATGAACGATATCGCGACAATCAACGTGTTCAATGTGGGCGGTGCCGGAACGCTGGAGGAAATCGCCATCACCCTCTGCTCGCAGAAGCTGCTCAAGAACATTCCGGCGCCGCTGATCTTCGTGGATCCGATCGGTCTCGGGAAGGACAGCCGGCACCTCTGGCAAACGCTGCAGGAACTCATCGCGGATCTCGCTGCCACGAAGAAAGCCGGCACTGGCGATACGGCAAAGGATATGCAGCTCCTGCAGCGCTACGTGCCCCAGTTCATCCACGTCGTTTCTTCCTATGAGGAAGCGGCATCGATTATTGAACGATTCGCGGACGACCCGGCGGGGTACTACCTCAGCACGGGAATACCGAAAGACCAGGTCATCCACGCGATCGTTGAATCGGGAAACACCTTCCGCGAAACGGGGTTCCCCATGCCTTCCTGGATAGATACCCAAGCGATCCTGGATGATCCGCGGTGGCCGGAGGAAAACGATGTGCCGGAAAGATCTGCAAGATCTTGCGGCAGCAGCCATTCTGTGTAAAATACACGGCGGGCTCCTCTTGGTGAGTGTATACATCACTCCCCCCTCCCGCAGGATTGCCCCTCTTGTGCATGGTAGAGAACCTCAAGGAGCCACAACCGCAGAACCGTAAGAACCCCCAAGGGAAGAACGCTGGTTTTCCGTGCTTCATTATTGTGACTGGCGGCGTGTGCAGCAGCTTAGGGAAAGGGATCGCCACGGCATCCATCGGCGCCATCATGAAGGCGTGCGGCTTTAAGGTATTCGTGCAGAAACTGGATCCCTACCTCAATGTGGACCCGGGCACCATGAGCCCGTTCCAACACGGCGAGGTGTACGTCACGGATGATGGCGCGGAGACGGATCTCGATCTCGGGCACTACGAGCGGTTCATCGATGAACCCATGAGCAAGCTCTCCACGATGACAACGGGGAAAATCTACACGGAGGTGCTCGCCAAGGAGCGCCGCGGGGATTTCCTCGGGGGTACGATCCAGGTGGTTCCGCACATCACGAACGCCATCAAGGATTCCATTCGCGAGGCGGCGAGGAAAAGCGGTGCCGAAATCATGATGGTGGAAGTTGGCGGCACGGTGGGCGACATCGAGGGAGAACCATTCCTGGAAGCAATCCGGCAGATGAAATCGGAGGACCGCGTTTTCCACGTGCACCTCACGCTGCTGCCGTACCTCAAGGGTTCCAAGGAGCTTAAGACTAAGCCGACGCAGCTCTCCGTGCGGGAACTGCGCCGGATCGGCCTGCAGCCGGATATGATTCTGGCTCGCGCTGATTACCGCATCCCGCGGGAACTACTCGAGAAGATCAGCCGCTTCTGCGATGTATCGAGC
Organism: uncultured Candidatus Peribacteria bacterium; assembly: GCA_964642315.1. GTDB lineage: Bacteria > Patescibacteriota > Gracilibacteria > Peribacterales > Peribacteraceae > JAGVDM01. Next base: position 118,675 of record CAZXOG010000003.1, on the reverse strand, counting down.
GAAGCAGTTGTTCCTGCGCTCACCGTGAACTCTATCTACGACGTTCCGCTCAACTTCCAGAAGTACGATGTCGCACGGATCATCGGGAATAAACTGGGGTTAGGACCGCTTCGCCCAGATATGAGCAGGTGGGAAGAAGGAGAGAAGCGGTACGAGGCGGCAACGACATCCGTTCCGATCGCACTCGTGGGGAAATACACGGGGCTGGATGACGCGTACCTGAGCGTCATCGAAGCGCTGAAATCCGCCGCGGTCTTCCACGGGCACAAGGCGGAAATTGTCTGGGTGGAGTCTCAGAAATTGGAAGAAGATGATCCCGAAGCATGGGCAGAGCTCAAGCGTTGCAAGGGCATCGTGGTGCCGGGCGGATTCGGCACGCGCGGGATCGAGGGCAAGATCGCTGCTGCACGGTACGCGCGGACGAAGAAGATCCCCTACCTCGGCCTCTGCCTTGGATCGCAGATCATGGCGATTGAATTCGCGCGGACGTTCCTCAAGGATCCCAAAATGACGAGCGAGGAGTTCGATGAAGAGGGCAGGATCCCCAAAGGGAAGTACGTCGTGCACTTCCTGCCCGACCAGTACAAAGGGAAGGCGAAGGGGGGAACGCTGCGCCTCGGCGCGTTCGTCTGCAGGCTCAAGAAAGGCACGAAGGCCTACGCCGCGTACGCGGAGGCGGGGCAACTGAGACAAGACGACACGATCTCAGAGCGCCATCGGCACCGCTACGAATTCAACAATCGCCTCCGCAGCAAACTGGAGGCAAAAGGCCTCGTATTCTCGGGTGAATGGCCGGAGACGAATATCATGGAAATCGTGGAAGTGAAGGACCACCCCTTCATGGTGGGATCGCAGTTCCACCCGGAATTCCAGAGCAGGCCACATCGGCCGCACCCGCTCTTCCGCGCGTTCATGAAAACAGTGACAGGAGGAAAGAAATAATGAGCATCGATACACTTCTCCGTTTCCTGTATTCCACATGCTAAACACTGCATACTATTCTCAACATTCCCTCGCTCTTCTATGAGAAAATTTCTCGCCATCGCTCCCGCAATCGCCATTGCCCTCACTGCGTGCCAGTTCACAGGGAACTCCACCGAGGAAACTATAAAGATTGGATACATCGGACCGCTGACGGGCGATGCGGCATCCTACGGAATAGACACACGGAAAGCCGTGCAGATGAAAATCGATGAGGTGAACGCCAGCGGCGGTATTGATGGGAGAACGATCACGCTCATTGCTGAAGATGGACGATGCACCGGATCTGATGCTGCAAGCGCGGCACAGAAGCTCATTGCTCTTGATAAGGTTGTGGCGATCATTGGGGGGCAATGCAGCGGTGAAACACTTGCAGCAGCTCCGGTGGCAGAAGCAGCTGAAATTGTGCTTATTTCGCCCATATCAAGCAGCCCGGATATCACGGACGCAGGGGAATTTGTCTTCCGCACGTACCCAAGTGACGCACTGAAGACAAAAGTTATGGCGAAGTACCTGCGAGAGGAAAACCTGCGGAAAGTCGCCATTCTTTCCGAGAATACGGACTACGCGACAGCGCTGCGCGATGCGCTGATCCGCGATGTTGGAGCAGAAAACGTGGTATTCAATGAGACAGTCGAACCCCAGACGAAAGATTTCCGCACATTGATGACTCGCTTGGTGAATGTTGATTTCGACGTCTTCATCCCGAACCCGCAATCGGACGCCGTTCTCGCCGCAATGATGCAACAGTTAAGAGAGCAGAAAATTCAGCAGCCAGCACTCAGCCAGGATATAGCTGATTCGGCCACTCTCGGCGCACTGGCCCCCGAAGCAGTGGGAGGAATGCGCATGGTCAATACATCGTCTCTCCTCGGTGAAGGCGGCGAAGGTTCCTTCGCCGCAAGATTCCGGGAGAAGCACGGCGAACCAGAATCGAACATGAGCTTCGCAACAGTCGCATATGACGCAGCCGGCGTGCTGCTCTCGGCAATTGAAGCAGTGGGCACCAATGGACCGGCAATGCGTGACTACTTGAACAGTCTTGAGGCATACAACGGAGCAGCTGGAACATTCTCCTTCGATGAGAACGGCGACGTCGTAGGTATTGATTACTCCCTCAAGGAATTCCGGAATGGCGCCATTGTCGAATTGAGAGATATCCCTGTGGAATAGCTAGAAATCCACACAGAGACCCTATGGCTCTGTATTCCTTATACTGAATACTGCATACTGTCTGCAGTGGAGCTCAGCCAAACCCTCCTCGGCGTACGCTTCCGCAATCCCACCGTCCTCGCATCGGGCATCTGGGGCATCACTGCAAGCAGCTGGCGGGAGGTGGCGCGCAACGGCGCCGGCGCGGTGACGACGAAATCCCTCTGGCTCCAGGAACACAAAGGGCATCCGAACCCCACGATCATCTCCACGGAACACTGGACCCTGAATGCGGTCGGCGTTCCGGATGCCGGCGTGGAGAAAGCGCAGGAAGAAATCGGAGACTATAACCGCAACAAACCAGTTCCCCTCATTGCGAACATCATCGCCGAATCGGTAGAAGGCTACGCGAAAACGGCGCAGAAGATCCTCCCGCTCAAGCCGGATTTTCTCGAGGTGAACATCAGCTGCCCAAACGTGGAAGATGAATTCGGCCGCCCATTTGCCTGCAGGGCAGCGGATGCCGCAGCAGTCACAAAGGCGGTGAAAGCCGTGAGCGGCAAAACCCCCGTGTTCATTAAGCTCTCGCCGAACGTCGAGAGCATTGCAGCAATCGCAAGCGCGTGCGCGGAGGCGGGAGCCGACGGATTCACCGCCATTAACACGGTCGGCCCCGGCATGGCGATTGATCTGCGCAGCAGGATGCCAATCCTCGCAAATAGGGTGGGGGGCCTCTCCGGCCCCGGCATCAAGCCGATTGCCGTAAAATGCATCGCCGAAGTGTACGGTGCGACGGACGGGAAACTCCCCATCATCGGCACCGGCGGCGTGCATACGGGAGAAGATGCTCTGGAACTCATGTTGGCAGGAGCATCGCTCATCGGCATCGGCACCGCCGTAGGTACGCGGGGAGGAAAGGTATTTGCCGAGGTGTGTAGCGAAATGCAGGCGTGGTGTACTGCCGAGGGCGTGCGGAATATCAGTGAACTTGTCGGCGGCATGCACAAGGAACTCGCAAGACGATTTTCTAAACGGTGAACATATGCACACCATCCCTCTCCAGAGTCGGCTTCCGAAGACCTACAGAATCAAGGCCATCAAGCGGGAAACCGAGAATGTACGAACGTTCACCTTCCCTGTTTCGCTCGGGGCAAAGCCTGGGCAATTCGTAATGGTGTGGCTCCCAGGGGTCGACGAAGTGCCGATGAGCGTCGCGGAGGATAACGGCAAGCAGCTCAGAATCACGTTCTTCGCAATTGGCGACACGACGAAGAAGCTCGCGGAGTGCGCCGTGGGAGATCTGGTGGGATTGCGCGGCCCATTTGGAACGCACTACCAGTGGAAGCCAAAAGAACGATTGGTGCTCGTAGCCGGGGGGTACGGAGCGGCACCGATGTACTTTGCAGCAGCGCAGGCAGCGGCAGACGGCTGCTCGCTCGACGTTTTCATCGGCGCAAAGAGCAAGGGGAACCTGCTCTACGTGCGCGAGCTCGGCGCCCTGCGCAAAACGAAGGTGCACGTTTCCACGGATGACGGATCAATGGGATTCAAGGGGCACAACGTTGCACACCTTGAAGAATGTTTGCAAAACAGGAGCGTGAAGAAGCCGCACTGGATCTTCGCCTGCGGCCCGGAGCGCATGCTCAAGGCAGTCTCCGATCTGGCCGCCGACCGGAAGATCCCGAGCCAGCTCTCCCTGGAGCGCTACATGAAGTGCGGCTTTGGCCTCTGTGGAAACTGCACGGTGGACCCCCTCGGCATCCGCCTCTGCACCGATGGCCCGGTGGTGAGGAACGAGCTCTGCAGGAAAATAAAGGAGTTCGGCGTGTACCACCGAGACAGCTTGGGGCGGAAACACGCGCTATAGAACAAGCGAGTTAAGAACCAAAGGTAAATGCATAAGCTTCAGCCCCCTCGCCTTGGATGTGCAGAGTAATTTCATGCTCGCCATACTCACCAGCCCAAAGAGCAAAGAGATCGTGCCGATCAATGGTGAATGATTGCGCTGCCACATCATCCACTTCCACTCTCACACTTGCTCCCGGGCCCCCGGATGCCACACCCATGACCAGGTTAATCTCATCGCCGATGAATCGCATACGGATCTCACCTTGCGCACTCTTCAGGACCTGTCGCTCTTCTCCAACCATTTGCCAATCACCGACAAGCGCATACCTGTGAAGCAGAATTTTTTCCGGATTGTCGTAATGCACCGGAGCATCCGTAGGGAATGCCGGACCGTTCTGTAACGAAGACCAACTGCGAGCGCCCAAGTATGTTTCCGGCGAACGGGATCGTGATGTCTCTTCCTCTGCAGATCGAACAGCCCCCACATCAGATTGAACGCCCATTTCCGCAAGAAGCGATTGAATCGCGAGATCTGTTTCGTCATATGCCCCCTCTCCAAAATGGGTATAACGGATGTATCCATCCGCATCGATGAGGTACTTCGCTGGCCAGTAATGGTTTGCGAATGCGTGCCATGTCCCGTACTCATTATCCTGAGCAACCGGGTACGTGAGACCGTGCCGACGGATAGCACTCGCAACATTCTGCTCACTCTTCTCGAACACAAACTCGGGCGTATGTACACCGATAAGAACGAATGGCACACCGCTGTACTTGTCCCAGTACTCCTGGATGTAGGGGAGAGTGCGAATGCAATTGATGCAACTGTACGTCCAAAAATCGACGAGAACGATCTTGCCGCGTAGATTGGCCAATGTGAGCGGTCCACTGTTGTGCCACGGGCCAAGACCGGCGAATTCTGGCGCTCGGGCAATTTTGGGAAGAACGGGAAGCGCGGTACCCATGGCAGAAGACGGGGAAGAAGAAGAAACCGAAGGAGACTCCATATCACCGCTGAAAATCCTCTGTTCGATATCCACGCCAATATTCCCGAATGGCGTGTTGTTCACGAGGAAAATCTCGATGTCTTTGAATACATCAGAAGCCAGCGCAAGAGCAGTAAAAACGAGCATGCCGCCGGCAAGCTGCTTGATGACTCCGCTGAAACGATTCACCGCGTGAACGGAGCGGACTGCAACCTGCCCACCATAGCCTATGAGGAAAAGGGGCAATGCAGTGCCAATACCATAGGTAGTAAGGGCGAGAAACGCTCGCGGGCCCGGCTCATCGCGCACCAGTGTAAACGCGAAACTGAGCGCAGGCCCGGCACAGGGAACCCATACGAGACCCATGGTAAGCCCTATAATAAATGCAGTTACCGGATGGCCTTCTCCGAATCCACTACGAGTCTCCTTCTGCACATCTGCCCCAAACTGCTGAATCCTCGACGCAGCGCGGGGGCCAAATAACAGAAACATACTCCCGACAAAAGCAGCAATCACCACGGCAATCCACCCCTTCCCGAGGAAGAACAAACCGCCCAACGCAGCTAGCGGCACACCCACCGAACGGTGATGAATAAGGAAACCAATGCCAAAGAGAAAGAGAATGTAATACGTGGAAATCCGCAGGTAATCGGCAAAATCAACGAATTGATCGAGAAGAACAAGGAGGAGGAACGTAAATCCCACGAAACTCACGACCATTCCCGATACGGTAAGAAATGGTCTCCATGGGTTCCTGCCGGCAACGCTTACGCCAAGGACAATTGGAACAAGCGGCAAAATGCACGGGAGGAGAATCGTGAGGCACCCGGCGATGAAGAGTGTGAAGTACAGCAAGAAGAACTGGTCTAGGAATTCTATGACCGATTCTTCCGGGGACGAAGTTTCGAGCTTGGACAAGTGTGGCCAAACACACATTTCTCGCAATCGGGATTCCTTGCATGGCAGATCGCTCTCCCATGTGCGACCATGAGATGCGAGAGCGTGAGCCAATCCTTCTTCGGCGTCTTACGCATCATGTCGAGCTCGATCTTCGCCTGTGTGCGTTGCCGCGTGAGCCCAAGACGCCGGAGGAGCCGGATGTTGTGCGTGTCGATGGGAATGCCTTCGACGACTCCATACGCCGTGCCCAAAACGACTGCCGCCGTCTTGCGGCCGACTCCGCGGAGCCGCAGCATGTCGCGCATTGTCCGCGGCACCTTGCCGCCGAATTCGCTTGCGATGACCCTGCAAGCCGCTTGAATGGCCTTCGCCTTCATGCGGTACGTCCCGCAGGAGCGGACGTCCCGTTCCAGTTCCAGCTGCGGCACAGCAACGTAATCTCCTGGCGTACGATATTTGTGGAACAACGATTTCGTCACCGTGTTGACCCGCACATCCGTGCACTGCGCGGAGAGGATCGCCGCAACAAGAAGCTCGAGCGGCGTGGACCAATTGAGCATGCATGCTGCCTCGGGGTATAGCTTCTTGAGCGTACGAAGCACGTGCAGAAGCGACGGTCCTCTACGGCGCGGCATGAGCAGAGTATGCCGCAATCGTCTTGTGAGAGCGACGAAGGTCCCCGCAAAAATGAGTCAAGCAAACTGCCCTGGCAGGCAGGGGATGATCTGGTAGAGTCCGATCCCATGCCGACCCTGCCGCCCTTCACCGTGTTCGACACGGAAACGACCGGTCTCGATCCCCTGCGCGGGCACCGGATCATCGAAATCGCGGGTCTTCGCATTGAGAACGGCCAGATTATGCCGGAACGCAGCTTCCAATCGCTCGTGAACCCGGAACGGGAAATCCCGTGGGAAGCGAAACAGGTGAATAGAATCGGCGACGAAGAAGTGCGAAACGCCCCTACGATTGATCAGGTGCTCCCCGAGTTCCTGAAGTTCGCAGAGGGATCGGTGCTCGTCGCGCACAACGCGGAATTCGACATGTCGTTCCTCCGCCGGGAAAAGGAATGCTGCTGGGGATACGTCGAGCTCCCCGAATGCCTGTGTACCATGCTCCTGAGCCGGGCGGTCTTCCCGCGGGAATTCCGGCACACGCTCGATGCAGTCGCGAAACGATGCAATTTCCCGCTGCCGACAGAACGTCATCGCGCCGCGCCGGACGTGCGTCTGACAGCGCAGGTATTCCTCACAATGATCAGCCAGAAAAACATCACCTCGCTCAATGAGCTCCGCGAAGTGGCAGGAGTGAGAGCCAATGTGAGATAGAGTCGCGTTTTCCGCGCAAAGAGCAGGAAAATGCGTACGGCATGCCGTATACTGCAGCTATCGCAGTGCTCCCTATCCTCACCGGCGCAGAGAATCCCGTCCTGCGGCGGAAGACAACGCGCGTCCCGAAGGTAACCAAGGAGGTGAAAAAGCTCCTCAAGGACATGCGCGATACCGTGGCGTCCGCGGACGGTGGAGGACTGGCCGCGCCGCAAATCGGCGTGTCACTCCGCGTGTGCCTGAGCAATATCGGCGGAAAAATGACCCCGCTCATTAATCCGGAAATCACATGGCGAAGCCAGGAAACCGATATCGCGCAGGAAGGCTGCCTCAGCCTGCCAGGCATATGGAAAGACATCGAACGACCGGTGGAAATCACACTGCAATTCCTCGACGAGGAGGGCAAACGTCAGGAACGGCGATTTACAGGGTGGGACGCCCGGGTAGTGCAGCACGAGGTGGACCACCTGGAAGGCGTGCTCCTCGTGGACTATCTTCCGGCCTCGGGAATACGGGCTGTATCTTCCGGCACAAGAGGCGAAACGCCAGCAATTCCGCAATCCTGAGCACTGTGCCCCGCACGCGTGTATGCACCCCGTCCACGGGATAATCCCCATGGATGAACTGGGCCCAAGCTTCCTGGAATACCGATTCGGCGGCAATGCTCTGATCAGGCTCATCGCGGAGCACGTGCATGATCTGCGAATAGACCGCCCGCTCATGGCGTTTGATGAGAATGAACAGCGGGACGTTGGGGAACTCCCGACGCTGTCTGCGCGCCTGCAGGAGAAGCTCTTCGTCACTCAGTGAGAGATCGTCCGGCTTCTGCACAGGCATATCACCAAAATAGAATGGTATCTCAGAACGTCAATGGATCCGTTTTTCCGTTTGCCTAAAGGGCAAAAGGCGGAGTACCCTCACTTCGAAATGGCCGTGCTGGAAGCCATCATCGGTTTGGAAGTTCACGCCCAGATGAGCACGAAAACGAAAATGTTCTGCCGGTGCGACAACGACGCCTTCGGCAAAGCCCCGAATACCACCGTATGCCCCGTATGTATGGGGCATCCGGGAACCTTACCAGCTCCAAACGGCGAAGCGATCCGCAAGGCAATCAAGGCATCACTTGCCCTTGGATGCACAGTGAACCGCGAGAACCACTTCGATCGCAAGCACTACTTCTACCCGGATCTCCCTGCCGGGTTCCAGATCTCTCAGTACGACTTTCCGCTCGCAAGCGGCGGATCCGTGACGTATGAACTCACGGATGCGAGCGGACGCGTCATGGCGACGAAAACCTGCCGCATCACCCGCCTGCACATGGAGAATGACGCCGGCAAGCTGATGCACCGCGGCGCAAAGACACTCGTCGATTTCAACCGCGCTGGAACGCCACTCATGGAAATCGTCACGGAACCGGATCTCCGCAGCGCCGAAGAGGCCTCCGCATTCGCGGGAGAACTCCGGCGAATCCTCATTGCCGTGGGTGCCTCCGAAGCGGACATGTTCAAGGGAATGATGCGTTTCGACGCCAGCATTTCGCTGCGCGAGAAAGGCACTGAAAAACTCAATCCACGGAGTGAAATCAAGAACCTCAACTCCTTCAAATCACTCGAAAAAGCCCTGCAGTACGAGGAAAAAAGACTGAGAAAATTGTGGGAGGAAACCGGCGGCCCATTGCCAGGGAACATTACCGTCGGTTGGCTGGATGATGAGGAAAAAACAAGGCTCCTGCGGGAGAAGGAAACTGCCGATGACTACCGGTACTTCCCGGAACCAGATATCCCGCCACTCGTGCTGGAAAAGGATTTCATCGAAGGAATCCGGGAAGAACTCCCTGTTCTCCCGAGCGCGATCAAACAGCAGTACATCACGATGGGGCTCGACGAAAAACAGGCAAGCCAACTTATCGGAGATACAGAACTCAAAACAATCTTCGATGCGGTGCAGAAAAAAACAGGTGACGCAAAACGCACCGCAAGCATCGTGCTCACGCAACTCCTGGGATTCCTGAATGCCGCGGAGAAAGCCGTTGCTGACGGACCGGATGCTCCAAAAATCACGGAACTCCTCGAGGCTATCGATAGCGGCCGCATCTCTGCGAACGCGGGGAAAGACGTACTCGCTGCAATGGTGGAAACAGGGAAATCCGCGCCCGAGATCATCGCTGAGAAAGGCATGCAGCAAATCAGCGATGCATCCGCAATCGAGGCATTGGTCACCAAGGCGATTGCAGCAAATCCCAAGGCGATCGAATCCTACAGGACCGGGAAACCGGCGGCGCTCGGCGCAATCGTGGGGTGGGTGATGAAGGAATCAAAGGGCCAGGCAGATCCGCGCACGGTGAACGAAATCCTCAACAAAAAACTCACCTAAACCCCTCATTAACTCTACGCCCTCGTCATGTACTCACCCGTCTCCGTGTTCACGCGGACCGTGTCGCCTTCGTTTACGAAAAGTGGAACGTTCACCGTGAGTCCGCTCTCAAGCTTGGCTGGCTTGCTGCCCCCGGTCGCAGTATCGCCCTTCACCCCCGGCTGCGTCTCCACCACTTTGAGATCTACCGTTGCCTTGAGCTGAATGCCGATTGGTCGCTCGTCGAAAACCAGTGCATCCACCTCGCAGCCTTCGACGAGATACTGGATTGCGTCGCCGATGCTCTCGAGGCCGAGCGGGAACTGATCGTAGGAATTCAGATCCATGAACGTCGCGGATTCGCCATCGTTATAGAGGTACTGGCAGCGGCGGTACCCCACGTCTGCGGGCTCGATCTTCTCGCTACCCTGGAAATTGCGGGCAATCACCGCGCCCGTCTTGAGGTTCTTGAGCTTGCACTGCATGTTCGCCTTGCTCTGGCTCTTGCGGCCGAACTGCGAATCCACAATCAGGTAGGGTTCGCCGTCGATCTGAATGGCCCGACCGGGCTTCAGATCGGTAATGACGTACATTGCCATGCGCGTAGTCTAGGAGCGGCTTCGCAACGGTCAAGGAAGAATTGCGCTATTACGGCAATTCAGGAATGGAGCAAATCCCGGCGGAGCGCGGGTCTCGCCAACCCCCACACTGGAACAGCGCCACACGGAAAAGGGAGAACTCGTGAGAGAAAAAACCGTTCGGCTTGCCCCTCACGCTATTCAATTGTGGAACCGGACTGCGTTGTCTCTTCCTGCTGTTGCAAGACGAACTGCTCGCCAACCTGTTCCCAGCGCAGTTCCACCACTTCGCGCCGCGTGAGGTCGCGCAAGCGCGAATCCTCCGGAAGCGCTCGGTACACGGCGCGCAGCATGCGACCCTGCTCAGGATGCGCACCAAGATTGCGGAGCTCCACCCGCAACTGGTTCTCGCGGGACTTCGGCATCTTGTAGGCATATACGCGCTCGAGAATCGCGCCGACCGCCATGTTCACTTCCTCGTCGGACATCAGCGCATACTGCTGCGACGGCGGCTGCGGGAGGAACGAGGTGATATCCGCGAGGAGTTCCGGATCAAGGGTGGCAACACCCGCGCGAGCTTCGGACTGCACCCGCCGCGCAATGCGCGTGAGCATGAGTTTTGCCTCTTTGCGCGCCTGTGGATCCAGGGTTGCATCCTCGGTGTCAAGGAGACCGAGGTACGGCTGCGCCTCGATCCACGTCTGCTCAAGACCGGAAAGATCATCAGAAGCGACCATGGCATTGAGTGACGTGAGCGAATCGACGAGCAGAACTGTCTTCGCCTCATCTGCGCCCATCACTTCTTCCGGTAGATCGGAAGCGACTTCGAGCACCGTCTTCTTAAGGAGGTAACTCTCGTCGCCCGGCAACGACGCCGCTACTTCCGCAATGGTTTCCGCCAGCGACTGGCGGATGATCTCCTCGGAAGCAACATCACTCCCCGTGCCGCTCGAGAGAGCAAGAAGTGTTTCACGGAAATCCTCGAGCGCTTTATCCGGCTCTTCGCCTTCTGTGAGGAGCGCCGCTGCTTCATTCAGACGGACATTCGCCTGCCACAGACGCTTCTGCATGCGGGATTCCTCGTCGACAGAGAAGAACACATCAACCGCCTCCGCGGCACGCTTTACCGGGTAAAGAGTGGATGTCGGCAGAATGCCGGCGGACGCCGCGCGGCGCTCGTGCTGCAAGTGAGCGATAGAACGGCGGTGAACGGCATCCTTCTCGAGATTCTGCACTGCCCAGTCATCCGAGAATTCCGCCTCGGGGATCTTCTTCGTGAGGAGCGGATTATCGCCGCGCATCACCGCCTGCTCACCCACAACGAGAGGGAGAGCCGTCTCTCCCTGCAGGACATCCGCACTGCGGTCCCAGACCTTCACGGCCACGGCGCCGTCATCATGTTCTTGGACGGACACACTGCCTTCATGCACGGTCACACGACCGTGGCGGACGGCAACGGTCATCCCGCGGACCGGCGCGGGGAGCAAGCCTTGCACCCACACTCGGCCAGCGACCAGGGAGAAGGAAGGAGAGAAAGCATCCACCGATTCGACGTGCTCCGACGTATCGAAGACTTCGACAATCGTGTTGCTATCGAACCGCAGCACCGCATCGTCGCGGAAAATAATGCTCGCCTCGCCATCGTACGTGCGGATACGCATGCCCGGCTCCAAAACGAGTTCCTGGTCGACAGGTTGCCACAGGTCCCCGAGTGATACGGCAATGTCGCCACGGGTCGGCACGAGGATCACGCTGGAATCCGCAACGGTCTTCGTGGCAAGGAACAGCAGCGGGCTCGCCTGAACCACGAGCGCGACTACCGCAAGTGATGCCACCCACTTCACCCACGCGTACGGCGAAGGCTGCGGAGCGGGTGTGAGCACGCCGAGCACATGGTGCTGGAGATACCCGCGCAGTTCCGGCGGCGGGGTGAGCGCCTCACGGACTTTCTCCCAGATGGATTCTGCGATGGCCGGACGAATTGTCGACGCGATGTGCGCCCACACGCGTGCACGGAGCCCTGGCGCAGGCGCAAGCTGCCCACGCACGGCAAAGAGCGCTGACGGCGCATCAATGCGCCGCAAGAACGAGCTCTTGATGCGCTGTTGCACACGCGATGGCGGTTGCACCGCGGGGCGGAGCCGGCGGAAGAGGGACTCAGCAGTCATGCCGTCGGTAGTAGAAACGGCCGAGCATGGCTTTTGTTACAGCGAATCATCGCGTAAATCAGGAGGAAGTTCCTGCTCCAGGCGCCGGAGAGCGCGGAATTTTAGCGTGCGGACAGATCCCTCGCTCGTACGCATCACACGGGCGACCTCGCTATGCGGCAGATCCGCGACATACGAGAGGTGCAGAACCTCGCGATAGCGGGAAGGCAGACGATCCATCGCGCCGCGCATCACAGAGAGCAGATGCTTTTGCTTCACACGGGCCTCGGCGCGGTTGAGCGCATCGGGATCTTCTATGGTTTCCGGCACCTCCTCGAAATCGCGCCTTTTGCGGTATGCATCGATCACCGTGTGGCGCACGATGCGAAAGAGCCAAGCGCCGAAGGGGATTCCTTGGCGCACCCGGTACGTATGGAGCTTCTCCCACGCTTTTACAAAAGCATCGGCTACCACATCCTCACAAACAGCTTCAGGAAGGCGGAACGCCGCATACCGGTACACGGAATCGAAGAAGTGGTCATAGACACGGCCGAACGCCTTGGTGTCACCCTCCTGCGCCTGCGCGACGAGGGAGAGCAGCTCATGCTCGCTGATGGGCTTGGACTGCACGACCGTGGGGAAATAAGAGTGCGCAGTATACTACGAATACCGCTCGTGGAACGGAAAAACCCGAGAAAAGCCAGTCATTCTCCTTCGCTATCGGAGCGTTGAAAAACCGCAGGTTTGTCTCTCGTGCATCATTCCCACTCGATCGTGGCCGGGGGCTTGCTCGTGAGATCGAGGAAGAGACAATCAATGCCGCGCACTGCAAGGATGCGTTCCGCCACGCGCTTGAGAAGCGCTGCAGGCAATGGGGCGGCATCCGCCGTCATGGCATCGATGGACTCCACGGGCCGCAGGACGACCGATTGGCCCCCGATTCCGGCGCCAAACGGCAGGAGCACAACGGGAAACTGCCAGATCCGGCGGAAAAGCCCGCTGTCCGCAGCGAGTTCCTCGTTCACGATCGCATCCGCCTCGCGGAGAAGATCCGCCCGCTCGCGCGTGACGAACCCGGGGGAGAACACGAAAGGCACAGGTTCCGCGTGCGAGAGGCAGAAAAGCACCCGGTTAATCTGCGGGTTGGTATTGGGGAGAGAGACAGCCGTGCGGCGATACTCCGGAGGGATCACGGGGAAATCAGCGGCAAAGAGCGCAATGGCATGCCGGTACGTCCTGCCGTCCCCCTGCACGCCAACGGACCGGACTGGCAGGACCGCAGATGGATACGGAACGATGTGGGAATCGATAGTCGCGGAGATGTCCGGCTGCTCTGCGCAGAGAATGCGCACGCCGAGGCCCGGCCCCGGGAACGGATGCCTCCATACGAGCTCGTACGGGAGACCGAGTTCTTCGCCGAGCTGCCGCACCTCGTCCTTGTAGAGCTCTTTGAGCGGCTCCAGCACCAGCCCCTGATCGATCATCCGCTGTACGGCTTCCACGCGGTTGTGGTGAGTCTTGATCTTGTCGGCATGCTTGGTGGCGCCCGTCTCGATCGTATCGGGGTAGATGGTCCCCTGCCCGAGCATCCACCCTTCCTCCAAACGGAGCCCCAGAGATTCGCTCACCCGTCGCTGCACGGCGAGGAAGGTGTCGCCGATGACAGAGCGCTTCTGTTCCGGATCGTAGATACCGCGGAGATTTGAAAAGAATTCCTCTGACGCATCCTCTACCCGCAAATTCGTGATTCCCAACTGATTGAATGCCGCAGTGATCATCGCGATTTCCCCTTTGCGCATGAGACCGGTATCGATGAGGAGACCCTGCACGCGGTCGGCACCGAGCACGCGGTTTAAGAGCGTGAATGCGACAGTGGAATCCACGCCGCCAGAGACGAGCATGAAGACTTTCCGGTCGCCAACCTGACGGCGGATTTCGTCTTCGATGCGCTCCGCGTACCCGCTCACGGACCAGGCATCCGCGTCGCAGAGGGCGACGAAACGCCGCAGCATGTCGAGCCCGTGCTCGGTGTGCGTGACTTCAGGATGGAACTGGAATGCAAAGAGTTTGCGGCTCTCATCGGCGAACGCGGCATTCGCGCAGGCCTCGGAGGTCGCGATGCGCGTGAACCCTTCGGGCAAGCGGACGGCCTCGTCGCCATGGGACATCCATACCGTGCACTGCTTCCCGCAGTCGCGCAGGATCGACCCGCCGGCTTCCGTGCGGATCGGCGTGCGACCGTACTCCTTGACGTGGCCGGGCTTCACCTCACCGCCGAGCGTCTGCGTCATCCAATGGAGACCGTAACAGAGGCCAAGCACGGGAATGCCGAGATTAAGAATGGCCGGATCCGCCTGCGGACTGCCGGGCTCGTACACGCTCTGCGGGCCGCCGGAAAGGATGATCCCCGCCGCATGAGCAAGCTCCTCCGCCGGCGTTTCCGGCGGCCGGATCTCCGCGAATACGCCGAGCCGGCGGATGCGGCTCGCGATGAGGTGCGCGTACTGGCCGCCGAAATCGAGGATCACGATGCCGCGGAGGTGCCCGGAACGGACGCTGCGCTGAGGATGCATGCCTGCAGTGTAGCGCAAGATAGAGAGGTAGTCGGCCATTTTGACAACCGGAGCAGACAGCGTAAAGTGCAAAGGCATGAGCAAAGGGACAGAAGAATCTCCAACGATTCTGGAGATGAAAGGCAAGCTGCCCCCGCGCACCATCCTCGCAGAGTGCGAACGGCTGGGTAACGTGGATGGAGTGGTGAAATTTGAAAAACTCCTCGATACGCTCCTCGCGCATCCCGAACTGGGGGATAGCGCACCGGAAATGCAACTCATCCTCACGGCGCGCGCACGGCTGAAGCAATTTGCTTTAATCTGCGGCGCGGAAAGCGGAGATATCCCCGCCGCATTTGAAGAACGCAAGAACGTATATCTCATCGCCATGCAGGAAGCTCTTGCAAGACAGGAAAAACTTGAAGCTCCTGTCCGCGAGCTCGCGCGGACCTTCACGCGCAGGTACCTGGAATGCGTGGCCGTCACGAGCGTCTGTGCCGCGGCACTGCGCAAGAAATTCCCTCCGCCGCCGGAAGAGACAATGGATGACACCAGTTTTGAGGTCGGTCCTGCGCCGGTCCGTCCACAGCAAGTACAGCTCGGAGACAGCGGCAAAGTGCAGCGATTGCCGCGGGCAAAACCCATTGCGGGGCATGCGGCAACACCGGCAAACCCTGCACAACCCCCATCGCGCCGCGCACCCGCCAACACGAATGGACGACCTGCCGCGAAAGCACAGGCAAGACCAGCCGCGACGGATGATGACGCCGACGTGCTCGGGGACGTGCAGGTGAAAGAAGGCTCATCGACGATCGTCACGAGCAATACGCCCGGCATCTCGCCATCCGACGACAACCCTGACTTCGAGATGACGGTAACTCCGGATACCACAGAGGATCGGAGCAGCGTGATCTTCGAAGAGGTGGAGGATGATGACTCCTTGGTCAGATGACGCGTCTCGGCGGGAGAGCCTGCGCTGCGAGGAGGAAGAGCGAGTAGGCAATCGCGCTGTCTTCCCATGCATGCAGAAAGAGCGCCGCAATGCTCACGCCGACGAATGCAAGGAGCACCCCACCCTGGAGCGAACTTGCGGCGCGGAGGCGCAGCGCGTGCATGATGAGGAAGACCGTCGCAAGGAAGAGTGAAAGCCCGAGGAATCCGAGCTCAACCCCGATCTGCAGGTACCAGTTTTCGGGAAGCAGAGGACACCGGCACGCGCGGTCGGCAGGCTGTACCTGGATATCGCCGGCGAACACACAGAGATCGCTGCGATCACTCGCCCAGGAAGCGTTGGCACCCGCGGGCAAGTGCACGCAGGCATCGGAAACTCGGTTGCTCGCCGGCCCTGCTGTGCCGAGACCGAGACCCAATGGGTATTCCATCATGATTCGCATCGCTTCTATCGGACGGCGGATATGATCGCGGGATGATGCGAAACGAAGTGTGATCTGCGGGAACAATACCAGCCCCGCGAGCATGACTGCCGAAAGCACGAAAACAGTGGAGAGAATGTGCCACCGCGCGCCATACAAAAAAATCCTCGGGCGCAAAAAGAGGAACAGAATGCATGCCGCACCAATCCACGCAGCACGGGAGAACGTGAGCAGGAGTGCCAAAATAAGGAACGGAATAAACCATCTCCTCGCATTCCACCAATCGCGAGCGAGGACAACTGCGAAGGGGAGAAGAAGCCAGATCCCCAGCTGATTCGGCCCGCTCATCGCGCTCTGCATGCGGCGAATGCCGCTCCCGCCGATCTGCTGGAACGCCGCAATCGGGCCGCCGGGCACGTAGAGCGAATGGAGATCGGAATACCCGAGAACGGAGAAGAACGACTGTGGCAGCACCATGGCAGCCAGGCCATAGATGACAATGATCACCGCGGAAAAGAGGAGGACTGTGAGCGCCCGCTCGCCGAAGCCCTCCGACCATGAAACCCGTCGTGCGCAGAGGAATGCGACGAGCGGGGCAAGATCGTACCGGGCGCCGAGCACCGCGAGCCGCCAGTCTCCGTGTGTGAATACGGTGGTGACAACCGCGAGGAAGACGAAGAGGAGAATGAGAATATCGAGAACATCGAAGTAAAATATTCTCTTCCACGCTGCAGAGCGCGGGGCCAGTTCAACGAAAACAAGGAAAAGAACCACGCCCAGGAATGCCTCTTTCCAAAGCGCAAGGAGAGATAACGGCGCATGGCCAGGGCCCGCAATGATTCGCGTCCCCGCCGTAACAAGCAGCGCGTGGAACGGCAGAAGCGCGAGGAGGATGAGCGCCAGTGATTCCCGGGTTCGCTGAAGCATGCGCAGTCAACGGAGAGCCAAACGTCCTTCTTCCGCGCGGAAGATTTCGCCGGCTTTGAGGACATTCTCCACTGCGTCGATGGATATGCCGCTCACGTTCTTGCCGTAGATCTTCGGGGCATTGCGCATCGCGGCATTGTCCCACGCATGGAGAATAGTGGACTTCACGGCAGCCGCATCGACGGGCGCAGCGATAAGGTTGCCGCCGGCCATGCACGACTCGCTGCGATCCGAACCGAAGCGCAGCGTGACGCACGGCACGCCGAGAACATTCATCTCCTCCTGCATGCTGCCGCTATCCGTTGCGCACACTGCCGCCTTGCTCATGACCGCGATCACATCCACGTACTCCGGCCACACTTCCGTGAGAATGAAGTTCGGGTGCCGTTTCGCGAGGTCTGCGACTTCGGACTCCAGCTTGAATCGTGTGAGCGCCGCCTTCGTCTGGTTCATGTTGATGAGGAGAACAGTCCTCCCTTCTTCCACGAGCGCCTTCATTGCCCCGTAGATCGCGCGGAAGCGCTGCTCGGACATGCAATTCTCCCGCCGATGAATGCAGAAACGGACGAAATTCCCTCCCGTGAGCGCGGGATACCGGTCGAAAACCGTTGAATGCTTCGCCCGCCCGAGCGCCTCGCGCGTGGCGTCGACGACGGAATTGCCGACCACGAAAATGCGATCCTCCGGAAAGCCCTCGGCAAGGAGAAACTCGCGGTCGAGCTCCACGGGGGCAAGATGCACGCCGCTGCCTGCCTCGCTGCAGCGGGTATTGAACTGCTCGGGATACGGCTCCAGACTCCCCCGCTTCCAGTGTGAGCGATCCATGAGGAATTCCCGCCACGCTGCGCCGTCGGAGGAACCGGCCTTGTGCCAGAGCGCGTAATCCGGGGTAAGCGTGCGGATACCAGCCTCCACATGGACGGATGCGCATGCATGGCAATATCCGGCATTACTCGCAGCCATGGCGGTAGTCGTATCACCATGCACGTACGGAATGACGGTCTTCCCGCGTGCCTTGAGTTCCCCGATTACGTCGCCGAGACGCCCGATGATCTGGCTCACCACTTCATGCATGCCCCCGCGGACATTCAGATTGAAATCCGGCTCGACGCCGAACTCCCGGAGCATCCCGCCGCTCAAGTTCTCGTCGTAGTGCTGCCCGGTATGCCCAAGCACCGCAAGGTGACCGCGGCGCGTAAGCTCACGGTAGAGCGGCACTTGCTTGATGATGTCTGGCTTCGTGGCGATGAGAACCAGATGCACATGGCGCTCCTTGTGCGCAGCGGCATCCTCGAAGAACGATGGTGACCGAAAGGTGATCCCTTGCACGAGTACACAGTATCGCAATCCTGGAGAGGAGACGAGTGCCTTCGGCGGGGAAATCTGGAAGGAAGATCCGCGTACATTCCGCTCAACATGAAGAAAAATTGAAAGCCACCCGCATGCCGGAGATGGCTGAGATAAGACAAAATAACAGATTTATTGAAGCGAGTCCAGCACCCCCGTATGCTGCAACCATGGGCGACACGCAAGAACTTTTCGACTTCCTGGTGCATGTGGAACCGGCCGGTCTGCCACCGCTCAATACGGCGCAACTTGCGGAACGCCAACAGCAATACATTGCTGGCGTCAACGGAGTGGCCGACCACATCCGCGAACGGTTCGGCGCCGCAGCGGAAATTCTCCAGTGCCGCGCCGGACTGGGAAGAATTCTCATTCGCGCATCACGGGAAAGTATGGATGCAATCCTCAGCAGCAGCACTGTGCAACAGAATGGCGGCCGCATCGTGGACTGCGAGAAGACCAGGCCGAATGGAAAACCGCAGGAGACCGCCGCACAGTGACGATTACACCCGGCCCTCCTGCACGCGCGCCTGCTTGAGCGAGGCGCCCTGGGTGACAATACCCTCGACCTCACGCATCTCCTTCCCCGTAAGTCTCTCCCCATCGAACGTGTAGATGTAGGGGGTGCAGAGACCGATTTCGAGCGTTGCAGTTGTTTCCGGATCGAGCTTGTCCAAATACTTGATGATCGGTCGCAGACTGTTGCCGTGCGCGGAGAGGATGACGGTTTTGCCCGCCACGACATGCGGGAGGACGTAGTGGGTGAAGAACGGACGGGCACGGCGCTCGCAGTCTTCGATGCTCTCGCCGTCAACCCCCGGCGGCCGCGTGAAGAATGAACGCCGCCACTGCTGCACCTTCTCTTCGCCGTACTTCGCTGCTGTTTCGGCCTTATTGAGCCCCTGCAGATCTCCGTAGTGCCGCTCGTTGAGCGCGGAATCGTACGTCACGGGCACGCGCGTCTGCTTGAGTTCCCGCAGGATGATATCGAGCGTTTCCGTCGCCCGGCTGAGGCGCGACGTGAACGCCATGTCAAAACGGAACTCTTTGAGCGCCTTGGCAGAGAGTGCCGCATCCTGCCGCCCACGGTCCGTGAGAGGCACATCGGTCCAACCCGTGAAGCGATTCTCCAGATTCCACTGCGACTGGCCGTGCCGAAGGAGAATGAGTGTGCCCATCGCCCGCCAGCGTACGCAAACTACCCTGTGCAGTCCACCGTGGTATGCTGTGAATCGTGGCCAGAGACATCTCCCTCGCATCACCGCGGAACTTCCGGATCGCCGTCCTCTGGACGCTCATTCTCGGCACCGCAATCGTGATCATCTTCACGCTGATCGCCAAAGCATCATTGAACGTGCGGGGGGCACTCACGGAAAAACCCGATATCGCTGTGCTGATCTTGCTACAGGAAGAAGGGATTGAGGGCAGAGAAGCGGTGTTGCTCCGTGATTTGGGGCTCGAACGGGATTACGTGGTGGAAACAGCAACCGGTTCGCTCTTCGTGAAGCTGCACAAGAACGGAGGAACTTGGCAAATCGCGGAATCGGAGCCCCTGCGCGCTGACTAGACGGGTTCGTTGCGCCCGTACCGCGCAACGAGGAACGAGAACACGATGGTGGCATTCCAGATGCGGCCGATGCGCCATGGCTGGAGCGCAAGCCTCCAGAGCCATTCAAAACCGACCGCGCGGAGGAGCGCGGGAGCGCGGGGAACTGCGCCGGAGAGGAAATCGAACGCGCCGCCCACGCCGATCGCGACTCGCACGGAGGACATGCGATGCAGGTACTGCGTTATCCACTGCTCCTGCCGGGGGGCGCCGTATGCGACGAGGAGCAAATGCGCGCCGGAAGCGTTGATGCGGGAAATAATTCCTTCCGCGTCTTCTGGTCGCGGGCTGCCGGCGTACGTGCCCGCGACGATGAGATGCGGATTGCGTTCCCGCAATACTCTTGCTGCTCGCTCCGCAACTCCGGGAGCTGCCCCAAGGAGGAACACCGGATGCTCGCCATCAAGCCCAGCACAGAGGGACTGAATCGTATCCACCCCCGTCACGCGGGCAGGGAGGAATTGCTTCGTCACCCGGGCAGCAAGCAGGAGACCGGTGCTATCCGGAAGATTGAGTGCGGCGGATTTCAGCAGGGAGCGGAAGGCGGGGTTTCTCGCGGCAACAACGAGCATTTCGTTGTTTGGCGTTGCAACGAACCGTTGTGCGGGCTCGGCAAGAAAGCGCTGCAGACAGAGAACCGCTTCGTCGGGCGCGACGGCATCAATGGGAACACCGAGCAGAAATACGCGGCGCGCAGGCATAGGAGACAGACGAGACCGGTATAGTACACTACGCCCATGCAGAAGCGCCTTCTCCTGCCATTGCTGCTGACCCCGATGTTGGTCTCCGCATGTGCTTTCGCTCCATCCGTCGATCACCTGCGGGTGATCGGACCGGAGCCTCGCACAGAATCCGGCACTGCGGCATCTGGCAGTAGCACGTCGGCAGTAGACGTGCGGGCAACGCTCTCGGCATTCGACGGCGCCGCACTGAATGGAACAGGGAGCGTGCGATTCCTGGCAACAGGCATTCTAGAATTTGGGGAAACGGATGCGCCGCACACCCTTACGGTATTCACCGAGTATCACTGCGGGTATTGCAGGGAATTCCACCGGAGCATGCTCCCCGGTCTCATCGCCGAATTCGCCGATCCCGGAGCACTTAAAATCCGCATCGTGCCGTTCGAAATCCATAAGTACGTCAACAGCCGCACGGCGAACCAGGCGCTCTTCTGCGCCGGGAAAACCGGGAGCGGCGCCGCGATGCACGCGCTGCTCACGGAACGGGAAAACAAGCATCGTTCCTCCGTGATCGAGTACGCAGAGGAGCTCGGAATCGACGCCAAGGGCTTCACGGACTGCCTGGATGCGGAGGGAACATCCGGCATCCTTGCCCTGCAGCAGCAAGTCGCCGAGAGCCTCAGGATGAAGTTCGTCCCCACCTTCGTGCTGGATGACGAGCTGCGCACAGGACTCCCGCTCCCCGCAGATTTGCGCGGGTGGATTGAGCAGAAGCAAATGGAAGAATAGTCAGCTCTGCCGTTCCACTTTGATGACCTTGTGCCGATCAGTGCTCCCGACAAGGATCACCACACCGCGCCGCGGCACGCCAAACTCGCGTGCAAGGTACTTGAGGAGCTCCGCATTCGCCTTGCCGCCCTCCGCCGGCGCGGCAACATCGATTTTTATGCTCGCATCATCCAGCACTGCCGTGGCGCGTGTGCGCGGCGCGTGCGGGCGGACGCGCACGGCAAACCGCACGGAACCTGTCGCATCCAATTCTGCAAGGAGAGAGGCGAACACAGCGACAGTGTACGCCCATTGCTCACGTGAGCTGTTCGCGCCGCCAGCGCTCGATGTGTGCATGGTGGCCCGAAAGCAGCACATCCGGCACACGATGGCCGCGGAATTCTTCCGGCCGCGTGTAGTGCGGATATTCCCTTTTACGATTGAGTGAGGCGGAAAAACTCTCCTCCGCAGCAGATTCATCTTTCCCGAGCACCCCGGGGATCTGGCGCGCCAGCGCATCAATGAGCACCATCGCAGGGAGCTCCCCGCCGGTGAGCACATAGTCACCGATGCTGATCTCCTGGTCGATCCAACCGCCATCAATCACGCGCTGATCGACGCCTTCGTAATGGCCGCAGAGGAGCAGCAACCACTCATGCTTCCGCGCCAGACGTTCAACGGTTACCTGCGTAAGCCGCTTGCCGCGGGGCGAGAAGTAGACCCTCCACGGTTTCTCCTTCTTCTCATCGCCAGCAACAGCCTCCAACGCCGACACAATCACATCTGCCCGCATCACCATTCCCGCGCCTCCGCCGTAAGGAGAATCGTCAACTTGCCGGTACCGCCCAATGCCAAACTGCCGCAGATCGTGGAAGCGGATATCGAGCAGCTTCTTCTCCTGCGCGCGCTGCAGGATGCTCTCGGTGAGCGGCCCCGTGAACATCGCCGGGAAGAGGGTGAGCACGTCGATTCGCACGGACAGAGTATGGAACGAAGAACGCAACTTATGAAGGATCAAACGGAGAATATTCGTTCATTCTTCGCACGCCAAAGAGCATACTTGCAGCACGCAGCCATGGCGGAACCACTCGTAGACATCCTCATGCCAACATACCGTCCGCATGCAGAGCATTTGCGGACGGCAATCGAAAGTGTGCTCGCCCAGGGGGAATCGCGCTGGCGCCTCACGATTCGCGATGAACCGACGGACGTGGATGCGAAGGCAATCGTTGAACCCTATGGCAATGATAGCCGTATCCGGCTGTTTCGGAATGAACGTCGCCTCGGAATCGGCGGGAACTGGAATCGCTGCCTGCGGGATACAGAGGCGCCGTACGTGCAGTTCCTCTTCCAAGATGACACATGGAAACCGAACTATCTGGCGAGCGCGATCAAGGCATTGGAAGCACACCCGCGGTGCGGACTTATCTCACTCGGCCATACGTACGCATTGGAGGGGGAAACGGATCTCCGCGAACACTATCGCCATGTCGAAAACACCGCATCGCAGATAGCGGCCGGTGAACACGGCGGAACGGCATTCCTTCTCCGGTGGATGTGGAAGGCGCTCCGGCCGAACATCATCGGAGAACCGAGCTTTGTCATGCTGCGGCGTGAGTCCGTGCAGCGTGTCGGGAATTTTCGCGAGGACATGCAGCAGCTACTCGACGAGGAGTACTGGGTGAGGATGCTCGCAGTGGCGGACTGGTACCGCCTGCCGGGGAACTTCGGGAGCTTCCGCGTCCACGCGGACGCGGCGAGCGCGCGGAACCGCACGCAGAGGTGGAAAATCACCGAACGGCTTCGTTTGCTAATGATCGCACTCCGCATCATCTGCTGCTCCCCGCTGTGGAAACCCGGCAGAAACGGCAAAACGAGTTACTGACCGTGTCAACGACAAGCGCGTGCACTGGAAGAGGCGAGAATGCACGATACGGCCATGCTTGAGAAACATGCGACACTCAGACAGCGCTTTCTTGCAAAAATGGTCGACTGGGGCATCCTCGTGATGCCGCTCCTCTACCTGTTCTATACGTACGGCCAGATGCAGCGTCCGGAGCCGGAGGTGTGGGTAGTTGCATCAATGGCAAGCATCTTCACGGGGCTCTTCATCATCTTCTTCCTCCAGTGCGTGCTCATCGGCACCATGGGGCAGTCGCTCGGCAAGATCGTCATGCGCATCCGGATCGTGGATGAGAAGACAAAGAAAGTCGGCAGCTTCACGCAGAACCTCGTGCTCCGCACGTGGCTCAACGCCGTCATGTGGGAAAACCTCGTGTATTTCTTCGCTGATCACCTGATGCTCCTGCGCAAGGAACGCCGATGCCTGCATGACTACCTTGCCGGCACTACGGTGATCAAAGTGAAGTGAGATGGCGGCCGGTCACGCAGCCTGCTCCCACAGAATGTCGCCGAACTTCTCGAGCGTTGCCTCGAGTTCGTCGTCAGTCACCGCAGGATCTTCGAGCGCCTCGTACAACCGCACACGGAATGCCTCGCGCCTGTCAACGTAGAGCTGTTCCCATTGGTGCAGGTCCCCATTGAGCTGCTCCGGCGTCTGCTGCGCCGTAGTAAGAATCATCTTGTGCGCCCGGACGTCGAATGCTTCGGATGCAAAAGCCTGCTGCTGCTCAGGAGTTAGCGGCATGGAATCTGGAGGAAAGAGTGGGCGAATTGTACGGAACGGGAACCGCCAGTCAATGAAAAAACGGGGATGATTCGCGTCGTACGGATGGACTGTGCGTGCAAATATTCGCCCCTGGCATACCCATTGCCTCTCGCGCATTTCACATTTCCCGCGCACTTCATTGACAGGGAAAAACCCCAAGGATTGAATGCCGCTCCCATGGGAGTTCTCCTCAATCTCGCAGAATGCAGTAATGCTCTCGTAAACCAAGCGGGCATGCCCGAAAACATGCGCCGGTTTGTCGAAGAACGCACCGAACTTTCCGACTTCCAGCGGCAAATAGAAGGCCTGAGCGCTCATGTGCAAACGCAAGCCGCGCTCATCGTGCAGGGAGCCGCACGCGCCGGACGCCTGGATGAGGCACAGGCATGGCTCACCACGACAAGCGCGCTCACGGAACTGGATGATTTTTCACATGCGATCCGCCTGCATGTGGAACCACCGCAAATGCTCGGCATCATGACGCAGGCCGGACCAATGATCATCATGCCCTACCATGCCGGACAGGTGGCATCGCAGCGCATCACGCACTGGGAATGGTACGTGGATGAAAAGATCGGAACGGAACAGGAAGATCTGCACTATTGCAATCGCGTCCAGCAACTCGCGCGCATCCTCTGTATCGGCGACGAGATTCGGAATGCTCTGAAACAGCGGTCATTCGCGCAGAGGAAATTCGTGCAGCCGATCGCCAGGCGAAAGTGGCTGTTCGGGGGCACGCGGGAAAACCCTGTTCCGAGACAAGGGTGAGCTACACCAGCTCCCGCATGAACTCCATCACATCCATCTTCTGCACTTCATCAACAGGCGTAGTGGTTTTCCCCCGCCTCGGCACCAGCCGGTCGCAGAAATCCGGCATGTCGGGATTCTGGTAGAGAATGCCGGTGCTGATGCGCTTGCTCGTATCCACGGCCAGCCGCCGCGCCGCGGCGAAATCGCGCGGATTGTGGCCGAGCTTCGCGACGTCCTCCACGCGTTCCATGAGCCACTCGTGCGTGGCGAAGTGGTTGTACGTGGGACACGCCTGCAAGAAATCCACGAACGCGAACCCGCGGTGCTGGACCGCCGCCTTGAGGATAGCAACCATCTGCGGGATATTGCCGCTGAAGCCTCGTGCGACAAACGTGGGCTCCAGGCTGAATATGAAATCCATGGAATTGATTGTCTGCTCGGGAATGCCGTTCGGAGAGCTGTTCATCGGCTGCCCCTGCCACGTGAGCGCGCTCGCCTGACCCGTGGTGAGGCCATAATTCGCGTTGTTGTGGAGAATGAAGACAATCGGGTAGTTGCTGCGCACGGCGTGCACCAGGTGACCGACTCCTTCGGAAAAGCTGGCGCCGTCGCCGCCGTGGGCGATCACAGGAATGCGCGGATTCGCGATCTTCGCGCCGGCTGCGAACGGGATCACGCGCCCATGCAAGCCGTGGAACCGGTACCCCTCCAACTTATCGCTCATATTGCCATGGCAGCCCACGTCGTAGCAGAGCAACACGCCGTGTGGCGGAATCTTGAGCTCCGTGAGCGCGCGCTTCACGGCGGTCCAAATGCCGTAATCCCCGCAGCCATCGCACCACGTGCACGGAACGGGGCTGTGGTAGTCCCGCATGGTCGGGCCGGCGGAGGAATCCAGCGGAATCGTCACTTATGCAAAGGGGGACAGAAGCTCGCAAAGTTCATCCACGAAGAACGGCCGGCCATCGTACTTGAGGATCTTCGTGGGGATCTCGATGCCGCTCGCCTGCCGGAGGAGCATGTGGAGCTGCCCCTGCGCGTTCCCCTCCGCGATCACGATCCGCTTCGCGAGAGCCGCAAGCCGCGAGAACCGCGCGGCCTTAAGCGGCCAGAGGTACGTGAAATGTAGGTAGCCGATCGTACGCGCCGGGTGCTCCGCAACGATGCGGCTCAGAGCATCGAGCGCCGCGCCTTTCGTGCTCCCCCATCCGACAACGAGAAGATCGAATGTTGGATCCTCCGTCTGCAGAGACCATTGTCCTCCGTGCATGGAGAAGAGCGTCGGTTCCGGCAGATCACGAGCGAGCGCTTCCATTTTTCGCATGCGCTTCTCCATCTGTGCCGTGGCATTCGCCGCGGACTCGTCATCGCTGCCGTTGCCAGCATGCTCATCAGCCTGGCCACAGTACGTGGCGCATGGCGTGCCGGGCAGCCAGCGGGGGGAAACGCCATCTTCGGCCTGCGGGTTGTAGCGGTGCGCGCCTGTGAGCGCCTTGAGAGTTGCGGGATCCGTCACGTGCCCGCGCTCGACTGTTGCGGTGTTCTGATCGTAGAACCGCTGCGTGTACAGCGCTTCTGCAATCTGCTTGTCGTAGAGCACGATCACGGAGAGTTGGTACTTCTCCGCGAGATTGAATGCTGTGGGCATGAGATCGAACGCGTCCTGGCTGTCACTCACGGCAAGAACACACCGCGCGAATTCTCCGTGCCCCGCGTGCACAGCCATAAGCAGGTCGCCCTGCGCCGACCAGGTGGGGAGCCCGGTGCCCGGACCGGGACGCATGGCGAGCGCGAAAACGCCCGGATTCTCCACGATGCCATTCATGGAAAGCGTCTCCGTCATCAGGTCAAACCCGCCGCCGGAGGTGGCGGTCATGGCCCGCGCCCCCATGAACATGGCGCCGCTCATCATCTGCGCGGCGGTAATCTCGTCTTCAGCCTGCTTCACGGCCATGCCGGTGCGGTTCTGGATTTCCGCGATGTACGTGAGGAGTGGCGACGACGGCGTCATGGGGTACCCCGCGTACACGCGGCACCCTGCGTGCACCGTGCCGAGACCGATGGCCTGGCTGCCGGTGAGGAGCATGCAATCCTTCCACCGCGATTCGGATGGCGGGAGCTCTACGGCGGCCGCAGGAGCATGCTCCTCGCGGAAACGGATACCCTCATCGATGCAGCGCCCATTGAGCGCGAGAACCTTCTC
Source organism: uncultured Candidatus Peribacteria bacterium (assembly GCA_964642315.1). Taxonomy (GTDB): domain Bacteria; phylum Patescibacteriota; class Gracilibacteria; order Peribacterales; family Peribacteraceae; genus JAGVDM01. The sequence goes on along the minus strand of CAZXOG010000003.1, from coordinate 91,535 downwards.
TCCCTTGTGGCTGAACTGTTCCCGGGCAAGCTCCTTGAGCATGGAGGAACTCTGCCGGAGCATGGACCACACCACGGACGTAATGAGCATGTTCGCAAGGATCGGCGGCGCTCCCATGTCCTTGAGGATCTTCTCCGTCGGCAGGAACACGGCATGCACGCGGTGCTGCTCCATCCACTGCTGATCTTCCGGAGAGAACTTCCACTCCGGCGTCTGGTGGAGAATGATGCCGCCGTCCTTCACCTCACGGAGATTGCGCTTGAGTCCGTGGTGATTGAAACAGACGAGAATATCCACACACATCTCAGTGCTGCGGATGTGCTCCTCGGAGATATCGAGCTGGTAGCTGGAATGCCCGCCCTTGATGAGCGACATGTACTCGCGGTACCCGAACACGCAGTACCCGCTCCGCTTGAGCCCCTTGGCACAGATCTCCCCCACGGAATTCACTCCCTGGCCTTGGGCGCCGGTCACTTTGAGGGAAACACGCATGAGAGAATCTACGTCTTGCGGAGGGCATCAAGAAACTTCGCCCCCCACTTGCGCACGCGTTCTTCCTGCCCATAGGGCTCGTTCACTACAAGGAGCGGCGGGCAGAGCGGTACGCCGTTATGCCCCTTCACGAACTGCGTGAGATGCTCCACCGCACGACAGGTGTAGTAGTACCGCTCATCACCGAGAGCAATCAGCGCGCACGGCTTGCCACCAAGATCGGCAGCGGCGGCACGCTTGCGGAGAAACGTATCCATGTGAATGTTCATCTGCCCTTCGACGCCGCCGGTATTCCAGGTGCCGCAGGCCAGAAGCAGTACATCACCGTGCTGCAAATCTTCAGCCGCAGCTGTTTCCGCCAGCTGGCGTGTAACCGCAAGATCCTTGGCGCAGTCCGCGAGGAAAGCCTGGAGGGCATCCACCACGTACTCCGTGTGGCCGCTCGTGGATGCGTAGATGATGTGAAGCGCCTTCGCCACGACCGGATTCTACGCGATGGGCATCGCGGAAGACAGAAAAGTACGTGCGGAAATCTCTAGGAAAACACGGAGGAAACTCTTGCGGAACACCACACGGAGATCTACAATAATAAGATTATTCAATAATGAAATTATAAAAGCAGAGCACTATGAATACTTTCTCTCACTCACAGGACGATCCTATCCCTCCCGACCCTGGAAGAAGCGAAACCGCGCGCGACGCGGAAGCCTCTGAGGAACCTCCTCCCGCTCCCCGCATCGCCGTCGGATTCCGGCCGCCGTGTGACGTCGTGGTGAGTGGCAGCGGATACCAATACCAAGGACAACTCAGCGCAGCGATCATCCAGGGACAGCCTCTCCGGATTGTGTACACGTTGCCGCAGGGCGGCTACAACATCTTCACGACGAAACCTGTTGTGGAATGGAAGGATATGGGAAGCGGCCACCTGCAGGTCATCACTGAAGGCGGCAGGAGCTTCGATATCGGCAAGACCGGAGCACACAAATCCTTCATCGACAAATTCCGTGACGGCATGAGCACCGTAATGCACGGCGGGCAGGCAGCGTGATGGATCGGCAGAAACCAGCCAGAAAACGGTCACCGGTTTGACGGAACATACAACGTGATGTCCCGCACAGAGAACGGGGAATTTCCTTCCGCAACGCACGAAAGGCATCTATCCTTATGCTCCGAAACCGACGTTCCCCCCTCCTTCCCATGAAACTCAAAGAGCTCTTCCGGCATGTCATCCAGACAGGCATCGAGGCAGACCCGCGCGGCAAGAAGAACATCGAGAAATCGCTGAAAAAGGTGCAGGAACGCCGGAAGAAGCTGGAGGGGAAAGAAGCGAAGTTCTTCGACGAGGAACGGACCTGGAACCCCTTCTCAGATTCCCGCATTATCAACGGAACAGGCGAGGAGGATGTGAAGCGGGTCATGGTCGGCATCGACATCGAAACGCCGGAGGTGCTCCTCGCAGACAGGCTCCGCGAGCGGGGCGAGCGTATCGACTGCCTCCTCATTCACCACCCGGAGGGCCGCGCGCTCGCCGATTTGGAGAAGGTGATGGCGCTGCAGATCGACGTGCTCGAACACGTTGGAGTCCCCGTGAACCAGAGTGAAGCGCTTCTGCGCCCTCGCATGGAGAGGATCTGGCGCGTCATCCACCCGGACAACCTCTTCCGCGCGGAACGTGCGGCGGAACTCCTGGGATTCCCCGCTTTCTGCTGCCACACGCCATCGGACAACCTCGTATATCAGTTCGTCACGAAGCAGGTATGTTCCAAGCGCTTCGATACGCTGGGGGAAATCCTGAACGCCCTGCACGACATTCCGGAATACGAGATGTACGCGCGCAAGGGAAACCCCTGCATCCTTGCGAACGGCTGCCCGAGCGGCCGCCCTGGCAAGGTTGTTGCAACAGAATTCACCGGCGGCACGAACGGCCCGGAGGAATTCATTGAGCAGCAAGCACATGCGGGTGTCGGCACGATCCTCACCATGCACACCACGGACAAATCGCTCGAAGCCGCGAAGAAGTTCAACGTGAACCTCGTGCAGTGCAGCCACATGGCAAGCGACACGATCGGCATCAACCTGATGCTCGATGTCCTGGCGAAGAAGGAGAAGAAACTCACGACAATTGATACCGCCGGCTTCATCCGCGTGAAGCGCAAGTAACCGCCCCGTGCCATAGCATGCCCTCCGCGTTCGCACTCATTGGATCTTCGTGGCAGTTCTTCCAGAAGCAGCCGCTTCTCAGGCGCGTGCTTGCGGAAATGCTCTTCCTGCCCATGGCCCTTCTGCTCACGCTGATGGAAATCTCACAGGAAAACAGCTTTGTTTTCCGGTGGGTTGTGACGCAGACACACGCGACTCCGCTCTCGGTGCACGCTCTCTTCTTCCTCTTCAATATCGCTTTCTCGCTCTGGCTGCTCTGGGGAATGGCATGTGTGCTTGTTGTGGGAAAAAGGATTATCAAGAGTCCGGCTGGACGCTCGCGCTCTTCCTTCGCCATCGTACGAAGGGAAGCTGCGCGTTCCGTCATTCCGCTCTTCCTCACAGATATTCTGCGTGACTGCATCACCATCCTCTGGACGTTCCTCTTCATCGTGCCGGGCATCATCTACCGCGTGCGCACCGCGTTCTTCGCGGTGGTAACGGTCTGTGAGGCAAGGGAATATCGTGATGCACTCCGCACGAGCGATGCGGCAGTGCGGGGCCACACGTTCGCTGTGTTCTGGTCACTGCTCATTCTGGGAGCAAGCCTCCTCCTGCCAGTCTGGCTGATCCTCATTGCAGCGTTCTCGGTCGCCGAACGCGCAGGAGGATTCTGGCCGTTCGCCGCGACGATTCTCAGCGGCATCCCGTGTGCCTTCGCGTTCATGCTCTATCTCCTCGCCTCGGTGCACTTGTACAAAGCGCTCAAGTCGTAGAAGCAACTCATCCATGCCAAAACACCCCATACACTGGGGGCTTGCACTCTCCGGCGGAGCCGCGCTTGGGCTCGCGAATATCGGCGTGCTCCGCGCGCTGGAGAAGGAGAACCTCCGGCCCGCGTGCATCGCCGGCAGCAGCATGGGTGCAATTATCGGCGGACTCTACGCGGCGGGATGCGGCGGAGGAGCGCTTGGTGTGCTCTGCGCGAAACTCACTGCAATGAACGTCGCAAAAGTGAGTGAGCGTCCGTTCGCCCGCGGTCTGCACGGCGGCCTGCTCCGCCAGCGCCTGCACGACTACCTTGAGCCGCTCGTGAAGGGAAAACGGATCGGCGACTGCGCCATCCCGTTTGCCTGCGTCGCGGGACGCGTGCGCAGACCGATCGTATGGTCCCGCATCGTCACGCAGCAATTCACAAAACATGTCCGTGCATCTGTAGAACCGCACGTGTTCTCGCCGGAAACCCCGCTCATCGACGCGCTCATGGCATCGAGCGCGATCCCCGTGATCTTCTCGCCGGTGGAAATCGGCGGCGAACAATTCATTGACCTCTGCCACTTTGGCTCCATCCCCGCTCGGAGCCTGCGCGAGCACTGCAAGCCGGATATCGTCATCGCGACCGACACCATGCCGCGGTACGGAGCGCTGGCGCGCTACCTCCCGAAAGGCTGGCGGGCATTCCTGGAAGCCGGATACGAGGAAACAGCAAGGAGCAAACAGACATGCGACCTCATCATCACGCCCACACTCCGCGGCACATCACTCCAGTTCCACAGAGCGGAGGAATTCGCGGAAGCAGGCTACTGCGCCACGATGGAAGCCATGCCCGACATCCGCAAGCTCATGCAGAAGGCAGCATCCCGATGAAACCTTGAATACGAAAAACGGAGAGTTCGCGAGAGAAAAACTGTAAGTTCGTCTCTCGCGCAATATCACCGCACAGCCTGCACAATCTTCTCAAACACTTTGGGCTCGTGAATCGCGAGCTCGGAGAGGGCCTTGCGGTTGAGCCCGACTTTCTTGGTGACGCACGCCTTCGTGAACCGGGAGTAGGAGATTCCCAATGCACGAACGGCTGCGCTTAGGCGCGTGATCCACAGAGCGCGGAATAGGCGCTTCTTGCGGCGGCGATCGCGGAACGCGTGCTGCCCCGCCTTCATCACCGCCTCATTCGCGTGGCGGAACGTGGAGCGCCGCATGCCGCGGTACCCTTTCGCCAGAGCGCGGATCTTCTTGTGGCGGCGGTGGCGGACAATCCCTCGTTTGACGCGCATGGTGGAAGCGAGAAAGGAAACGTTCTTCTAGAGATGCGGGAGCAACGCGGTGATCTTGCGATTCTCCGTCTTCTGCACGACGAGCGTGCGAGGAAGGCGCTTCTGACGCTTGCTCTTCTGCAGAAGCAGGTGGTTACGGCTGTGCCGCTTCATAGCGATGCGGCCGCTGCCAGTGCGGCGAATGCGCTTCTTCGCGCCGCTGTGTGACTTCTGCTTGGACATGGTGAAGGCGAATACATCCCCCGCGGAAAAGGAGCGGAGGAACGCGGCGGAGTATAGCCGCAGAAAACGCCCGCACAAAGGAAAAAACGGGAAAATCTCTTACCGCTTGGGACGGAGAATCACGCTGAACTGATTCCCCTGCGGACGCATCTCTTGCTCAACTTCGGCAGCATCAGCGAGCACCTCCACGAGCGAGCCGAGCTTTTTCCGTGCGTAATCCTTATTCGTGAGCTCACGGCCGCGGAGCCGGATGACAAACTTCACGAGATGCCGCTCCGCAAGAAACTCCCGGGCCCGTTCCACAAGACGGTCCAGATCGCCGCGGTCTGTGCGGAACCCCAGGCGGAGCATCTTCACTTCGCTCTGCTTGTTGTGCGCACGCTGCTTCTGTTCCTTCTTCTTCTGCTGGTACAGGTACCTCCCCAAATCCCCGATCTTCACAACCGGGGGATTCGCCTTTGGGGATACCTCGATCAGATCGGTCCCCTGCGCACGGGCGCGCGACAGGGCATCCGCCACCGTGAGTTCCTCGGCACCGCCTTCATCGAGCACGAGGAGCACGCGTGGCGCGCGGATTTCCTCATTCGCTTTCGGCCGGCGCTCGCGTTTCAGACCACTGGAACCGTGGAATCGTTGACGCAGAAACAGAAGGGGGAATACGGATAAACCGCTACGTATAGTGCAGGATACAGCCAAAATCGGCAAGAGGAACGGGGATCAGGCGGCGGAACGCCGGTACGTCCGGAGCGTCACTGTGAGGGTATACCACCCCGGCGCACGGCCCTGAGACGCGTGCACTCCGTCGATGGTGAAGAGAGGAAGCGGCCACAGTTGTTGCTCGGAAAGCAGGAAACCCGCCCGGCCGCCGAGGAATTCCTTGGCATTGCGCAGGAGCGACGTCTGCAGAGCCGTATCAATCGCCTGTTGCACGCCGGACTGGAGGAATGACCTGCGCAGCCGCTCCTCCCAGAGTTTGGGGTTCTGGGCGTACTCCAGCAAATCCGCGGAAAGGAACTGCTCCAGCGGCACGATACCGGCGGGGTTTTCCGCCTCCACGCTCGCGAGGAGAGCGGCCATCTCTTCCTCACTCAATGCATCCGCCACCGTGAGCATCCCGGAGAGGCGGAAGAGGTCGAGAAGCCCGCGAATGCCATCGTCGTGCACCGCAAAGGAAACGGTGATCGGCATTGCCTCAAGCCCGTCGCCGGCCGGTTCGGGGGCTCCCGTTGTGAGCGGCGACATCGATGCGACCGCCGGATCCGCGGGGATCGCCAGGCTGAAAACATCAAAGAGCGCCACGATGCGATCAAGATCGAACTGCGCCGGGAGTACGTACGTGCGCACGCGTTCTTCCTGCGATCCAAGACGCAGGGAGCTCTGGAGTTCCGCGAGCTCCACCTGCTCGGAAAGGAGCGCGCGGCGGTGCTCCAGCTCCGGGATCCCTGCGACGAGCGGAACGGAAACCGTCCGGACATCCGCGATCACGCGAACGTGCTTCGCGAGCAGCGCGCCGGCTTCGCCCAGGAGGGCGATGCTGCAGAGAACCAGCGTGAGAGGCAACAGGCGTTTCATCATCGGAGGACAAGGTGGATGACAAACGGGGAGAAGAAACCTTTCCCTTCGCTGAATTCGCGGGTGAACTGCGGATTGTTGAGCGACTGCACCATCGGCAAACCCCCCAGGGACTCCGTGAATTGCGCGAGCACGGTCATGCTGCGGGACCCGACGTCGCGCACTTCGCCGCGCAGCTCCACTGTGCGGCTGCGCTGGCGGAGGTCAATCTCGTGCAGGAAGACCGCCGGACCGTTCTCCCCGGAAAACTGGCCTGCGATATTGCGGATCCTTGCAACGACATCGGGGAATGAGAATGCCGTGTACTTGGTGGCAATGAGCGCACGGTACTGCTCGTCGGTGACGGGCAGAATGAGCGCACGGCGCTGAGACTCGATACGAGCAGTATCCTCGAGGAGGGACGCATGGTACTCGCGCAGCGCCGGGAGATCGCGAATCACTCCCCCCACCTCCACTTGCGTGAGACGGGGGAGGAGGAATGCATCCGATGCCGCAAGCATGCCGGTGAGCGCCCCGCAGAAGAGGAATATGCCGAGCGCCGTCTTTCCGATGCCGGAGTGCGCACGGACGGAAGCTGCCGGTGACTTGGAGTTTTCATTCATGGAAATCCTCTTAGTATAGCAGAAAACCGGCCATCAGACGACGCACCATAATTTGCAATTAACAAAAAATAATGTCTTAATATAAGAAGTGCGTTTCCTCGGATCATTGCATCACGTTCGCAAGGAGGAATGGCAATGCTACGACTTGCCACCCAGATCCTGCTAAGCCCATGCGGGCTTGCAGCACTCGCGGTTGCGCTCACTGCAGCGGCAACCACGGTGTACAAGCTGTACACCACAAGAAAATGAAGATGGCAAACGCACCCGTGCTGGTCGCCCAGCACATCCGCCGCCGGCCACCCGGCGGCTTTCTTCGTGCAGAGGCACGAATCTCACGGTACTGTATGGCTGCCTCATTCCCCCCGACTCGTGGAAGACGTGCTGGCGAAACTCACGGAACTCGCATCGGCCCTGAACACGGGGAAGGACTCTCTTTGAGGCACGGAAAATTCCGCAGCAAATCGCCGAACTCACGAAGAGATCGGAGGATCCAAATATCTGGGAGAATCAGGATGAAGCGCGGGAAGTCTTTACGAAACTCAAGGCACTCCGGAAACAGTGGGAACCGGTGGCCAGTCTTGTCGCCGACGCAGAAACACTCCTCGAGCTCGCCAGAACAAGCGGGCCGGAAGATGAGGCGAGCATCCGCCAGGAACTCGCCGCTCTGGAGGAACGGTGGAGAGGCGTGGAGACGCAGCTCTATCTGGGCGGAGAATTCGACGCCGGAAACTGCTACCTCACGGTGAGCGGCGGCGCGGGTGGAACCGAGGCGCAGGACTGGGCCTCCATGCTCATACGAATGTACCTACGCTACTGTGAACGGCAGGAATGGAAGACGGATATCATCGAGAAAACGGACGGCCAGGAGGCAGGCATCAAATCCGCTACCATCCACGTGCAGGGTGAATTCGCCTACGGCAACCTGAAGTGCGAAAAGGGAACGCACCGCCTTGTGCGCCTTTCCCCCTTCAACGCGAAGAACCTGCGGCAGACGAGCTTCGCGCTCGTGGAAGTGTTGCCGGAGCTGCCGGAATCCACGGACGTGGCCATCAGTCAGTCAGATCTGAAAGTGGATACCTACCGCAGCGGAGGGGCGGGCGGGCAGAACGTGAACAAGGTGGAAACAGCCGTGCGGATCACGCACGTTCCAACGGGGATCGTCGTCGCCTGCCAGAGCGAACGTTCGCAGCTCCAGAACCGCGCGCAGGCGATGAACATGCTCCGCGCGAAACTCCTGGAAAAGGAACGCCGCGAGCAGCAGGAAACGAAAGCGGAGCTCAAAGGCGCAACGCAGAGCGCGGATTTCGGGCAGCAGATCAGGAGCTACGTGCTGCACCCATACCAGATGGTGAAAGACCTGCGCACGGATACAGAAACGAGCAATACGACCGGCGTGCTGGATGGCGACCTGCAGATATTCATCGACGCGGAACTCAAGCGGCTGGCCAAAGGAGAAGCATCGGCACGGAAATAGCGGACAAAAAAACGCCCCCGTGAGGGGGCGTCCCAAAGGCTTATGAGAAGCCTGCGGGGATCAGAGGTCGCAAGGGCGGACCGTCTTGCGGCCGTTCTCCTTGGCGCGCTCCACTGCCTTCTTGAGGGCGGACTCGAGCAGGGCGCTCGCGGCCTCCGGCAGGTCGCCCGAGGACATCATCCCGTGCTTCTTGAGAAGCTCCTTCACCTTGGATGCAACAACGTAACTCATGAATGGTGGGGGAAAAGAAATAACGGACGCGATTCTACGCAGTAGCAAAACGCCGCCGCAAGGTGAATTCACCGGACATGGCGAATTTCCCGGTGGACACCGCACCCAAGGTGCAATTGACAGGCCTGTGGTTTCTGCCCCCCATAGTGACGAAATGCCACGAGCTTGAATCCAGTGGGGAAACGAGTAGTCTCCCCTCCTTTTCATACCACAGTGGAACGCGAACCCCCTTGCCCACTCCTCGAAACAGATCAGCCATCCCCTTTCTGGACGAAAGTCGGTGCTCCCCGTCCGGACGCCGGCGAAGGCGATCGTGTCGCGGTGCTCGACGTGTACGAGCCTACGTACGTCCCATCGCGCCAACGCTGCCCGGATGAGCGCATCGAGGCATTGCGCGCGCAGGGGCTGAACGACGATGGGACATATGCCCTGCGCTATACATTCGGAACGGGAACAATCGACGATTTGAAGGCAGTCGCCCTCGAAGCAATAGAAGATGGCGGGTTCACCGGTATCCAGACACTCCCGAATGTGGATTCAGGTCCGCGGCAGACCTCTGCCTGCCCCTATCTTTCGGGCATGTTCGGCAAAGATCCGAAAGACGTGAACCTGCTGGCCATCCCCGAACTCGCGGCGTTCCCCGCCGAGTTCATAAAGCTCATCAACGAGCGCGGGAGGCAGATGCGCCGTGATGAGAAACGGATGTGCGAGCACCACCGGTACCACCACGCGAACGTGCGTGCATTCAAAGTTGCCGCGATGGGCATCGCATACGACAGGATGATGGCCGGAACGCCGAACCCGGAATTCGAGGCATTCTGCGGGGACCACATCAAGGAAGATGACCGCCTCCTCGATTACGCAGTCGCGTTCGCACTGCACAGGAGGTTCCAGAAACGGTGGGATGAATGGCCGGAAGAGACCGCACGGCAGAAACCGATTGACCTCGTGCGCAGTGACGCGCAACTCGCAGAAGCCGTCCGGCGCCTGCTCTATGCCCAATGGATACTCAAGAATCAGTGGCAGGAGTACGCGACATCGATCCGCGACGCCGGCGGCCACCACATCGAGGATCGCGCGTACGCGGTCACACCAGGCAATCCAGAGGTCTGGCGTGACTGGCGTGAGCAGTACGTGGAGGGGAAACCCGGGATCTTCCACATTGGCCGCGACCGCAAACCGCTCTTCACCACGGGCGTGAACGTGGAGGGCGATCCGTACGGCCCGCAGGGATGGGGCCACATTGTCGCGAAATTCGCGGAAAATCCGGACGGCGTCATCGACTACATTGTCGAGACCATCGCGCAGGATGAAGGAAGGGTGGACATCCGCCGGATCGACCACGCCCTCGCATGGATCTGGAAGTACTACCGCATCCCCGCCGGCAAAAGCCCGAAAGAGGGGGAATACCTCCACGCCCTTAAGGAGAAAATCTTCAACCGGCTGCGCAAGCGCTTCCCGGACATGTATTGGATCATCGAGGATGTGGGGTACACGGATGCCAACGTGTTGAAAACTCAGCAATGGCTTGGCGTTGGACCATTCAAATCATTCAAGTGGGCGCCAGGGGGAGACGGAAAACTCGATCCGCTGTACCGATCGCCAGTGGATGCCCCTTCTTCCGCCGTCGTCCTCGACGATAACGCAGACCTCCGGGCGTTCGAGGTGTGGTTCACGCAACTCAGCAGGGGAAACAGGCGCCACTACATCGGCGAAATCTACGGCCAAGAGAACACAGAAGAACGGTTCCGCCGCCACGTGATCGATGGCGAGCGCCACGACGTGGAAGCCGTGCTGCGCTGGATGTTCCGTTCCCGCGCCCACATAGCCATCACGACGCTGCAGAGCGCGGGGAACAGCGTGGTGGAAGATGACCGGGAAGAGAACTCCCCCGGCACGGAGCACCCGCAGTACTGGCAGCTCCGTTCGCGGCTCAGCCCAGAAGATCTCCCGGAAGTCTTCGCAATGACACGCCGCGTCATCGGCGAGACCCGCAGGACGGTGCGCGAAATCCTCGATCCCGGGCAACTCCAAATCCTCGCGCTCTCGCAGCGCCCCGGCCAAGGGCAATATGTCCCGCAGGGCAGGGAATACACGTTGCACATTGCGTGCAACCGCCCCCCAAGCGCGGACACGAGCATTGAACTCCATGCGCGCGAAGGCCACCGCGACGGAGTGCATATCATCCAGCCGCAAGAAGGCGAAGTGGGAAAAGCACGAATCACCGGTTGCACGCGTTACCGGGACGGCACATACGTATGGGACGTCGCTGCAACAGTCCCCTCCGGGGCCCCAGCATGGTCTGTTCTCTCCCTGCAACCGCACATCGTTGAAGGTGGACAGAGGTATCCGCTCTGCCTTCCGGATGACGCGCTGCATATACAAGTCCAACCGGGCACGCCCGCAAATTGAGTGGCGGAGGGAGTGGGATTCGAACCCACGGGACCCGTAGGGGCCCACTCGCTTTCGAGGCGAGCGCTTTCGACCACTCAGCCATCCCTCCACTAAGGCGGATTGTACAGAAACCGGATGGCCAGGCTACAGTACGCGCATGGATTTTCCCGCAGATATCGGCGAGAAGTACCGACGCATGGCAATGGAGATCGGAATGAAGGGAGAAGACATTGAGGAGCGCTTCACGCACGGCAGCGGCCACGGCGGGCAGAACGTGAACAAGGCGGTGAACTGCGTGGAACTCACGCACCGCCCGACGGGCATTATCGTGCGGTACCACCACCACCGGGGCCTGCACCAGAACAGGAAGGAGGCGTGGGAACTCCTGATCCTCAAACTGGAAGAACATCACAAGGGAGAAGAATCCGAGCTTGCACGCGAACGGTTCAAAATCCGCAGGCAGAAGCAACGCCGGTCACGCAGGGCAAAAGAGAAAATGCTGGAGGAAAAACGGCAGCTCGGCGAAACGAAGGCGCTCCGTATCCCGGTGCAACCTGGGGATGAAAACGGGGACTAGACGACCGTCTTTCCCTGTTGGAGCTTCTTGGCCAGAGTGCGCAGGTAACTCGCGGCAACCTTGATGGTTTTGTACTTCTTCGTCTGCGGATCCCATACGCGCTTCTTCTGGATATTCGCGCGAAACGTGCGTTTGGTCGCGCGGAGCGAGTGGCTCCGGTTCTGCCCGGAGGAAGTTTGTTTGCCGGTTTTGACGCACCTGCGTGCCATGACGCGCGCCAGCGTACGGAACAGAGGGGCCTGCGGTCAACGATTTCCGGTGAAATCCGGTACGTTCAATGGAACGTACGGTACAATGGCCGCCCATGTCCCCCTTTTTGAACCCCGCATTCATCGTCGCAATTCTCATTGCAGTCACCATGCATGAATGGGCGCACGCGTTCGCCGCGTATCGCCTAGGGGATAGCACGGCGAAATATGCCGGACGCCTGAGCTTGAACCCGTTCGCGCACCTGGACCCCATCGGCACGCTCATGTTCGTGGTCGTCGGGTTCGGTTGGGCGAAGCCAGTGCCAGTGGATCCATCGCAGCTCCGCGACAGAAAACACGGAAACATGATCGTGGCGCTTGCGGGGCCGCTGAGCAACTTCATCGTCGCATGGATTGCGTTCCTCGGACTACTGCTGCTCGGCTGGCATGCGGGAAGGAACGGCATGGGCTTGCTCGCGGTGCAGGCAATCGGCTCGCCGGTTTCCGCAATGCTCGCGAAAGTACTCGCGAGTTCGCTCTTCGTGAACCTGGGGCTCATGGCATTTAACCTGCTGCCGATCACGCCGCTCGACGGCGCGACGGTCGTCGAACCCTTCGTCCCGCTGCGGTACCAGGACGCCTTCACTGACATGATGCGCAGGGGACCAATGATCCTCATTGGATTGCTCGTTGCGGAACACCTCATCGGCATCCCGCTCATCAGCGGATGGGTATTCGGCATCATGAACGGCGTATTGCAGCTGATGAGCACGGTGGCATCGCTCGTGCTGCCATAGCCGAGCGCGCTATGCTACCTGCGCAAATGGACTATGCAAAAGTGCTACCGACGGCGCAGAAAGTCTTCTCTTTGCGGAGCGTGCTCCGCAACGGGTTGCCGACAATCGCGTACCATCTTGCGGCCCGCCCGCTGCCGCCAAGCGAGAAGATCACGATTTTCACGTGCACGATCTTCCCGCCGCTCGTCGCCGTGTGGCACCACCTCGTGCGGAAAATGTTCGGAGACGCGGTGAACACACAGATCTTCGACTGCAGCGGAACATTGGATCCGGCACTCGTGCCAGGGGCCAAGGTACAACGGTACATCAATGCCATGCACCCCACGAAAATCGACGTGTTCCTCAAGGGGAGCGCGGGAAACCGGAAACTCATCTGGATCTGCGACGACGACGTATTCCCGGTGAGCAACCGGGCACTCACGGTCTTTGCGGAAGAGTTTGGCAGACCAAACACCGCGATGGTGAGCCTGCGGCCGCGCACGCACTGGAACTTTGATATCGGAGGGAAAAAGGAACAACCGAGCGGCAGCTACTGTCTGGCAATCGACCGGACGATCTTCATCGATCGCGAACACCTGCGCGCGCAACCCGCAGACGGCAATATGCACCTGTCGGTAGAAGGCAAACCGCAGAAGCGGTACGACACGCTCGACAAAGCGAACGAGTCACTCCTGCAGCACGGCTACCGTTGCGCGATCCCCGCGGCAGAAATCCGCGATGCCTGCGTGTGCGGATTCAACGGCACCAGCATCGGCGCGCTGCTCCTCTCGTATTTCCGCTCGCCGCAGGACGTGGTGGCATACTTCGATGCCACGACCGACGCACAGTGGAAGGGGAACGCGCTGCACAGGAACTTCACTGCGCTCCTCGCTGCACAGGCAGTGCAGGATCTCTTCGAACGTATCACCGGAAAACAGTACTCATTGCCGACTCTCCCGAATCGCGCAGATCTCGCGAGAATCCGTAAGCGGACAGAGCCGCTGCTGCAAGGCGGCAGGAACTACGCGCACGTTGACCAAGCATACGAGCGCGTACTCGCAGCCCTCTAGAATCACAGAGACATCGCGCTGATCAACTTTGCCACAAGCTGCCGCAGATCATGGTCGCGTTCCACAATGTGACGGGCTTGGCGTTCGAGAGCAGCGCGTTCCTGGCTCCCGAGGGTGAGCACCCATTGCGCGCGCTGGGAGAAACTCTCCGGTACAGCACGGCAGGATTCCGGGAGCACTTGCTTTGCCACTTCACCGCAGGAAACCACCGGGCATCCGCACGCCATGGCTTCCAGCACGGCTTTGTCGAGCGTCGTTTCGCTCGCATGGAGGAAGAGGAATGCACGCCGCAGCAGCGGAACAAGCTCTTCCTGCGTGCACGCTTCAATGTGCAAACGATCGGTAATACCAAGGGAACGGGCATGCGCCACAAGCGACTGCAGCGTTCCCTGATCCGCCGCTGTCCGTGGGCCGCCGACGATGCGCAACCGATATGCCGACGGGAGCGAAGCCATACAATCGAGAACGTGATCGAAGCGCTTTGCGGCAGTGACACGCCCAACCGTAATGAGGAGGTGCGGATCGCGCTCCCCGCTAGGAGAGAAACGCACCGTATCAATCCCCTGCCCGGTAACAACCGTGCGGGACGACCGCAACGAAACCCCGTCTGATGTGGAGGTAAAAAGATAACGGACGAGAAGTGCGGCAATTCGCAGGGGCACACCGCCGCCTTTTGCCGCGTACCAGAGGAATATAGGCTTGCGGCGGAAAACCAAGAGAGGCGCACCGAGCAGAACCCAAACCGGCGTCATGTGGACGAAGACAGCATCGTACTCCGCGCCGAGGGACCAGATGAGCTGCCAGAACCGCAGAATCTGGAACACCCGCAAACAGCCGCTCTCCTTCCCGAGCGAATGCACGCGAACATTCACCGGCAATGCGTGCTCGCCAACCCTCTGGGCAATGATCGTCACGTGCTTGCACTGGCCTGCGAATTCCTCAATCCAACGATGGAAGAACCCGAGAACAGGATCGCGGCTATCCACTGCCTGAGTAACGATCAGCAGCCGCAAGCCACCGGGGGAACCACGGGCAGGCATCACGCAAGCGAACGGAGGAAATGCACGTATTCCGCGATGAGCGCGGAACGATCGAATATCCGGAGAATAGACAGAGCGGCACTGCCGAGGGATGCCCTGCGTGCCGGATCGGCAAGCAACACCCTCAGTTTCGCCGCGAGGTCATCGGGCGTCCCGTCGGTGAAGAGACCGTTCACACCATCGCGCACGACATCAGCTGCAATACCGACCCGCGTGGTAAGAACCGGCAGGCCGAGCGCCATGGCCTCGAGCAGCACACGGGGCCCGCCTTCACTCGCGGAGTTCATCACGAAGACCTTCGCGGATTTCATGGCCCCGTACACGGCAGACTGATCGGGCATCCAGCCAAGGAAACGAACGCGATCCTCAATGCCCAAGTACTGAGCAAGGCGTTCGAGTTTCCTGCGGTTCGGCCCATCCCCGATGATACCGCATGTCACGGAAGGAATGCGGGCAACAGCATGCAACACGGCATCGAACTTCTTGTTCGGCACAAGCCTCCCGCAGCACGCAATGTCGAAGGAAAGCCCAGCTGCTTTGGCCCCGCCAATCGCCTGCGCGTCCAGATAGAACGATGGAACAACATGAATCTTCTTCGCAGGAATATCCCAAGAGGAGAGCAGAGTTTTTGTCGCGGCATTCACGACGCGCACGGCGGACGCAGAACGCGCATCGAGAGGAAGTAGAGCGCGGGAAATGAGTCTCCCCAATGCTTCCGCGGGAGAGGACGGCCGGGGATATCCAACTACATGGTGGATCTCCAGTGCATAGGGAATGCGTAGAGCGCGATGGAGGAGGTAAGCCCCGAACCCGTTGTACATCGGCGGATACTCGTGGACAGTCATGACATCGATGCCATGCTCGGCATGGAGCATGCGCCCTTTCCAGGCAATCCACTTCGGCTGGAATGCGAGGCCCCACGGCGAGGGATGGAAATGCACGCGTCCATGGATTGTGCACGCTCCTCGTCCCCCGCCGGGAAACCGGGGGCAGAGGACATCGATGCGATCCCAATGCCGCGCGAATTCCTCCAGTGTGTACCAGAACGCCCCGCGTTTCCCCTGCGGAACGCTCCGATCGCCGCTGATCATGAGGAGGTTCATGCGAGTGAACGGAAAAGCGAAAGATGTTCAGCGGCAACAACCGACCACGGCCGGACCGGGAGATCCATGACGGAATCGGCGGGGTATGACTTACGGAACTCATGCACGGCAGCAGCAATCTGCTCGGGGGTTCGCAGATCCCGCAACACCACCCCTTTTGCCAGAGCAGCACGGAGACCGGTTTCCGTGGTGAGGAGCACCGGCAGGCCGGCGGCGCGCGCCTCGCTCACGGCATTCGGACTGATGTCCGTAAGCGAGGGGACAATAAGCGCTTCGTGAAGATCAAAGAGCTCCTGCACGTCATCGCCGCTCACGCGATCCACGAACGCCACCTTGTCCGCGAGATCGAGGGAATGCACCAATGCGCGCAGGCGTGCGGCATCGGGGCCATCGCCAACAAGGGTGAGAAGAATGCTCTGCATAAGCGGCATCGCCCGGATCAGTGCGTCGAGATTTTTAAAGCGCACGAACCGGCTGAACACGAGCAAACGGAACGGGTCGCGCGGCGCATGGCGTGTGAGCGAAAAACCGGAAGGCACCGCATTGCTGATGACAGAATGGGGGGGCAACCGGCGGTAATGCTCGCGGTATATATCCCGCTGGAACGCGGTAGAGAAGACAATATGGTGGAACCGCGAGAGGAGCCACTCCATGAGGAGCCGGGAGAGCGGTTTGCCCGCATACCATTCCCGCAGCGTCTTGCAGCATCCCCAGTCAGTTGCCCGCTCCCACAGAAAATCCCCGCCGAGACGCAGGAGAAGCTTCGGTTTGGCAAGCCTCGCAAGGAAGATCGGAATGCCGCAGCTCACGGAGGAAAATGCATAGACAGTATCCGCGTCCGCCGCAT
This sequence comes from uncultured Candidatus Peribacteria bacterium, assembly GCA_964642315.1. GTDB lineage: Bacteria > Patescibacteriota > Gracilibacteria > Peribacterales > Peribacteraceae > JAGVDM01. The sequence goes on along the minus strand of CAZXOG010000003.1, from coordinate 74,754 downwards.
GGGAACGGAGCGCCGATGCGTAACGCCACCAGCGCGCGAGCGGCCCGCCGCGCTTGGGAACGCGCACAACGTCCCACGATGCTTCCCGCACGGAATTGCCATGACCGTACGTCACAACAGTCACCCTGCACCCCTGGACGGAGAGCTCCCGCGCGAGCGCGCGAACGTACGTCGCCGGACCGCCGATGTCCGGCGGGTAAATCCCCGTGGCGAGAACGACCGTGAGCGGTTGCATGCGAAAATGGACACAAATGGTCAGCGTGCACCGTACTTGCGCTGGTACCACGCGACCGTGCGCTTGATTCCTTCCGGGAACGACACGGCAGGCGCCCAACCAAGCTTGCGGATCGCATCGGAATTCAGCGCGTACCGCCAGTCATGACCGGGACGATCCTGCACGAAAGAAAGAAGGCTGTGAGGCTTCCCCAAGAGGTCGAGAGCCATCCGCGCCACGGCAATGTTCTCCTGTTCCGTGTTTGCGGAAATGTTGAAGAAATGGCCGGCACCGCCGATCGCATCATCATGGAACGCCCACGGCGTGCGGAGCAGGAGTTCCAACGCATCGCAGTGATCAGTCACATAGAGCCAATCCCGCTTGTTCTTCCCCTGCGCGTAAATCGGCACCGGCTCATCGCGTAAGGCATGGCGAATAACGACGGGGATGAACTTCTCGTCTGCCTGATGCGGCCCATAGTTGTTCGTGCAGCGGGTGACGCATGCGTGGATGCCGAACGTGCGCATCGCCGCCATCACGAGCATCTCTGCCGCTGCCTTGCTCGCCGCATAGGGGGAACTCGGCGCGAGCGGATCTCCGACTGTTCGCGGCGGGTCGTTGTCGTCGATATCGCCGTACACTTCGTCGGTAGAAATATGGAGAAGCCGCAAGCCGGGGTTCCGCTTGCAGACCTCAATGAGCGCCTGCGTGCCAATAACATTCGTATGGAGGAACGGCGCTACCTCGGCGATGCTGTTATCCACATGCGTCTCGGCTGCGAAATTCACGATGGTATCGACGCGGTGCTCGGCAACAAGCCGCTGGACAAGCTCTTGATCCGCAATATCCCCCTGTACGAACGCAATGCGATCCTGCACGGGATCGAGGAGCGAACGGTCCCCTGCGTACGTGAGCTTGTCGAGCACGACAAGCAAATCTGCAGGGTACTGCTCGCTGTGCCGCAGCACGAAGTGCGACCCGATGAAGCCGGCACCGCCGGTGACGAGCAGACGCATAGGACACGATGGTAGCAATTCCAGGCCTTTTTTGTTACCAAAAGCCAGAAAAACCTTCTATGCTCCGCCCGTTCCTATGAAGGGGATACTCATCTGCGGCGGCACCGGCTCCCGCCTCCGTCCACTCACGGAGGTAACGAATAAAAGCCTGCTTCCGGTCTACGACCGTCCGCTTATCGAGTATCCGCTGGGAAAGCTCACTTCCGCAGGAATCAAGGATATCCTCGTCATCTCCGGAAACGAGCACATAGACCAGATGGCAGGATTCCTCGGGAGCGGCGCGAGATACGGCTGCTCGTTCTCGTACCGGGTGCAGGAACAACCCCGCGGGATCGCTCATGCCCTTGGAATGGCAGAGGCTTTCGCAAACGGCGAAAGCATCTGCGCAATCCTCGGGGACAACGTTTTCTTCGATGATCTCACCCCGGCAATCCGCTCCTTTGCGGGAGGAGCACACATTTTCGTGAAGCAGGTCCCCGACCCTGCACGGTTCGGCGTGGTGGAACTGCGGGACGGCGCCGTCGTTTCGATCGAGGAGAAACCTTCGCAGCCGAAGAGCAATTTTATCCAGACCGGGTGCTACGTCCTCGATAACCAGTGTTTCGACGTTATCCGCGGCCTCGCGCCCTCAGCGCGAGGCGAGTACGAAATCACCGACGTGACAGGCTGGTACCTCGCACAGGAAAAACTGTGCGCCACCGTCCTACAGAACGAATGGATCGATGCTGGAACATTCGAGAGCCTGTTCCGCGCAGCGGAAGCGGTCCGCGAACGGAAGCTCTCCGCGGGAACGTCAGGCCTGAAGGAGGTTGTGAGAAAAACATCTCGGAAAGAAGTTCCGCACCAGGTGGGCGCGATACAGTAAAAACTTGCGCAAGCCGAACGGGATAAACCACGGAAGAACGACTTATCCTCGCGTGTAGAGCGCCGCATAGCGTTCGGCGATGCTTGCCCAATCGTATGACTGCGCATTCTTGCGGCCTGCTTCGCCAAGGCGGCGGCGTAGCTGGTCATCGTCAAGAAGAGCGGCAATGGCGCGCGCGGCGGCATCTGGATCATTCGGCGGCACGAGAAGGCCTGTTTTCTCATGTTGGACAATATCCGGGATCCCTCCGACATTCGCAGCAACCACGGCGCAACCGGCGGCCTGGGCCTCGAGGAAAACGTTCCCCAAAGCTTCGCTGCGCGAGAGACCGCAGAACACCTCCGCTTTCGCGTACTCCTCGTACACATCGGGGGTGGGGATGTACCCGAGGAATTCCACGCGGTCACGGATATGGAGGCGTGTCGCGAGGAGCATCAGATCCGGCTTCGCTTTGCCCTCCCCGACGATCCGCAGGTGCGAATGCGGCGGCAATTTCGCGAGTGCTTTAAGCAGGGTATCTACCCCTTTCACGCGAACGAGCCTGCCGACGAAGAGAACACGCCCCACGATGCGTCCCCTCTGAGGGACAGCCGCAACATGGAGGCCATTCGGAATAAGCACGGCATCCGACCGGCCGAATCGGGCGGCGCGACGGAGCAGAGCAGAGCTGATAACCGTCACGTAGTGTGCGGCTGCATGCATGCGCCGCAACAGAAACCTCGTATTCGTGCTCTGGCACGTGAGGATGCACGTCGCCTGCGTGAGAGCCCTGCACAAGATGAGCGCGGCACCCGCGTAGGATTCAAGGATCGCATGAACAACATCCGGCCGCAGACGGCGCACGGCCAGTGCGGCAAGGAACGGGAAAAGCCATTTATCGAGGGAACATCCCCATCCGACGCGGATGACGGACACGCGGCCTCGGAGCGTATCCCGCCGCGGGAGGGTGCGCCGCAATCGCGCAGTGACAATAGTAATATCAAAGCGCTCGCCCAGGCTGAACGCCACTTCCTCCGCGCATGCCTCGGCACCGCTGCGCCAGGGAGAAAGGAATGTGGAGAGGAGAACAATGCGCCGATTCATGCGCAGGACAGGGAACGGAAAAGCTGGTCGTACTGCCTGCCTACAATATCCCAGGAAAACTGTTCTTCAATGCGCTTTCTCGCTGCGAGCCCCATCGCCCTGCGCTTCACAGGGTCATGGATCAAGCGACGGATGTGCGATTGGAGCGCCCCGCGGTCCCCAGGCGGGAAGAGGAATCCCGACACGCCGTTCTGGAGAAGGAAACAGTTGCCCCCGACTTCGGATGCAATACAGGCACATCCGCTGGCCATGGCTTCCATGAGCGCATTCGAAAGGCCCTCGCTGTAACTCGGGAGCACGAAAATATCCGTTGTGGCGAGCACGGCGGAAATATCCTGCCGCAAGCCCGTGAATGTCACCTTCCCCGCGTATTCCTGCACAAGCGGATGCCCGTCTTTGTACCACCCCACAACCTGCACGGTGAGATCTTGCTCTTCATCACGGAGCGGCACAGCGGCAGCGAGGAAATCATCAACCCCTTTCACGGATTCCAGGCGACCGACGTACGTGACGACGACGCGCTGATCGTCTGCAAGATGATCGCCCCTGCTGTACGACCGCGGATCAATGCCAGTAGGGATGACTTGCGTCTTATGTGCAATTCCAAGGCGCTTAAGGAGTGCAGGCGGCTGGGGATGGAACGTGACAATTGTCCGCGCGCAGAGCAGCACGAGCCACCCGACAGTCCATGCCCCAAACCCCATGATGACTTTCGGCCACCAGCCGCGCGGCCACCATGTCATCCCGACGAGCGCATCGGTGAGCAGGAGAACCCTCTGCCCGGCAAGGCGCAACGGAATGATGGAGAACGATGTCCAGAAGAGCACCTTATTCACAACGACAAGATCGGGCTGTTCCTCACGAATCAGGCGCCGGACCATGCCCGTGAAACCGAGTGCGATGCCAAAATTCAGGGGATCTGGCAGAAACCAGTCCCGGCGGCGGTGAATGGTGAGCGTATTGGATACGTGTTCCGCTCCGCTCTCGCTCCCCATGCATGCCACGACGACCCTGTATCCCAGCCGCTGCCAGAGTTCAGCGAGCTTCACCGAACTCACCATCCACCGATGGGGCTCCTTCCAGTACGGGCTGATGAGAAGAATGGTCTGCATGCGGGGTCAATCTTCCTCGATGTCCTTCACGGCAATCTTGCGCACGATGCGCGCCACGCGCCGGTCGAGCTCCTCCAAGCGGACAACAAGGTAGAACACGATGAAGAAGAGAATACCGATGCTCGTCACGAACACGGCATTCTCACGGTTCTGCACACCTGTTACCTGCCGCAACGTGTCGAGAAGATCGGGAAAGAGGGCTATAGCACCGATACCGCACCAGAAGAGCGTCCACACCGCTGCTTCCCACACGGTCTTCTTCTTTCTGGCAACGAGACTCCATGCATACAGAATCGCAATGAGCGAAGCGGCCGGCGTGAGGATCTGGTAAGGGGTGATGCCCATAGTTATCGGATGAAGGATCGCAGGAGAATCTTGAGGGCGGTACGCACGCCGTTGGCGAAGGACTGCCCTTTGGCCAGAGTGTACTCCGAATAGAGCACTTTGACAGGCACTTGTGCGGTGCGCCACCGATGCTGCACTGTTTCACGGACAATTTCGGTGCAGAACTCAAACCCGTTGGTCTGCAGATCCACTTCCTGCAGAGCGCGGGGCCCAAAAACTTTAAAGCCGCATTGGCTATCCGGCATCCAACGACCTGTGGCAATGAACGTGATGGTGTTCCCCGCGGCATTGAAGGCGCGCCGGATGAATGGAATGCGGTTGCGCTGGCCGAAACGGTTCGCGAAGACAATGTCGGCTTCCCCCCTGAGCACAGGCGCAAGCATCGCGGGAATATCGTGGGGATCGTGCTGCTCATCAGCATCCAATGTCACCACGACATCCGCGCCGAGTGAAAGGGCGGCACGCAGACCGGTCATGGTAGCAGCACCAGGCCCGCAGTTATCGATGTGCTGCACGACGCGTGCACCAGCGCGTTCTGCCTCGGCAGCCGTCGCATCGGTGGAGCCGTCGTTCACGACGAGAACAGTCTCCGCGTAGGCGGCGACTGCCCGGACCACCGCCCCAACGCGCGTTGCCTCGTTGAAGGCGGGAATAACGGCGATCACCCGTTGTGCCATCGCGGATAAGACTGGCCCAGAGCGTGCCAGTGAATCAAGGAGAAAACCCGTTTCAGGGTATGAGGAGGAACACGACTCCCGCATTCATGTCATTCACCAACACCTGGAATCCGAGGGAAGAATTATTCAGGAAGTCCACGAAATCCTGCACCTTCTGATGGAGCGACCCGTTTTCATCTCGCTCGATCGTCGCCGTGTTCGTATCGAAGATGATGCTGTTGAATCCGAGTGCCCGGAAGCGTTCCAGCGTGAGCTGGTCATCCTGCTCCTGATGCAGGCAACTGAAGAGATCGAGCTGGTGATCAGTAAGGCCGATGACTTCGAGATTCCGCGGAATGAAGTACGGAATGAACGTGCCGACGCGGAAGAGGTACGGCCGGTCCTTCATCTGCACGTGACGGGGCAGGAGAACATCGACGATGTCGTCGTAATACGGCACCGTCCGTTCGCGCATGACGGCTGCCGATGCCTTGCCCATGGGATACTCCAGAAGATTGCGCTGCTGCTCGAACTGCCAGAAGCGCATGGCGAAACAACTGAGAAACCCAACGAGCAACAGCACGATCAGCGCACGCCTGTTGAGGGAATCCGGCGCGCGGATGTACAGCGCCTCCAGCGCGACGGAGAAACCCAGGAACATGGCAATGCCATACCAGAGAACACCGTTCGCAAGGAATATCCACTGTGCAATGAGGAACACTGTCCCGAGGAAAAGCCACCGGAACCAGCGCCCCTTGGCCTGCCAGAAGAATGGGAGGAAGAGGAGGAGCGGCAGAAGGAGAAGCACCGGCGACGTTGTGACATAGTACCCGGCACTATCCACGTTCATCACCACTCGCCACGGAAGCCCTAGATAATGGCCCCACCCCTCCCGCTCACCCCAGTACCGCCCGAGTTCCTCCTCCCTCCCAGTGGGATTGCACGCAGGATGCGCGGGATCAAGGGCAAGCTCCGATGGCAGCACGCGTGAACCGGTTGCCGTGCCCGGCGCGGCGAGGATGAGAACGGACGGCTCATACGCGCTGCGCGGCGCCTTGAGGAGAAGCTGTGGAACAATGTTGCCTGCTCGGATGTTGTTATTGAGGAGCCACGGCGCAACGCCGATCCCGACGGAAACAAGGAAGAGCGCAAGCATCACAAGCCCCCTGGGAATGGAGCGCCGCGCACGCACAACAGCAAGAATGCCGAACACAGCGGATGCCGCGAGCGCGAGCGTGAGGAAGAGTTCGCGTGTGAGGAACGGCCACCCGACACGCGCAGCGATATTGGCGATACCCAAGGCCCCCTGGGATTCGAACACGGCAAACGAGAGGAAGACGATCGCAACAAAAGCCGACCAGTGCGTGAGTGCTCCCGCAAGCACGGCCACCAGCATCGTGATCGTCATCGCTGCAGTGGACTTCGTGCCGAAAGCGAACGCACAGAACGCGCCGGAGAGGACAATCCATCGCCAGGAAATAGCAGGACGTGCATCGCTCGCCTCCTCTGCGGATTCGCCAGCCGGAAACAGGGCGACAAACAGACAGAAAATCCCGAGTGCCTGGAAGAGGAAGACGGCATTATCCGTCTTCATGTCGGCAAAGGAGAAATGCCCGACGAGCGGGAGACTGTAGTACAGCAGACCGGCGATCACCCCTGCGCTGCTGCCAAGGAACCGGCGCGAGAATGCCATCACTGCGAGCACCGCGAGCAGACCGGCCATCCAGTTGATAACCATGGCGGCAGTGCTGCCGAAGATGCTGTTGAAGCCATAGAGCAGATACCCCAATGCCGAGAGATACTCCCACTGGAACGTGCTCATGGCATTGAGGAATTCCCCGTAGCTCACGAGCAGGCGGGGCCGGTTGAGGTAGCTCCCCAGATCATCCCATCCGATCGGGAACGGACGGATGACCGTGAGGAAATTGAACGCGAGCAGACTGAGCAGCAGGAAAGCACAGAGCAGCACGAAACTATTCCAGGGACGCGAAACCTCGAACGTTCGCGAGAAGAACATCTTCACCCAATACCGCACATGCTGGTAGCCGGCGAGCAGAACCGCCAAGAGGAGCACCCATCCCGCAGTGGCTGTGAACGCGTGAAAAACAGCAAGCAGCCAGAGCAGCGCAATGAGCGCGCACGCCCCCAGCCCCGCGCTGACCACGGCTTCCGCAAACGGATCGTCAATCCGGAGCTTGAGAAGCGAGAGAACCGTTCTCCCCGCAACAAGCAGCACAAGAATCAGGAAAAGCTGGAACCCGATCTGCGGCACGACGATCGTGAAGAACGACTGCTGAACGCAGCGGATATTGATGGTGTACTTCCCGACGCCTTCGCGCACCGAACCGGTCTGTCGCAGACACCCGCGCTCCGAGAGCGCGTCGAAATTCTCCTGGAGCACCGTGAGGCCCTCCGGATTATCCGAACGGTACACGGAAGGATGCGGCTCGATGAGCTGCCGGAATGACACGTCCTTGCCGCCCTGATCGTAGGAAGCAGACGTGAGCACCGTAAAAAGCAGCCACACCATTCCAAGGAACACCATGAACACGTGCCATGGCTTGCACGTGCAGGAAAAGGAAACGCTGCCGCGCCCGTACGCTCGCCATCCAAGGAATGCCCCATATGCGAGAAGAACGGCGACGCCGTACCACAGGAACGGCGACGCGCGGCTCACGGTGTAGAAAATCGTTGGGAGGAATCCGGCGACGCCTCGGCAGAAAAACGACTCGTCACTGCACACCGTGGCAACGAACTGCCACCCGGCATCGGAAAGGAGCACCCTGCCGTGCACGGGAATACCGAGGAAAACGAGTGAAACGTATCCCCCCCAGAGTACAAGCGCGAGGAACAGTATGAGAGAAAGGCGTTGAATGGTTGACCGCTGCATGGGACGGCAGGAACCCTACCAGAGAACCGGCAGAAGGGCACCCGAATTCCTGGCAGGAATCCGCAAGGGGGCTCTATGATGCGTATTCCATGGCCCTCAATGTGCAGGATATCCGCAGGCAATTCCCGCTCCTCAAGAACACGGTGAACGGCAAGCCCATCGTGTACCTCGACAGCGCCGCCACTACGCCATCGCCGGTGGGCGTGCTCGACCGCATGCGCACGTTCGAGGAGGAGGAACGGTCGAACGTGCACCGCGGCATGCACCTGCTCGCGGAACAGGCGACTGAGCAATACGAAGCGGCACGGCAAACAGTGCAACGCTTCATCGGCGCGCGACACCAGCAAGAAATCATCTTCACGAAGAACGGCACCGAATCCATCAACCTCGTTGCGCGATGCATGGATGGAAAGGTTGGAAAAGGTGACCGCATCGTGCTCACGCTGCTGGAGCACCACAGCAACATCGTGCCGTGGATGCAGCTCGCTGAGCGCCGCGGCCTCAACATCGACTGGATCGGGATTGATGCGGAAGGGCACCTGAAAATGGAGGAGTGCCGCACGTTCCTCGCACAGGGGAACGTGAAGCTCGTCGCCGTGACCGCGCAGAGCAACGTGCTCGGTGTGCGGCCGCCGCTTGAGGAGATCATCCGCGCCGCGCACGGCGCTGGCGCGGCGGTACTGGTGGATGCAGCGCAGTTCGCGGCGCACCACCGCATTGATGTGCAGGCACTCGATTGTGACTTCCTCGCATTTTCGGGGCACAAAATCTACGGGCCTACCGGCATCGGCGTGCTCTTCGGCAAACGGGAACTCCTCGAGGAAATGCCACCATTCCTCGGCGGCGGATCGATGATCCACACGGTCACGCAAACCGGCTTTATGCCCGCGGATCCGCCGCAGAAATTCGAAGCTGGCACGCCGCCGATCACACAGGCAATTGGACTCAGGGCGGCGATAGACTGGCTCAATGCATACGAATGGAAAGAAATCGAAATGCATGAACAAGCTCTCATCACCCTCGCATGCAAAGAACTAGGGGGCATCCCAGGCATCCGCATTGTGGGACTGCGCAGGAGTGAGGAGCGGAGTGGATGTGTGAGTTTCACTGTGGAAAATATGCACCCGCATGATCTCACGCACCTCCTCGGCGAAGAAGGCATTTGCCTGCGCGCGGGGCACCACTGCACGCAGCCGCTCCACAAAGAACTCGGAGTACCAGCCACCACGCGTCTTTCAGTAGGCATCTATAGCGTTACGGACGACATCCATCGTTGTATCATCGCCATTCAGCAAGCTGCCGCAATCCTGCAACGGTAGTACTACCTGCAATCCGGGCAGGCCCGCGCGCCACGGGGGGTGTTGCGGCCAGCGGGAGGCATTGGCGCGCGGTGAGTTTTCTTTGGTTCTTTCTTTGTCTGGCAGACAAAGAAAGAACATTCCATACTGCCCCCACATGGATCTCTACGCAGAGAATATCCTCGAACACTTCCGCCACCCGCGGAAACAGCAAGGCATTGCAAACGCAACCGTGGAACACGAGGAACTCAATCACTCGTGCGGTGATGCGATCCGCGTGAATCTCTGCCTCAAGGGGGACCGGATCGCTGCCATCAGCTGGCACGGCACGGGCTGCGCGGTCAGCCAGGCAGCAATGTCCATGCTCGCGGAATCCGTGGAGGGGAAAACTGTGGCGGAAGTGGAGCAATGGAAGAAAGAATTCGTTCTTTCCCTCCTCGGCGTTCCTGTTGGTCTGCGACGCATCAAATGTGCGCTACTCTGCCTGCACACCATGAAGAACGCACTGCGGAAAGCAGAGGGAAAAGATCCGCAGGGATGGCTGGACACGGTGGAAATCACCGGAGAATGAGTTGTTCCAGCACGACGCGATTCTGTAGACTCCGCCCCGCCGGTCCGTAAAAGCGCCACGGGCACGACCATGCCGTCTTAGCTCAGTTGGTAGAGCACCTCCATGGTAAGGAGGGGGTCTCGGGTTCAATTCCCGAAGACGGCTCCAAATCCACATTTAACAACGCCTTAGCCTTTATAAAAATGAGTGCTATTAGTTGAATCTTTAATTTGACTAACATAGAATTTTTAGTGAAATGCAAGAAATAAACCGGGCGGCTACAACGGCATTATCAACAATTGAAAAAACCATACGTGATGTAGAGAGGGAAAGACAAACCTACCTAAGATCTCTCCAATCAATTGTCAGAGAAAAAACTGGAGAGATAATGGCGAACAAAACCGAGTTACAATCGATCGCTGAAAGAATCGACCGCTTAGTGCTGTATCAGCAGCTTCTAAGGAATATCCGCATGAATCTTGCGACATTCCAAAGAAGCAATGTCTGCCTTCGGCCAAACCAGCTGAATTCAGTCCACAAACTTGTTGAATTTTTAAGGTGTGAGGGTTACGGGAAGACATCTGGTTACATTAGACAACCAACAGGTGCGGGTAAAACGGTATTGTTCGGTGTTATTGCGCGCTTATGTGATGTATCAACACTAATTCTTGTGCCAAGAACCAATCTTCTCCATCAGACAAAAAAGGAGCTAGTTGACATTGTCAAAATACCCGAAAACAAGATTGGTCTTGTCGGAGGAGGAACACAGGAATTTGAAAAACCTATCCAAATCGCAACTTATCAAAGTCATCAAAGCCTTATTGATCGCAACAAGAGATATTTAGCGAAAAATCAGTCGCGTCAGCTCATCATTTGCGATGAAGCTCACAGGGCACTGGGCAAAAGAACACAGGAAAGCTTGGATGTGCTTAATGGTGAATTTGACGAACTTCTCACAGAAGAAGAACAAGGCGCAGAAAATAACGTACTTGAGAATCTACAAAGGTATGCCCCCGCTCGAGCACTAAAACTCGGATTTACAGCTACTCCAAAACTTGCCGACAAGCACGTAGAGGACGCCTTCGGCCATAAAATTGCCGAAGAAAAACATGCAGATCTAGTGAGATCTGGCATTCTTGTTCCTTACCGCATTGTGCATACAGACGGTACAATCACAGATGAAGATTTAGAGGAAGGAGATTTTTCATTAAAGAAAGAGGTTGAAGTGCTCCGCCGTGAAAATGCATACCAGAAACTGATCGGAGAATATATGGAGATATTAACACAATACAAAAAGGCGCGAAAAAAACACCAGTATCCCCTTCGTGGTATTGCATTCTGCGTTAGCATTGCTGAATGCGATCGATTCGCGAGTGAGGCAAAAAGACTCGGGCTAAAAACAAGAACAATTACGAGTCGCGAGACAAAAGATTTGAACCAAGTAAATGCGGAAACACTGCTGAGCACGGCCGAACAGCAACTATTAAATCAAGATATCGATCTAATTATCACCGTTACAAAATTAGCAGAGGGATGGAACTTCCCACCGGCAAATGCCGCAATCTGGGCTCGGGCATCACAAAGCCCTGCGTTAATTATGCAAGGAGTTGGTCGTACAGCACGTGCCTATGAGGACACTGCGGGAAACAAAAAGGATTTCTCGTACGTCTTTGAAACAGACTGGCAATTGAGAGGTACATCCCGGCGCCGAATGCCGCTAAAAATTGCAGATGCTTTGGCACAAATGGGGGAAAGACCGGATGACTGCTGTAAAATGGCAAACGGAACCAAGCTATCATATGCAATAGAACTAGGTCAGGTTGATGAATTTGGTCGAATACTCATCGATGGGGTCGAATGTATAGGAATCGAAAGATATTGTGTGAATAATCACCTCGACCGCGAAGCCCTAAGGAGACACATAACAAAAATAGGTCTCACGCCATTTGGTAAAGCAAAAAATGGGAACAGAATAATTGATGTCTATGAAAAAGAGATGGTGGATAATTTGGAATTTGTTTTACGCAGAAAACAGGGAGTCTGCGTTGGCGAAAACGGCGAACTTACAATAAATGGTGAGCAATGGATTGCAATTAACCGATTTTGTGACTTCACTGGTCTGAACGAAAGAATCCTCAGAAGAGAAATTGCATCGGCTCAACTAACACCTAGACACGAGGCATTGAGCCAAGGGAACCGCCTTCCAATCCCTCTCTATCAGAAAGATGCGGTGATGCGTTTGGAATATGTACAAATCCAAAATCAACAATTAGATGCGAACGGGGTTGTGAATATTAATGGGATGCATTGCGTGGGAATTAGAAAATTCACAAAAACAAATGGGCTAGATACTAAACAAATTTGGGCAGAAATCGCATCAGGAGGCATCCAAAAATGTGGAAGAGCAATGAGTGTTAAGAATCCTATCGACGTATATGCTTTGGAGGAAATTTTGGAATTGCCATACATGCAACAACCTCACATTAAAAAAAGGGTGGGAAAATTGATCTCCACCATAATTGGCCACTGAAATTTACAATCACGAAGAATTTGATTCGCATCATATCCCTCTCTGCATATCCATCGCCTGTTTTTCGCGGAGTTTTCCCGCTGTATCAATATGTTCGAGAGCCCACTGCACGTTGATTTTCACTTCCGGACGGGAATCTGATGTGACCGCGCACCGCAGTTCCTCTCCCTTAGAAAGGGCAAGCGGCTGCAGCGCAGGCAGAAAGATCTGCTGCCAGTGTGTTGGCGCATCGAAGGGGCTCGTGGAGAGGGAAACGCCCGGGCAGAGCGTGCATGACCACCACAGGCAGAGACCGTAGACGGTTGTCTGCCGTTCCACCCGCCACCGCGCACCGCCTGTGCGAACACTGGAATTTTTCGGAGCAGTGAAATCAACGGAATCCCACGTTTCGCCGGCCTTGTCGAACACAAGGAGATCCTGCGGGCGCAGCGTCTTCACGTACATGTTGCTGAGTGACCTGAGGCGCGCCGGAGACCAATCAATCCCGAAACCGGTGCGATCCCAACTCGCAACTTCCCTCCAGAGATGATCGGTGACGACTGGCGCCACGAATTGCGTGATCGACTGGGGCATCATCGTGCCGCCGCGCCGCAGAAACCTGCGCGCGTCCCGGAGTGTCTCGATAATGTTCTCCTCATACGCAAAGTTTCCGAGCGTCTCGGATATGACGACATCGGCGGTAATCCCCCGGACCTCGGAAGAATGGGAGAGGAGAAACGTGCAGTTGCGGATGCCGTTTGCTTTGGCAATTTCCTTCGCGAGCGCATGGAACTCCGGCTCGCGCTCGATGCAGATGCATTTCCCCGCGCCGAGCTTGAGCGCGAGGAACGAGAGGAAACCCGTCCCGGAACCGACGTCGACCACCGTGCAGCCGGGAGTGATGACGCGCTTGAGTGCGCGTTCCAGCGCGGCGTTGCGGACTTTGTCCGCGAGGATGAGCCGCTGATACTCGATCATCGCCACGGAAACAGTGTACCGCGGAAAGAGAAAAGGTAGGGATATACTGGCTCAAGCATGGCAAAACCAAGCAGCCGCAAACCGCGCACAACGGATCCTCTCTTCCCGGAGATTGAGCCGTACCGCACGGGCACGCTCAACGTGAGCCCGCTCCACACCCTGTACTTTGAAGAATGCGGGAATCCAAAGGGATCGCCTGTTGTCTTCGTGCACGGTGGCCCCGGCAGCGGATGCTCCCCGAGAGACCGGCGCTTCTTCGATCCCGCGTACTACCGCATCGTGCTCTTCGACCAGCGTGGCGCAGGACGGTCCGCCCCGCTTGGGGAAACGCGGGAGAACACGACGGAAGATCTCATCGCGGATATGGAGAAACTCCGAGAGCACCTGCGTATCGACCGCTGGCACGTGTTCGGCGGTTCGTGGGGGAGCACGCTGGGCCTCGCGTATGCGGAAGCTCATCCGGAGAGGGTGCGCAGCCTCACGCTCAGGGGAATATTCCTCATGACGGAACGGGAGCTCCACTGGTGGTTCTTGGAAGTCCGGCAATTCTTTCCCGAGCATTGGCATGCGTTCGTCGGCCACCTGCCGGAGAACGAACAGGGGAATATATTGGAACATTACTACCACCGGCTGCACGCGGCTGACGAACAAACGCAGAGGCGGGCGGCCGAAGCGTGGACCCGGTATGAATCGTCGTGCTGCATGCTGAAACCAAACCCGGCTTTCCAGGCAATGGAACCGGACCGGGCGCTCGCTCTCGCGCGCATCGAAGCGCACTACATGCTGAGGAACCGTTTCGACCCGGAAGACGCGCTGCTGCGTTACGTGGATCGCATCCGGCACATCCCGGGGATAATCATCCAAGGACGATACGATATGATCTGTCCGCCGGAAGCAGCGATCACGCTCGCAGCACGATGGCCGGAAGCGCAACTCGTGATCGTGGACGACGCAGGGCACTCCTCCTGGGAACCGGGCATCGCGCGCGCTCTCGTAGAGGCGACGGAACGATGGAAGAACGCCGGAATTTAAGCGGAGTTTCCTTGACGCATGCAAAAGCGGCCCCGTACACTCGCGCTCTAGCCGATTCTCCTGTGCGTTCCATCGCATGGGATTCTACCCACGAATCGCATGGCAACTCTCACCCCATCGTCGGAAGACGCGCGCATCTACGAAGTCTGCGTGCTCCTGCCTCACCCGCTTTCCCAGAAAGAGAGCAGTGATGCTCAGCGTGATATTGAGCATCTCTTCGGCGAGGCGGACGGCAAACAGATCGCCAAGGACGTCTGGGGGAGAAGGGGCCTCGCATACAAAATCGGCGGATTCGATGAGGGCACATTCATTGTGTACTACTACGAGTTCCCGCCGGAGAAAGTGCAGGAAGTGGATCAGGGTCTGCGCATCATGCAGCAGGTGCTTCGCCATATCATCGTAAAACCGCCAAAGGGCTACGAGGTCGTTACGTTCTCCACGCGGTTCGAGGAATGGCTCAAGGAACAGGAAGTTGCGGAGGAAGTGCAGAAGAAAGCGAAAGAGGAAGACCTGAGGAAAAAGATGCTCGCCAAACAGAAGCGGCAGGCGGCGAAGAAGGCGAAGGAAGAAGAAAAGCCCGCAGCCCCGGCAGCTCCTGCCGCTGATGGCGGAAAGATCACCGAAGAGATCGAGAAGCTCATCTCCACGGACGATATCGAAATCTAGTCCCCTCCTCTTCCATGGCGAACAAATCGCAACAGCGCAGGACAGATCCCCGCCTCAAGAAGTGCCCCTTCTGTGAAAAGGAGGTGGCATACATTGACTACAAGGACTACCCGACGATCAAGCCGTACACCGACTACTTTGGGAACATTCGGCAGCGCTACTACACGGGCGTCTGTCTCCGGCACCAGAAGATGCTGAAAGCAGCCATCGAGCTCGCTCGATTCATGGGCATGCTCGCATACAGGAAATGACGGCATCGGAGTGATTGTGCGGCGCGGGTGCGCTACACTTCGCGCGTCGTTCCTTTCTCCCTATGTCCGGTCACAGCAAATGGGCCAATATCCGGGTGAAGAAAACCGCGCAGGACGCGAGGCGCGGCAAGATCTTCACGCGCCACGCCAAGCTGATTGAGATCGCCACACGTGAAGGCGGAGGAGGCGATCCCGGCATGAACACACGCCTCGCCACAGCAATCGAGAATGCCCGTGCGGACAATGTGCCGAATGCCAATATTGAGCGCGCGGTGAAGAAAGGCACAGGAGAACTGAAGGGCGCCACCACCGAAGCCGTCACGTACGAGGCGTACGGCCCGGGCGGCGTCGCCTGCATCATCGAATGCTTCACCGACAACCGGAACAGAACCATCAGCAGCGTTCGCGCGACGATCGAAAAGCGGGGCGGCAAGTGGGCGGAGAGCGGAGCGGTGCAGTTCCTGTTTGAACGCAAAGGCGTCATTCACGCATCAGGCAACCTGAGCGACGAAGCCGAACTCGGACTCATCGACGCCGGTGCGGAGGACATCGAGAAGGAAGGCGCCTCGATCACCGTCACAACAGGCCCCGCTACCTGGGCAAAGGTGCGCGACGCACTCAAGGAAGACGGTTGCACTGTGCAGGAAGCCGGTCTTAAATTCGTCGCGAAGCAGCATATTCTCGTACAGGGTCTCGACACGGCAAAGAAGCTCATGGAATTCATCGACGCGCTAGAGGAGAACGAAGACGTGTCGGACGTGCACACGAACGCCGACATTGCCGATGACATCGCAGCGCAACTCGGTTGAGCTACCGCACCTCTACTTGGCGCTTGCCCCACTCCGTCGCGCTGCGCTGTTTATCGTAGGTCCGGAGGATGAACGTGTAACGCCCAGGGCGCCGGCTCATCCAGGAACGGCGGTACACGCCCTCGCCGTCCTCGAGTCTAAGGAGCATATCCTCTGCGCCCGTGTCATCGTTGCGGACGAGAACCTGGAGTTCCGCGATATCCGTGCCGTCGATGAACGGCACGCGGAACGAGAACTCCGTCTGCTCCTGTACAGCAAGCGAAAGGTCGCTCTCCGGTGAGAGAATGGCCGGCGCAACGGAGGGGCCCGTTTCCGGCACTTCCTCCTGCAATGGACGGGAAGGCTCATCGGGAGGGAGCGGAACACCGCCAACCGCGATCCGCACTTCATCTTCCCCGGCATGCCCGGCCATGTCCTCAGCGACAGCGCGCACGCGGTACACGCCGGCGGGAACGTCGAGCGTGTACGTGAATTCGTACGGGGCTTTCGGCTTCGTCGTGAGCAGCGTCTCATTGAGGAAGAACTGCACGTACTTTACCGCGCCTTCGTCGTCATCGGCCTCAACGCCGATGACGAGATCCTCCCCGACGGCAAATTCGCGCTTCGTTGGCCTGACAAAACGGACAGAGGGGACGTTTTCGTCCTCGCCAAATCGGAAGGTAACGCTCGCCTCGGCCTTGTTGAAATACTCATCCTCGAGGATCACCGTCAGCGTATGCGTACCATCCGCGTCAATGGATCTTGGAACCCGGATCGCCGGTTTGAACGGAGGTTCGGTCTCGGCCGCAACATTGCGGCCATCGAGATCAAAACGCACTTCCCGCACGGCAGCCCCGGCAGTCCATTCGATCGTTGGCACGAACGCCGGATACGTGGCAACGCCGCCGTTCTTCGGCGAAAGAATTGCAAGTTCAGGCTTCACAAGCCGGCCGGGGGTCAGGCTTGGATCACACTCCTCCGTTGGCGCCTGCGGCAGGCGCAGGAGCGAGCCGGAATGATTCTCGGATGCGTTCCATACATCCATTTGTTCCTTCATCCATGCCTGCACACCTTGCTCCCACGTCGGGAAACGATCTATGAGCACGCTATGCGCACTGAAGAAGCTCTGCTCCTCACGCGCATCCTCCGGACATGCGTCGGAGGCAAGAAGCCCCGTGACTTTATCCACCATCAACCGCACGCAGGCAGGATCTGGTTCGGTGGGAGCGTGCTCCTGGAGGAAAATATCCGCCCGACGGAGCTCCACTGGCGTGCATTCCGTCGGCAGCTGGCCGGAGAGCATGGAGACCTGCGGCTGCACGATCCCCTGCGGAACCGGAAATGCAGTTTGGGGATTCTCCAGGAAACGGTGCGCACCCGTGAGAAACTCCTTCCAGAGAGCACTCGACGTATTGAGACCATCGGCTTTCTCGTAGAGCGCGCTGCTATCTGCGTTGCCGGCCCACACACCAGCCGCGAGATTTGGCGTGGAACCCAGCACCCACGCGTTATCCGGCTTGCGCAGCGCACATACGTTTGAATCCGTCCACTCCAAACACTTGTTGCTGGTGCCGGTCTTCGCCGCAGTCTGGTAGCCGGGAATGGTGAGTTGCGTCTTCCAATATTCATTGGGCCGGACAGACTCGTCGCTGAGGATGGAAACAAGCTGGTACGCAATGCGCTCATCGAGCACCTTGGTGCCTTCGTTCTCCTGCTCTGCCTGGTAGAGAATATTCCCCCGCTTGTCCTTGATGGAACGAATGGCAACGACGGGTTTGTACACGCCGCCATCCGCGAATGTTGCGTACCCATTGAGCATCTCGATGAGCGGCGCTTCTGCGGCGCCGAGGGCCAGTGGCCAGCCGTACTCGAACTCGCCGCGCTCCGCGGTGAGCTGCTGACGCCGGATAAGCGGCGTGGGAACGCCCATGCTCGATGCAAGACGCAGGATCGCTTCCTCGCCGCCGGCGAGGAAGAATGCCTTCGCCGCCGGAATATTGCGGGATGCGCCAAGTGCCTGCCGGATAGTGAGCGGACCCCAGAAATCCCCATCGAAGTTCTTCGGCTCGTCGTCACCGAACTTCGTCTGCACGTCGAAGAGCACGGTGGCCGGACCGTACCCCTTCTCGAAAGCGGCGGCGTACACGAACGGCTTGAAACTGGAACCGGGCTGCCGCGGAACACGAACCATATCGATCTTTCCGCCATGCTCTTCGTCGTTGAAATCCGCATTGCCAACGTACGCAAGCACCTCACGCGTGCGCGGATCAAGCGCGAGCAAAGCGATGTTGTGTGCGCCGAAACGGTTCAGGACATCCTCCCGGTGACTCGCGACGACTTTCTCTGCAACCTGCTGCATGTCCCAGTCGATCGTAGTCTCGATGCGTAATCCCCCGCGCTCCAGAAGTCCCTGCTCGAGGGAATCGCCCAGCAATTCTTCAAGCTGCTCGCGCACCCACAACACGAAATGTGGGGCGCGGATATCTTCCCGCGAGGGCTGGAACACAAGCTGCTCCAAGTCACTCAACGCCGCGAGACGCTCCTGCTCAGTGATATATCCCTGATCCTGCATATTCTGCAACACCTGATCCGTGCGACCGCCGACGTACACGGTCGTCGCTCCCGTACCGATGTGTGCCCCGAGAAGACCGATGGTGATCTCGTCATCCGGAATCTGCGATGCCGCGGTGATCTTGCCATCGATCACACGCTGTTCGACATCCGGAGACACAGTGGTGCGACGATGCGGCCCGTACGGATTGAAGTAGCTCGGGCGCTGCGGCAATGCCGCGAGCGCGGCGGATTGCGCTAGGGAAAGCGTGTCCACCGAAACGCCGAAGTACAACTGGCTCGCCTGTTCCGCTCCATAGGCATTCTGGCCGAAGGGAATCCAGTTCAGGTAGAGCGTAAGGAGTTCGTCTTTGCCGAACTGGTGCTCCATCTGGCACCCCAGAATGAGTTCCTTCGCCTTGCGGATGACGATGTTCTCATGCTTCAAATCCAGCGCGTTGCGGGCGAGCTGCCGCGTGAGCGTGGAGGCACCGCCGCGCTGGCCGAAGCCGACGACCGCGCGGAGAAGCGCGCGGACATCCAGGCATCCACGCTCGTAGAACCGCTCATCCTCGATGGAGACGATGGCATTCCGCAGGTGCTTGGGGATGCGATCCCCCTCAACGAACGTCCGGTCTTCCTCCTGGAAAAACCTGTAGAGCTCAACGCCATCGCGATCCAGAACCACAGTACTCTGCGAGGCGAGGAAACTCCGCGGATCCTCGATATCCGGCAGCGTGAACCAGATATAGAGGAGTACGAGACACCCTAAGCCGAATGCCAGAGCGCCAATCCAGACGGAAAGACGGAGGACCCCGCCGCGGAGTACGGACGCGGCACCGCGGAGGACAGCAGGATAGGCGGCCCGGAAGAGGTCGGTGAACTTCCGGAGGAACCCGCCAGCACCACGCTGACGCCTCCACCGCTCCGAAAGCTGGTAGGAATGGAATCCTGAAGGTCGCATACCTTAGTGAGGCACGAGTGTACGTCCCCGGCATGGGACCCGCAACGTGCTTGCCACAGAGATTTCTGGTATACCTACGCCACCATGGCAATCCTCGCAAGGACGCTCCTGCAGGGAATCATCGCAGAATTGCGACGCACTGCTTCTGCGGCGACACTCTCGGTGAACATCGGCCCAAACCTCACGCCGGGCCAGATCGTTACGAACATTGTGGGCGTGCTGAACAACACCATCGTGTACGTCGGCGTCGCGGCATTCATCGTCGGCGCCCTGCTCTACGCGACTTCAGGGGGCAAGGACGATCGCAAGAGTATGGGGAAGGATTTCATGGTTGGCGCGGTGATCGGCGTGATGATTGTGAAGAGCGCGAAGGTCATTCTGAATTTGACGATGTATTTTATTTACGGGTCGTGAACGCGGGCGATACAATTCGTGTCCAATGCAGCAGGACTCCACGCAAGAGGCAACGCTGAAGCGCCTGGAGGAAGCCGAACAGCTCAAGCTGAACGGCCAGCACGAAGAGGCTTTGCGCATTCTGGAGGAATTGCTGGTGGAAGATCCCGCGAATTCTTCCGCGCTGGAAGAGGTTGCGGATAACGAACTGAGCCTGGAGCGCTTTGACCGCGCGGAAGCTGCTGCTAAACGCGCAATTACGATCGATCCGCAGAGCTACATGGGGCACTACATCCTGGGATACCTCTACACGATACGCAACGAGTGGGAGAAGGCGATCAACAAACTGCGGGAGGCAAATATCCTGCAGCCGAACAATCCGGAAATCCTCCGGTGCCTCGGATGGGCGCTCTTCTCCACCGGGAAGAGAACACAGGGCATCGTGACCATGGAACGGGCCCTGAACCTCGACAGCGAAAATCCTCTCACGCTGTGCGATCTTGGCGCGGCATACCTCAAGGCGCAGAATATCACGAAGGCGAAAGCGCTGCTCTTAAAGAGCTTAGACATCGATCCGGAGAACGCGCGAACCCGCCAGTGCGTCCACGCGGTGGAAAAAATCGAGGAACTTCAACGGTCGCGGCGCGTCGCCCCGAAGATGCGCGCCGCTTGAGGGGCACCCTGGAATTGGGACGAACATTGTGCGCACGAGAAACGATGCTAAAGAACCCCGAAGCCATTGCATACGGCGTGAACAAGGCGAAAGAATATTCAAGGGAGCACGGCATACAAATTGGTGAGGTCGTTGCACACGAAAGCGATAAACTTGCGTATTATCTCAAGGAAACTCGTGGGAATATCGCAATAGTCTGGTTGGGGACAGAGGGGGAAGAAAAGACATTCCCTCTCGATGAGATTTTTGACGTGAATGTTGCCGACAGATTCGCAATGGAATGGGAAGCAATATCCATGCGCGCTTCTGAAGGTCTTGAGAAAATGGATAATTACACCAATAACTAAGCGACTCACGCCAAGGTGGTCTCCCGTGCTCCACTGCGCGTATACTGGCGCATATGCTGCAGCAATGGCACGACACAATGGCGGTGTGGAGTCGTTGCGCGCGCCGCGGCGTGGTGAACGTCGTGCGCGAGCACGACTGGCTCGCCGCCTTCGGCACGCTCACCGGCGTTTTCCTGCTCCTGCAGCTCACACTCACAGCGCTCGCTGGCATGGCGGGCATGCGGTCGCTCCTGCTCGCGCGTGCGGCGCTGCACCTGGAAATCCAAGCGGAAGCAAGCGACCAACAGCTGCAGACTTTTCTCAGCGAAGTGCAGCAGCTGCCTTCGGTGGAACAGATAACGTACATCACGAAGGAACAGGCATACGCACAGATGAAGGCGCGCGAACCTGATCTGGTGGCATTCATTGAGGAATTCGGAATGGAGAATCCGTTCCCGGAAACCGTGAGCGTGGTGCTGCGATCGCTCGGAGATTACGGGGCATTCCGGAAATTCCTGCAGGAGGAACGCTGGCGCAGCGTTGTCGATCCGTCATTCCTCTCCGAACAGACGAATCAGGAGGCAGAAATCCACGAGCTCCTCAGCATCACGCGGGCAGCGGAAATCGCCGTCGGAATCCTCATCGCCGTCATCGCAACCACCATCCTCTTCGTCACGGTGGAACTTGTGCGCGAGCGTGTACTCCGTCGGGCGGAGGAGGTGCTGGTAGAGCATCTTTCCGGTGCATTCCCGTGGATGATCCGCCTGCCATTCGCCATAGAGGCAATGGTTTTGCTGATCGTGGCGACAGCCGGAAGCCTGCTCGTATGCGCACTCTTCATCGCAGCAGCCGGCTCCATGGGCGCCTCACTCACGGCAGGCGGCATCGTGGAGGAACTCGTCCGCTCTACCCGGAATATCCTGCTAGAAAAAGGATGGGTGATCGTCGTGCTAGAACTGGCAGCAATCCCCTGCATCGGATTTGCCGGGGCATGGCTCGGCAGTATGGCAAAGATGAATCCGCGATCCCTCATTCTCCACAGACACTGATGCCGCGGTCTGCCACGTACGATGCAATCGTGCTGCGCACGCACGACGTTGGGGAAGCAGACCGCTTCTGCATTCTCCTCACCCGAGAACGCGGCAAGATAGCTGCACGCGCGCGCGGTGTCCGCAAACTCCAGAGCCGGATGGGCGGCAGCCTGCTCCCGTTCCGGCACGCGCGGATCGACGTACATGAAGGATCCAGCGGCTTCCTGATCACCGGAGTGCACGCGGCATCCGTGCCTGCAGGCATGGAACTTCCCTCGACATTCGCAGGAGCACAGGAAGGGTGCGACATGCTGCTACACATGCTGGAAGACGATGCGCCAGTCCCGGAGATTTTCGATCTCGCCGTGGAATTCCTGCACGCATGCAGCTCTGCAGAATCGCCGCCGACACTCGCCTTCACCGTGCGATTGCTCACGGCGCTCGGCATGCTGCCAGATGCAGGCAGCATGCCGCCCATGCCGGAAAGCGCACAGCAGTTCCTGCATGCATGCGGTGCCAAACAGTGGTGGAACGGCATCCTCCCGCCGCCACAGGATCGGCGACGCATCGAATTGCTGTGCCTAGGCATCATTGAAGACCACGCGCGGCACCCGCCAGCCTTTCTCCTCCCGCTACAGCCAGCCCGACAGTGTCGTTCTGGCAGGTCAATTACCGCACGGGCATGAAGGAAATGTACATCACTCGATAGCTGGAGCCGCCTCTTCGCCCGGCTCACTGCCGTTGCCCGGCATCGTCCCGAGCCACGTCGGAGCGGGCCCGCCGGGCACCTGCCCTTCCTCCACGCCTACCTGGTAGTAGAGGGGGCGCGCTTCATAATAGGAGTAGTACCCCTCGGTGACTGGATCGCCTCCATCGTTCTGCACGATACGAAACCACGCGGCTTTCAGCCCCGGAACCGCACTCCCCATTTTCTTCCGCTCCCCGGGAGGCAACGACGTGGTGTACTCCGTCCGGTCGGCGGGAGCAGGAATGTGCCCCCATGTGTACGGGCCGATGATATCCGAGGAGCGCGTATCCCGCGTACCGTAGTAGATGAAGTACGCATTGTCACCGTCCACGTGCGTCTGGATGAGAATGTCGCCCGGGCTGTCATTGATGAACCGCATGTCCGTGCTCGGGGGATACACCGTTGCATCTGTCCCCTGGGGACCGTAGTACGCCACTGCAAAGCTGTGATTCCGCCGCTGCGCAATGGGGAAACCGTACTCCCACGCACCGCGGTACGCGGTCGTGCTCACCTGGCAGAGACCGCCTCCGTACTCCGGAAGCGTTTTGTCACCGAGGATCACGAGTTCTGGACGGTACCCGGTTGCCTCATTCACAGGACCGAGGACATCGTTGAACGAGAACGTTTCCCCCCTGGGAATCCGGTAGCCGTTAAAACGGAAAAGACCGACGCGGATGTTGTGGCGGCGATTGAACGGAGATCCTGCGAAATTCGATTCGCCAACCGTGACCACTTCTGCGATGCCGGCATCACGGAGTTCGGGATCGGCGACGGTGATCGCCGGCTGGAGCATGGCTACAGGGAGCACCACATCGCTAATACCCCTGTCCAGAGCGGCAACAGTGAGCGCAGCTGCCTCATCGAGCAGAACGTGCCGGCCCGGGAGCCCAATGCCATCGAAAACGACGCTGCCAGTTGCCGAACGGCTAATCACAACTGCCCCGGGCTCGCGATTGAATGCGGAAGCAATATGCGCCCGGAGCGTTTCGGCAATTGCCGCGCGATCCCACGCGATGCGGGTGGTGTGTTCCACGCCATCCGGCAACCGAACGGGCTCATCACCATCGGCGCGCCAGGCGGCCAGCGGCGCGATGGTACGCCCACGCAATGTCCACACCTCCTCCGATCCCTGCCATGCGGGATACGCATCCGGATCAATCGTGAACAGAAAATGGCCGGAGCGGTACGTGATCGGTGCGTATGCGGCTTCGGCGTGCAGCGGCGTCAGGGAAATGGCAACGAGCAATGCGCCCGCGGCGAAGGAACCCCATGCCGATTGTTTGTCATCGGTGCATCCGTACACGGGAAGGGGAAGGAAGCTCGTCAAGCGCTCTGTTCACCAGAGCATCCGCACGGTAGTTGTCGCTGCGAGGAATATGGACGAATGAAACATCTGCAAACTGCCGCGCAAGATCCTGCACATCCTCCACCAAAGGCTGCAAACTCGGCATGCGCACCTGGTACTGTCCACTCAGCTGCCGGACAACCAACTCTGAATCCAAATGGCAGACAAGCCGGTTGGGACGGAAGTTCTTCGCGAGCTTCAGCCCCTCGATCAGCGCGCGGTACTCGGCAACGTTGTTCGTCTCCACACCGATGCGCTCGCAGTGCTCGCGGAGCACCTTACCCGCGCCGGGATCTTCAAGAACGCAGCCGATCGCGGCCTCACCGGGATTCCCGCGGGACCCACCGTCGGTGAAGAGGTAGAGCGTGCCGCCGACCGCTTCGGGCTGCTCATCATCGAATGTTTCCTCTTTTTTGAGCGCCTCCTCAAGGAGCTGCGCAACGAATCGCTCGCGTTCGCGGACACGGGGAAACAGATCCTGCAGCCGGCGCTCGAGACCCGCGGGGAGACGGACCATGCGGTCAGTGTACCCTCGAAAGATCCCCCGTGCACCCGCAGGAGTCCGGTCTGCAGGCGCATGCCCGCTCGCCGTCCTCGGGAAGTTCGAGCTTGAACCGCCCGTCACGGAAATCAATGGTGGCCCCACCAACCCGCCACAATGTTGCGGATGATGCAAACACGTGGACCGATGGCTCCGAAGAACAGGAAAACACATGGTCATCTATGGCCGGTTCGGGCCGGAACTCCATGCAGAAACCCCCCTCTCGGTCCGGTACAACCGCGAGCCCTTCGCCTGCATGACCTTCACGCTGCGCTACTGTGAAAATCGCCTGCGCAGCCGCGGGCGTGACAGTGATGGTCTGGGGACGGGCCGGTGCAGACCGAACAGCCTCATTCAAGTCATCCACCAGCGCATCGACCGTGTCATCGGGAAACCCGTGGAGAACACATCCATCTTCGAGTGATTCCACCCCGCCGAGCGAGCAGGAAAAACAGTGGAGTCCGTACGCAGCCATGATCTCCGGAGCCTCCGGACAGTAGGCAAGAATCTCATACACGCGCATGCCCTTGTGAATGCATGGCGGCACAGCGGATGGCACGGGAGAAAGGCCCGAATTCGTTGATTCTCTGCGTGCGTTGGCCACGATTCGATGCTACTCTTCCCACCCTGCAAGGCAATCAGCTACCCCGCCTTTCTGCAGGAACAACATGAAACGATTCGCCCATGTCTTCACCATCGGCTTGCTGCCGCTGCTCACACTTCTCCTTGGATTGCAGCTTGGCGTGCGGTACGAAGAGCAACGGCTCCAGAGCGAATTGCAGAACCTGGAATTTCTGTATCGCGGTGGAACGGGCAGCGGCACAGTGGTAACGGATCCGGAAGCGGAAGTGGACATCTCGCTCCTCTGGTCGGTCTGGCGTCTGCTGATTACCCACTACATTCACCCGGAAGACCTGAAATCTGAACCAATGTTGTACGGCGCTGTTTCCGGCCTCGTCGAGGCCGTCGGTGATCCATACAGCGTCTTCATGACACCCGCGGAAAACCGGGAATTCCACCAGTCGCTCAATGGAAGGCTCCAGGGAATCGGCGCAGAACTCACTGTACGAGATAGCTTGGTCATCGTGGTCGCTCCGATCAAGGGATCGCCGGCGGCGCGCGCGGGGCTCCTCCCAGAGGACATCATCCTGGAAGTGGACGAAAAAGCCACGACTGGCATGCCGCTCCATGAAGTCGTGCAGATGATCCGCGGGCCGAAGGGAACAACGGTCACGCTCACTGTGCAGAGAGGCACGGAACCAACGGTCCGGAACCTGGAAATCACCAGGGCGGAGATCGATGTGCCGAGCGTGGAATCCGAGCGGAAGGAGACGGCGAGCGGCAGTATTGGCTACATCGCGATCAACCAGTTTGCCGACCATACGAACCAGGAGGTGGATCGCGCCCTTAGGGAACTCAAGAAGGAACCGCTCGATGGCATCATCCTCGATGTACGGTTCAACGGCGGCGGATATCTGGACAGAGCGGTCGACCTCGCATCGATGTTCCTGCGTCAGGGCAAGGTGGTGAGCGTCGCGCGGAAGGAAGGCGAGCCGGAAGCGCACTACGTCCACGGCCGTCCTATCGACACGGATACCCCGCTCGTTATCCTCATCAACGAGGGATCAGCAAGCGCATCCGAGATCCTTGCCGGCGCGCTGCAGGATCACAAGCGCGCAACCGTCATCGGCAAGAAGAGTTTTGGAAAGGGCACAATCCAGGAGATTTTTGAGATGCCGGGCGGATCCAGCCTCCGTGTCACCGTCGCACGGTGGCTCACGCCGAATGGCCGGGACCTGGGGAAAGAGGGTGTGGACCCGGATATCGAAGTCGCACGCACCGCCGAAGACATCGAAGCGGGGAACGACCCGCAGCTCGATGCGGCAATCAGATGGATCTTTAGCAGAAACACTCCGCCGCCACAGGCGGAAAATGATGCAGAAACCGGGGACTAATACGCGAAAATCTCATTCGGCGCGAAGAACCTGGCTATCTCTTGCCGCGCCGTTTCCGGGCTATCGGATGCATGGGCAACGTTCACCATCTGATCTTTGCCGTACTGCGCGCGGATGGTGCCCGGCGCGGCCTTGCGGCTATCGGTAACGCCGAGCATTTCCCGGACCTTTGCGACAACATTCTCCGCTTCCAGCACCATCGCGATAACGGGAACAGAACTCATGAACGTTTCCACCTCGGGATAAAATGGTTTATCGGCAATGTGCGCGTAGTGCTCGCGCAACAGAGCGGGATGAAGCGCGATCATCTTGCAGCCGACGATGGTGAAGCCGACCTCCTCGAAACGCGCAATGACCTTGCCGCAGATGCGCTTGGTGACGGCATCGGGCTTGAGGAGGATGAGCGTGCGTTCCATGAGTGATAACGGGGAACTGGGCGGCGACATACTAAACAAGGAGAAGATTCCCGCCAAACGGAAAGAGCGGAATTACTCCTCCAGTTGCGCGGGCCGTACGAGCGTTCCCCGTTGCGCCCGCGACGCAGCACGCATCTTGATGCGCGCATTCGTGAGACAGATATTGCGCTCGCGGCCGGCCGGTTCCGACATGCACGTAAATTGATCCTGGCGGAATTCCTGCAGGTAATCGACGCGCCGGGTGTTGAGATCCTCCGTCTCGGTAATGCGGCGGAACGTGCGCTGTCTCTCGAGCAATGCCGCATTGCGTTCTTGCCGCGCCTCCCGCTCCGCGGTGCGCAGACGGATAGTCCCCACCCGGAAAGAATCTCCGCGGGAACGCTGCACTTTGCGGATGAGCACGTTCGATCGCAGGTCATCCTGACGGGCAAGACAGCGATCCTTCTTCCGGCCGGTCTCCCCTCGGCAAGGACTGTTCCGGCTTTCAATTTCAAGCTCCGAAAGACCGGTCTCTGATGCGCCGGCCGCCAATGCCGGCATGGCGGACAACAGGAGGATGGCCGAGAGAAACAACACACCCATGCGACGCATATCCGCAGTATACGTGCCGGAGAAGACAAGGGAAACGCCGATCAGGAACGGAGAACTTGCGCAAGCTTCTCCTTGTTGTCTTCGCTGCCAATGACCACCAGCCGCAGAGCGTCAGAAGTGAGAATCTCGGCAGCAAGACGATCGACATCCTCCTTGGCAACCGCATCGATGGCGGCGAAATACTCATCGAGATCGCGTGTCTTCGGATAGAGCAGTTCCTGCTTGCCGTAGAAGTGCGCCCGTTCCTCGCTGTCTTCCAATGAGAGAACCGTTTTCCCGCGGAAATAATCCTTCGCGCGCTGCAATTCTTCCTGCGTGACGCCCGCGCGTGCACAAGTGAGATACTCATCCCGGATGGCCGTGATCGCCTCGGCAAGCCGCTGCTGGTCCACGCCAGCGCGGGTACTCAGAGACCCCGCGTCGAGATAGCTGTCCGTCTCCGTGGCGATGTAGTAGCAGAGACCGCGCTTCTCGCGGATGTTGAGGAACATGCGCGAGCTCATGCTGCCGCCGAGAATGATGGCAAGGAGTTTGTGAGTGAAGTGATCAGGGTGTTGGGAACTCACGCCGGGAACGCCGAGTACGACGTGTGCTTGCTCTGTTTTCTTGGTACGTAGGAAAATCCGTTCCTCGCCGAACTTCTTGAGGGGAAGGAACCTCCTCCCTTTCGCGCCGGAAAGCGGCGCGAAAAACTGCTCGGCGAACTGCATGGAAAGGGAATCGTCAACCTTGCCCGCGAACGCGACCACGAGATTATCCGGCGTGTAGAGCATCTCCTTGTACGAACGGAAATCCTCCTGCTGCACGCGGCGGATGACTTCTTCCGACCCGATGGTATCCCACCCGAGCGGATGGTCTCCGTAGAGGAGGATCTCGAAATCCCAACCCACGCGATACATGGGCGTGTCCTGGTACATGCGCTCCTCTTCGATTATCACACCACGCTCCCGCTCAATATCTTCTTGGGGGAATGCCGCATCGATGAGCATGTCGGCAAGCACATCGCAGGCGAGTTCCGCATGTTCCGCAGCGACTTTGATGTAGTACCCTGCGTACTCCTTGCCGGTGAACGCGTTGAATTCGCCGCCAACGCTATCGATGGCAATGGATACTTCTTCGGTGCTCCGGTACTTCTTGCCGCCTTTAAAGAACATGTGCTCGAGGAAATGGCTGATTCCACGCTCCTCCGTGCGTTCGTACCGCGAGCCGGCTCCAGCGAAAGCCATCACCGTCACAGAGGCAGTACCATCGCTCGGTGCCGTGAGAATGCGCAAACCTGAGGGAAGCTTCTGCACGTTGTACATGGCATGCAGTGTAGGGCAGAACACGGGAGAGCAAAATGAACAGGAAAGAAACGGCAAGAATGAGGGAAAAAGCGTTGACCGAGGACACCACTTTCCTCAACAATGCCCCCGTTATGCTTGGGAAACTCCGATGGCGCAGGCGAGTCCGCAAGCACGGATTCCTCGCGCGCAGCGCAACGAAGAACGGCCGCAAAGTCCTCTCCCGCAGGCGATCGACCGGTCGCGTGCGCCTCGTTGTGGGGAAGAAGACGAAGTAATCGGAAACGTGACGGCTCATAACGGGAAAGACGCGAGCTTTCTGCGTATTCCCTTCCCGCGCCCTTCCACGTACCATACGCCCGATGGGCAAAACAATGCACCGCCTCAGCGGAATCCTGTTCTACCTGCTTGGCTTAAGCTACTTCGCCGCGTATCTCCTCTCGGTGAACGCAATCGGCGGGTTGTGGCCGAAATGGTGGATGAGTGTCGCAGACCTGCCTATGGCACTCGTGACATGTACCTACGGGGGTACGAGCCTCTATGGAAGCATCACATCACCCGGCCACCGCTCGTGGGCAGCGATCATCCTCATCACCCTCCCGCTTACGGCATTCTTCCTCGCGCTCGTCGCGCTGAACTACTGGGACGCGCTGCAGCTGAGCCGCTTCGTGGCTCGGTGAATCACGCGGCACTCCATTCCTCTTCCACGATGCCCGCGTTGATGTTCGCCGTGCGTGCCGCGAGAAAGAGGTAATCGCTCAGACGATTCAGATACACGCACACCTCACGATGCAGAGAGCGAGTGCATGCAACGGCGACAGCTGCCCGCTCAATGCGGCGGCAAATAGTGCGCGCCTGATGGAGAAGACATGCAGCGCGGCAACCGGAAGGAAGTACGAAATGCCGGAGCCCAGGCAAGCCGGATTCGAGCGCAACCCCCCATTGCTCCAGCCTCTCCACCTGCTCAGCGGTGACCCGCGGGAGAGGGGGGGAACCCTCAGCAGCGAGATCGGCGCCAACAGCGAAGAGATCCCGCTGCAAGAGTGTAAGCTGGCCACGCAGCGCACCGGGAAGGCCTTCTTCGCAAAGAACAAGACCAATCACGGCATTCAGCTCATCGGTGTCACCGATGGTCGAAATAATCGCGGAACTCTTGGCAACGCGCTCCGTACCGAGGAGGCCTGTTGTCCCGTCATCGCCCGTTGCCGTGGAAAGACGAGGACGCGCCATATGGTCTACGAAAGGACTGCACAGACCTTTTCGTGCTCGAGTTTCACTTCGGACTCGGTGAGCGTGCGCTCATCGCTCTGGTATGTAAGACGGAACGTCACGCTGTACTCGGAACTCGTACCCGCGCTGTAGAGATCGACGATATCGATGCCCCGGAGCAGCGTACTGCGCCCGAACATCCGTTTTCGCAATTCTTCCGCGGGCTTGTCGGCATCAAGGGGAACCGTCACATCGTACACAACGGCCGGGAACGCGGAAATCTTCGGAGCAAGGCGCACGTGCGGCACCTTGGTGAAAAGCGCATCGAGATGGAGCAACGCGGCAGAGGCGCGATAGGGCAGATCGAATTGCTCCCGCACGAAAGGCTGGACCTCGAAGATCTGGCCGATGCACTCGGATTCGACGAGGATGTCCGCCGTGCGCCCAGGATGCGCGTACGGGGCATGCATTTTTGCCGGACGGAAATCCGATGCATACCCGGCCGCAGAGAGTGCCGCGCTAGCCGCCGCTTTCGCCTCGAGGAACGGATCATCCTTGATGCCGGTCTTGCCGCGCGCCGCGACAAGGAGGCCAAGCTCCAGCCGTTCGCCGTTCTGCGGAAACACATGCGAGACGGCGAACGTCTTGAGTGCGCGTTCCACGTGCCGGAGATTCTCCCGTGCGTTCGCGAGCAGCGCGGGGAGCAACGTTGGTTGCAGGAGGCTCAGCTCCTCACCGAGAGCGTTATCGATCTGCACGGCATGGGTGGGATCAATGGCGCACTGCCGGAGCATCTCCGGCCCGAGGAGAGAGAGCGGCACAAGTTCGGTTCCGCCGTCTTCGGCGAGCGCTGTGCGCATCTGCACCAAACGCACGTCACGCGCCGGAGGCGCGATACTTGCCGCAGGCATCGCGGGGGCAATGCGGTCGTACCCGTAGATGCGTCCAATCTCCTCTGTGAGATCGTGCTCCGCTTTGAGATCGCCTGCGCGCCAAGGCGGCGGGGTGACAGACCACGCCTTGCCTTTGACCTGCACCGCGCATCCCAGATCCGTGAGAATGCGGCGAATAACCGGCGTGGGAATGGCGGCGCCGAGAACGCTGCGGGCACGGGCGAGCGGAAAAGAAATGGGGCGCGACGTACTGTCTTTCCCCCAGCTTTCCATGCGCGACGTGATCGCGGCACCGGGAACGAAGCGCAAGAACAATTCGAGAGCCCTCGCAAATCCCCACGCGGCCATCACGGGCGGGATGCCCTTCTCGTAGACCGTCGCCGCATCGGTGCGGTGCCCTGTTGCAATAATGGCATTGCGGATCGCAACGGGATCCACGATGGCGCTGTGGAGCAGGATGCGGCGGGTGGATTGCTTCGTGGAACTGCGCTCGCCGCCCATGATGCCGAGGAGATCAAAAATCCCTTCGTCATCGCTGAGGATGATCGCCCCCTGTGGCAACGGCCTGGAAACTCCGTCAAGTGTAACAACCTTCTCCCCTGCAACGGATTCGCGCATGTGCACGGTGCCGCGCAGATCATCCACGTCGAAACTGTGGAGTGGCATCCCGAGTTCCATCGCCACGTAATTCGTGATGTCGATGGGGAGCGAGAGAGACCTCCATCCGGTTGCCTCCAAACGGCGGCGCATCCAATCGGGAGTTTCCCCGACTGCATCAATGGAAAGCGTGCACGCGCAGTACCGTGGGATGAGATTGCCAGCATCGTTCCGGATGGCAAACGGGAGCGGCGTTTTGGGGAACCGTGGAAACGCGAAGAGCGGTTGCTTGCGCTTGCCGGAGGCAGGAGGGGTTTTCCACTTCGCGAGCCCGACTGCCACGAGCTCCCTCGCGAATCCGATGTGGGAGAAGAGGTCCGGGCGATGAGTGATCGCGTGGTTGTCGATATCGAGCACCGTATCGGTAAGACCGAGATACTCCCGGAGCGGCTTGCCGACGCCATCATCTCCATCACCGAGATCGATGATCTGGTGTCCCGTGGCCTGTGGGAAGCGTTCGGCGAGATCGAGCTCATCGGCGGCACAGATCATTCCTTCGCTCTCCTCGCCGCGGATCTTCGTCTTCGCGAGCGTCATCATCTCTGTGCCGTGCCAGCGCACCCGTGCACCGGCGTGCGCGAACGCCACCCGCATACCGGGGCGCAAGTTCGTTCCGCCGCAGACCACCCGCTTGATGCCCTGATCGGTCTGCACGTCGCAGAGCACGAGCTTATCGGCATTCGGATGACGGTTGACGGAGAGCACTTTGCCAATGCAGCACCGCTCGAGGAGCGCCCCCCGCGAGATGACCTCCTCCACTTCTGCAATGTGCGCCGTAACCGTACGGGCAATTGCCGCGGGATCCCGCTCACGCCATGTGACGAACTCGCCGAGCCAATCGAGAGAGAGCTTCATCGGGCCACGAGGATACCCCAAAACCACGGGCGAATGCACCAGCAAAAGCGCAGGAAGACGCTTTGCGCCATTGGCATGGAATGCAAACCTACGGTTTTCCTTCCATGAACCATCCTTTCCCTTTATGGTATCGCTCCAGCACGGCAAAGCCGTGCTTCGCGATTGCTCTTTGTTCCAGTACAATTCTCACACCATACGGAGAGGTCGCATAGTGGCCTAGTGCGCCCGCTTGGAGAGCGGGTATCCCTGCAAGGGGATCGGGGGTTCGAATCCCCCCCTCTCCGCCAGATCACACCAAGACCTTGCGCTCTTGTCAGAGCACGATACAGTGATGAGTATGCCAAATGACAATTCTGAAGAACGCATTGTCATTCGCCCGGAAGAACTGGAGGCACCGCCACCGCAACTGCAACACACAGAACCCGTCATCTCCGTGTACTCGACGCCGGAGGGGCACAACATCGTCGGCCAGCCAAAAATTTCGGAGAGCGTGCGGAAACTCCTGGAGGAAGGCCAACCAGCCGGGGCCACGTTCCGGTGGGATTTCAAGCACGGCCCAAGGACACTGCAATTCTACGAAGGAGGTGATCAGCCGCACGCAAAAACACGCATCGCCGACGTTGTCACCATGCGGCTGCAGGCAATCGTGGAAGCGCAGGCACTCAGCACCATTCGCCTTGTCGGCGCAGCCACGAAAGAGGGGCCTGTTTCCCTCCCCCCTCTCCCGCACGAGCTAAAGAGCACGCTGCAGAGCGTAACGGATGAGCAGAAATTCCAAACGGCCGCAAAGATTGCCGGCGCAACACTGGAGCACATGCGCAAGCGCATGCAGCAGCAAACAGAGAAAGAGCACCAGCCTGCGCGCCCGCCCATCCCACAGGAGGTGGAAGAGGCTCTCGTCATGCTCATGGATATCCGCGCAAAGCGCGAACGTGCGCTCGGTCAACCAAAAGGCTTCGGCCATCTTCTCCACCGCATGATGACAAACGTGCGCCCCGGCGAGGAGAAGCCGCGCCGGGCATCGGAAATGCTGAAAACAGCACTCGCAGGGGCTCACGGGAATATCCCGCTGAGCCGGGCAGTGCTGCAGTACCTCGGGGAACTCGCCGAGGCGCAGAACGGGGAGCTCGGGCCTGCACCGCAGGTCGCGAAATGCCGCGCTACGGCAAAGCAGCTGCTCATAGAAACAGGCTATGCCGAAGACGAGGAAAAAGCAGTAGAGGGTGGCGGCCGCAGGAGACGGCGCGGCGTGGAAGACGGCCTGCAGCAGCTCTCGGCCGATCCCGCACCGCAGAACCGCACGAGCAGGCAGGCAGGCTTCGACATCATCTGCACGGAAATTTCCCGCGAAGCCATGAGACCGCCGCAGCACGAGGCATCACAGGAAGGCCGAACCAAGGCGGAGAAATTCGACGGCATGCTCCAGAGCGCGATCGATGCCGCGCAGAAAAGCGAGTTCTTCATGGCACTGCCCGCCCAGCAGAGAAAGCAGCTGGAACAGACCTTCGGCGAAGCGCGGGGGAGAATCGACAAGCGCCGCAATGAGCGCGGGCGCAAGTGATGGCTACGAACCGCCTTCCCGTTCCCACGGCTCCCGATACGGGAGCTTGAGCGCTGCATAGATCTCCTGCTCCATGCGCGAGGCAAGGAGCTTCTTCCCGTGGAAAAGACCGTACTCGTTGAGTTTCCATCCATGCCGCATGGCGACTTTTCGCATCGCAATGTTGTGATCCTTGCTGCCGGTGAAGTAGAGGAGTGCAGCACCCCACTGTTCTGCTTCCACGAATCGGATATCGACACGCAGCCCGGAAACGAAGTCGAACGAGAGTTTCTTGTCGCCCTGCGCGACGACATTGCGCACGATCGGGAGCGCCGCCACGGCGGCGGAAACCTGATGGGGGGAATCCGTGACCACGAGGATATCGATATCCCCCACCGTCTCCTTGCGGCGCCGGTACGAGCCGGCAACCTCCGCACGATCGACGCCGCGCACGGAACGGATTGCCGTGAGCAGCGCTTCGACGTCGGCGGAAACGGCACTCCGTGGGAACCGCTTGACGCGCTCCTGCACGCGCCCGACATTCGCGAGAATCTTCCGCTCAATGAGCGCGCCGAATCCCGGGATATCACGGATCTTCCCGGCCTTTGCGGCAGAAATGAGATCGGCAAGATTCCTGATCTTGAGCTCCATCTGGAGCTTGCGGATGCGCTTGGGGCCGAGCCCCTCCACCTCCATGAGATCCGCGGGGAGACCGCCCTGCTCCGCCCGCAGCCGGTCGAGGGCAGCGATGCGGCCGGTCGAGAGGAACTCGATGATCTTCTTCGCGATTGCCTCGCCGATGCCGGGGAGCTTTTCGAGTTCCCTCGCATCGCCGTACGTGGAAATATCCCGCGGCAGCTCCTCGATCACCTGCGCGGCACGGCGGTACGCCGCCGGCTTGAAAGGCACGCCCTGCTCGGCAAGCAGGGCGCCAATCTGGCGTAGCAACCCTGCAATCACCCTGTTTCGCTCCACACTGAAATACTAGCACCGCGCGGTGCGCGGTACCTCGTAAATGCATTGGAACCAGCCTGCATTCCTGTGCCGGATTTTTTTAGGACGAGACCGGGTGCCCTGCGTAAACGCAGGGCACCCGGCAAAGGTTGGTGGGTCAGTCTGTCTGTGGAGGACCCCTTCGAGTTCCTACTCTCGCCTGTCCAGGACTAGCCGGACGTCTTGCGGCTGAGCCGCTTCGCGCGACGGAATTCCTTCCGGGCCTCGAGGACCACGGTGCCATTCTTGGCACCGTTCTTGCGGCGCTTCTTGAGCTTCTTGGCAACGACGGACGCGCGCGCATCGACGCAATCGGCAACCTCCTGGCGGTGCCGGTGAACCGCACGGGTTACCACCCGGCGACGCAGTTTCGCCGAACACTCACCGTTCGGCTTCAGAGCAGCGAGAGACATGAGTCTACTCCTTGAAACATGGGACTGACACGGAGCCTTCCGATCACTACTCGGCCTAAGACTATAGGCGAGCACCGCGAGGACGCGGCAAGGTGACCCCGACAATCCATCGGTCGGGCAAGGGAAGGCAGGTTGATTCCACGAAGGAAAACCTGCGGTGTGAATGAACGTGGGGAATACCCAGGAACCTGCCTTGGAATGAAGAGTGTGCCCGCCCCCACGCAAAGGCGCGGGGGCGGGCGAAAAAGAGAGGGAGTCCAGCGATCCTCGGCCCGTTAGTGGACGAGTTCCGGGAGCTGCTTGAGCTGCGAAGCCCGCTTGCGGTGGGGCTTCGACTTGCCGTTGCTGCCGTGGCCGTTGTTCTTGGTGCGACCGACGGTCTTCCGGAACTGAGAATCCGGCACGCTAGAGGCTGCCGCGAGGCTGCCGTAGAGTGCCACCTTCCGACGCTGACGCTTACTCATGTGAACTACTCCTCCCAAGGGGGGATTCCATTCCTGTCTCTCGGTGAAGACGCACGAATGTGCGGGCTCGCAACTCCGCGGGCCGAGACAGGTTCCTGCGATGTTGGCAGGTTCCTAGATACTTCGCAGTGGTGTGAATGAACGGACAAGAACCCCTCTCTTCTTGTAGGGGGCTTTCTTCTCTCCTGGTTTCTCCGGTCTTACCGTGTGCGCTTTCTGCCCCCTGCCGCAATCTTGCGGAGGACGAGGTAGGACGGGCGAATGAAGCACCAATGCTGCATTGCGAAGAGCCTAATACTCTCCTCACATAATGTCAAGAGATGTCAACAATTATGTACCGGCACAACAGTACATCCCATCAGGTGCCCTCCTGCCAGCTTGCCAGGTATTTCACCTGTTCCGGCGTGAGCGTATCGATGGAAAGCCCCATGGCAGTGAGCTGTAGTTTGGAAATGGTTTCGTCAATCTCCGGAGGGAGCGTGATCACCTTCACACTCATCTTCCCGCGGCTCTTCACCAGGTATTCGCACGCGAGCGCCTGACCGCAGAAGGAAAGGGACATCACTTCACTGGGGTGGCCCTCGGCGGACGCGAGGTTCACCAGCCTCCCCTCGCCCGCTATATACACGACGCGACCATCTTTGAAGAGGTACTCATCGAGGTAGTGCCGCACGCGGCGTTTGCGCTTCGCGGCGGATTCCAGAGCCTGCATGTCGATCTCATTGTCGAAGTGGCCGGAGTTGCAGAGCACGGCACCATCCTTCATGCGATCGATGTGTTCCATGCGGATCACGTGGAGATCCCCCGTCACGGTGATAAACAGATCCCCAAGAGGCGCGGCTTCGTGCATGGGAAGCACTCGGTACCCATCCATTGCTGCCTGCAAGGCGGCGAAGGGGGCAACCTCCGTCACGATTACCTGCGCGCCAAGGCCTTTGGCGCGTAGGGCGCATCCCTTGCCACAGCTGCCATACCCGGCAATGACGACGGTCTTCCCGGCGATGAGGAGATTTGTAGAGCGCAGAATGCCGTCGAACGTGGACTGGCCCGTGCCGTAGTAGTTATCCATGAGGTGCTTGGTCTTGTTGTCGTTCACGGCGATCATTGGGCACTTGAGCACGCCCTCGCGCTCCATCGCCTTGAGGCGAATGATGCCCGTGGTCGTCTCCTCGCAACCGCCGATGATGTTCGCGAGAAGATGCGGATGCTTGGTGTGAAGCTCAGTGACAAGATCGCACCCGTCATCGATGGTGACCTGCGGTTCTGTTTCGATCACCGCGGTGAGGAACTTGTAGTAATCCTCCTTGCTCTCGCCTTTGTACGCCCAGACGAGGACATCTTTCTCCTCCGCGAGAGCGGCGGCTACGTCATCCTGCGTGGAAAGCGGATTGCAGCCCGTGATCGCGACTCTCGCGCCGCCGGCGACGAGCGTGCGCACAAGCACGCCTGTTTCCTTCGTCACGTGGAGCGCCATGCCGATCGTGAGCCCCTTGAACGGCTTCTCCCTGGCAAAACGTTCGCGCACCGTGAGCAGCGCGGCCATGCGCCGCTCGGCGATTTCCATATTCAGCTTTCCCTGCGCGGCAAGGGAGGGATCTTTGACGTAGGACATGGGGAAGGTGGTGAGGGTGCGGCAGTTGCCGTAAGACGGGCACGGAAAGCGTACGCAGGCTCCGGAAATTCTTCAATGAAACAATGGAAGAATGCGTAAGGATCACCGCGAAAATCGCAGTGCCGGCAGATCTTCCCCGTACGCGCGGCGGGCACGCCCGCGAAGCATGTCGAAATCGAGTGCCTCGAGGAGCGTCCCTTCAATCTCCACGACAAACGAGGCGAGCGCTGCGCCAAGGCGGAGACTGTCCTCCGTTGGCCACGAGGATTGCAAGCCGAGCACGAACCCCGCGCGGAACGCGTCGCCAGCACCCGTGGGATTCACAACAGCATCAGCGGTGCAAGCGGGTATTTCGTGTCGGCCTTTGGAATCAACCCAGAGCGCACCGCGTTCCCCCCGCGTGACAACAAGGAGCGGAACGAAATCGTGAATATTCTCCTCCGTACAACCAAGAGCGCCACGGAGAATGTTCCACTCGTACTCGTTCGCGATCACCGCCCTGCTCTGTTTCGTGAGACGGAGAAGCTCATCGGCACCGAACCGGTGCACCTGCTGCCCGGGATCGAACACCAGGGGAACACCAAACTTTCCGCACCACGCGGCTGCATGGAGCATGACCTGCATATCGCGCGGGCTCACGATTGCCATGCCGATATCGTCCCGCTCCTGCGAGAGATCCGGCCACGGGGCGAAGGAATCGGCACCCGGGTGGTAAAAGGCAATTTGCCGCTCACCGCTATCCGTGCCGATGATCGCCGTGGCAGTTACCTGATCGTTGAGCTCCGGAATGAATTGCGTGGAAATGCCCCGCTCCCGCAGGAGCGCCAAGTACTCGCCGCCGTCATTCCCTACCGCGCCCACGAGGAGCGGATCGCCGCCGAGCAGACGGATATGCCATGCGATGTTGGCGCCCGTCCCTCCGTGGTGACGGCTGTAGTGGGGCGAGAAGTGTGAAACGGAGAGCGTCGCGATCTCCTCGGGACGGATGGTATCCGCAAACGACCCCTCGAACCCGAGCATGACATCGTACGCAATTGCGCCGGTGACGAGTGTTTTCGCCATGCGCAAAGTCTATCATAGGACACACCTCTATTTCCCCGCGGAAAAACTCGCTTTCGCACCTGACAAACGGGCCACCCGAAGCTACACTAGCGGCCCGATGCGCATTGCCGTCGTTGGCACCGGCTATGTTGGCCTTGTGTCCGCTGCATGTTTTGCGGAACTTGGTCACACAGTGATTGGCGTGGACATCGACGAGGCAAAGGTGAAGAAGCTCCAAGGTGGAACGCCGACGATCTACGAACCGGGGCTGGAAGAAATCCTCCGCAGAGGCCTGGAGAGCAAGCGCCTCTCCTTCACCACGGACATCCGGCAAGCGCTCCCGCATGTCACCGTGGTGTTCTCCGCGGTCGCAACACCACCGAACGAGGATTTCACCGCCGATCTGCGCGCGGTGTTCTCTGTGTGCGAAGCAGTGGCTCGCGCCGCGGACCACGACATGGTGTTCGTAAACAAGTCCACCGTCCCGGTGGGCACAGGAGAGGACTGCGAGCGGCGCATTGCCGCGATCCTCGCTGAACGTGGTATGGCATGGAAGATCCCTGTTGTCTCCAACCCGGAATTCCTCCGCGAGGGCACCGCGGTGAAGGACACGATGAGTCCGGACCGCATCGTGGTGGGCGTGAACGGGAACGCGTGGGCACGGGAGCTGATGGATGAGCTCTACCGCCCGCTCACGCGCACCGGCAAGCCGATCGTATTCACTGCACGGGAAAGCGCGGAGATGGTGAAGTACGCGAGCAACGCGTTCCTTGCCACGAAGATCTCATTCATCAACATGTTGAGCGAACTCTGCGAGAAGACGGGGGCGAACGTGCGCGATGTCGCGGTGGGCATGGGACTCGATGACCGTATCGGCCCGCGCTTCCTGCATGCGGGAATCGGGTACGGCGGCAGCTGTTTCCCCAAGGACGTGAAGGCGCTCATCGCCACGGGCCGCCACTTCGATGTGCCGATGACGATCGTCGAAGCAGTGCATCAGATCAATCAGAACCAGCGCATGCGGTTCTGCCAGCACATCCTGAACACCATCCCCACCGGTTCGCGCATCGGGGTATGGGGGCTCGCCTTCAAGCCGAAAACCGACGACATGCGCGAGGCGCCGAGCCTTGATCTGATCCCCATGCTGCTCGCACAGGGCTACGAAGTGCGGGCACATGACCCGATTGCCATGGAAAATGCGCGGAAACTGCTCCCCGCGGATGTCATCTTTGTGGATGACCCGTTCGCCGCCGCGCGCGACGCGGATGCAGTCGTACTGCTCACGGAATGGGATGTCTTTCGCGGCATCGACCTCAAGGAAGTGCAAAAGATTATGCGAGGGAATCACCTCTTCGACGGTCGCAACGTGTACGACCCGGCAGAAACCCGAGCCGCCGGCCTGATGTACCACGGCGTCGGCATCGGAAAGAAGGTGAAGGAGGAAGGGCATACGCAAACACCGGAAAAAATTTCCCGGAAAACTGCCACCAGCCGCCCATGAAAATTCTCCTCACCGGAGCAGCGGGTTTCATCGGATTCCATACGGCACGTGCGCTGCTCGATCGCGGAGATGAGGTGATCGGCTTCGACAATTTTTCGCCGTACTACGACCCGCAGCTCAAGGAAGCGCGCGCGGCAGAGCTCGAGGGGCGAAAGGGGTGGACCATGATTCGCGGCGATATCCTCGATCGCAAAACGCTGCAGAAGGCTA
Source organism: uncultured Candidatus Peribacteria bacterium (assembly GCA_964642315.1). Classification (GTDB taxonomy): domain Bacteria; phylum Patescibacteriota; class Gracilibacteria; order Peribacterales; family Peribacteraceae; genus JAGVDM01. Next base: position 34,297 of record CAZXOG010000003.1, on the reverse strand, counting down.
TGCATGGCGTCGACCGCGTGTGCCATCTGGCGGCACTGGCGGGTGTGCGGTATTCCTTCGAGCATCCCGATGAGTACATCGATATCAATATCCGCGGCTTTTTCAATGTGATCGAAGAGGTGCATGCGCAGAAGATCCCCGGATTGATCTACGCCTCAAGCAGCTCGGTATACGGGAACGCGGCGAAGCTGCCCTGCAGCGAAGAAGATCGCACCGATCGCCAGGAATCGCTCTACGGAATGAACAAGAAGGATAACGAATTGATGGCCTATACGTACTTCGCAACGCACGGCGTGCGATCGACCGGGCTGCGGTTCTTCACCGTGTACGGCCCATGGGGCCGGCCGGACATGGCACTGTTCCTCTTCACCGAGGCTTTGCTCAAAGGAAAACCGCTGAACATCTTCGGGCAGGGGAAAATGCAGCGGGACTTCACGTACGTGGATGACATCGTGCAGGGCATTGTCTCCGCAATCGATAAGAATTTCGAATGCGAACTCTTCAATTTGGGCTGTGGGAAAACAGAGGAACTCATGGAATACGTACGCATGGTTGAACAATCCTGCGGGAAAGAAGCGCTGAAGAATTACCTGCCCATGCAGCCAGGGGACGTGCGGGCAACTGCGGCCGATATCCGCAAGGCAAAAACACTGCTCGGATTCAGCCCGCAAACGACGATCGCGGAGGGCGTGCCCCGGTTTGTGGAGTGGTTCCGGAAATACTATAGACTGTAAACGACACGCATGAAGATCCTCGTTACCGGTTCCTCCGGCACGATCGGCACGCGGTTGTGCGAACGCCTCACGGGCGGTCCGCACACTCTCGTCTGCGTGGACTGGCGGGCAAACCAGTGGTCCAAGGATATCGATGCCCAAACGCTGCGCATTGACCTCCGCGACGAGATGGCGGTCAGCGCAATCCCCGGCGACGTGGACATGGTTGTGCACCTCGCGGCAAACGCGCGGGTGTACGACCTGGTGCTTGACCCCGGACAGGCGAGGGACAACTTCCTCACGCTGTTCAACGCGCTGGAATTCGCGCGCGTGCACAAAGTGCCCCGCTTCATCTTCGCCTCGTCGCGCGAATCGTACGGGAATATCCGCGTCGACAAGTACACGGAGGACATGGCCCGTGTGGAGAACTGCGAGAGTCCTTACACGGCAAGCAAGATCGGCGGCGAGGCCCTCGTGCGCGCCTACGAGCGCTGCTACGGCATCCACGCGTTGATTTTCCGCTTCTCGAACGTGTACGGCATGTACGATGAGAGCAACCGCGTGGTGCCGCTCTTCTTCCGGCTCGCGCGCAAGAACGAACCACTGACAATTTTCGGGAGAGAGAAATGTCTCGACTTCACGTACATCGATGACTGCGTCGGTGGCATCGCACTTGGAATTGAGAACTTCGAGAGAGCGAAAGGCGACGTGTACAACCTCGCGTACGGCGAGGGAACAACGATCGTCCACCTTGCAGAGCGTATCCGCGCGCTCCTCGGCAGCTCTTCGGCCATGGATATGCAGCCATCCCGCACTGGCGAGGTGACGCGCTACATCGCCGATATCTCGAAGGCGCGGAAAGTGCTGGGATACAACCCGCGCATTCCGTTCGAGGAAGGCATCAGGAAAGCAGTCGAATGGTACTTAGCCAACACCTAGACGACACATTGCTCACAAACCACAACCACTCACCGCTCAACAGATAGCGGCTGGTGGGTAGTGATTAGTGGAATACGAAAAGCTTCCGCATGTAGAAGTTCCACCCGAGCACGATAAACACGACGATGAACCGCATGGAAAACGGATGCCCGCCGAAGAAATCCACACCAAGCCACAGAAGAAGCTCCGTCCACAACAGGCCCCCGATAGCGATGAGGAATACCATCGCATACTCCTTGCGTCGGGAATGCTTGCGCTCGAATACCCACAACAGACACAAGATATGATTCGTGAGCAGGCCGATCATGTACGAGAAGAATGCGAAGATAAGATAGAACGCATGGCCGAAGGCATAGAGCAACCCGCCGTACACGGCGAGATCCACGACGGTGGAAACCCCGCCAACGAAGAAGTAGCGGAAGAATTGAATGTGTGGCTGGCGGGTGCGTCCGACGATCCAGTGCTTCATTCCGCGTAAGGATACACGGTCAAAAAATGAAGTCCATGTGTTCCGCATGGCCCTCTGCTGCTCTACACTGCGACTATGAGTAACCGCCCTGTTCTCTGCGTGGTCGGCTTGGGGTACGTCGGCCTGCCACTTGCCCACGCGTTCGCCACAAAGGGATACACGGTGTACGGATATGACATCAGCAAAAAACGTGTGGAGGAACTGCGGGCCGGCCACGATAGCACCGGCGAGGTGAGCGATGAGAATCTAAAGAGCGTGCAGCTCGCCGTGGACACGAACCCGGTAATCATTGGAAAGGCGGACATTGTCGTTGTGGCGCTTCCCACGCCAGTGGATGAGAAGAACGATCCGGATATCACGATCCTCAAGGAGGGAACTGCAACCGTCGGCAAACACATGAAGCGCGGATGCATCGTGGTGTTCGAATCCACCGTATATCCCGGCACGACCGAGGAAATCTGCGGAACCATTCTCGAACAGGCATCCGGCATGGCATGCGGAAAGGATTTCACGCTCGGGTACTCGCCAGAACGCATCAACCCGGGAGATAAGGAACATACCGTCACTCGGATCCGCAAAGTTGTATCCGGCCAAGACGAAAGAACGCGCAATGCGCTCATGGAGCTCTACGGGAGCATCGTGGAAGTGGGTGTGCATGCGGCACCGAACATCAAGGTCGCAGAAATGGCCAAGGCAATCGAAAACGCACAGCGGGATCTGAATATCGCCTTCATCAACGAAATCGCAAAACTCTGCCACAAGATCGGCATTGAGACGAAGGACGTGCTAGAAGCGGCGAAGACGAAGTGGAATTTCCTGCCGTTCTCACCGGGCCTCGTGGGAGGGCACTGCATCGGCGTCGACCCGTACTACCTGGTGGAAAAAGCGCGGCAGCTCGGCATGCAAACGCACGTCATTACCGCCGGCAGAGCGGTGAATGACAGCATGAGCACAGTGGTCGCTGACCAGATCGCCGAGGCACTCGGGAATCCAAAGGGGAAAACCGTGCTCCTCCTCGGTCTCACGTTCAAGGAGAACGTCCCGGACACTCGCAACAGCAAAATCCCCGACGTGGCGAAGGCACTTGCGGCGCAAGGATGTGCCGTCGCCGTGCACGACCCGCTCGTCCTGCATGCCGCAGCAGCGCACAAGCTCACGGTGAAAACGCTCAACGAGGGGCCGTACGATGCGGTTGCACTGCTCGTACCGCACAAGGCATACATCGATCTCTCAGTGCAAGCCATTATTGATGCCGTGAAGGAAGGCGGCGTCGTGTACGACCTCAAATCGCTGCTGCCGCGGAAAGCCGTGGAACAGAGCGGGAGGAAATACTGCGCGCTTTAAGCGGGCTTCCGCGCAGCAACGTAGTACCCGGAACAGAGGATGGAGCGTTCGGGGTGTCTGTGGCTGATATCGCCGTACTCGCGGGAAAGAATCCCCGTGAAGAGCCGGAGCACTTGCGCGAGAGCGAACCACACGAGCTTGAACCCGCGAAAATGGAGCGTGTCGCACTGGAAACCGATGCGCTGGCAGAGCACGGCGAACGTTTCCATGGTGGATGCCTCCTCCCGAAACTCGATGATATCGAAGGCCTGGAGGAGATGCTGCAGACCATACCGCGTGAACCGGTAGTAATCGCCAGGCGTGTCATGCAGGGGGTAGACGAAGCGCGTCGTGAGGAGGAGGAGGCCGCCCGGCTTGAGGACGCGCAGGAATTCCCGGATCGCCTGCGATGGCGTGTGCAGGTGTTCAAGAACCTCGCTGCAGAGAACAACGCCGTAGGACGCATCAGGGATCTGGCGCATATCATGGGCATCGCCGACGATATCCACCTTCACTCCCGGACGCGGCGCGCAATCGAACGTCGTGCGGTTCGGAAAGATTTCCGTGTACACGTCATTGCCGCAGCCAACGTCGAGCACAGGTGCCCCTGTCGCGTACCGCGCGAGGAACTCCCGTATGCGCGGACGCGTGATCTTCCGCGTAAGGCCGAGAAAATCTATGAGCCCCATGTGCGGCACATTCTGGGCCCGATTCTCACGAGCGTCCACCTTTCCCTCTTCGTTCCAAAAACTCCTCGATTGGCATCCACGTGAGCATGTCTGCGGTATCGGATTGCAGGAATCTCCGGGCATCAGCGGACTGCGGAATCGCCTCGGCAAGATGCGATCGCACGCTGGTATCGCGCGCGATGAATGCACGGCCATCATCTTCGCATGCAACGATCCCTTCGATCCATAAGCGATTGGTCTCCGGGATATACCGCGTCTTCCCCGCACGGACGAAGAGACGCTTGCCGCTCCGCCCGAATTCCCGCACGCACGCATCGTACGGCAGATACGTGACAGCCTTCCCTGTCCCGATGGTTGTCTGCTGCGGCGCCCCAAGCGAGAAGGAGTAATCGAAAAGGGCAATGCGGCTCCGGCCGATGAACGCGGCGAAATCCGCGGCATCGGTGAACGCGTAAAGCAGCGTGACTCCTTTAGCAAAGAACACATCGGTCTCTGCGGGGGCTTCCTCCCGCTCTAGGAACGCCTGCACGTCGTGCGTACCCGCATGGAGTTGCACTCCGATCTCATTCAAGAGTTCGGAAATATCCACCCCGAACCAGCGGACCTTGCGGAGATCGACGTGGAGATCAATGCCGGATGACCGGCAAAGCGCGGCAGCAAACTCCATGCCCTCAATGTGCCCAAAAATGGTGGATCCGAGCTCAATGAACGACGGCGCTCGCGCCCCAAGCGCCTGTTGCATCACCTCCAGCCCGAGCACCTTGCTGATGTTGAGAGAGCCGTCATCCGGGTGATGCACCTCGCAGCTGGAAAGGGCGAACGCCTCATCCGGTTTCTTCGCTTCGAGGAGCCGCAGCATTTTCTTGTACGCCACCATGTCGTTGGCGTACCGCCCGAGCATGAACCAGTCATACGCACGCTGGTGCGTTTTGAATCCCCAGATCTCCTTGCGGCTGCCCTGCGCGTCAATGGCGCCGAATTCAAGGAAGGAGAACACACCTGCATTCTTCGCGTCATCAGTCATAACAGTGCGAAATATACCGGCCAACCATGCCCTTGCACACTACAACAGCTCAAGAATGCTCTCCCGACAAACCTGGCGCCCCTCCTGGATCCGCCGCACGATATGAGTTGCTTCATCCTCCATCCCCCGCACCCGCGCATTTCTGAGCAATCGTACCTCCTCGCGTTCAGGAGGAACGGAGGCAAGAAAATCCTCTTCGGTAGTACCAAGGATCCCGAGAATCTCGCTCTCAATCTCGTACGTTGTCGCCTCATGAGCGTCAAATCGCTCCGGATTGACGAGCGGCCGCGGGGAATCCGTGATCCACCGCTTCCGCAGATCGGCAAACCGTTGCTGCAGCGGTACGTAAGATTGACCAGAAAGCTCATCGGATAGAATGACGATTTTGTCTATAAGACCGAGGGTAAATCCCGCCTTTTTGCCTCGGTAGAAGTGATGGGTAATGGCCGCACGTGCCGAACGTGCGATATCGGTGCTCATCCGCCCAATCCTCTTCGCTATCTGGAATCCAGCAAAGTGGTGACGATCTACAGGGGATTCTCCGCCTTCGACAATAGTCCTCGCACGATCCTCTTCATCACATCGCTTGCCGATGTCATGGATCCACGCAGCGTTCGCAACAAGCTGGAGAAAGTGTGGATCGCGGATTTCGCGGAGGTACTGCTCCTTCCCCGTGGCAAAAATCCTGCGACGACCATCGCGGTGCTGGATGCACTGCTGCAGACATTCAGCAATATGCAAACTCATATGCAAATCGAGGCACATGTGGTTGAAGACACCATCCCAATCCTCCTTGTCATCCGTCGCCCAGAGACCGGCCCCGCGTTCTCCGCCGATGCCTTTCATGAAACGGACCTCCTTCTCCCGGCCGCTATAGAGCGTGCGCCTAGTTCTATGTGATTCCTGCTCGCCGCCAGTAGCCTCTAATAGACGCCAATCGGGAAACGTGCGTAACACTCTAATATTTTGAAATAAAAGTACATTTATGTCAATAACACAGAACTACCGGAACGAGAAGAATCTCGACATCGTCCCATCCCTCACCCATTGCTGGTACTTTTCGTAGTCTTCCACAGTATCGAATTCCAGCCAGCCACGCTGGATGCGGATGGGATCCACCCGGACTCCCGCGTTGATGAGCGACTGGAGCATGTCGGTCATATACCCCTTGCGGAAGCACTTGGAATGCAGCCACGGTTGACCGCTGCCTCCGTACAGGCGTTCCTGTTCGTGGTACACGCGACGCAAATCTGCGACTCCGGCCCCTGCGAACTTGATGAGGCCGACATACCGCCCATCCATGTGCTCTGCGACCGGATTCGGAGAACCGAGTTCGGTCACGTTCCCCTGCGGACCAATTTGAAAGCTCTCATTATCGCTCGCCAGCTCCGCAAGACGCTGAGCCCAATACTCTTGGAAATCCGTATCCACCGTGACTCCAACCGCGCACGTGGCACTCAGCACAGCATCGAGAACACGCGGCTCGTAGAGGATATCGGAGTAGCAGACGAGGAAATCTTCTGTCATTTCCGCCTCCGCGCAGAAGAGCGTTTCCACCATGTTCGTATCCGCATACCGCTCGTTCATAGAGGATTTGGTACCCGGGATGTTGATTGCCTGAGGCATGTACCCTTTCACGATCGTGATGTCGGTGATGCCGCTCGCACGGAGGGTATCCACTTGGCGCTCGATCAGGCTCTTGCCGGCAAATTCCAGCATGCCCTTCGGTCTGCCCGCGGTGTACGCGCCAAGGCGCGTGCCCATGCCGGCAGCGAGAATGATGGCCTTCATCGCGAGAGATCAATGAATCGGCGGACCAGACCCGCTTGCCGCTCGGGACGCTCGGGGTGCCACATCACGCCCACGATGTGGTGCTCCGCATGCCGCACGCCTTCGATGGAACCATCCGGCGCCGCTGCAAAATCCCTAAGCCCCTTGCCAAGATCCGCGATGCCAAGCGCATGGTACGAATTCACGCGCATCGTTTCCGAGGGAAAGAGGCCTCCAGGCACATCGGTGTTGAATGAAATGTTGTGGGGAATGCCGACATGCCCTTCGATCGGACGCAGCGAGCCGCCGAAAAATCCGTTGATGAACTGCATGCCGCGGCACACGCCAAGAACGGGAAGGGACCGGCTGATTGCTGCCTGCAACAGCACGTATTCTGTACGATCGCGCAGAGCACGCGGATCATCGCTTGCATCATCGGGCTGCCGCAGGATGATGTCATCGCCACCACTCAGAATGAGTGCTCGCACACCTTTGAGGTATGGAAGGCATTCCTCCGGATCGTTCGGAACGAGCACGGGATGAATGTCCTGAGCATGCAGGTACTCCGGCCAATCCTGCGCAATGCAATCCCGCCACTCTCCACGATCCGTTTTTGCCATCCGCATGGTAAGAGCAACAGTATCCATTAGCTGCGGGGGGAACCCTGATGCACACAGTACTCGATTGCGAGGTGCTTGAGGACAGGATGGATAACGTAATACGTTTCCGATCCTTCGTGAGACTGCGGTAATTCGGGGAACTTCCCAGTTGCCGCATACCCGCAGAGAACACGGGTGAGCAGGTCCGCACGCATCCACGGATCGAAGATGTTATCGAGATCGGAGAACTCCGGCGGCCTGTACTCACGCTGGGCAATTACGTTGCCGGTATCAATGCCCTCCTCCATGAAGAATGCCGTCGCCCCGCACATGCGCTCGGCAAGAATACTGTAGTAGAAGCACGTGCTCCCCCTGTACTGCGGCACGATGCCGGGGTGTACGTGGATGAACCGCTTGCCGAGACGGAGGATCTCGCGGCGGAGAATGCCGCCGCCGGAGTACACGAGGTACTGCACAGGAGATGCCTGTATCGCCGCGATGACCAGAGGATCATTACATTCCGCCGCCTCGACCGAGCGGAAGAGAACATTCTGCAGACGAAGGGTCTGTTCCACGGATTCATTCGGGCGGAAAAGCGAAACGTACGCAGGGGAATCCGGTACCGCCGCGGGGCTCTTTGCCTGCCGGAGGAGAATCACATCCGCGGGAACGAGCCCCGCGCCGAGCATGCCCTGCAGGTACGCACGGCCGCGGAAAGTATCAAGGAGCACAATGCCGACATCTGGGAGTGTTTTCATAGGGGAATGCCTCTCTCGGCGTACAGGGAAGAAACAATGTCATGCTCGGCATGCAAACATGCGGCGAAAATCTCGCGCTCGAGTGCCGCGGGCGCAAACCGGCTCTCAACCGAGCAGAGGAGATCGTTGAGCTTGAGTGCTGCATTGAGGAACAAGAGACGGCCGGAGTGACGGAACGCAAAGAGGCAGCCGTACGAAAGGAGAAGGTACGGCAGCACCACGTCATACGCCTCGGTCGCCGGTTTGAACGCCGCATCGTACTCCGCGTACAACTTCTTCGTGACCTCGAATTTCCGCACGTACGGGAGCAGGACATCAATGTCGCGTGCAGCGGGGTGTGCGGTGCTGCCGATCGCGAGGATTGCATCGCGCAGTATGCGTGAGGTGCTGTGCTCCACTTCTGCGGATGCGAGCGAGGCATGGAGTCTCGCTACATCCGGAGGCATGCCGGCACGGCCACGGAACGACGCGCGGGAAGCCGTATACGCTTGGATAAACGCCGAGCCTGACGGTGCGAACTGGTACATGTGCGGCGAGCGCAGCCGGTCGGTCTGGACGTACTCGTATTCCATGCGCGTTCTAAGAAATAGTGTGGTTGGCGCAATCCAAATGGATCGTGCGACGCGCAGTGAGGGCTTCGAACTTGCTGCCGACGCCAATCGCGGCAGGGAGACCGAATTCCGCCGCGCGGATCGCCATGTGGGATGCGGCGCCGCCGTACTTGGTAATGAGCCCGGCGATCTGGTGCGTGAAGATCCAGTCGTATCCGGGATCGGCGCTCTCGATAAGAACGATCTTCCCGCTGATGTCCCGCCGCCGCCCATCCAGGTGCACTGCTTCTCCAGAAATCGCCTTCGCGGTAATGAAGTTCGGGCGGCTGGTCTGGAAGGCAACGAACTCGATATCGTCGGGCGAGAAGATGAGCTGCGGCATGATGACCTGCTGGTGCAGCAGGTACTCCGCCTGGGCCGCCTGCGCCGCATCGAACGCGCGGTCCCGCCGCGATACAGTTTCACCGGTGCTCGCGATCAAGGAGAACTGCGCGAGGGTGAGGAAAGAGAGCGTGTCACGATCGATGCCATGCGCACCTCCCCACTCCACCATGAGGGACAACGCATCGCTCACATTCCGGCTGAAGAGGAACTTTGCGAGCTCCCGTCCTTGGATGCTCTCCGCAATGAACCGAAGGAGATCTGCGACGGGAACCTGGAGCTTGATCGCATCGAGCGCGCGCTGCATGGCGCGCTGCTCGCTTGGAGAAAAACGGAAGGGGGTTACTGCTTTTTTGTGCGAAGCGCCTTGCTGCTTCCGCGTACTCGCAATTCCGCGGAAGTAGAGATCCGGCTTCTCGTCGTACCGGAGCGACGTGATTTCATACGTCCCCGGGCGCAGGTGGCCGTACTCCTCAAGGAACTTGCGCAGAGGAAGAGCACCCGCAGCAGTGCATTCAAGAGCATGTCCCATTTCTCCTGCTACAGTGGTGATGCTGCGCAGGAATCCGTGGTATGCACCTTCGGAAATCGCTCCCCGGCTGAGAAACGCGCGCAGGAAGGTGCTGCCGATGAACGCCATGCGCGCAAGGCTGGAGAAGGGAACCGTGCCAAGCTCGGCACAGTCATCGAGGAGGAACTCGACGAGATCTGGTAAAAGATAGCGATCGCGTTTCGCGAGCATTGCTTTGCGCCGCTGATCGAGAGTACGGACCATGCCAATGAGTGCCGATGGGGAATACCTTTCGCCGCGGATGATCTGGGTTGTCTGCGCACGGAGGCTGTCCGCGAAGGCGCTGATTTCCCTCTGCGTGAGACCGGAGGCTTTCCAGCGGGCGATACGTTCGGGAAAGAACGGCGTGAAGCAGGTCGTAGCCACTTCGAATTCGAGCTTGTCGTGCGAGGAGGGATGCGTGCGGAGGTATGCCAGCGCTTCATCGACAACCTTGGCACGCACGCCGTGATCAAGCGACGCGGGCGTGTACGAATTCAGGCTGCACCGCACATCGACGTACGGATGCCCCGCGATCATCTGGATTAGACGCTCCGGAACGGGATCGAAATACCCCAGCAGCGCCCGCGCGCGCCGCCACGCCTCCCGGCCGATCAAGTGATCGAAAATCGAACTCGAGAGCGGGCGCGGATGGCTGCCGATGAGCTCCGCAGGATTCCAATCCGGCATGTCGCCGAGAACGGTGGTCGCACCTGCAAGACTCGGCTTCGGCTGGAAGAATTGCTCTGCCGTGCTCTTTGCGCGGCTGATGCACGGCTGGATATCGTAGGAGAAGAAATTCGCGAGGGCTTCGCTGCTCGTGATGGGACGAGTCTGGAAGATGATCACGCGCCCGCGCCGGTCGACGGCGAATTCAATATCGACTGCGCGATTGCCGGCAAGCCGCTCCAGATCGCGGACGCACCGCAGGAGCGCGCGCAGCCGCTTATCTTTGGGCTGGACGCTGCTGCCGCGGTAAAGGTAGTGCAGGTGCTGCTCGCCGCCTTTCCCTCCCGTGACGCTATCCGTGCTCCCAGAGGTATCGTAGTTGATCACATAGTACGGCGCGCCGCTCTTGATATCGCATGTGAAGACCACCCCGCTCATCATCACATCGCGCACCTGCGGCTGCACCATCACCTGATCGCCAGACGTTGCAGACCGGCCGAAACTCTTCACGACGGTGATGACCGCCCTGCGAAGGGACACAGCATCTTCCCGGTCTACCGCAAGAACGGATGTGAACTTGCCAGCAGCGGAAGCCTGGAGCGAATCCTCCTGTTTGGAAGAGCTGCGGACGACGAGCCATCGTTCTGCAAAGTGCTGCTGGACCCGACGGAGAACATTCGCAGGACTCCGCTTCCAGTCCGCAACAGTAAAGGAATACTGGGGGAGGATGATCCCGCTCTTCAGCACCGGCCGAAGGCGCTCGAGGGTCTGCGCCTTCGTGCCGAAGAGGAATCGCCCGAAGTCTCGCACCGTATCCATCTCCGCCCACTCACCATCCGTGTAGACACAGTACACAGATTCCTTCTGATCAAGAAGCTTCTGGAGCATGTCGGTGAAACCGGCACGCCTGAGATCGGGTGCCTCGTGGAACCGCTCGGGCGGCTGAATATGCCCGCAGAGTTCAACGACTTTCCTCCCACCCTCGCGCGTGAGATAAAGCACCCCTGTGAACTCTCCGGTGACCTTGGGGAAGTCCGTCGTTTTTCGTGCGGCACGGTGCAGGGAACCTTTGGCATCCGCATACGCTTTTTCCGCTTTCACGAGGGATATCCTCGCGCGCCCTGGATAGCGTTCCCGCCACTGCCGATCAACGACAACCGACACGTCTCCGCGCTTCCCTGCAAGGAGTGCTTTGATGAAGCCCGGCCGAAATACCGTGTCGCCGTAGCACGCGATGCAGTCATGCGCGCAAAGCTGTTCGCGAGCAAGATAGAGTGATGCCAGCGTATGCGTGCTGCGCCACTGCGGGTTGTAGAGGAAATGCACGCCGGGGAACTCCTCGGCCATGCGGTCGATGTTCTTCCCCCCAATCACGGTAATCTGTTCGATCCCGTTCTCGCGGAATGCGTGAACGAGCCACTCTAAGCTCGTATCCATCTGCGCGCGCTGGCCGGGGAGACACTTGACGCCGCGCGCGGCAAGGATGATGGCGTGGACAGAACGCTCCACAGCGCAATTCTACACGCAGAGCATGGGGGAAGAATGCGAAAAAACCTCACAAACTTGCGGCCCGCTGCGCGCAGAGCATAGGCTGCCACCGTGCGCCTCACCGATCTGCCGCAACCGCTCCCTATGGCCGCGTACGATGAAGCGCGCGCTGCGCTGAAAGCGAAGTACGCGGGAATTACTGGCGTCCGTGCGGTGATCGAGTACGGCACGATCCCCCTGCCGGGCATCTCGGACATGGATTTCATCGTCATCGTGGAGCCAGGTACAAAACCGAAAGTGCCGGGCATGAAGGAATTCACCCCTGAGCAGCAATGCATATTCTCACACCGGCCATTCGTGCTGAGCGACAGCGTGCATGACATGCTCCGCTTCATAGATCCATGGATTCTGCACGCCACTCCGCTGCTCCCCGGCACGGAGCAGTATGGCATCGAGCACCTGCGGACGCTGACGGAAGAAGAGCATCACTGGGCCTCCGTGCGACGCATGCTGCAGTGGTCGCTCGGGTTCCTGCGATTCATCGCCAAAGTCCGCGCAACGGGGGTATTTCCCTGCCGGACATTCCTGGACCACTGCATCGGCATCAAGTACTTCTATCGGGAACTGAAGAAGATGGGGCTCGCGGAAGAAGATGGAGATCCGAACATCCCGTTCTTCGTGGAACTGCGCGAGCAATGGTTCAGCTTCAGCGAGAAAGAACTGCAGGAACGGTGCGAGGAGGCACTGCAGAAGTTCTCAGATTCCCTGCGCCAGTTCCTCGCGATCCTTTCGGCTCACCTCGGGAGCAGCGAACAGTGGGAAGTCCCGCGCCAGCTCATGGCCGTAAAAACAATAGTGCAACGCAAGCTTCTCCGGGAATTTCCACAATCACTTATCCTCGATACCGGGGAAGAGGTGTACGTGTATCAGGAAGGCCGGGAGACGATCGAGCTCCGGGACGAGCGATTCAGTGCGCTCTTCGCACCATGGCAGCGCGAACACCGCCTGTTCACGTGCATTTTGCCGCTCCCCCTCGCAGCCTACTGCACCAACTACATCCGGGGTGAGGGCGTGATTACAAAACAGTTCATTGCTGCATTCACGACGGATCTCCATCGCATCCCTATGGCACAGAGCCCCGCGATCGACACGTTCGTGGAGATGACGAACAGGAGCAAAGGGGAAACCATGAACATTCCGCTCAAGGAACTCTTTGAGACGTACGGCCTGCGCTGTGAGCCACGAAGCGCCGTGCAAATCCTCCAGAGAAAAATTACGGCATCGGACCGTGACCTCACCATGTCCTTCTTCAGGAACATCGCGCGCAGAACAAACGAGAGGTCAGTGCTGTGATTACAACCACATTACTCCCCGAACGTTGACCGGCGCTCAACAGGTTTCCCATTCGCGTCAGTGCCAGGGGATACACGGCGGAAATCCGGCGCTGTAAGCCCCAAAGTCACTCCATGCCGCCGGACAGCATCGGACATGGCCGGGACGACTCTGGTATCAATCGCAGCCTGCGCTTCCTGAGCAGTGCCTTCCGGAAGCTGGCCATCTACACGTTCTGCTTTTGCCATAAACCTTTTGGGGAAGATAATCGCATTGAACAACTGATATTCATGATTGTCAATGAACGCAGGCATTTTTATACGCCTCCGCAGCCGTCCGCTTGGCGATGTGCGTCCAGTTGTACCGTTCCCGTACGTACGCTGCGGCTTCCTCCGCTTTCCGCCAAGCATCGTCATAGTGCATGAGCACGCTGCCGATAGCATCGGCAAGGCGGCGGATGCGTTCTTCGGGCAGCGTGAACGGCGCATCGTAATCACTGTGTTCCCCATCTGTGAGTTCCAGGAGCGTCCCGCGTTCCCCATGCTCGCCGAGGAGTTCGATGAGCCCGCCGACGCGGCTCGCGACAACCGGCCTCTGCACCGCCATGGCCTCGATGCACGAAAGGCTGGTGGACTCGGCAGTGGAAGGGAACACCACGACATGCGCCTTGGCGAAGTGCTGCAGGAGCTCCTGGTGGCCGACCGGCCCGACGAACTCAATGCACTCGGCAACACCGAGATCTCTGGCGAGCGCACGGATGCGTTCCTCCAGCCTGCCACCGCCTATGCAAACGAACCGCAGTGACGGGAACTTTCCCCGCAGGAACGGGAGCGCCTGCACTAGGTACTGGATACCGGTTTTCGCGACGAGCCGCCGCACCGTAAGCAGCACAGGCTCCCCTGCCGGCCGCTGGAGCGGACGGAAGTGGTCCGCATCGAACCCGTTGGGAATGGCGATGATCTTCTTCCCAAACCCGCATGCACGGATCTCGACGGACATATCCTCGCTCGTGGAAATTACGGCGCGGGCGATTTTCATCACCCACCATCGCCAGAAATAGAACACCCAGTCGTAGTACCACGGAGCACCGACTTGGGGGATAAGCCCCAAACCATGCTGAGTGACAACGAACGGGATGCGTTTGAGCAGCGCGACGAGCGATACGAGGAATGCAAGGCGATAGCTGTAGTGTGCATGGATGATGTCGGCCCCGCGGGCAAGCCGCCAGAGCGCAAAGAACGCACGGGGCATGGAGGATATTCCCCGGTACGCGATGTGGGTGACGAACCCATCCGGATCATCCGGTGACGCATCTCGTTCAAACGTGCAGAGTGCAACATCATGCCCGAGCCCGCGAAGCGCCCGCGCGAGGTAGTGCACGTGGTACTGCCCGCCGCCAATCCTCGGCAGGTACGTGTCGGTGGTCATGAGAATCTTCATGCGTAGCGGGAAACGAGGTCGTCCATTATCGCATCGGCAGGATGTTCCACCGTATAGAGCGGTTTCCAGGAAACCGGTGTGCCGATGGCCTGCTCAATGCCCTCTTGGACACTTGCCGGGTCGAGCCCGACGATCCGATTGCCGCCCGCGCGGAGCGTTTCCGGCCGCTCCGTATTCTCGCGAACAGTGACGCACGGCACATGGAGAAGAGCAGCCTCCTCCTGCAGACCGCCGGAATCCGTGATGACGAGTTTCGCACGGGAAAGCAGAGAAAGCATGGCAAGGTACCCGACAGGTTCATGCAGTTGGACCGCACGGAATGCGCGCGTACCGGAAAGATGCTTCCGCGTCCGCGGATGCACGAGAAATATTCCGCTGATGCCTGCCGCGCCAAGTGCCGCATCGATGGCGGCGAGAACGGAGGAAAGCCTCGCCGGATCATCCACGAGAGCGGGCCGATGGAGCGTGATCGGCGCAAAATTCCTGGTAACGGCATCGGCAAGCGCTGGAGGGAGTACTGCGTCTTTCGCGATACGCAAGTGCTCCGTGACGGCATCGGCGATGGTATTCCCCGTGATGAGGATGTTGCTCTCGGCAATACCTTCGGCGAGCAGCCGATCCTTCTGGGAATCGGTCGGAGCATACAGGCGATCGGAGATGCGATCGGCAAGGACGCGGTTCACCTCTTCGGGCATCGTCCAGTCGTCGCTGCGCAGCCCGGCCTCCACATGGGCAAAGGGAACCCCAAGACACCGGGCAATGAAGGCGGCGGCGAACACGCTGTTCGTGTCGCCCTCGGCAATCACCACGGAAGGCCGCTCCTTCGCCCACAGATCTTCCAGACCGGTGAACATCGCCGCGAGCATGCGTCCGTGCGTCGGCGCCGCGGCATGCAAATTAGTATGCGGCTCGGGGAGCGCCAGCTCCCGGAAGAACACGCGGTCGAGCAACTCATCGTAGTGCTGCCCGGTGTGGATGAGTGTAAAAGGAATATTTCGCGCAGCAGCCCGCCGGATGAGCGGGGCGAGCTTGATGATCTCCGGCCGCGTGCCGAGGGTAAAGCAGAGCATAAATTTCAGGGGAGAACAGACAGCCTCTCACGGAGTGCATCGGAAATATTCGCAACATTCTGCTCTTCCGAAAGCGTGGTATAGGTGTCGTAGTAACGACCGAAGTACCCCTCAATACTCACTGTCTCCATGGCCTTGAGAAAGAGACGGGCATCGTAATGCGTAGGACGAACGCCGTGCCGCAGAATTTGGTCTACGGCGCGGGCACAATCCTCTTTGGAATGAACGGGAAACACGCCCGGCGCATACTGGTGACTCACATGACCGAAGAGTAACACTGGCTTCCCGCGGAAAATCGCCTCGAAACCCGCGGTACCGGTGACAGTGGCAACCGCCACGGCTTGGCCGATGAGTACCGCACTGTCTAAATTCTTCGGCATGAAACGCACCGACCGGATATCGTGTAGATCCCGATAGAAGTGCTCTTCGCGGCCAACTTCCTTCTGGTACGGATTTTCCTTGATGTAGATTCGGATACCATCCGGCAAACAGGCCGCGAGCAGCTGCACCATAAGTAGCTGGTTCGTGAATACTCCCCCGAGTGGCGAGGTGGATGCCTCGGGCTGATAGTGTAGCGGTACGAAGACGTACGGCTGCGTGGGGTCGAACACATCGGTCAGCTTGTGGTACAGATTAATAGTGCGCCACTGCCGCATTTTTCGCTGCCAGAAGAATGGTGAAACAACCTGCCGCAGCAAATACCAAGGCCGGCGGCGCAGGAGATCATAGGCCTGCTTGAGCCATCGTCTGCACACATGCCGGCGTGAAGCCGTGGAATCCTGAATGTCTATGTACCAAGGCGGATCGGGCCGATCTTGAATTTGCGCCTGGTAGCACATCTCGAATTTGGAACTCAGCGGGATGCTCTCTGGGGGAACTCCGGCATACTCGCGGCGCAGTTGCTCAAGCACATGCGGTATCTCACCGGCAGATGCCTTCCAATCGTCATGAACATAGAGGGTATCCCGCACCGGTCCGGGATGCAGAAAGAGCACAGGGATACCGCGTGCTTTACACAAATCGTAGAGTACGTTGTCATACACCTGATGCGGTACATGGCTCAGGAGAAAGAGATTGACTCCTCGGTGCACAAGCACATGATTCCAGTACCGCAAGTACCGCAAGTACATGCGCTGCCGCTCGGAGTATCCAATCGTGCTTTTCTGTTCAAAGCGCGAGATCATTTCCATGGCAACTGCCTCCGTGTCGCGCATCTCCTCGATAAGTGCTGCGTCCAACGGATCCAGCATGTTCCAGTCAACATCAATCTCGCCACGGCGCAACGCGGCGGCATCGATCCACTGATGCTCGGCCGCGCCGAGACTCGGAACATCGCTTTGGTTATTGAGGATGGAAATGGCGAGTCCGACACGATACCCGCCAAATGTGCGTTCCAAAATGCGCTTGCCCACAGACCAGTCGAAGCCTTTGATGACCACATTGAACGGCTGCATGGCGGAACTAGCGGATCAAATCGGCGGAGAGAGGCGTGCCACGTTCAATGGCGCACGAGGCTTTCTTGCCGAGTACGCCCTGCAGAGCCGAAGGGGGGAGCCCATGGGCCGGCCGAATGACGCGCACGTTTTCATGCGTGAACGCTTCACCGGCGGCGATATCGCGCACGGCAAACAGAGAACGGCGGAATACGCGGCTAGCCTGCTCCTTCGCGCTCATCTCGTAGGACACATGGCCCAAAGCTTTCTCTGCCATCCGCACCGCATCCACCATCGCGCGGAATTCCTGCGGATCAAGCGAAAAAGCAGTATCGGGCCCCCGCTCCTTCCGAGAGAGACAGAAATGCTTCTCGATGACGCAAGCTCCTAAACTTACCGCAGCGATGGGAACGGATAACTCCAGTGAGTGATCCGAGAGCCCGACAGGAACGCTGAAACGCTGTGCCATGTCGGGAATCGTGCGCAGGTTCATCTCTTCGGGCATGGCGGGATACGCGCTCGTGCACTTGAGCAGGATGATCTGGTTGTTGCCAGCGCCACGTGCACAATCCACCGCACCCTGAATCTCTTCGGCTGTGCCCATGCCGGTCGAAATGACGAGGGGCTTCCCTCGCCTTGCCACATACGCGATGAGTGGGAGATCGGTGAGCTCGAATGATGCGATCTTGTACGCCGGCACATCCATGCTCTCCAAAAAATCCACGGCGCTCGCATCGAAAGGGGTGGAGTAACAATGCATGCCGAGTTCCTCGGCTTTCTCCTTAAGTTTTGGCTGCCATTCCCAGGGCGTGCATGCCTCGCCATAGAGCTCATAGAGCGTCTTCCCTTCCCATACCGTGCCCGCGCCAATGCGAAACTCAGGACGGTCGCTCTTAAGCGTCATCGTATCCGGCGTGTACGTTTGAAGTTTGACTGCATCAGCCCCCGCTTCTTTCATCGCATGGATGATCCGGATCGCCTGGTTGAAATCCTGCCCGTGGTTCGCAGACATCTCGGCGATGATGTAGACAGGTTGTCCCGGCCCAACACGTCTACCGGCAATGGAAACCGTGGAATTCACAGCAACAGCGTATCCTTCCGAAGAACAAAAAACAGCGCGTTCTCCTCACTTTTCGAAACACGTTTCTCCTCACGGTATCCGCACTGGCGGAATGCAGAAACTGATGCCGCGTTCTCCGGTTTCACGAAAGCATAGATAACCTGCACGCCCGTTTCCAAGAAGAGACGGCTGCTCGCAAGTTGTATGAGCGCACTCCCAAATCCTTGGCCCCTGTGTGCAGGGGCAATGCTTATTGATATTGTCGCAGTTTCCCGGACACAATCGAACCGTACCTGCCCGACCGGCTGCCCACTGGCATCAAGAGCCAGCCAAAACACGCAGTGCGTATCCGTTAACCTTGCTGCAAGCCATCGCTGGTGATCCGCCCAGGGAATTGGATCGGACTGGAACGATACTGCACGTGTCACCGGATCGTTCGCCCACTTCCACAGCAGACGCGCATCATCCACGGTAACGGGCCGGAGTTGGAGGGAACACTCTGCCATAGAAAGAGCATTCTACCGCATGAGTTCCGCGACACGCTGCGCTCCTTGACCATCCACCAGCGCTCTGCCATCACGGGCAAGCCGGGTTCGCACTGCATGGGAAGACAGTAATTCTTGTACGTGGTTCGTAAGTTCCATCGGACCGCACGCAGTATACCAGCCAACGTTGACCGCAAGCCCGCGCTGCCCCAGCACTTGCGCAATACCAAACTGATTCTCAGCGAGAACGCCGACGATCACAGGAAGTTGCAGAAAGAGTATTTCCCACACAGTGCTGCCAGCAGCGCATACTGCGATGTCCGCCCACTGCATGTGCTGTGGCATATCACGTATCCCGTGGAGTAACGTCACATCATGCGGTGACATCTGCGCCGCCCGCTCTACAAGCGGAACATGCTGGTTCGCAGAACCAACAACAACACGGACTGAAAGTGCATTCGGGATGCGCGCCAGCGCCTCCAGCACCTTGCATGTCATATTCAATGCATCGGCACCCCCCAGAGTGATGAGGACATTCGTCGCGCGGACGCGCACGGTGCGCCGCCACTCGCGCAGACGCATGAATTCGCGCCGGAGCAGGACAAACTCCGGTCCGAGGAGCAGACGGGCACTGCCCGTCTTCCCGCTGTACATTGTCGCGCCATCGGCAAGGAGATTCTGGTTCAACAGCAGATCCGCGTCATACGCATCCAAATGACTGTAGTCATCAACACAGAGAACCCGCAGCCCGGATTGGCGGAGATGCCGCTGGTACTGAGCATCGAAATGGTATCCATCGAGAACGACCCACTGTGCATGCTGTTTCCGTGCCCACCGCAACACCAATTCCGCATCCTGCAAAGAACCAGGTAGGGCATCGTGCCGCAACACTGCGATGCGCTCCGACGCGACGCGATCCGCGAGAGAAGAGGACGCCGCCATGACAAACACCGGAGTGGCACCTGCATCCTGCAATGCCTGTGCGAGTGCAATGCAACGCATAACATGTCCCGTGCCGATCACGGCACTTGAATCGGCGCGGATGAGTATCTTCATGGCGACAGGGGGGGCAAATCTTCGCGCAAGGATTTGCGGTACCCCTCATTGCAAGCGATATCAGCGTTGATACTCTTGAGTTCCGGCTTGCGCGCGAGGAGTGCAAGCACTTCCTCCTGCCCGAAGATACCCTCTTTGAGTTCCGCGAAAACCGCCCGCACGAACTCGAGATCCCGCGGCTCATCCACTGTCCAGCGGAAAGCGGAGAGATCTTGTTGCTGCGTAACATGCTTGATACGGAAGAACTCCGGATGCTTGTGGATGTACGGCGTGACGTGTTCCCGTTCCGATGGCAATTTGGCTTCGTTGCGGGCACGTGTGAGGGCGGTTATGGAGAAAACCTCGGTATCCAGTCCATCAGGGTACGTCCGCTCGATGGCATTGCTCACGTAGTCATGGTGAGTGGGATCGAACACCTGTGCCACGGTACGGATCACGGCGGGATCGAGGAGCGGACAGTCCGCCGTGAGACGCGTGATTATGCCCGCACAATAGGCTTTCGCTGCTTGATAGTACCGTTCCAAAACATCGTTCAAATCCCCTCGGAAGCACGCATACCCGTTCGTGGCGCAGTACGCCGCCACCGGGTCATCCGCGGGATCAGTACTCGTGGCGAACACCACGGTGTCGAAAATCTCTGCGGCCTCAGCGCGACGGATGACATGGGCGAGAAGGGGGGAACCGGCAATATCCATCAGGATCTTCCCTGGCAGCCGCCGCGAGCTCATGCGCCCTTGAATAATGGCAACATGCTTCATGTGCCTCGAACGGTTAGCGCAATCTGGAGCGCCGCCAGAGCTTCATTGAGGGAACCCATCGGAGTGGATTCCGTCTCGACGGCGTTCAAGAAGTGGTCGAGTTCCTCCATGTACATCTGGTTCGGCTCCCATCCCGCGGGCTGCCGGATGATTTCAACGAGCGCACCGTCCTTTTCGCGCCACTCCACAGCCCCACGTGTGAAATCCCACGAGAGCGAACCAACTGTGCCTGTGACGTGCTGGCTACGCTGGAATTGTTCCTCCATGAAACTTAAATGAATGTGACTCTCGGCTCCGCCTGTGTGCCGCAAGAAGATTTCCGCCTCGCCATCGGTTGAAAGACCGATTTTGGTGGCAGGGAGCACCTTCGATGCGGTCACAGTAGCCAGCCCGAATTCCCAGAGAGCGAGATCTATCTCGTGAATGCAGTCCAATACCACTCCGCCTTGTTCCACGGAAGCACTGTAACTCTGCCGGTAATCCTGCTGCGGCCGCCAGTTCGGCAAATACCCGCCATACACAATGCGCGCAGCCACGGGCGTGCCGATTACCCCCGCATCGAGCAGGCGTTTCACCTCCTTCAAGCCAGGATGGAAGCGCATGTTGCAACCCACCATCACGGTGCGCTTTCTCTCCAGCGCTTTTTGGCGCAGCTCCTCCACACCTTCTATGGAGTGACTCAAAGGTTTCTCGATGAAGACGTGCGCGCCGCTATCCACGGCTTTGATTGCCTGCGTCACATGGAGAGCAGTCGGAGAACAGACGAAGACGATATCCGGCCTGAAAGCAGTGAGTGCAGCATCGGCGTTCGCCCCTATCCGCACGTGCAGCTCATCCGCGAGCGCTTCGCGCCGCGCACTGTCCGGATCCACCACCATCACATCCCCGGCGGTGCGCGCGAGGAGGTTGCGCGTGTGCCGCGTGCCGATGGATCCGCCGCCGATCACCAAGATACGGCGGGAACTCATCGCTTGGCGTAGTAAGGAAGTACCTTCTTCAAGGCCTCGATAACATCTTCCACGTCTTGATCGTTCATTGCGGCGAAGATGGGAAGCGACATGATGCACTCGTACGCGCGCTCCGCGACCGAGCAGAGCCCCTCTCGCGTGCCGAAGGTCTTGCGGTAGTATGGATGCAAATGCACAGGAATGTAGTGCACGTTCACGCCGATATTCTCTGCGCGCAGTGCGCGGAAGATTTCTTCGCGATCGGCCGCCAGATGCTCCAGCTCAAGCTGAACAACATAGAGGTGATACGCGTGCGTCGCGCCTGGCCGGACTGCGAGGGGGCGCGCCCCAGCCATATCGCTTAGAACAACATCGTACTTTCGCGCGATCTCCTGTCGTCGCTTCGTCCGCTCGGGAACGCGCTTGAGCTGGCTCAAGCCCAGCGCACATTGGATATCTGTGAGCCGGTAGTTGTAACCCAGATCCATGACTTCGTAAAACCACGCTCCCCCCTCCTGCCGCTCGCGATGGTCTGTGGTCAAGCAGTGGTTGCGGAACCGGCGCATGCGCGCCGCGACCTCGGAATCATCCGTCGTGACCATGCCACCCTCGCCTGTCGCGAGCGGCTTCACGGGGTGGAAACTGAAAGTGCTCATGTCCGCCAGAGAGCCGACGGGGCGACCACAGTCGGTCGCGCCGAGCGCATGGCAAGCATCGGCGATGATCGGCAACTCGTGATGCCGCGCGATGGCGCGGAGGGCATCGTAATCGCACGGTTGCCCCGCGTAGTCCACGGCGACGATCGCCTTGGTTCTCTCTGTAATGTGCTGTTCAACCTGCGCGGGATCGAGGAGCAGCGTCTGCGGATCGCAATCGGCGAAAACAGGTTTTGCCCCAAGAAACACAGCGGCGTTCGCCGAAGCGGCGAAGGTCATTGGTGGAACGATTACCTCATCACCTGGACCGATGCCCGCCCCGTAAAGAGCGGTATGAAGTGCGGCCGTGCCGTTGCTCACGGCAACAGCCTCCTTGGCACCTGTGAACGCGGCAAATGCCCGCTCAAATTCCTGTACGACGGGCCCTGTGGTCCACCAGTCCGACCGCAGCACCGCACCGACGACCGCGATGTCCTCCTCGCTTACGGATTGGTGCGCGTAGGGGAGAAGGGTCTCGCGAACAGGAGTGCCGCCGTGGAGCGCGAGAGAAATCATTGGGCTTCTTTGCGGTAAACCCAGCGATCATAGAGCACGCCGTCGTGATCCATCACCTTCGGATCAATGCGCACTCGCCTGAATCCGCATTTTTCGTACACGCGGATAGCGGGTTTATTCTCTGGGATCACGCCGAGCGTGACGGCCCGCATGCCGAGAGCGGAGAACGCGTACGCCACGGCAAGATTCGTCGCCTCAGTGGCAACGCCCTTCCCCCAAAAGTTCTGCTCACCGACGAGAATGCCAATCGTCGCTTCACGGTTCTTGCGATCAATCGGTTCGAGTTTGATATTGCCGATATGCTGGCCGGTTTGCTTCCAGAAAATACCAAGGAGAAGTGCATCGGGGTTCTCACGCTTGGCGCGGATGTAGGAACGCAGCTCGGGAACAGTAACACGGCGCGTCTCGAGCCATCGATTCACCTTGGGATCGTTGAGCCATGCCGCGTACGCCTCGGAAGCATCTGTTTCCACGAGCTCCCGCAGAAAGATGGACAAGCCTGTAACGGTTTCTGCATGGGAATTGGCGGGAACCGCAGCCATACAAAGGAAATTGTAGAGGAGCGAATGCTACCACGCTTTCGGTATCTTTCGCGCAAAATGCCCGTTTTGCCAGGCGCTTCCTTGCGCCCTGTATCGCCCGTAAAACAGCGAAATGGCTTACTTTGGCCTCCAGACCAGGTGCGTTGATGGATTGAGGGGATTCACCCCGTACACATCAGATTCATTCACAAGAACTTCAATGTCCGTCCGTGCCTGGAGCAGGCTGACGATGTCGCGGTTATAGTCGTTGACAACGACATAACGCTTGCGGAGGAGATCTAGGAGCGAGTCGCCGTAGTTGTCGAACCCGACTTCGAGATGAACACCCACCCGGATGCGATCAAAATGCTGCGCGAGCGTCGCGAACACGTTCCGGGCGGTTGGGAGCTGTTCCGTAGCATGCCGGGTGAAGACCAGAACATTGGACCCCTTGGGACAGCGCTCTAGCATCGGGAAGGAATTGTCGTAGAAATTGAAAGTCTCAATGAACATATTCGGGCAATCCTCATACAGCATGCCCGCGAGCGCGACAGCATTCGGCGAGTAGTCACCTCCGAGGAATTGCTTTTCCGGGAAATGGCGACGCAATTCCCACAGGTTGTAGCCATACCCGCATCCCAATTCCACCACCGTATCAATGCTGTCCATATGCGGTTGCAGCGCGTCGAGCAGCACAGCATTGTCCACCGGTATGACCTGTTCGGCAGGGAGCTCGAAGAGCTTGTTTTTTTGTGAGACGCAGAATGGTGTTCGCGGAAGCCGGAATTCGTGTGCGCGCACTTCATCGGGCATAGCATTCGGATTTTCCTTCTTGAAGTTCAGGCAGCGCAGATACTCATCCTTGTCGTACTCGCGGTCCACCTTCGCCGTATCGCGCTTCTGATCCTTCCACTCCGCAAGACCGAGCAGCCGCACTGGCCACGGGGACCACTGTGGGAGCTCCGCGAGCGGGATCTCCCGCGAAACGAACGGTTGCAGAGTAATCATACGGAGCGGGATGCTATCAGGGATACTCGGACACTCAAACAGGATTTGCACTGATTCCACTGTCTCGTTCTCTCGCTTTTTTGTATCGTGCCGCCGTGGCCATATCCCCATCCGTCGCGATCATTGATTACGGCGTCGGAAACCTCACTTCGGTCCGTAACGCTGTTGCCCGGTTGTCCGTGCCCGTGCACATCACGAGCGATCCAGAGACTATCGCTGCTGCAACCCACCTCATCCTCCCGGGAGTCGGTAGTTTTGGCGAGGGGATGCGCGGTCTCACTGGACGCGGGCTCGTGCCACTGCTCCAAAGCGAAGTGATTGGGAAGCAGAAACCGATCCTCGGCATCTGCCTCGGCATGCAACTCCTGGCAAGCGAGGGGTTCGAGCATGGTTATCACGCAGGGCTGGGGTTCGTTCCGGGATCCGTGCGCCGGATTGATACGTCGCAGTCGAAGCTCCGACTGCCGCACATCGGCTGGAACGACGTGTGTGTGACGGGGGCGCACCCTATTGCGCAGGGGTTCACGCAAACACCAATCTTCTACTTCGTACACAGTTACTGCTTCCTCCCATCGGATCGCGGCGTGATCGCCGGGGTGGCAGAGTACGGCACCGAGATCGTCGCACTCCTGGAATCCGGCAACATTTGCGGCGCGCAGTTCCACCCGGAGAAGAGTCACGATGACGGACTCAGGATCTTCCGAAACTTCCTTGCGCTCTGATGCTTAAGCCCCGTCTCATCCCCGTGCTTCTGCTCAAAAATGGCATTCTCGTGCGTAGCCGTACCTTCACCTTCCACCAGCACACGGGCGACCCACTGGGGCAAGTGGAGCGATACACCGCATGGAAGGCGGATGAACTCATCTACCTCGACATCAACCGCGGCAACACGCACGACTTCCGCGAGACGATGAACGTCATCGGCACGACGAGCTCGCACAAAGATATCCCTGCGACCATGACGAACGACGTGGTTTCCGTCATTCGCTTTGTGTCCGAAAAGTGCATGATCCCGCTCACCGTCGGCGGCAAGATTCGGACCATCGAGGATATCCGCGTGCGGCTGAAGAACGGCGCGGACAAAGTGAGCATCAACACACAGGCGCTGGAAGACCCAGCGTTCATCGAACAGGCCGCGGAGGCCTTCGGCAACCAGTGCATCGTGGTTTGTATGGATGTGAAGCGTGATCCGCAGACCAGAGCGTGCGAGGTCTACAAACATTTCGGAAGAGAGCCGACGGGGCTCACTCCTGTTGCATGGGCGCGGGAGGCGGAACAGCGGGGAGCCGGCGAAATCCTTCTTCAGTCCATCGACCGTGACGGAACGGGGACAGGATACGATCTCCCCCTCATCCGAGAAGTTGCCGAAGCGGTCTCTATTCCGGTCATCGCGCTCGGAGGGGTGGGGAAGTTTTCCGATTTTGTTGCGGGGCTCAGAGAGGGGGAAGCATCTGCAGTCGCAGCAGCGAATATCTTCCACTTCTCGGAACAAAGCGTGATGAAGGCAAAACAGGAAATGCGGTCCGCCGGAATTGACGTCCGTCTGTAATATTTTCTCAGTTCCTCATTGTTGAAAGACACACTCCAGAAGTAGACTCGAGCTGCACTCTCCACGCTGAAACCCATGCAGTACTGCAAACGGTGTACGTACCCCATCATTGCCGTGAATCTGTCAATGCGAGAAGATGGCGTGTGCAGCGGATGCATCGTGAACGAAGAGAAAAAACAGATAGATTGGGCCGAACGGGAAAAGGAGGTGCAGCAGCTCCTCCTCTCGTACCAAAAAAAAGACGGCGGCAATTACGACTGCATTGTGCCGGTGAGCGGCGGAAAAGACAGCCACTTTCAAGTGTGGTACATCAAAGAAAAACTTAAGCTGAACCCACTCCTCGTCACTTACTACACGCACAATTACACGGAGACCGGAGAAAAGAACCTGCGCAATATCAGCCGCGCATTCGGCGTGGATCACTACATCTTCACGCCTGGGCTTGAGACATGTCGCCGCATGAACCGTGCTGGCTTCAAGATGCTCGGCGACATGAGCTGGCACTTCCACTGCGGTGTGTGGACTGTGCCTTTCCGTGTCGCGGTGCAGTTCAACATTCCGCTCGTGGTCTACGGGGAACACGGCTTCCTCGATCTCGCCGGACAGTACGACTTCGCGGACCGGCCGGAGTTCACCGCGCGCGATCGCAAGGAGAGCTCGCTCCGGGGGTATGACTGGTTCGATTTTGTCGGGAAGGAAGGACTCGCGGAGAAGGATCTGCTCTGGGCCAAGTTCCCGACGGACGAGGAAATCGCTCGTGTGGGCGTGCGCGGGGTCTTCCTGGGTGTCTACCTCTACTGGGACGGCAACGCCAACGCTGAAAACATGAAGAAGTACGGATTCCAAGCCAGCGAGGAGGCTTTCGAGCGTACGTACCGTCGCACCTCGAACGTGGATGACATCCACGAGAACGGCATCAAGGATTGGTTGAAGTTTGTGAAGTTCGGCTACGGCCGGTGCACCGACCACACCTCCAAGGACATACGACTGGGGACGATGACACGCGAGGAGGGCATCGAGCTCGTGCGGAAATACGATCACGTCATTCCCCAAAAGTCTCTCCGGTACTTCCTCTCCATGACTGGCATGGGCGAGGAGGAATTCTTCCACATCGCGGATGCGTTCCGCGACCCGCGGGTGTGGCGGATCGAGAACGGCAAGTGGTGGAAAGACAATCTATGGGGCGAACCATCCTCCTACGGCGAGGTGCTCCTGCCGAAGAACGCGTGGGCCAAATACCAGGGGAAAACCGCCTGATATTCGTGCAGGATAGAAAACCTCGGATACACTGCACTCATATGGGAACGGGCCAAGATCTTTACCGCAGGGCAAAGGTCATCATCCCCGGCGGAACGCAGCTCTTAAGTAAGAGGCCGGAGTTGCACTTGCCGGATCAGTGGCCGAGTTACTACAGCAGGACAAAAGGAGTCGAAGTATGGGACTTGGACGGCCAGCACTACATAGATATGGGCATCAACGGCATCGGAGCATGCGTGCTTGGCGCCGCTGACCCTGATGTAGATGCCGCCGTACGGAAAGCCATTGATGCTGGCACAGCCTCAACGCTCAACTGCCCGGAGGAGGTGGAATTGGCGGAACTCCTGTGCTCGCTGCACCCCTGGGCGTCCCAAGTGCGGTACGCGCGCGGCGGCGGCGAGGCCATGGCCGTCGCCATCCGGATTGCGCGCGCATTCCGCGGAAAGGAGAAGATTGCATTCTGCGGCTACCACGGCTGGCACGACTGGTATCTGTCGGCGAACCTCGCGGAGGACGACGTGTTGGACGGTCACCTGCTCCCAGGATTGGAGCCCAAGGGCGTGCCGCGCGGACTCATGGGCACGATGTTGCCGTTCCGCTATAACGAGATAGAGGAACTCAAGGCGATCATCGCGAAGCACGGAAAGGAACTGGCCGCCATCGTGATGGAACCATTGCGGGAACGCGGACCAGAGAACGATTTCCTCAAGCAAATACGGGCGCTCGCAACCGAGACCGGTGCCGTGCTCGTCTTCGACGAAGTGACATCGGGGCTCCGGCTTGCGTGCGGCGGCGCACACCTCATCCTCGACGTCGAGCCAGATATCGCCGTCTTCGCCAAAGCAATTGGGAATGGTTATCCCATCGCCGCCATCATCGGCAGATCAAATGTGATGCAGGCGGCACAAGATACGTTCATCAGCTCCACAAACTGGACGGAACGCATCGGGCCTTCCGCGGCACTGGCCACCATTCGCAAATTCCAAGCGAAGAATGTACACGAACACCTCGTGCATATCGGCAAGCTTGTGCAGGAAGGTTGGCGGCGTAGTGCGAGCAGGGCAGGCCTCCCGATTCACGTTTCCGGCATCGAGCCGCTCAGCCATTTTGAAATTGAATCCAAGTTGGGTCAGGCACCGAGAACACTCTTCACGCAGCTCATGCTCGAACGGGGGTTCCTCGCGCTCTCCTCGCTCTACACCACCTATGCCCACACTGATGGACACGTCGCCGAGTACCTCGCCGCGATCAGCGAGGTGTTCCCCCTTATAGTACAAGCAATCACGGAAGGCACCGTGGAGAAACAGCTAAAAGGCGGCATCGCACAACAGGGCTTCAGGCGGCTCACGTGAGAATCACTAGAGCATTGCCCTGAGCTGCTCCACGGTAAGCCACTCCGTATTCGTATCGCTCGTGTACCGGAATCCCTCCGGGAGCGGCTTGCCCTTGTGGTCCTTCACATCCCCCCAGGACGCAAGCTCCGGATGAATGACGAACATGTCTTGGAGCTCCGCAGTGTGACGAACCTCGTCATCGGAGATGAGTACCTCGTGGAGCTTTTCGCCAGGACGGATACCGACGATCTTCACCGCACACCCGGGTGCCACTGCCTCTTTGAGATCAGTGATTTTCATGCTCGGAATTTTCGGCACGAACACTTCGCCGCCGCCCATGCACTCGATGCAGCGAATGACGAAACGCACGCCCTGCTCCAGGGTGAGCCAGAAACGCGTCATGCGCTCATCGGTGAGCGTCACCGTGCCGGTGGAACGCTGCTTGAGGAAAAGCGGGATCACGCTGCCGCGGCTCCCCACCACGTTGCCGTAACGCACGCAGGAGAAACGCGTGCCGCCCTCGCCGCTGTATGCGTTGCCCTGCACGAAGAGCTTCTCCGCAACCAGCTTGGTTGCGCCGTAAAGGTTCACGGGATTCACCGCCTTGTCTGTGCTGAGGGCAAGCACCTTCTTCACGCCGGCATCGAGTGCCGCGTTGATGATGTTACTAGCGCCGTGGATGTTGGTCTTCACCGCTTCAATGGGGTTGTACTCGCAAGCCGGCACGTGCTTGAGCGCCGCGGCGTGAACGACGATATCCACGCCGTGCATCGCACGCACAAGACGGTCGTGATCGCGTACATCGCCGATGAAGTAGCGCAACCGCGGGCCATCGAACCCCTCGCCCGTGCGCATCTCGTGCTGCTTGAGCTCGTCGCGGCTGAAGATGATGAGCTTGTGCGGCTTGCACTCGTCGAGCACGAGACGCGCGAATGCCTTGCCGAACGAGCCGGTACCGCCGGTGACGAGGATGGAAAGCGAAGACCAGTCCATGGACGATGGCCAGCATATACCAACTCCGGCTTCTGGCTATGGTTTCCGGGAGGATTTCATGCGCCGCCTCGCGCCGTTTCCAGCGCAGCCAGACCATCCCGGAGGGCGGCAATCTGCTCGGCGGTAATCCAGCCGCGCTGGATGTACTCCGGCACATCAATCGCCTCCAAGCGTGCGCGGAGCTCCGCTGCATCGCCGGCTTTCTCCGCCGCGCATGCGAGAACGTACTGCATGTTGAGGATCCACCTCCGCGTATCTTCCTGCTGCTCCGGGGATCCCTCGGCCGCTGCCCGCTCGAGCTCCGCCAGGAGCGAGAGAGACGCGCTGCGGGCCGCCTCTGGATCCGCCTCCATGAGCATGGTCGCCGCCGCTCCGCGCGTCATCCTTCCCTTGTGCACATTGCCCGCCTCCGCAGCCGAACGGCCGCTCGCATCCATCCAGCGGGCTGCTGCTGCCTGATCGCCGATCTTGCTCTGCGCCATCGCCATTTCGTATTCGGCTGTGGACCGGAGGTCGGGATTGCCGGCGAGGCTCGGAAGTTCCTGCGCAAGAAGGGTAACGGCCTCACCCGTATCCTTCGCATGCCTGCGGAGCCAACCGCCAAGGGTTACCCGCGCACGCTGCGCAAACGCGGGATCCTCGTGCGATCCGGCAAGCCGGAGGAGGTCCGGGTAGAACCCGGCATCCGATCTGTACTGGTAATCGTGGAGGAGAACCAGGCCACCCGTCGCACGGAGGGCATCACAGAGATGCCGCAGGCCTTCTGCCGCAAGGGCAGGTTCGCTTTCTTTCAGAAGCGAATACGACTCGGCGAATGCCGCAACATGTGCGCGAAGAGCTTCCGGATCCATCGGCATACCGCCCTCGGCAGCCAGTGCGTTCCCGGCATTCGCGCGCACTGCCGCAGAGAGGTGAGCGACGGCCTGGCGGCCGCGCTCACGGAGAGCATCAGGAGAATCTTTTGGCTGTTCCGAGAGAACCATACAATGTGATAGTACACAAATTTATTAATATAGTCAAAATAGCTGGAGAATCAAAAATTCTGAATGGAGAGGCAATTCTATCACACGAACCGTTGCGCCTCCCATAGGGCGGCAAACACGCCGCCGCGCTCGACGAGTTCCTTAAATGCCCCCTGCTCAACGCAGCGGCCATCCTGCAGAACGACGATGCTGTCCGCATGCTGAATGGTGGAGAGCCGGTGAGCGATTACGAGCGTCGTCCTACCGGAAACTGCTTCGTCGATCGCCTCCTTGATGAGCGTTTCTGTGCGGGAATCGAGCGCGCTCGTCGCCTCGTCCAAGATGAGAATGTCTGCGTCCTTCAGCAGCGCCCGCGCAATCGCGGTGCGCTGCTTCTCTCCGCCGGAGAGCGTGATGCCGCGGTCGCCGATGACGGTCTCAAGGCCCTTCGGGAGCCGCGCGACGAGCACATCCAGACGCGCACGGCGCACGGCATCGAACACGCGTTCCTCCGGCACATTGCTAAGGCCGTACGTGATGTTATGACGCAGCGTGTCGTGGAGCAGCAACACATCCTGGCTCACGAGCGCCATGCGATCACGGAGCGAATGCGCGGAGAATTCGCGGATGTCCGTCCCATCCATGAGAATGGTATTCGGCGGAGCATCGTAGAACCGCAAAAGCAGGTTGATTACCGTTGTCTTGCCCGATCCCGTGGGCCCGACGATCGCCGTCATCTTCCCTCGTTCCACAGTGAATGCGACGTCATCGAGAGCACGAGTGCCATCGGCGTAGGAAAAGGAGAGACGACGGAATTCGATGGCCTTTTTGATGCCGCTGAACGTGCTGCTGCCATCCGGCACATACCCCTTGCCGTCGTCGGAGAGCGCGTCGAGCACCGCATGCCGCGAGCCGGTGGAATCCGCCAGCTGCCCGCGGAAATTCATGAGCGCGGTCATGTGGTTCGTAGTCTTGAGCACCACATAGAAGTACACGAGGAACGCTGGGGCTCGGCCGGCATCGTCGAAAACGAGCAGCATGAGCAGCGCGGAAAAGAGGAGGAGGGCAAGGAGCAACACTGTGATTTCCTGGAGCGGGCGGATAACGTACTGCAGCACGCGGATGCGGAACCCGAGCCGTGCCTGCGTGTCGCTGATCTCCGTGTACCGGTGCTGCTCGAAGAATTCGGTATTGGAAGCTTTCACGAGCGGAATGACCGAGAGAATCTCCGTCACCTGCTTGCCGAGTGAGCGGGATTCGTTCGCCATCGCCTGCGAGATGCGGCCGATCCGTTTGATGATGATCTGCGACGCGAGGTAGAGGAGCCCCAGCGCGGGAACGGCGAAGAAGGTGATTTCCCACGAGATGAACGCCATCACGACGACGTACGCAATGAGGCAGAAGAACGCATTTACCGTGGTGCTCAGGGAGAGGAGCGGTGTGAGGGCCTTCTCGGTGAACTCGACGAACACCGTCGCGTGGTGACCAACGGGAATGCGGTCGAAGAACGCCTTGCCGAATCGCAGGTAACGGGAGAAGAGGACTTTCCGCAGGTGGTGGAGCGTACGCTGGACGATGAACGCGAGCGACACGTCCATGCCGAGACGCAGGATGTTCTTAAGGAAAACTGCAATGACATACACGCCGATGAGAACCACGAAGAGCGACCTGTCGGTACCGAGGTACTGCGGCGGGAGTAGCGAAAGCAAATCACCGAGCACCGGCGTCTCCTTGATAAAGGTGTAATCACGCTCGAGGAATCCCTGCAAAAGGGGAATGAGGAGCCCTACACTCGCCCCCTCGAGTGCGGCGGAGCCTATCGAGCAAAGAGTCGGGATGACGAAATACCCCGGGTGGATGCGCACTCTGCGTAGCACGTGGCCAAGCTCGGCAATCGCTGATGCGGAACGCTGTTTCCTCTGCATGGAACAGCGCCATCCTGCCCTTCCGTCCCGCAATTGGAAAGCGCAAACTCACGCTCTTTCGAGCGCAGAGAGGATGCGCTGCATGCGCTGCCCCCACGTGAACCGTTCTGTACGCCGCCGTGCGGCGGCGGATTTCGCAGCCGCCTCCTGAGGATGCGCGAGCACCTCTGCAATCCCATCGGCAAAACTCCGCGGATCTCCGGGGATCGCAAAGGTGACATGCTCCGCCGTGACGACATCGGCGAGCGGCGGCAGGTTGGCGCACACGATCGGACGCTCCGCCGCCATGTACTCGAAGAGCTTGAGCGGTGAAGTGTCTCGCAGGTAATACGGATGCCGGGAACGCGGCGCGGGATAGACCAGTACCTCGCATGCCCTGAGGAGCGCGGGAATGTCGCGCTGCGGAAGTGCGCCGGTGAAATGCACTCTGCCGCGAAGTGACGGGGGAAGATGCTCGATGAGCCGTTCGCGCTCCGCATCCGGCCCGCCGGCAATCGTGAAGTGCGCGGGGCTGCCACCACGCACGAGTATGTCGGCAGCGGCCAAGAGCACCTCCACGCCCTTGGAGAGCCCCATGGACACGAGCTGCCCCGCGTATCCAACAAGAGGAACTCCCTGCGGAATGGCGAGCGCTGACCGTACGTCGGGAAACGCCGGGACGGGCGCCGCGAACATTGCAAGATCCACGGCATCCGGCTCGACGATCACGCGCCCCGGCGGAACGCCGAGCGCGAGAAGCTCCGCCCGCATAGGCGACGTGAGGCACGCGACGAGAGTGCAGCGCTTACAGAGGGCAACGAGAGATCCACGACCAAGAACGGGGATCTGGTGCAGCTCGAGCACAGTCGGTATGCCGGTAGCGAGGAGCGGGGGCAACAGCGCCGGCGCACGCGTGTAGAGAAGATCGAACGTTCCGACCGCGAGTGCGCGGCGGAGTGCGCGGCGGAGCGACCACTGAGAGAGCCAGAGTCCGGGGAGCCCTGTGCCAATCGGGAATGCATTGTGATCGAATGCCGGGAGGTACCGCACACGTACATCCGGATGCGCGCCGTAGTACGTTGTGTAGTCTTGTGTGATCGCATTGCGCCGCAGTGGAGCAAAGAGCGTCACACTGTGTCCGAGCGACGCGAGCGCATCGCACACGCGGGCAATCTGATACCCATGGGCGCGTTCGCTCGGGAGCCGCACGTTGGCGCAGTACGCGATGCGCATGAGACCGTCAGCGTAGCAGGCTCCTCCCCCACCCTGCACGGCGGGAACGTGTGAATGTAGGGAAAATCGCCGAGATTTCTCCTTGACCTGCGCGCGGAGGCATCTATGCTTTTCAAGCTCTGCGCGCCGCATCCTGCGGACGCAGGAGCAATTTGGAGCTCCGCCGTCCGGCGCAAAGCGACGTGACGGGAGCCGCGATCATTCACAGCATCGCCGAGTAGAGAAGTGTTTCCGTGCGCCTCACGGCGTACGGAAGTTCAAAACCTCGAAATTCTTTTGACCTTAACCAAGGTCAAAACTCTTCTTCTGAAGAGTTTGATCCTGGCTCAGAGTGAACGCTAGCGGTGCGCCTAACACATGCAAGTCGAGTGGGTTTAGACCCACGGCAAACGGCTGAGTAACACGTTGGAACCTGCCCCGGACTCAGGGATAACCCCGCGAAAGCGGGGCTAATACCGGATGGTCTCGCGAGAGTAAAGCTTTTGCGGTCCGGGAGGGGCCTGCGGCCTATCAGCTTGTTGGTAGGGTAACGGCCTACCAAGGCTATGACGGGTAGCTGGTCTGAGAGGACGACCAGCCAGAATGGAACTGAGACACGGTCCATACTCCTACGGGAGGCAGCAGTGAGGAATCTTCCGCAATGGGCGAAAGCCTGACGGAGCGACACCGCGTGAAGGATGAAGACAGTTTCTGTTGTAAACTTCTGTTCTGAGGGACGAAATTCTTGACGGTACCTCAGGAGAAAGCACCGGCTAATTCCGTGCCAGCAGCCGCGGTAAGACGGAAGGTGCAAGCGTTACTCGGAATTACTGGGCGTAAAG
>CAZXOG010000002.1:158831-248421 GCA_964642315.1 uncultured Candidatus Peribacteria bacterium | reverse complement strand
ACCCGAAGGCGCAGTGCCAGGATGGTCTGGATAACGACGGGGACGGCAAGACCGATTACCCGCAGGATCCGGGCTGCACGAGCAAGCAGGATAACGACGAGTCGCCGGTGAACACGACGCAGTGCAGCGATGGCATCGACAATGACCAGGATGGCGCTGTGGACTTCCCTGCGGACTTCGGTTGCAGCGACGCGAATGACAATGACGAGAGCAACCCGAAGGCGCAGTGCCAGGACGGTGTGGATAACGACGGGGATCAGCTCATCGATTACCCGCAGGATCCGGGATGCATCAGCGCGCAAGATAACGACGAAACGAACCCCGCACTCGGTGCGGACGTGGGCATCCAGAAAACCGGCCCATCCTCCGTTATCCGTGGCGGCATTCTCACGTACACCGTGAGTGTCACCAATGCAGGACCAGAAGCGGCTGCCGGTATCACGGTATCGGACATCGTCCCCGCAACCGGGCTGATCTTCAGCACAGCGAATTCGAGCCCGGAATGTTCGCAGCAGGGCGGCACGATTGTCTGCACCAAGGCGCAACTCGCCGTGGGACAGACGCAGACATTCACCATCGCCTTCGAGGTTTCCGCAACCGCCGTGCAGTGCAACTCGCAGGTGTTCAACCAGGCGACGGTGACCACGACAACGAACGATCCGAACAGCGCCAACAACCGCAGTAACACGGTCACGACGGTTGTGCACTGTCCGACCGGTCTCTCCATCGAAAAAGTCGGCCCAACGACAGTCGCCCCGGGCGCAACGATCACGTACACAGTCACCACCGTGAACAACGGATCCAGCGCGGCAAACAATCTGAAAGCCGTGGATAAGATGCAGGCCGGCCTCACGTTCGATCCGGCCAACTCTTCCCCGGAGTGCAGCAAGCAGGGCAACGAAATCCAGTGCGGCCCGTTCTCTCTTGCCGCGGGCGCCTCGAAGGCCTACACGATCGCCTTCACCGTTTCCTCCACGCGCCAGTGCGGATCGCAGATCGTGAACCTCGTCGATCTGCTCCAGGGAACAACCGACCTCGCATGGGACTCCTTCGTGACGACCGTCGTTTGCGCTGCGCAGTGCAGCGATGGCATCGACAATGACCAGGATGGCGCTGTGGACTTCCCTGCGGACTTCGGTTGCAGCGACGCGAATGACAATGACGAGAGCAACCCGAAGGCGCAGTGCCAGGACGGTGTGGATAACGACGGGGACCAGCTCATCGATTACCCGCAGGATCCGGGCTGCACGAGCAAGCAGGATAACGACGAAACGCACCAGCTGCAGACCGATCTCAGCGTGCAGAAGACCGGCCCGAGCACCATTTCCAAGGGTGCCACAGCGCGGTACTCGATCACCGTACGCAACAACGGCCAGTACGCCGCGACGAACGTCGTGGTGAGCGACCCCGTCCCGGCCGGCCTCGTCTTCGATCCGCAGCAGAGCGATTCCTCCTGCGATCTGAACACGACGACCTCGACGGTGGAGTGCGCGCTCTCCTCCCTCGGGAGCGGCCAGTCGCGCACGGTGACGATCGCATTCGCTGTGCCGGGTTCCTCCGTCCTCTGCGGAGAAACCATCGTGAACCGTGCAACCGTCGCGAGCGACCTCGATGATCCGAATACCGGGAACAACGTCTCCGAGGTGCTAACCTCCGTGGGATGCCCCAGCTACCGGATCACGAAGGAAGTGGATAAGTCGACGGCGCGGCCGGGCGAGACTCTCGTGTACACCATCCAGGTGAAGAACACATCCACGCTGTTCGACGCGATTGAATTCTCAGTCGTCGACACGCTGCCACAGGGAGTGCAATTCCTCTCCTGCAGCGACGGCTGCTCGTACAACGCAGGTACGAGAGAACTCCTCTTCGTGATCGACCGCCTGCAGCCGCAGCAATCCAAGACCATCATGGCAACCGTGCGCATCGACCAGAGCGCACAGGGCATGCTCGTGAACACGGCAGAAGTCGTGGGCACCGGCGAATTGGATACCGCGAGCACCCAGGTGAACACCCAGCCGATCGCGGACGTTTCCGTGGTGAAGAGCGGCGCTCCGATCATCCAGCCGGGCAGCACGCTCCTCTACACGATCACCGTGAGCAATGACGGTCCGGGCACGGCGACGAACGTCGCGGTCGCGGATGTCATTCCGTCGGGACTGGTGTTCAATCCGAGCGTCTCCAGCGTGGAATGCCAGCAACATGGCACGAGCATCGTGTGCGATAACCTCACACTGCCCGCTTTCCAAAGCCACACGTTCGCCGTCGGATTCACGGTGCCGCCGACCATGCAGTGCGGCGCGGTCATCCGCAACAGGGCAACCGTAGCCACCTCCTCATCGGACCCCGACGGAGGGAATAACCAGAGCAACGAAGTGCAGACGACCGTCCACTGCTCCCAACCGACCGCAGATCTCGGCATCGAGAAAACCGGACCGGCAACGGTGCAGCAAGGGGGCACTCTGCAGTACACCGTCACCGTGACGAACACGGGGCCGGATGCGGAGAGCGCGGTGATCGTGGATGATCCGAAACCCGCGAACCTCACGTTCGTGAGCGGCAGCTCCTCGCCGGAATGCTCCTACAACGCCGGAACCAACACCGTGCGCTGCCAGGGCTTCGGCGTGAACGCCGGCCAGAGCAAGGCCCTCACCCTCGCCTTCACCGTGAGCCAGTCGGCTCCATGCTTCAGTTACATCGTGAACCAGGCGACGGTGGACGGCTCCTCGACGAACGACCCGAACGCCCTGAACAACGTCACCGGCATCGTGCAAACGATCGTCGACTGCCAGCAGACACCGGAGTGCCGCGACGGCGTGGATAACGACGGCGACGGTGCCATTGACTGGCCCGCGGACTTCAGCTGCACGAGCGCGGATGATGACGACGAGTCGAACCCGAAAGCGGCATGCCAGGATGGCGCAGATAATGACGGAGACGGGAAGATCGACTTCCCGGCGGACCCGGGCTGCGATGACGCGCAGGATCCGGATGAGACCGACGGCTCGCAGGGGTACGCCGACGTGATGATCCAGAAGAACGGCCCGCTGACCGCCGACCGCGGCGATGTTATCCACTACACGATCGTCGTGGGCAACAGCGGCCCCGCCGTTGCCACGGATATCCAAGTGATTGATACGGTTCCGGCAGGACTCGTGTTCAACCCCAGCCAGTCGAACCCGAACTGCACGCTCGTCGGCGACGAGGTGCTCTGCTCCAAAGCCGGCCTCGTCATCAATCCGGGCCAGCCACGCAGCTTCACAATTGCCTTCACCGTGCCGCAGACTCTGGCATGCGGAACCGTCGTGCGGAACCACGCGTTCGTTTCCGCAGCGGAGATTGATCCGTTCATCACGAACAACTACAGCGTGCCGGTGTCGACAACCGTCACATGCCCCGTTATCCCGCAGTGCAGCGACGGCCAGGATAACGACGGGGACGGCGCCACGGATTACCCGGCGGACTTCAGCTGCAGTAATGCGGATGATGATGACGAGACAAGCCCGAAGGCGCAGTGCCAGGATGGAACGGATAACGACGGGGACGGCAAGACCGATTACCCGCAGGATCCGGGGTGCACGAGCGCGCAGGATAACGAGGAACAGAACGTGACCCACACGTGCAGCGATGGCACCGACAACGATGGCGACGGCCGCACGGACTACCCGGCTGACCCGGGATGCTCGAGTGCCGATGACGACAGCGAGAAAGGCACGACCGCATGCGACAACAACTACGACGACGACGCGGATGGCAAGGTGGACTACAAGGCGGACGGAAGCGGCGACCCGCAGTGCACCGCACCGGAAGACCAGGATGAAGCGGAATCCGGAAGTTCCAGCAGCTCCTCGAGTTCCTCATCTTCCTCTAGCTCATCGAGTTCGAGTTCATCGAGCTCCAGCAGTTCCTCGAGCTCAAGTTCCAGCTCCTCCTCGTCGAGCAGCAGCGTTGCGGTGACGATCGTCCTCACGGATTCGGTTGACCCCGTGGAACCGAGCCAGTGCTTCGATTACAACGTGCGCGTCACGAACACCAGCGCAACCGCGGCAGCGAATGACCTCATCGTGAAGCTCTACCTGGACACGGATGCCACGTTCTCCTCCGCAACGAACGGCGGCACGCACAGCGCGGGCACCGTCACGTGGACCGACGTGGATGTTCCGGCGAATACGAGCGTCACCCGCACAGCACATGTCTGCACGAGCTCGAGCGCCGATGACGGCGAACAGCTGCGCTCCGTCGCGTGGACGAACGGCGTGACGGACGACGAGACGACGCGCGTCGAGGATGACAACGGCGACGATGACTCCTGTGACGTGAGCCTGGTGATCACGGACGACCAGGATCCCGTGGATATCCAGGACGAAGTGACGTACAGCATCCGCATTGTGAACAATTCCTCAAGCGATGAGACGATGGACGTCCGCGCGTTCCTCGACCGGGACACCGTGTTCCTCGACGCGTCGGAGGACGGCGAAGAGGACGGCGACGATGAAGTTGTCTGGGAAGACGTGGATGTGGATGGCGATGACTCCACGACACTCCGCCTCGATGTCCGCGTGCGCTCCACCGCCCAGGCGGGAGACCGCGTGCGGCTGCAGGTGCGCGCCTGCGACGAGGAAGACACCGAGTACACGACGGTGGAAGATGACTTCGACCCCGTCTGCACGGGCACGTACTGCCCGCCAGTCGATCCGGTGAATCCGGGCATGGGTGTCGTGACCGTGGACAAGCAGGCTGACCGCGCTGAAGTGCAGCCTGGGTCGACCCTGAGTTACACGCTCACGATCCGCAATCTCTCGAACGGCGCAGCCCAAGGCATCAACGTGGACGACCAGTTCACCGCGGGCACCCTCACAGTGGAGGATCCGGCAGGTGGAGTCGCCACCGGCAACGGCGTGCGCTGGCTGATTCCGACGCTCGGGCCCAACGAGACTCGTGTCATCCGCTACCGCGTCCGCGTGAGCCCGGCAATGCGCCACGGCCAGATCATCACGAACACTGTGGAAGTGCGCGGTGCAGGATTCGACCGCACCGCAACGGATTCCGCGCAGGTCTCGGTGATCCAGAACCTGCCGCAGACGGGGGAAGTGAGCTTCGCCCAGGCGATCGACCGCAGTAACGGGAATCTCCGCTTCCTCTCCGGCAGCGCAGGAAGCCAGGGCACCACCTTCGTCCTCTGGACGACGATCATCACCATGGGCATGACCATGGGGAGCGTCCTCGGCAAGCGCGTCCTCTTCTAACCGGCGGAGAAATTCCCACAGGGAAACACGGAGAAGGCCCCGGAATACGGGGCTTCTTCGTATACAATTTGTGCTCAGTAAATTTCTAGGAAATAAAAGAAGAGATTTTCTCTCTGGGACAATCAGAAACACGCAGATGCATCCAAGTGGAAACAGAGAGGTATATATAGAGTTAGAACACAGATGCAGAATCCATCTCAAGTTGTACTGATTCCACAGAATTGACACTAGCGCAAAGAAGTATCTAGGCTGAACCCTTTCATGCTATCAACCCGGCTCCGCACCGGCTTGCTCTGCATCGCCTCCGTCGCGGCTGCGCTGTTCGCGGAAGCCGCGCCCGCTTGGGCAGCCGGCGGCATCACCGTCACGCTCAGCGCGTCAAAATCCGTCGTGGAACCGGGCCAGACCTTCGTGTACAGCGTGCGCGTGCGCAACGGCGGGAACGACGCATCGCCGATGGACATCACACTCTCTCTGGACGACGCGCTCGACGCGCAATCCGCATCGGACGGCGGGAGACAGAGCAGTGATACGGTTCGCTGGCAGGAGGTCTCGATCCCTGCGGGTTCGTCGAAGACTTTCACGGCAAGCGTTCGAGTCGATAAGAAGGCGGAAGACAACAAGAAACTCTACGCCACCGCCGTCGCGGGCGGCGGATTCGCGGAAACCACCGTGCGCATCGAAGCGGAGGGCGACGAGAACAACGACGACGAACGAGCGGTGACCGTGGAGCTCTTTTCCGACAAAGGCCAAGTGGAACCGGGAGAACCGTTCAGCTTCATCGTGAAGCTCATGAACCGGGGCGACAACCGGGTAACCGGCGTGGACACGACGGTGGAACTGGCGGAGCACCTCACCTTCCTCTCCGCATCGAACAAGGGGAAGAGCAGCGGGCAGACGATCACATGGAAAAGCTTAGACATCGATGGGGACGAAAGCCGCACGCTCACCGCGAGCGTCCGGGTGGATGAGAGCGCAAAGCACGGGGAGAGCATCGTCTCCACCGCATACGCGGAGGGCTCCGTGCATGAGCACCGTATCGGCATCTGGGATCCCGAATTTGGCAGGGAGGAGCTCAAGCTGCATGCCTTCGCTGGCAGCGAGGAGACCGAGGCCGGCGGCACGGTGACGTACACCCTGCGTGTGCGCAACCTGGCGGACCATGACGAATCCGCCGACATCCTGGCGTACATCGATCCGCTTACGGAATTCCAGTCCGCCACCGAGAACGGCCAGCAGTTCGAACGAACGCTCGTCGTGTGGGAACATGTGGCATTCAAGCAAAGCGAGACGAAAACATTCAGCCTCACCGCCCGCGTGAAGCCTTCGGCGCAACCAGGCGTGCCGATCCGTTTCAGCGCGCAAGCCGGCATCGACCGGCAGGAAATCGTGACGGCCGTGGTGCCCTCCAGATCCGGTGCGGCGCTTTCCGGGCTCTTCGGCTTGGGGGCGTCGCCGCAGCTCCTCGCCCTCGCAGAACCAGCAAACGATCCGCGCATCGTCATCAGGCAAACGGCAGACAAGACGGAAGCGCCACCCGGAAGCCTGCTCACGTACGGGATTCAGGTGGAGAACACGGGGAACACCCCGATGCAGAACCTCACCGTAGAGGAAGATCTCGGGGCATCGGCAGTGGCAATCCAGAATGGCGGAAGCAGCACAGAGAATGATCGCACCATCGCATGGTCGCTCGGCACCCTGCAGCCGGGTGAAACGTGGAACGGGCACTACAGCGCCAGACTCTCGGAAAGCCTGCAGCACGGGGCCGTCGCGAAGCGACGCGCATCGGTGCGAACACAGAACGGACTCCTTGCGATGTCCGTCGCGGGGACGAATGTCATCGAAGATCTGCCACAGGCGGGCATCGGCACCTTCGTATTCGCGGCAGAAGCGGCACGGGCGCAGTTGCGGCCAATCGTCGCGCACGCGGCATCGGCCGCCGATGCGGGAGGACCTTCCTCCGGCACCGGATCAGGGGACTGGATGCGCATCCTTCTCTGGATCACCGTGCCGCTCGGCATGATCGCCGGCGGACGGGCCGCAGCACGCCGGTAACGCTTATTCTGCGTCGCCGAGCGCAAACGCGCGAACCATCCCCGGAAGCTCCCGGAGCGCACTGTCCACTGCCGTTGCATCTTCGGCGGGGAACGCACTGAGCACCCATGCGGAGAGATCCACGCCGGCAGGAGGCGTGCCAAGGCCGATGCGGATACGCGGGAAGTTTTCCCCGATCACGTGCACGATGGACTTGAGTCCGTTGTGAGTGCCCGGCCCCCCCTTGCGGCGCAGCCGCAGCTCAGCAAGCGGCAGGTCGATATCGTCGCAGAGCACAAGGAGCTGGCTCGCAGGATCGAGCTTGTAGAAGTCCACAAGCTTCTGCACGGCTTCCCCGGAACGGTTCATGTAGGTCTGGGGCTTCACGAGGAGCACGGGCGCCGTAACGATGCGCGACTCCTGGGTGAATGAGAGGAACTTCCCGCTCTCCCTCCACTCCCCTTCCCCGAACGCTTGCGCAAGCACGTCAATCGCGCGGAATCCCGCGTTGTGCCGCGTGGACGCGTACCCCGCGCCGGGATTCCCGAGGCCGACCACGACGATTGAGGGCTTCACGGGGAGCAGTGTAGCGCAAGCGGCCAGCCGCGCTACTTAGAGCAGCGCGTCGACAGCCCGGCCGAACGCGCGCACGGCCCTCTCCGCCTCCCGATCGGAAACGGTAACACCCACCTCGTGCGCCAGGCGATTCCGGAGCCGGTGCGCATCCCACACGTCATCACAGGCGGGCAAGCGTGGACCGGCGCGGCGCAGCTTCTCCGCGAATGTCCCGCGGAACCCGAGCGCCCCAAGAAGCGCCGCGAGGAGCTTCTCTGCCTCCACAACACGACGGACGGGATCGCTCTGCGCCGCGGCGCGCTCCCATTCCCGCCGGAACTTCGCGCGCACAGCGACGGGGAGCATGCGGCGCCGGCTTCGCCACCAGACGATGACGAGCAGAAAAGCAGCTGCAGCCACGAGGGAAACGCCGGCGATCACAGGGAGGACATCCATGGCAGCGAGCATCAACGATCGTCATCATCCTTGTCTTTGCGCACATCGTGCATCTGGTACTCCCGCGCGATGACCGTCGCGAGGAGTTCCTGCACGGCAGAGGCATCCTTGAGATTCTTCTTGTGCAAGTACTCTTCCATGGAATGCAGGATGAGCCGCTCAACCGCGCGCGGATTCGGCACGGAATCGAGCGAAATGGCATTCCCCGTGGAGATCTTCTCCACGCTGATCGTGCCGTACCGCAGGAGCGTGCCCCACAGCCCCTGGATCTCGTAGCTCACACCCTGCACATCGCTGAAGAGCACACGGGAAGACTGGCGGTGGAACCACCCGTGCCACGCGACATCGACGATCCCCGTATCCATGATCATCCATGCATCCAGGTAGTAATCGAGAAAGTTCCGCACCCCCCACACCACCGTCACGCTGGCGAGAATCCCGATGACGTAGAGCACCGGCTCGCTGAACGCCGCCGCGAGCACGGCGACGAGCACGCAGAATACCAGCACGGGCCAGAAGAGCGTCTTTACACCGAGCAGCCAATGCTTGTGCACGATGCGGACGATTGTCTCGTCCTCTTCGAGGTGGCAGCGGAAGAGCCAGGCATTCAGCATGGGATACAGTGTACAGAAACTCGCGCCACTTCCCTACACAGGAATGCGCAGCGCGTGTACACTGCGAAAGATGCTCTTCAAACGGTCGCCTCTCTGGTTCCACGCGTTCGACGTCCTCCTGAACGTCGTGATCATCCTCGCGATCGTGGGCGCGATCCGCACGTTCCTCGTGTCGCCATTCCAGGTGGAAGGCAATTCCATGCTCGGCACTCTCGAGCACAAGGAATACATCATCATCAACAAGCTCGCGTTCTTCGTCGGTTCGCCGCAGCGCGGCGACATCGTGGTGTTCCGCCCGCCGACAGATCACAAGAAGCACTACGTGAAACGGGTGATCGGAACGCCCGGGGACACGGTGATCATCCGCGACGGCAGGGTGTTCGTCGAACGTCCCGGCGATGATGCACCGGTCGAACTCAACGAGGAATATCTCGACGAACGCAACCAAGGGCATACGTACCAGCACCCCCCGAGCAGCGGAAACACCGCTGAAGCGCGCTTCCGCGTTCCGGATGGCGAGTACTTCCTCATGGGCGACAACCGCCAGGGGAGCCTGGATTCCCGCAGTTTCGGCGCGGGGGAAAGCGGCTTCTCCCCATTCGTTCCGGAGGACGACATCAAGGGGCGCGTGTGGTTCGTGGCTCTCCCCATCACGAAGATCCACGCCCTCGAGACACCGGAGTACGGCATAGAGGGCTAGGGCTGGGGGCTGGGAAATCCTGAGGAACTTGCAAACCAAGCCTGCAGGCCTCGAAGCTTCGAGCTCTCCCTATGCCCTAGCCCCAGCCCTAATCCCCCGGATTCTGCTTGCATCGTCACAGAACTCCTCTAGAATCAGTGGCGTCCCCCCCGGGGATTTTTTAGAATCACCCCCGCGAATGAGTATCGTCCAGACGTACATCCGCGAAGCACTCGCCGAACTGCACCAAGTCCGCTGGCCCACGCGTCAGCAGGCCGTGCGCCTCTCTGCCATCGTCGTGGGGTTCGTTCTCGTGAATGCCGCGGTATTCGGCTTGGTGGATTTCGGGCTCGGGCGCCTCGTGAATGCCATGCTTTCCCTCCTGTAACCCGCCATGCCAAAGCAAGATCCCAACGCCGGACGGAACTGGTACGTGGTGCACACGTACTCCGGGTACGAGGATAGCGTGCGCGAGGCCATCCTCCAGCGCGCCGAAACCTTCGGCATGCAGGATTACATCTTCGATGTGCGCGTTCCCAAGGAAAAGCAGCTCACCTTCCGCAAAGGCGAGCCCGTGGAGGAGGAGAAGAAACTCTTCCCCGGCTACGTGCTCGTGGACATGATCGTGACGGATGAGAGCTGGTACCTCGTGCGCAACACCCCGAACGTCACAGGCTTCGTGGGTTCGGGCAACATCCCCGTGCCGGTGACGCCGGAGGAATTCGGCGTGATCGAGCGCAGGGTCGGCGAACAGGAGGCGAAGTTCAAGAGCGACTTCCAGGTTGGCGATCTCGTGGTCATCATCGACGGCCCGTTCAAGAACTACGAGGGCACCGTGGATTCCGTGGACGTGAACAAGGGCAAGCTCACCGTACTCGTGCTCATCTTCGACCGCGAAACGCCGGTGGAGCTCGATTTCACGCAGGTAAAAAAGAAGTAGCAGCACGTGGCCAATGCCGCGCTTTTTTACGTGCG
The DNA here is from genome assembly GCA_964642315.1 of uncultured Candidatus Peribacteria bacterium. Classification (GTDB taxonomy): domain Bacteria; phylum Patescibacteriota; class Gracilibacteria; order Peribacterales; family Peribacteraceae; genus JAGVDM01. The sequence goes on along the minus strand of CAZXOG010000002.1, from coordinate 237,865 downwards.
GCCGCTTCCTCTGCCCGAGGAAGAACGCGGAGCACCGTGCCGGAGTGGAGACATGCGGGAACGAATTGCGTTTTGGAAACAGTGCCGCAAATACATGGACCATTCAAAGAGCATTACGCTCATCTTCCGTACAAATACCGCCGCCAGAACCATCAGGTACCGGGACCCGTGAAAAATGCAAACGCAGGGAGAATGGTTCTTCGCGCAGGCGATTTTCCACAACTCGGAATACATCGCGGGCAACTGCATGCTCGAAGCCCCGTCGTGACGGAAGCCCGCAATGTTCTTCCTGAAGTGCCAAAACACCTTATTGCGGCAGTACTGCTCGTAGGCAAAATCATAGTCGGCCGCAATCTTCCAGCGCAGATTGAATGGATACTCGCGGAGGAGCGCCGTCTTCACGAACATCGATTGATGGCAGAACGGCATCCCCTTCCAGAAGGCATCAGGAGTCGATGCACGGACATCCGTCGAAAAACGGTCGTACCGCGCCTCGTAGTCTCCGTAAATGATATCCGTGCCGGCGGGAACACTGTGAAAGACTTCGTGGAGCACTGTCGGAGACACGTAAGAATCTCCGGCATTCATGAAACCGATCCACTCGCCCGTCGCATGCTGCACACCCGTATTCATCGCATCGTATATCCCGCAGTCAGGTGCACTCGCCCAGTAGTGCAGCCGCGGTGCGTACCGGCGAATGACATCGGGAGTCCCATCGGTCGATCCCCCATCGATCACGATGTACTCCAGCGCAGGATATTGCTGTGCAATGACGCTCTGCATCGTCGCCTCGATGCGGTGGATGCCGTTGAATACGACTGTCACAACGCTCACAACAGGGACGTTGTCCCGTGCGCGAATCCGATGCATTCCTGCGTATCCTACTCCAAGACAGTACGCAATCGTCAAACGTGGATGCCACACGAACGCGGTGGTACCGTAGCCTCATCCATGGAACTCCCATCGCCAACTGATGCGCTTGCGATAGCCATTCGGCAATGCTGGAAACCCTTAGCCCCGGGCACCCATCCATTCGATGCAGAGGGCCAAGCTGCCAATGACGCAATCAAAGAAATGCTCTCATCGGATGCCCCTTGCCTCATCGGAAGACTCGGCGGTTATGAACTCTCCGCCGTTCTCACTCACCTTGCCAGGAACACGCCAAACCTCTTGCGGAAACTCTCATTCTGCAGACATGGCGGATTCCTCACGTGGGGCAACCTCATCCAGAAAAGAATGTTCGCGAATACGGGATTGTTCCCCGTAAACGACACGCAGCTTCTCTCACGCTTCGCCGCATTGGTTCTCTCCATTGCACCGCAAATCGATATCATCGGATCGTGGTGCTGCCCCGGAGAGAAGCTGCTCCCCCTGCGCGCCCGCAGAGTTCCTCTGCCTGATCTCGAACCATACCGCCACCGGCACCCTTGGACATTCGCTCTCGCGGGGAAAACAGTACTCGTTGTCCATCCCTTTTCCGACACCATTGAGCAGCAATACCGTACCAACAGAACGCTGCTCTTCCTTGATCCGGAAGTTCTGCCCGAGTTCCGGTTGCGAACAATCAAAGCAGTGCAATCGCTCGGCTGCCACCCACCCGGGTTCACCGACTGGTTCGATGCGCTCCATGCAATGGAAAACGCAATTGACGCGACCGAGTTCGACATCGCCATCATCGGCGCGGGCGCGTACGGCCTGCCGCTTGCCGCCCATGTGAAACAACGGAACCGCAGGGCAATCCAATTGGGCGGAGCAACGCAGATACTCTTCGGCATCCGGGGGAAACGCTGGGATCAGCGGCCGTTCTTCCGAGCACTCTTCAACGAGCACTGGGTCCGGCCATCAGCAGACGAAACACCTGCGGCTGCGCATCGAGTGGAAGGCGGATGCTACTGGTAAATCTCTCGGGGAATCCCTTGCATGCCGTGCGCGCGAGAATACCGTGTGCGCATGCCCGCACGGCGCTTCCGCATCACCGGCCGGGTGCAAGGCGTGTTCTTCCGCGCGACGACCAAGGAGCAGGCAGACGCCCTCCTGCTGCGCGGCTGGGTGCGCAACAGCGGAGACGGAGGGGTGGAAGTGTATGCCGAAGGGAGCAGAGAGGCGATCGATACGCTGGCGCGCTGGCTGCACCGTGGCCCCGCCGCGGCGCGCGTGGAGAACGTGGAAACAACGGATGTGAACCCTCTAGGATGCAGGGATTTCTCCGTGCTCAAGTAACGCATGCTGATCAATTTTTGTGATCAATTTTTTATTGATGAAAACAAGGGAAACCCACAATCCAATCGTTTCAATAACTTGACCGATGGTGAAGCCGACAGCGAGCGCGTACACGCCCATATGCGGCGCGAGTAGCCAGGAAAAAATGATGGCCACGGCGCCGTTCACGACGCTGAAGACCGCCGGACGCACCGTGTTGCGGAGCGCGTAGAACGCGCGGAGCAGCAGGTGATTCATGCTCTCGAACGGAATGCTGAGCGCGTAGAGACCAAGACAGAACCAGAAAATCTCCAGCCTGTGCGTAAGGTGCACGAGGGCAGCGGCAACCGGCGCGGCCAGGACAAGCGCCACGGCACCCGGCACAGTGACGAGGAGAAGGATCCGAACGCCCTTGCGCAGGTACACCCAAAGCCGCCGGTACTCGCCGCGGGCGGCAGCCTGACTGAGGAACGAGAATGCCGACTGTGCAAGGGCAATGCCCGCAACCCCAACGATCACCGACTGGAAGTTCCTCGCGTATGCGTTGATCGTCACGGACCCCGCGGACAGACCAGATGCCACAGTATCGAAGAGGAGAAGCTGCAGCTGGAGGGCCCCGAGCGCAAGCATCCTCGGCACCATGAGCCGCACGAACTCCGGCACATCTGCATGCCACCACCGCACGTGCGGGACGTACCCCATGCGCACCGCGGCAAGCAAGCGAAACGCCACGTAGATCACCGCACCCGCAACCGTCCCCGCCATCGGACCGAGCGGACCGAAAACATCGGGAGAGGAGAGAAAGAGCGTGCCGGCGATCGTCCCCAAGGTATAGAGGATCGGCGTGACGCCGTACACCCAGTACCGCTGCACGGTGACGAGGTACTGGCCGAACGCGTTGCCGAACACGAAGAGGAAATTCGTGAGCAGAGCGAGCCGCGCGGACGTGACGTAGAGCTGGAGCGATTCCCCGCGGAACTGGACGACATGCGGCGCGAGCCACGGCATGAGGAATGCGATGCCGAGCGCCACCGCACCGAAGACCACCGCGGCCATGCCGAGCACACCACTCAGGAGCTCGCTGATCGCCCGATGGTCGCGCCGCCCGTGGTACTGGGCAAGGAGCGGCACGAGCGCCACGGAAAACCCCGCCATAATCGTCATCTGGAAGAGCAGGTCGCTCACACGGAATGAGGCGATGTAGACGTCCACGATGCCAAGCCCCGGGAACATCTGGGTGAGAGCGCGGTCCCGCAGCAATCCTGCGAACGACGCGCCGAACTGCGTGACGGCAAGAACGAGCGCACCGCCCACAAGGCGCTCCTGAGAGAAGAACGACGGCAGACGGAAGAAGCGCGGGATGCCGCAAGCCTAGCAGTGATCGTGCTTGCGGAGAAAGCGGGAACCGCACCGCCGCAATCGGGCAGGTTCCGCATTGCAGGAGCCACGCATGGCCTGCATAATCGGTCCGTCCATGCAGTACTCGCGCACGCTCCCCTTCTCCACAGCACCCGATGGGGAGATCCGCGGCCTGCTTTCGCAGTACCGCATCGGGCTCACGGTGGAAGAGGCGCGGAAAATCGCCGTGCTCCTCGGGCGGGATCCCACCATCGTGGAAGCGGTGATCTGGGGCATTCAGGGGAGCGAACACTGCAGCTACAAATCCTCGCGTCCGTTCCTCCGGCAGTTCGTCACCGCGGGGAAGCACATCATCCTCGGCCCCGCGGAGGATAGTGGCATCGTCGCCATCACCGATGGCCCGAGCGGGCAACGCTGGGGCCTCGTCGTCACCCACGAATCGCACAACCACCCGTCGCAGATCGTGCCGTTCGAAGGCGCCGCAACAGGCGTCGGGGGCACGGTGCGCGACGTGGTCTGCATGGGGGCACGCGTGATCGGCTGCATGGACATGCTCCGCCTCGGAGACCTGCAGTCGGAAGAATCCCGGACAATCGCAAAGGAAGTCGTGCGCGGCATCGGCGGGTACGGAAACCCTCTCGGCGTACCGAACCTCGGAGGAGACACGGTCTTCGACGCTTCATACAACAGCAACTGCCTCGTGAACGCCATTGCCGTAGGACTGGTACGGGAGGATGAGGTGATCCACAGCTACGTTCCCGCCGAAGCGGGGGAAGTGGGCTACGACATCATCCTCATCGGCAAACCGACAGACCGTAGCGGCTTCGGCGGAGCGGCATTCGCGAGCGCATCCATGGAAATGGAGAAGCGTGAGCAGAACAGCGGAGCCGTGCAGGAGCCGAACCCCTTCCTCGAACGTCACCTCCTCGCATCAACGTACGCGCTGTTCGACTGGCTGGTCGCCGAGAAGCACCTGGACAAGGTGAGCTTTAAGGATCTCGGAGCCGGCGGCATCGTGTGCGCGAGCGTGGAGCAGGTAGCCGACCGCGGGATGGGCGCGGAAGTGGATCTGGAAGCAGTGCACACTGCCATCCCGGATCTCCCGCCGGAAATCATCGCGTGCGCAGAAACCCAGGAGCGCCTCTGCTGGATCTGCCACCCGAGCCTCACCGCACACATTCTGCACCACTACAATGACGTGTGGGATCTGCCGAGCGTCGCGGAGAACGCGAAGGCGAGCAGGATCGGCCAGGTGACAACGGAACCGGTATACCGTGTCCGGTACCGCGGGCAGATCGTCTGCGAGGCGAAAGCCCGCGACATCACGTGCGGGCTGCAGTACAACCGCCCAGTTGCCCCGGTCCCGTTCAGCGGCCGTGAACCGACCATCGCGTGGAATGGCGGGGAGATCACCGTGAATGGTGCCTCGTTCACCCTGCAGGAACTCTTCGAGGGGATGCTCACGCATCGCAACGGTTGCAGCCGTGCGCCGGCGTTCGTCCACTACGACAAGACGGTCGTCGGAAACACGGTGATCGAGGCAGGAGAAGCGGATGCCGCGGTCATCGCACCGCTCCAGGATCTGGAGAGTTATGTGCTGGAAGGTTCGCACCCCGGATGGGACGCGCTTCCGGAAACAGATCGCCACTGCGGAGTAGCCATCGCAGCAGACGGCAACGGCCGCTACGGGCGCATTTCGCCATACTGGCAGGGCGCGAATGCCGCTGTGGAGGCAATGCGGAACGTCGCTGCAGTCGGAGCCACGCCGCGCGCGCTCACGGATTGCCTGAACTACGGCAACCCCGAGAAACCCGAGCAACTCTGGCAACTCGCCGAGGGAACGCGCGGCATCGCAGATGCCTCCCGCCTGGTCACCGTGGATGGCGAACCCGTACCGATCATCTCCGGCAACGTGAGCCTGTATAACGGCAGACCGGACGGCAGCGCCATTGACCCCACGGCGATCGTGAGCTGCAGCGGCGTCATCCGCGACGCGCGCAAAGCGGTCACAATGCAGTGCAAAGAACCGGAATCCCTCCTCTTGCTCGTCGGCGAGCGCAGGGATGAATGCGGCGGATCGCTCTACTTCGACCTCCTGGAAGAACGCACTGGCAGCAAGCGCAATGCGCTCCTCGGTGCGAACGTTCCGCAGCCCGATTTCGCAGAAGTATCGAAACAGATTGCCTTCGTGACCGCGGCGATCGGCGCGGGGCACGTGCTCGCATGTCACGACATCAGCGAGGGCGGACTGCTCCTTGCGCTCTGGGAAATGCTCATGCCGCAACGGAAGATCGACAGGAAACTCGGCGCAGACATTGACTTGGCACCCCTGCGGAGACCGCTCCGTCCGGACATCCTCCTCTTTTCGGAAACCGGCGGATTCATACTCGAGGTCCCGGCGAAATCCCAGAAGAAGCTCAGCAGCCTCGCGGGAGACTGCGGTGCAGAATTTTCCGTCATCGGACATTCCACAGGACAGCAGACCCTGTGCGTCCGGCAAGGTTCAGAGACCCTGATCAACACGCCGATTGCTCCGCTCCGCGCACGGTGGGAACAGACACTGGAAACCCTGTGGAGTACTTGACAAAAGTAAGTAATAGTTATTAAATGCACACAAATGTCCCGCCAAATCTCTATGCGTGCCTTGCGTTTTTTTGCTCTATCAAGCGCAGCTTGTGCCATGATACTCTCCGCCGCAGTGGCAGAGGCACGAACGGCAGCCGACCGCCAGGAACAGGGCGCCGTAAGCATTCGCACGGGTGCAGTCCGCAGTGAGGTCATTGCTGGAGAAGATGTGTACTACACCATCGAAGCATGGAACAGGGACTCGCGTACGCAGCGCGATCTTTCCGTAAGCTTCACGATCGACGGCGACAGCCTGGAAATCGTGCGCGTTCCGGATGGAGCGGCGCTCGTGAGCCCACGCATCCTCGCATGGTCTCTCGGCGAGCTCTTCGCAGGCCGCACGTGGAAGGTCACCTTCCCGGTCCGCGTGCGAGCGGGCACGCCAGTCGGCGAAACGATGACCGTGATCGCCCGCATCTCCGGGCCCGGAGTGGACGGGGAGAAATCAGTGCTCGCACATGAGACAACCGTTGGCGTGGCAGTCCTTCCTGCAACGGGCAGCACGCTCGACATTGCGTTCGTCGTCGCAGCAATCATGGCAAGCACGAGCCTCCTCGTCGCAGGACGCGCTCTTGCCGCAAAACGATCGGCGTGAAAAGTGGTGGAAACTCCCGTATCACGCTACGATACCGTGGCTCTTTGGAGGGATGCCCTGCACAATGCAGGAGAATACCTCTTCCCTCTATCGCTTCCCCACTCCGTATGTGCACACGTAGAACGCTCCTGCCCGTTTCCGCTGCGTTTACCGTTGTGGCACTCCTCTTCTTCTGTATCCCCTCCCGCCCAACCCATGCGGCAGAGGCAGACATGGGGACCATCGAAATCGTGCAGGAGGCGGGAATCAAGAATGCCCTCGGAACGTGGACACTCATCCGGCCGGACAACACCACCGTGCGGCTGGAGAAGAAGGAGCGGTACATCAACGAAGAAGCAATCCCCGGCAAGTACACGCTTGCGATTGAGAACGCAGACGGGGCGAGCGCCACGGTGGAACTCTCCCGCAACGGGACTGTGGAAACATCTACCGCTGTTCCGCGCGTGAGCTTCGTGCTGAACGCAGGCGACGTCATCGCCATCCACGCGGAGTACAAATTCACGATTGTCGGAAAGGTATCGGTGACGAGCGAACCGGCGGGGATCGCCTATACCCTTCGCGGCCCGAACGACATCGTGCTGACAGGCACAACGCCCGGCTCGTTCGAAGAAGCGCCGCGCGGTCTCTATTCCGTGCGCTTCGAACCGCCTGCGGGTTGCGTGCAGCCGCAGCCGCAGTCGGACACGCTGGTGGAGAATGGTCGCGTGAGCTTCGCCATTACGCTCTCCTGCGAAGCGCTCAACGCGCAGCAGAACCAGGAATACGAACGCCAGCTGCAATTCGTCACCGTGACGATCGGGAATGACCGCCTCGTGTTCGAGGACGCGCCGATCGGAGAATGGTTCGCGCCATTCGTGTACACCGTCGCGAAGACGAGCATCATGGCGGGATACAAGGACGCGGATGGAAACTTCACGGGGCGGTTCGGCCCGAGTGATGAGGTATCGCTCGCGCAGCTCGCGAAAGTCGCGCATGAGATCGCCGGCATTGATGAAACACTCGCGCGCGGGGAACTCCGGAACACGACGGCACGCGGCACGTGGTTCGAGCCGTACATCCGCTCCGCGGAGCAATTGCACTGGCAGGCATTCCGCAGCCCACGGGAAAACCTCGCGCGGCCGGCGACGCGCAGCGAAGTGGTCGCCACCCTTCTCCAGGCACTTGACGTCCGCCGCCTGTGGCCGAAGGGTGAGCTCTTCCGCGACGTGACACCGGAAACCCCCTACGCCGCTTGCATCGAGACAGCGGCGGCAGATGGCATCGTGAGCAGTAGCAACGGGGCTTTCCGCCCCGATGCGCCGGTGAACCGAGCGGAGCTCGCGAAAATGGTCTCGCTCGCAATGGAAACGTACCTGGAGGACTCGCCGGAAATTCGCGGAGGTCCGGCGAACGCGCTCATTGAGCAGTAATCATTTGCCCGGCGAGATTAGTGATATCCCCCGCCCCCAGGCAGAGGAGAACATCGCCCCGTTCCGCAGAGAGGAATCCCGGTGACTGGAGGAGCCCAGCTGCCGCCGGCAGTGATTCCCCGAAGACGGCCTCCACGCCATGCGCACGGAGATCCGCGACGAATTGCCGGACATCCACCCGCTCACGCTCGATATCCTTCCGCGCCTCGTAGATATTCGGAACAATGACAGTATCCGCATCGCCGAACGCGGAGAGGAACTCGTTGTAGAAAGAGAGCGTCCTCTCGTGCGTGTGCGGCTGGAACACGCAGACAATACGCCCCTGTGGGAAGAGCTCGCGGAGCGCCGCGAGCGTCGCACGGATCTCCTTCGGATGGTGCCCGTAATCGTCGTACACCGGCACTCCGCGCCACGCACCCTTGTGCTCCAGGCGCCGCCAGGAACCGCGGTACGCGCGGAGCGACGTGAGGACCCGCGCGTCATCAACCCCGAGGAACCGGGCAAGCGCCAGAACTAGCTGCGCATTCTGACGCATGTGCAAGCCTGGGATGGAAAGTTCCGGAAGAGGAAGGACATCTGCATCAATGACCGTACGGGCAGACTGATGCGCAATGCGGCGGCAATCGGCATCGCTCCCTGCATGGGTAATCACAGCTCCGTCCGGAGGAAGCAGCTGCAGAAAATCGGCGAATGCCTGCTGGTACTCTGTAAGATCCGCGTATGCGTCAAAGTGATCCCCGTCAACGGTCGTCATGAGGGCGACCGCAGGAGAAAGCGCATGGAATGACCGCCGGTACTCGCACGCCTCAACGAGGAAGAGACCGCTCTCTCCCCTGCGCCAGTTTTTCCCGCCGAGATCTGGCACTCGGGTACCGACCACGACAGTTGGATCGAGGCCTGCATCCACAAGGATTTTCGCGGCCATCGCCGTCGTGGAGGATTTGCCATGCGTTCCGCAAACCGCAATCAGCCTGTATGGCCGGGAGAGATCGCCGAGCGCCCGGAAGTACGAGACCTGCGGAATGCCGAGCGCAGCGGCCTTGCGGCGCTCCGGAGCATCCGATGGTATCGCCTCCGAGTAGACGAAGAGATCCGTGCTGGCAGGAATGCCGGAACCATCCTGCGTGAGAGTGACAGGAATCCCCTGCTCCCGGAGCGCCGCGACAACGGCACTCTCGCCACGATCGCTGCCGGAGACTTGATTGCCGGCTGCATGCTGCAACGACGCGTACGCGCTCAGGCCGATGCCGCCGATGCCGGAGCAGAAAATCCTCATGCGGGAACGGGGGCTAGGATTAGGGTTAGGATTAGGAATCTATAGTAAGGGATAGGCGTTCGGTGGTTCCAGTACATGGAGGGAAAAGGTACACTCCTCCTACACCCTACCCTAGCCCTTACACCGTGGCCTACCGGCACATCGAACCGCTGAGCAAGCAAATCACGATCGTCGTGGGGCTCTCAGTCGTGGGGCTCATGGCGCTCGGCCTGGCACTCTCCTTCTACCGAAACGTGCTCTTCGAGCAGACGCTCGAGGACATTGACGCACACAACGAGGAACTGCGGAGATCCATTGAGGAAGGCAAGCGCCAGCTGGAGTACTACCGCTCGGCACAGTACAAGGACAAGCACGCAAAGGAGCAACTCGGAAAAGTGAAACCCGGGGAAAATGTCCTCATCATCGCGGAGAAAACCGATCGCACGCTCTCGGCCGCTACTCCCGATCCCACCATAGCGAATGAGCAGGAAGAAGCGGCGTTCTACGAGCTCCTCCGGCAGATGCCGGTCATCGAGCACTGGAAGCTCTACTTCTTCCACCGCGATCAGATCGACGAACTGAAGCGATCGCCATGAATACCCGAAAAAACTTTGCGGTGCACGGAGGAACCAAGCACAATGGGTGGGCATGACGCGGGGTGGAGCAGCCTGGTAGCTCGCGAGGCTCATAACCTCGAGGTCGCAGGTTCAAATCCTGCCCCCGCAACCAACAAACCATCCGGAGGATTCCGCATGGTTTTTCCTTGCGCGTCCAAGGGAATTCGTGGAGAATCCGCCAGCCATGGCACACAAGAAAGCCGGTGGATCTACCAGTAACGGCAGAGATAGCGTCGCCAAGCGCCGAGGCGTCAAGCGCTTCGGCGGCCAGCGCGTCGCCGCGGGCGAAGTACTCATTCGGCAAAAAGGATACTGGTACCGCCCCGGGCAGAACACGCATGTCGGCAAGGACTGGACGATCCACGCCTCCGTGGAAGGAACCGTGGCTTTCAGCGAGAAACGGCTGCAGAAGTTCAACGGCCGCCGCGAGCGCTGCACGTTCGTGCACGTGCAACCGGCCGCCACGAAGTAAGAAGGAAGCCGGATCCTTGGTTCTCAGTGCGATGGACGGATGATGTTGCCGTTCAGATTTCGCAGAACGAGCAGACCGCTCCCCAGACAGAGGATTCCCATGATGAGGAAGAGCGGCCCGAATCCGAATTCCTGCGCAATCGCCCCGCCAACAACGGCTCCGCCGGCTGTAGTGAAGTAGTTGAGCGATTCCCAGGCGCTCCACTGGCGCGCCTCGTGGCTCGGATCGAGATGGCGGGAATAGAGCGCATCGAATGCGGGAACATACACGGCTTCGCCGAATCCGATGAGCACCTGCACGGCAAAGAGCCACCAGATAGATTGCACGAAGAACATGGAGAGGAAACCACAGCCCATAATGACGTACCCAATGACGAGCACGAGATGCGGCCTCCCGACGCGATCTGTCATGCGCCCGGAAAGGAGGATCACGAGACCGGCTGCGCATGCAAACGCAGCGGCTGCGAATCCGGCATCGAGCAATCCGCCACCGAGGCCATCGATGTAGAACGCGTACACGGGCCCGAGCATCGCACCGGCAAGGAGAACGAGACCGTTCGTCCAGAGTAGGATGGAGAGAGCGCGGTTCCTGAGGAGTGCACGCATCAGAACAGTATAGCAGAATCCGCTTTGTTTGGGCAGGGTTTGCGCGCTAGGATGCACGCGATGTCCGATCTAGGAGCAGCCGAATCATGGTCGCCCGGCGAGTCGGGGCCGCAGGTGTCCGAGCAGCTGAGTGAGGAAGCGAAACAGCGGTTCGCCGCCGCGGCTGCCGCCATGCAGCAGATCCGCCGCGAGGAGCGCACCTCGAAGAAGAAGGATGATCAGGTTGCCCGCGTGATCATTCAATTCCTCGACGATGCGCAGCACGCGCACTTCTTCGTGCTCATCTCGCGCCTCGTCGCGCGTGACTGCCCGAGCATCTTCATCCTCGCGATTCTCTCGCTCATCCACGAGGAATCGCGCAGCGAGGTGCACCACTACCTCAAAGAACGCGGGCAGAAATCCGCGGAGGAAACCGTGGGGGAGACCATCGCTCTCACAGCAAAAGGAGACTTGGACGAGCAGACGAACCGGGAACTCATCGAATGGATCACGCGCATGCAGCTGGTGCTCTCGCTTGATCCGGAGACGATCCTCCTCAAACTCATGGTGGACGAGAAGAACATCGACGGAACGGTGCTGCAGCTTTCTTCCTTCGTCCTGCAGGAGTATTTCCGGAACCGGGGACGCGAGACGCCATTCGAGAAGATCCAGCCGCTCACCGCAAGCATCCTGCAGACGGTATTCGAACCGTTCGCCGGGCGAGTGCGCAAGGCGCTCCTGGAGGAGAAACAGCGGCAGGAACAAAGGAAAGCCAACGCGTGAAGGAAAAGCAACGGAGAATCAAAAGACATTGAACGCATTCTTTCCGCAAATCCATTGTTGCATTGTCACATTGCTTCATCGTCTGTCCTCGCGGCACAGCGATAACCCGCGATACATCACAACACCCCAAACACGAAATCCTGGATTGGCGTCTGCTTGCAGCCATTCACCTCCGCGTAGAAACGGAGACGATCGACGGGAATATCGAAGGAGGTATCGGCAACCGCCTTCATGATGCGCTTGCTGTGCACAGCAAAACGCTGCGGATGATCCACACGGGCGAGCGTGATGTGAGGTTCAAACTTCCTGCCGCTCACCCAGGGGCAGGATTTCTTCAACCGCGCGAGTTCCTCGGAGAATGCGACGGAGAGGAAGAGAACGCGCACATCCCCCCGATCCCCGAACGTGCCGACTTCCGTCACACGGAGCGTGAATGGCATCGTAGAGCGGGCGACCTTCCCCGCCTGCTGCAGCACGCCCTCATTCTCGATTTCCATGAGCTCCTGCCAGAACTGGAGCGTGAGGTGCGGGGTATTCGGCTGCTGGAAACGCAGGAAACTCTCGAACGGCTTCAGGGCTTCCTGCACCGCCTGGAACTGCCACTTCGCCGGCCCCTCAAGCGGGAGGGCGATGAACGCGGATCGGAGCGGGAACGCGAGATCCGGCATCACGAGCGTTGTAACACTGAGAGGAATGCTTCCTGTGTGAGCGTCACCTTCCCCATTTGTTTCATGCGCTTCTTCCCTTTTTTCTGCTTCTCTAGCAGCTTGCGCTTGCGTGTAACGTCGCCACCATACAGGTACCCCGTCACGTCCTTGCGCAGAGCCGGAATCGTCTCGCGGGCGATGATCTTGGCGCCAATCGCGGCTTGAACGGGGATCTGGAACTGCGCCTTGGGGATTACCTCTTTGAGTTTTTTGCAGATCACTGCACCCGCCCTCTGTGCCTCGCTCCTGTGGATGATCGTGCTCAGGGCTTCCGCGGGCTCGCCGAGAAGGAGGATGCACATCTTCACCAGCTCGCCCGAGCGGTATCCGATCGGCTCGTAGCTCATGGAGGCGTAGCCGGAACTCGAGGATTTGAGCGCATCGAAGAAATCGAGCACGATCCCCGCGAGCGGCACCTCGAAGTGAAGGAGCGCCCGGTCGGCATCCAGATACTCGAGCGACGTGTAGATGCCCCGGCGTTCCTGGACGAGCGTCATGACGGCGCCGACATCCTGCTTGCGGCAGACGACCTCCAGCTTCACCCACGGTTCCCGCACTTCGGCGATGTGCGCGGGATCCGGGAAATCCGCGGGATTCGAGATGAGCGCGATGTGCTGGTCATCGGGTTTGAGCAGGCTCGACCGCACAATTTCAGCGGGACGCCGCGCGGAAAGCACCACCTCGTAGAGCACGCTCGGCGCCGTGATGATCAGGTCGCAGTCGTGCTCGCGCTCCAGGCGCTCCTGCACGATATCCATGTGCAGGAGACCGAGGAACCCGCAGCGGAACCCGTTGCCGAGTGCTACGTTGCGCTCCGGTTCCACCGTGAGCGCCGCGTCGTTGAGCGCGAGTTTCTCCAGCGCGTCACGGAGCCTCGGGTAATCATCCGCATCGGAAGGGTAAAGCCCTGCAAACACCATCGGCTGCACATGCTTGTACCCGGGGAGGGCCCGAAGATCCGGTGCCGAGGCGACAGTATCACCCGTTCGCACCTGCGCGACATCCTTCGCGCCCGTCACGATGTAGCCGATCTGCCCCGTCGTGAGCAGCCCGTCGGAAACGTAGTGCGGGGAGAAGTGCCCTACGTCGAGGAGCTCGAAACGGGAATGCGTGCCGAGCAGATGCACGGTTTGCCCCTTGCGGAGTTCGCCATCCACCACCCGTACGTACCCCACCGCACCACGGTACGGATCCATCACGGCATCGAAAATGAGAGCGCGTGTCATGGGTGCGCCACCCGTCGCCTTTGGTGCAGGAACCCGATCGATCACCGCCTGTAGCACCCTGTCCACTCCCCTGCCCTCCTTGGCGGAAATTTGGAGGATATCCTCCTTGCTGCACCCGAGCAGCCGCATGACTTCCTCGCTCACGCGTTCGGGATCAGCCGCGGGGAGATCGATCTTGTTGAGGACGGGAACAATCGTGAGGTCGTGCTCCAGCGCCATGTAGAGCACCGCGAGCGTCTGGGCCTGAATGCCCTGGCTCGCATCCACGAGGAGGATCGCCCCCTCGCACGCGGCAAGGCTGCGGCTCACTTCGTAGCGGAAATCCGTGTGCCCGGGCGTGTCGATGAGGTTGAGCTGCACGCCGTGCCACTGCATCCGTACGGGCGTGAGCTTGATCGTGATGCCGCGCTCGCGCTCAAGATCCATACTGTCGAGCAGCTGCTCGCGCATCTCGCGCTTCTGCTTGGTACCGGTGATCTCGATCATGCGGTCGGCAAGGGTGGATTTGCCGTGATCAATGTGCGCGATAATGCAAAAGTTGCGAACTTCCATATGATGTTCACCCGCCGTAGCGGGAGCGAAGCGAATGCGAAGGCGGGCAGAAATTGCGGATATCCATCGGTGTGCCCCTATGCTAGAGAGCGCGCACCGTGGAGACCAGCGGATTGTCCGCCTGCTTCAGGGCAGAAAGACTACTGCACTTTCTTCTCCTCCTTCTGCTCCGGGATGCCAAGGGCGTACCGCACGCTGTTGAGCTGCTTGAGTTCGGAAATCGGCTTCCCCTTCGTCTCGCTCTGCAGCATGGAGAAGAGCATCTTCAGGAACTCGCGCGGATTGGACGATGATCTGTACGCATCTTCCACCTCGCTGCGGAACTTCCGGAACCCCTCATCCCACAGCGCCAGAGCCTCGGCACACGGAAAGAGATTCACGATCCGCCGCGCGGGAAGCACGTACTCTTCGGATGCGCGATCTGCGACGATCGGCTGCGTAAGCTGCTCAACCGCCCATCGCCCCAGCGTGACATTGCTCTCGCGCCAGACGCGTTCCTCCCGGGGAACCTCACGTTCGTAGCGCGCCCGCATCTCTTCCGTCATTTCCGCGGGCAACTTCGCCTCCCAAACATCCCACAGCGAAATGGCGCTCGGCAGGTACTGCAGTTTCGATACGCCGCCATTCCGGTCGAACTCCCGGATTAGGAGGGCGCGCGAGCCGTACTGCCTCGCAGGAACTCCATCGATCGTGTACTCCCAGGGCTCCCCATCCCTGCGCTCAGCAGCGCTGTTCATGACAACCTCGCGATCGAACAACGCTCCGACATTCCGCCGATATTCCCGCGGCCCCGACACGACGAACCCATCTTCCCTGTGCTGGAATGCCCCCTCGCGGGAGAAATCCATCGTGCGTTGCCGCGTGAGGATGTTGATCGGGAACCGCAT
This sequence comes from uncultured Candidatus Peribacteria bacterium, assembly GCA_964642315.1. Classification (GTDB taxonomy): domain Bacteria; phylum Patescibacteriota; class Gracilibacteria; order Peribacterales; family Peribacteraceae; genus JAGVDM01. The sequence goes on along the minus strand of CAZXOG010000002.1, from coordinate 222,595 downwards.
GACCTCGTGTGCACGACCATCAAGCAAACTTCGGTCGGAGAGAACAGCTGTCACCGACTCGCCCCGACTGTACGCTGCCTGGATGTCGCTGAAGTTGTATCCGTTGTCCTGGCGCTCCGTGAATTCCGCCAGCGCGAAATCATACGTCGGATGAGGAAACTCTCCCATCGGCGGCGTGAGGATGATCCGATCGTCATGCAAATACACGGACATCGTGTACCCGGGGGCAACCGGCACGCGCACGGCCCCCTGACGCAATGGAACATTCACCGCCTTGGCAAGGTATTCCTGATTGCTCTTCTCCACCCAGCCATGGAACAGCAGACTCTCGAAGAGGCCGCGGAGGAACATCTTCTTGTCCGGCGACTTCTCGTAGCGGGGCAGGAGCACATCAATGACCGCCGATGCAGTTGTACCGCTGCCATCTTGCATAGCTGCCGCGCTCGGGAAGAGCCCGACGAGGCGCTCGAGAGTCCTGCGGCTATCCGCAAGCGGCGTGCAGTAGAGATCGATGATGCGTTCCCGATCCGCAGGCTGCAGACGCGGATCGTTCATCAGATTCGCCGCGCTCGTGACGGCAAACTCGCGGTCGGCACGCCCGTCATCGTAGTGGAGGGTGATTCTGTCCGCGCCCACGGGAACAACGAAGAAACGCTTCTCCTTCTTTCCGTCCGCGTTCTTGAATGTGTATTCACGGGCAGCGCCGTACATCCGCTGGCGGTGCTCGAACAGCACCGTTGTCTGCGCATCTGGGGCGAGAAGCGATACGCCCGTCTCGGTTGTGACATACGTATCGCCGGAGAGCGCGGGCGCCTGCCCCTGCCGCTCCGCAAGATCGAGCATCGCAGCCTCGATCTGCAGCTGGTTGCGGCGCTTGGGGCCGTAGAACGCCTCTTCCACAATTGCCTGGCGATCCCCGAAGTACCGCAGTAGCGAGGGGCAATCGCGCAGGTATCCATGCTCTACCGGACCGATAATCGGGCGCGGTGCGAACCCATCGGCCGTGCGCTGCAGCGCCGCGGCGCACCGCCGGACTTGGATGATCGCTTTCTCCGCGCTGAAATCACGGATCCCGTCGGCCGTCGAGGCCATATTCTCCACGTGCGTCGCGAGCGCCGTCACCGTGCCATCCGGCAGCACATCGAACTCCACGAACACGAGCGCGGGATCCGCCTCGTACGGAAGCTCCCTGTCCTTGTACCTCGTCCTCGCCACCGCATCGAGCAGCCGCATTGCGGGAGAACCGGGGGAGAGCTCCAGGCCTGCAGGAAGGGAAACATAGAGCCCCGGCTCCACCATCTCCCCCGCGTACATCGCCTCCGCGATCTGGTCCGCGGGGAGGAATTCCCTCGTGGGATCAAAAGGCGCGTCCGCACGTCCGCGCTCCTGCGAGCGCGCAATCGCCTCGTCGGTTATGCGCTGCTGCATTGCGAATTCCAGCCATGCACGCATCTGGCTGTTCTTTGGATCGAGCTCGAAATCGGCAGCCGTCATGTACACGTCTTTCCCGAGCACGTAACCTGATTTCTTCTGGGGCTCCTCCCGGATGAGGCCGGGGGACATCAGACGGTACGCGTTGCGGAACACGTACATCGGCCGTCGCATGGTGTAGGTTCGGCCGCGCTCATCGGTGAAGAAGAACGTTGCCTGCAGCACGGTGCTGAGTTCCTGGCCCCACGGCGTATCTTTCTCAAAGGCATCCACATCGATCATCACCGCTTCCAGATTGCTCATGCGGAACATGGGCATCTCCTGCTGCGGTGAAACATCGGCAAGCACCTTGAGGAGCTGATCGAGATTGAGGTCACTCGCGAACGTCATCCGTCCCGAGCAGAGCACGAGCGGGCGCGGGCGCGGAACCACCTCGCCATTCGGAGCCGTCTCCGTCACGTTCCACTGCGGGAAGAGCTTCTGCTCCCATTCGGAAGACCGGCTGTACCCGGCGCGGTTGTGGAGCGCGAAGTACTGGCCGACTTCCTCTGTAAGCCTGCGCTCACTGAGCGCACGCGGTGAGAATTCGCTGGGAACAAACCCGCTGAGCCCGAGCATGTGGCGCGCCTGCCGCCGCTTGAACTGTTCGGCGAAATCCTTGCGGGGAAGACCTCCGGCGTACAGGTTCTCCATCACCAGTTCATTCACGGATACAGCAAGTGGCCAGGAATTCGCCTCGAATCCTGGAACACTCTGCTCGGTTTCGTACACGTCCGCGAGCTGCCCGCGGAGGATGGGATCCCCGACGAGCTTGCCGTAGAGATCGCCGCGCCCGAGGGTGCGCAGATGCTCGAGCGGCAGTTCAAGCTTCGCGAGCTCGTCATCGGAGAGATCGCCGATGCGCCGCGGTTTCCAGCCGTTCTCCGCAGTGCCATACGTCGTTTCGTCGTTGAGGACGGCAACGAGTTGCGAGAGCCGCACTTGCCGTCCGTTGATCGTGACAGTCTCATCGGCATCGCTGCCCTTCTCCTTCCGGAGCGCCGCAAGCCGCATGCGCATCTGGTACGCGCGCTTCGCCTGGAGGTGGGGCAGGTACGCCGCCACGGCATCGCGCAATGCTCGGCGGATTTGCAGCGGAGTCGCCCGGCCGATGAAGTTCGTCTGGTTATCCTCGTACATGCGGCCTCTCAACCGGCTACCGAATGAACCCGGGAGCACGCAGTCCTTGAGCTGGAACACGCCGTCCCACCGGAACGCCGGCGCATCGTCGAAATCCTGCGCGAGCCGCGCGTAGAAGAACGGCAGGATGAACTGCTGGAAATCCTGCCGGTAGAACGTATCCACGAAGGAGATGTCCCCTGCCCCCTGCTTCTCGGCAAACAGGCTGCCGAGCGCCCCGGGGGCGTTTCCCTGCAGATCCTCGCAGAGGATGGAGAAGAGCAGCTTGTTGCGGATTTCCACCTTCTCGGGCTTGGAGAGGTCGGCGATCACATCCGACCACTCGTTATCGGTGAGATTGCCGACCATGGAGAACGCGGACCGATTGAGCGTGCCGGCGATGGAGATCGCCGTGAGGAGCCACGGCGGCGCATCGCGCAGGAATTCCTTGCGCTTGGCCGTCTCCCACTCCCCGATTGTCGCGTCCACGGTCATTTCCACCACCATGCCGGCGATGCCGATCACAAGGCCAACATGCCCGCCCGCAAGCAGGGAAACGCCGAGGATCGCCACGCCCGCGGATGCATTGATCGCCTCCGCGTAGCGCGCGTACGTCTCCGCATCCAGATGGGCATCGAGCGACTTGAGGCTGATGCGTATTCCGGATTCCTTGTGGACGTACTCGTTCTCCTTCCCGCCTTCCGTGAACCCGAGGCCGGGCAGACCCTTCTCGGAATTCCCCATGAGCACGTCGCGCAGGTACGCCTTCTTCTCCGCAACAACGTCGCCGGTCTCCACCGCAGTCTTCCACCGCTCGAACGCGATGTACGCCTGCCAGCCGAGCGCGATGCCGCCGACGATGCGGCCGCCGATTTCGAAGCCTTCCAGGCTGCTGCGTGCGGCGAGGCGCCCTTCGAGGGAACCGGACCGCGCGAACGCGCGCCACTGGGCCGCATCTTCCACGATCTCGCCCGCCGCGCCGAGCGAGCGCGGAAGCCGGAAGCCGTTGCGCGCCAGGAGTTCCGCAACCTCTTCGGCGCCCCTGCCGCACCAGCCGTTGCGCAGGAGGTACTTGATTTCGGACGGCTGGAGATTCGCCTCCTTGAGGATGTTCCACTTCTTCACGATGTCGGCGCGCGTCCAAGTGCCGCCCGGCCCGCTTGCGGGCACGCGGTGCGCCGCGGCAATTGCCTCTTCGATCTTCGCGATCTGCGTGGCATCTCTGCCGGCGGCAAAGAGCTTCGCCTCCTGCAGCCCCTCAACTGCACTCTTCGCCCGCGCAGCGTCATCCGCAAACTCCACGGATTTCATGCCGGGATGGCGGTTGAGACGGTTGGCAATACGCTGCTTCGGGGAAGCGAGATTCCGCCGCACCACCCGCACACCACCTCTCCACGCGTACTTCACGGGAGCCTTCACCGCACGCCAAAGAGTTTTTTCCACGATTTTAATGAGAACGAGTACCTCCACAACGAACGTTCCGCCGCCAATAGCCCATTCCCGCATCCATGCATTCCCAAGCTGGCTGTCCGCATCGGCGACATCAACATGTAAGCCAATGTTTTCGCCGATCTTCTTCATGTAGTCACGTTGGCCGCGATCCAATGCGGGCAAGTGCTCCTCTTTGATGCGGCGGATGAGGAATTGCATCGCTCCTGCACGCTCTTCGTCAGTCTTGAGTGATGCGATATCCGGCATGTCTGTGTACACCACGGGTTCATTCGTGGGCTTTGGATTCTGCGCTGCGAGCTGTTTGAGCAACTGCACATCGGTAAGGAGCGCATCGAGCTGCTTGCCGCGTTCGAGCTTGAACGTATCGATGATGGTCTTCACGCTGCGAATCCGCTCCTGAACGGCAGGTGATATCATGGCTTTCTTCTGCTCTTCTGGCGGGAGATCCAGGTAATTCGCCGGCAAACCAAGCCGCTCGAGAATCGGCTGGAGCACCGCGCGCTTTCTCCATTCGCGGAGGTTCGAATCCACCAAGCCAAATGTCACTGTCTCATGCAGCCAGTCCACTGCGCCCCACGGCATTGTGGCCCATTCGGCATCCTTCTCGTAGAGAGCAAGCTTGAAAGGAATGACATGCGTCGTATGCAAATCTTCAAGAATGAGCTTCGGGTCGATGTGTACTTCCCCCACGAAGGGAATTTCGACGGATTGCCGCTCACGAAGAACCACTTCCCGAAAGTTTTCGACGTACCGCTCGAGAGCCTCCACATTCCCCTGCCTCTCGACAGCAAGGGCATTGCGGTCCTTTTCCTCAAGCGGACCCGTACGGAACGGGGATGTATCACCTGTCCCTTCCTCCACGGGTAGCCCGAAGTGCCCCTCGGCGGCAAGGAGAGCAACAACATTCACACGGCGGCGCACGCACCGCATGTTGAACGAGCACGCATCGCCGAGGAGATCCATGTGCTCCTGCTGAAGAGCATCCTTTTCCTTGCCAGCAGCAGCGTTCCCCACGAGTGCTTTGCGACGAGCAAGGATGCTTTCGAAATGCCGCCAGATGGCATCCCTGTAGAGTTCCAGCGGCTTCGGAACAGGAACCTTGGGCTGCACCTTCTCCTTGGCGCCGCGCACGAGCTGCTGGAACCAGTTGCCCGCCTCTTCTAGTTCCGCCGGAGTCCCGAGAATGATGCGGAGTTCAAGTTTGAGTTTGGAGGAGAGCTCCCGGACATCCATTGTCCTTTCGTCCTCGGGGAGTTTGGCACGGAGGGTTTTCGCCTGTTCCCGGGCATCTGCATCGGTCGGATCACGCTCGGCCTTCCATTCGTAGAACGAAAGCATCCGAACCAGATTGATTCGCGGGAGCAAGCGGTTGATGGATTGCAGTTGTGCAGCAACTTGTGTCTCCAATGCCGCATCACGGGGCACGCCGCCTTCAGTCTCCGGACGATCAAGACGGTATTTCGCGCGGTATGCCTCGTACTCCTCAACAGCATCAAGAATCTCGTCGAGAGCTGCCTCTTCGTACTGCCAGTACGCGATCCGCCTTTCCAGATCCTGCAGAACTTCCGCGTCTTTTTTGAATTGCGGGTCCTCCGGATTCACCTTTCCACCTCCACGCACCTCCGCGCGAAGACGCATGCGCTCGAGGAGCATGAGGTAGAGCGTACGCTCCATGTCACTGCGGTACCGCAACTGCCCCATACCCTGCTCAATGCTCGCGATGCGCCGATTGAGTTCAGCCTCATCAAGATGCGCTTCTTTGCCGGAATCCGACCGCTGCTGCATCTGCTCCATGAGCGTCTCATCCTGCACGCCGCTTGCTTCGCGAACCTGTTTGGCAAGCCGAGAGAGTGATTCTGGCTGTTCCGACATTGGTATGAGTGTAAGTGTGCGAAGGAATCCCCATTACAGCCCCTTCGGCATGCCCCGGTAGGGGCTGAAATCCGGCATGGGACCAATGGGCCTGTTCACGGCATCCGTTCCCTCGAGGAAATCCTTCACGACATCTGCACCGAGACCGGTCTGGGCAAGCTCGATCGCGCTAGCGATCTTGTGCACGAGAGCAATGCCACCGACCACAAGGGCAATCGCGAGCAACGTAGTAATCACAGGATGATTCCTGCCGAAATTCTTCACTCGCTCCCACATGCGACCGAAGAATCCTTTCCGCTCCTTCTTCTCTTTGGCGCTGGAAACATTCTCGCCATTCACATCGTCGAGGAATGCCTTCTTCTGCGTCAGAGATTCGCCAACCAGATCAAGCTGTGTACGCAGTTTCTCCGGATTAAAACTGGGATCGAGTTGGCGGAGGTACTCCTCATGCTCCAACAGGGCTTGGAAAAGCCTATCACGCCCTTCGACGCTCTTGAGTTCCGCGGAAACCTTCTCCGTCTCCATCTCCAGGAACTGCGACACGCGCTCAGGTGTCGGGAAAAACTGCGGCGCAACCTCGATGGAACGATCGCCCATCGGGGCATCCGGCGTGGTCGGCAGCGATTCTTGTGTACTCATGCGGAGGGGGAACGGGATTGCATGGCGGCAAGGAGCGAGTGACGGATGGTCGTCAGCGCAACGAGATCTTCGATGTCGCTGTCACTCCGCACGCTGCCAAGCAGTTGCGGGATGATGGTGCAGAGCGGTTCCGGCCCCATGGCGAAGAACAGTTCCGCCAAGTCCCCTTCGGAGACTCCGGAGAGATCGGTATCGAGGATCTTCTTCCCCAGCGCTTCCGGCGTGCGCAACTGGAGCGCCTCCTCTACAAATGACTTCAGGAAGGGGTCGTCGAGCTTCGTGAGGTGCAGACGCGTTGTCCTTTTCGCCGGCGTGTCTTCGTAGCGGAGTGCCTCTTCCACAACCGTCCACCCCTCCTTGATTTTTGCCGGGAGTGCCTCGAAGAGTTTCCGTTCGTCACCGGTGAGGTAGAGGGTGGTATGCATGGGTCGACTGTAGTGAAGGGAAACAGGGAACGCAATTCCGCATTACTCCGCCTTGCGGAAAAAGAGGCCGTACTGCAGGCGGAACGTCGTATCATTCACCTTCCTGTACCCCGGCCAGAAGCTGACGAGCGTGCCATCGAGCCAGCTCTGTGCATGTTCCCGGAGCTTCACGGGAGGATCGCCCTCGCCCGTGACGATTTCGATATCCGGGAGACGCTGCGTGTCGATCTCCAGCTCAACCGGAACCGTGGCGGAATCGCCGCCCTTGCGCAAATCCTCAGCAATGCGCGCGAGTTCGCTCCTTGGCACCGCCGCCGAGAGATCGAATTCCTTCTGCTCCGAAGCCTTGCCCTCCGCGCCGGGAATATCGAATGCCTTGCGCGCCGTCACCCTGTACATATCCCCCTCCTCCGCGAAGCCGACGAGCTTCGCCGCTTCCTCCTTGCCATCCAGCCCGAAGACCTCAACCTTGTACGAGTGCTCAGGATCCGTCCAGAGATAGAGCCCCTCAGGCGTGCTCTGGAGCTTCGGCTCCGAAGCCTGAACTTCCGGAGCCGGCACTCTACGTTCGTCGGGCGCAGGTGCCGCAGGTGCGGCATCGCCGCCGGCCGGTTTTCCCGGTGCATTCTCGTACGGAGATGTGCCGGGCTTCTTCGCGGCCTTCTTCGCGTCAGCCGGACCCCGCCGCTCTGCAGCCATCAGCTCTCCGCCGAATTTCTGCCAGGCCCACGCGCCGAGGATGCCAAGCCCCGAGTAGCGGACAAGTGTCCGCAGGGACGATGTGAGCCAGGAATCATCCTCCTTCGGCTGGCTGAAGAACCATGCGGCAGCGGTCACGCCGGCAATCGCGAGCACCGCGCCGTGCGGCATGCCCTTTATGCGTTCAAGAAGCGTCTGTTGTTTCCCCTTTTCCCCTGCCTTCGACCGTTGTTCCGAACTTTTCTCTCCTGCAACTCCCCGTTCGCCTTCTCCGCCTGTAGATCCCGCTGCACCCCGATCAGAAACGGAGGAGGCGGCGCTTTCCACCGCTACCCGTCGCTGGTGCTCTGCGTAGGGAATACGCGTTTCACCACCCGTATCGACGGAGGGAGGAGAGTCTGCGGGAGAAGGAGTGGGGCTTTCTCCGCCTGAATCATCATCAATGGACTCGGCAAGACGATCGAGCAGAGCGCCGGTATTCCCCCGCATATCCTCACCCGGCCGTTCCCCCGGCTGCTCCGGAACCTGTTCGTGTGTTTGGATTTTTGCCATAGATCAAAGAATTCTAGCACAGAATCATAATTTCTGAAAGAGAGAGATCCTGCGCCGGCTCAGAAACCGCAGAGAGGCTACACGCCCCGCATCCATGTTCGGAGCGCCTCCTCGCCATCCTGCACACGCTTGAGGCAATCCGCGCGATCGGCACATTCCCGAACGAGCTCTGCGAGTTTATCGCGAGGAGCTTGCGGTAAGACTTCGACTTCCTTCCTGCACGCAAGTGCAGCGAGCGCCCCATGGTAGCGCTGTGCAAGGACGAACGATGCATCGCAGACGCCGGCCTGCAAATCTGCGAGAGTGACCACCGGACGGATTTCCGCAGGAATGCGGAGGGAAGAACGCAGAGATGCACAGAACCGCTTCTCCTCAGGATGCCCCGGAGCGAGAGAAAGGATCAGGGCAGCATCGGCACGGCGGGCATCGGCAATCTCGCGCGCTCTCTGCGAGAACTTCTCAGATGAATTAGCCCGTGGTATTACTACGAACAATTTTTTTGTTCCTTCATGGCAATTCTGCTCACCAAAAAGAGAAAAAACAGGATCAAAAGATAGAACTACTTTCGTACTCAAACCAAAGGATCCGGCTAGGTTTTCCGCTGCAGTGTCGCGAACGGAAAGGAAGGCTCCCGACCGGAACGCAGCGCGCGTGAACCATCGCCCGACTGGCGTTCTGAGTGGTCCGATCCCCTGGAACGCAAACGCAACTGGCTTCCGGAAAACACGCGCCAGGAATACATGCTCCCACCACAGGAAACAGGCAAACGATGATTCGCTGTCGGTGAAAAGGCTCCCCCCTCCAAATACTATGCCTTCACTCTTCGCGAAAGCGAGGAGTGTCCTCCACCACGGAGTGAAGAGGGAACGGAATCCGCAGGGTAAACGCGGCACTTCGCGGAGCAACTGAGGATGCGCGGAAACAATCGTCCACGAGACTTCCGGATACCGCGTGAGGAAATACTCCTTTAGAGCCTCATCACCAAGGTTCCCCACGCCGTAATTGCCGATGAGGAGGAATCGCTTCATCGACAGACACTATACCGGAACCTCCGTTACTCCTTGCTTTCCTCCGCCGGCTTTTCGGCCTCCTGTGCCGGAGCGGCAACAGCGGAGGCGAATTCTTCCGCCGTGGTGAAACGTTCGCTCAGGCGCGCGGACTTCCCTGCGCGGCCGCGCAGGAAGACGAGCTTTGCGCGGCGGACCTTCGCGACTTTCTTCACCTCGATCTTCTCGACATTCGGAGAGTGCAGCACGAACACCTTCTCGACGCCTATACCCGAAACGACGCGGCGGACCGTGAATGTGGAATCCGTCTGTGTGTGCCCCGCGTGCACGGCGATAACCAAGCCCTCGAAGATCTGGATACGATCCTTCTCCCCCTCCTGAATGCGCTCGTGCACGCGAACGGTGAACCCCGGCCGGATTTCCGGTCGGTTCTTGACGAAGTGGGCCGCCTGTTCGCGAAGCACAGACGTCATTGCCGACGTAGGGTAGCGGTGCCCTCCCTATGAGTAAAGCGAAATACGGAGAAACCGGCAAACTCCTCACTTCGCCATCGCATCTGCCATCTCCTGCTGAATGGTATTCAGGACCATCAGGTGACGCGGATCGTTGATAATCTCGGTAATGAAGCGGTCCCGCAGGCTCAGGCGATACAGAAAATCCCCCTGGGAGAAAATAGAGTACTTCACGTTCTTCAGATTCGGTTCCTGCAGGAGAAGCGCTTCGATCATCTCCTTCTTCACATCGCCGACGACCAGGAGATCCACCTTGCTCTCGGTCCCAACGAAACTTCCGGCAAGGACCACGAGCCTCACGCCAGAGAACCTCTTCAAGGAGGCTACAATCGGACTGTCAGCCTGCACCTCCTTCGCGAAGATGCTCTTGAGCTCGGTGAAGAGAAAGAACTCCGTATCCACGCGGTAGTACTTCTTACGGTTGCGGTGCCGCGCTTTCACAAGGCCGATGCGACGCAGATTCTCGAGCTCGCGGCGGATGGAGTTAATCTGTTCGGAAAGGAGCCGCGTGAGCTCGCGAATGAAGTATTCCTGCTCGGGATGCAGGAGGAATGTGGAGAGCAACTTCACTCTCGTCTGCGAACTGAAGAGTGCTTTAAGGACAGAAGAAGACATACGATCACGGGGAAATTCCCGCCGTGTTCACAAACTGTACTCACAGTACCAAGGAAAGTGCAAGAAAATTGATCGGTACTGAGAACAGTTATTTTGTTCATAATTTTTGGCTTGTATAAGATACAAAATCTTATATTGATTTGTAGGATACTCAATTATTGAACACACATTCTACTCACTAATGAACTCAATTTATGTTCTCGAGTACATTCCTTGCACTGACAAATCCGCTCTGTCGCTCTCTGTTGCTGTTGTTCAAGGACACAAAAACTGATATACTACGAAGAAATGTTCTCAAATAAAAAGCTCTTCCTTGGCCTAGTTTGCACGGCATTCCTCAGCTGGTACGTCGTTTCGGAAGGAATCCTCGGCACCGGCCTTGCCCACGCGGCGGGCATCGCCGCGCCAGGAGGCGACGTGAGCCTCACGGACTTCCTGAAGAAAATGGGGGTGTTCTTCGATTTCGCTATTTTCCTGATCTACGTCGTCATCCAGTTCGTTTCTGCCCTCATTGACCCGGAACTCCTCAAGGAGGCATTCGGCATCTCCAACGCCGGCGGAACAAACCTGCTTCTTTCCATCTGGCAAATCTCCCGCAACATCGTGAATGTCATTTTCGCGTTCATGCTGGTATTCGTCGCACTGTACACGGTCATCAATCCCGATGGCGGCATGAACATGCTCAAGGAGAAAACCGGAAAGTTCATTCTTGCCGTCGTCCTGGTGAACTTCTCGTGGTTCTTCCCGCGCGTCATGCTGGATATCGCGAATGTCCTCACGGCGACGATCTACCAGATTCCTGGGACAATCCAGGTGCAGTGCACCACGGAGGAAAACGGCGTGCAGGAGCCGTGCAAATTCATCGAGAAAGTCTGGCTGTTTCCGAATCTCGTGCGCCAAAACGCGGCAGATAACCCCCCTGCGGCGTGTACCGTGAACAACGCGGACCCGAATATCAAAGCATACGGGAAACTCGTATGTGTTCGTCTTGCCGAACTCACTCCGAATGCGAATACCGGACTCGCAATGCTCCACGGACTCTACGTCAATCACATCCGCATCATCTCCATCGGCAAGATCCCCAAGGAACCGGGGCCTGCGGACGGCTCGTGGGCAAGCATTGAGGAGCTCGGAAGATTTATGGTGCAGTTCATCTTCTCCTTCTTCTACCTGCTTGCCGCGCTGATCCCCCTCCTCGCAATGGCGGTGGCGTTCTTCATTCGTCTCCCGATCCTCTGGCTCACCATGGCATTCATGCCGTTCATGTTCATCGGCTTCGTCATGGGTGACAAAATGGGCGAATTTAACACGATGAACCTGATCTTCAAGAAATTCATCGCGGCGGCGTTTCTGCCGGCTGCGGTGGCGATACCGCTCGCGATCGGTTTCATCATGATTTCCTCGTCTATCGGCGCCACGTGCCCCGCCGGGGCGAAGTACGCGTTCCTCTGCCAGGACCAGGGAATGCTGCTCCCGAGCATCCGCAACCTGTGGTCGCTCCTCTGGAACTTCACGGCGATCTTCGTCATGTGGACCGGGTTCTTCGCCGCCATGAAGATCGACAGCTCCTTCGAGCAGATCGGCGGATTCTTCAAGGGTATCGGCGAGAACTGGTTCAAGTTCGGCCTCAAGGCACCGCTCGCACTTCCGTTCCTTCCGGTCGACACGGGCCGGGGCCCGCGCAGCTCCGTCCTCGAAGCAATCGGCCCGCACACGCCTGCGGCGATCGTCAACCCGAACCTCCTCATCAACCGCGGCCGCATCATGGGCCCCAACGCGGCGGCGGCCGTGGGTGGCGGCAGCCCGGCTGCGGACACCGCCATCCGCAACAACGACAACAACATCCGGTCAGAACTCGACAAAGTCGCTCAGGCGATCGAGAGAGGCGAACAGCTGCAGGATCACCACCTGCGCGAAATCGCAATGGCCCTGAAGAACGAGAAGTACCGCAATGTCAGCGCAAGGGATCTGCTGACCTCCGGAACCACAGAGAACTCCGTGCGAGCTCACATCGATCTCGGAAAGGGCGAAATCCGCGGAACAGGCCAGAAGCTCGACGAGGTGATCGCGCGCATCGAACGGCTGCGCGGTGGCAGAGCGAACTAATTCCCCATTCCTCTCTCTACACTCATGCCGGGAGAAGCGCCAGCAGAGGCAAGGACAGAGAAGCCGGGCACGCCGGAGTACATCGAGGAGCTCGAACAGGATATTGAGCGCCTCGAGCAGGTGACCATGCCGACAATCCGCGGCAAGCTGCAGCTCACAGGCACCATGGATCCCGTGCAGAACCGTGGGCTGGAAGGCGCGGAAATGCGGCAGTTCAACGAATCCTACAGCGAACTCGTCACGAGCCGCCTGGAGCTCTTCCTCCGGTCACCGGAAACGCAAGACCGCATCAAGGAACTGCAGCGCGAGTTTGGCACGATCTCCTTCAGCCCCGCAGCGCAGGAGACGATCCGGAAGATCTTCGAGCTTTTCCGGTTCGGCAAACCGAACAGGCAGGGGCAGGAGACAACGCGCTTCCTCATGCGCGAGAATCACCGCAACCGCGTGTGGGTGGGCGAGATCATCACGCACGTGCAGGACATCGATCAGCTGCTTTCCATTGCCACACCGGAACAGAAGGATTTCCTCTGGGAACTCCGCAGCCTGTTCGTGAATGCGGAAAAACCCTTAAGCGACACAAGCTGGTCCCTTGAAGAGGATGGAATCATGGATATCGACCCAATCGCGAAAGCGCAGCTCGTCGCCCGCAAGGTGATGATCCGCGATGGAAACGACGCAGATGCGCAGGCCATTGCAAACGCGAAACTCACGCCGGAACTCGCACGGCAGGAAAAAGGATGGAGCCAGCTCGCGATCACCGGGCGCTTCATGGGCATGGTAGCTGCCTCCGGCATGGCGATCCTCGCGTTCTTTGCTGGCAAGCGGAAACTCAGCTGGCCCGTCGGCCTGTACGCCGGCCTCGCGTTCCTCGCCGCCAACGGCATGCCCAAGGGGAAGCTCGATTCAGTGATGGAGGAGGTGAAACCGCTCCTCAGCGCTGATTTCCTTCGGATCGCGCAGACGTACAAGTTCCGCGAGGATCCGGTGGGGTGGAAGGACATCGCTCTCGGCGTCAACCAGCTGCGGCGCGGTAACTCGCAGCAGTTCACGAAGCTCATGAAACCCGTCCGGGAAGGAAAAACCGACGAGGAGAAGCAGGAGGGCGTGCGCGCATTCGCCGCGGCGATCTACAGGAAAGATACGCCGGCAAAAGGGTCGCTTGAGGAGATGGCGCCGCAGGATCTCGTCATATTCTGTGAAATCGTGGGGAAGCCGCACTCCCGCGATGCGTCAATGATGATGCAACAGTACATCGAGAAAAACCTCGGCCCGGAGAAACTCGCGGAACTCTGAGCCGTCCGTCAGACGCGCCGTTTAAGCTCGCGGGAGTACACCTCGAAGACATCGCCGGGCTCAACCGTGATGGATGTATCCACGCGCATGCCGCACTCCGTCCCTTCGGCTGCCTCTTTGACATCCTTGTCCACCCGGCGGAGAGACGTAATCCGCCCGGTGCCCGCCTGCGCCCCGTTGCGTTGCAGCCGGAAAGGCAATCTCTTGATGACACCGTCCGTCACCCGGCCGCCGACGATCTGCTCGTTCTTCTTCGTGAGGAACACCTGCTTCACTTCCAGGTGGCCGATGATCTTCTCTTCCTCCTCCGGCTCCACGAGCCCCTTGAGCAGGCCACCGACATCCTCGAGCAGGGTGTACACAATGTCATACTCGCGGACCTGCACGCCCTCGCGCTCCGCAGTCTGCTGCACAGCCGGCGGAACCGGCACCTGGAACCCAATGACGACGCCGTCACTCGCCGCAGCCATCATAATGTCGTTCTCGGACACAGCACCGACAGCTGCGTGGATAACCTTCACGCTCACCGCCTCGGTCGCCAGCTTGCCGAGAGCATCCTGCAATGCTTCCAGCGACCCCTGCGTGTCAGCCTTGAGCACCACCTTGAGATGCGTGAGCTTCCCTTCGGAAAGCCGGCTCACGAGATCCGCAAAGCTGCGCTTCGATCGCTGCTGATCGCGGCGGCGGACTTCCTCCACCATCGTGCGCGCTTCCTGCTCGGACGGCATGACCTGCAGGATGTCACCGACATGCGGAACCGCGCTGAAACCGGAAACGCGCACCGCGCCGGAAGGCGGCACCGCTTCGACACGTTTCCCGTGGGAATCCTCCATTGTACGGACCCTGCCGGAAGTCGGACCGCAGACGAACGTGTCGCCGCGCCGCAGCGTCCCCGCATTCACGATGACCGTCGCGAGCGCGCCAAGCGAGGAATCCAGGTGGCTCTCGATCACCGTCGCCACGGCATTGCGATCCGGATTCGCAGTGAACCCCTGCAGGTCGGCGATGAGGAGAATGTGATCGAGGAGATCGTCGATTCCCTGCTTCGTCTTCGCCGAGCAGAGCACCATGGGAACGTCGCCGCCCCAGTTCTCCGCCTGGAGACCGTGCCCGGCAAGCTCGCCCTTCACCCGCTCGGGATCGGCACCCTCCTTGTCCATCTTGTTGATTGCCACGATCACGGGGACTGCTGCTTCTTTGGCATGATTGATCGCTTCAACGGTGGTGGGCTTCACGCCCTCCTCCGCCGCAACGACAATGATCGCGATATCGGTTACCTGGGCCCCGCGCGCACGCATGGCCGTGAATGCCTCGTGGCCCGGCGTATCGAGGAACGTGATGAGACGCGGCTCTTTGGCGCCCTTCGGCATGTGGGCAACCTGGTATGCGCCGATGTGCTGGGTAATGCCCCCAGCCTCTCCGGCTGCGACATCCGTCTGGCGGATCGCATCGAGGATGGAGGTTTTCCCGTGATCCACATGTCCCATGACCACCACGACCGGCGGGCGCGGCTTGCGCTTGCTCGCGTCGTCTTCCTTGAGGAGCTCTTCGACGTTGTGGCTGAGCAAGTGCTCCACGTCAACGCGCGCAGCCTCCCGTTCCACAGCAATCTTGAGCTCAGAAGCGACAATCGCGGCAGTGTCATAATCGATGGTCTGGTTGATTGTCGCCATCACGCCATTCTGCATGAGCGCCTGAATGACCCGGGGAATCTGCACCCCGGCCTTCTCGGCGAATTCCTTCACTGTGAGATGCGCAGGAAGCATGACAATCCCCTCCTTGCGCTTAATCTGCTCCTGCACCGCGACAGTGGAATCCTGTTGTTTTTTTCGGGCAGCAACGCGGGCTGCAGCACGCTCCTCCTGCTCCGCCTCACTCCGCTCCTTCTTGCTCACGCCCTGCTCTGCCTCCAGCTTGCGCTTCTCCTTGGCAATGGCTTCCTTGGATACATCCTCGAGCGTGAGCTTTCTGAGCACTTTGAGCCCTTCACTCGATACACTCTCTTCGCCATCCTTCGAGGAAGCGGGAGAATCCGCAGCGGCCGGAGCAGGCGCGGCGGCCGGAGGGGCCTGTTGCTCATCGTCGCGCTCGCTGAACCCGAGCGCATCCATGTCGAGCTTGATGCCGTGCTTGCGGGCAATGAACCGCAGCACTCCTTGCGCGAGGGTATCGGAAATCTCCCGGTCCGTCGGCTTCACGCCGAAATCCACAAGCTCCAGCTCGTGGCGGAGCTGCTGCCCGGTCATACCCAATGCTTTGGCCACCTTCACCAGGCGCATGGACTTACGGGAAACTGATGGGAACCACACGCAGTCTAGTGAACACTGCACGCCTCTCACAAGAGAAAGACCCACAAGTTCCGCGCGTCCGTCACGCGAGCTGCCCGAGGATGTCGCTCTGTCCGGCTCCCTGCGGTGGATCTTCACTGGCGATGGTTTCCACGATATCCACATTGGCCAGGCCCGCTCTGCGAGCGGTCCCCGGCGGTACTGCGGACGGAATTGCGACATTGGGGAACGGGGCCTGCGGCGGCAGTGCCGTCGTGGCAGCGGCAGTCATTGGGCTGCCCTGCTCGCCGCGCGCTTCCGCGCGCTGGCGCGCAATGCCATCCTTGAGCCGCTGGATGCACTCGGCAATCTGCAGATCGAAATTCGCGAATGCCGCGATGCGGAATCCGGCCGCCTGCGGATGACCGCCGCCGCCGTACGTTTCGGCGGCGAGACGGTTGGCGTTGATCGCCGCAGAGGAGCGCATGCTCGCCTTGAGCCCGCCATCCTCGAGTTCCGTGAACAGCACATGAACATCCGCCTCGGGAATTGTGGAAATGAGCTCGTCGAGCAGCCCATGTGTCTCTTTGCTCGCCGCACCCATCTCCGCGAGATCCTCGCGGGAGATGGCCGACCACACGATCCCCGTGCTGCGGTCAATCTGGATGCGGTTCAAGGCCCTGCCCCAGATGCGCAGCGTGGAAAGCGGTTTCGTCTTGTAGATGTGCTGGATGATCTCCTGCTGGCGCGCGCCGAGTTCCAGCAGCTCGGCGGCGACTTCCAGCGCGCGGGGCGTGGTGTTGGGGTTCTGGAAACTGCGCGTATCCGTGATGAGACCGGTGAGGAGGAGAGTCGCTATGTCCGGCGTGATCGCCTGCCGGAACTTCGGTTCGCTCAGGAACCAGTGGTACAGCACTTCCGTGGCACTCGCCGCCGTGGGATCGATGAGCGTGATCTGCCCGAACTTCGTATTGCTGATGTGATGATCGACATTGAGGATCGGCACAGAGGAGAAGAGATCGATGTGATCGGTGTACGCGGAGCCGAGGAGCGCCAGATCCGCGGTATCCACCACGATGATCAGGTCATAGCGGCTTTCCCCCTCCGAAAACGAGAGGTGCTCCCGGCGGATCCGCCCGTGCTTCGGCACGACGATGATGTTCACTTTGTGCTCCTCCACCGTGTAGCGGAGCTTATCGACCTCCACGCCGCCATCGAGATTGATCGTCACCACGAAATTCTGCTGCTCCTCCACCTCACGGCTGAGCTTCTCAAACCCAGGAAGGAACTCAAGCGACTCCGGCAGGGTATCCGGACAAACGACAGTGGCATCCTTCCCGAGTGCGCGCAGCACCTGGTAGCAGGCGAGAGCGCTGCTGAGGCCATCCGGATCCACGTTTGCATGCGGGACAACGAGGATGCGCTGGTGCTCCTCGATCACCGTGGTTGCGGCCGTGAATTCCGTGCGGGAGAGACTCATGAATATAACAGTATATTATAACATAATTTTAATAAAATCTCAATACTCTAGGGAATGGGGGAAATAAGGGAGCATGAAAGCAAATCCTCGCGGAGCTGGCAATGCCCTTCGGGCTCAAAAAAAGGGGCGCACCGCGCCCCTGTAGAACGTCAGCCGGAACCCTGCGCTACACACCAACTCTCACCAAATTCTCCGCACCGTCGTCGAAAATTCCCGGAGCAACTTCCTTCATGTGCGGCAGAGAGCGGTACTTCCTGCGCATGTCCTCCACCGGGATCGGATGCCCGTTCGGCATGTGAATGGATTCGCCGTCATCGCGCATACCCTCGGGCAACCGGTTCTCGCTTGGAAATTGCTTCATTGGGACTGGGGGGAAGGAGATGTGCCCACTCTCTACCGTGAGAGAGGGCCAGTGGTACCTGTGAGGCATGAGAACTTCGCCAATGCACCGCAATCCGCTGCCGGATACGGAAAGAATTGTGCCTTCTTGTGGATAGACTCACGGGGGGACATTGCATAGAATGGAAGGTTCCCTCTGTCTGAAACTGGGGGAAACGTTTGCAAAAAACACGGAGTATTTCAGAATGAACGTCCCCAGATCATTCACAGCACAAACCTGTGCCGCTCGTTCCTCGCTCCTCTCGTGCGAAACAGGTCGCATGTCGGGAGTGAGGTGCTCGGGTGGCAACCACGAAAGAGAAAGGAGGTACTGCCATGCCGAAGGATGTCAGAAAGCTGCTGGAACAGCTCGCTGCGGTTGGGGAATCCAACGGATTGCCTGTGCAAGACTGGCGGGGGTACAACGCCCTCCCGAAGGGCGAACCCCGCCACCGCGTGAAAGTGGCAATCCGCGAGCGGGCGCAGATCGCGCTCGGGCCCGCCCGCCAGCGCCGCGAAGCGGAAGAAGCCCAGCGCCGGTTCGAACAGGAACAAGCCCGCCGCGAAGCTGAGCGACAGCGCTACCAGCCGACCGTTTCCCGGTGGAGTGGCTGGGGATGGTAGTCCGGAGAGGAAGGTTGCTCTCCAATTCCACTGGTCACCGCCCCGCGCGGTGGCCAGTTTTGCCATGAAAAAAACGGCAAAGCCGCACCGCAGAAAAGAAGAAAAAGAGAACCCGCGAGAGGAAACCGACGAGGCCCCCTCTCGTGAACATTGGTCGGGGCGGCCGGACTCGAACCGGCGACCACTTGCACCCCATGCAAGCATTCTAGCCAACTGAACTACGCCCCGACTGCAGCCACTATAGCATGCTACACTGAAGCCACGATGGAGAATCTCGATCAGAAAATCCAGGCAATTCTCGAGCGCAACACTCGCGTGGAAGCCGACAAAGCATGGGAGGTGAGCTGGACCCGCCGCGGATTCATCGCGCTCATCACCTACACCGCCGCATGGGCATTCCTGTGGAGCAACGGTGCAGATACCCCAACACTGCAGGCCTGCATCCCCGCGGGGGCATACCTCGTTTCCACGCTCACACTGCCACCGCTCAAACACTGGTGGCTCCGCTCAAGACGCCCTGAACGGTGAAACGTACTGTGCGTTCTTTCCAAGCTGTTCCTCGATCCGCAGGAGCTGGTTGTACTTGCACACGCGGTCCGTGCGGGAAGCGGATCCCGTCTTAATCTGACCGGTAGCCAGCCCCACAGCCAAGTGAGCGATGAAGGTATCCTCGGTCTCACCGCTCCGGTGGCTCACCACCGCCTTCCAGCCATTCTGCTGCGCCATGGTGATGGCATCCACCGTCTCGCTCACGGAACCGATCTGGTTCAGCTTGATGAGCACCGCGTTCGCGGCGCTCTGATCAATCGCCTGCCGGATGCGCTCAACGTTCGTGACGAGCAAATCATCTCCCACGAGTTGCAGGCGGTTGCCGAGCTGCGCGTGCATGTGCACGAACCCCTCCCAGTCATCCTCACTGTGGCTATCCTCAATGCTCACGACCGGATACGCGTCGCAAAGCTCGGCATAGTAGCCGATGAGATCGGTGGCATTGAGTTTCTTGCCGTCTACTTCATAGACACCGTCGCGGTGGAATTCGGATGCCGCGGCATCGATCGCAATGCTGATCTTCCCCATGTACCCCGCAGCATCAATCGCCCGGAGGAGGAAATCGAACGCCTCCTTCGCGCTCTCTATGCGCGGCGCAAACCCGCCCTCGTCACCGACTGCGGTGATATGCCCGGCATCGTGGAGGATTTTCTTCAAGCAATGAAATGTTTCCACACCTGCCTGCAACGCTTCGGAAAAGCTCTCGAAGCCTGCAGGAACTATCATGCACTCCTGGAACGAGAGGCCGCTGTCCGCATGCTTGCCGCCATTGATGACATTCATGAGCGGCACAGGCAGCACCGTAGGATTCTCCACCCCAAACTGCGCCGCAAGAGAGCGGAAGAGCGGCTGGTCTTCGGATCCGGCACGGGCGCGGCATACTGCCATGGAAACACCGAGGATGGCATTCGCTCCGAGACGTGACTTGTTCGGCGTGCCATCGAGCGCGATGAGCGTTGCATCCACTGCCCGCTGATCGGCGATGCTCTTGCCGCGCATCGCCTTCGCGATCTCGGTGTTGACGTTCTCCACGGCCTTCCAGACAGATTTCCCCCCGAAAACACGCGGATCACCGTCGCGGAGCTCCAGCGCCTCATGGCTGCCCGTGGAGGCACCCGAGGGTACGGCAGCGCGACCGAAACTTCCGTCGCTCAATGCGCAATCCACCTCGATGGTTGGATTCCCACGGGAATCGAGAATTTGGCGGGCGTGGAGCTTGGAAACGGAAAGCATAGAGCAAAGAGGCAAAAATCATGCGGCAGAATACCACAGAATGTCCCAATTGCCGCATTGTTTCACGGCCAAACTATCAGAAAAAAAATGGAACAATGCAGCAATGCGATCTGTCTGCTTCACCCATGCACCCGCTGCCGTGCACGCACGTGCAGCGTGGCGGAATATCCCGCGAGACCAGCGAGCATGAGCGCGCTGAGATCCATGCCGGAAGACGGCAGGCTCTCCGGAATGGTATCGGCGGAAATCACGACGGGCTCCATGCCGGACGAACTCACCGTCGCATCGCCATCCGGAGCGGGCACGCCTGTTTCCACCGTCCCCACGAGAACCGCGGAAGACGAGACCGTGCTGCCGCTCTCGCCGCGGCCAGCCAGCGCGCGTTCCATGCGATCCTTGAACGCGCGCAGCGACGCCCGCCAGCGCTCCTCCCCGCGGTCCTCCGACGGCGCGAGGTTCGTGTCCTCCGCGAGAGCGGAAGAGGATGACCCCTGTTGGTCTCCGGCAGGGATAGAGGAAACGGCATTCCCCCACTTCATCAGGTCCGCGAGCAAACCCTGCTCGGGCAGGAGTGTGAGGATGCGGGGACGAAGGTCAATCTGCTGCCGCTCGGCAACGAACGCACCAGTCGCGTACGGGATGAAGAAGAGCGCGAGGAGAACCATCCGCGCAAGCCGCTGGCGGATAACCTGCAGGCAGTACACGAAGAGGAGGAAGAACCCCAGCGCAACCACGCCGATCGTCCAGCCCCACGCGTAGAGTGAAGCGAGGAACGCAGTGGACGGCAGAACTATCGCGGCCTCCTGCAGGGCAAACCAGAGAATGAGCATGCCAGCTGGGAACCAGTGCAGCCGGCGGAACACGTTATCCGCGCGGTTCCGGCGGAGCATGGGGGAAAGCAGCACTGGATAGAGCAACGCGCCCAGGAACAGGACAACCCACGGGAGCATGCCCGCCGGCAGGGGCGGTAAGAGGGCGATCGCAATGCCGGCCATGGCAATGGCAATGCCGAGGGCGACCACGAGCCTCGTCTCTTGCGCGTGCTTCAGAGGCATAGGAAAAAGCATTATTCCTGTATTTGCGTTCGAGTCAACTTATTCCGCAGATATCGAATGTAGAAGCCGCTGTACGCAACCTACAGCCAACGCTTCCGCATGAAGTATCCCAGCATGCCAATGACCAGAGAAGCCATGGAACCGACAATCCCAACGAAGATGAACGGGTGATCATCCATCGGGAGCGCAACGTTCATCCCGTAGAGCCCGGTGATGACCGTGAGCGGCAGCATCGTGACGGAGAAGATGGTCAGAATACGGATAACCTCGTTCGTCTTGTGGCTGAGCCAGGACTCGTGCGTGCTCTGCAGAGCGTCAATCATCTCTTTATCCGTATCGAGCAGCGCCCACTGGCGCTCGACTGCATCAAGGATGTCGTCGAAGTAGAGCGCAAGATCCTGGGAGACGAACTTCTTACTCTTGTGCTCCAGCGTGGCAATGAGTGTCCGCTGCGGAAGGAGAACGCTGCGCATCGTGATGATATTGCGCTTGAGAAGCATGATGTCCTTGAGGATATCCACCTCGTCGTCGCTCTCGAAGAGTTCCTCCTCCATGCGACGGAGCTGTTTCGTGATGGTGTCCACAAGCGGGAACACCCCATCGAAGAACTGCCGCATGAGTTCGTAGAGAAAGAACCCCGTCCCGTGCTCCAGAAACTCGTGCCGTTTCGTCCGGGATCCTTTGAGCGAATTCCAGAGTGCGTCGATGACGGGGAGCTTGCCTTCGTGCAGCGTGACAATGAATTGCTGACCGACGAAGATGTTCACCTCTTCTTTGTGAATGCGACGGGTTGTGTGGCTCAGATAAGGAATATGGAACACGAGGAAAAGGTACTGCTCGTACTCCTCAACTTTCGGGCGCTCGTGCAGACTCAGGCAGTCCTCGATGTCCAGCTCATGGAAACCGTACTTCTGCTGCAGCCGGAGGAGATCCTTCTCTGCGGGATTGGAATCGTCATGCCACGTGATGCCCTGATACGTGAGCGAGCGCATGGTCGCACGGGGGGAACTCCGCTCATGCGAAGGAATCCGATTGTCACCAATTGAAACCCCTCGGCGCTGAAGACGCAAGAGCAACGTGCCGCGCAGCCGGCGGAACGTCAGTGTTTCTTCCGGGCAGGCAGGTACTTTGCCCGGGGATCCTCGTTGCGCTCAGCAGGGAGAACTTCGTAGTGCCGGGCACGGAAGATGCGCACCTGCAGCGTGAGGTACAGACAGAGCGCCGCGAGCCAGATCACCCACCAGAAGCGCATGGAGACATAGCTCACCTCCTCCACCCGCGCGAGCACGAGGAAGAGCCCCGTGATGCCGAACCAGAATGCCGCCGTGGACCAAGACCGACTGAGCTTCCTCGTGACGGCATTCGTCACGCCGCTGCGCCAGCGACGGATACCAAACGAAGCGAAGACCATGGCGGCACAGAGCAGGAGCAGGATGAACGCCTTCGGGCTCGTGATGTGCGCGTTGCCCGGATTCGGGTAGAAGAGATACGTGAGCGGATCGGAGAAGAGCGTCATGGATGAAGAGGGAATTACTTGGATTGCTGCTTCTGCTTGCCCGGCTTCTCCCCTTTCTTGCTCTCGGAACCGCCGCGCTGCTGCCTGAGGAGCTGCTCGAGCAGGCGCCGGAGTTCGCGCTCGCGGAGCGTGCTCGCCGGACGGATGAGCAGGTACAGGAAGAACCCGACGACCGGGAGCGCCGCGACGAGCACGATGCTCACGAACATGTAGAGGAAGGAATTCGTGCGCAGGAGAATGTCCCGCGTGGTGAAGAACACGAGGAACACGACGATCGCGCCGACAAGGAGCATGCCGCCCTGCAGGAGCCGGAGGAGCGGGTCTTCCGCGAGGAAGAGCAGCCACGGCTCAAGGATCGACTGGAGTGCTGGTGGGATGGTGAGCATTTACAGGTGGGGGTACTTCCGGCGGTGCACGATAACGTAGACGACCGTCGCGAGCAATGCGAGCACGGCCAGGAACTGGCTGAAGCGCAGCTCGAACGTGGGGAGCGCGAGCCACGAACGCACAACGACGTACCCGAATACGAAGAGGAGGAGCCCTGCCTCATACGCATACATCTGCGTGAGACTCAGGCGGAGCTCCACCACAGCGAAGAGCCCGAGACTGAGGAAGAGCAGCAGGAGCACCACGAAATCGAGCTGCGTGGCGAAGATCGGAATGCCGAAATCCCCCCGCAGCGATTCGAGGAGGAACGTTGCGACGGACGCGAGGACGATGCCGACGAGTGTTTCGGATCCCGCGCGCTTGGCGTTCTTGCGGATGACGAGTAGCAGGAACGTGAGGAGGAAGAAGAACACGGCATAGAAGAGCTGCACGGGCTGCACAGGCACCACGTACCGGACATGCATCGCCTCGTACGTCACGCCCCAGAACATATCGGTCGGCCGGCCGTATGCCTGACCGGCGAAGAACTTGCCGAGCCAGTCGAATCCGAGCCCGAGCGCCGTAGCGGGGAGCAGCGCATCCAGCCACTGCAGAAACGTCGACCGGTGATGGCGCGTCACCCAGTGGAGCAGGAACCCGATGCCGATCGCCGCGCCGAGAAAACTGAATCCCCCGTCCCAGAAGAGGAACACCCTGAGCGGATCGCGCAGGTACACGCGGTACTGCGCGAGGATTGCGAACACACGACCTCCGAGGAGAAACGCGACGAGGTACGCCCACGCGTGCTCGCGGAAGTGCTCCAGGGAAAGGTGCGCGCTCCGCGCGAGACGAAGGAAAAACTCAAGCGAGAGCCAGACGCCGAGGAGGAGGAAGATCGCCCGCGTCCAGACGAGGAGCGGTCCGACGGAGAATGCTTCGAACACCCGGTCAGCCTACCACAGCAGGGAAAAAACGGTCACCCGAAAGATCACTTTTCACGACGACACGGAACAGCGGATCACCGCACGACCCACTGCGTGATTTTCTGCATCGCGAAAGCCGTGAGCCCCCAGAGAAGAGGGAGCCACAAAGGAATACCGAAGAATGACGGACGTGCGTACTGCCAAGCGCCGCCCCGGATGGCGATCATTTCCATGGAGGGACCAAGAATCGCGCCGATGCAGAACGCGACAACATCGCGACGAGCGCACCCCTTGCGGAAGAACATTGTGAGCACACCGAGTGCGAGGACGGAAGCGATGAGCAGGTTCTCCTCGTACGACGTCGCGATGAGGGCAACGACGGCAACGAGCGATGCAGTGGCAATCGCAAATTTACCAATGGGGAAACGCGGACGCGACATCAGGACCCGATGGAATACTCGAGTGCGCGCGACCGGATTTCCTGAGCGACGCTGTCTGCGAATGCGGCGAACGCAACGGGAACCTGCTGCTTCGTCTTCACGTTGCGCACAGTGACCGTCTGGCTCTGCGCCTCTTTGTCGCCGAGGACGAGCAGATATGGAATCTTCAGCTTCTCGCCCTCGCGGATGCGCTTGCCGAGCGATTCCTCCGGACTCATGAATTCCACCCGAACCCCGGCACCGCGGAGACGCCGGTCGACATCGCGCGCATACGTTTCGTGCGCGGATGCCACAGGGAGCACTGCGACCTGGACCGGGGCAAGCCACAGCGGGAAGAGCCCCGCAAAGTGCTCGATGAGGAACCCGATCATGCGCTCGTGTGTGCCGAGCGGCGCCCGGTGAATGCAGAGCGGCACCTTCTCGCTGCCGTCCTTATCGATGTACGTGAGCCCCACCTTGCCCGGCACGTCGAAATCCACCTGATTCGTGGCGAGGGTGAACTCCCGGCCGATGGCGCTCCAGACTTCCACATCGATCTTCGGACCGTAGAACGCCGCTTCGTTCGGCACTTCGACGAATTCGCACTGCGTCTTCTCCATTACCTTGCGCACCATGTTCTCCGTCTTCTTCCAGAGCTCCGGTTCATCCACGTACTTCTTGCCGAGCTCGGCAGGATCGTGGAGGGAGAGACGCATGTTGTACTTCTGGATCCCAAAGAGGCGGAAGTACTCCAGGTACATGGTGATGACAGCGAGGAACTCCGATTCGAACTGCTCTTCCGTGCAGTAGATGTGCGCGTCATTCATGGAGAGCGACCGCACCCGCATGAGCCCGAAGAGCGCGCCGGAATCCTCGTACCGGTAGCAATGACCGTACTCGGCGAGGCGCATGGGCAGATCCCGGTAACTCCGCGGCCGCGAAGCAAAGATCTCGTGGTGGTGCGGGCAGTTCATCGGCTTGAGGTAGTACTCCTCGTCCTCGTTCTCGAGCTTCATCGGCGGGAACATGGACTGCCGGTAGTGCGCGAGGTGCCCCGTGCGCTCGTAGAGCTTGCCCTTGGCAACGTGCGGCGTGCGCACGCGGAGGTACCCGCCTTTCGCTTCCATCTCCTTCGCGAGCGATTCCAGTTCATCGGCGATGATCGTGCCGCGGGGCGTCCAGAGCGGGAGCCCGGGGCCGACCATATCGCTGAATGCGAAAAGATCGAGCTCCCTCCCGAGCTTGCGGTGGTCGCGCTTCTTCGCCTCCTCCACCATGGCAAGATGCGCTTCGAGCTCGGCCTTGGATGGGAAAGCCGCTACATAGATCCTCGTGAGCTGTGCGTTCTTCTCGCTGCCGCGCCAGTACGCGCCGGCAAGCGATGTGAGGGCGAAGCAGTCCGCAGGAATTTTGCCCGTGTTCTCCAGGTGGCCGCCGCGGCAGAGATCCACGAATGCCTCCTCGCCGTTGCGGTTCACATTTCTGTAGTGCGAAACCTTCTTTTCGCCCTGCGCTTCAAGATCCTTCACGAGCTCCACCTTGAAGGACTGCTTGCGCGCTTTCCAGAACGCGATCGATTCCTTCGGCGTGAGCTCGGCCGACTCGAATGACTGGTTCTCCTTGATGATGCGCCGCATCTCCTTCGCGATCTTCGGGAGATCTGCATCGGAGAGAGGCTTTGTGAAGAGGAAATCGTAGTAGCAGCCGGTATCGATCGGGGGTCCGATCGCAATCTGCGTATCAGAGTAGAGCTTGAGGACTGCCTGCGCGAGCACGTGTGCAATGGAGTGGCGGAGCCGTTCCACGTCGTTTGGAGCGTGTGGTGCCATGATGGGAGAAGGGTAGCAGAGGGGGGAAAGAAAGGCGAAAAACCCTCCGGATGGGAAGGAGGGTGCAGAATGCGGATTCGCTGGTATGCGCACGTCCCCTTCCCTAGCGGGAGGCCACCATGGTCGTGGTGGTGGTGGTGGTGCGCGTGAATGTCATCAGCACCATGGTATGCCGGGCACACACGCAGAGGCAAGCCGAAACCGTGCTACCTCCCGAGCCCCAGCTCCTGCTCAATCGCACGGATCTCCCGCAGGAGCTGCGGATCATCCTGCATCTTTGTTTCGATCTTCGACACGGCGTTCATCACCGTCGTGTGGTCGCGGTTGCTGAAGATCTCCCCCAGCCGTACGAAACTCATGCGAAGGTACGTCTTGCCGATGTACATCGCAATCTGACGGGGGACAAGCACCTCACGCACACGGGATGCTCCGAGCATGTCGTTCACGGACACGGAGTAGTACCGGCTCACGGACTCCAGCACATCCTGGAATGTCGGGGCGCGCTTCGCCGGAACCTGGAACCCCACCTGCTCCTCCTCCTGGTACGGATCCTTGCTCAGCTTGCGCATGATTTCCGCAATGCTCTTCACGGTGGGCATGCGCTGTTCGAGCTCGTAGAGGGCAAACGCCTGCATGAGGATGCCCTCGAGCTCACGGACACTCCGCGTGACGTGCTCCGCAATGAACTGGAGCACCGACAGATCAATGAACATCTGGTATTCCTTCGCCTTCTCCGTGAGAATCGCGAGCCGCGTTTCGTAATCGGGCGACGAGACATCCGCGATCATGCCGCGCTCGAACCGCGAGGAGAGGCGATCTTCCAGCTCGAGTTCCTGCGGCGGTCGGTCGGCGGAGAGAATCACCTGCTTGCGCTCCTCGTAGAGCGTATTGAACGTGTGGAAGAACTCCTCCTGCGTGCGCTCTTTATTTGCCAGGAACTGCACGTCATCAATGATGAGCACATCCACGGAACGGTACCGGCGACGGAGGTGCTCCATCTTCTGCGCGCGGATCGCCTCCACGACCTGGTTCGTGAAGTCCTCCGTCGTCGTGTACACCACCGTCGCGCGGGGCATCTGCCGGAGAATGGCGTTGCCCGTCGCCTGCAGGAGATGCGTCTTCCCCAGACCCACACCGCCGTAGATGAAGAGCGGATTGTACTTGCCGCCCGGTTGCGCGGCGACCGCCTGGCACGCGGCATGCGCGAGACGCGAGTTGGCCCCGACAACGAAGTTCTCCAGCGTGTACCGCGGGCTTAAGATCTTGCTTACGATCCCCTCCGCCATCCTCACCTCCTGCTTGCCGGGCACCTTGCGGCGCTTCTTCTCGGGAAAGTGCTCGAGCAGATCCACCGTGCGCTCGCGATTGTCCTTGAGCGTACCATCCACCTTGTAGACGATCTGCTCCACCTCTACGCCGCTCTCGCGGGCAGCCTGGAGTGTGATCGCGCGGTAGTTCTCCATGTGCCACGTGAGCGCCATGGGAATCGGCAAACCCACGACGAGCGTCCCCTGCTCGTGGGAGAGCAGCGCCGTATCCTTGAACCACGTGATGAACTGGCCACGCTGCAACTTTGGTTCGATTTTCGTGAGGACCGAAATCCAGAGATCCGCGAGCGCCGCGGCAGACGACTGCCTCGTTCCCACGGCCGCCGGTGCGTCGATGACACTAGAGGAGACGGAGGATGTCATGGTACGTGATGAGGACGAGCAGCATGAGGAGGAACAGGAATCCCATGCCGTTCGTGATGACCTCGAACTTGCGGTTCACCGGCTTGCGGCGCACGAGCTCCACGAATACGAAGAGCAGCCGCCCGCCGTCGAGCGCAGGCAGCGGGAGAATGTTGAGCGCCGCGAGGCTCAGGCTGAGGAGCGCAACTAGGCGGAAGTACGCGCCGACCCCCTCCTGCACCGACGTGTGCGTGTACTGCGCGATGCCAACAATGCCGGATATCCCCTCCGGAACCGCGCCGCACGGCGCAGAAGGATCGGGATCGAGACACGCCAGCGACAGGAACAGCTTGCCGATGCCGCGCACCGTCTGCACCAGCATGTACCAGGACTCATGGAGCGAAAGGAGGAACGACCGCGGTAGGGAGTGGTTGATCCCCTCGAGCGTGAGCGGAAAGAGCACCATGGCAATCCCTGCCTCACCCCCTTTGAGCGGCACCGTAAACGTGCGTTCCTCCGAGAAATCGGGCGGCACGCGCACGGCGTACGTCACGCGCTGCTTGCCTTCCTGGAGCGCCGTCACATCAGCAGGACGTTCAATTGGAATGTTATCAACGGATACGAGAATGCTCCCCTCGGGCACGCCGACGGCCGCGGCGCCGCCGCCGCTCATGACATCGTCAATGCGCACGGCAAGCGAGAGCTCAATGAGACCGGTATCAGCCGCGCTCTGGAGCCGTTCGAGCGATGTGTACACGGAGAGCGGCACCCATCGGCCAAAGGAGAACCCGAGCGTGAGGATCACGACCGCGAGGAGGAAGTTCATCGTCACGCCAGCACAGAGGATGGCGATCCTCGCCGGAATCGACGCAGCGCCGAAACTGCCCGGCCCAAGGTGTTCCCGGGGATCCATGGCATTCTCCCCCTTGAGCCGCACGAATCCGCCGAAGGGAATCCAGTTGATGGAATACTGCGTCCCGTTACGGCGCAGGAGCGTGAGCGCGCGCGGTGGAAGACCGAATCCAAACTCCTCAACGACCACGCCCATCCTGCGCGCAACGGCGAAATGCCCCCATTCGTGGATGAGAATGAGGATGCTGAGAAGCAGGAAGAATGCCAGCGCAGAGAGAAGAATGGTCGCCACGCGCGCGGGAAGACAGGGAGTGATCCTAGCGAGACTGTGGAAAACGGAAAAGTTTTCCACACCAACTTCCGCTTGCGCCAGGAACTGCTTCCATTCCCGATCAGCATTCGTCGGGGAAACCGGACATGGAAGACCCTCACCCGCGCGCGAGCACCCATCCTTCCACATGCCGCGCACCACCGGCCTTCAGGACCGCAGCGCAGGCATCGAGCGTCGCACCGGTCGTCGCAAGGTCATCGACGAGAATGACGCGGGGAGGAAGCGGTACGCGCCTGCACACGGCGAATGCCCCCGCGAGCGCCCGCAGACGAGCATCGCGGGCACGCCCAACCTGGGAACCAGTCGGGCGGACGCGCATGAGCAGACGGCAGACGGGGATGCCGCGGCGCGCGCCGAGCGCGCGGGCAAGGAGCTCTGCCTGGTTGAACCCCCTCCAGAAACGGCGGGTCCAGTGGAGTGGCACGGGGCAGATCACGGCTCCCGCTGGATGCGGGGGAAGCCCGTGGTGCATGAGCGCACCGAGTGCTTCCGCGAGCTGCGGAATCCGCCGGTACTTGAGCGTGTGGACCGCCGAGCGGAGCAGCGGATCTGCCGTGTATGGCATTGCTGCACGGATGGCATCGAGTGAACAGATACCCCTCCCCCGCAGCACCGCCGCATCGTCACAACTGGGGAACAACTGCAGGCGCAGCAATTCCTCGGAGGTGACGAACGCCCCCTCCGCACCGAGGAGCGATTTCCGGGGGAACAGGAAGTCGAAAAGCATGCCAAACACAGGATCCGCTATTCTCCCCTTCCCGCCTTGTTGGATGCGAGAGGAATTGCTAGGCTTCGCTCGCCTTCCGGTCGGGTACGGGCAGCTAGCTCAGTTGGTTAGAGCGTCGCGTTGACATCGCGGAGGTCACTGGTTCGACTCCAGTGCTGCCCACCACATTCACAAGCATACTGCAAAAATTCCCGTTCCAAAGCCAAGGAAACAAATAGTACATTTACAAAATAGTTTGATTATATTCGCAAGCGCCCGGCATGGGAAAACGGGCGGGAATGCGCTATACTAAGAGGATTCTTCGATCAATGCACACAAACAACCCACCTCCTCCCGGGAACATCCTCGCCATGTGGGAAGCACCTTCCCACCCGCACTACGAACATTCCGTGCAGTGGTACATCGGCGCCGCCGCCATTGCGCTCGTCCTCCTCGGCTACAGCGTGTGGACGAAAGCATGGACATTCACGGGTCTCCTCGTGCTCATCGCCGGAGTGTACGGCTGGCACATGCGGAGAACACCGCCTGTCCGCCGCATGACAATCACGGACCGCGGGTTCCAGCTTGACCGCGTATTCACGCCATGGGAACGGTGCAGGGGCTTCTGGATGCTCCAGGGAGAAAACTACATCGAGCTCCACTTCGAGCGCGCCGATGGCCCACTGCGACACTGCAAAATCCAAACGGGCGACGTGGATGCGCAGGCTCTGCGCAATGTGCTGCACTCATTCACGGAGGAACGGACCGATCGGACCGAAGACACACTTGACATGATCTCAAGATTACTCAAAATATAACATGCTGCAGAGGTGGTTCCTCCATCACGTCGCCCCCGAACGCAGTGCCCTCGAGCAGGAGCGCCGTTTGCTGTGGAAGCGCCAGGAGGAGAATCGCCGTAAGGGAAAACCACAAGCGGGAACCGGCAGCGGGGCCCCGCTGCCGGACAACGGAACCGAGGAGGAGCAGACGATGCCGGAGGCGCAACGCAGGCAGACGCGGAAACAGAGAGGCAACGAAGAGGATATTGCAGAAATGACCGAGGAGCGCAGGCGGCACATTCTCCAGCATGTGCCGGCGAGCCTGCTGACGCAGTATGCGCTCGGTGCCGCGTACCTCACGGATACGCTCGTGAGCCTGCTCGGCGAGCAGGAATTGCGCGCGCTCATCCGTCGAACCCCGGAATGCAAGGGCATTGATCTCAGCGCGACGGCTGACATAAGCGCCCTGCTCGACCAGGCATTCGCCGAAGAATCCGGGCGGAGCACCTCGCTGCTCTCCACACTGGATACCCGCACGGCCTCGCAGCTCATTCAGGTGCTGGAAACGAAGATCCGCCAGTACGAGGAGTTGCAGCAGGCCGCAACAACGCACCTGCAGAAAGAGGAACGACTGGCGCACGCGATCGACGAGAGGGAGCAGAAACTTTCCATGGCAAACCGCACAATCGACGACTGGCTGCGGCTCTCGAGTACGGCAGAGATTTGCTCGGCGCTCGGCATCGTGCCGCCTGTCCCCGAGGCCGAGCGCAATGCGCTCATCGCCCGCATCCGCGGATACCTGGATACCAAGCGCCGTCTGGAAACATGGAGCATGCCGGAAATCGGGCGCAATGCCCGGCTGCGCGACATCCTCGAGCACGGCGGTAGCGCGGAGGGGGCGCAGAAAGACGTCCACGAGCAGCTCAAGCGCACTCTGCCGATCCTCGCCGACGTCCTGCGCGCAAACCTCGCAGAAGAAGCGGAGCAAACCCGGCAGTGGCTGGAGAGCGAGAAGAGGAAATTCGGCGGTGACATCGCCGGAATCGATCCGGCCAACCACGATGAACGCGAAGCGGCGTTCCTGCGCGCGCACGGCGTGAGCGCAAGCGCCGTTGCCCGCGAAGTGGAGAGGATCGAAGCCATGGTAGCGTTCGCGGAGGGCGAAGATGTCGATGCCCGAGATCCGGGAACCGTGATCAACATCGCGGCACTCTGCGATCAGCTGCGGCAAACGCGGGAAACCGCGGACGGGAAAACGAAGGATTTTCTCACAGATCTGCAACGCGAACAGCGCATCGCCGCATCGTGGGCAAGGAGCCTGCGTGCGCCGCTGCGCGATGTTCTCGCCGTGCAGTACCAGTCCCCCGAAGCACGCGAGCGGCTCGAACGCACATTCGGACTCCCCGATCTCTTTGAGACGTTGGAACAGGTGCAGACGGATACGGCGGATTCGGCGGAAGGAACGCCGAGAGTGAATGCCGCGGAGTACCCGGGCCCGCGCCGCCGAACCATCGAGTATCTCGTGCGGAGCCTGCAGAGCGACCGCGTGGTGCAGACCGTACAGGCCGCCCGGGAAATTGCCGAGCAGGAACGCGCGGTGCCGGAGACGGAACGGACCGTGCAGGACACCATCGCCGAAACACGCGCGAGACTCGGGGGAGTGATCGGCACGCTCGTGGCGATGCCTGCACTGCAGAACGGCATGGCCGGCATCCTCGGCGTCCGCGCACACGTGGAACGCCGCGGCACGGCACTGGAACACGCGATTACAACGATGGAGAAAGAGGGAAAAGGAGATGCACTTCCTCTCGTCCAGACAGAAATCGGCAAGCTCGAACAGGCAGCCGCGATGCTCGCCGATGTGGAGAAGAGCACGCCGGTGCAACTCTCCGAAGAAGCATTCCGCGCCCGCACGGGGACAGATCACTTCGCCGCCTACGACTACGCCACGGGGGAAATCCTCGTGAATACGGGCCGCTGCTCGCGCGAAGGGGAGGATGTCGAAACTCACGTGTCACACGAACGCGAACACGCTGTGCAGGACGTGCTCACCCGGCGCGCGGGAATCTTCCCGTTCCTTCACCGCAGCGCCTACGAGGTGCTGCGCGAAGACAACGCGGATCTCGACACTCTGCTTGAGGGACAGGCGGAAAACTGGGGGCTCGCCCGACAGTGGGAGGCCATCGAACGCGACGCGGGAGATGGCGCGGATGCACTCAAGCGCGAACTCCTCACGGAGGAACTGCTCAACCGCTACGTTGACTGGAAGCGCTCGCCGGAAATGATCCGTCCTGATGCGGCGGAAGAACGGCTCTTCGCCATGGTGGAATCGGCGAATCTCGTCGCGCGCCTGCAGGGCAAAACAGAGGACGCCGCCGAAACGGGGCCAACACGTGCAAGCCTCCGGACACTGCACCTCTTCCAGTCGCGGAGAGGAGGGGGAGCCGCCGTTGCGGATGCCACCGCGGGTACGCCTGCAACGGCGGAAGACAACGAAGAGGAGGAAGGCGGCGCAAAGGGACCGCCGAACGTGAAACTCGAACTGCAGAAGTGCCAGACGAAGATCTTCCAGCTTGAGCAGTTCGCCCAGGCGCAACCGACGTACAAGGGGAATTTGGATGAGCTGCTCCCCCAGTACCAGGAATGGCACGACGAACTAAAGGACATCTTCGAGACGCAGACGACGAACGGCAATCCGTACCCGAATCCGGAGAACCAGCCGGAGTTCCAGCAGCAGCTCGCAGCGCTCAAGAGCGACCTCGACGACCTCTCGGGACAAGCGAGGAACATCGACAACCAGCTCCACGACCTCTCCGAAAAAGAGCCCAAACTGCAGGGGGCGTTCAAGGCATTCTGGGGCAATGTGGCGTTCTTGAGCCCACTCGACGTGTACTACCTCGTGCAGGATGCCATTGAGGATGTCAAACGCATGTGGACGCGCCGCAGCAAGCAGCAGCGCAGCATCGTGGCCCAGGGGCTCTTCGGGAACATCCCGGAGAACGACCTGCCGGGACTGCGCTACCTCGGGCGCCTCTCGCGCGAGAACGAGAAACGCGAGCAGCAGGCGGAAGACGAAGAGGTGGACGTGTGGAAGGAGGGCTTAAAGAACAAGGACGCCTACCAGCTCATGGAGATCCTCTCGGGGATCACCACGAACAAAGACCAGGCGAAGGCCATCCTCTACCTGCTCGCCGAGAAGGGCCGCATCGACTGGGGAGACAAGCGCATCTGGAGAGTGCTGAACCGCCTCTCACACTTCGAGATGCCGGAGACCGAATGCGACCGCGACATCGTGCTGCGCAACAACTACTTGAACAAGCTCATCGCCGAAATCTGGGACGACAAAGACCTCTTCCTGGACTGGAAGACGACGAACGACAGCAACTTCAACTCGAACCGCGACAAGTTCAATGAGTACGTGGACTCGCTCTCCCAGAACTCCGGCGCCATGCGCGCGGAACTCGAACGCATCCTCCGGATTTTCACCACGTGCAAGAAGAGCGGCGAGATCCCGCCGCAGGACGTGAACCCGCACCTCTACGAGAAGATCATCGAATTCGCCATGGTGAAAGGCAAGATGAGCATGGAGGACAAGTTCTACTACTTGATCCGCGGTATCGCCGCCGGCCTCCTGCCGCTCGAACGCCTGAACATCTTGAACAACCAGGTGCTCGGGAACTTCCCGTTCATCGACTACTTCGCCAACCAGAATAACACTCTGCCGGAAATCAAGGCGCTCGCCGACCGGATTACGGAATCCGGTTCTGGCATGCAGTTCCGGCCCGGGATGAAGACGACACTCTTCCTGCAGCTTGATCTCGCCCGTGACGAGAGCACACGGTCGCGCGTGACGAAAGTCATCACGCGCTCCGGCGACAAGATCGACCACGAGGACGCGCCTATGCTCATGGCATTCCTGGACCACGGTGGTATTAACGAAATGCTCCAGGCCTACTCCGGGCAACTGCAGCGCATGACTGTGGAAGGTGTGAAGAACTCCTATGTGGGCTTCAGCACGCTCTTCAAGACGTACGCGCGCGTCGCGGCGCTCGAGCAGCAGGGTGTCGCCCGCTTCACACAGCAGGACGCCCTCCGCCTCGCGCGGTCGATGATGGCGTTCATCCATTTCGATAACATCGTCATGCAGGCGGCAAACGACGGGAAAGCCCGCCAGTCCATGACGTGGGAACAGATGGAGAACGAAACGATGCCGTCGGGGGATGGCCGAACCCCGAGCGAATTCCGTAATCCCGTTGGCAACCTGGCGGTCTCCCTCTTCCACGCCTACGGTATCGACCGCGTGGAAGTGGGGAAGAAGAAAGTGAAGGACGCAAGCGGCCAAGAGCGGGAAGAGCCCGCGTACGTGAAGATCGAGGATTACCTCGGCGCCCTCCGCGGCAAGCGCGTGATGACGAAGGAACAGAAGCAACAGCTCTTCGACGCCACGCAGCTCTTCCAGCGCGAGCTGCTCGGCGCCATCGCTGCCAATCCTCACGTCTTCGCGGAAGTGCTGCGCCAGAACGGCGACCACATGCTGCAGGAACGCAGCGAGGAAATCAGCACTACATCCGTCGGTACGGCGCTCACGGAGCAGAAACGGCAGCGGGCCGCCTGAGCTGCAAACGCAGCCAAAGCTTGCGAGAGGCAATGGTTTCGCCCATGATCGTAGACGCCATGCACGTGAACATTCAGCGCGTCGACGCCTCCCTCCCGCTCCCCCGCTACGAATCCTCGGGGGCCGTGGGTTTCGACTTCATCACGCGGGAAGATACCACGATCGGTCCGGGGACAATCGGGCTCGTGCCGGGGAACGTGATCGTGCAGGTTCCGGCGGGATTCGCGCTTTTCGTGCTCCCCCGCTCCTCGCTCCCGCGCAAGAAAACGCTCGTGTGCCCGCATTCGATCGGCGTGATCGATCAGGACTACCACGGCCCGGAGGATGAAATCTTCATCCAGGTGAAAAACATCGGCAGCCAGCCCGTCGTGATCCAGCGTGGAGAGCGGATCGCGCAGGGAATCTTTGTGCACGTGGAACAGGCACAGTGGCACGAAGTGGACGGCCACGGGGCGCAGACGCGCGGAGGATTCGGCTCAACGGGGACGCACGCAGAGTAGCGCTGTGGCACATGCCATGCGTCATGAGGAGGGAATGTTTCCCCTTATCCTCATGACGCAGAACTTTCTCGGCACGCTCAGTCCTCGCTCCGCACCCCGCTCACGCGCTTGCGCATGAATGCGGGGACCTCCAGTTCCTCCTCATTGTACTTCGGCGCTGCCTCGGGGAACGCGCCGGGCTTCGCGACGGTGTCCCTG
Organism: uncultured Candidatus Peribacteria bacterium; assembly: GCA_964642315.1. Lineage (GTDB taxonomy): Bacteria > Patescibacteriota > Gracilibacteria > Peribacterales > Peribacteraceae > JAGVDM01. Next base: position 186,544 of record CAZXOG010000002.1, on the reverse strand, counting down.
CGCTGTGTCACAGTGGCATCCTGCCGCTTGGCAGCGGAGAGCGCCTCGGCGAGCGGCCTCTTGGCCGGCACGGCGAACGCCGTGGTACCGCCGAGCTCGTGCTCCTCGAATCCCGTGGCGATAACCGTGCACTTCACTTCGCCGGTGAAGTTCTCGTCGATCACGGCGCCGAAGATGATGTTCGCCTCCGGATCGGCCGCCTCGGTGATGATGCGCGCGGCCTCGTCCACCTCGAACATCGAGAGATCGTTGCCACCCGTGATGTTGAAGAGAATGCCCTTCGCCCCCTCGATGGAGAGCTCCAGGAGCGGGCTGTCCACCGCTGCGCGCGCCGCCTCCGCCGCGCGGCTGTCGCCGGTGCCGTACCCGATGCCCATGAGCGCGGTGCCGGCATCCTGCATGATCGTCTTCACGTCGGCGAAGTCCACGTTCACAAGACCATGGACAGTGATGATGTTCGAGATGCCCTCGATCGCGTGCTGGAGCACTTCGTCCACCACCTGAAACGCCTCCGTAAGCGGCGTGGTCTTGTCGATGAGCGAGAGGATCTTGTCATTCGGAATGGTCACGAGAGTATCCACTTTGTCGTGGAGCCCGGTGAGCGCGTCTTCCGCCTGCTTGCGGCGGCGCATTCCCTCGAAACTGAACGGCTTGGTGACCACGGCAACCGTGAGGATGCCCATGCTCCGCGCGAGATCCGCGATCACGCCGATGCCGCCGCTCCCCGTGCCGCCGCCGAGCCCCGCCGTGAGGAAGACCATATCTGACCCCTCGAGCGCGGCTTTGAGCTCCTCCGTGCTCTCCTCCGCCGCCTTCTTGCCGATATCCGGATTCGCGCCTGCTCCGAGCCCCCGCGTGGTGCCGCGGCCGACCGTTATCTTCGTCGGAGCGGGATTGTGGTAGAGCGCTTGGATGTCCGTGTTCACGGAGATGAATTCCACCCCCTGGACTTTGGCATCCACCATGCGGCGCACGGCATTGGAACCGCCGCCGCCGATGCCGAGGACGCGAATCGTGGCACCGGGCATGATATCCGGCCGCACCTCCTTGGTGGAAGGACGGTCGTCGCCGCGTGGCTGCATGCCGCTCATGCGCGAGCCGCTGAAGAGATTCCGGAGCGTATCAGACATGGGAGTAAGGGGGAGAAGACAACGGGGACCAAGATCATGGGAGCAAGCTCTTGAGCCAGCCACCGATCTGCTGGGCAGTCTTGGCGAACTTGAAGGAGCCGATGCGCGGCATCTGCCCGCCCTCGCGCAGCCCCCACACGAGCGTGCCGAGCGCGGTGGCGTACGCGGGATCATCAACCTTCTCGATGACGCCGCCGATGTCCACCGGGAACCCCATCTGCACGGGGAGCCCGAGCACGTCGCGGGCAAGATCGAGCACGCCGGGCGCCTTGACGGCGGCACCGGTGAGGAGCGCGCCAGCCGGCAGCATGCCGCTGCGGCCGATGCGCGTGAGTTCCTCTTTAACGAGGGAGAATATTTCGAAGTACCGGGCCTGCATGATCTCCGCCATGTAGCGCTTACTCACGGTCTGCGTATCCACCTTGCTCACGGAGGAGAGATCAATCATCTCCCGCTCGCCGATCTCCTGCGGAAGCACGGACCCGAATTCGATCTTGATCTTCTCGGCGGTATCGATGGATGTGCGCAGCCCGATGGCGATGTCGTTCGTCACGCTCTCGCCCCCTACTGGCAGCATGGCCGAGTGGAGGATCGTCCCCTCCTCGTACACGGCGATGCTCGCGCACCCCGCACCGACATCGATCACCACGGCACCAAGTTCCTTCTGCCGCTTCGTGAGCACCGCCTCCGCCACGGCAATCGTGGAAGGCACGACGCCGTCGATATCCACGCCGGCCTGGTCGACGCACTTCTCCACGTTCTTCACATGCTGCACATGACCAGTGACGATGTGCGCTTCCACCTCGAGGCGGATGCCCGTCATGCCGATGGGATTCTTGATTCCCTGCTGCTCATCCACGGAGTACGCCTTCGGCTCGATGTGGAGGATGCGGCGGTTCGCCGGAATGCTCACGGCCTGCGCCGCCTCCAGCACGCGCGCCACGTCATCCACGCCGATCTCTGCGCCGGAGATCGCGATGACCCCGCGGCTGTCGAAGGATTCGATGTGCGACCCGCTCATCCCCACGAACACGTGGTTCACCGGCACGCCGGCCATGCGCTCCGCATCTTCGAGGGAGGAGATGATGTTGTGAATGAGTTCCTCCACATCGATCACGTGCCCCTTGCGGATTCCGAGCGACGGGGAAATGCCAACGCCGATGACGTTGGGAAGCTCCTGATCTCCCTGGCCATCCGCCACGGCAACAATGGTGCGAATCTTCGCACTACCGATATCGAGACTTGCGAGAACGCGCTCTCTTGGCATGGGAAAAGGAGGTCAGGTGATGAAGCGTGCCGCAGTGTACGTTCCGCAAGAAACTAGCTGCAAGGCCTTCATGTACACGAAAGGTGTACACGAATCAGAATGGTGAATATTTTTCGTGCTCATTTTTTTTCTCTGTCATAAGGGCAAAAACAAAAGTATTGATCGATGAATTTGGCACGCGAAATTCCATGAGTATCAAAAGTGTACACAACACAGCGAACGGACCGCGCGCTCAGAACATTGCGAGTTGGTCTCGCTGCGCCGGCGGATGCTGCGGCGCAATCGCGGCATCCCGCCGCTCGTCTGCACGGAATCTTTCGCCGTACGGCGATGCGAGCAACGCCTGGAACCGCTTGGTGAGGAGCGAGAACTCGAGTGAAGAGAAGAGCTCCATAACAGGCGCCACGGGCAAGGCATCGAGACGGATCTCCGGAAGGGAAATCGGCAGCGGCATGTCGAGTGCGAGAGTCGCCATGCGCTCGCAGAAGAACGCCTGATCCCGGTCGCGCGAGAGCTTCTCCGCAACTGCGGGACGGATATCCGCAAGATGCGCATACACTTCTCCGAGAGAACCGTACTTCTGCAGGAGTTCCGCAGCAGTCTTGGGGCCAATGCCGCGGACGCCGGGGAGATTGTCCGATGCATCGCCACAGAGACCCTTGTATGCAGGAACCTGCGTGGGAGTAATACCGAATTTCTCCAGCACTCCGGCAGGCCCCAGCCTCTCGACTGCCTGGTATCCCTTGTGGGGAATGGCAATAACAATACGATCGCTCGCGAGCTGCAGTACATCGCGGTCTCCACTCACGATGGTCACGCGCATGCCCGCCTGCTCCCCGGCCTTCGCGTACGCGCCGAGGAAATCATCCGCCTCGTACTGCGCGTCGGAAACTTTCCTAAAACCGAACGCATCGACAAGCTCGATCACCCGCGGAATCTGCGTATAGAAATCGTCAGGGGTCTCCGCACGCCCCTCCTTATACGTCGCATTCTCCTGGTGACGGAAGGTCTCCTCGCCCTCGTCGAAGCAGATGAGCAGTGCATCCGGCTGCTCCTGATCGAGAATCGTGATGAGCATGGAAGCCATGCCAAAGACCGTGTTCACCTGCTCGCCGGCACTCGTCCTCAGCGTGCGGGGAATCGCCCAGTACGCGCGGTACATCATATGGTGACCGTCGATGAGGACGAGGTGTTCGATGCCAGTAGCTTGGGCCAGCCGACCGGAGAGAGCAAGCAGGGAGAGACCGCCGGAGGGCCGCAATTGTCCAATCCAAACACACCGGCAAAAGAAAATGTACTGAGAAACATCCTGGGAAAACCTCAAGCCTCCGCATATTCCTGGGAAAGGAGTTTTGCGCTAGAATATAAGGAAACACCAACACTCTATGTCTCAGCTTTCCCCCGCCTACGACAACAAAATCGCACGCAAATACAGCGTGAAGACGCTGGAGCATAAGGTGGAGAACAAGCTGGCACTCCAGAAGGAGCTCGGCTGGCCGCCGGAGAAGCGCATTCCCATTCTCTGCATCCCGGCGGAAATCACGAATGAACGCGGGGGCGCGCTCCTCAAGGAAGTGCTGCCGGGGATCCTGACTCTCGGCCTCGAGCTCATCATCCTGGGAAGAGGAGGCGAAGAGTACGGGGCCATTTTCTCCAAGCTCACGCAGGAAAAGGGGCACCGCATCGCGATCATCAAGGATACGGAGGAAGACCGGAGGAAGATGTACGCGGCGGCGGACATGGCGCTCTTCCTCGCCGACGCAACCGGCACGCCAGAGCTTGCGAACGTCCTCCGCTACGGCACGGTGCCGATCGCCCCGGCTACCCGCTCCCTGGAAAATTACAACCCGGTGCAGGAAAGCGGGAACTCCTTCCTCTATGAGGAACCCACGAAGTGGCACTGCTTCGCCGCAGTAGTCCGGGCTCTGGAAACGCACGTCTTCCCCTTCGACTGGCGCACGATCCAGCGCCACTGCATGGAAGACCTCTCAGAAACGGAGGGAGAAGAAGAGTAACCGACGCTCCTCACGCAGTTACTTGTCCGCGCCTGCGGCTTGTTCCACGACGCCGAGTTTTCGGAGCGACGCACGAATCGCCGGAACCGCCTCCTCCGGAACGAAACCGGAGATCAGGAAGCTGCGATCCATGCCGGGCTTGATATCCACCACTTGACCAGTCTCCTGCTGCACAGCTGCACGGACGCCCTCCGCGGAAACGGAACCGTCCGCGGGGAGCGTGCCTTCGAAGGAAAATGAGCGGGCCATAGTGACGTGGGGGGAATGATGGAGGGGGCAGAGCCTAGCCACCGGACCCGGCCGTGTCCAGAGCCGGGACTGCCGATCCCCGAACCAGAGCTTCCTTCGCCGCTTTCCCCCACCGCTTCACGTTCGCTTCCCTCCGCCGCGCCCCGGAGAGCGAGGTGAATTCCTCGCAGTGCACGATCTGTACCGGCCGCCTGCTGCGGGTGTACTTGGCACCGGTCCCGTCGTTGTGCTTGGCCTCCCTCGCCCGGGGATCGGTACACGTTCCCGCATAGAGCGACCCGTCCCTGCACCGCGCAAGATAGAAATAATGGGGCACGAAGAACAGTATAACCGTGGAACACAGACACATAGCTTCCGGTGCGGCATCGTTTCGGCAATAGAGCAATGTGGAAATTGTCCTATTGTTCCATGCCACCAACAGCCCCGTACTTATCTCTATTGGAATGCGGGATGCAGGTTGGTGGGTCAGGTGGGACTCGAACCCACGACCAATTGGTTAAGAGCCAACTGCTCTACCGACTGAGCTACTGACCCAGAGCGGAGAGAACGTAGCAATTTCCGTGCTCCCACTCAAGCAAGTCCACAGAGAAGGTGTGGGCACACGCCAAAAAATCCGTCGCGAAGACAGGCTCTGCCTGACTGGAGCGACTCCGAAAAGGGAAAGAGAGCCCGCGAGAGGAAACCGACAAGGTTTCCTTTCGCGAAATCAGAGCACTTTTCTCGCATGCGCCCTGCCTGTGCCATCGCGCGCCGGGACGAGCACGGCAACAGGGAGATCCTCATGCCACCCGATGGTATCCGGCTTCACCTGGCGACGGATATCCCGCCCGTGGCGGACATCTTCCACCTCCTCCGCCGTGAGCTCAATGCCATGGAACTCCGTGAGCACCTCCTTTAAGGGGATCACGAAGGACCACCCGACGGCGGAAGGCTTCACCGCAAAATCCACCGACCACTCCCCCACCTTCGTGCGCCGGAGATCGGCGAGATAGCCCCCGCAGCGCAGCCGCTCGCCGAGATCATGCGCAAGCGAGCGGATGTACGTGCCGCTGCCACAGGCAATGCGGAGCGCGAGGTTGGGGTACGCATAGCGGAGCACCTCGCACGCTTCGATCGTCACCGCGCGGGGCTGGAGCGCAACCTGCTTCCCTTGGCGCGCGAGTTCGTACGCGCGCTTGCCGTCGATGTGCACGGCGGAGTGCGCAGGCGGCACCTGCTGCACCGCACCGAGGAAGTGCCGCTGGATCGTCATCTGCAACTGGGAATCATCGGGGGTAACCCACCCCGGCTTCGGCCGGACCTCCTCGATCGCCCCCTCGCGGTCGTACGTGGAACTGCGGGCGCCGAACCGGATGGTCGCGACGTACTCCTTGGAGAGATCCCCGAAGAACTCCACGAGCTTGAGCGCCTTGCCCCCCACCGCAAGCACGAGGAGACCGGATGCCGCCGGATCGAGCGTGCCGAGGTGACCGATGTTCCGCTCGCCGAGCGTGCGCCGCACCTGCGCCACAACGTCGTGGCTCGTGGAACGCACTGGCTTGTCGATGAGGAGGAACCCGTGTTTCACGGCGGGAACTATACGGAACTCCCGGGCCGCAGGCGACCGATTGCCGGACAATTCCCGCACCCGGCGCGTGGGAGAAGACAATGGAACAACGGAACAATCGGATAATTTCTCAATGGCACAGGGAATTCCACCCGTCCCGCGTTCAGGTAGGATAGGAACCCGTATGAACCTCACCTTAAGCTGGGATCTCTTCGTCATCGTGTTCTTCGGGCTGGTGATGAGTTACAGCTTCATCATCGGGAAGCACGAATCGGTGAAGATCATCGTCTTCACGTACATCGCCATCGTCGCGGGACTCGCGACGGGCGACATCCTGCAGCAGCTCTCCGCCAACTCCCAGCCGCTACTCTCCTCGTTCGGCCTCGTGCTCGATATCACTGTCCTCGACAGCACGAAACTCATTATCTTCATCGGCACCATCATCCTGCTCGCCATCCGCGGCGGCTTCGACGTGGAGTACGGCAATGATGACAACAGCGTGGTGAACACGGTGCTCACAGGCGTCTTCGGATTTGCAACGGCGGGCCTGCTCCTTACGACCCTGCTCACATTCGTCGCCGGCAAGCATCTGCTGGATCCCGCACTAGGATCGGCGCCGAATCTCGCGCCGATTCTGGCGCAGAGTACGTTCATGCAGGCAATGGTGCTGTACCAGAGCTTGTGGTTCGCATTGCCTGCGGCGCTCCTCATCGCCGTCGGCCTCGTGAGTAACGGCGGCAAGGAATAGTTCAGAAACTATAATATTCATATGGTCAAGTTCCATTGAGCGTACCGCGATTATCGCGTCTTGCAATGGAACGTACCGGAGCGTAACAATAGGGATCGATTCCTTCCGCTCTACGCCATGAAGCTCTCCCTTCCACGACTCGTGACCTGGGTATCCGACGGAGCACTGCTCTCGCTTATCAGCGTGCAGAATGCCCTCGCCGTCGACTTGGGTGAAATCCCCGACACCGGGGGCGGCACCGATGTCCACGATGCTCTGACCGAAGTCATCTACGGCATCCTGACATTCCTCGGCATCGTCGCGGTGCTCGTTATCGTGGTGGCCGGTATCCGCCTCATCGTCGGCGGCGCGGATGAAGGCGAGCGCGAAAAGGCGAGGAACGCGGTGCTCTACGCCGTGATCGGCTTGATCCTGATTCTCCTCGCCGGCGCTATTGTCCGATGGGTGCAGGATACGTTCATTGCCTAATCCTCTTACGTTTCTGGCCACTGTTACAACAGCCCCCGCTCGGGGGCTGTTTCATTGTTGCCGGCTCCATATGATCAACCACCCTCGGATGGAACACCGCCGATCTCGGGGATTGGCGAGATCGGAGACGATGCGGGCGAAGGGGCAGCCGCTTGCGCAGGGACAGGAACCGGCGGATCGCGGACAACGATTGCCGACGGCAGGATTTCCACGATATCGGCGAGCGCGACCGGCACCCCCCACCGCCAGAAGCGCCTGGGAAAGATCCATTCGCAGCGCATGCTCCCGGTATTGAACTGCACATCGCGGCAGTTACCAAGATTCCTTCCGCCTTCGGTGCGCACGCGCTGCCCGAGCACCCGGCGCGGATCATCAAGGAGCCGCTGCAGCCGCACGCGTTCCTCCAGCGGGTACACGGCATCGTGATCGTGGACGTGCAGGTGATTGCCCCAGCAGAGGATGTCATCCGATGCGAGGAACGGCGTTCCCGGCACTGTCGCCGGTGCATTCCCGATCGAGAAACCTTCTACCCGGCCGGTATCGGGGTGGATGAGAATGCCATCCACCTGACCGAGCACCTCGTCCGTGCTATCACAGACCACGTGCATGCCACGACAAGTGGAGAAACGAAGGCGCATATGTGCTACTATAGTACTGCACATGCAACTCTTCGCAGGATCCTCCCACCCGGCACTGGCACACGCCCTCGCGAAAGCCCTAAGGGCAACGCTGGGACGCGTCACCCTGAAGACGTTTAGTTGCGGTGAGCAGTACGTGCGGTTTGAAGAATCCATGCGCGGCAAGAGCGTCTTCATTCTCCAGACGGCAACACGCAACCCCGATCAAGATCTGATGCAGCTCTTCCTGCTCTGCCAGGCAGCAAAACTGAGCTTCGCGGAGACAGTGCACGTCATCATGCCGCACTTTCCCTACGCGCGGCAGGACAGAGTCGCCGATCCCCGCGAACCGATTTCGGCCAAACTTACCGCGCACCTGCTGGAGGAATCCGGCGCGGACCACGTGATCACGCTCGATCTCCACTCAAGCCAGATTCAGGGCTTCTTCTCCATCCCCGTGGATGCGCTCGACGCGCGCACGGTCTTCGCCGAGGAATTCCGCAGAAAGAAAGTGAAGGATCCCGTCGTCGTCGCTCCGGACGTGGGGGGCACCAAGCGCGCCAAGAAGTTCGCAGACCTGATCGGCGCGGATCTGGCCATCCTCCACAAAGTGCGCCCGCAGCACCAGAAGGCAGAAATCCTTGAAGTGGTCGGCGATATCGCCGGCAAGACATGCATCGTCTTCGATGACATGATTGACACAGCCGGCAGCCTGCTCTCCGCGAGCCGCGCGCTGCGGGAGCGCGGGGCGGGGGAGAAAATGTACGCCGCCGCGACGCACGCCATCTTCTCCGGAGACGCGGAGAAACACCTGCGCGAGGCGCGCTTCACCGACATCGTCGTCACAGACAGCATCCCGGTGCAGACGTCACTCCCCAACGTAACGGTACTGCCGATCGCTCCGCTGCTCGCACAGGTGATCACGCATATCAACCGGGGCGAGAGCGTGACGGATATTTACAAGAAATGACAGGCGCGCCTTCTGCAAGGCAGTTTCTGCGGCCAAGCTGATACAATCCGCCCACCTTTCCCCATACGAACATATGCTGAAGAGAACACTCCCCTCTCTCCTCGCAGCATCCTCGCTCCTCGTTTCCGCGGCGCCGGCTGTGCTTGCCGAGGACACGTCAGAGGAAACGGCACGACCATGTGCAAACCTGGAAACCCGGGAACGCATGCGGTGCCTGCAGAAAGAACGGCGCCTGCACCGCCAGCAGCTGCGCGAGGAATTCCTGCAAGTCAACGAAGAGCGCAAGCAGGAGTTCGAGACCCGCAAGGCCGAATGGCAGCAGAGCCGCGAGGTGCTCCGCGAACAACGCAATACCGCTCGCAAGAGCTTGAGGGAACAGCAGAAGGAAGAGCGCCAACAGCTCATGGAAAAATTCCGCACGGAACGGCGCGCGATCCTCGATGACCAGCGTAACGCCCGCCGCACGTTCCAGGAGAACGCACGGCTGCAGCGCCAGGAGCGCCGCGAATGGTTCTGGCGCACCAGGGACGAGCGCCCGGAATTCAGCAGCAGCTCTGCTTCGAGCTCTAGCGCCGCAAGCGAAGCGAGCGAGGGCAGCTCGAGCAGCGCCGCAAGCGAGGGCAGCGCTTCTTCCTCCAGCAGCGCGGAATAAGGCAAACACTTCGCCAGGAAAAACGGGGGCTTCTGCCCCCGTTTTTTTCGTGCGGACTGCCGGAGTGTTTACATTGACGCACCGCCCCCCGCCCGTATCATGGGCAACGGCGCGCGGTTCCCCTCCGCATAGAGCCGGTCATTCGGAACGGGCGATTAGCTCAGCTGGTTAGAGCGCGACACTGATAATGTCGAGGTCAGTGGTTCAAGTCCACTATCGCCCACCAATGCCAGATGCTTTCGCGCTGCATCCGCACATGAATCTGCTTGGGGAATCGTCTACAATGGCAAACGATGCGCTCAGCACTCTCCATCAAAATTCTCAGCGCGATCATGCTGCTCTCGGGCACCGGAGGGTTCTTCCTGCAGGATCTCGCGCAGACCGACACGAATCCCCTGAGGAACGCGATCCACGTGTTCATCGGCATCCTCGGCATTGATGCACTCTCCCGCACAGAACGGTACAGACGGTGGTTCCTTCTCCTCACAGGGTTCTTCCTCGCCATGCTCGCCATTATGGGATTCGCGGATGGCAGGCTCTTCTGGTTCTACCCCTCAGGAACGACCGATAATATCACGCACATCGTCCTGGGCGGATTATTCGTGGCAATCGGCCTCATCCCATAATTAGGACTACCGTTGCGCCCAAGAAGCGAACTGGGCGAGTGGCATGGCGTACGGATAGGCGCGGCCTGATTCGGTGATGGATTGCACTTCTCCGCGTGCAGTATCCAGCGTGAGATTGAACGGACGGTCACTCGTCGGCGTGCTGAAGAGCACTCCCTCAATCTCCACTATCGTCGGACCTAGAGCGCGCAACCGCGTCTGCAGGGTGAACACAGCGCCACCGTTTTCCAGCATATCCTTCGCCCGCTGCTCCACCTGCGCAGCCTGGAACTGCGGCTCCATGCCGGATTGGCCCGAAAGAGACGCCTGCTGCGCGGCCAGATCGGCTGCACGGGATTCTTTCTCACCAACATGCACCGGCAGCGTTGCCACGGAATCCATGGTATGCCACCGTCCGAGGATCGCCATCGTCTGCCCGGAAATCCGGTCAGCGTAGGGTGCAACAATTTCCGCGCTCACCTCCACAAGATTCCGTGCGCGTTCGGGGAAGAACGAGGATTCCATGCGTCGGACTATCGCATCGATATGGGCGACGAACTCCTGCAGGAACCCGCTGGCATCGGCAAGCTCACTGAGCGTATCACCCACATCCTCAGACCAGCGCCGGAGCACGATTGCATCGAATGCCTGCACGTTCCAATCCGCCTCCGGAAGGGCAAAATGCAGCACAAGGGAACGTTCCGCGGAGAGTGGAGGATCGGCGAACGCCCACACGGCTGCGGCGGTGCGCGGATGGACGCTGAGGAGCAACCACGCATCCGGATCCCGGGCCAGGAACGTGATCATGGGGGAAAGAACGGCACTGGACGCATCGGCTTCCGCGAGGAGAGAAGAGAGTGCGATACGACCCTCCTCATCCGCGAAGAGGGCAGCGTAATCGGCATCCCCGAACACGCGGTCAACCAGCGCGCTGTCGCCGCGCTGCACGGCACCGCGGAGGACACCGAGCGTATGCGAACGGCGCGCACGGCGTACGCGCTCCTGTGCAGCAGGCAGACGCGGCATGCTGGCCGCATGCAGAATCGGCAGGTACTCCTCCACTGCCGGGAGAGGGTCCGCCGCAGGCGGCAGCATCGTGCTGCTGCGGATCTGCTCCTGAATAGAGGATCGCGGAACTGCGGTTGTCTCCCTGGCCTTCCGCCAGAGGGCAAGGCCGGCATCGGCGCTCGGCAGCACCCCGCCCTGCCACCGCCACTGGCGCTGCGGAGGGACAATGAGACGGCGATCACCCTGCTCGATGAGTACGGGCGCAGTGAGCGCCGCAACCGATACGTCGTCTCCGTACCGCGTGAGGTGCACGAATCCGTCGAACGCGTTCACGGAGAGGCCATCGCCAAGCCCGATACGCGTAAGATGCGTGGCAGAAACGAGTACAGACCCATCCACGACGGTGAGTGTTTCTGGGTCAACATCGGCACCATCGTAGAGCAGGAACTGCGTTCCGTCGGGGAGAGAGAGCGCCACTGCATCCTGCAGAACCGGAACTTCCTCTTCCGCCAGCACACCGCCGGAAAGGCTGGCGTGCAACACCCCGAATGAACACGGGAGGACGATCGCGGCGATGAGGAGCGGAACTGCAACGAAGTGCCGGTGCTGTCGGTGGGATGTTCCGTGCATGTATATGTCTGTGTTTTCCCCTTAGGATAGCAGAAAACGAACATTCCGGCAATCGGAGGGACTTGCCGGAAAAGGACGGACGTTGCACGCTGCAAACCATGAGGATTCTCGGCATTGACCCCGGCCTTGCCACCACAGGAATCGCCCTCGTGGAGAGCGACAATCCGCAGGATATCCGCGTGCTGGACTGGCTGACGATCGAGACCGAGGCCGGCACAGAAACCCCAGACCGCCTCGCGGAAATTGCGGAGGATTTTGCGGGAATCCTGCAGGAATTCGCACCGGACTGCGCAGTGGTGGAGCGGGTGTTCTTCGCCGTGAACGAGAAGTCTGCCATCGATGTCGCGCAAGCACGCGGCGTCATCCTCGAGCACCTCGCTGTACGCGGCATTCCGGTGACCGAACCCACCCCCATGCAGCTCAAGCACGCCATAACAGGAGATGGCAAAGCGGATAAGCGGCAGGTGCAGGACATGCTCGTGCGCATGCTGCAGCTCGCGGAAATTCCGCAGCCGGATGACGCCGCGGATGCGCTCGCGCTCGCGGCGTACGGCGCCATTGCGGCGCATGCAATGTAGTGTCACAGCACTCGGCACACGCCGTCCCGCTGCTTCGAAGCGGTACCGGCTTTCACACGCCACACGTGCGCACTGTGCAGCCGCGATGGCACGTGTGTCGCGGTGATGAACACTTGATGCCCGTCAAAGCAGGAAAGGAGCGATGCCTGGTGCTCGTCATCGAGCTCGGAGAACACGTCGTCGCAGAGGATCACCGGCCGCTCCCCTCGCCTGAGTTCCATGTACGACACCTGGAGGAACACCAGGGCAAGAACGGCCGCGCGCTGCTGCCCGCGGGAGGCGAACGTGGCAATATCGCGCCCCGCGGCATCCAGGTGCCAATCCTCCCGGTGCGGGCCGACCGTCGTGGCCTGAAGCGCAATATCCCGCTCGCGGTGCAAAGAGAGGAGTTCACGCAGCTCCGTTGCCATCGCCTCCGGGGTACGCTCCCGCCCCTTGCGCTCGTACACGATGCAAGCATCGCTCCAGGATTCCCCGAGCGCGGAGAGCTCATCGGCGAGTGTGCACTGCAGTACTTCCACGAGTTCCAGACGCCGCAGCGTCACGCCGGCACCGACCTCAGCAAGCTGCTGGTCCCACACGGCGAGCGCGTCAGCGGCGGCGTTGCCGCGCGCGACGTAGCGTAGGAGAACATTCCGCTGACGCAGGATCCGCGCATACGCCGTGAGCATGGAAAGGTACTCCGGAGACACTTGGCTCAGGAGCTGATCAAAAAACTGTCGCCGGCGCTGCGGCGGCCCGGAGAAGAGATCGAGATCCTGCGGGAGGAAGAGCACAACCGGCAACCCTCCGACCATCCTCCCCGCAGACACGTGCACGTCGCCCTGCAAACAGATCTTCCGGCGGCGCGGCGCAGTCTGGAACGCCACCTCCAGCGTGCGTTCCGACGCATCGTCCGCACGCGCAACTCCGCGGACACGGTAGTACTCGCTCCCCCATCGCGCGAGATCCTCCTCCTCCGCGCCAAGGCAGGATTTCGTGAGCGCGAGAACCGCCACGGCCTCGAGAATATTCGTCTTGCCGGCGGCATTGGGCCCAACGAGCAGGTGCACATCGCTCTCTGCATCGGGAAACTGCATGCGGAGCGCTCCGTACGAGCGAAAATGCTCAAGGGTAAGTTCGGAGAGGCGCATATCACTGCGGCGGGAGAACGCCCCTCGCCTCCTCCACGATCGCAGTGAGAATGGCGAGGTATTCGCGGCGCTTCACGTACTGCCCGATTTGCCCAAGCGACACCCAGACGTACGCGTCAATTTCCTTCCCGTCCACACGGATGGGCCCGCCACCCTGCAGCAACGCGAAGACGAATTCGATGCGCTGACCACGGACGTTGTCGGGACGGAAGCGGCGGTACGACGGCGGGAAGTCGTACTGGTACACCTTCGCGCTCCTGCCGACCACATCGGCGGTGATCCCCGCCTCCTCCTTGAGCTCCCGCTCGGCAGCCTGCTGCGTTGTCTCTCCCTCCTCGCATCCCCCCTGGGGGAGCTGCCAGGCATCGCTTTTTCGGGGCTTGTGGAGAAGCAGGAGCTCGTAGGATGCGGCACACGACCCGCCGGGAGCACACACCTTCGCCGGACGGAACACGGCAATGGAAGCGCAGCGGCGGTAGACTTCGTTCGGCACATCCGAACTATAGCACGGGAAAACCCGGGCCATCACTGACGAACCAATTCTTCTGCAGCCACTCAAGTGGTATGCCGCTCCTCCTTGACCTTCGCAGCCACGTGCTTGCGGCAGGTCCCGCAGTACTTCTCCGGCTTGTAATCCTTCCAGGTGACACCCTTGGAATTCTGCTTGAGCAGCCGCACAGACCCGATACGGGTACCGCAGGCGGAACAGGAAACGGTGAAAACGGTGCGCTTACCGCGTGGCATACGGGCGAAGCATACGGAGAAAACCCCCTTTTGCAAGGAGAATCAGCCAGAATCGTTGTGAAACATCACCCCATGCGGCCACTCGCGCCTTCCGCCTGCGCACCCCCCGACTGGAGATACGTGAAGATGCCGTTTGCCGCCACAGCCGCCTCGCCGGCCGCGGTGGCGAATTGGGCAAAGTGATTGCTCGCGTTCGTCACATCACCAGCGCCGAACACCCCCGGCACAGTCGTCTGCATCGTCTGATCAACCTTGAGGAATCCTTTCGCATCGAGCGCGCACCCCAGGCTCTTTGCGAGACCGGATGCGGGGAGTGAACCCACCTCAATGAACACGCCGTCCACCGCGAGGACATCGCTGCCCTGGAATGGCTGATCGAGCTTCAAGCCAGTGACACGCTCCTTTCCGAGGATCTCCAGAACGTTCCGTTCCAGCACCATGGTGATATTCCTCTTGTTCTTCACCTCATCCACCCAGTACGGCTCCGCGCGGAACTCGTTCCTGCGGTGAACCAGATACACCGTCTTCGCCACCTGCGCCGTGATCGCCGCACCCTCCACGGCGCTATCCCCGCCACCGATCACCGCAACCGTCTTCCCGCGGTAGAAGAATGCATCGCACGTCGCGCAGTACGTCACCCCTTTCCCGGCGAATTCCTGTTCGCCAGGCACGCCGAGATGCCGTTTCACCGAACCCGTCGTGAAGAGGAGAGTTCTTCCCTCCACAGTGTCACCCCCCTCGAGAGTGAGGCGAAAACCTGCAGGAATCTTTTGTGCATCTTGCACCCGCGCAATGCGGTGCGTGACGAGATCGCCGAAACTGAGCGCATGATTCTTGAACCGCTCCATGAGATCCGGCCCCCGCACCTCAATATCCCCGGGCCAGTTTCCCACCTCCGCGGCAGTCATCCCCATACCGCCCTCTTCGGCACCCACGATGAACGTGGTGAGCTTGTACCGGGCGTTGTAGATCGCCGCGGTGTACCCGGCTGCCCCAAGGCCGATGACGAGCACGTCGTACATGGACACGAGAGTAGAGGAAGTACCGTGGGTCTGCAAAGACGGCTCACAGCCATCCGCGTGCGCGCATGGCATCCATGATGCGCTGCAGCCCTACGGCAAACGCCGCATGCCGGTAGCTCATGCCATGGCGCTGCGCTGCGCGGCGAACAGCTTTGTACGCGTCGAGCATCGTGCGCCGTAGCCGGTCATCCACCTGTTCCGCAGTCCACTGTTCCCCCGAGCGCCCCTGCGACCACTCGAAGTAGCTCACCGTCACGCCACCGGCATTCGCGAGCACATCCGGCACGATCTTCACTCCTTTCCCCTCGAGAATCCGGTCCGCCTCGGGCGTGGTGGGGCCGTTCGCGAGCTCGAAGATGTACTTCGCCTGGATGTCTGCAGCGTTCTCTGCCGTCACCACATTGTCGAGCGCCGCCGGGATGAGAATGTCGCACGGGAGCATAAGGAGCTCTTCGTTCGTGATGTGCCGCACGCCGTCGAGCTTCATGCGGTCAATGTCGCACACCGATCCCTCGCAGTACTCGCCGGAAACAGAACCGGTCTTGCGCTTGTACTTCTCGATGCGCACGGGATCGATCCCCTCCTCCGCGTAAATGCCCCCCTGCGAATCGGAAACCGCGACCACCGTGTACCCGGCATTGTGGAGGAAGTGCGCCATCGTCGCTCCCGCGTTCCCGAACCCCTGGATCGCTACGCGGAGTTCCGCGGGATCCAGCGCTTCGCCCTCCACAAGCTCCTGCAAGAGGAAGAACCCGCCCCGGGCAGTAGCGGTATCGCGGCCGACGGACCCGCCGAACGCCATCGGCTTGCCCGTGATCATCGCCGGGCTGTACGTTCGCGTGATCCGCTCGTACTCGTCGCGCATCCACGCCATGATCGCCGGATTCGTGTTCACATCCGGCGCGGGACAGTCCATATCCGCCCCCAGGTGTTCTGCGAACGCCTGCACGTACGCACGAGAGACCACCTGCACCTCGCGCTTGCTGAGTTCCTTAGGATTCACCTGCACGCCACCCTTGGCCCCGCCGAATGGAATGTCCACGACAGCCGTCTTGATTGCCATGAGTGCGGCAAGCGCCTTCACCTCGTCTTCATCCGCCTGCGGATGGAAACGGATGCCACCCTTGTACGGGCCGCGGGCGTTGTTGAACTGCACGCGGAACGCGGGGAACGTGGCAGAACTGCCGTCATCCCGCTTGATCGTGATCTCCTTCTTGTGAACATGCTGCGGATCGTGGAACGGCGCACGGTCACCCGCGGGAAGATCGAGCGCGCTGAGCACGGCCTCGAGCGTCACCTGAAAACGGGAGTACGGCGTGGATGATGCATGCTTCTCTGCATGGGCTGCCATAGCAAAAGTGGGAATATTCAGCCGTAGCATAGCCCCACTGCCATAGGCGAAGATACTTCTGCGAGCATTGCGAGGATCGGAGGGTCAATTCGCGCCCTCAGGAATGAGCCAAAAACCACCGAATGGCATTTCGAATTCCTTCAGCCTCCCGTGCAAGAAACAACTCCCTACACTGCAACCGTAAGCAGCATTCCCCATGCAAGCGATGATCCTCACTCAGACCAACTGGTTCGGGAGTCACACGCTCGAAACAGACTGCCGAGTTCCGGTGGATGGAGAAAAGCACGAGAGTTCCTGGATTATGGGAACGCGCAGAGAAGAAGTGCTCCCGCAGGGCACAGTGATCACCATGGAACACGCCACGAGCGAGTACGTGTTCGCCCTCCTTGACGGCCGGGGCATCGCGATTCCGAAATCGGCGATTCCCGGGCTCCGCGTTACAGAACCACGTGGTACGCAAGAGTAGAATATGCCTATGAAACTGCGCCTGCCCTTCCACACGCGGATGGATGCCGGGGTGCAGCTGAGCGCTGAACTCGCAGAATTGAAGAATGCGGAAGATACCTACATCTTCGCGCTCGTGCGCGGCGGCGTTGTGACCGGCGCAGCACTTGCCCGCGAACTCGCGCTGCCGCTCTACCCGTACATCGTGCGCAAGCTCGGCCACCCCGATCACCGCGAGTACGCGCTCGGGGCGATTGCAGAAGGCGGTGCGACGTTCCTCGATGAGCAGGCCATGACGCTCACGGGAACCACCTGGGCGGATCTGGAGCCGGTGGTGGAGGAGGAAATGGCCGAACTCAAGCGGCGCAGAACCGCGTATCTCGCTGCCGGACGTCCCGATCCGGGCGGGAAAACCATCATCGTCACCGACGATGGGGCCGCAACCGGCGCAACGCTCTTCGCCGCGATCGAGGATCTGCGAAACGCCAAGGCAAAACGCATCGTTGCAGCGCTCCCGGTCTGCCCGCCGGATACCGCGGCACGTCTCCGCGAACGCGCGGACGATGTGCGGATCCTCGCCGAACCCGCCGCGTTCCACGCTGTCGGCCAGTGGTACAGGGAATTCCCGCAGGTAGAGGATGAGGAAGTGTTGCGGCTGCTCGCGGAAACGGCGAAGATGCGTGCATGAATACATGCCGCATGACTATCCTTGCCGCCGCAATCTTCCTTGCCGGCTGCAACGCAACGAATGTGCCGGTAAAACCAGCCGAACCACCGGCACCAAAGCCTGCCGACGCGCAGGAAAATCCGGCGGCAAGTGCTGCGGAATCGATCATCAATGCCCTCAAATCGCGGAACTCCCAAGCGCTTGACTCCTACGAACATCCGGAGAAAGGCGTGCGCTTCAGCCCGTACACAACAATCAGAGAAACGGACATTGTGTTCCGTGGCACGGACTTCGCCGGCCTGTACGCATCGGATGACACGCGCATATGGGGATCGTACGACGGATCCGGCGAACCGATCGTGCTCACCCCGGCCGAGTACGTGGAAAAGTTCGTATGGGACCACGATTACTCGCAAGCGCCGGAAGTTCTCTGGAACGAACCGAAGCAGCGGGGCAATGCCATGAACACGATTGCGGAGTTCTATCCTGGTGCCTCCATCGTGGAGTATCACTTCCCCGGCTTCGATCCGCAGTACGGCGGGATGGACTGGGCAAGCCTCCTCCTCGTCTTCGAGGGAGATCGCCTCGTCGGCATCGTCCACGACCAGTGGACGATCTAGCCGAACCTACGAAGAAAATATGGAATCCTCGAGCGTTTGGAGCGCTGCTTGCTCTGCGGAACGCTGCCGCCCCTCCACGGCTTTGCGCGACTGTTTGCGAAACGTTGCAACATCCGACCTGAGCCCGCGCAAGTATTCCGCGCACCGGCGATCGTATTCCTCGAACGCCCTCTTGTACCGCTCCATGCGGGATGTGTGCGCATCGGGCGTTTCACCGGCGTACCGGGCGGCAAGCGCCGGGATGACGCCGCTCACGAGTTCCGGCTCGATGTTCCCCATGAGGGAATCGTAGAGCTGCTTGCCAGAAGGGAGCGCGGCGACCGGCGACTGCATGATGGAATGGAACGGGAAATAGATGATGTTACCGGGCTGCGGCTACGCGATCCGGGCCACCGGGGGAACTGCCGCTCGAAACGAGGAACGGGATCACGAAGCCAGGCCGGCTCTCGAAGTGCACGGTCTGGACCTTGCTGCGGTCGAGCGTCCGGTTGATGCCCATGAGAGCGGACTCGGGATTCCTGCCCCTGCTCACCCCGCTCTGGTACTGCAGGATCTGAGCGTTGATCACATTCCACTGCTTCGGATTAATGGATTGGAGCGGCAGGGCAGCATCCGCCTGGTACGGCATGAGGAACCTTCGGCCCACAGGCCCCGTGAGCAAGCGCCAGCGTGAACCTTTGGACTCCAGCTCTCTGTTGAAATCCGCCGCGAGCTTCGCCTTGAGTGATTCCACCGTCGCGAGCACCTGCTGCTGCATGACACTGCGCGGCCGATCCGAGACATCCGCAGTGATCCCGCGGGACGTGAACTCGTATCCCATCTGTTGCTCCATGCGCTTGAGGAGCGCCATCTCCTCCTGCTCGGAGAGCCGCGGCGCAGTCTCCGGAGCAGCACGGGTACCTTCCTGTACCACCGTGACCCGGTTCTGGTTGATGAACACGGGACGATTATCAATGCGGTTCTCCACCCGGGCACCAGCAATGGCTGTGGCCGTCGCCTCTGCTCCAACAGCAAGACCGATGCCGGCAGGACCACCCGCACTGTCCGGATCCTCCGGCGTCTCACCGCCGCGGCGGCGGATATCATCAAGATCCTGCTGCAGGCGCTGTTGACGTTTGCCGGCCTGCTCCGCAGGATCGACATCCGATCGCTCTGCGGCTTCTTTCTGCGGCTGCACCGCTTCCCACGTGCCGTGGGCCTCCGGCCCGCCGGACCCCGCGAAATGGAGCAATCGGTGCTCCGGAGAGGCAAAGGACCATGCGTATTTGCTCATGGTGTGTTTTGGAAGAGGATTGTGTTTCAACCAATATTATATCAAACAAACATTTATTTGACAATGTCAATAGAGCCTCGCACCGAGTGGTGCATCGCGCTCCGGCCGCACCAAAATCACATGGCCCTCCGCATCGGGGACGCCGAGCGTGAGCACTTCGGAAAGGTGCTTCCCGATTTGCCGCGGCGGAAAATTCACCACGCCGAGGACTTCCGTTCCCGCTATGTGCTCGTCGTAATGGGGAGCAAGACGGGCAAGGGACTTCTTCACGCCGATTTCCTCGCCGAAATCGATGGTGAGGATATGCGTGGAGTATTTCCCTTCCGGAAAAGGTTCTACGGAGAGCACTCTTCCTGCGCGGATATCGAGTTTCGCAAAATCCTCAGTCGTTGCCATGCACTCATAGTACATCAGGCTGCGAACTCCCTCATGAGCGCAAGCACCTCGTCGCGCGTCCTTAAGTTTCTGCTGCGAATTTCCGTACCCAAGGAATCGCCAATGGAAACCCCGACTCCATCGAGCTTGAACGAAACGCCGGCCTCTCGATTCACCACGTTGCGCACGAATGACCCCCGCATCGAATCCGGAATGTCATCCTCGGTTATGACAATTTCCTGCACCGCCGTTGGCTCATCGTTGTCAGGAACCCCCATTCTTCGCAGCAACTCGTTCTGCGCAGGTGTGTAGTCGGATCTGTTGACCATATATGTATATATTAATATAATTATAGTAATTAGTCAATGGTGCCGAAGGAGGGACTTGAACCCTCACGGGATTGCTCCCACACGATTTTGAGTCGTGCGCGTCTACCATTCCGCCACTTCGGCAGGCACCTACTATGGTACTCAGCTCTCCGACACAGTGGAAGCGTTCCCTCCCGGGGGAAACGGAACACGCCCCTCGTGGATCGCCCGGAGGACGCAGTACACCGCATGCGCGAACGCGTGGCTGGAATCTTGCAATTCCTCTCCTACACGCATCACCAGCGCGTGGCGTTCCATGGGACACCGTTCATCGAAAATGCCATGGAAACGGTGCAAATCTGGCTGCAAGCGCATGAGCGTACTGAGAATCCTAGCTTGTTCAGACGCACCGGGTGCCTTGGACATGGAACCCATGCTAACAGAGCACACGACCACCACGAGAAAGAAGAGGAGAGTTCTGCCTCCACCAGCAATTCTCCGCTATGCTGCGGCCGAAGTGGAGCACCACGATACCTTTGTCTTCGAATCCTCTGAGCTCGACCACGCGAGCGGCAGGATCGAGCTGCGCTACAGCCTGGATGGGCGCGTGCGGTTCACAGAAACACTCGAACTCCCGCGATACGGAAGAGCAAAGGCACCGATCGACAGAGAAGAGGCCATCGGCCGCGCGCTCCATGCGCTCCACCTCTTCGGCGGCACAAGCTACTACAAAACCTGCTGCCCCAGGACGATCGAGGTGCGATCCGGAGCGCTCTCGAAGGGAGAAGCGGAATTCTGGAACACGGTGTACGAGAAGGGTCTCGGAGAATTCTTCTTCCGCAACAACATGGATCCCCGCGGGCTCATCAACTTCCCGCACGGGAAACAGGGCGCAGGGCGCAGCATCAGCCCTGGCCCTAGCCCTACTCTTAGCCCCAGACTCCTCGTTCCCATCGGGGGCGGGAAGGATTCCATCGTCACCGCGGAACTCCTGAAAGCCGGCGGCTACGACGTCACGCTCCTGCGGATGGGTCGCCATCCACTCATCGAGGAAACCGCCCGCCTCGCCGGGCTCCCGCTCCTCACGATCGAGCGACACCTCTCCGGTACGCTCTTCGATCTGAACGCGGAAGGCGCGCTGAACGGCCACGTGCCGATCACGGGATACCTCTCCGCGCTCGCCGTGCTCACAGCACTGCTCTACGGATTCGATGCCGTGGTGATGAGCAACGAGCGCAGCGCAAGCGAGGGCAACGTGCAGTACCTCGGGACGGAGATCAACCACCAGTGGAGCAAGAGCCTGGAATTCGAGCGCATGTTCCAGCGGTACCTTGCGGATTTCGTGACGGAGGATGTGCAGTACGCAAGCCTCCTCCGCCCGTGGAGCGAGCTGAAGATTGCCGAAACGTTCTGCCGGTTCCGGCAGTACTTCCCCGTCGCGACAAGCTGCAACGCGAACTGGCGCATCCTGCGGGAGCGACCAAAGGAACGCTGGTGCGGCGCATGCCCGAAGTGCGCGTTCGCCTTCGCGCTCTTTGCGGCCTTCCTTCCGGAGGAGCAACTCCTCGCCATCTTCGGCGACAATCTCTTCGAAGCGCAAACTCTCCTCCCCCTCTACCGGCAGCTCCTTGGGCTGGAGGGCTTCAAGCCTTTCGAGTGCGTCGGCACCCCCGCGGAAACGCAGGCGGCATTCCTGCTCGCGCGCAAGCGCGGGAATTTTGCAGAGAGCGCCGCGATGCGCATGTTCGAAGAAGAAGCGCTCCCTGCTATCCGGGAACCGGAAGAGCTCATCCGCAGGACGCTTTCACCGAGTGACGAACACGCGCTCCCCGCCCCTCTCCTCGCGCTCCTCTCATAACCCCATGCTCCTCAAGGATCTGGCGCACCGGCGCATCTGCATCCTCGGCTTCGGCCGGGAGGGCCGCGCCATGCTCCAGGCAATCGAACAGGCGAAACTGGACTGCGAGATAGTCATCGCCGACCAGAACACGGATCTCGCCGTCCCGGGCTACGAGGTGCGCACGGGGGACAAGTACCTCCGGGGACTCGAGAGTTTCGATGTCATCGTGCGATCGCCGGGGATCTTCCCGCATCCGCTGCTCCAAGCTGCCTCCCGCAACATCACGAACACGACACAGATCTTCCTCGAAACCGCGCTCAGCCGTGGCGCACTGGTGATCGGGGTGACCGGCTCCAAAGGCAAGAGCACAACGGCAAGCCTTATCCATCACATCCTCCACAGCGCCGGGAAGGACGCGCTCCTCGTTGGGAACATCGGGGAACCGGCCATCGCCCACGTCGAAGTCGCAAAAAAGAACACAATTTTTGTACAGGAAATGAGCAGTTACCAATTGATGGATATGACATTGAGCCCTCCGATCGCCGTGGTGACGAGCTTCTTCCCGGAACACCTGGACTACCACGGTTCGCTCGACGCGTACTTCGCGGCGAAGACGAACATTACCCGTCACCAAAAGCCGGATGACACGGTGTTCTACGATGCGGCATCCGACGCGGCGCGCGCAATCGCGGAAAGGAGCCCGGGGAACAAGGTGCCGTTCTCCGCGAGCGACTGCCCGCTCCCCATGGAACAGACGCACCTCATCGGCGCGCACAACGAACGGAACATTGCCGCGGCATTCCTCGTGGCAAGCGCGCTCGGCGTGGAAACGCAACAGTGCATCGCCGCAATCCGCAGTTTCCACGGTCTCCCCCACCGACTGGAGAGCGCGGGGAACGCGAAGGGAATCCTGTGGGTGGATGATGCTATTTCCACCACGCCGGAATCCGCGATTGCCGCTCTCGATGCGCTCGGGAACCAGGTAGCCACCATCCTCCTCGGCGGCCAGGACCGCGGGTACGACTTCTCGCTGCTCGGCAAGCGCCTTGCAGAATCGGCCGTGAAGACGGCGATCCTCTTCCCCGAGAGCGGTACGCGCATCCGCAAGGCATTGGAACGCGCGAAAGCGGCTCTCGACATCTACGAAGTGAGCACGATGGAAGACGCCGTGGAGATCGCAGCGAAGCACACGCCAAAGGGCAGCATCTGTCTGCTCTCCCCCGCGAGCCCGAGCTACAACCTCTTCAAGAACTTCGAGGAGCGCGGAGAGGCGTTTAAGCGGGCAATCCAATCGGTCTGATACTTGTCGTTTGTGACGACCACATTCGGATGGATGGCGCGCCACGGGGGTGTTGCGGCAAGCGGAGGGGCTTTGGCGCGCCGGCGTTTTTACGTTCCTTTTGTCGCCGGACAAAAGGAACAAAAACTTGTGACGACAGGATACACATCCATGTATGTGTTTTGTTCACGGACCCGCACGACAGAAGCAGTACAGCTAATGTTTGTTGTGCATGTTGTCACATAGCCAAACCTTATGCGGCGAGAGAATGCTCACTGCCGTCCCCTACCTTCACCTTGGCGGGACGCAGAACCCGCCCGTTGAACTCGTAGCCATCCTCGAATACTTCGAGGACAGTATCTTGTTCGCCGGGCCCTGCCTGCAGGACTTCGTGCTTGTGCGGATCAGCCTTCTGGCCAATGCACTCCAGGCGCTTGAGGCCCGCTTCCTCCAGGCGCTTGAGGAGATCCTGCTCGATGGCCTGCACGCCCTTCACCCACTCGTGGGATGCGAGTTCCGGCGGCAGGTGCTGGAACGCGCGCCGGAAATGATCCACCGTCGGCAAGAGCTGTGCAACGATCCCCGCGGCGGCGAATGAGCGCAGATCCGCAGCCTCCCGGGCAAGCCTGTCCTTGGCATTCTGCAAATCCGCCTGGGCGCGGCCGGCAATGTCGCGCAGGCGGTCGAATTCTGCCTGCACGCGCTGCAGTTCCTGCTGCAGACGCTGGGCATCGCCGCCCCCCGCCTGTGGGATAGCGCTATCTGCCTTCTGCTGCTTTGTTTTCTTCGTCATACGCTCTCCCATGATACTGGGCAGACTCGCTCGGGCAACCCATTGCGGGTAGAATGGACGCAATGTCACTCATCGCATCCATCGGACTCATCGCCGTCGGGTTCCTGCTGCTCATCAAAGGGGCTGGCTGGCTCGTGGACGGCTCTTCGGCCATAGCGCAAAAACTCGGGATACCGGATCTCGCGATCGGCCTTACGATCGTGGCCTTCGGCACCTCCGCGCCGGAACTCGTGGTGAACATCGTCGCTAGCATTCAGGGGAACAGTGACATCGCAATTGGGAACGTCGTCGGGAGCAACATCTTCAACATCCTCCTCATCCTCGGCATTGCTGCGCTGATCAATCCGCTGCACATCCAGCGCTCAACGGTACTCAAGGAAATCCCTTTCAGCCTTCTTGCTGCCGTCCTACTTTTCGTGATGGCCAACGACATCGCTGTGGATGGGCTCGATTTTTCCGCACTCACAAGGAGTGATGGCTTAGCGCTCATTGGGTTCTTCCTCATTTTCCTCTACTACACCTTCGGCCTGCAGCAGACCGACACGAGCGATACGCCATCCGTGAGCAACACCTCCCTGCCTTTCGCGTGTTTCCTCGTCCTTGCGGGGCTCGGAAGCCTCGTGCTCGGCGGCAAGCTCACCGTGGATGCCGCCGTGACGATGGCGGAAATGCTCGGGGTGTCCGAGTCGCTCATCGGCCTCACGATCGTCGCAGCCGGAACATCGCTCCCGGAACTCGCGACCTCCACCGTTGCCGCGAGGAAAGGGAAAGCGGAC
The DNA here is from genome assembly GCA_964642315.1 of uncultured Candidatus Peribacteria bacterium. GTDB lineage: Bacteria > Patescibacteriota > Gracilibacteria > Peribacterales > Peribacteraceae > JAGVDM01. The sequence continues at coordinate 161,436 of CAZXOG010000002.1, read as the reverse complement.
ATCGCCGTAGGCAACATCATCGGGAGCAACATCTTCAATGTTTTTTGGATCCTCGGCATGAGCGCCGTGATTCACCCCATTCCTTTCTCTCCAGCTGCGAACGTTGATCTGAGCGTGCTCGTTGCAACGACGGTGCTGCTCTTCTACCTCATCCACACGGGCCTCCCCCATCGTCGCCTGCTCTTCTGGCGGCAGAAACGGGGACACATCCTCACGAGAATCGAGGGGGGAATTCTCGTAGGATGCTACATCGCGTACACAGCTTTCCTGATTGTCCGCGGGTAACAAAAAACAGCCGGGATCGCCGGCTGCCTTCTGTTCTCGGAAAGGGAGAACTTACTCCACTTCTTCCTCCTGCTGAGCGCGGGCGCCGGCCTCGACATTCACGTCCACTGCAGCCTCGTCCTGCTCGGCTGCCTCCTCCTCCACACTGTCCTCCTGCTCCGCGGCTTCTTCCTGCTGCTCGACCACAGCCGTGTCCTCATCGTTCACAGCCTCATCGTTCTCGGTGGGGAGAGCCGGCGTGCACGCCGCGAGGAGCGCCGCAGCCGACATCATTGCGAAGAAAGACTTGCGCATGAAAATTGGGGAAAAGAAGTAAGGGACTTGGAAACTGGCCGATCTTACGCGCTCCCCCGCAGAGAATGCAAATAAAGGAAACGGGAGAATTTGCGACGGGCAAATCCCTTCCATCGCATCCGGGCATCCTGCATAATCCGCACGGTGCACTGGAACGCGAACGCTCTTTCAATCTTGCCGAAGGCGAGCTGTGCTCGCCCGGAGGCACACCGCGCAGGGAAAAGATAGCCCCTGAAAGAAAAACCGCAGGTTTGTCTTTCATGAATATGCCGCGGTAGCTCACGTTGCCTAGCCAAGCGAAAGTGAGGCGTGATACAAAAAAGACGTGCTCGGTTGCCCATCGTTCTTTCCTCCACCGCTCAGGAATGCCACGGTAGCTCAGTTGGTAGAGCACGGGACTCATAAGCCCGGGGTCACTGGTTCAATCCCAGTCCGTGGCACCAAATTGACTAAATACAATAAAAATGTATATTAGCAACTCATGTCTGAATCCCCCTCTCAGCAAACGAAGGGTGACATTGCCGAAGCCGCATGGCAAAAGGCCGTGATGGGCCAAGGCCTTACGCCTTCGGAGAGCAGCGCGCTGCACCGCGCAAGGGGCATCCGTATCCCGCCAACGCTGCCGGAGGCCGGTGCCACCACCCCGGAAGAGGTGCCATGCCGCGCATCAGCCGTTGCGGAGGCAGTGCAGCAAAACCTCATGCGGCGCGACCGCAGGGATCTGGTCACCGGAGAGAACGTCGTGAACATCCCCCTGCATGAACCAGCGGCAAGCGACAATATCCGCATCTCGCCCGCCCAGATCAACGGGCTATCCTCGTACTACGACAGCGGAAGGAGCGCCGACATGCGCCTGATCGTGCAGGAGATCAACCGCGTCCTCCTCCCCGGGTTCCGGCAAATCCTCACGGCAGAGGAACAAGCGCAGCTCGCAGACGCAAGCCCGCAGCTCATCCGGAAAATCCACGAGGGAATCATGCGGATGTCCCTCGCGGACAGGACGAACGTGCTCATCACGAAAATCGAGCGCGGCCTTGACCGCTATGTGACTCCTCTCCTCCCAAAGATCAGGAACCCCCATGCGAGAGCAAGCATCGAAACGTGCCTTAACGTGTGGAGGGCGAATGCGGAGAACCCGTACATCAACCTGTACGAGCGGACTGCGAGGAGCGCAAGCGACAATCCCAACGTGCACGCGGAGTACAAAATTCCACTCATGCGCGTGAACCCGCGGTTCATTTCCGTCGGCATCGCGGAAGGGGGCGCAGTGCTCGACAACGTGGGAGCGGCCTACTCCGACCTCACCAGCACCATGTTCCTGCAGGAACCTCCCCACGGACGCGAGATGGACTTCTGTGACATACTCGCTGTGATCCACGAATCGTTGCACGCGCATCGCGATGCCGAATGCGCCATGCGCCACGGCGTGGAATCGGCAACGTACCGGCGCCGCAGCCTCCACGTGCCGGCGAACACCATGATCGGCATCGTCGATGAAGATCCGGAGGCATTCGGGAACGAGATAGAACTCCTCATTGCGCGGACCGGCTTCGGCACGATGGATACGGATGCCGTCGCCCGCCAGCTCGGCGTGCGGTGGGAGGAGAAGGGGCACGTCGTCAATCAGCTCATGCGCTACGCGGCGAAGTACTTCCCCCACGGGCGGGGCAGCGACGGCCGGATGTCTCAGGAGTACATCGACTTCATCGAGGCCGAGTACCGGCGCTTCGGCGCGCGGATCTTCCGGTACGACCCGGAGGGGATCCTCGTCGAGAAACGCTAGGACAGAGGCGAGTGAAAAAACACGGTTTTCTGCACCAGAAAGAGCTGAACACCATTCCCGCGATGGGCCCTATACCCTTGACATTTTCGGGGAGTTCAGGTAACCCGCTTGTCCCCTTTTATCCTTTTCCCCCACCGCATCATGGGTGAAAAAACTCCAGCGCCAATAGCTGAGGAACACACACCTGGCGGCAACCAGAAGATCGATTTCGGGAGGATTGAGGACAGCGAGTACATGGAACGG
>CAZXOG010000002.1:0-158731 GCA_964642315.1 uncultured Candidatus Peribacteria bacterium | reverse complement strand
GGGACGCGGGGCGGGAGCGGTGCGGATCACGGAGTTCGAGACGCGGAGGGAGGCGAAGAAGACCGTCTCGGCGGTGCACACGCCGGCAGCGGAGAAGAAGGCGGAAGAGAGAACAGGTTCCTCCTCCGGCAACCAGAAGATCGATTTCGGGAGGATTGAGGACAGCGAGTACATGGAACGGTACCGCGGGCACACGGCGGACGTGCGGTCGCCGCTCACGTACCTCGGGACGTTCCTCGGGGAGACCGATAGCAAGCAGCCGACAGACCGGCACGGGGAGGCGGACGAGCAGAGGATCTACGAGCTGTTCTGCGCGCTGCGCGAGGGGGATGAGGGGAAGGTGAAGGCGGTGCTCGGCGGGGAGCTCCCGCAGCAGCGGCACATCCGGGTGGCGTTCCGGGCACTGCAGATCGCGCCGTTCGCGGAGATGCAGGAGTGGTGGGGACGCGGGGCGGGAGCGGTGCGGATCACGGAGTTCGAGACGCGGAGGGAGGCGGCACGGGCAAAGGGGGCACGAAGGTAGCGCGGCTACTCCTCCCGCGAATTTCCCAAGTAATCGGGAAAGCCGACATGGAACTCTGCTATGCTGGCTTGTACCAGCTCCTCCCAATCCCATGGAATCCCCTGCCGAAAAGCAACAACTCTCCGCAATCGCCCGGCCAGGGCAGAGCTACACCATTGCAGAGCGCATTAAGTTGGAACACATGACCGGCAGAATGCAGGTTGGCACACTGGTGCTCGAGCCCGGCGACGTGATCACGGTGAGGAGCAACGATGAGCGCCATGGCCTCTCCTTCACGTGTTCAAAGTACCAGGGCACGGTGATTATTTCGCCAACGCAGGCTGCATCGGTGGGAGTTGAGCATGAGTAATTTTGCACTATGAAGCTGAACGTCGTCCTCATTCTCTGCATTGCGGCAACAGTGCTCATCAATGCGCTGGCCGTGCTCTATTGGCATGAGTACTTCCGCACCCTCGGTCACCCGATGCGCTGGGATGCTATCACCTATCCGGAATGGGACTGCTTCTTCAATGACTGCCGGGGCATCAACGGGGGCAATGACATCCCGTGAGGGGCCTTGCGAACGTGAGCTGCTACAATGGGCGCCATGCTGCAGGCTCTGCTCTCGGTCCTCTGGGGCGTGAAGACGCATGCGATCTTCGACGTGTGGACAATCGAGCACGTCTTGAGCGGCATCTCCGTCGGCTGTGCCGTGAAGAAACGCAACCACAACGTGCTGAAGAAGTTGCTCGGGAGGGATCACCAATGCCACTCCTGGCACTTCGACCTTACCGGAGTGCTCTTCCTCGCCTACATCTGGGAAGCATTCGAACACTATCTGGAAATTGGCCTCGCCGGCCAGGCCGTCGCTGAGTGGTTCCAGGGAGTGGAATTCTGGCCGAACAGGCTCCTCTCCGACCCCCTCATGCTCGTGATCGGGTACATAATCGCCAAGCGGTACCCCTGGCTCGTGGTCCCCGCCCGCATCGCATCGGTCATCTGGCTCACGGTGCACATCGTGGTATTCCCGCACAGCATGTACCTGCACACGCTCTTCTAGAGTGTCTTGAGCATCCAGTGTGACCGGTCCGCATACCCTCGCGCCCCGTAGAACGCGTGCGCCACGGAATTCGGCGCAAAACACTCTACCCATACGGCAGAGCACCCACGGGAACGGAAGAAGTCTTCCATACGCTCAATGAGCGCAGAACCGACATGTTTCCCGCGGGCATCGGGCGCAACGAAGAGTTCGAGAATTTTGCCTTCCAGCGCTGCGAGCGGCCTGCATTCCAGTGCCTCGCAGGGATCCGGATCATTGATGGTTCCCACAATGCAACCAACGATCGAGCCATCCGACGGCCCCTCGGCAAGCAGGAGCAAACCATTGCCGGTCCGCACCTTCTCAAGCGTCGCATCCACGTAAGTAATTGCATCGAACTCCTCCGCCGTTCGCATGCGCCCAAGCGGGTCGAGCTGCGCAAGGTAATCCTGCAAACCAATGACACAGCGTATGAGTGCATCGCGATCGCTCTGCCGATACTCGCGGACCGTAACGCCCATCGTGAAGCATTCTCGGCGTTCTCTGCTTCGAGAACCAGAGAATATGCCCTTTTACTCAAGCACGCCGTTCTTCAGTGCCTTCATGAGCGCCATCACGGCATGCTGCGTGAAATCAATGCGCTGCTCGTTCGATGTGAGTGCCGCGCGGAAACCGCCAACGGCCCGGTCGGGACGTTCGAGATAGAACGCGTTTTCCGGCGCGTACTGCGTGAGCAGATCGAATCGCAGGGCGGCACGGATTGACTGCTTGTACTTCGCGGCGTGCGCGTCGTCGCCGACGAGCACGGCGAGCGAGTACGCGTCGTTCAAGCCCTCGAGGTACGACGACGTGGAATTCCGCGGACGATCCCGGGTGAACGCCCCTACGAGATCCGGGTACGGGCTCTCGACGATCTGCTGCGTGTCGATGAGCCAGTCGCTCATTTCGAACACGAACGCGGCAACCTCAGGATCCTCCGTTGCTTTATAGAGCAAGAGATCCGTCTGTGCATGCCAGGGAACGAACGCCGTGTTCTTGTTCCCGCGCCAGTACTCGCGGTAGTACGGGAAGGCCTTCCGCACGGAATCGAGGTACGCGGTATTCCCGGTCTTCTCGTAGAGACGCATGAGAGCGAGCATGGATTCGCCGGGGTAGTAATCGATACCCCCGTTGTCGTCGGAATCAAAATGCGTCCGGTAGGAGCCGTCCGGCTGCTGCTGATCAAGGATCGCCTGGGCGAGCCTGCTACTCCACCGCGAGAGCTCCGGATCTTCGGGGAGTTCCGTGAGGCCCAAGATGAGGAACGCGTTGTACGCGATTTTCCCCACGTTGCCGGTGCGGATATAGCACGATTCGCCCTCGCACACCGCCAGGGAAAAGTAGTGCATGAGTGACTGGTAGATCCCCGGCTTGAGGAGATCGCTCCGGAGATGGTTGCTCAACGCGACCATGCCCCACACAGTTGCAAGCTGCCGGACATCATTGTTGTCCTTGGAGTAGGTATCCTTGCTCGGGTAGTACTCGTATTGCAGCAACCCATCGGTACGGACCATGCCGAGGAGCCACTGCTCTGCAAATTGGAGTCTCCGTTCGATGAACGCGGAATCCACCGCATCAGCCGGGAACAACACGTTGTACCGATAGAGAGGGATCACCGTCCCGTCGCGCAGCGCGCGGAACGCGAGCGCATCGTACGCGAAGAGCTGCGCTTCTGGATCGCGATAGCAGCGCTGATCCTTCCCCATCTTCTTGCAGAGACGCTCGAGCGTGCGCTCGAGCGTGTAGTTCTCGCTAATCGGTACCGACTCCTTGAAGAACGCCCGCCGGTCTCCGTGGACAAGTTCGAGACCGTGGATACCGAGCTCCACCTGCTTCGCGAGATCGCGGAGATTGAGGGAAACAGGACGGCGGTTCGCGAGGAACGTGAAAACAATTTCCGCACTTTCCGCCTCCTCTCTGCGCAGCGGGCCACCGTACCGCTCGTCTTCCGTGCAATTACGGATGCTCGAATCGATATCCGCACCAAGTTCCCCCTCCCCGCTCGATGAAGGTGGATGATCGCCGCTCATGCAACATCGCAGGCGGTGATCGCTGATGATGGTCATGTAGAGCTTGTCGTACATGACGGAAGACGAAATGCTCTGCTGCTCTTCTGTGTCACCCGGCGAGAACACCGCATCGAGCGCAGAATATGACCGCTCCGCCATCGCGCGGTACTGCTCCGCGGAGAACGAGAAACTCGTCTCCACGGGTTCCGTGACGATCACCTCTCCGGCAGGCGTTGCGAAACGAGAAAATGGCACCTGCCTGACCAGGAGGATAACCGCCAAACCGCCGAGACCAACAAGAAGGATGCGCCGTGGAATCACCGGGAAGTAATCGTAGCGCACCAGAGTGTCGAAAAAAACGTGCAGACACCGGAGAAACATGGTCTATACTCGCCGCCACATGACGAAAACGCTCGTCTGTTTGCACGGATGGGGCGGGTCGAAAGATTCATTCACCGAGCTCCGGGAGGAGCTGAAAGGGTCGGGCATTCACATCATCGCACCGGATCTCCCGGGTTTTGGCAGTGCTCCGGAACCGCCGGAACCATGGACTGTCGACGATTACGCCAATTGGGCAGAATCGTTCATCCGTGAAACCGTGCGGGGACCGTACGCGCTCCTGGGCCATTCGCACGGGGGACGCATCGCCATCAAACTCGCATCGCGGTGGGCATCAGGATCATGCACCGCTCCGGCACCGAGCCATCTGTTCCTCTGCGCGGCAGCAGGCATCAGCAGAACACATTCCGTGCGCCGGACGGTTGGTTTCGTCCTCGCGAAAATCGGGAAAACCCTCCTCATCCTTCCCGGCCTGCGATCTCTCCAGGCAATCGGGAAGAAATGGCTCTACAAGATCATGCGCGTGCACGACTACGAACGTGCATCGAAGAACATGCGCCGCACACTTCTCCTGGTCTCGCAGGAGGACCTTCGTCCTCTGCTCCACCGCATCCGCATTCCGACGACGATCTTCTGGGGCGAAAATGATCGCATGACTCCCCTTGCAGATGGACAGATCATGCGGAAACGCATTCCCGGCAGCACGCTGCACGCCTTCGCAAACACACGGCATGGCGTTCATCGGGATCGCGCAACGGAAATCGCAGCGACAATCCGCCGAACGCTCGGGATCAGGGAATAATTACCGCGTTCCCTTGCGCGCCGGGGCTGCGGCATGCACCCGCGCGACGCTGGGAGTCGCATCGCGAATATCGGGGATACCGTCGCCATCTGTATCCGCTGTATCCGCCTGGGACACGAGATCGTAGTAGTACGCCGGAGCGGCGCGCAGAGCCGAGAGTACCGGCAGCACGACGACGAACGCGCTCGTGAGCAACACGGCGCAGAGGACGGTGAGCGATGTCTCCTGGGAAACCTGAGTGTGCAGGGAGCGCATGGGTGTAGGTGTGAATATTGGCTTTAGTATAGCAGAAAAACACGTTCCGCTCAACAGGGCAAACAGGAACCTCACCAGGGGACATGCGGATTGTAACGGATCCTCATTGCTCGCAACGCATGATACGGCAAATCAGGCACCGGTCGTGTTCTTGATGACCTGGTTCGGCGCGAACGTGAGGGAGAGGTACGGCTTTGCGGCGTCCGTGAACTGCGCATGATTGTGCAGGTTCTGCTGCTGCCAGAGCCGCGTGACTTCGGAGCAGTCCATCGCGCCATCGTAGCCGTTGCTCTTGTTGAGCACTGTGCCGTTCTTGAGCAGCTTGAACGTCCAGTGAAGATGCGCGGCAGTGCAGTTCCCCGTCCTGCCGCTGCGCGCAATGGGATCGCCCTGCGCAACGGACTGGCCGTTCTTCACGAGAATCTGTGAGCAGTGCGCGAGCAGGCTGCGCCGCGTCGGGCCATCGATGACGACATACTTACCGTAGTTCACCGCGCCGTCATCCTTCACAGTGGCAACGCCGTCGTGGGGTGCGAAGATGAGCGTACCTTCCGGCACTCCGAAATCGAAACCGTTGTGCCCCAGGTAGCCGTACTGCTGGTAGATTTCCTTATTCTGCCCGAACCCCTGCGTGATAACCGGCGTACCCGGAAGTGGGGAGAAAATCATGGAGGAATTGGGGAATAACGCCAGTGTTCGCCTGCACCGGGAACCATGTCAACGTCTAGACGAGAAGCGGCGCGGAAGAGCAATGGGAGAATGCGTGGAATCGCGCTAATCTATGCGCATCGCTCACCCCGCGCTCCTCATCGGCCTCGCGCTCGTCGGGAGCCTTTCCCCGCTGCTCACAGCAGCACGGCTATGGCAGGTGAAAGAATGGCGCACAGACCGTCTGCGCGAACATCTGCGAGCGGAAGGTGCTCTGCGGCAACTCTTCGGCATCGCGCGCCCAGCTGCTCTCGCGCCGTTCGCGATCATCGGCATCGCGGGGCTGGCTGATGAATCGCTCGCTGCGCTCGGCGCGCTCTCTATCCTCGCGCTGCTCACAGTCCTGCAAGTCATCCTCCGCAGGCAACCGATGCCTGTGTGGACCGCGAAAGCAGCACTGCTCACCATCACAGCCTTCCTGTACACGGCCCTCGTGACGCTCCTCGCGGCTTCGTCGCCGCTCATGCTTCCATTTCTCGTACTCGGGCAACCGTTCCTGCTGCTCTGCGCATGGCTCACGCTCCGGCCGCTCGATTGGTGGCTCAAACGGCGCATCCTCCAGCGTGCCACGGCGCTTCGGGCGGCACTCCCCGAGGGCGCCATCGTGATCGGCATCACGGGGAGCGCGGGGAAGACGACGACAAAAGAACTCCTCGCGCACCTGCTCGCCAACCGTCACCCCCTCACCACGCCCGCGCACGTGAATACCGAAATCGGCGTCGCGAACTGGTTCGCATCCGCCGTGCGCGGCCAGAGAGAACCCCCGTCGATCATCATTGTCGAAATGGGCGCATATCGCCGCGGCGAAATCGCCCTCCTCTGCAGCGTGATGCGTCCGACGATCGGCATCGTGACGAGCATCGGGAAGCAGCACATCGCCCTCTTCGGATCACAACAGGCACTCTGCAGCGCAAAGGGGGAACTGCCGGCAGCGATTCCGGAGAACGGCCGGGTGTTCCTGAACGCCGATAACGAACTGTGCGGGCAACTGAAGGGCAGGGCACGCTGCCCGGTAACGACCGTAGGCACGGGCGGGAACACAGATATCGAGGCCTTCGAAATCGAGGAAATACCCATCGGCCTGCGCTTCCGCATGGGTGAATCTGTCTTCGAGGTGCCGCTGCGCGGCACGCACAACGTGACGAACGCCCTGCTCGCCATAGCTGTTGCTCAGCACTGCGGCATGCAGCTCAAGGATATTGCTGCACGAATGCGCACTTTCGTGCCGCCCGCCCACACGTTCGCCCTTCGCCAGGAACGCGGCGTGCAGCTCCTCGATGATACCCACAACGCGAGCCCCGCAAGCGTGGAGGCGGCAATCACGTGGGCAAGGAGTCAGCCTGCATCGCAAAAGGTACTCCTCATGAACGGCCTTATTGAACTCGGGGAAAGCCAGGATAAGATCCACACGAAACTCGGCGCGTTCGCCGCGCAGGTGTTCCACCGCGTCGTCTTCGCATCGCAACCGGGGGCACGCGCATTCAGCCGAGGGTTCGGCAAGCCGGTCGAAGTACTGGGAGAACGCACGCAGCCGGTGACGGAAGGGACTCTGCTCGTCTGCGTCGGCCGCATGAACGAACGAACGCTCACCATGCTCCTCCCCCAATAATCCACTGTGCCGGCGCCAATCCATCATACCTTCGGCCCGCTCGCTCTACGTTCGCAAGTCCTGCAGGCAGGCATACTCCAGTGCGAACCGTGGAAGTGGCGGGACGGTCCGGAACGGGAGGAACTCCGCCGGACGCTGCGCCAGCATTTCCGGCGGGAGGTGGCACTTTTCGACAGCGGACGGAGCGGTCTCTTCGCGCTGCTCACAGCACTCAAGATTGAACCGGGGGACGAAATCATTCTTCAGGGATTCACCTGCGCGGTGGTGCCGAACGCCATCCTCGCAGCCGGCGGCACACCGGTGTACGTCGACGTGAATCCACGAACGCTCACCATCGACCCGGCGAAAGTCCGTGCGGCGCGGACCCGACGCACCCGCGCCGTGATCTGTCAGCATACGTTCGGCATCCCCGCAGATACGAGTGCGCTCCGGATCATCTGCGACGAATCGGATATCGCCCTCATCGAGGATTGCGCCCACGTCATCCCCGACACGATGGATGATCGCATCGGCACCCATGCCGATGCGATGCTTCTGAGTTTCGGCAGAGACAAAGCGATTTCCGGCGTGAGCGGCGGTGCCGTACTCACGCACCATGCGTTCGTCGCGCAGAAGCTCCGGGAAATAGAGGAACGCGCACCGCACAGAAACCTGTGGACGATCCTCAATGCCATCGGGTATCCCCTGCGATACACAGCGGCCAAAATGCTGTGGCCGTTGCACCTCGGAAAACTGTACCTCCACGCATTGCGGCTCGCGGGTCTCCTGCCCCCGGTGCTCACCCGCAAGGAATACAGCGGCAGAATGGCCGATGCCCCCCACAAACTGCCCAACGCCTGCGCTGCTCTCGCGCTCGGCCAGCTCCATGCACTCGCACAGCTCAATGAGCACCGGCGCAGCATTGCACGTATGTACGCGGAAACCGCGCGCGAGCTGCACTGGGAAGTCCCACGGGGCATCTTTACATCCCCTGCCCCCCAGAAGTTCCCGCTCTACGTTCGCACCGCGGATCATGTGCGTGCACGTATGAAGAAGCACGAGATCTACCTCGATGACGGCTGGTGCGGAGCGGTGGTGAACCCCCGCAGCGTCGACCAACGCGCCGCCGGATACACACCGGGAACCTGTCCGGATGCCGAACAGGTCGCACGGGAAATCCTCAGTCTCCCCACGCATCCGACAACCACGCCGCATCAAGCGGAACAAGTGCTCGAAACCCTCCGGGGAATCCTGCATACTTGAGCGTGTGATCACCGTCGAGAACGCTACCGATCCCGGAGAGTGGGATGCTTTCCTCCGCGCTGGACGATTCTCCCCGTTCCTGCAGAGCTGGACCATGGGCGAAGTGCACCGGGCAATCGGTCAGGAGCCGATCCGGCTGCAAATGCGCGAAGGATCCGAGATCCTGGCAATCTGCCAGGCGATCGTCATCCCCGCTAGGCGCGGCAAGCACGTGGCGATCCCCTACGGCCCCCTTGTGAAGGATGAACGCGTAGGAATCGATCCTCTTATCGCAACTCTCAAGGATTCAGCCATCGCACGCGGCTGCGCCTTTGCCCGCCTGAGTCCCTTCTGGCCGCAGCACTCCCTCCTCGCGGCAGCCTACGAAACAATCGCAGGCAGCGTCCCGTCGCCGCTCCACCTGCTTGCGGAACACATCTGGTACCTGCCGCTCACGGAGCATGACGCGTGGATTTCGCAGGGATCACTGAGCACGGGAGGAACCGGCGCCCGGAAATCCGAGGAGGAACTCCTCATGGCCATGCGGAAGACGACACGAAACCTGATCCGCCGCGCCGAGAAGGAAGGCGTGACGGTGAGCGCGTCACCAGAACCGCTCCACGATCTTCCCGCATTCCTCACGCTCCATGAGGAAACGCGGCGGAGGCACGGCTTCACGCCGTATACGAACGCGTTCTTTCGCGCGCAGGTGGAACACTTCGCACCCCGGGGCGAATGCACGCTGTACCTCGCCCGTTACCAAGGAGAAGTTGTTGCGGCATCCATTCACATGCACGTCGGAGGCGAGACGAGCTACCACCACGGCGCGAGCACGCACCGGTTCTCCAAGATCCCGGCAAGCTACCTCCTGCAGTGGACAGCAATCCGCGACGCGCTGCGGCGCGGCGACCACACGTACAGTTTCTGGGGAATTGCCCCGGAAGGAGTGAAGAAACACCCGTTCGCCGGGGTCACGCTTTTCAAGCAGGGATTTGGTGGAACGTTGCTGCCGCTTGTCCACTGCCGCGACCTGCCGCTCTCTCCCATGTACGCGTTCACGCGAGGCATCGAAACTCTGCGGAAGTGGCGGCGGGGATTCTGAGTGCTACAATCCGCCCATGGCCAAGCAACCACCAGCCACGGCAGAGGAGAAACTCGACCGGATCATTGATCTCCTGCAGCAGATGAACGGGCGGGACCGCCTGCGGATGTGGGGTGCCACGCTGCGCGGAATCCTCAGCCTTATCCCGCTTGTCGTGTTCATCGCAAGCCTCTGGTACATCTACACGTACGGGGATCAGCTCATAGAGCAGATGGCCGCTGCCGCGGCGCGCCAAGCATCGAACGTCGCGGGCCAGAACGCGCAGAATCTCCTGAATGGCCTGGACATCACTTCCCTGCAGAATCTCCTGAAGAGTAACGGGCAGTGAGGAGCGCGCACTACTGCTGCACGAGCAGGGCGAGAACATCGTCCTCCGTCATGCTGGCGCTCACGAGGTAGCTCGGCATCTGGAGGAATTCCGCCCGCGTGAAGCGCGGTTTCGGTGATGCGCCCACGCCAAACAGGTACCCTGCGTCCGCGGCGAACTGGAGAACACGGTCATTCACGCCGCCCCACGGATACGCAACGGCGAACACATCCCGACCTGTGATGTCCTCCAGGATCTTCCTGCTCTGTTTGAGCTCCAACTCGACCTGCGCGTTCGTCATGGATCGGAGATCGTCTCCTGCGTGCGCCCCGGACTGCACGTCCGACCCGTTCGCGATGAGCGTGACAATCTGTTTCGCCGTGATGCCATCCATCCCCACGGAACGCGTGGAGAGGAAGAATGTCCCGGGAACGCCGCTCGCGGCGAGTACATCGGCAATATCCGGCAGATTCTGCGGCGTCACATCAGAGAAGGCAAGGATCACCGATTTCGGCTCCACGCGAACATCGCGCTCCTCCTGCGCGAGGATGAGATCCTTGAACTGCCGGAACGTCATCGGACGGTATCCCGCCTCTTTCAGTCGCGCGACATGGCGTGCAAGCGCATCGGTGAGCCCCGCCTGGTTGAACCGGTAATGCAGGACCGGCAACTGGTACACCTCCTGCCGCACGAGAAAGTTCGGCAGGAACGGCGCCAGGTACTCCGCCGCCACGTACCCCTCGCCACCGTTGAACGGAATGCGCGCCCATACCTCACCCACATCGAGCGGCCGCACGATCGCCTGGCCCGGGAGTTCCCCCAGTTTCTCCGCCTGCGTATCCGGCGACTTGCGGACGTTGAGGAAACCGAAATCGACGAAGTACATGCCATCGAACGCCTTCTTCTCCTCCTGGAGACGATCTTCCGCCACGAGCTTCGCGATGTACCTGGTGGAAACGAACCCCTCCGTCCCATCGGAAAGCCGTACCTTCGCCCACGCCGCATCGACAAAATCGAGGAGCTCGACCGTATCCCCCTTAGAGAGCCGCCCGACCGTCCCCGCGGTGACACGCGGCTCCTTCCGGACATTGAGGAACACGTTCGTCACGCGATAGGTGTTCTTGCCCTGATCTCCCTGTTGTCCGCCCTGCCGCAACGTGTTGTACGTCTGGACCTTGGAGAGATCGAGCACGGGCGGCACACCTGCCGTTGCCGTCGGAACGCTCGCGCCGGATCCCTCGGCAATGCGTGGCACGAAGAGGCCACTCCCCGTCTGTTGTTCCACTTCATCCTGCGCCTGCCGCGCTAACTCGCGGAAACGGACGAGATCCTGCTCCGTGAACGTGAACTCCTCCTCGAGTGGCTCATCGCGGGTGGAGGATGGGCCACCGCAGCCCACGAAGAGAATGCCGAACGAGGCGACGAGCAGGAACGCGATGAGTGGACGGGTGGTGACGGCAGTGTGCCGCCTGTGCAGAGAGCGGGACATGGGAAAGGGGGGAGATTACATGCGATCTGGAACACGGAGTGTGAGGAGTTCGGCACCGCACCGCAGCACATCAGCCGTGAGCGACGTGAGGGAGAGCCGGAGTGCCTTCTCCCGCTCCGGAGCCTTGAGGATCGGTTCGGCGTTGTAGAACGCGTTGAAATCCTGGCAGAGGGAAAAGAGGAAATGCGCGAGGACATGCGGCATCTGTTCCGCACGTGCCTGCTCAAGTACCGCCGGAAACTGCGACAGGGAATTCACGAGCACACGCTCGTGCGGCGAAAACACCTCCACGCCGGATTCCGGCACGGGGACATAGCCCGCGCCCGCTTTGCGCAGCACTGACCGGGCACGCGCGTGGGTGTACTGCAGGTACGGCGCACTGTTCCCGTCGAAACTCAAAACCTTCGCCCAATCGAAGACCATGTCCATACGCCGGTTCTGCGAGAGGATGCCGTACGCCACGGCACCGACGCCCATCATCTCGGCAAGAGCGGCAGGATCATCGGTCTGGATCTCTTCCCCGTGATCCTTGATCACCTGGCCCGCCCTGCGCACTGCCTCATCAAGCACTGATTCAAGCTTGAGCACGGTACCCTTGCGCGTGCTCATGGCCGCATCGGCGAAACGCATGCGTCCGAACACCGTGTGCTGGAGTTCCGGGAGCTTCCAGCCAAGCAAACGCGCCGTCGCGAAGAGTTGCCGGAAGTGCAGGCTCTGGGCGACATCCACAACGTAGGAAATCGCCGAAGGATGGCATGTGTCGATCCGGTACCGAATCATCGCGAGATCACGCGTTGCATAGAGCGTCGAACCGTCGCTCTTGCGCAGGAGGAACGGCGGAAGATCCTCCGCCGGTGGGAACTCCACGATGAGCGAACCGCCCTCCCCCTCGGTGAACACCCCCTTCGTCATTCCCTCCTGCAGGATGGGTGCCATCTTGTCCTCGTAGAAACTCTCGCCCGTCTCGCGGTCGAGGTGCACGTGGAGGCGCTCGTACAGCGCACCGAGCGCGGCACGCGACACCTTCACGACGTCCACCCAGAACGCACGCAGGGCCGGATCCCCTTTCTCGAGCTTCGCGAATGCGGCGCGCCCTTCTTCCTCGAGTGCGGGGTTCTCCTCCGCCTCTCTGTGGAACCGCACATAGAGCGCGAGCAATTCATCCACGGTGTACTCCGCGGCAGGTTTTCCGCCGCCCCAGCGCCCGAAGGCAACAGCAAGCTTACCGAACTGCGTCCCCCAATCGCCGGGATAACTCCACCCGATCACATTCCCGCCGGTATGCCGGCACAGATTCACGATCACCTGCCCGATGACCGTGCTGAGAATGTGGTGGATCCCGAGTGGCTTGGCGATGTTCGGCCCGGAGTAATCGATGATGACAGGCGGTTCCTCGCGCGGAGCAGCCGGCGTACAGGAAGAACGAGTGTCTGCAAGCCGCTCCCGGTGGGCCGCGAATCCGAGCCACACATTCACGTACCCCGGGGCCGCCACCTCGCAGCGTTCCACGAGGGGATGCTTCCCGAGGGATGCCGCGATCTCCTGTGCAATGTCGATCGGCTTCTTCTTGACGCGCTTTGCAACCTGCAGGGCAATTGGCGTTGCGATATCGCCGTATTCAGCGGAACCGGGACGTGACCACGGCACAACATCAGGGGAGATCCCGAACGAGGATTCCAGTATTTTCCTCACCGCCGTCTCGAGAGAAGACACACGCATGGAATCAAGACATGAATAAAACTTATACTCAAAAAATTACTGTAAATATAGCAGTGAAAATGGGATCTGCTATGCGATTAAAAAATTTGCTCTTGCTCAAGAAAATTCTCCATGTTTTGAACACAAAATGTATGCAAATCATACTTCACGTATATTGTGGAGAAATTCTGTGCTCAACGAAAATGTTTTGGCTTGGATCCTTTGGATCCTGGGAAGAATTGCTAATGAAGTAAAATTATTGTACAATGTTCTGATAGTGCAGCCACTCTTCCGTCATCACCGATTGCTTGCGTCACTTGCACTTCTACTCATGAGCTGCGGGGGAATCCGTGCAGATACCGATGTTGTGGTACAGGAGACCTCTTCGGGATCAGCCCCCGTTTCCACATCGGGATCAGTGCTCTTCATCGAAACGAGCGGCACAAAAGCCGGCGCGTACAGCACATTACTCGTCAACGAGCCGTCGAAACGCATTGGCACGAAGCGCCCGGCAGCATCTCTGGGCATTTACACGAATCTCTACCTCACACAAGGCGCTTTCGTGCCGGTGAGAGCCGCAAACATGGGTATTGAGGCACAGCAACTCATCCTCATTGGACAATCCACACCGGAATCGAGCGAGACATTCGCGCTGCTCAAAGAATTCGGCGCCGTGCTGCAGGCGGATATCGTGGACATTCTCAACCGCAGCATCGACAGGGAAGAAGCGCTCGACAGGTACCTGCGTTCGCTGGAGAACATCACGACGCTGGCACGGCGAAAGATCACCGAACTCACCGCCCTGCAGGAAGACCTGGATACCCGGCTCAAAGAACAACGCGGCGCAGTCCGGGAGCTGGAGCGGTCAGTCCAGAAAGCGATCAAGGAGGAAAATTACGAGTTCGCCAGTGAGCACCAGGAAGAGCTGGTTTCATCCAAAGCGAGCCTCGCGGAGCTGGAAACGCAGCTCTCGCAGACGAAGGACATCCTCAAGCCATACGAGAAACTCATGAGTGTTGCGGAGGAACGGTACGACGCAATCACGAAGAACCGCCGCGTGCTTCTCGCCGGCCTCAAGGTAGTGGAAGTGCCGGGCATCGAGAACCTCGACCTCATTGAGCAGAATACGGCAAAAACCAAGGAGCCGGCTGTCATCCCCGGGCTGGCGGAGTGAGAATAGCCAAATCACCGGCAAAGAAAGCCACAAATCGCCCCCGGAACAGCCCATAGGGGAATTGCGTCGTGGAGCGAAAAATGGTATACTCTTGAGAAAACATGACACAGCAAAAGACTCCAGGAACCGGAATCGCGCACTCCCCGCGTTACCAGCTGCTGATCGCGGCAATCGACGATCTGCTGGGGCTCCATATGCAGGTCACCCGCCTGATGGAAACGGGAAACGGCGAATTGAGCGAGGATGAGAAGAGCATACTGCAACGTTACGAGGAAGGGCTGCAGAAGACCCTCGATCTCATCGCGCCGGCCGGCATGCACGTGCAGAACGACACGGTCGTCGTGAACGAGCGGCATTCCCGCACACTCTACGTGCACAACTGGCCGAACTACCTGTACCCGAACTGGCTCTCTGCTGTCATCAACTTCGACGCGGAGATGGACATCGCGCAGTTCATCTACCCCTCGAGCAACAAGATCATCATGAAGATGCTCCGCAAGAAGGTGACGGAAATGCGGGCATCCATCCGCATGCTTGAACAACGCGGCATCGTGCGCGATCCGGTGCTGGAAGCCGCTCTGCAAGACGCCGAGGAGCTGCGTGACCTCTTGGCACGCGGACGGGAGAAGCTCTTCCAGCTCGGCATGTACATCACGTTGTACGCGGAGGATGACAAAGCGCTGCGCAAGCTCCAGACGGACATCGAATCCATCCTCGGAGGAAAGCTGGTTCTCACGAAACCCGCGATGTTCCAGATGGAGCACGCATGGGTGAGCACGCTGCCGTTCTGCGTCGACGAGCTGGAAATCAACCGGAACATGAACACGTCGCCGCTCGCGACGAGCTTCCCGTTCTCGAGCTCCGACCTTACCTCGGACCACGGCATCCTGTATGGCATCAACCGGCACAACGACAGCTTGGTGATCTTCGACCGCTTCGATCTGCCAAATGCCAACGCCACGGTGTTCGCCACATCCGGCGCAGGGAAATCCTTCACGGTGAAACTGGAAATCCTCCGGTCGATGATGTTCGGCACGGAAGTCTTCGTCATCGACCCGGAGAACGAGTACGTGGAACTGTGCGACGCCGTAGGCGGCACGCACATCCCGATCTCGCTCCAGAGCTCCTACCGCATCAACCCGTTCGACCTGCCGAAAGCAGTACGCGGGGAAGAGGCGGAAACGGGGGAAACGCTCCGCGCGGCAGTGATCAACCTCCACGGGCTCTTCAAGCTCATGCTCGGCACGCTCACGCCTGCCGAGGACGGCATTCTGGACAAGGCAATCCTCGACACCTACGCGCTGAAGAAGATCAAGCTCGACACGCAGAATCTGGAGGGAGTGGAACCGCCGACGATGCACGAGCTCGTCGACGTGCTCTCCACTACCGAAGGCGGCGAGCACATGGCACAGACGCTCATGAAGTACACCGAAGGGAGCTACGCGGGAGTGTTCGACCAGCAGACGAACATCGAGCTCAACAACAAAATGATCGTCTTCCAGATCCGCGATCTGGAGGAACAGCTGCGCCCGATCGCCATGTACGTGGTGCTGAACTTCCTGTGGAACAGGATCCGCGCCGACTTCAAGCGCCGCTTCATGGTCATCGACGAGGCGTGGAACCTCATGCAGCACGAGGACTCCGCGCGGTTCCTCTACGGCCTCATCAAGCGCGCCCGCAAGTACTACCTCGGCATTTCCACTATCACGCAGGACGTGGAAGACTTCGTAAACTCGCCGTACGGCAAGCCGATCATCACAAACGCGTCGCTTCAGATCCTCCTCAAGCAGTCGGCATCCGCGGTGGATAACCTGCAGAAGCTCTTCTACTTAACCGACGGCGAGAAATATCTGCTGCTCAACTCCGATGTTGGCCAAGGGCTCTTCTTCGCGGGCAACAAGCACGTGGCAATCCAGATCGTCGCAAGCCCGCAGGAAGATAGACTCATCACGACCAAGCCGGAAGAAGTGCTGAAGAAACGTGAGGAGAAGGCGAGGGAAAAAGAGGCCGCGAAGGAGCAAAAAGCGGAAGCAGTCGACGTCCCGGGGGCAGAAGAGCATCTGCCCGAAACTGGGGCTGCCGCGGCGCAGGAAGACGGAGAGCCAGTTGCGCAGCAGAAAGAACCGGAAAAACTGCAGCAGAAAGCGGGAAAAGAATCTCCGGCCGAGAAGAAGCCGGAACCGCCGAAGGCCACCAACGAACGGATGCTCGCGGCACTGGAGGAAATGCGCAAGAACGGGGAAATTGAGAATCACATGGAACGCAAGATCCAGGAACAAAAATCGCATGAGGAGAACGAACGCATCTTCAACGAGTACGAGAAAGCGCATGCAGCGCAGGAGGCGGCTGCAAAAAACCAGAAGGGAACTGCAGTAACGCCTGCCGGAGAGAAGACGCAAAAAACGACCCCGAAAACGGAAGCGCAGGGAACAGAGGAAAAGCCGAAAGCGTAACTACTTCTGTTCCTCAACCACCTTCCAGCGGACTTCCGGCCTGAGCTTTCCGGCGAGCGCGAACCCGGCCGCCTTCTTGTGACCGCCTCCATGGAACTTGCCTGCCATGGCGGCGACATCCACATCGTCCCGGAGCGTGCGGAGCGATCCCTTCACCTTGCCGTCGCGCTCCGAGAGAATGAGGGAAAACCGCATGCCGGGCACTGCATTCACGTAGTCAATCGCACCGGTAAGCTCCGAGTAATCCGCGCCCGTCGCCCGGAAATCGCCTTCAGTCACCGCGGAAATCGCCGCGCCCTCGTCGGTGATGGAAATCTTCTCGAGTACCCGCCCCCACAGCTTGAGCGTGCTGAGCTTCGCCGTGCGGAATATCGCTTGCACAATCGCCTGCTGCCGTGCGCCGGAACGCAGCAGCCGCGCAACAGTCCTGTAGACGCGGGCAGAAGTGTTGCTGTGCACGAGGCCGCCTGTATCCGTGTAGACACCCGTGAGGAGGCATGTCGCGTTCTCGCTCGTGATGTTCCAGCCAAGCATATCCGCAAGGGCAACGACGATCTCGCACGACGACGCGGCTTCCGGCACGACGAGGTTCACCGTCGTGAAACGGGAATTCGTCGGATGGTGATCAATATTGACACCACAGATAGTGCCATCGAAGAGCTGCGGGTGCGACTCGTGCAAGTCAGTGAGTTTGGGTTCAGCACAATCAAGAAAGACAACGACATCCCCCTCCTGGGGCATCAGGAATGTCTGCACACGGGCGGAACCGGGGAGGAAACGGAACGTCTCCGGCACGGCATCCTTGCAATGGAGCAAAACCGGGATGTGCGGGAACGCCTGCTCAATGAGCGCCCCCATACCGAGAAGCGCACCGACAGCATCGCCGTCGGGATTGCGGTGGCAGATGCACACGATGCGCCGCGCCTGGGAGAAGAGAGTGCTCGCCTGCAGTGCATCCGATCGCTCGAACATGAGAAGGGTGGGAGCATAGAGTGCTTCGCGAAGCGCGGGCAACGCACAGGTGTTGCAGGCTTGCGAAAGGTGTCGCATGACTGCAATACGCCAAGCAACCTCAACGCACGTTCAGCTTCCCGAAAGCAGCGCATCGATGCGTTCTCCGCGTTCCGCTGTGCGATCCAAGCGGAACCGGAGTAGCGGAATCTGCCGGCGTTTGAGTTCACTCATCCTGTGCTGCAAATCCTTGCGGCAGGATTCCATGTACGCAAGAGCCGCATCCGGCGAACGCAATGCGCTCACGTAGACGGTTGCGTACGAACAATCGGGAGATACCTGCACATCGGTAATGGCGACCATGCCGCATTCCGGCGGGCATTCGCGGAGCACTGGGGCAATGATCTCCCGGATAACAGAGCCGAGCATGGCGGGACGGCGAGACACGGGCAGCAGTATACAGGGAGGAGTATGCAGTACGCAGGGAATGCTTTACGCACGCTGCCATCCCTGCCTACTGACTCCTGAATACTGCATTCTGCATACTCTCCCCTGTATACTCCCGGGAGATGAGCGCGCCAAAAACCATCGTCTTCTGCGGAACGCCGGCATTCGCCGTGCCGTCGCTTCGCGCAGTCTCGATGAGCAACACACTAAAGATTGTTCTCGTTGTGACACAACCGGATAAGCCCGTTGGCCGCAAGCAGGAGTACACACCGCCGCCGGTGAAGACTGCTGCTCAGGAATTGGCGCTGCCAATCCTCCAACCGCACAACGTGAACGCGGAGCTCCCCGCAGCACTCGCGGCAAGACCGGACTTTCTCGTGACAGTAGCATACGGGGAAATCCTGAACGCAGAACTTCTCGCATGGCCAAGAATTGCGCCGGTGAACGTGCACCCGTCGCTCCTGCCGCGGTGGCGCGGCGCCGCACCAATGCAGCACGCGATTCTCGCCGGAGATACCATGACCGGCGTGACCGTGCAGAAAATGAGCGCAGAACTTGATGCAGGCGATATCCTGCTGCAACGGGAGGTTCCGCTGGCAGAACGGGAAACGTACCAAACTCTCCATGACCGCCTTGCAGATCTTGCGGCGGAGCTCCTTGTGGAAACGCTCACCCGCCCGCTCTCCCCCACCCCACAGTCCGAAAAGGAGGCCACGTTCTGCCGCAAGCTGAGCCGCGAGAACGGGAAAGTGGACCCACAACGCATGAACGCGGACAAGATTGACCGCACCGTCCGCGCGCTCACCCCGTGGCCGGGTGTGACGTGTACCGTTGAGGGGCACGAGGTGAAACTGCACGAAACATCGCTCGTGCAGACACCGCAAGCTTTGCCTCTCCACTGCGCCCAAGGAACAACGCTGTTCATCACCAAGCTCCAATCGCCAGGCAAGACAGTGGTGACCGGCGGGGAATGGCTTCGCGGGAATCGGAAGAAATAACCGCCGGTTTCGCGTACACTGCACTCCATGCGATCCGCCGTTGCGGCGATCACCTGCCTGGCCCTGTTCTCCGTGCCCACAATGGCGATCGGAGCAACGGACAGCGACGGCGACACGCTCGCGGACAGCGAGGAAGAAACGCTGGGAACCGATCCGTGGAACGCCGATACCGACGGCGGCGGCGAAGCAGATGGTGCGGAAATTGCCGCCGGCCGTGATCCACTCCTCAAGGAGGACGATGGCACGTTCGACCGCGACGGCGACGCGCTGCGCAACGCGGAAGAGGCATCGCTTGGCACAGATCCTGCAAATGCCGATACCGACGAGGATGGTACCGATGACGCAGAAGACCAGTATCCGCTCGAGGCCGAGTACCAGTCCGATGAGGATGGAGACGGCATGCCCGACGAGTTCGAGGAGCTCTACGGATTCTCCCCGGCCCTGCGCGCTGATGCTGCCGAAGATGCGGACGGCGACGGGCTCCCGAACGTCGACGAATTTGTCTATGGCACGGATCCTGGGAACCCCGATACCGATCGCGACGGCATCCCGGACGGAGAAGAGGTGTCACTCGGCAGTGAACCGCTCGAGAACCCGTGCCTGGATTTCGGCTCGCCGAAGGAGCCGTTCGCCGATACGGCCGAGCACTGGGCGAAGGAATTCATCGCCCGCCTGCAGCGGGTGAAGATCCAGCCGCAGGGAATGCGGGTGGCGGAAGGATACGCGCTGCCAGACGGCACGCGCATTTTCGCCCCTGATCAGCCGATCTCCCGCTTCGAACTGCTCAAGCTTGCAACCCTCACCAGCTGCATGCAGATCGGGGAAACACCAGAGACCGAGCACGCCTTCACCGACGTGCCGAACCGCACCCGCCCGCGGGAAGCGGCCGACCGCGCCCTGCGGAGGCAGGTGATCTACAGCGCGGCGGATCGTGGCATCGTGCAGGGCTACCCGGATAGCACGTTTCGGCCGGACGCGCCGGTGAACCGCGCGGAAGCCCTGAAGATCCTCCTCGCTGCAGTCGCGCTGCCCGAGCTGGAGGAAACATCTGGCAGCGGCGCATTCACTGACGTTCCCAACGATGTCTGGTTCTCGCCGGTCGTGGCACAGGCAGTCGGGTACCAGCTGCTCAGCGGCTACTCGGACGGCACGTTTCGGCCCGAGCAATCCATCACCCGTGCGGAAGCCGCAAAACTCGTGTACCTCCTCATGCTCATCAATCCGCATGTGAACGGGTACGTGCTGCCAACGGAAGGACTTGGCATCTCCGGTGCCGGCGGCACCGGGAACGGCAACGTTGAAGAATAAGGCACACGGCGAAGCGCAGGTCTTGTGGATCCCGCGCTGGAGCCGCACCGCTGAAGAGGAAAAGAAAGTCCGTGAGAGAAAAACGTAGGTTTGTCCTTCACGAAAGATGGCTCTGCATTTCCTGGAACGCCTGGATGAACTTCTCCAGATCTTCGGCATCGAACATGATGGTCGTCTTCTGGCCGCCGCGGGATTTCTCGGACACCTTGAAGAACTTGCCGTTGCCGCTCTGCTTCAGATCGATGTAGAAGGTGCGCTGCCGGCCATGGATGGTGATGGAATGGATTTCATCGGCAAACCGGCGCTCGCCGCCGCCGTTGCCGCCACGGCCACCGCGCGTGGGCATGCCGGCATCATCACCGGCACCCGAAGAAGGAGAGCCTGTGAGCTCAGACATCGGATCGAACATACGAGAAAGGGGGAGAAAAGTAATCAACGCTCCCTTCGCCTGGAATCCTCGCAGCTTCCACTGCTGGTATGGCTGTATCGGAGAGCAGTCCTAGCCTACGGCCACAGGCACTGCGACGCAATCAATTGGCCGTTTTACTCGATCTTGGGGAAAAGGATGGCCGGTTCGCCGATGGTCTGCCACTGTTTCTGACTCCCCCACTTCTGCAGATCTGCAGTGATGGCAAAATCGCGATCCAGCATGCGATCCGCGTACGGCACGTTGAGCTGTCTGCTCATCTCCTGCGCCGTCTCGGGAATGAACGGGAGGAGCATGAGAGCAATGTGGCGGAGCCGTTCCGCAAGATTCGCAAGCTCCGCGCACTTCTCACGGGCAGGAAGCGCCCAAACCTTGCACGCATCAATGTGCTCGTTCGCGCCAACCGCGATCTTCAACGCCTCCTGAATGGCATCGGAGAGCCGAAAATCATTCATCGCCTCGCTGTACGTTTTCCAGGCAGATCCGAGCGAATCCTTCCCGCAGGAAGAGAGCGTTCCCCCTTCTTTTTTTAGCAAAACCAACACGCGGTTCAAGAGATTCCCGATTTTGTTCCGGAGCACTGCATCGTAGAGCTCCTCGATCCGCTTCCAGGAGAAATCTCCGTCATTGCCCACCGGGATCTCGTGGCTCAGGTAGAACCGGAGCGGGTCCGGATGACCGGAGAATTTCTTCAGAACTTCCTCCGGCTCCACCACATTGCCAATCGTCTTGCTCATCTTCTGCCCTTCGTTCGTCAGGAAACCATGAATGAGCAGACGATCAGGCGTGCGTGTACCAGCTGCCTTGAGCATTGCCGGCCAGATGAGCGCGTGGAAACGCGCGATGTCCTTCCCGATGACATGCGTCACCTCGGCATCGTCCCACCACTGCGCCTCCTCGTGATCGGTGAAGAACCCCAATCCCGAGATGTAGTTCGTGAGCGCATCGCACCACACGTACATCACTTGGCCCGGGTCATCGGGAACCGGAATACCCCAGGAAAGACTGGAAACCGGCCGGGAGAACGACACGTCTTCCAGCCCCTGCTCAATGAGTGAGAGAGTCTCCTGGGCCCGCGAGGAAGGAACGATGCGGTACCCCGTTTTCTTCGTAAGGAGATTTTTCAGCCACGTCCCCTCCCGCTCAAGCAGCAGAAACCAGTTCTCTTCCGTAACCTCCTTGGGAACAGTGTTGTGAATAGGGCACTTCCCATCGGCAAGATCGCGCTTCGTCATGAAACGCTCACACCCCTGGCAGTAGAGCCCCGTGTAGGCGCGCTTCTCCAAAGCTCCGGATTCCCGGAGCTTCTTCCAGAGCGCAATGACCGTCGGCCAGTGAACAACCTTGTCGGTCGTGCGGATGAATCGGTCACTGGAAATCGCAAGCCTCCTGTACAGATCCTGGTACAGCGGAACGACTTTCTCGACGAGCGCATGCGGCGTGACGTTCTGCTTCTTCGCTGTCTCCTGAATTTTTGTGCCATGTTCATCCATGCCGATCTGAAACAGCACGTCATCTCCGCGTAAGCGGAACCACCGCGCCACGGTATCCGCGAGAATCTTCTCCATCACATGCCCCATGTGCGGAGCCGCATTCGAATAGTCGATGGCTGTCGTGATGTATTGACGCATTACCGAGCAAAAGAAACGGTCGCGAGGCACTGGGTGGCTCCGACGGGACCCGGCGCTGGAGCGACACCGCTAAGGGAAAAGAGAGTCCATGAGAGAAAAACCGAAGGTTTGTCTCTCATGAAATTCGCATGCCCCATGTGCGGAGCCGCATTCGCATAGTCGATGGCTGTCGTGATGTATTGACGCTTCGCCATGGGAAACACCTACCAGCCTAGCGGAGAATCGGCTTCCAGCAATGGTTCTCTTAAAGGAACCGCCACGAAAAAACTGCATGCCAGGCACCACGGTAGGTTTACTGCCAGCTCGCCGCAAAGTTCGCCGCGAACATCACGATGCCCTCGCCGAGCACGGCGAGCGCCACACCGACGAGCGACGCGATCATGATGTTCTTGCCCTCGGTCCTCCCTTCGTCATTGCCGCCGGAGGTGACCATTTTGAAAGCACCCCAGAGGAAGAACACGACGGAAGCGACGCCCATCACCTCGGAGACGATATCGATCACACGCGCCGCAAGCTGGATGATGAACGCGGAACCCGCCCCGCAGCCCGGGTGGAGCGTCTGGCAGTACTGCACGTAGGAAAACTGCGCGAACGCCGTGGGAATGGTGGGCAGGAAGAATCCGACGATTGCGGAGAGGAGCTGCATCATAGGTTGAGATTGAGAACGGCTTCGACAAGCGGCCGCGCGACGTTGATGATGATGGCGCCGGCCACCGCGTACATAAGCATCGTCCGCGCCTTGTCCGTCTCCTCCGATTTCCCCTGCCCGATCACCAGCCGGAACCCGGCAGCAAGCGCAATGATGACGAATGTCACGTTGAGAAGCGCAAGCATGGCATTCACGGCAACAGCCGCAATCGCGAGGAGAGGGTTCCCCCCGCCCGCAGCAGTATTGGCGCGGCCGACCATGAACGCGACGATTGACTGGGATGCCAGGGCAAGCCCGAGGCCGATGAGCGCGTTGATGATGGACTGGCGGCCGTGCGCGATCTGCGATTCATCGCCGAGACTGATGAGCATCTGGGCGCCGCCCCACACCACGAAGACCACCGCCCCCGCGGCAACGACGGAAACGAGGAGCGAGCCGATCTGCGCGAGGATCGTCGGCGCGCTGTTCGTGGCATTGCAACCACCCACGAGGCTGCACGCCGTGGAAAGGCCCGAGGCGTACGCAGTCTCATACCCAAATCGGAGGAGCAAGCCGAAGGCAGAAACCACTGCGAACATCGGTTACACGAAGAAGAGGTTATTGAGCATGCGCAGGATCGTGCCCGCAAAGGAGAGCACGACGATGCCGATGATCGCACCGGTCATCTTGCTCTTCCCTGCTGCGCGCTTATCCGCCTGATCGCTCGAAATCATGATCTGGATTCCGCCGTAGAGCAGCCACAGAATGCAGATTCCCACGGCGATGTCGTAGAGCCACGAGAACGCAGAGTTGAAGTAGTTAATCCACGTATCCACACCCGGACCGATCGGGATCGAATTCCCGCCGGAAATCGGTTCCAGGAGTTCGATTTGGTCCCGCTGGATCAGCTCGTTCCCCGCGGACACGACGGTCGCCTGCAGGAAGGCAGCAATACCCCCAAGGAAGCCGAGTGAAGTCACGCGCCAACGCATCGAAGTATTGTACCATATTTGAAGCCGAAAAACGAGGGGGCAGATTGCGCGATACTCCCCGCCCCGCGCAGAGGAACAGGAAAATCGCCATAACCACTTTGCAGAGGTTCTGGAGGATCAGTAGACTGCGTGGGCGCTGCTCTTTGAAATGGAGAGAAAGCTCCCACCTTGCGGATGTAGCTCAGTTGGCTAGAGCGTCGCCTTGCCAAGGCGAAGGTCGCGGGTTCGACCCCCGTCATCCGCTCCAAAACTGCGTGAAGGGAAACCTACGGTTTCCCCTCACGGGCACCCTTTCCCTACTAAGGTGTGCCTCCAGGCAAGCAAAGCTTGCCTTCGGCACTGCTCATTCAATGGATAGACCGAGAGGCCTTGCGGACTCAAGCATCACAAGAAAAACATCGCGAAGTCCGGCTTTGCCGGACTGGAGCGATACCACACAGGGAAGGTGAGTCCGCGAGAGGAAACCATAGGTGTCCTCTCGCGAAGTGTGCGGGATTAGTACAGTGGTAGTATGCGAGCTTCCCAAGCTTGAGACGCGGGTTCGATTCCCGTATCCCGCTCCAAGCCAAAAACACGAGCCCGAAGGACGAAGTGTTTTCTGGCTTGGACGGGTTACCCAGAGGAACGAAGCAACGTGGGGTATCCCGCTCCAAATCAGCATCAGCGTGTCAGCCAAAACACTGCCATGCCACAATAAAGCACTGAACAACAATCTATTGATTTTGGCAAATACAGAGGTAGCATAGATCCATGGGACAATTGGAATGTCCGGAAAAAATCCTCACCACTCCAAGGAATACCCTGGAACTCCCGGGGAGAACCATGGCACTCGACCGCATGCGAGCGCTGCTCTCGGACGAATACTGCACAGCCATTGCATCCGTCATTGGCGACAAGAGCCGCGCGGAAGACGTGCGGGAAATCATCGCCCGGTCAAACGCAGAAGGACACATGTTCCACGGCATCAAGCGGGCTGAGTACATCCCGAGCGTGCTGCGACTCGGCATCGATATGGGAGCACCGGAGCTTGGCGGCTGTGCCGACGAGAGCTTTTGGACTTCGGGGGTGGAAATTTTCGGGAAAGGCCTCGGCGGAAACGGGCACGGGTTTGACACAAGTTTCTTCCACTACGGGCACGCGTATGAACCGTCGGGGCTGCGCACCGTGATGGCGCTCGCTGTCACCAACCCCAAGCTCCTGCGCGAAATGGCGGGGAAGGAATATGACTTCAAAAACGACGGATACATGACGATCCCCTTTGCCGTTCCGCGGAATGCCATGCACTTGCTGCTCGTGGAAATCCAACATGGCCGCCGGGCTTCAGGCACGGCAGAATGCCGCGATCGCGGGCAGCAGGCCGAACAGATGATGCTGGATCTCATGGCACAAGCTCTGCAGAATGGATACGAAGAAGGCGGAACCACACGCGGATTTTTGCGCACGGAGTGAGGAACCCCGCATTGAACTGCGCATAAGTACAACTAAACCATTCTTTCTTGATTCCGCAAATCCCAGTGCTAGCATGCAGCTATGGACAAACCAGAATCTGCTGAAGTGCCTGCAAAACATGAGCAAAGAGGTGAGCGGAAGATGATCGATATCGCAAGTGGCCGCGAAGCGGCAATCGCACGCATGCGCTCGCTCGTGGATACCAAATTCTGCAGGGAAGTCGCGGGAGTCATCGGCGAAGGAACAAGCATGGAAGATGTCCTGGAGGTCATAGCGCTGTCGAACGCCGGCGAGCACATGTTCCATGGCATGAACCGTGGACATGACATCCCCTACGATTGGACATACGGTCAGGATTTCGTACTCCCCC
This sequence comes from uncultured Candidatus Peribacteria bacterium, assembly GCA_964642315.1. GTDB lineage: Bacteria > Patescibacteriota > Gracilibacteria > Peribacterales > Peribacteraceae > JAGVDM01. Next base: position 132,784 of record CAZXOG010000002.1, on the reverse strand, counting down.
GAGAGCTGAGTTACTGGCATGCAGGACGGGGAATTTTTACGAACAGCGATCCTGGTGAGCAGGGAATCTGCACGTACAAAACATGCTTCTTCCACTACGGGCACTCGTACCACCACCCATCGCGCCGGACCTCCCACACGATGATGTTCGTCACGAACCCGCCACTCCTGCGCGAGGCGGCAGGAATAGATATGCAGTTCAAACCTGATGCGTATGACCTTCCTCTGGACCAGAGAATCCCCAGAAAAGCCATGCACCTCCTCATGCTCGACATTGATCGCGCCAATCCGGATACTCACGGCGCCGAAGCCCGCAGGCAGGGGCAGGAGAGCGAACAGGCATGCCTCCACTACATGCTGGAGCTTCTCCGGAAGGGGTACGAACCGGGCGGGATTACCCACGTGCGACTGCAAGGGAAATACTAAAGGAAGGCAGCGGAAGAATGTCCGGAGAAATATTTACAAATAGAAATATTATTTTAAAATATTCATTCTGGCATATGAGCGAACCGGAGCGCACACAACAGGCAGACGAATCCGAAGTGGAACACACTCTGCTCATCCTGAAACCGGATGCAGTGGAGCAGGACATTTGCCTGCATGTCCTCGGCCGGGTCGTGCACGGCATAGAACAGGGACGAATCCGTGCAAGCAGGATCCTCCGCCTCACTCCGGAAGTACTGCGCCAGCATTACGCGCATCTGGTTCACGAGCCGTTCTATCCCCGGATAGAGCAGTTCATGCTCAAGAGCGAAGTATGGGTGGCCCTCGTGGAAGGCGGGCAAGGAAGCATCCAGAAAATCCGCGAAATCATCGGTTCAACAGATCCGCGAAAGGCGGCGCCCGGCACAATCCGGGCACAATTTGGGAAAGTCATTGGCGAATCGATCTTCAACGTCGTACACGCATCCGACAGTGAGAAATCCGCCGAACGTGAAATCCGGCTCTTCTTCCTCGAGGAAGAAATTCGAAACGTGTTGCCAGGTCTCGCTGACCGCATCTGGGGAAAGAAGGAAGTAGAACCAGAAAGTGCTGCGTAGACGACGGGCGGGCGGCATCTTCCGCCTAGGAAAAACCTTCTGGCAATCAGCAACAAATCTCGTACACTGTGGCCTCCGCATTCGTTTGGAAGTGAGCGTACACTGCACATCGCGCACATGAGAAACCACACTCTCCGCATCGCCGGCATTGCCACGCTCCTCTTTTTCGCGTGGCCGTGCATCGCACAGTCTCCCGTAACGGCGGAAGAGGCGCTCCTCACGAACCTCTACAGACAGCAGCTCACCGAGCCGGAGAACCAGTGGGTGAACGATCGCATCGCGAGCGAACTGGAGAACATCCGCAAGAGCACGCAGGAAGAGATGCTCCAGACGATCGGCGGACCCGTGAGCGAGGAACTGAGCGAGAGCGATCCAACGCGCGCAATCGACCGGCAGGAAGCAGTGGTGCAAACGCTCAAGGATAGGATCGCGGAACGGAAAGTGGATATCGAGCTCCTCGAATCAGAGGAGCAGAAGTTCTATCTGAATCCAGAACCACCGACCGGGTCTGGGGCCACCGAGCAGTTCCGCCTGACGAAGTCGCACGCGGAACTCCTCGCGAAGCGCGCCATCCTCAAGGAGCGGATCGCCGCACTGGAATCGCTGCTCGCCATCAACGAGCAACGCCTGGAGAAACTCACGCTCGACCAGCGACGGCAGCAGCTCGGTTTCCTCCGGACCATCGCCACGTACGGCGCGGTGCTGCTGCTCATCTGGCTCTTCGAACGCATTGTGAGCACCACGATGCTCACGCGCATCCGCAAGCTGGAGTACCGCTATACGGCTATCAAGGCATTCACGATGGCCGTGTACATCTTCGCGGCGCTGTGGCTGCTCAGCGCCATCCTCGCCAAACACCCGAACATCATCACGTCCTTCGCGATCATCGGCGCGGGCGTGGCCATCGCCATGCAGGACGTGGTGAAAGATGTGCTCGGCTGGATGATGATCCGCCAGCACCAGCTCTTCACCCAGGGGCAGCGCGTGACGATCGGCACCGAAACGGGCGAGGTGGTGGATATCGGCATGCTCCGCACGCGTATGCTCGATGTCGGCCTGGAAGGCGAACCTGTTCTCGAACGGACGGGGAAAATCCTTTCGGTGCCGAACTCCGCGGTGCTCACTCAATCCGTGCTGAACCACAGTGCTACCTCGGACTTCGTGCGCGCGGAAATGCGCATTTCCATTACCTACGAAAGCGATTGGGAGAATGCCGAAAAAATTCTCCGCGCCGTGCTCGAACAGGAAACCGCCCAGTATGAGGAGAAGGAAAAACGCCAGCACTCGGACCGCACAAGGATGTACTTCATTCCCAAGCAGTCACGGGGACCGGCAGTCCACGTGGATCTCGGAGCGGACGGCATCGATTTCACCTTGCGGTTCTCCGTGCCAATCGGCGAGCGGCGGCCGGTCGTCACCCGCATCTCGCGCGAGATCCTCAAGCAGTTCACCAAAGCCGGCAATATCGAACTTGCCTACAAGACGACCCGGAGCTACAGCACGATGCTGCCCTCGAAGGAGGAACTCGCCGCCAAAGCGAACGAGGAGAAGTGACTCTTCACGAGACTTTCTCCGCCGCCGCTGTCACAGCTCCCTCGTTTGACGGAGGAAATGCAATACGCACGGCATCTTCCACGCCGTACCGGGTGAATACGGGAACACCGCCATCCTCGGCATTCACGGCAAACGTCCGCTCGAGGATATCCATGAATTGTGTCTGCACAATAATGCAGCCCATGCTCTGGAACCTGCTCTCGCGCGCGAACATCACGGTTTCTGCCGCGTGCTCGTGGATGCCGTACGCGGTGGAATCCTCACCATCTCGGTACAACCGCAAAAACCGACCGGATGGCCCGAAGGTGGTGCGATCCCACTTGATATCGAGGGATTTTGCAATCCAGTCCCACGCGGGAGTGGTCGCGTTGTATGAGCGCCCGATGTACCGCACCCACCGCCGCTGCCCGGTAATGACAGGGAAACGGATGTACTGCCCGTCGGTATGGATCAGGTATCCCTCGTTCCCCTGAGTATCAACAACAAAACGATCACCGAAGCCCGGAACCCAGGAATCCACGGATACCTGCAGCGCGGCCGGCGCAGGCGGGAAAAGCATGGACGCCACGAGAAACGAGCCGGCAATGGTGCCTGCCAGAATTGGCAAAGGCGGAGATTGTAAAGTGAAATGGACAAATGTCAAACGCACCAGACACAAAAATCCCGCGGAAATTGCGGGAGGAAATTGCGAGGAACAATGCGATGGTGCGCTTGGCGGGATTCGAACCCACGACCTTCAGCTTCGGAGGCTGACGCTCTATCCAGCTGAGCTACAAGCGCACGTGACGACTATCGTAGGGAGACAGGTGGAAGAATGCCACTGTATTCCCCGCAGTGATGCAATCGACTTCCGCAAGAGGAACGTGCTTGATCCCGGCAACGCACGCGGCGACGTCCCTCACGAATGCAGGCTCGCACCGCTTGCCACGATGAGGAACCGGCGCAAGGTACGGTGCATCCGTTTCGATGAGCATGCGTTCCATGGGGCACGACGCAATGGTTTCGCGGATCGCTTCCGCCTTCGGGTAGGTCGCGATGCCCGTGAACCCGAGGAATGCCCCGCGCGTAACAAGCGGCTCCACAGCACTCCATGCCTCCGTGCAGCAATGAATCACGCACGCAATGGGCCACATCTCCTCGAGAATTTTCCGCACATCAGCAATCGCCTCGCGGCAGTGGATCACAGCAGGAATATTGAGCTCCTTGGCGATCGCAAGTTGCTCGCGGAAGACGCGGCGCTGCACATCCCGCGGCGAATGATCGTAATGATAATCAAGACCGATCTCGCCAATGGCTTTTACCTTCGGCGATGATTGCGCAAGTGCGCGCAGACGCTGGCCGTCGCCATCCCGCCAGTCCTTGGCATTGTGCGGGTGCACGCCGACAGTGCAAAACACCTGATCGCGGACTTCCGCGAGTTCGATACACCGGCGGGATTCCTCGAGTGAATCCCCGATCGTCACCATCGCCTCGACGCCGTGCTCCTCCGCGCGGAGGAGCACTTCGGGGAGATCCCCGGCGAACGCCTTGTCCGCCAGATGACAGTGGGAATCGATCACTGCCAAAGCATAGCGGAAGCCTCAATGGGAAAAGAATTGCGATTCTGCTAGCATCACAGCTCACATCCCATCCGCTGCACCATGGCATACACCGACCAGGTTGTTGATCTGCTTGCGACGCTCACGCTCTTTGGGAACATCATCGTCCTCGTACTCCTCGGCGGCCTGCTCACGGGAAGGCGGATCACTCGCTCAGCGTTCCCGGCTATGCTTGTCGTCGCAGCCACAGCAACCATGGGAAGCCTGTTCCTCTCGGAAATCGCCGGATGGGTGCCCTGCAAGCTCTGCTGGTTCCAGCGCATCTTCATGTACCCGCAGGTGCCGCTCCTCCTCATTGCATTCTGGAAGCGTGACCATGGTATCGCTTCGTACATCGTGGTGCTCTGTCTGATCGGCATTGCATTCTCCGCAACACACTACACAGAGCAGCTCTCCGCGATGCTCTGGCCGGACCCGGTGGATCCGCTCAAACCGTGCGATGCGAGCGGGGTTTCCTGTGCTGCCACACCGATCTTCCGCTACGGCTACATCACTGTCCCCATGATGGCACTCACAGCATTCCTCATGAACATGCTCATTGCTCTGGGGGTCATGCGCACACGGAAAAAAGAATAGAACCGGAACAAAAAAACCGCCGGATCGATCCGGCGGTGAAAAATAGTTCATTCGATCGGCTACACGCCGCGGGGACAAGCACTCCCCACGGAAACGATATGGCAATTCCGTGCGGCCTAGTAGGCCGCGCCGAACTGCGATGCGATGCCCCGTGCGAGGACATCGAGTTCAATCTCGGAAAGGGACGCGCCGTTGGCATGATCGGCAGCTGCCCACATCTGCCAGAAACGAGCGGCGCTGACCTGGGCAGCCAAATCGTCAATCTCTGCGCCACGCAGAACACCGTGAGCGGCGGCGGCAACGAACGGATCGTCACCGACGAAACCGAAGGTGTTACCCACCAGCACCGCCATCTCCCCATACGTCACGTTCCGGGGCGGGTAGAAGTTCGGCCCGACAGCGAAACCGCCATTGAGCCACCCCTCACTGAGCGCTTCCTCGACGAAGGAAAATGCCCAGTTGTCCTGCGGCACATCGGCGAAGTGCTGGACGGAATGCGCGCTGAGCACGCCTCCATTCAGCTCCACACCAACGTAGACAGCCTCATCGCGGCGGGCACCCGGCCCCAAGAAATGCGGCTCGCTGACAACGAAGAGCACCGTCCCGCTCGTCACGCCGAATCCGTCTCCGACGGAGTACTCCACCGCATCCGCACCGACGAAACCCGTATCCGGCGTGTACACCCACCCCTGCCCGCTCACGGCAATTGCACCGTGATCGGGATCGGAGAAGGAAACACTCATCGGGTCGCCATCGGGATCAACGGCAAGTTGGGGCACTGCGAGCAAGGCGGACGGCGTATTCACCGTCACGTTCACCGTGGGATTCTGCACAACGGGCAGATGATTCACCCGGAGCACCAGACCGACATTGGCAGTGTCGGTGAGCCCCGAGGAATCCCGCACTTCGTACACGAACTCGTCGTAGCCGGGATGCGCGGCATCCGGCGTATACGTCATCGTGTTACCGCCATTCAGAACGAGCACCCCATGGTCCGGACTGGTGAAACGGGTAATGGTCAGCGGCTCGCCGTCGAATTCGATGTCATTGGCAGTGACATCGAACGTCACGGGAGTGCCGGGCGCAACCGCGAAGGAGTCATCCAACGCGACTGGGGCATGAGGCCCCGGCCCAAGCAGTACAGTGACCGTCACCATGCTCATCGCCGTTTGCCCCACCGCATCCGTCGCAAGCAGGCGCAGGGTATCCGACCCCACGAATCCCGGATCAGGCATGTAGGTGAACGTCTCGCCGTCTTCGGTCGAGAGCGTTCCCCAATCCGGCGGATTGGCGACCTGGAACGACAGGGGCTGCTGTTCCGGATCGATGACCGCAGGATGGAACGCGATTTCCTCTCCCTCCATGACGCTTAGTGCCATGTCGTAGGCCACTGGCGGGAGATTGGTGACCACCGGCTGTGGCGCCGGCCCGGCGCCATTGCGGTTCAGGTACTCGATCACCAACAGGCAATCATACGGAGAAGTGAAACCGTCGCCGTTGACGTCGTACCACCCAACAGGCTGGCCTTGCTGGAGTGGGTTGAACACGCCAGAGCCATCCCTGTTGATCTTGTGGATGAGGAGCAGGACATCCTGCGGCGAGACTATCAAATCCCCGTTGACATCGTAGAACACCACACCTGTTTTGAACGGGGGATCGCCGTTAAGCAGATCCCGCCGTTCCAACCGTTCGACCATCACAATCCTGTTTCGACGCTGCAGCCGTGCAGACGTCGCCGGCCGCTTTCGCGGCAGGGAACGACACACCATGACGCTCTCCGGTTCAAAGACCGGAGCCCCTTATGAAAAAAGGGTTGAGAGGTTTACACGTAGCCGACATGTGAATGAACAACCGCTTGAGACCCGGTTCATGCACATCTGGCTACACACGCAGTTTGGGTCTCAAACATAGTAAAAACACAACAATTTCTGTTTAACGTCAATTATTGGCAGAACACCAATCATTGACCGAATAAAGCAATAATAAGCCAAAACCTTCGAGGAATAGTCTTGGTGGGTCAGGTGGGGATCGAACCCACGGCCAATAGGTTAAAAGCCTACTGCTCTACCACTGAGCTACTGACCCGGAGAAGGAAAGGAACATGTGCGTTCCTGAGGGTACGCACAACGTATTCTGCGACAAGTGACGGGCGAAGGAAACGGGAAAGCGTGTAGACTTGCCCCCGATGAAGATCGCCCTCGTCCACGAACTGCTCACGATGAAAGGCGGCGCCGAGCGCGTGCTGCGGGTGTTCGCGGGGATGTTTCCCGAGGCTCCGATCTACACATTGCTCTACGATGAACGGAAACTCGGAGAGTGGTTCCCGAGGGAACGGATCCGCACGAGCAGGCTGCAACCCTCCATTCTCCGCGCATCGCTCCCCCTCCTCGGATCACCGTTCAACCATCACCTCTACCTTTCGCAGTTTCCACAGGCCGTGCAGGCATGGGATTTCCGGGAGTACGACCTCGTGCTCTCCTCTTCCTCCGCGTTCGTGCACGGCATCATCACGAATGGCGCGCCGAAGCACCTTTGTTACGTGCACTCCCCCGCCCGATACTTGTGGGACCGCACGCATGAGGTGCTGGACCGCGCCGGAATGGGAGTTCTCGGACCGCTCAAGCGCGCACATCTCCGGCGCGTCTTCCACCGACTTCGCGTGTGGGATGCCGAGGCCGCCGCGCGGCCGGACCGCTTGATCGCGGCATCGAAGGAAGTGCAGCGCCGCATTGAGCTCTACTGGCGGCACGAGAGCACGGTGTTGGAACCTCCGATCGATGACCGATGGCTCGCCTCTACCCCCGCACCGGTGGAACGGGAACATCCCGCCTATTTCCTCATCGTCTCGACACTCGCGCGGTACAAACGCATTGACCTGGCCATCGTCGCTTGCAACCGGTGCAACGCGCACCTCAAGATCATTGGGGAAGGACCGGACCGCAAACGCCTGGAGCGGATGGCCGGACCCACCGTGGAATTCTATGGATACCGCGAAGGCGACGAACTCGCCGATCTCTACGGCGGCGCACAGGCAACCATCGTGCCCGGGGAAGAGGATTTCTGCCTCGTTGCACTGGAATCCATGGCCTGCGGAACGCCGGTTGTCGCGTTCGGCGCGGGGGGCGTCACCGAAACGGTTGAAGAAGGAGTGACGGGAACGTTCTTCCGCGAACCGACACCGGAATCCCTTGCGGAAAAACTCACCTCGTTCCGGAAAGAGCAATTCGACGCCGTGGTGTGCAAGCGGCGCGCGGCGCAGTTCTCGCGCGCACGATTCGAAGAAGGAATACGCGCTGCACTCGCGCTGCTCTAAAACGTATCCGGCATCTCGGCGGAGAACAGAGGAATACACACTGCCCTCGCTATGCCAAAAGACGGTGCTGGCCGCGCGCCACGGGAGGTGTTGCGGCAGGCGGAGGAGCTTTGGCACGCGGTGCGTTTTCTTTGGTTCTTTCTTTATCGGATAGGCAAAGAAAGAACATCGCCCTTAAGAGAATAGTGCCGACTGCGCCTGCTCGGGAACCTCCACGCCGAGGAGCTCGTATGTGTGCCTCGTCGCCATGCGGCCTTTCGGCGTACGCTGCAGGTAGCCCTGCTGGAGGAGGTACGGCTCGTACACGTCCTCCACTGTTTCTTCTTCTTCCGCGGTCGCAGCGGCAAGCGTAGAGAGTCCAACGGGGCCGCCGCTGAATTTCTCGACAATGGCAGAGAGAATCGCACGGTCCGTGCGGTCGAGGCCGTGCACGTCGATACCGAGAGCATCGAGCGTGGTGGTCACGCGGCCGAGAGTGATCACCACTTCGTTCTCCACCTGCGCAAAGTCCCGCACGGACCGCACGAGGCGGTTGGCCACGCGCGGCGTTGCACGGCAGCAACAGGCAATGCGTTCGGCAACCCCATGATCGAGATGAACCTGGAGAATGCGCGCAGTGCGCTCGACAATCTGCTCCATTTCGGCGGGCGAGTAGAACGCGAGCTTGAACACGTGGGGGAACCGGTCGCGCAGCGGCGCACTGATGGACCCCACTTTCGTCGTGGCCCCGACCAGCGTGAACGGTTTGAGCTCCAGACGCATCGAACGGGCTGTGGGCCCCTTGCCGATCACCAGATCAAGCGCGAAATCCTCCATGGCGCTGTAGAGCACCTCCTCAATCACGGGTCGCATGCGATGGATCTCGTCGATGAAGAGCACATCCCCCGCCTCAAGGTTCGTGAGGAGCGATGCCAGATCCCCCGGCTTCTCAATCGCGGGCCCGCTCGTCACGCGGACCTGTGCCTGCATCTCCCGACCGATGATGTGCGCGAGCGTCGTCTTGCCGAGACCTGGGGGCCCGTGGAGCAGCGTGTGGCCGAGTGGTTCGCCGCGCTTGCGCGCAGCGGCCATGTGCACGAGCAGGTGCCCCTTCACATCGGCCTGCCCGATGTACTCCGTGAGTTCCCGCGGCCGCAATGTCTGCTCGAACGCGTCGCCATCGCGGACGGTCTTCGCGGGAGTCACTGCAGCTTGCCGACGAGTACGGGCAATCGCCATGGATGAGAAGCATAGCACACAAGTCCCCGCGGCCACCCGGTGGTGGAGAACCGGAGGGAAGGTGTACAATCCTGCGCAATGCGCGGCATCTTCTCCACCGCCGTCTTCCTGGCCATCCTGATCGGGCTCGGCACCGCGGATGCGCTCTTCGTGGAGCAGATCCGCCCCTTTGCTTCGGTCTCCGGCACGCCCGAACCGCAGCCGACCACCGAACCGGCGCTCCCGCAGCCAACAGTGCAGCCGGATACAGGCGAGCAACCAACGGAAGCGCCGGCGGAGGATGGTGTCCGTAAGCAGGAAGGACCGGATGTCGGGATCATCCTCGGCCAGTTCAAATTCCAGGTAGAAGCGATCGCAGAACCTATCTTCCTCTCACGCATCGTCTCCCCCGATGATGGCGCAACTGTCACGGGGGCAGTGCTCCTCAAGGATGGCGACCGCGCGGGTGTGATTGCCTGGGCGGATTCACCCAAGATCAAACTCATCTTCCTGGCACTCAAGGAGGCACTGCACGAGTCGTTCACGCCGGCAGTGCAGGATCTCGTTGACGAAACACAGCGGCGGGAAGGCAAGCCCGTGCGGAATTTCCTCTCCTTCCTCGATCCGGGCATCAGCGAGGAACGCATCGTTTTCGTCCGGGTGCGGGAACGCCTGTACGAGGTGCACATCGCAAAGGGCAGCGAAGAGGTGATGTTCGATCTCATCGACGCGGTGACGGAGTAACGAACCAGCCCCAGCCCTAACCCTCATACCCGCACGAATCCCCGCGAACATCGTTGACGGTGCCGGAACACCTGCGTAGAGTGCACCGGCATGCCGAAGCAAGTCGCAAAAATCATCAAGGCACAGGCAACCGGTGGCCAGGCGAATCCCGCCCCGCCGCTCGGGCCCGTGCTCGGCCAGGCCGGGATCAACATCCAGGAATTCTGCACGAAGTTCAACGAGAAAACGCAGGACCGCCGCGGGCAGGTGGTGCCGGTGGTCATCACCGTCTACACCGACCGGTCGTTCACGTTCGTCACCAAACAGGCCCCCGTCGCCCAGCTCATTATGGAAAGAGCGAAAATCCAGAAAGGCAGCGGCGAACCGAACAAGAACAAGGTAGGCACCATCACCAAGCAGCAGGTCAAAGAGATCGCAGAAGCGAAGATGAAGGATCTCAATACCACGAGTCTGGAGAGTGCGATGCGCACCGTTGCCGGCACGGCACGGTCCATGGGGGTGAACGTGGAATAACGCGCGGAATACCGGAAAGCACGGAGGAACACGCTTCACTGTTCCAACGCAAATTCCGCAACCGCGCAACAGGTTCGGCCTCGCCAGCAGACCCAGGAATCCGTAGGCTACAAGCCGCCCTTTCCTTACGCTCCCATGGAAGCAAACCAATTCCTCTTCGATATCCTCGCGTTCGTCCAGAACATCTTCGCGCTGCTCGTCGGCATCGTGGCGGTGGAGCTGCTCGCGTTCCTCCTGCTCGCACGCACCATGGAACAGAGCGGCCAGCCGGAGAACGTCGGCCGCGCAATCTTCGGGTACACCATGCTGCTCGTGAGCGTGCTGCTCATGGCACTGAGCGCCGTCCCTTCACTCATCGCCGTCTTCGGCGGCGCGGGATTCACGGCGGAGGTGTACTTCAGCCTCGTGCTCGTGTTCGCCACCGGCGGCATCCTCTTCCTCTGGCACGATTACCGGCTGCGCGAGCTGCCGGCGGAGGCGCGGCGCGTCCCGGCGACGATCTACCACTTCACCGTGAAATCCATGGGCCAGCTCTCGCTGGTACTCTCGGTGCTGTACCTCACGCTCGCCATCGCACTGGATAGCACCGCAACGGCGGGCTGGTGGAGCATGCCGCTCACCATCCTGCTCTTCGGGCTGTTCCTCGTCTTCATGACGCTCGACATGCCGCGGAAGACGACGAAGACGGCTACGGCGGCAAAGCCGGCACCGATCCGCCGGAAGAAGTAGGGGTTTTCTTTGCGTTGAGCTTCTGGAATTGGCAGAATCCCTCCGTCGTATTTCGTGGGAGTCCCTCTGCGGGACGCTTGCACCACGTTCCCCCCTCTCACCATGGCAGACTCACGCATTACGCCGCTCTCGCGGAAGCACGGCAAAAAGTACGCCGAGAAAGCCGCGCTCGTTTCGCAAGCCTCTTACCCCGTCGCGGAAGCAGCGGAACTGCTCACGAAGGTGAGCACCGCCAAGTTCGACGCCACCGCCGAGGCGCACATCCGCATCGGCGCGGACACGAAGCAGGCCGACCAGTTGGTCCGCACGACAGTCACACTCCCCCACGGCACGGGCAAATCCGTGCGGATCGCGGCGTTCGTGCCGGATGACCGCATCGACGAAGCGAAGAAGGCTGGCGCGGACAAGGCTGGCAACGAGGAGCTCATCAAAGAGATCGAAGCCGGCACCATCGACTTCAGCGTGGCCGTCGCCGTGCCGGAAGTGATGAAGAGCCTGGGGAAGATCGCCAAGATCCTCGGCCAGCGCGGCCTGATGCCAAACCCCAAAGCAGGCACGGTCACGCAGGATCTCAACCGCACGATCGCCGAGCTCAAGAAAGGACGCATTGAGTGCAAGATGGATAAGCAGGCGATCATCCACGTGCCGTTCGGCAAGGTCTCGTTCGGCGGCCAGAAGCTGGCAGAGAACCTCACTGCGCTCCTCGATGCGATCAAGGAGGCGCGCCCCACGGGTATCAAGGGAGTATACATTCTCTCCGTCACAATCACCCCGACCATGGGGCCGGGCATCCGCGTGCAGTTCTAGTTCGGCGACGCACGAACCACCATGATCGATCTCTCCCGCCTCCGGAACACCTACGTCCTGCTCCGGCACGGACAGAGCGAGGCGAACCGCGAGGGCATCATCGTGAGCGACCCGGCGGTCGGTACGGTGCGCTACGGCCTCACGGAACAGGGGAGGGAAAGCGTTCGCAGATCCGTGATGGCCGCGGGACTCCCGGAAGACACCGTCATCGTGAGTTCCGATTTCCTAAGGACGAAGCAGACCGCGGAGATTGCCGCGGATTGTATCGGTGCAGCCGCGCCGCACCTGGATGAACGGTTGCGCGAACGCCGGTTCGGCATCTTCGAAGGCACATCAGACCGCCAGTACGACATCGCCTGGGCACGCGACCGCGAAGGCAGGGATGTGGGAGACGGCGTAGAGAGCGCACAGGCTGTCCTCGTTCGCATGCTCGACTGTATCGCGGATATCGAACGATCGCAGGAGGGGAAAACCGTGTTGCTCGTCTCCCATGGGGACCCCATCGACATCCTGCAGGCAAGAACGAAAGAGGTATCCCTCGCCGAGCGGAGGAGCACCGACCCCATCTCCCCGGGGGAAATCCAGTGGCTCGCACAGGAGCGAGCCGCAAGCTAAGAGAGAATCGCACGCACGTCGCCGATCGTCTCCACGCGCACCAGCCGTTCGCGGAGCTTGCTCGCGCCGTCGATGCCCTTCACGTAGCTCGCGAGGTGCTTGCGCATTTCCAGCATGCCCTTGCGCTCCCCCTTCGCGCGCACGGCGAGCTCGCAGTGCATCAGGATGAACGGAATTTTCTCCTCAAAGGAGATGCGCTGCACCGTCGGCGGCTCGACGAGCGTGCCGTAGCGCAGCGCGCCCACGATATCCCGCATGAGCCATGGGTTGCCGAACGTGCCACGGCCGACCATGACGCCATCGAGATTCCCGATCTTCTCCAGCGCATCGCGGGCGGTGAACACGTCGCCGTTGCCAATGACAGGCACGGGAACCGCCCGCTTGAGCTCGTAGATGGCGGACCAATCCGCACGGCCGCTGAACTTCTCGTGGAACGTGCGGCCGTGCACCGCGAGCGCGTCGGCACCGGCTTCGACAAGCCCCTGGCAGAACGGGATGAGCGTCTCCGGTGTGCTCCATCCCAAACGGGTTTTCACGCTGACGGGAATGGAAACGACGTTCTTCACGGCATGCACGAGTTCGCGGGCAAGCTCCGGTTTGCGGATGAGCGCGGAACCGTGACAGGAGGAGACGACCGTCGCGGCCGGGCACCCCATGTTGATGTCGATGCCGTCCGCACCCATGTCCTCCACGACCTTCGCCGCAGTGAGGAAATGCTGCGGATCCTTGCCGAAAACCTGCACGATGAACGGACGCTCCAGCTCGAGATCGAAATGGAGCATCTCCATGGTCTTCCGCGCGCCGTAGTGGATGGCATCGGTACTCAGGAACTCGGTGTACACGATGACTTCCGGCGCGATGCTCTTGATGAGCTGGCGGTACGACGCGTCGGTGTATCCCGCCATCGGCGCCAGCGCGACGATGGGGCGTGGGGTTTCCTGCCAGCGGAATGGTGGTCTGGAAGCCATGGAAGAGTAATTGTCACTGCTCCCACCGACCTGTCAATCAAACTCCATCGCGCGTTTCGCCGCTTTCGACCACAATAGGACAACCATGGGCGCGATCGGCAGAACAGTACTGGCATGCTCCGCTCTCCTCTTTGCGGGGCAGGCGAAGGCTGGACAAATGCTCTCGCTCATCGGGAATGACGTTCCGTGCAGGGACAAATTCCTTTCCGGGCAGATTACCGCCGACTGCGTGCCGCAGTACATCGCCTACGTCATCCAGCAGGTGTTCGCGCTCACCGGCGCGATCTGCCTCATCGTCATCATGATCGGCGGTTTCCAGTACGCGCTCGGAACAGTGGCCGGCGGCAAGGACAAAGCCATGGCCACCATTCGCTACGGGATCATCGGCATGATCGTTTCCGCTCTCGCATTCTTCATCCTCGATTTCGTCATTTCCGCCATCGCAGGATCATGACAGCCAAACGCAAGCAGGCAGCGGCATTCACATCCATCCGCGTCATCGGCAAGAAGGCGCAGGACATGCTGAGCAAAGCGCGGGAAGCACTCGCAAAGGAAGAGCCAGAGCATGCAAAACTGCCGCCGCGCCGCATGAATGCCCGCGAGGAAATGGTCGTGCACCTCTCCATGAAGAGCGTGGTGCAGGCGACGCTCGCCATCATCGGCATCATGCTCGGCATGTGGCTGCTCTTCTCGCTGCGCCACAGGATTCTGCTGTTGCTCGTCGCCATGTTCGTCGCCACGGTGGTGGATCCGGGGGTACAGGCGCTGGAACGGCGCGGCATTCCGCGTGCCTTTGCCATCATCCTGCACTATCTCGTGGCCATCGCGCTCATCGTGTTCCTCATCGTGTCGTTCATCCCGATCATCGCCACGCAGATTCAGGATATCGCCGCGAGCGTGAGCGAATCGCTCACGCCATTCATGAACAATCCGCAGATCCACCTGCCCCTGCTCCCGCCGGAAGCGAACGCGCAGCTGAGCCGCCTGGCGGAAACCACGCTGCAGAACCTCTCGCTTGACCGCTTCATGGTCAACCTGCAGCAAGCCGGGCAGAACCTCTCCGATGTCGCACAGGAATCGGTCCGCTTCGCCGCGAGGGTAGCGGGCTCCGTCGTGAACTTCGTCGTGAGCACCATCATCGTCCTCGTCCTCGCGTTCTTCATGCAGCTGGAGAAAGAACACATGATCCGCTGGACCCGCGGCTTCTTGCCGAGCAGATTCCGCACGTACGCGGACGTGAAAATCGAGGCGATCCAGACGAAGATCGGCCAATGGATGCGCGGCGAACTCATCCTGATGTCGGCGATCTTCCTGCTCACGCTGATCGCTCTCTCCATTTTGCAGATCCGCTACGCGCTCACGCTCGCCGTGCTCGCCGGATTCTGCGAGGTGATCCCTGGCGTGGGGCCGCTCATCGCCGCCATTCCCGCCATGCTGGTTGCCGGAACACAGGAAGGACTCGTGTGGGTGCCGATCATGGGCGGCGTGTACTACGCCATCCAGTGGACCGAAAACAACCTGCTCGTGCCGATCATCATGCGCAGGGCCGTCGGGCTCTCCCCGATCGCCATTCTCTTCGCCATGATGGTAGGCATCAGCTTCCCGGATACCATCCACCCAGTGCTCGGCGTGCTGCTCGCGGTGCCCGTGACGACGATCGTCACGATTTTCCTCGATGACTGGCGCGACGTGCAATCGAAAGACTGACGTTTAGCAAACGCGACAAAAGTACTCCATACCACCTTTTCACGATGCCCACACTCCACGGCGAACGTGGAATTTGCTACAGTACTACGATTCTTCCCCTCCTCCCCTGGACAAATTATCACTCATAATACTAGAGTGATAACATCCGGGTTCCATTCCCCGCCTTATGCATCCCTTCGACCGTTTCACACCGAACGCAAAGCTCGCGCTCCAGATCGCCGAGCAGGAAGCGAAGGCGCTGAAGAGCCCCTACATCGGGACAGAGCATCTGCTGCTCGGACTCCTGAGCATCCCGAAATCTCTCGGCTTCTCCATCTGCACGGGAGCCGGCATCACGCTGGAAAATGTGCGCATCATCCTGAAAGCCATGAAGTCGCAGAACATCGAGAGCAAGCACGTGAAACATGGCCTCTCCCAGTACCTGCACAACGTCATCGAACAGAGTGTGATCACCGCGCATAAGTTCCGCCATGCGAACGTCGGCACGGAGCACCTCCTGCATGCGCTCGTCTCCACGGAACGGAATGCCGCCCAGGCGATCATGGAACAGATGCAGGTGGACCCAGTGGACCTCCGCACGCACGTGGAAGAGATGTTCGGCCAGATCAATCAGTTCAAGAAACAGAGCCGCGATCTTGAACAATCACTCGAATCATTCTTCCAGGGGCTGCAGGGCGCCATCGTGGGCATGCAGGGACTGGGCGGCGGCGATCCCGAAGGCCTGAAGAAGCGAAAGACCGACGGAAAGAGCAAAACCCCCGTGCTGGATTACTTCACCGAAGATCTCGTCACGAGGGCGAAGGAAGGGAAGATCGAACCGATCATCGGGCGGGAGAAAGAAATCGAGCGCGTCCTGCACATCCTGAGCCGCAAGACGAAGAACAACCCCGTGCTCATCGGCGAACCTGGCGTGGGAAAGACCGCGATCGTCGAGGGGCTCGCACAGCGGATTGCCCAGGGGAATGTGCCCTTGAGCCTGCGCGGAAAGCGTCTCCTGGTGCTCAATATGGGCTCGCTCGTTGCGGGAACCAAGTACCGCGGGGAATTTGAACAGCGGTTCGACGACATCATCAAAGAAGCAGTGAAGTGCGAGAAGGAAATCCTCCTCTTCATCGACGAATTGCACACGGTCGTGGGCACGGGCTCCGCGGAAGGATCGCTCGACGCAGCGAACATCCTGAAACCGGCATTGAGCCGTGGGACGATCCAGGTGATCGGCGCCACCACGACCGACGAGTACCGCACGATCGAGAAGGACCGGGCACTCGAGCGGCGATTCCAGTCCATCCTCGTGGAGGAGACAAGTCCGGAAGACACCGTGAAAATCCTGCAGGGCATCAAGCGCGGCTTCGAGGAGTACCACAAGCTCGCCATCACCGACGATGCAGTGGAAGCCGCGGTTGCCTTGAGCAAACGGTACCTCACCGAACGATACCTGCCGGACAAAGCGATCGACGTGCTCGACGAAGCAGCCGCGGGCAAGAGCATCCTCCACCAGGAACCTTCGCCGGAGATCAAGGCCATAGAGGAGAAACTCGAAAAACTCGTCCTCCGGCAGCAGGAAGCGGTGAAGGAGCAGAAGTATCACCTCGCGCTCAAGCTCAAGCAGGAACACCAGCAACTCCAGGAGAAACTGGATGCGGTGCGCAGCGCGCAGGATGGTGACCGGCGTTCGCCGATACAGATCACCGGCGATGACATTACGACCGTCATCGGCCGAATGACCGGCATTCCGGTGACGAAGCTCTTAAGCGACGAAAAACGGAGGCTCAAGAATTTGGAGCAGATCTTGCGGAAGCGTGTAGTCGGACAGGACGACGCGATCCAGAAAGTCGCGCGCGCCATCCGCCGGAGCCGCGTCGGCATCAGCGATGTCCGCAGGCCAATCGGCTCGTTCCTCTTCCTCGGCCCCACGGGCGTCGGGAAGACCGAGCTCGTCCGCGCGATCGCGGAGGAAGTGTTCAGCCGCGACGACGCGCTCATCAAGATCGACATGTCCGAATTCATGGAGCGCCACAACGTGTCCCGCCTCACGGGAACAACCGCCGGCTACGTCGGCTACGAGGAAGGCGGCCAGCTCACGGAAGCAGTGCGCCGCAAGCCGTACTCCGTCGTCCTCTTCGACGAGGTGGAGAAAGCACACCCGGAATTCTTCAACATCCTCCTGCAGATCCTGGAGGACGGCCGCCTCACGGACGGGCAGGGCAAGACCGTGGACTTCACGAACACGATCATCGTGATGACGAGCAACATCGGCGCGGAGAAACTCACGAAGCAAGCTGCGAGAATCGGCTTCTGCCTGGAGGAAGAAGCAAAAATGGAAGAAAGTGAGTACGAGCAGAAACGGGCGGAAGTCATCGCGGAGCTCAAGGATCACGTCCGGCCGGAATTCCTGAACCGCATCGATCACATCATCGTGTTCAACGCGCTCAAGCAGGAGGAAATCCGCAAGATCGTGAAACTCCACCTGCACATGCTGGAAGAACGACTGAAGGAACGCGGCTACCGGCTCGTCGTGGACCAGAAAGTGGTGAACCTGCTCGCGCAGTGGGGGTTCGACCCGGAGTACGGCGCCCGCCCGGTGCGCAGGGTGATCCAGGAACGCGTGGAGGACGGCATTGCCGAACACATCCTGAAGGGCGTGTTCTCGGAGGGGGATACGATCCACGTCGTCCGCAAGGGCAAGGAAGATCTGGAATTCCTGCCGGAAGATGCGCCAGTCGAGGAACAGCAGGAATCGCCACAGGAAGCCACGAGCCGCATGTGAAGACGGAATGCATGCTGCGTGATGATGCACGCGGTGCGTCTCTGCCCCGACTGGCACCGGAACAGGTTTTGTGCTACAATACAGAGATTCCGTAAACATCGATCCTATGGCTATTGAACCCGTGAAAGTGCCGACGGATATCCAGATCGAGGAGAAGATCATCGGTCCGGTGAGCCTGCGCCAGATCTTCTTGCTCCTCATCACGGGCGGCTCCAGCTACATCCTCTGGAGCACGGTGGGTGCGCAGCCTGGGGCAAGCATCCCCGTGAAAATCCTCTGCTGGCTGCCGTTCATGATTGGTATCGCCTTCGCCTTCGTGAAGATCCACGATGTGAGCCTGTTCCGCCTACTCCTGCTCAACATCGAGAAACTGGAAAAACCATCGGTGCGCACGTTCGGACCGCGTCCGGGCATTACGATCAACGTGCGCATTGATCCGCATGCGCAGGAGAAACGTCCGCTCACGAAGGAGGAAGCACAGGAAAAACAACTGCAGGAACTCAGCACGGTGCTCGACACGGGCGTCGAGGGTGCAGAAGAGGAAGCACAGGCAACCGAGCCGAAGACATCCCGGTGGAGCCGGCCTGTCGATGCGAAGAAGATTACCGCATCGCCGCGAGAAGCAGACAGACAGCATGTCGACAGCATCACGCCCGCCGCGAGCACGACGGCACGCGCGAACGGAAATATCATGCGAGATCTCTCCCCTACTCCCGCTGAGGAATGACTCAACAGGAAACCCACGCCGGCAAGAAACTCAAGAGCACGGTGCGTGACCGCAAGCACGGCGCCCTTGCGAACGTTCAGCGGTACATCCCGTTCGCGGAAATCCGCAACGACACAGTGATCCTGAAGAACGGCGGCATCCGCGCGGTACTGCGCATCGAGCCGCTGAACTTCAACCTGAAGAGCGAAACAGAGCAGCAGGGCATCATCGCCGGGTACGAATCATTCATCAACACCGTCACCTTCCCCATACAGATCGTCATCCGGTCCACGAAAGTGAACATCGAACCGTACCTGAACACCATCCACGAACAGGCACTGGGGCAAGAGAGCGAACTGCTCAAGGAACAGACACTCGCGTACGGAACGTTCATCGAGAAGCTTGTGGAGATCGCCGACATCATGCAGAAGGAGTTCTACATCGTGATCCCGCTCGACGATCAGCCCCAGAAAAAGGGGCTGATCCAGCAGTTCCTCTCGTGGCTCAATATCGACGACACGCTCGGGAAAGCGCTGCTCAGGAACAAGCATTTCTCCAACCAGACCGTACGTCTCAAGGAACGCGTGGACCTGGTGGAAACAGGCCTGAACAACGTGGGGATCGCCACGCGGCGCCTCACCACGATCGAGCTCATCCGTCTGTACTACCGTGTGTACAACCCCGTGCTGAGCAAGAACCAGAAACTGCCGGAACACGGCGAGTTCAACACGGAATCAAATGTGCTGTGAAGCCTGGGAAACGCACGAGCAATGAAACAATAGAGCGACGTGGCAATTGTTCCATTGCTCGATTGTTTCGCATTGTTCACCGTGCCCGTGCGCGAGTGCGGCGCAGAACCGGACTTTCCCCGCAGATTCGTTGACTACGACGAAGAGACATGCGAATGTTCCCGCGCCTCCCCGCAGCGCTGCTCGTGCAAGGGCGCCACAATGGAGGCGATTACTTCTTCCGCTTGCACCACACTGCATATGGCAACGATCAAGAAGCGCGAGAACAGCATAATGGAGACCCTGCTCAAGGATTCCCCGCCGGTTTTCCGCGCGCGGCCCGGCGAGCTCATCGAGGGCACCGTGATCTTCCGCGGCAAGAACAAGCTCCTCCTCGACCTGGAGGGCGTGGCCACGGGCATCGTGAGCGGCCGGGAACTCCGGGATTCTTTCAACACCTTCAAGCAGCTCAGCATCGGCGACCGCGTGGCGACGATGATCCTCGAGGAGGAGAACAACGAGGGCATGGTGGTCCTGAGTCTGCGCATGGCAAGCCAGCAGAAGGCGTGGGACCGCTTCCACGATCTCGTGAAGCGCGACGGTACGATGGAATTCAACCCGCAGGAAGCAAACAAGGGCGGCCTGCTCGCGAACATCGACGGCATCCGCACGTTCCTGCCGGTGAGCCAGCTCGCACCCATGCACTACCCGCGCGTGAACAACGCCGACAGCTCGGAAATCATGCAACGGCTCCAGAAGTACGTCGGCCACACGTTCGTGGTGAAAATCATCACCATGGATGAGGAGGCAGGAAAGGTGGTGGTCTCCGAGCGCGAAGCGATGGCCGAGGAACGCTCGAAGGCGCTGGAAAAGCTCAGCCCGGGCGACGTGAAGGAGGGCATCGTAACCGGTATCGTGAAGTTCGGTCTCTTCGTGGCGTTCGACGGCCTGGAGGGTCTGGTGCACATCTCCGAGATCGCATGGGGCCACGTGAAGAATCCCGCCGAGTTCGCGGAAATCGGCGACAAGGTGAAGGTGAAGGTGATCGGCATTGAGGGCGACAAGCTCTCGCTCTCCATCAAGCAGCTCACGAAGGACCCATGGGAAGAGATCGCGGAGCGCTACCCCGTGGGGAAGAAGGTGTCCGGCACCGTCACGCGGTTCGCGGACTACGGCGCGTTCCTGCGCCTGGAGAAGGACATCAACGGCCTCGTGCACCTCTCGGAACTGGCACACCACAAAGTCACCGATCCGTCGGAAGTCCTCACGATCGGCCAGAAAGTGGAGGCGCAGGTCATCAACATCGATGTGGACGAGCGCCGTATCGGCCTCTCAGTGAAGGCACTGCTCCCAATTGACAAGGCAACGCTCGAACGCATCAAGCGCGAACGCGAGGAGGAGGAAGCCAAGGCAAAAGCGAAGAAGGAAACCTCTGCCGCCTCAGAGGAAACTCCCTCCGAGGAAAAGCCGAAGGCAAAGAAAGGAAAGAAGGAGAAAGTCGAGCAGCCGTCGCTCCTCGAAACCAGTGATGCGGGCAGCGGCAAGTTCGTCGCGGCGAAGACCGGCAAGAAGTACTACGCCGCAGACAGCGCCGCGGGGAAGAAGATCAAGGAAGAGAATCGCGTGTACTTCGCATCCGAAGCCGACGCAAAGGCTGCAGGGTACGAGGCGTGAGCAGCAGAAACTGCCGAGCGTTATGGGTTATGAGAAAAGGGGCATCCCCGGAATGCATAACCCATAACGCTCTCCCATGGATTTTCAACGCAACGCCTGCTCGCTCAGGAAATGCAGATGCAGGAAGAACACCTCCTGGCCGCCGTCCTTCCCCACGTGGAAACGGAGCTGGTAACCGTTGATGCCGTGCTCCTTGGCGAATGCCTGCGCTTTGCGGATGAGGAGCCCGGGAACATGCGCGGTTGCTTCGGTAAGATCATCAATGGACGGGACGAAATCATGTTCCTTCTTCGCGATAAAGAGAAGGTGTGTCGGCGCCTTCGGATGGATATCTTTGAACGCCAGCACGTCATCATCCTCGTAGACGATGCTCGCGGGAATCTCCCTGCGGACAATCTTGTGGAAAATCGTATCGGTCATCGCCGCCAATCATACCGGAGAACCGGACCCGCGGACACCGTAGCGGCAAACCGGCGCCCAGACGGTGAAACGCATGGATACCGGAGCGGAAAAGACGCAGGAGATAGAAGGAGGATCCGGGGAACGGAAACGTTGTCTGCTAGAGGAAAACCGGCAAATTCCACACCACACGAACATTGACTTTTTGGCTAAAAAAAGAGAAAATATAGGCAGGATGGCAGACACATCCATGGAAAAAGGCAGAGGCGCCGCAGAGGGCATTGCGCGGCCGACGATCGCCGTGGCCCAGCCGCAGAAACTCGAGAGTCTGCTCGATACAATCAACCTCATCAACACGGTGAGCGAACGTATCGGGGAAAGCCGTTCGGGCGACCTCGGCGGGGGAGGCGGCTCCGCCGCTGCACAGGCCGGAACGCAGGCACAATCCTGGCGGGATCAGGCGATTGCAAATCTGCCAGCGGCACCGATGATGCAGCGGCAGTTGCAGAAGCATATCGAGCAGGAAATTGCAGACCTTCAGCGCGAGGTGCAGAAAACCGCCCGCAAAGCTGCACGCCCCGGAGCGGCGCACAAGCTCACGGAGCTGTACGCGAGGATCCGGCGTTTGAATGGCCTCCTGCAGCAGCTTTTCGAGGCATCGGTAGACATCCTCAAACGGCTCTACGTCCGCGTGTTCGTGGACAAACAAACGGTGCTTTGATCACTCTTTCTTCGACGATTTTTTCGCGTGAGGCTTCGCGGCTTTCTTGTGCGCGCTCTCGAGCATGTGGGTGACCCAGTCCACCGTGGCATCGGCCATGGAAATCGGCTTGAGCACCACCTGCTCGACCTGCTGCGTGACGGTATCTATACGCTTCACGATACGCCGGAGCCCCACGAGCACGAACACCAGATGGTAGAGCGCGAGGAGCAGGAGGAGGAACGTGAGGACCTCCAGGAACACGAGGACATCCGGCACGGTGAGCTGCATGGACGTAGAATGGGGAACGCCCGCATCGTATCGTTCGCCCTGCACGTGCGCAATCCGCTCCGCAACGTCGGCAAGCTCATGACAAGCCGCATCGCGCTCCTGCCGCGCCGGCTGCTCTGCACGCTGATCGCAGGCTATCAGGCAACACTCTCGCCGGATCACGGGCCCATGAAGCACCTCTGGCCCTACGGCTACTGCCGGCACGACCCGACATGTTCGGAGTTCGCGAGGCGACAAGTGTTGGAGCGCGGCGCGATCATAGGCTCACTGCTCGGGCTCAAGCGCATCCTCACCTGCCACCCATGGAAAAAACTGAGTGACCAAAAAATTCTGCACACATTGGAACAACAGAGAAATGTCACTAGAGAGCACGATAACCGAATGTAGCCACCCAGTAGGAACCGGCATGCCCTATACCGATATCCTGGAAAGTATCGGAAAGCAGGTTAGCGAGATGAGCAGGTGACCCCATCCAAATGGCAATCGCTTCTTCGGGCGACATAGCAGCAACGATATTCTCTCCTATTTGGAAAGGACAATTACATGACAGATAGCCGGATGCACGGACACGCGCAGAGACATCCGCACCTTCCGGTGATACGTGACTGTAATAGTGGCGTGCCTGCATATCTTCCGCATGTGCCTGTGCAGTCTGCTGCAACTGCGCATCCAGATGCAGCGCAGAAAGACCTGCATGTGAACGTTCTCCATTGATACGGTGCAACAGCAGCCCTGCCGGCATCGTGGCGGCTGCATGCTGCGCGACAAGGTCATCCCACGTCTGCGACGGCTGGCCTGTAATGCCGGCAAGCAGGCGATGCAGGATTTGCGCAAGCTCGCCGCGGCGCAACTCTGCATCGAAGGACTGGATGGAAACGGGAATGGCATGCCGCGCGGAGAGCAATTCCACCGCAGGCTTATACCACGGATCCCCCGCATCCAATTCATACTCAAGCGCACCGGCAATCATCTTGGCGGCCTCCGCGAATGTGACGGTATTGGCCGGGCGGAAAGATCCGTCGGCATACCCCTGGATAATACCGTGTTCTTTCGCAGAACAGACAAATGGTGCAAACCAGTCGGTTGGCGTGACATCGGTGAAGAGCGCACCGTGCAGCGCTAACGCACACTCCTGCACAGCGCCCTGTCTGCGTGCAAGGCCAACGATGATCTTTGTGAGTTCTGCGCGGTTCACAGGATTCCCTGCGCGGAACGTTCCATCTGGATACCCAGAAAGAATGTTCTGTCCGGCAAGAAACTCCGCAGCCGTCGTTACAGGATCACCCGCCGGGGAATCGGAGAAGAGCGACGCACGCATCAGGAACGGAGAAATGCGAAGCGCTACATAGCCTCCTGCAGAGAGCAGGAGGCAGAACGCCATCAGGAGAAACCTCCGGGAGAATGAGTCGCGCACATGTGTAGTGTAGGACACACCGCGCAGGAAGGAAGCGGTGAAATTCCGAGCGGAAGTAGAGGTGGGAGCTTCACAGGAAGAAGGGAAATGAGTACCCTCTCTCTGCTCATTCTCATATGTGCGGGCGTCGTATAGTGGCTATTACACCAGCCTTCCAAGCTGGGAAGGGCGGTTCGATTCCGCTCGCCCGCTCCACGAACGAAGTGCGTGGAGCTTCATGCGATGAGCAAGGAACAAAGCGACGAAGTGAATCGGGTGAAAGGCAGTACTGAGGCCGTTGCCGAATGTGCTCGCACGTTCCAACATCCACCAGCACTCAATCGGATAACTCCGCTGCATTAAGAAAAGATTAATGAGCACCCGAAAAAACGTTCTTGCGCTTCGTTGACACGTTCAGTGAAAACAGTACTATTTGCCTCCAACAGAAACAGGCGAACACCGGCTTCCACGAACGCGATTTTCTCTTCATTCGTCCCCGAAATTCCATGTCCATGGAGTTCACCTCCGGACCGCAGGAACAGCAGCACATGCTGACTGGCACGCTGCAGAGCATGCAGCGGCTGCACGCCGACAGGGCGGAGCAGGAACCCGACGAGGAAATCCTCGCGCAGCGCATGCTCCACTACATCGGCGAGGAAACCAGACGGATGTTGCTCGCCCACCTGCGCAGAACGCACCGCCAGCTCCTCCGGCACGCGGAAGCGCAGGCAGAACGA
This sequence comes from uncultured Candidatus Peribacteria bacterium, assembly GCA_964642315.1. GTDB lineage: Bacteria > Patescibacteriota > Gracilibacteria > Peribacterales > Peribacteraceae > JAGVDM01. Next base: position 108,029 of record CAZXOG010000002.1, on the reverse strand, counting down.
ACCGGCCAAGAAGTGGATCACGAGGCAATTGACGCCATATGGCGGGCAATCCGCAACAGGCAGCTCACCGCTGTTTTCGCCGAGAACTGGTACGACTCCATCCTCTCCGTCCCCGGCCACCCCATCCACGCCAAGGGGTACGGAGTATTCCTCTTCCGCAAGCAGCTCCGATTGCTCATGGCGGAAGAACCGGATGCGGAGAAACTCCAGAGATTCGGGTGGGTCTCCTTTGATGTGAACGGTCTCAAGGCGCTCATCGATTGCACCACGTATGAGAATGCGACGCGCAGCCTGCAAACGATTGCGCAGATCCTCACGAGCCGCCAGAGCACCACGCGGATCGAAGCGGAGAAACAGGGTATCCGCGTCACGCCGCTTGCGGCGGGCGGCGATGAGTTCGCGCTCTTCCTGCGGGGGCAGGAACCGATTCCGCAAGAACAGATGGACATGCTCATCCGGGGGTTCCAGACCGAGGTGAGCCGGCACAAAACGCTCGCGGAGGCGGTGGATCTCCGCGACCCGCAGGTCTTGCGGAAATTCCTGATCGCGCCCGGTTCAGAACAGGAAGCCTTCGATGCCCTGCCGCCCGAGGAGCAGCAGCGCAGGCTTGCCGAGGGCAGCGAGGAGCTCCCTCCGGTACTGCCCATCACCATCGCAGGCGGCGGCGCAACGCTCAACGAAGGCATCGTTGATGCCATCGAGATGGGAACGCTCAATCCGCGCGGCCGCAAGGAAACGTTCGACACGATCCGGCAGAAGATCATCCGCCGGACGATCGAGCTAGCGGAGGAACGCCAGCACGTCGACAAAGTGCAATTCAAGCGCTCGCTGAAGGGAAAAGACCCCCGGCTGTTCCTCATGCTTCTGCGCAACAAGGAGAACCGCCGCCTCGCGCAAGGCAAGTGGGATACGGAACGCCGCCTGGAACAGAGCGAACGGGAGAACGCGGAACTCCGGCAGATGATCGCGGCGCAGCAGGAGCGTCTGAACGAGCTGCTTGGAGAGCAGCACGGAGCCGCCAAGAATCCCATAATGATGCACGAAGCATAACTCTCGAATACAGAAAACGGAGGGGGGACTTGCAGAGTAGAGTATCCTCAGAAAGTCATCCCCCGCTTACGTGCTGCATGCCTGAACATCCCCACTCAAGTAGTATCCGATCACTCGAGGAACTCGTGCAGCATTACTGCCAAGCGAACAAAGAGAAAACACTCTACGTCGGCATCGAATGGGAGCGTTCGGGGATCTACCGAGATACGATGACTCCCGTTCCGTACAAAGGCGAAAGAGGCTACAACGCCGTACTGCATAAATTGGTAGAAGAAGCTGGATGGGAAATCCATGAACAGAATGGCAAGGACATCTACGAGATCCAACGAGGCGACGCCCGCGTCAATCTAGAAGGAGACGGGCGCCTGGAACTCTCGGGATCCCCGCAGGAAAATCTGCACGATCTCTCGCGTGAACTTAGGTTGCACAATAACGAGGTAGTGGAAATGGGCAATGTATTCGGCATCGGATGGCTGTCCCTTGGGCAACAACCGTTCCATGACAATGATGACATCCCGATGCTAAACAAAAAGCGGTATCAGATTCTCCAGGGTATAGGAAATCGGGAAATGATGGCGACGATGACGAAGCGTTTGAACGGCATTACAGCAAATTTAAGTTACCTCAACGAGGAAAATGCAGTGAAGAAAGCGCAGACTGCATTCCGCGTCCTGCCGATCATTGGGGCAATGTTCGCGTGCAGCCCATTTGACCGCGGTAGACATGGACCGCTGCTGGATGCAAGAAGATGCTGCATCCAGCACCATGCACCGCAACGTACGGGAATTCCTCCGAACATTCTCTCGGAGAATTTTCACATGGAAGATTGGCTAAAGTATTACATGGCACTCCCCGTCATCATCGTACCGGACGGAAGAGGCGGTTACGTACGCGCGGAAACGGAATTCACATTCACGGACTGGATGAATAAAGGATACCACGGCACCAAGCCCACGCTGGAAGATTTTGACCGACATGTAAAAACAACATGGTCAGACCTCCGATTGCGCCCGTCATATCTTGAGTACCGCGTTGCGGACAGTTCACCATTCCGTTTCATCATGGCAATACCAGCATTAATGAAAGGCCTGCTCTTCGATTCTGAAAACTGGGAAAAGATTCACGAGCTCACAAGTGAATGGGAGTATGAGGACATCCTCAACATCGATAGGCAGGCATGGAAAACAGGATTGCATACCGAGATACACGGCAAGAAGCTGCTTACATATGCCCAAGAAATCATCACAATCGCCAACGAAAAATTACACAGTTTCCAGAGGATGGATGCGGCGAACGAGGATGAGACTCGATATCTATCAGTCATTAAAGAACAAATCTTCATCAAAGAAAAAAGTCCTGCTGAAGAACTTGTTCATCTCTACGAACACGAGTGGAACGGAGATCTCAAACGCATTCTGGAGTGGTGCGAAATAGACAGTATTGGATGACAGGATACTCACAATGATGAACTTGTGTAGAATGCCGCCATGCACGAAGCCACACGACACGAAGTCCGCAGGCATCTCGCGATGGATATCCACGGCCATAACCTCGGACCGTACATCCACGATATCGTCTTCGGCGGCAATGACGGCATCGTGACGACATTCGCCGTCGTTGCGGGAACGGTAGGCGCCGCAATGCCGGATTACGTCGTGATTATCCTGGGGCTCGCGAACCTCCTCGCCGACGGATTCTCCATGGGCTCGGGGAACTTCCTCTCGCTCAAATCCGAACACGACCAGTACGAGCGGCTCCTCAAGGAAGAACAGGAAGAAATCGAGAAGACGCCGGATCTCGAACGGGCGGAGATCCGCTACTTCTACGAGAAGAAAGGACTCAAGGACAAAGCGCTCGACCAGATGGTGGAGGCTGCAACCAGCGACAAGAAAGTGTGGCTCGACGTGATGATGAACCTGGAACACAACATGACAGAAGGGCAGACGGGGAAACCATTCATGCACGGTATTGTCACATTCATCGCATTCTGCATCTTCGGAAGCATTCCGTTGCTCCCCTACCTCACCGGCATCGCGGAGGGCCAGCGGTTCCTCGTTGCCATCGCTTCGACGCTCATCGCCCTCATCATCCTCGGCTCCACGCGGAGCTACGTGACGCGCGAACGGCTTATCCGCGGCACACTGGAGGTGGTGAGCATCGGCATGGCCGGAGCCGGCATCGCCTACGTCGTCGGCGCGCTGCTCAAGGGCATCGTGGGAATGGCAGTCTGATACCTTAAAGCAACAGGAACAGACTGTGCACTGCGGCGCTGCCCCGCACTTCCGGATGGAATGTTGCTGCAAGCAGACGATCCTGACGAACGAGCACGGGGTACCCGCCGTGCGATGCCAGGACATGCACACCGGGGCCGGTGCGGATAATTCGCGGAGCACGGATGAAGGAAACAGGGACCACCCCAACCCCCTGCACCGTAATGTCGGCGGCAAAGCTCTGCGCCTGCCGCCCGTACGCGTTGCGTTCCACGGCGATATCCATCACGCCAAGATGCGGCGGCACCGCCTGCCCCCGCACCTCGCGGGCGAGCAGGATCGCCCCGGCGCAGGTGCCGAAGATCGGCAGTTCCCTGCGCAGAACCCGTTCGCGAATGGCACCGAGCAAACCGGATTGCTCCATGAGCATGCCAATCACGGTGCTCTCTCCGCCCGGAATGACAAGGCGGTGAAGACCGAGGAGATCCTCGACTGTCCGCACCTCACGCACTGCGCAACCGAGATTGCGGAGCACTGCGCCATGCTCGGCAAAATCCCCGTGGAGCGCCAGCACGCCGACGGTATCCGGCTTAGAGGCCACGCTGCTGCATGGTGACCGTGAGCTTGTCGATCTCCTCGCCGGGCATCGCCTCCCCCAAACCAGAGGAAACATCTGCGAGGAGTTTGGCATCTTCGTAGCGCACCGTTGCCTGCACGATAGCGGCCGCGCGGCGCGCGGGATCGCTCGACTTGAAGATTCCCGAACCGACGAAGACGCCCTCCGCGCCGAGCTGCATGACGAGAGCGGCATCGGCGGGCGTGGCGACGCCGCCGGCCACGAACGTGACGACCGGCAGGCACCCCTCCTCGCGCACGCGGCGGACGAGCGCGATATCCGCACGTTCAGCCGCGGCGAACGCCTTGAGCTTTGCCGGCGTCATGCCTCGCAGTGCCTGGATCTCGCGGGCGATGAGCTTGATATGCCGCACGGCCTCCACCACGTTCCCCGTGCCGGCCTCGCCCTTCGTGCGGATCATCGCTGCACCTTCGCCGATGCGCCGCAATGCCTCGCCAAGGGACACCGCGCCGCAGACGAAGGGGACGCGGAACTGGCGCTTGTCGATGTGGCTGAACGGGTCAGCGGGCGTGAGCACCTCGCTCTCGTCGATGAAGTCGATATCCAGCGCCTCGAGGATGCGCGCTTCCGCCGTGTGGCCGATGCGCACCTTCGCCATCACCGGGATAGACACGCTCCCCTGGATCGCCCGGATGAGCGACGGGTCGCTCATGCGGGCTATGCCGCCCTGCGCGCGGATATCCGCCGGAATGCGCTCAAGCGCCATAACGGCGCACGCTCCGGCTGCTTCGGCGATCTTCGCCTGCTCCGGCGTAGTGACATCCATGATCACCCCGCCCTTGAGCATCCGGGCGAGATCTTCGCCGAGCGTGTTGCGCTGCGGTTCCACGGTGTGAGTATACGCCCCCGCACACTCCGCAGGGGCAGAAGGAGAAAAGAATTACTCCCGGACAAGGTGAACGGTCTGCGTCGGGAATGCCATGGAAATGCCCTCCCGTCGGAAAACATCCATGATGCTGAGATTGATATCCTGGCGCGCCTGCGCGGAGGGCAAGTACTCGTTCGCGAGGACGTAGTACACCACCTCGAACTGCAGACTGGCATCGCCGATCGAGCGGAAAAACACGCGGTCGAATTCCACGTTGGGCTGCGCCCGGATAATGCGCTCGATGAGCGCGGGGATCGCCCGGAGCTTCTCCACCGCCGTATCGAACGTGACGCCGAGCGTGAAGAGCACGCGGCGTTTGTTGAGCTTCTTGTAGTTCTGGATGCGAGCGCTCGTGAGCTCATTGTTGGAAATGATGATCTCCTCACCATGGAGCGCCTCGATGCGCGTGGTCTTGAGTCCGATCTGCTTCACCGTGCCCATGTGATCGCCGACAACGATGAAATCCCCCTCCTCGAACGGCTTGTCGAGCACGATGCTGAACGAGCTGAAGATGTCGCTGAAGACGTTCTGGAGCGCGAGAGAGATTGCGAGCCCGCCGATACCGAGGCTCGCGATGAGCGAATTCACGTTGAAGTGCAGGTTGGAGAGAATGAGGAGCAGCCCCACCGTCCACAGCACCATGCGGACCATCACGATGATGGCAGCGGAAACGTTCTTCGCTTCGGCCCCGGGCTTGCCGTGCCGCCGCAGCGACCGCGAGAAGTAGAAGACGAACACCTTCTCCGCGAACTTGATCACCTCGTGGACGAGCGCAAAGAGGAAGAGCGCACGAATGGCGATATCCACCACGCGTGGGAGATCGAGATGCTGCACGGAAGCAAAGAGCGCGACCGTGAGGAAGAAGAACCCGCCGACGCCGTGCGCGAGCCCGAGGAGGAAATCGTCAATGCCGTTGCGCGTGCGCTGCGCGAGACGGTAGAGACGGGCAATCACCTGATGCTTGACGAGCCAGAGCGCTCCCCACGCGCACGTGAATACCACCGCGCTGAACACGGCATCGTTCAGCCAGCCGTCACCTACCACGTACGCGAGGAGCAGCTGGCACCAGTCGATGCCCCCCTGAACCGCTGTGGCGAGTTCCGTGGCCATAGCGGGCGAGTATGCCCCGGCACGGGAGAAGCCTGCAAGACCGCTTGCCAAGATTTCCGCCTGCAGCGAACATGGCAGCGTGAGGCACGTCATCCTCTGCGATGAAGACGGCACGCCAGGAGGCACGATGGAAATCATGGCCGCCCACAGCGGGAACGGCGCGCTCCATCGCGCGTTCTCGGTATTCGTGTTCCGCAAGGACGGAAACGAAGTGCTCCTCCAGCAGCGGAGCGGCAAGAAACCGCTCTTCCCGCTCGCATGGGCGAACACATGCTGCAGCCACCCGCAGCACGGCGAGGATATCGTGAAAGCAGCGGAGAAGCGCCTGCAGGAAGAAATGGGATTCACCTGCTCGCTCAAGGTTGTCGGATCGTTCGTGTACCAGGCAGCGGACCCGGGGAGGGGCACGGAGCACGAACACGATACGGTGCTCGTCGGCATGATCGATGATAATGTGGCCGTCCAGCCGGATCCGCGCGAAATAGAACACTGGCGATGGATCAGCCTCGAGGATCTGCAGCAGGAGCTCGACGAGGAACCGGAGAAATTCGCGCCATGGTTCCCGGAGGCACTGGCCCTGCTCTTTGGTTCCTGAAAACGGCAGACACTGAAAAACTATGAAATTGTTCCATTGTTCGGGAGATACGCAGATGGTTACGCAACGCGCGAAACAATAGAGCAATCCGAACAATCTTCCCCTGCAGAAGCCTCTCTTCTGTACAATGCCTACGCATGCCGATTGTGCAGAAACTCCACCTGGCAATCATTCCTGACGGCAACCGGCGGTGGGCCAGAGCGCAGATGCTGCAGCCGTGGAAGGGCCACGAGCGCGCCGTAAAGACCATTGAGGGAATCATTGAATGGTGCAGGAACCGCGAGGACATCGGCGTGCTCACGTTCTGGCTCTTCTCCACCGAGAACTGGAAGCGCGACCCGAAGGAGATTGAGAAGCTCATGAGCATGCTCGAGAATTTCCTGCAGAAGGAAAGGAGGGGCTTTACGGAAAAGAACACACGCCTGCTCCACTCGGGCCGCAAAAACCGCATCCCTGCGTCGCTCGCGGAACTCATGGCGGCAATCGAGACGGAAACGGCAGATTGCACCGGCCTCACGCTGCACATCGCGCTGGATTACGGCGGCCGTGATGAGGTGGTTCGCGCCGTGCGGAGGCTCGGAAGCGCCGCAGCGGAGACGACGGAAGATGCGATCCGCGAGCACCTTGACCATCCGGAGCTCCCGGATATCGACCTCATCATTCGCACCTCCGGCGAGCAGCGGACGAGCAACTTCTGCCTGTGGCAGAGCACGTACGCGGAGTGGTTCTTCATCCCGCAGTTCTTCCCAGATCTCTCGAAGGAACGGCTCGAAGAAATTCTCAGGGAATTCCGCGAGCGGAAACGGCGGTTCGGCGGATAATACCCCTCTCTATGCGGAAGACGGGACAGGCGCCGGGCAAGATCATCCTCTCGGGGGAATACGCCGTCGTATTCGGATCCCCCGGCATCGCTGTCCCAGCCCCGCTCACGCTTCGGGCGACATTCGAACAGGGAGAAGAACAGCAGGGTGCTGCCGATCAGCGCTTGAAAATCCGGTGGACCGGGATCGCCGGCGGAGAACAATGGGAAGAGTACGCCCGTTCCATCGTGCACATCCTCGGAGAACACCGGGAACCATTCCGGGGGACGCTCTCTATCCAGAACGGCATCCCGCTCCAGAAGGGCCTGGGCTCCTCCACGGCGCTCATCGTCGCCGTGACCCGCGCAGTCCTTGGAGAAGGGAAGCGCGCGGAAGCCATCGCGACGGAAGACCGGGTAAATCCGGGACACAGCGGCATCGATTTCGCCGTGATCTGGGAGGAGAAACCTCTCTTCTTCCGTAAGGGGAAAGAACCGCAACCGATCGCACTCGGAAAGGGCCTCCTCGCCGACGCCGTGCTCATCGATACCGGCACGCCGAACGAGACCACACCGAAACTCGTGGCATGGGTGCGCGAACGCGCGGAAGAACCGCGCGTGCGGCAGGCGCTCGACGCGATCGGCCGCTGCACGGAACGGCTCGCGAAGGGCAAAGAGGATATCCGCGCCGTCATTCGCGATCACCACCGCGCGCAAGTAGCGCTCGGCGTGGTGCCGAAACCGGCGGCAAAACTCATCGCGCAGATCGAGGCGGCGGGCGGCGCGGCGAAAGTGGTAGGTGCCGGAGCACGCTCGGGAGGCGGCGGCATGGTGCTCGCATTCGGAACACCGACCAAACTCATCACCGCGAACCGCGCTAATATTTTCCCCCTCCACGTATGAGCATCACTGCAATCTCCTCCCCGAACATCGCCTTCATCAAGTACTGGGGCAACCGGGACGACGCGTTGCGCCTCCCGATGGCGGATTCGCTCTCCATGACGCTCCGGGAACCGACCGTCAGCGTGACGGTGGAACCCGCGGAAACATTTTCGGTACGATCGTTCACCATGGGAGAGGAACGGGAGGTGGCCGGCAAGCACCTCGCGAGATTCGAGAGAGTCATCACGCTCACCCGGCAATACCTCGCAACACTCGGAGTGCCGCACGCATTGCCGGGAAACCTTGCGATATCCATTGATTCCCGCATTCCGCCCGCCGTGGGCCTCGCCTCCTCCGCCGCCGTGTTCAGCGGGCTCGCGCAGGCGATCCGGCAGCTCATCACAGATGAGTCGCCACTCACAGACGCGCAGACAAGCATCATCGCACGTCTCGGTTCCGGCTCCGCGGCACGGAGCCTCTTTGGCGGATACGTGGCGCTGGAAGCCGGAGAAGGACCGGCGATCGGCGCATCGGCGGCGCGGCAAATCGCGCCGGAAGACCACTGGCTCCTCCACGACATCGTGATGATCCCGAGCACGGAGGAGAAGAAGGTGGGCTCCACCGAAGGCCACGCCGGCGCGCACACGAGCCGACACTTCGCGAAGCGTATCGAAGCCATCCGTTCCCGCCGGCAACGGGAGTGCATCGAGGCGATCCTCGCACGAGATTTCGAGAGGCTCCAGGCAGTGACCGAGGAAGATTGCTGGGACATGCACAACGTAATGCAGACGCAGAATCCCGCGCTCCACTACCTCTCGGATGATACGCATAGGATCGTGGAAGCCGTCACTGCGCTCCGCGAGAGCGAGCACATTCCCGTGTTGTATACGATGGACGCAGGACCAACCGTCCACCTCGTGTGCACGGATGACGCCGCGGAGAAGATCCGGTCGTTCGCGCGCGCGGAAAAGGGGTGCACCGTGTTCGAGTCGCAGGTCGGCCCGGGAGCGCACGCCATCTAATACGGTATCCCGTATACTGTATACGGAATACCGTATTGAATGGATAGCGTGACCTACCCACATGCTCCGTACCCACTCATGGATCTCCGCTCGCTCCCCGACGGCCTCTCCCCCGCTGACCGCTGCGACGAACGCCGCAGGCGAATAGAGCGGGAACTCGGCACGCCGCTGGAATCCGCACGCGCCGACGGCGCGAGGATCGGCAGTGCGGAAGAGAAGAACTGCGAACAGATGTTCGGGCATGTGCCGCTCCCCGTAGGGCTCGCGGGACCGCTCGCGGTCTCGCTCAGTTCCGGTGAACGCATCGAGGCGTACGTGCCGCTCGCGACGACCGAGGGCGCCCTCGTCGCAAGCGTGAACCGGGGGTGCAAGGCACTCTCGGAATCCGGAGGCGCCTCGGTGACATCCATACACCATGGCACGTCACGGTCCCTTGCATTCCGGGTGAACAACACTGATGGTGTACGATCGTTCATGGCTTTCCTCAGCGGGAAAGAGGATGAATGGAAGGCGGTGGCAACCGCAACGAGCAGGCACTTGTCGATCCTCTCCTACGCAATCGACGTCTCCGGCAACCACGTGTTCCTCACGATCTCCTGCGATACCGGCGAGGCCATGGGCATGAATATGGTAACGATCGCCGCACAGGCAATCGGCGAATGGGTGCTCGAACATTCCAAGGAGAACGTGGAATTCGCCACGGTGGCAGGAAACGTGGATAGTGATAAGAAACCGAGCGCACGGACGCGCGAGCATGGACGGGGGTACGCCGTGACTGCTACGGCAACCATCCCGGCGGAGGTGATCGCTTCCGTCCTCAAGTCCGCGCCGGAGGCGATACTGCTCACCGCGCAGGCCAAGCTCGAGCACGGATCGAAGGTTGCAGGCGCAATCGGCACCAACCTCCACGCGGCGAACGTCGTCGCGGCGGTCTACCTCGCAACGGGGCAGGACAGCGCACATGTGGTGGAGGGATCGCTCGCGGATACCACCGTAGAGCCGGAGGGGGGCGGCATTCGCATCTCCGTCCGCCTCCCCGCGCTTTTGGTCGGCATCCGCGGCGGGGGCACGGGCCTTCCCGCACAGTCACAGTGCCTGCATGTGCTCCTGCGGCCGAAGACATCACTTCCCCCGCGCACGCAGCTTGCCGAAAGCATCGGCGCTGCGGTGCTCGCAGGGGAAATCTCCCTGCTCGCGGCGCAGGCGAGCCATACGCTCGCGTCGTCGCACAAGAAGATGGCGCGGTGAGAAAGTGCAGGGATGTGTGCGCCCCCTCACCGAAGACAAGAAAACCTGACAACTTTTTCGTACAGACAGCCGGAAGAAGGTATACTCGCGCGGACCTCATGGCACCGGAAAATCCCCGATCGGCCATCATCGGCTTCGGCATGTGCCTGCCGAACAAACGGATCCGCGTCACGGATATCGCCCTGCACTGGCAGCAGGACGGTGCCGCGGTCGTGGGCGGCATCGGAGTGGAAGAGAAAACCGTCCCCGCGGAGGGCGAGGATGCGTTCACATTGGCCTTTGAGGCAGGCAGGCAAGCGATCGAGACTGCCAAAATCAAACCGGCGGAAATCTCCGCTGTCTTCGTGGGATCGGAGAGCCACCCTTATGCGGTGAAGCCCACGAGTGGCATGGTTGCCGACGCGCTCGGGGTGCACCCGTTCTCCCACTGCGCGGACCTGGAATTCGCCTGCAAGGCCGGCACCGCCGGCATGCAGATTGTGGATGCGTTCGTCCGCTGCAAGCAGATCCGCTACGGCCTCGCGATCGGCAGCGACACCGCGCAGGCAAAGCCCGGCGACGCGCTGGAATACACGGCGGCGGCCGGGGCGGCGGCGATGGTAATCGGGCCCGAACAGGCGAAGAACACCCTCTGCCGCATCGACAGGACGCTCTCCTTCACCACCGACACGCCGGATTTCTGGCGCGCGAACGGGAGCGCCTACCCCAGCCACGGTGGCCGGTTCACGGGCGATCCGGGCTACTTCCACCACGTGCGAACGACCGTGCAGGGCATCCTGGAGGAAACAGGCATGGCCCCGAAGGACTTCCAGCACGTCGTCTTCCACATGCCGAACGGCAAATTCCCCTCGCGGATCGCGAAGGAATGCGGCTTCACCCGCGAACAAATGGAGCACGGGTTCATCGTGCCGCACATCGGCAACACCTACAGCGCCTGCTCCATGATCGGACTCGCGCACGTGCTGCAGCAGGCAAAGAAGGACCAGCGAATCCTCCTCGTTTCCTACGGCTCCGGTGCCGGTTGCGACGCCTTCCTCTTCACCATGCTCCAGGACGGTCGTACACTGCCACCCGACCAGCGCAAGCTCTCCTACGTGAACTACGTCGAGCTGAGTCGCCGTGCCAGAACGAAAGCGGCAGCACACTGACGGTACATGCAGCGGACCATTTCCCTCATCGGCAGCGGACAAACCCCATTCGGGGAACACTGGGATAAGAGCCTGAAGGATCTTATGGCGGAAGCGATGGATAGCGCGCTCGCCACAGCCCCGTGCACGCCGCTCGATATTGACGTAGTGATCGTGGCGAACATGATCGGCGAGCGCCTGAGCGACCAGGCGCATCTCGGTGCGCTTGCCGCTTCGCTGCTCCCCCATCACCCGCCCGCCCTCCGCGTGGAAGCCGCGTGCGCTTCCGGGTCGATAGCCATCCACACCGCCTGCAGCCTGCTCGAAAGCGGCAAGGCAGGCACAGTGCTCGTCATCGGCGCGGAGAAGATGACGGATGCGAGCAATGAGGAAGTGGCCGCAGCCCTCATGGGCGCGGCAGACAGCGAGAAGGATATGCCATCCGGAATCACGTTCCCCGGACTCTTCGGCCTGATCGCGCAGCGGTACATGCACGAGTACAACCTGAGCCGCGATGATTTGAGCCGCGTGAGCGCAGTGCACCACCGCAATGCCGTGAGCAATCCCCTCGCGCAGTTCCGCAAGGAAATCCCCGTGGAGCAGATCTCGAAAAGTCCGCTCATTGCCGACCCGCTGCGCCTGCTCGATTGTTCGCCCGTGAGCGACGGCGCGGCGGCTTGCATCCTCTCCACGCAATTCGAGAGCCCGCTTCGGCTCGCGGCATCGCAGGTAAGCACGGACGCGGTGAGCCTTGCGGACCGGCCGTCGATCACGAGTTTCCGCGCCACGAAGAACGCAATGGAGAAGGCGCTGGAGGAAGCGGGAATCAACCGGAGTGATATCCATGCCGTGGAGCTGCATGACTGCTTCTCCATTGCCGCGGTGATCAGTGTGGAGGACATGGGATTCGCGCAGCCCGGCACCGGCGTGGAACTCTACAAACGCATGGACCCCGAACTGGTGCTCAATCCGAGCGGCGGCCTAAAAGCCTGCGGCCACCCCGTGGGCGCAACCGGCGTGAAGCAGCTCATCGAAGTGGGCAAGGAACTCACACACGCCGGCGCACAGTGGGGCCTCGCGCACAATTTCGGCGGCACGGGAGCGACGTGCGCCATCCACATTCTCGAACACATCCATGGATAGCACCGCACCCATCACCGCGCGAGCCAAGAAACAACGGGATGTCATGCTGCAACCCGGCACAATCGTCTCCTTCACCACCGTGCGGCACCCGCCCGCAGGTTTTCCGGATGCGCCGCGCCGCATTGCGCTCATTGAGCTCAAAAGCGGCGCCAAGGTGATCGGCGCACTGCTCGGAGATGCGCCGGTGACAATCGGGCAGGAAGTAGTGCCGCGCATGCGCTTAAGCCGCATCAGCGCGGACGGCCTCCGCCGGTACGACATCGCCTACGAACCGACCGCCATCGTGCGCGAGCCGAACATCATCCTCCGCCGGTACGTCGTGGCGCTCACCGGCCCCTCCGGCGTCGGCAAGTCCACCGTGAACGCGCTGCTCTCCACGGTGTTCTCCGACTACGTCCAGCCCGTACCGATCCTCACCACGCGCCCCAGGCGCAAGGGTGACGGGAATGAGTACTTGTATGTCTCGGCCGAGAAATTCACCGAACTCAAACAGCGCGGCGATATCATCGCCGCCACACAGATCCCCTCGACGTCTGAAGAGCGGTGGTACGGGTATCGGGCCAGTGACATCGAGCGAATCTGGGGACAGGGAAAGATCCCCACAGTGGTGACCGAGATGCACCTGCTCCAGGATCTCGCGCGGCACTACGGGAGGGAAACGATCCTCTCCTGCGGCCTGCTCCCCCCGGGCAAGAACAAGCGCGCAATGCTCTCGCAGCTGCTCCACCGCCTGCGTTCCCGCGGGCGCGATACGGAAGAGAGCATCCGCGACCGGCTGCGTAACGCAGAGCATGACCTGAAGTTCTTCGACGAACGCACGGATCTCTTCGACCACATTCTGGTGAACGAGGATCTGGAAACAGTGATCGCCACACTCAAGAACTGCATCCTTAAGCTCGTCCGCCCGCTCAAGACAAGCGAGTCGGTCGCGTAAGCCCCACGGGGAGAAGAACGGTTTTCCACCGTGTGCTACACTCTCACCCATGCCGCGCAAGAAACGACGGGCCATCTCGCAAGCCTGCGCGATCTGGACATTGCTCCTGCTCTCCCTCGTGAGTGCCGGAATCGTCACACTGGTCCAAAGCGGCGCGTTCACCGCCAGCACCGGTACAGGCAGTGGGAGCAGCATCCTCGATGCGGTCAACGCACTGGAACAGGAGAACGCGGAGGCGGAATGGGAGCAGCGCAAGGAACGGAGCGCAGCGTTCTTCAGCACGCTCAATAACGAGCAGACGGCATTCCAGGCGCTGGCCCGCGCGGAAACCCAGAATATCGATCGCCGCACCGAGCTGCGTGATACGTGTAGCCGCGATTTTCGCGCAGCGAGCAAGTTCACCAAGTTCTCCACAGCACTCCGGTGCATGAAAGCCGATCTCCTCCTCGAGGAGGAACGGCTGCGCAAGCGCACGGCGTACATGGGAACGATGCTCGGCGTGAACGAGGATACCCGCGCACTCGCCCTCACGAGGCTCACCCTGCTCGGCGATGCCCTGCGCGCGATCGTGACCGGGATTGAGAGTGATGTCTTCGTAACGGTGGAGGACCTGCTGGAAAGCAAAGGAAACCTCTTCGCGAACTACCGGGCGCCTGCGCGGTTGCTCCTCGTCAAACTCCGCGCCGAACAACTGCGGACATGGGCGGATAACCTCGTCACGGAAAGCGCCTTCGCCGCTGAACAGGAAACTTGGGAAGAGGAGGAAAAATCCTCGCTCCTCGCGGGGCTGCAGTGCATGACGGAAGCAGATACGCTGCTCGGCGGTGTGCGGAGCGCGCAGGCATCCGCGCAGGCGGAGGAGCAGCTCCGCGCGGGAATCGAGCAACTGCGCCTCTGCACAGCGGCATTGCGAACCGCATGGCAGACTGCAACGGGCGAGCAGCTTACGGAGGGCGCGCAATCCTCCTCGAGCCGCAACGACGCGGAGCTCAGCCGCCGCCTGCGGCGGCGGCTCGACGAGAACTACCGCACGACCGGTGACTGAAGCAACGCCGCACAGGATCGAACGCACGAGGAACCGGCATTCCCGGGCGATTCTGCGGAACGATGTGATTGTGATCCGGCTCGCACGGAACCTCTCGCAATGGGAAGAAAGAGCGCACGTGGAAACACTGCTTCGGAGGATGCGTAACCATGTTGCCCGCGAACGCAATCGCACGAAAATTGACCCGTTCCGGCCGCTCCTCGAAGGGGATGCGTCCTGCACGCTCCCGCTCACCGATGGCACGACGATAATCGTCACCCTCCGACCCGGGAAACGAAACCGCATCGATATGCAGCCTTCGGGATGGTCCGTTACCATCGGCCCGGGCATGCACCGCAGGACACTCCACCGCCTCCTGTGGCGGACGCTCGCCTCCACTGCGCTGCCGCAACTGCAAAACCTCGTGCACGAGGTGAACCAGAAAACACTCCGCGTGAGCATTGGCGCCATCAGGCTGCGCTTTGCGGCTACGCAGTGGGGCAGCTGTTCGCCTGCGGGCAAGATCACCCTCAATCCCGCGCTGCTCTTCCTGCCACAGGATCTGCTCGCGTACGTGATCGTGCACGAGCTCGCCCACCGCCGGCACGCCAACCACTCGCGCGCGTTCTGGCAGACGGTGCACAGCGTGATCCCCGAGACTGATACGCTGCGGAAAGAACTCCGCAAGTACAGGCTCCCCGCATTGTCATAACCGCCGATTCGCGCTAGTCTGCACGCATGGAAAACCGATGGATTTTGGACGGCGGCGATGATGACGAGGATGACAAAGAGGAGAGCGACGAGCGCAACCTCGGCGCAGGAGAGTACGACATGGGCACGGACGGCGCGCGCATTGGGGAACACGAGGAAGACCCCTCGCTCTAGAACGCGTGAATGCTTGTGCCGAGCTCCCGGAAGAGCTCCTGCAGGAGGAACACGGGGAGCCCGACAACGGACGCCCACTCCCCTTCCAGACGCTCGATGAGCAGCTGCCCGGGCCCGTCAATTTGGAACGATCCCGAGCGGTCCTGCCAGAGCTCGGTACGGATCCACCATTCGATATCCTCATCCGAGAGATCGGCAAAGAGCACAGTACTCGAGGAGAGCCCCTCGGCCTGCCCGCCGCCCGGGGCAATGACACACAGACCCGAATGGACGATGGAAGGGCGGCCGCTCTGGAGCTTGAGCATCCGACGCGCATCATCGTCGTCAGCCGGTTTTTCGAGGAGCGTGCCGTCCGCGGCAACCACGAGCGTATCGCACCCTACGACATACTCATCCGGATAGCGGCACGCGACGTCAGCCGCCTTCATGCGGGCAAGTGCAACAGCCCGACGCGCCGGTTCGGGTTCGGCGCAGCTCCGCTCATCAATGCCGCTCGGGTCAACGTGGAACGATACGCCGAGGCCCGAGAGAAGCTGCCGCCGCTGGGGGCTCGCCGATGCAAGGACGATCCGGGCCATGGACGGCGGAGAGTGTAACCCGGGGACTACCGCGCGCGGTAGTGGCCGGAGGACTGCTCCGGCGCCGCGCTGTGTTCCAGCACGCCGCGTGTCTGCTCGATGCGCGCACGGAGGCTCTGCGAGCGGGCCGATGCCTCCTGCAGCGCACGGGCCGCGCGGTCGTTGAGGAATCCTGCTGCAGCTGCCGTATCCACGCCACCCTGCTCGCGCACCATCTGCTGGCACAGGCGGTAGAGACCGCGGCCAGCAAGACCGAGCGTGCAGTCCCCGCGCGCGGCTGCCTGCTCGACGATTGCCCGGTCACGCGCCGTGAGCGCGTTGAGCTTGGACGCGAGGGACGGCGCGCGCGACCGCGTTGCGGTCGTATCGGATGTGAGCGCGCGCAGGGAATTGCGGTACGTGGAAGGATCATTGATATCCGGGCACGTGATGTCCTCCCCCGTACGGGCGCGTTCGTCGACGCATGCATCCACGGCATCTTTGTGTGCGCGCTGGCGCAGGTGAACGGAGCGGCGCAGCTCGATGGCGCGCTGCTTGGAAACCGTCTGGAGTTCCGCGGGCGAATCCGTAACGGAACGCACGGAACCAAGCCACGCCGACGAAGCGAGCGGCGAGAGCACCGCGGCGACCGCGACGGTCGTGAGCGCGACGAGGGAGAACCGGCACTGGGAGGAGGAACGCATAGAGGATGTGGGTTTTATATGTATATTATACTATAATTTATTAATTACTTCAATCCCACCGCTTTCCGTGCGCGCTCAAGGGTTTCCGCGGCAACCGCACGTGCGCGCTTGGCGCCTGCCTCAAGCGCATCACGGACATCGCGCTCATGGAGCGAAGCCCGCACCTTGCGCATGGGTTCAAAAGCATCCATGTACGCGGCGAAGAGCTTTTTCTTCGCCTCGCCATACGGCAGGCCGTTGCGGTATTCGCCAGCAAGCTCCTTCGCCTCAGCAGTTGTGAGGAAGAGCTTGTGGATCTGGTAGACGGTGCATGTATCGGGATCTTTTGGATCGTTCGCCGGGCGAGAATCCGTCGCGATGCGCATGATCGCCTTCTCGATCGCCTTCGCATCCCCGAAGAGCGGGATGGTGTTCCCATAGCTCTTGCTCATCTTCTGGCCGTCCGTCCCGGGGACTACCGCAGCATCCTCCCGAATCTTCGGCTCCGGGACGACGAAGGTTTCCCCGAATGCAGCGTTGAACTTCACAGCGAGATCCCGCGTGATCTCCAAATGCTGCTTCTGATCCTTGCCCACGGGAACGGCATCGGCATCGTAGAGAAGAATATCGGCGGCCTGGAGCACGGGGTACGTAAAGAGCCCCGCAGAAGCAGTGATCCCCTGCTGCACTTTTTCCTTGTAGCTCACTGCCCGCTCAAGGAGCCCTGTCGGGCAGACCGTCGAGAGAATCCACAAGAGTTCCGTGTGCTCGGGGATTTCCGACTGCCGGAAGAACACTGCCTTCTCCGGATCGAGACCGCACGCGAGGAAATCCATCGCCGCATCGCGGATGTTCGCGCGGAGCGCCTTGGGATCCTGCACCGTCGTGAGCGCGTGGAGATCCGCAATGAACACAAAGCCCTGATCGGCTTGCGCGAGGAGCGCGAGGAGCGGCTTGATCGCCCCAAAGTAGTTTCCGAGGTGGAATGCGCCGGACGGCTGAATGCCCGTGAGCACACGCATGACAGGAGAATGCTACTCAAAAGAACAGGAGATGTGAATGCGTTATGGGTGATGCGTTGCGCATCATGAAGAATTCGAATCTTCAAATGCTTCGCAGCACCCGCAATACTTTCTTGAACTGTTCCGGCATCGGTGCCTCGATGCGAAGCACCTTGCCAGTGACCGGATGTGGCAGCGAAAGGCTTGCCGCATGGAGGAAGAAGCGCTGGAAACCAAACTCCTGCTTGAAGATGCCGTTGAACTTCCGGTGGCCGTACTCCTGGTCGAGCACGAGCGGGTGGCCGATCGCCGCGAAGTGCCGGCGGATCTGATGCTGCCGACCGGTGAGCGGCTCCGCCTCAACAAAGGAGGAATTGGCGAACCGCTCGAGTGTGCGGTAACGCGTCTCGGCGGGGACCGTGCCCCTGCCCCGAGCTGGGAGAGGCTTGCTGATGCCCCCCTGCGTGCGCGTGAGCCGCCCCATGACAAGCGTCTGGTACGTCTTCCGCCACCCGGCGAAACGGGAACCGATCACCGCGTCTGCAGCGGCCTTCGTGCGGGCGAAGAGCAGCACGCCGGATGTTTCGAAATCCAGGCGATGGAGCGCGCGGAGCCCGGGGTACTCCTTCCGCAGGAAATCGAGGAGCGGGAGCTTCCCCACGGCCCCCTTACCGCGTACCACGAGCTCCCCGCTCAGCTTGTTCACGGCAAGCAGGTGTTCATCCTGGTACAGAATGCGGTCGGCAGCGACTGGCACGGCTGCAAGCGTAGCAGAGAAGCGCTACCGATCAGCGAAATCATCGCAGATATCGCCACCAAAATCGCCATCCTCGTGTGCATCTGCGGCTCCGGAGTACTGCGAGAGCACGGCCCAGACTGCCGAAGGCACATCAGAAGGACAGGCCGGCACCTCTCTGCGAGATGGAGCGAGATTCCCCCTTCTATCTTCCCGGGTTTCATCGGGATCAGCTTCGCCGGGATGACGGGCATTGCGGTACTGCGAGAGCACGGCCTCGACGGCCGATGCATCGAAATGTTCAGGAGTGCTCATACTATGAAAATAAAATAGTTAATAAAAATTGTCAAATACTCTCAGCCCAAACTCCTTCGGAGCACTCCCGCCTGGACGATATCGTGCTGCAGCGCCTCCGCATCGCGCTCGTCCTCCAGCCGGTGGTAGATCGTGGAGGTGAGGTTGCGGTGGATGACGTGCCGCGGCTTCTCCGGCTCTAGGGCAATGCCGAGCACCTCCTCAATCACGCGGATGCCCGCGGCAATCTCCGCGAAGATCGGCATGCGCTTTGCGAGGAGATTCAGATTCTCGCGGTTTAAGTACTTCCCGGCATGCCGCAGATCCGCGCGCATCGCCGGGTAGTAGTGCTCAATGAGGGACAGAAGACCGCGATCCCGCGCAGCCGCAAGCCCGCGGCCGGTGGCGATGAGTTCCGGCGGGATGCCGAGCGAGTAGAGCGCCGCCGTGAACTTGATGGCACGCGGCAGGCGAACAGCACCGACCCCGCGGCTGTAACCGAAGAGGCCGATATGGAGCAGGCGTTCCCTGCGGGAGGGAACGTACTGCGCGACGTCGTTGATGATCGGCGCAATGGCCTCAATGGTCGGATGCCAGAAGGAAGTGAAGATTTCCACTGCCTCCTTGAGGCGCTGGAGGTCCTCCTGCGGCACGTGGAGAACGGTTTTCGTAGGCGCTGTGGAACGGATGGTCCCGAGCGCAGTCCGCACGGCATTCTGCGGATAGTCGTAGCGGAACGCGGACTGGATGGAGTACGTGCGGACCCCCGCGTACTGCTCCAGGAATTCCTCCGTGTAGAGCGGGTTCACGCTGCCGCGGAACGGGAGTGACCCCGTGCCG
Organism: uncultured Candidatus Peribacteria bacterium; assembly: GCA_964642315.1. Taxonomy (GTDB): domain Bacteria; phylum Patescibacteriota; class Gracilibacteria; order Peribacterales; family Peribacteraceae; genus JAGVDM01. Next base: position 88,384 of record CAZXOG010000002.1, on the reverse strand, counting down.
ATAATGGGGTGAACCGGCACCCCGAATTGCTCGCCGAGACCGGTGGCAATGCTCAGTGCCGCCTTCACGGCAAGTACCGCCGGCACCATGCCGGCGTTCATCGCAGGATCGGAACGGGCAAGGAACACCCGGAGCCCACGTTCCGGCGAAAGAACTCCTTCGCGTTCCATCTCCCGCCAGTACGGCAGGAGAATCTTCTCAATCCCGAACATGGAATCGGTATCCTCCACGAGCGGCGTGACGTGGAAGTGCTTGAGCAGCCACTCATCGTGCTCGCGATTAGCATGGAAGATGCTGCGGTGATACTCGGCAACCGTGCGGAACGCCGCCCGCACCGCGAGGAGCTGCTCCGCAGACTGCGTGAGCGGAAGGAACATCTCGGTCACCGGTGCGTGCGGGAGACCGATCTCGCGCGCGAGATCTTCGAGCGAAAGAACGTTCATGAATGCGCGCGCCATGCGGTGCATCTTGCCCTCCTCGAATGCAGGGATACGAAACGTGAGATGCAATGCCTCGCCGAGCGGGTTCTTCACGAAGAAATCGTGCGCACGGGAGAAGAGTTTCTCTCCCACTGCTTCATCCACGTACTTCCCCTCCCAGTCCCACATGTACTCGTCAATCGGGAGCTCGCGGAAGAGGAGAAGCACTTCCTCAATCTCGTCCTGCGTCGGCACGAACGCGTCGCCCCGCCACCAGGGAACGGACGCGTTGTCCGGATGCTGAGTGGCCATGGTGATGGGCGGCCACGCCATGGGGAAAGTTTACAGATCCGCACACCGGTGTAAACCAGGAGTGGGGAAATCACGGAAAATCCCAACATTCAGTCAAAGTGTGCCCCACGTCACATCGTCGAATGCGCATTCGGAATAGAATGGCACGAATGGTACGCTGCGCCGAACACTCCCCCGTTCACCTTGTTGTGACGCAGATCCCCGCCCGCCACACACGAACGAGCAAAAAACACCCGCTTTCCACAACCTGGATAGCAATAGCATTGAGCGGCACAATCGCAGGAATTGCCATGCACACATGGCCATATATCGCCGTTGCGACGGATGTGACCGATGACATGCTCGTGTACCGCGACGGTGCGCCGAACAGCACACCACGGTACAAGACACGCGATAACGGCGGATTCTCCGCACAGGGTGACGCATCGGATATCACTTCCACGCTGCAAGACGCGCGCGTCGTTGCTAAACCGGATGCAAGCTCGAATGAGAAAGTCCTCTGCACCAAGGACAGCGCAAGCGACATCAACTGCCAGATATGGAACGGCACGAGCTGGAGCGCCGTCACCGAGGTGAGCGCCGCGACAACGGGCCAACGGGATTTCGATGTGGCCTACGAGCAGTCCTCCGGAACACCCATGGTCTGCTTTCGTAGTAACAGCCCCAACGGCCGCACGCCAAACTGCCGTATTTGGAATGGGACTGATTGGAGCACAACGGCAAACGCGGGAGACGTCGGTGGGAACATCAACGTGCTCCGCCTGATACCCGATCCGAATAGCGACAGCATCGCGCTGCTCACAGCCGATGCAGGGGACGACGTGAACGTGCAGATCTGGAATGGCACCGCATGGGGAAGCATCACCGAGCTCTCCACGAATGCGGGTGGCTGTGGTTCGTGCTTCAAAGCCGACGCAGCATGGGAAAACAACTCAGGGGACCTGCTCGCCGGATGGTTCGATGACGCCACTGACCAACTTCATACGCGGCAATACTCGGGCGGGAGCTGGGGGACAACCATGACCTCCGTCATCACCGGCCTCAGCACGGGCGATAACGTGTACGTACGGCTCACCGCGAGCCCTGATCCGGACAAGAACTGCATCCTGAACACGGTGCTGGATGACGATAACACCCTGAGCGCGAATCATTGGGACGGAAGCAGCTGGACCGGCGAGCAGCTCTTAAGCTCCGGCATCAGCGGAACGGTGAATGCCAGCAATCACCTCTTCAACGTGCAGTACGAAGCAGACAGCAACTTCGATGCCCTCATCACCTACGGATCAACGGCAGGCAGCTTGAACTACCGGATCTGGGATTCCGCAACGAACACCTGGGGAAGCGAACTCACCTTGCCAACAGCTCCACAGAACGTGCGGTGGATGCAACTGGCAAGCGATCCCGTGACAGAGCAACTCATGCTCACGACAGTGGGAGACTCCGCCGCCAGCGCGAATATCGCAACGCTCGAATGGTCAGGCTCCGCATGGGATGCAAACTGGGTCACGCACACAACCACAAGCTCGCGGGCGAACTGGAACGCATGGTACGCCTATGATTTCGAGGCCGAGGATGCGCACGAGCCGACTGGCAGCATCACGGCATTCACCCAGCAGGCCGACGGATCGGGATTCGTGGATATCACCTTTACCGCAACAGATCAAAACCTGCACCCCGTCCGCGCGAAGATCGAGTACGAAACGGATGAGGATGGCAGCTGCGACGGCCCGTGGGCCAAAGCCACACTCACCGGCTCGGTGACCGCGACATTCGACGATACCGGCGGTTCCCCCACGCTGGATAACAGCGCAGCCTACCAGGTTGGCGCAACACCGAATCGCCGCATCAGCACAGCGCTCGGAACGAATACCATCCAAACGGTGTGGGCCAGCCAGGAGGATTTGCCGACAGCCGAGGGCACGCAGTGCCTCCGCCTCACGCTCAACGATCTCTCCGATGACCAGCTCACGCCGGATACGCAGACCGGTAGCGTGGATAACGTGGCACCGACCGGCCTCGCGAATTTCGTGAGTTTTGGCGCGGCAGCCACCGTGCAACACATCAACTGGACCCCCGTGACGGAGGCGAATTTCGACCACTACGAAATCTGGTACGGCACGGTGCTCGCCGACGTGCAGGGGAGAACCGGAACGGCATCGGAATGGGACGATTCCGACTACCTCGCGCTCGGCACGCGGACGACGATGCACACGCACATCACCGGCCTCGCTTCAAGCACGACCTACTACTACAAAATTTGGGCAGTGGATACCGCGGGCAACGAACAGACCGTCGCGCACTTCAGCGACACGACAGATGCGCCCGGGAATACCGCGCCAGTGACCACCGCGCCTTCCTCCATTTCCGTGGCCACAGACGGCAGCGGCGAAGTGACATTCGAGACGACAATTCAGGATGCCGACCTGGAGGAAACCAAGCTCCGCATCCGGTTCTCGATCGATGGAGGAACAACGTTCTATAACGCGCAGATCACCTCCGCGACCCCGGACCACGGCACCGTATCGATTGACGTGAATGACTTTCAGATCGGCACCACCGACCACATCGATACCGATGATGATTTCGGCGGCTCGCACGATGTGACGCTCACGATTGTCTGGGATTCAAAATCCGCTTCGAACCAGAACGGGGGGCTCGCCGGCCAGGATGTGAACGTGATTCTCCGCGCCACACCGCGCGACGACCCCGGTGATATCGGTCTCGATGCAGATAGTGCGAGCTTCCGGGTGGATAATGGGTCTCCTGTCCTCACCACGGTCACGCCGATTCCGACCGGCACCAGCGATAACACCCCGAATTTCACGTTCTCCAGCACTTCCACGGGAACCATCACATACGCCGGCGGTTGCGCGAGCGCGACAGTAAGCGCACTCTCGGGTTCCAACACCATCACGCTCAACGCGCTCGGTGATGCGACGTACAGCGCCTGCACCATCACGGTGGAAGACCCCAACAGCAATACAGGGGCTCTCACCATCCCGACATTCACCGTTGATACGACTGATCCCGCCGGCCTCACGGCTCTCGTTGCCGGCGCAAGCACGACGACGACGCAAGCTCTCTCCTGGACCGCCGTGACGGAAACGAACTTCAACCACTACGAACTCTGGTTCGGCACGAACCAGACGGACGTGCAGAACCGTGCCGGCACGGCAAGCGAATGGGATGCAACCGATGACAGTGATCTCAGCACCCGCACAACAGCTTCGACGACAATCACTGGGCTTTCTCCGGGAACGACATACTACTACAAGATTTGGGCAATCGACATCGCGAGCAATGAGGAAACCGTACCCGATATCAATGCGGCGACGGCAGCGAACGCGGCTCCAACCGGCTCGCTCAGCGCCGCAAGCCAGGCGACGGACGGCACTTTCGATGTGCATGTCACCATGGCGTTCGACGATGCGAACGACGATCCGCTCCGCGCATTGCTTGAATACGAAACGGATATGGATGGCAACTGCAATGGACCGTGGGCCGAGGCAACGCTCTCCGGCCCGGTGGATGCGACGACTGACGACTCCGGCGGCGCGCCGGATCTTGATCCGGGAGGGAGCTACCCGCTCGGTTCCGGCACCGGCACGCACATCGTCACAAGCGCCGGGGCCAACACCGTCTCGCTGGACTGGGACGCGGAATCGGATCTGCCGACAGCGGACGGCACGGCGTGCCTGCGCCTCACGGCGAACGACATGAATGCGGATCAGGCGGTGCCGGATACGCTCACCGTAAGCATCGATAACGTGCCGCCGACCGTGACGGACGGGAACATCGCCAGCCTCATCCTCACCGTCGTAGGCACGCCCTCCATCGCCGAATCCGGCGACATCATCAGAACAACGTGGAATAACAGCGCCGCGGGCGACAACAACGCCGACCTTGCGAGCGCAACCGTAAACCTAGAATCCTTCGGGGGGGGCACAGGGCAAACCCTTTACGACGATGGAACGAACGGCGACGTGACCGGCGGCGATGATATCTACACGTACGACTACACCGTCGTGGATGGGACAATCAGCGCATCCGGCCTCCACGTGCACGTGACCGCGGTGGACGATGCCGGCAATGAAACAACGGGCGCAGACAGCAGCAGCATCACCGTGAATAACGTTTCTCCGACAGGCAACCCGCCTGCCACGGAGAGCACCATAACAACCGGGGAAACCGGCGGCGGCCGCGGGAGCAGCCGGCCAACCCCTTGGATCCGCATTCATACCCCCCTGCGTGCACGCGGCGTCACGCTGCGACAACCGGCGACCGGCACTGCCCGCCTGCACCTCGCTCCCGCTAGCCGCACCAGGACGAATGCGCTGCAGCTCAAGGAACGGGCAAACCAGCGTGCCATTGTCCGCCGCCTGCGCAAGCTCCCATCACCGAGCCCACGGAGAGTGCCGCCGTTCACGCGAAGCTCTGCTGCGCAGTAGTGACGAGCCGAATGGTGGACGATACTGGATTCGAACCAGTGACCTTTCGGATGTGAACCGAACGCTCTAACCAGCTGAGCTAATCGTCCATGATGGGAAGGAAACGCGCCCCGTGCGCTCTGACCATCCCGCGGCTGCGGGAAAATCGTCCAGAACGAAGGCTACGATACGTTCACCTCTTCTCCGCTTCAACCCTACAAACGAAAAAAGGTGCGAAAGGCTCGAGAGAGGGGCAACGTGCACAGCACGATAACAGAATCGTGCCGAAGGCGGGCTTTGCCCGCCTGGAGGCACGCCTTGGAAAGGAAGAGGAAACCACTGGTTTCCTTTCATGAAACAAACTCCGGATCCGCGGAAAGCCTGCTTTCCTCGGGAAGTTCCTGCCCCTGGTACTTGCTACCGGGTTTCTTGTCGTAGGGCATCTCCGCGGGACTCGTCATTTGCTCGAAAGCGATCTGGCACACGCGCATGCCCGGGTAGAGCGCTACGGGCAGGCGGTTTAAGTTGCTGATCTCGAGTGTGATTGTGCCCTGGAACCCGGGATCAACGAACCCTGCAGTGGAGTGAACGATGATGCCGAGACGCCCGAGGGAACTGCGCCCCTCGACGCGCACGACGAGATCATCGGGCACCGTGAGCCGTTCCTGCGTGACGCCGAGAACGAATTCCCCCGGCTGCACGATGAACGCCTCTCCCTCCGGCACAGTGATGGTCCGCATATTGCCGGCGAACGTCTGCGGGTCCTTGGGGTCAAGGACAGCGAATTTGCTGTGCTCGTAGAGCTTGAAAACGTTCCCCAAATGCAGATCCATGCTCGATGCATGGATATGCCGGAAGAGCTCCGGCTGCCGCGATTCGATCACCACACGACCGGAGGCAATTGCTGCGCGGATATCGCGGTCTGAGAGGATCATGGGCGGCCAGCGTACCACACGCCAAGAAGTCGGGAAACGAATTGTCTCGGCAACGAAAGATGGGGAAAATACGGGCAGATGGTCACCATGCAGCCACGCCCCGGCGAAGAGAGGAACGCAAGTGTAGAAACGCTGCGTAGCGACGCAACACCCTCTGCCGAAGACACCCCCGAGGAACGATCCATCCGCGAACGCCTGCGCACCGAAGCACTCTCCAAAGTCCGCAGCGCGGTTTCGAGCAGCAAGGTGCTCACGCAGGCTGATCTCCGCAGCTACGAGCGCATCGTGCTTTCCGAACAGGGTTTGGAACAGGGCGGGGCACGGACGCATGAGGAGAAGATGCGGTTCCTGCAGCAGAACGTTTCCCAGTACATCCCGCAGGTCATCGCGGATGCGAGGCGGATGGAATCGGATTTTCTCTCCGCAGTGCGGAGCCTGGAATCCGCGGGGCTCGATGCCCGCAGCGCCGAGCGCTGGCGGGATTTCCTGCGGCAGGACAGCAAACTCTGGTACCAAAAGAAAGGCTTCCTTACGCGGAAATTCCCGGAACTGCAGCAGCGGTGGCGTGACCTCCTTTCAGAAGAAAAACGGCTCCGGGAGAAAATCCAGCGCGCAGGGAAAAGCGCGAACGATATGCCAGAGGTCAGAGCATTCACGGACAGCAGCTACAAGGATGCCGAGCTCTCGCGGCGCACGGCAATCGTGAATAATGCTCTCGCCGCAGTTGCCGCAACAGAGAGGCAGAGCACGGTTCTCTACCGAAAGGCACAGGAGAAACTGCAGGATGCCGCAGCCCGCGGCGTCCTTGCGCCGGGGAAGGTGAGCGTGTGGCTCAAGCGGATCTTCGAGAGCAACGCGGATGATCAGCTCATCGAGGATTTCTTAAACGGGAACGGCCACGATTCACTCCCCTCGCTCATTGACCGGTGGAGCGGCGTGCGGGAGAAGTACGATGCAGTGGAGGAACTGCGCAAGGGCGGCAAGAATGCCCCGAGATTCCACTTCGTCTCCCTCGATGTGTTCCTCAACTGGCGCTACCCCGCCCGCGTCGCGTACGTGAACGAGGCGGAGCACCGGCTCAAGGAGGAACCTGGCTCAGGCAAAGGCATCCTGCTCGATATCCGCCGGGAACTCGATACGGAGGACTGGCGTTCGGCCGAAGCACTCATCGGTGATGCGAAGGCCATGCCGCTTGCAGAGGCGGAGAAGAGGCAGTTGCGCTCCATGGAAGAGTACCTGCGCACGCAACGCGCGGAATCCCCCAAAACGAAGGAGGAGGAAGAGCACGACGAGAATCCCCAGGCAGACATGTACAAGGCGCTCGCGGAGCTCAAGCACATAAATGGTGCGATGTACGATCTCTACGTGCGCGCGATGGCGCGCGGCACGGGCGCCCTGAGCACGCTCTGCTCGCTCATGTACAACCGCTGCTGGGTGCGCGGGAAGCACATCATGGATGACACGGATGAAGAAATGCTCCGGGAACGCGCCCGCGAGGAAACGAAGGAAGTCGTGGAACACGGCCACGGCAAGCAGTACGAGAACAACTACATTCCGGGCTACGGCGATGCCTCAATCCGCAATCAGAACCAGGGGGAATGGTCGCCGCAGGTACTCCACATCGGCTCGGATCCCTCCGCGCACGAAGCCCTTGTATCCAAATGCGATTCGCAGCAGAGCAATTACTCCTTTAAATACTGGTCGACTCTCATCCCGGAGGGCGTGGGGTACTCCCAGCACCAGTTCATCGTGTTCAACCTGAACTGGCGGCTCAAGAGCGGCCTTCGCTCCTGCGGCGCTCTCTCGAAGGAAAAACTCCTCGAGGATGCCCCCACTCCTGCCCCCAAGCCCACAGCGAAACCGGCGAAGAAATCGGAAAGCCCAAACCAGGCAATCGCCGCATGAGCCTTCTTTCATCCTGCCATTCACACCTTTCCCCATTCTCGTATGCACACACGCTCCATGCTCCCCGTCGTCGCACTCTGCGGATTGCTCGCAACCGGTTGCCTGCGCTCGGCATCGCCATCCGTCGATGCGCTGCTTGAGAACCCTCTCTTCGCCGAACGCTACGCCGAAGAACTGGTGAACAGCATGGTGGAAATGAAGATTCAGGACGATCCGATTCTCGTGCAACCCGGAAAAGAGGCGATGATCGACCAGTTCCGCGTGCAGTGGCGCGAGCGGGCCGACGAGGCCAAACGCATGCAGCGTGAGGGACGTTCTGGCTTCTTCGTTCCTGTCGAGGAATACGTGAAAGGGGAAGTGCTCTTCCGCGAAAACACGCTCTACGTCGATTCGCTCTTCGAGGTCACTCCCGGGCCGGCGCTGCGCGTGTACTTCACGACTGCGGTCGACCCGCGCGATACCGAATTTCCCGACGAATCCGCGGTGGATCTCGGCGTGCTGAAATCCCCGTACGGAACCCAGCAGTACAGAGTCCCGAAACTCTCGAACCCCATCCATTACCGCACGATCGTACTGTGGGATACGGAACTGGAACGGCTCTACGGGTTCGCGCAGATCAGCACCCAGAATTAACGCGCGGCATCAGAGCCTCTTCGTGAGGCTCTCGTAGGCCGCATCGATTGCCGGAATGATCTGGTTCGTGGGAACGACCGCGCCGTTCACGAGGAACGTGGGCGTGCCCATAAGATCGAGATTCCGCGCCGAACGGTAGTCCGCAAGGACGGTATCCTTCTTCACCTGCGAATCGAGGCAACGCTTGAAAAGCTCCGTATCGAGCGCAAGTTCCGCCGCCCATTCATCGAGCGCCCGGGCACTCAGTTCCTGCTGGTTTGCGAACACGATGTCCACGTACTCCCAGAACTTCCCCTGATCGGCGGCACACTCGGCGGCCATTGCCGCCCGGAGCGCGAAGGGATGGATGGACTGCAGCGGGAAGTGTTTGAATTCGAAACGGATGCGGTTGCTGTACTGCGCGAGGAGCGGCTTCACGACGACCTCGTGGACAGAGCGGCACGCCGGGCACTGCAGATCCGAGTACTCCTGGACAACCACCACGGCATTCGGATCCCCCTTCGGGGGCCGGGAAGATTCTTTGGAAAGCCCTGTCGTATCCGCGCAACCGATGAGGAGCACGCACGCGGCAAGGAGCATGACGGGAGTGGTACGACGCATAGTGGGGACAGGATGGCAGCCCTCCTTTGCGCGCGCAACAACTCCGGCACCTCCTTTGTGAGCAGAGAGACAATAGCCCGGCACTTCCATCCGGCAGGGAGTCCGGGTACGCTGGTTCCCCATGTCCCTGTACAGGAATTACCGGCCGCAGAGCTTCGCGGATGTGATCGGGCAGGATCACGTGGTGACGACATTGGAGAACGCCGCGGAGCAGGGAAAGCTCTCCCATGCGTACCTGTTCGCCGGCAGCCGCGGAACGGGCAAAACATCCGTCGCGCGCATCCTTGCAAAATCGCTCATGACACAGGGGATAACGGATACCACCCTCCGCAAACACATCGAGAAAGGCATCGAGGAGGGCAGCATCGTCGATCTGCTGGAAATCGACGCCGCGAGCAACCGCGGCATCGATGACATCCGCGATCTCGTGGAGAAGATCCAGTTCTCCCCCGTTGTCGCGAGCGCCAAGGTGTACATCATCGACGAAGTGCACATGCTCACGAAGGAGGCATTCAATGCGCTTCTCAAAACCCTCGAAGAACCCCCACAGTACGCATACTTCATCCTCGCAACGACGGAGCTCAACAAAATCCCCGTCACCATCCAGTCGCGGTGCCAGTGCTTCCCGTTCCGGCACATCCGCGACGATGACATCATCCGCCGGCTGCAGTACATCGCCGACTGCGAGAAAATCTCCGTGGAACGCGATGCGCTGCGCACAATCGCCCGGCACGTGGAGGGCGGAATGCGGGATGCCATTTCCCTGCTCGACCAGTTGCGGTCACTGCCGAAGATCACCGTGGAAGACGTGCACGACCGCATCGGATCCACGGGACATGAACAGATCGAAACGATCTTGCATGCCATAGACACAGGAAACTCTGAAGAGCTGCTCGCGACCGTCCGCGCCCTCGAGGAGCGCGGCATTCCGGCCGACGTGTTCCTGCGGCAACTCTTGCAGGCTATGCGACAGCGTCTGCACGAGGCGGTGAACGAGAGGCAGGGAGACGTGCAGGCAACGACGGCCATGCTGGAACTCCTCCTGAGAACTCTGCGCGACGTCCGCACATCGCCGCTGCCCGCCATGGCGCTGGAAGCGGCACTGCTCAGGCTCAGCACCGGCGCGACGGAACAGCATGCTGCAGCACCCAAACCGCCCGCGAAAGTCGCCAAACCGGTGAAGGAGGAAAAACCGAAAGCATCTGCCGCTGCGGCAAATTCGCGGAAGAATGAGGATATGCAGGAGGAGACCGCCGTTCCCGCAGCTGTCGAGGTGGAAGCAGAGGAACTCACGCTGGAGAACATCCGCGAACACTGGGACACGATCCTCAGGCAGACGGAACCGCCGTCAGTGCGCATGTCCCTCAAGGACGGCCGGGTGCAGGAGGTCGCCGGCAATACCATCACCGTGTCGTTCGCTTCCGCATTCCACAGGGATAAGGTTGCGGGCACGGATGCGAGCCGCACGATTGAGGGAGTGATGGAGAAGATCTTCAAGCGCTCTCTCCGGCTCAAGTGCACCATCGCGGAACGGGATGCTGCAGCTGTGGCGCAGGAAACGGTGAACGTGGCTGAGGCAGCAGCGGAAATCTTCTGAGCGCGGGAAGGATTTTGCCTTTGTCGTTTCACAAAGGTGGAAACATTGCCACTGTAGTCCGTATACTCCGCACATGACACACGTCATGGAAGAGAAGGCGGCATTGCGTCAAGCAATCAAGGAGCGTCTGCGGGATATGGGCCCGAAAGCAAGAGCTACCGAGAGCCGGTCGCTCTGTAGACGGCTGCTCCCGCTCCTCCCCCAAGGCACAGCGGTCTGCGGTTACGTCCCGCTCCCGACGGAACCCGATATCCGCCCCGTGCTCCAAGCCGTTCTCGACCGCGGCGATGTCCTGTACTTGCCGGCATACGAAGGCGGACGCGTTGCCTTCCGGCACGTACAGGATCTTGCAGAACTCGTACCGGGGGAATTGCAGATTCCCGAACCGCCGATTTCCGCGGCACCGTTCGCAATCGGACAGGAGGCAACCGCGCTCGTCCCAGGACGAGCATTCGATGCCAAAGGCAACCGGCTCGGCCGGGGTGCCGGGGGATACGATCAGTGGATCAGTGCCGAACGTAAACAACACGCGAAGATTCGGTATCTGGGTATCGCCTTTGAGTGCCAGATTGTGCAGGAAATCCCCGCCGAGCCGCACGACCAGCCGGTAGATACTGTTGTGACAGCACGGGGAACCTTGGATCGAACCTAGCACAAGATTTGTGCTCGATAGACGCTTCACGGGGCCGGAACCGCGGTTTATGCTGCAGACGCGTTCCTCCCCTCCTTCGATCCATGCCAACCTACGATGCACTGCGCGCCAAGGACCCCCAGATCTTCGCCGCCCTGCAGGGCGAAATGCAACGCCAGCAGGAAGGCGTGGAACTCATCCCGTCCGAAAACTACATCTCCTCGGCAGTGATGGAGGCAATGGGCACTGTCTTCAACAACAAGTATTCGGAGGGGTACCCGGGGAAGCGGTACTACGGCGGGCAGCAGTTCACCGACGCGGTGGAAAGCCTGGCGATCGAGAGGGCGAAGCAGCTCTTCCGCGCCGGCCACGCGAACGTGCAGCCGCACGCCGGCGCGCCGGCGAACGTGGCCACGTACTTCGCGCTGCTCGAGCCCGGTGACGCCGTGCTCGGCATGGACTTGAGCCACGGAGGCCACCTGACGCACGGCCACCCCGTGACGTACATCACGAAAATCTTCAAGTTCGTGCGGTACAAGATGAAGGATATCGAAACGGGAGAACTCGATTACGACGAGATGCGCGAGATCGCGCTGCGCGAGAAGCCGAAAATCATCCTCGCCGGCTACTCCGCGTACCCGCGGGAAGCGAACTTCGCGAAGATGAAAGCCATCGCGGAAGAAATTGGCGCATACACGATGGCCGACATGGCGCACGTTGCGGGGCTCATCGCCGGCGGCTGCGCGCGGAATCCCTTCGACGACGGCTTCGACATCATCACGACCACGACGCACAAAACCCTCCGCGGTCCGCGGGGAGGCATGATCCTCACGCGGGAACCGGACCTCGGGAAGAAGATCGACAAATCAGTGTTTCCAGGTTTCCAGGGCGGGCCGATCATGCAGATGATCGCAGCCAAGGCAGTCGCCTTCGGGGAAGCGCAACGCCCGGAATTCCGCACCTATGCGGCGCAGATCGTGAAGAATGCGCGGCGCATGGCCAAGCGATTCATGGATAGCGGGGCGAAGCTCGTGACGAACGGCACCGACAACCATCTGCTCATGATCGATTGCGTCACGTCATGGGGCATTGCAGGGCAGGAGGCGGAAATCCTCTTCGACAAGATCGGCATCACGCTCAACAAGAATATGATCCCCGACGATCCGCGCAAACCCATGGATCCCTCCGGCATCCGCATGGGTACGCCGGCAATCACCACGCGGGGAATGCAGGAAGCGGAGATGGATATTCTCGTGGACTTCATGCTCCGCGCCATCGCGAAGCGGCAGGATGATGCCGCGCTCCAGAAACTGCACGAAGAAGTGAAGCAGTTCTGCCTGCGTTATCCGGTTCCGGGGATCACAGCGTAATCACTGCCCCCTGCAACGTTCCGGCACCTGCAGCTTCGGTAGCACACGGAACGCGGACTCGTAGGAATTGCTCGCGTTCCAAACCGTGAAACCGCAGGCTCCCGCATCGAATACCGCGTCGATTTCCTCCCGCAAATCCCGGTCATTGATGGAATAACCCTGGATCCAGGGACGAAGCTTCTGCGCGTGCGCCGGCCCCAGGAGCTCCGCGTATCCGGTGAGCGTGCGGTACACCAGGTAGTACATGCGGCTCCGCGGGTGCACATCCGGCTTGTAGTACGCACCCTCCGCGAACGTCGCGGGGTACGCCATCGGCGAAATGACATCGAGGAGCGGAGCAAAGCGGACGACATCCTGCCCGAGCGTTTCGAGATTTACCGGATAATTCCACCCGAGAATCGCGTACGTACTAAGCCCCAGACGCGTGGAAGGACCGAACTCGTCGATCGTCTCCCGCGCCATGCGCACGAATTTCTCCACGTGATCCGCCTTCTCGGAACCGGTGAGACCGATCGCCGACTGCGCGTATTCCGTGGGATACCGGATATAATCGATATTCAGCTCATCAATGCCCGAGGAGACGATATCGCGGATCACCTGGCGGTTGTACTCGAGGACCGTCGGATGCCCCAGATCCACCCAGGTATTCCCGACGGCAACGCCTGTCTTCGGGTGACGGATGCGTACATCCGGCATCCGGCCTGAGAACACGGGATCACTCGCGGCGATGAGTCGCGCAATGGTATAGAGCCCCTTCTGCTTCGCCATGGATACCACCTCCGGAAGGTCGTAGAGAGGCAGAACAAGTTCCATCTGCGCAGCGAGCGGCGACGCAGTCCGGAAGTATACGAAGGACCCCTTCACGTCGAATACGAGGGCGGAACCGCCCGCCGCAACAAGGCGATCGAGCATGCTGACGAAGTACTGATCCTTCGCCACATTGCTCGCGGCGAGGTAGATCCCCATCTTGTTATCGGCGCGCTTTGCGGGAGCGGAGGCATGCATCTCTGCACGTTTGCGCAGGAGCGCATCCACCCGCTCGGCGGCACGACGGCGGCGCTCGATGTAGAACTGCAGATCCCGGCGGGCCTTGGCTGGAGCGGCCTCCGCTGCGGTCGGCTGCGAGAGCGATACAAGAGGAAGGTGCGGCACGCCCGCATGCACGGAACCGAGGAGTGACGCTCCGAGAGCAACTGCACCGAAGAGCCCCGTGCTGCAGAGAACCGTGAAGACACCAACGAGTAACTGGCGTGCGGAGGTTTGGATGCTACTGCGGGGCATAGGAATACGGCGGATGTTGATGTTAAGAATATTTTACAATAAAACTACAGGATCAGCAACATCCAGGGGGATGGTACCACACTCACTTCTTCGCACGCTTCTCAATCTGCTCCTTGAGCGTCTTGCTCACTTCCGGCACGCCGCCGCTCGCATGGAGGTGCTTCTCCAACTCAATGAGCTGGCGTTCCTCATCCGCGGAGAGCGGTTCCTGAAGCAGTTTGCGCTTGCGCAGCGCATTGAAATCGTTCGTCCACATTTCCCGATCGCGCCACGCGCGGTACTGCTCCAGCGTCATCTTCTTCTTCCGCGCCTTCTCGCGTTCCTCTTCTTCCTTCTCCTTCCCCTTCACACTGGCAACGGCAGCCTTCTTGCCTTCGGCGCTGCTCGCCGCCCAGCGGCGGATCTTCTCCTCCACAACCGCACGATCCTCGCTGTATCGCTCGCGTGAAAGCCGGCGAAGCAGGACCGCGCGATCGGCATCCTCCTTGCACTGCGGCGGGGGCAATGTGGAGAGGGAGAACGGCTTGCTCGGCATTCCGTTCACCATGAGACGGATGTACGCGTGGAACTTCGGGAGACTCAGGATGTCATTCGTCGTCACCGTTTCCTCGAACTGCAGGCTGAGGACCTCCGCATCGTCGGAACCCACCTGGAAACTCACGAGCGTCCCCACGTTGCCGAATACGGCATCACGGAGCGCCGTGCTTGAGTGCTCGCCGATGAGGAGCTGGGAAACGTACTGGTTCGCCATCGTGAGGCTGAGACGGTACTTGCGTGCCTCGGAGAGGATCGTCGCAAATGACGCGGTGGCGAAGTTCTGGAACTCGTCGACGTAGAGGAAGAAATCCCGCCGCTTCGATTCCGGCATGTCCGCGCGACTCATAGCATCGATCTGGAACTTCGTGACGAGCATGGAGCCGAGAAATGCGGAGGTATCCTCGCCGAGCCGCCCCTTGCTTAAGTTCACGAGAATGATTTTTCCCGTGTCCATGGCATGGCGGATATCGAGCTTGCTCTGCACTTGCCCCACGATGTTGCGGATGAGCGGCGTGGAAAGCAGCTGGCCGACTTTGTTCTGGATCGCCGCCACCGCCTCGGTGCGGTACTTCTCGCTCCACGAGGCATACTCGTCCTCCCAGAAACTCTTCACGAGAGGATCCGTGACATGCTGCACAACCTTCTTGCGGTAGTTGTCATCGGCGTACATGCGCATGATGCCGAGCATCGAAGACCCCTCGTGCTCGAGGAGCGCGAGGAGCGTGTTGCGCAGCACGTGCTCCATGCGGCCGCTGAACGTCCCCGGCCAAAGCTTCGTGAAGACGCTCATGAGCCCGGATGCCGTCACCGCCCGCTGCTGGGGATCCGGGCAGTGCAGCACGTTGAAGGAAATCGGGTGCTCGGTATCCGCCGGATCGAAGAACACGACGTCGTTGCTCCGCTCCTTCGGGATGCAGCGCTGCACCGCTTCCACGAGATCGCCGTGCGGATCGATGACCGCAGTGCCGCGCCCTGCCCGGATATCCGAAACGATCATGTTCTCGAGAAGCGTGGATTTCCCCATGCCAGTCTTCCCGATGATATAGATGTGGCGGCGGCGGTCATCCGTGCGGATCCCGCAGCGGATGCGCCTCCCGCGGAACACGGCCTCGCCGAGCTCGGTGAGATCCTCCGCCGGATCGGTGACATCGGGGGAAGGGAGATCGTTCGGGGGCTCCAGCTTGCGGCTCGTCACCCAATCGATGTTCGGCGTCTGCACGAGCGCCGTCGGCAAATGCCAGAGCGTCGCAATTTCTTCCACGGAAAGCGTGTAGGCAGAGGAAGTGATTCCGCGGGGAACCACGGGAAGGGGCATCGGTTTGCCCGCGATAAACGCATTGCTATGCGGCAGGGCAAACTGGCGGAAACTCCCGACGATTTCCTGCAGTTTCGCCTCCGCGGTATCCCGCTGCCCCTTCGGCACGATGACACTCACGCGAATGTTGCAGAGAAAGAGCAAGCGGTTCACCTTGTCCTGCGCGCCACCAACCGCATCCTCGCGATCGTGGCTGCGCGCGCTCACCCGGTCTATGTCTTCCGGCGAGAGAAGGCGGTCATCCGGCGTTTCTGTGCTGCTTAAGGGGGCACTGATGAGCCTGCCAAAAATCGGCCAGGCGCGGTACGCGCCGAGGAGCGTGGCAATCGGGAAGTACGCGAGCCTCCTCCAACCGCGGGCAAGCGCCGTGCGGGCAAGGAGTGCCGCATAGCGATCCGAAACCGCAGCAAATCCCCGGCGAAGGAGAGGGAGGACCCTGAGCGCCCTGCGGCGGAACCCGCCGCCGAGCGGCCGCACCGAAATCTGCACGTGGCCGCGCATCCCCGGGATCGGCATGCGCGCAAGCGTGGAGGTGATTCCCGCGATCGGATCCACATTCGCACGGGTGAGCAGATCATCGAACTGGGGATGGCGCTTGAAGGGGAACACTTCCGGAGCCTCCAGGCGGAGGGCGACCGAAAACACTTCCTCGTTCTCCTGAACGAGGAAAGGGTCCGCCGGAAGTACATCGATCTCAATATCCGGATACTGCGCGTAGAGCTGGCTCTCGGCGAGTTGCGCGCCCTTGGACGTCGCGGCGAGAACGAAAGCAATGCGGCCGCCGAGAATCCCCACCTCCATGCTCACATCCGCATCACGGCCACGCAGCGAGTGCAGCGCCGCGAGCGCGGGCTCCATGTAGAGAGGGCCGCGCTGGTGCTCTTCGCCCTTCTCCTTTCCATGTTTCCCCTTGTTCGGTCGAATCTGAAGGAATGTGTATGCCATGTGAAGAGAGAACGCTAGCCGCCGGAACGGAGGAGATCCGCGACCATGTCGAGGGCAACGGTGTTATACCCGTAATCCATGCGCATCGGCCCGAGGATACCGACGATGCCGCGGCTCTCGCGTACGCGGTACTCGGTCACCATGAGGGAACAGCTCTGGATCTGCGGGAGAATGTGCTCCTCGCCGATGTAGTACCGGATCTTCTCATCGACATGGAGGGATTCCACGGCATCCGCCAGCTGCCCTTCCAGCACTTCCACCACACTGCTCGCGAACCGCGGATCCAGCTGAAACTCCGGTTGCCGGAGAACATTCGCAAGACCCAGATAGTACACGCGATGCTTGTGCGGAACCGTCGCGAACGCGAGATTTGGCGTCATGTGGGCGAGCAGGGCGACAGCGTCGTACACGCGCTCCTGATCCTTGCGCTGGAAATACTGCTCCCGCAGGGTATCGAACTTCTTCCGGACCTCCTTCTCGTGGCGCGATGGCTCCAGGTACTGCTGCACGTACACGCGGTATCCCTTTGCCGTCGGCACTCGCCCTGCGGAAACGTGCGGCTGCTGCAGGTATCCCTCCTCGCCGAGGAACCGCATCTCGTTGCGCACCGTGGCGCAGGAGACATTGAAAACACCCGACTCGATGATGTGGTGGGAACCCACCGGAAGCGCCGTATCGATGAACTGGTCAATGATGGCCCGGAGGAGCTTGCTCTGCCGCTCATTCATGTCAAAAGTATAGCACTCTTCACGGACGAGTGCTATGCACCTTTCCGGAGGGCACGTACTGGCTATTTCTTGCCCTTACTCGCCGCCATACGCTTACGGAAGCGCTCAATGCGGCCGCCCTTCACCTCCTGCTGCTTCTTGCCCGTGTAGATAGGATGGCAATTCCTGCAGGATTCCACTTTCTGCTCCTTCACAGTCGCGGGGATCGCGAACACGGAACCGCACGTGGTGCACGTGATCGTTGCGTCGGGGAAGAGCTGCGGGTGGATGCCGTCCTTCATAGCAGGGGCATTGTAGAGAGAAATATCGGCCACTCAAGGAAAAACTGCGGTTTCGGGCCTACTTCTTCGATCCCGTTTTGGCCTTCTTCGCGCGAACGGGCTTCTTGGCGGCAACCGCCACCGCCTCTTCCTCCGCCACCTCTTCCGCAAGCTCCTCTTCAGGGGCTTCCTGTTCAAACCCCTCCTCTCCACTCTCGCCGCTTTCGAGGCCCTGCTGCTCCATGACAACGCTCATACTCGCCACCTTGTCGCGCGCATTGAGGCGCATGACGATGACGCCCTGCGTCGCGCGGCCGCGCGACGGGATGTCTGAAAGGCGCATACGGATAGTCTGCCCCTGCTTGCTGATGCAGATCAGGTCTCCCTGATCCTGCTCGGTGAGCACGCAACCGCCGACAATGTCGCCGGTCTTCGCCGTGAGCTGCGCGGCCTTCACGCCGGAACCGCCGCGGCCCTGGAAACGGTACTGATCCACCGGCGTCATCTTGCCGAGGCCGTTCTCCATGACAACGAGCAACTTGCTGAGCGCGGCGTTCTCCACCACCGCCGCTTCGACGACGGCATCGCCCTGCGCAAGACGCACACCACGGACGCCCGCGGCGCTCCGGCCCATCGGGCGCACGTCGCCCTCCGGGAAACGGATAGCCTTCCCCTTGCGCGTGAGCAGCAGGATCTCGCTCTTCTCGGATGTCGCAACCACCCACCTGAGTTCGTCGCCTTCCGGCATCTTCTGGGCAATGAGACCGGACCGCCGGATGTTCTGGAATTCGTCGACGGACGTGCGCTTCACAGTGCCATGCCGCGTGACGAAGAAGAGGTACTTCTTCCCCGAAAGATCTGTTTTGAGCACGGCAGTCACACGCTCCTCGGGCTTGAGCTGCAAAAGGTTCACGATCGCCTGCCCCTTGGCAGTACGGCTCCCCTGCGGCAGTTCGTAGGCGGGCAACTGGAACACGCGGCCGGTGTTCGTGAAGAACAGGAGGTCATCGTGATTCATCACGTGCAGCATGGACATGATTTCGTCGTCATCTTTCGTCGTCATGCCCTTCACCCCTTTGCCCCCGCGATGCTGGGCGCGGAACTGCATGGGACTCAGGCGCTTCACGTATCCGCTCGTCGTGAGCGCAACGACCATTGGCGCATTCGGGATCGTATCCTTGGCGCTGAATTCCCCCACCGCGTGCGCGACAACCGTTGTCCGGCGCTCGTCGCCGAAGGCCTTCTTGAGGTCGGTGAGCTCCGCATCCACGAGCTTGTCGATCTTCTTCTTGTCACGGAGGATCGCCTCGCACTCGGCAATGAACGCGCGCTTCTCGGTGAGCTCGTCCTCGATCTTCTTGCGCTCGAGACCCGCGAGCGTCTGCAGGCGCATCTGGAGAATGGCATCCGCCTGAATCTCCGAGAGCTTGAATTTCTTCACGAGGTTGGCCTTGGCTACTTCCTTCGTAGCGCTCTTCTTGATTGTTTCGATCACCTTGTCGATGTCATTGAGCGCGAGACTCAGGCCTTCGAGAATGTGTGCTCGCTCCTTCGCCCGTTCCAGATCGAATGTGACGCGGCGGCGCGTGACCTCCCTGCGGTGATCGAGGAAGATCTGCATGATCTCCCGCAGGTTGAGGAGCCGCGGCTGGATGCCGTCCGCCAGCGCGATCATGTTGTACCCGAAGCTGCTCTGCAATTCGGTGTGCTTGAAGATCTGATTCAGAACTTTCTGCGGGTAGGAATCACGCTTGAGCTCGATGACCACGCGGATGCCTTCGCGGTCAGATTCATCACGGATGTCGGAGACCCCCTGGATCACCTTGTCCGTGACAAGTTTCGCGATGCGTTCGATCATCGCCGCCTTGTTTACCTGATATGGCACCTCCGTGACGACGATCTGGTGGCGGCCGCTCTTCGATTCTTGAATTTCCGCCCGCCCGCGGACGACGATGGTGCCGCGGCCGGTCAGGTATGCCTGGGTAATAGCATTCTTGTCGTACACCATGCCCCCCGTCGGGAAATCCGGCCCCTTCACGAACTGGAGCAGATCCTCCACGGTGGCATCCGGATGCGCGAGGAGATGGTGGAGCGCGTCGACGACCTCGCTTAAGTTGTGGGGCGGGATGTTCGTCGCCATTCCCACAGCGATACCCACGGTACCGTTCACGAGAAGATTCGGCACCTTCGAGGGAAGCACACTCGGCTCCATGCGCGTGTTGTCGTAGTTCGGGACGAAGTCGACGGTGTCCTTCTCCAGATCCTGGAGCATCTCCTGCGTCACCTTGGACATCTTTGCCTCGGTGTAACGCATGGCAGCCGGCTCGTCGCCATCGATGGAACCAAAGTTCCCCTGGCCGATCGCGAGCGGGTACCGCAGCGAGAAATCCTGGGCAAGACGCGCGAGCGACGGGTAGACGATTGCCTCGCCGTGCGGGTGGTAGTTGCCGCTCACGTCGCCGCAGATCTTCGCGCATTTGCGGAACCTTCCGCCGGGACGAAGGCCCAGGTCATTTAAGGTGACAAGGACACGCCGGATTACCGGCTTCAGGCCATCGCGGGCATCCGGAAGAGCACGGGCCATGATCACGCTCATGGCGTAGCTCAAGTAGCTTTCCTCCATTTCGGCCACGATCGGCCGGGGCTGAATGCGGCCAATGGAAGAAAGCGTTTCCGAAAGTTCCTGCGGCACCGCCTTGGGCGAGCCATCGTCTTTCTTCTTGGAACCGGCGTTCTTGTCTGTCTCCTCGGGCATGGGAAAACTGGCAGAAAATGATCCTCCCCATGCTACCTTCCGATTCCCCGGGACGGAAGGGTTTAGGGGATGACTCGCTGGACAATTGCGGCACCTCTGTCAAGAAAATGCGCAGGGAAGCGGTGTACAGAGAACCTGACGAAATGCGGCGAGCAACCGCCGCGTCATGTACCCTATGGAGGCACGATGCTCTCCATTGTCGCAACCCCCATCGGCAACCTCGGGGACATCACCCTCCGTGCAGTCGAAACCCTCAAATCCTGCTCTGCGATTGTCTGCGAGGACACGCGCGTGACGGGCAATCTCCTCAAGACACTCGGCATCGAGAAGAAGGAGCTCATCAGCATGCACGGCTACAGCAACCCGAGGAAGATCGAGGCTGTTCTCCACCGACTGGGCCGGGGAGAGCACATTGCCCTCGTATCGGATGCGGGAACCCCCGGCATCAGCGATCCAGGATACGCTCTCGTATCACGCGTGAGAGCCTGTGGAGGAAATGCGCCCGAAAAACCGGGCCCCGCGGGTTCCGCTTTCGCGATACAGGTGGTCCCTGGCCCTTCCGCATTCCTCGCAGCGCTCAGCGCAAGCGGCCTGCCCATCAATCAATTCGTGTACCTAGGGTTCCTGCCGCTCAAGAAAGGGAGACAAACGCTTTTGCAATCCCTCAAGGACGAAGAACGGACGATCGTGCTCTACGAATCCGTGCACCGGATCGAGCGCACGCTCGTCGAACTTGCGGGAGCGCTGTGCGAACAGCCCGATCGCCCCGTTGTTGTTGCGCGGGAACTTACCAAAATGCATGAAGAAGTGATCCCTACTACCGTCGCCTGCCTGCCCGATCTGGCGATGTCCATCACGCAGAAAGGAGAATTCGTCATCGTGATCGGCGCACAGGAACGGCACAAGTCGTGACGCTTTCCGGCCATGCAGCAACAATGGACGACCGATAGCGGCATTCTCATCATCTCGGATCTCCACGCCGGGCGCCTCGGCAGGAAGAACAGCGAGCGGGCCGGAGCAGCCCTCTCCGCAATGGTGCAACACGCAAATGATCGCGGCATCGGGAAACTCATGGTGAACGGCGACGTATTCGATGAACGGGTGCCGGGGCACCTGGCGGAAGACGCCATGCGCCTCCTGCGCGCCGCGCTCGGCGAGTTCGCGGCGGGATGGCAGAACATCCGTTTCGCACGGGGCAACCACGATATTCTCGCAACGGAGAATCACGCCATCCGGGAACGCCTCGGCGGATCCTGCGCGGTGGAGACGCACCCCATCGTCTTCGCCGAGGAAACCGGCATCGTGATCACGCACGGCGACACGCTGGAAAGTGGATCCGCGCGGGAAGAAATCCTCCGGCTCGCACGGGGGAACAATGCGACGATCAGGGGTCTCTGCGGGTCGCCGTCACTCAAGCGGGACATCGCGGCGCTCCAGCGGCGGTACGCGGTGATCGCACGCGCTGCGAACATCCTCGCACATGTTGGCATCCCCGTGGAAACGCTTTGGGAACGAAGCAGGTCTATCGCGCACACGCTGCGCATTGGCGCGGTGCGCCGCCTCCATCGCACCGAAGGGGCACGGCACGACGAACGGACACTGCGGGAACGATGCGCGCGTTTCCTCGATCTCCGGAACTTCCAGGTGCTTGCGGAACTTTCCGCCGGGCTCGGGGGCTGGGGCGCCGTGGTGAGCCACACACACATACCACTATTGGAAAAACGCCGCGTCCGCCATGCGGGGAACGGGCGGGAAACAGTACAGATCGTCGGTAACACGGGGAGCTTCGTGAGCCGCGCGGGATTCCCCGTCACCTGCATCGAAGCCTGTTTCCCCACGATGACCTTGTGGCAGTTCCACCAAGCAACCGGAGAGCTGCGGCCATGGAAAACCCTCTCGCTCACTGCGCGGGAACAGGCGCAATACCTGGAACATTCCAACGGGATCAGGGCAGCACCATGAGCGGATCAAGATGTACCCCACGCTGGATGACTTCGAAGTGCAGGTGCGGCCCCGTGGTCATCGGGCCGGCACCCGGCGTGCCCGGCAAGCCCCCGCTCAAGCCGATGGCCTGGCCCTGGTGTATGTCGGCGCCGGCTGTCACGAAGATATCGAGGAGATGGCCGTAGAGCGTCGCGTACCCGTCGCGGTGGCCGACGAGCACGTACGAGTACCCGCTTTCCCCTCCGTACTGCACGTAGTGCACGACCCCTTCGGCGGCGCTCTGGACGATGCTCCCCTGCGGGATAGCAATGTCGATCGCCTTGTGGGGGATGCCGAAATACGCCTCGTACGCAGGGTCGAGGAACGTGGCAGTCAGCGTGCCGGTCGCCGGCCAGATGAACGTCGGTGTCCGCACAGTGCGATCACGGCGCTCGCCGAGGAGCCCGAGCGCGATCAGGTCGCTCTCCGCACGCTGCCGGATGCGCTCGTCGTAGACTGCAAGATCGGCCTGCATGCTCTGAATACGCTGGTCCACCTCGGCGGCGATGCGCTTGATCTCCTCCAGACGCTCCTCGCTCAGGGCAATTTTCCGCTCCGCGCGATCCATGTCGTCGAGCGCCGCATGGTAGGAATCGATGAGTGCTTCGTGCGTGGAACGCAGCGCCGCGAGTTCCTTCGGGAACTCCACCATCGCCTGCGCGGACGCAAGGATACGCACACGCGCCTCATCCAGCGCGCGCATGCCAAGATACGTCTGCACCCGGTCGGAAAGGGACGATGCAAGCAGCCTCGCAAGCGCATAATCGGCGCTCGCGTGACCGGCGAATTGGGCGAGTGCGTACCGGCGCACATCCGCGGAAAGCGCGCTGCGCTGCTCACCGATGAATGCCTGGATCTGCCCCTCGTCATTGGGATCCACGCCGTACGCATCGCGGAACGCGCGGAGGCGGGCGAGCGCGGCGGCGAGAAGCTGCCGACTCTTCTGCTTCTCACGCGTGAGCGAGAGGAGCTTCTCTTCCGCCAGCACGAATTCCTGCTGCCCCTCCTGCATGAGCCCCCGAAGCGCACGGGATTCCCCGGCAGTGCGAACAGCATCGCGCGTTGCATCCTGCAGGGACTCCGCACGTTCCTCGCGCCCCCGGATGAGCAGGGTATTCCCCGTCCCTGTGAGAAGCATCGCCGGCAGGACGGACCCCGCGCTGCAGAACACGAGCAGGGAAAACCCCAGAAGAATCGCCGGAAAACCGCAGCGAGAACTGGTGTGCATGTTTCATACAATTATACAATTTTTCTTAGGTTTCAGCAATCGCAACCGGAGCGGGGCACTCCAGCAAACAATGTGGGGGAAATCACCGCAAAATCCCGTGAAAATCAGAGGGACAAGTCGTGCTACTATGGGACTTCCATGATCGCCCGACTCACGGGAACCATTCATCGGCTCTCCCCCAGCGAGGCGCTCGTCGACGTGCATGGCGTCGGATACCGCGTCGCGGTGCCGGTGGATACGTGGGACAGCATCCGTGAGGAAGCCGACGGATCGCTCTGGATTTCCACCTACGTGCGGGAGGACAGATTCGATCTCTACGGATTCCGCGACCACCACACACAACAGCTCTTCGAAAAGCTCATCGCCCAATCGGGCATTGGCCCGAAGGTCGCGCTGGAACTCTGCGCGGTGCCGCGCGAACTTCTCCTGCGCGCGGTGCAGGAAAACGATGCCGCGCTCCTCTGCACGGTAAAGGGCATCGGAAGGAAGCGCGCGGAGAAGCTCCTTGTGGAACTCAAATCGCTGGTGGAGAAATCGCCAGACCTGCTCGCTACGCGCGGCGCGGATGGCACGCGGACGGAATCGTTCGACCAGGACGTCATCGACGCGCTCACGTCGCTCGGATACGAAACGAACGCGGTACTGCGGATACTGCGGGATCTGCCGAAGGATCTCGGAACAACCGAAGAACGGGTGAAGGCGGCTCTCCGTGCACTCTGAAACTCCCTCCTCCCCCCTCCCCATGCTCACACTGGATATCTCCGGCGCAATGGCGAAGGCGATCACCCCCTCCAAGGGTATCCCGGAGCAGGAACTGATCACCGTGCGCACCCGCACGAAGCACCACGTGGAAAGCTGGCTCCACGAACGCGAGCGGGGCGAGCATGCGTGGTCGATGGACCCGTACGACAAGCGCATTCTAAAGCAGGTGGAGAACATCGCCGCGTTCGTCCGCGCGGAGAAAATCCGCACCGTTGTGTGGATCGGCATCGGCGGATCGGGCCTGGGACCGCAGGTCATCCAGGAATGCCTGGAGGGGCCGGGGACCGTGCAGTTCATCCTTTTCGACAGCATCGATCCGGCAATGCTCACGATGTCCATGCAGATCATTGACTGGAAACGATCGCTCCTCGTCGTCGCGAGCAAATCCGGGGGAACACTGGAACCGATGAGCCTGTTCTTCCTGTGCTACGAAGCGATGAAGAAGGCCCGCGGGAACACGGCCTCAAAGTACACCGTGGCCATTACTGACCCGCACACCGGCCCGCTGCGCAGCATCGCGCTGGAAGAGAACATCGAGATCCTGCCGATCTCGCCTGCGGTGGGCGGCCGCTACTCCATCTTCACACCGATCGGGCTCCTGCCAATCGCCCTTCTCGGTGGGAACGTGCAACAGTTTCTGCGGGGCGCAAAGGAGATGGACACCCTCTGCCAGAAACCCGTCCTAGAGGAGAATCCCGCGGCCCTCCTCGCCGCCGTGCAGTTCTTATTGGATACGAAGCGTGGATACAGTGTCCGCGTCATCATGCCGTACTCCCAGCGGCTGGAATCGCTCGCCCGGTGGAACCAGCAGCTCATTGCAGAAAGCCTCGGAAAGAACGAGCTGAAGAACCCGATTCCGCTCGCAGCAGTCGGCACGCAGGACCAGCACTCGCTCCTTCAGCAGTGGATGGAGGGCGTGCGGCAGTGCTGGCACATCTTCATCCGCGAAGAGGAGAAAGCAGATATCCGCGTGCCGGAGAACATCGAACCGTCGTTCAGCCCCATCGCGGGCAAATCCTTCGGGCGCCTGCTGGACGCGTGCTACCTCGGCACGAGCCGCGCGCTCACGGAAGCCAAACGACCGCACGTCACCGTCACGATCACCCGCCTCGATGAGGCGCACCTGGGGCAGCTCTTCTTCCTCTTCCTCGCGGAAGTGGTGTTCCTCGGCAAGCTGTACCGCATCGATCCGTACGGCCAACCCGGCGTGGAAGCGGGCAAAACCATCACGAAGGAAATCCTCAGCGGATCGGAACGCATTCCGTAAAAGGAGGAGAAACGGGCATACGTAGCGGATATCACACTCCGGCGAAGAAGTGTTTCCTTCGGGCAAGAACACCCTTTATACTCCTCCCGAATTCCTCCTCTCTTCCCCCCATGGCACAGACCGTTTCCGACGACCAGTTCCAGGCAGAAGTGCTGCAGTCGAAGATCCCCGTCCTCGTGGATTTCTTCGCAAACTGGTGCGGCCCGTGCAAAGCGATGCTCCCCATCGTGGAAGAACTCGCAGAGGAGTACAAAGGCAAAGTGAAGGTGGTGAAGGTGAATGTCGACGAAGCCGCCGAAACGCCCGCGAAATTCAGCGTGATGAGCATCCCGACGTTCATCATCTTCAAAGATGGCGATCCTGTCATGACGTTCGTCGGCATGAAGTCGAAGGAGGAAATGAAGAAGCAACTCGACTCGGTACTCGCGTAATCGCTACAGACAGGACACGATCCGCACTCCGGTTGGCATAGCGACCGACGAAAAACATCCGTATACTGACCGCCATGGATAAATTCTTCGCGGTTATCGGTTTCGTCCTCACGTACTTCATCATCCGCAACAGGGAATCCATCGGGGATTCACTCGGCGATCAGGAATGGATGCGGCCGCTCGGCGGCATCTACGGCGTCATTGTCATTGTCGCCATCCTCATCTTCTTCTGGAGCCTCGCAACCATCACCGGCACGCAGGAATTCTTCTTCACGCCCGTGCGGTGGATTCTGCCGTTCGCCTTCAAGCAGGAAGTCCCGGAACCTACAGGGCCCTTCGACTACTGAGGTACCGCCGCTGATACTGGTTGAGACGGCACATCCGCAGGCGACTCTGTGTCCGTTGCATCCGCCAGCAGGCAACCGCTCTTGAGCGTGCCGTTGTACTTTGGACGCAGCATGTCCTCGAACGGCCAGAGAACCCCGCGGAGTGTCTGCTGCACTCTCTGGTGCACATCCACGATCACGAGATCCGTCACGGCGGGGCTGGCGAGGAGACGATCAACGAATCGCTGCGCGGCATCGATATCATCGAACCCTTCCGCGCCAATAGTTCTTTGAGGATGGCAGTAGCTGTAAACGTGGAAGGGGAACTCCCGCATGGTCAAGAAACCACACTACCACTCTTGGGCAGAGAGTGAAGTGGCAAAGAATTGGTGGAGCTGAGGGGAATCGAACCCCTGACCTCCTGCTTGCAAAGCAGGCGCTCTAGCCAGCTGAGCTACAGCCCCAAACCCACGGGACAGTATACCGCGCAAGAGCCCTCACGTCACGATCTCCGCGAGCCGTTTTTCCTGCACTGCCCGCTTGAGTTCCAGCCCAATGCGCTCGCCCATGCTCATGGAACTCGCGTACAGGTAACCGGAGTACGGCGTGGCGGCGATCCCGGGGGACCCGGGGATGCGTAAGGAGACATCGAAAATGACAATATCCTCCTTGCCATCCTCCGCCACCACCGCGCCCTGCAAAGCGAAAGGCCCGATGATGCCCTTGCCAGCCGGATCCACTTTCTTCGGGAGTTTCTGTACAGCCTTCACGAAGCGCTCGCCGAGATCGTATGCCTTCTCGAGGAGCGATTCCTTCACCGTGCAGGCGATGTGCCCCGTCTCGATCATCTTGAGATCGATCCCCGACCGGAGCGCCTTCTCCTGCTCCGGCGCAACCATGCGGAGGAACCCGTCGAGGTTCGTCTGCCGCCGGGTATCGGTGCCGAGGAGCTCCAGCTCGCCCGTGAGTGGGGAGTAGAAGAAGTTAAAGTTCACCGGCGCCCCGACAATGAACTCTTCGATGGGGGCTTTGCGCCAGTCCCTGGAGACCTTTCCCTCCTTCTCCAGACGTTCGCCTTCTGCTTTGTAGGATGCAGCGTTCCCCGCAATGAAGAACGCCCGCTCGTACCCGCGTTTTGCCTCGCTCGCCTTCACGAGCACGGGGCGGTCGATGTCTCCCGGTTTCGCGAAAATCTTCGGGATGCGGATTCCGGCATCTTGCAGGAGATGGTACTGGTTGTACGGCTGGTCGCGCTCCTCCAGTTTGATGAGGTGCCGCGAGCCGAAGATCGGCACGCGAAGCTCCTGCTCCACCGCGGCGTAATCCTTGAAGTACACCCAGAAGTACCGGTTGTGGATGAAGATAGTGTTGAGGGAGCGCAGCTCCTCCTGTACCTCGGCCGTGAGGATATCTGCGAACTTCGGCACGATGATGAGCTTGTCGATGCACCCGCGCTCGTAATCGGTATCAGCCTCCCGCACCGTGTGCCGCTCGTACGTGCGGTGCCGCCCCTGCTGGGCAACGATTGCCGTGCGGAAACCGAACTGCTTCGCGCCGTGCGCGGTATCCAGCCCACTGTGGCCGCCAAGCGCGCCGACAGTGAGGTGATCGGTGTCGTACCCTGTGAGCAGTGCCTCGGCGTCCATGCACGGATTGTACCGCATGACACCGGAGGAATCACCTGGTGTCTTCGATGTAGCGGACACCGGCAACAACCTTAACAGCCCAGCGCACGTGCTCTTCCACGTACCGTTCACGGTGCTGGAGGAAGTACTTCGCAACCATCCGCTTGAGCGGACCGGAGCTCAGCCGTTCAGCGGCATCGCGGAGAATCGGCGCGTTGCGCCCGTCCGCAAGGAGCAGATACTGCACGGCAAGGCGGACTTCCGCGGACTTCCGCCGGCGCACGGCTTCCAGGTGATCGCCTTCCATGCCGGAGCCGAGAGCGAGAACCGCGTCAGCAAGCTCCGTATCCACGGCATCGAGGGAACGGACATCGACGATATTCGGATTGCGCTTGAGCTGCATGGGAGCGGCAGTGTACGGAAAGGACGCCGCCGCACAAGGAAAGAGCCGATGGATTTCCCGCAGGGCACCCCTTGCCATCACTGCATGCCTGCATCGGGCAACTGGCTCCGCCCTGCCCTGAGCTCCTCGAACGCAGCCTACAAACCCGCATCGATATCCTCCCTCCCCACAGTGAAAATGGAGGCACCCGGCTGACGACGATCTGCATGCTGTGTTGCCAGCGTCATCGCGCGCCGCCGGAGCGGCACGATAATCCCCTGTTCGAGATGCCTGAACGTCGCGATGGGGAAATCCTCGCGCCGGTCCGCTGGTGGAACGTTTTCTTGCATAGGAACGCAGGGTACTCCGGCTGGGAATGACGGCAAGTACCTGCTCCGATCGCAGGGGAATGCGACAGGCCACTACTGCAAGATCACCCAAGGACTGCCTCCAGTTTTCCAAGCTCGACCGCCTGCTTGATGTCGCGCGCAATGCGGCGGCCGGTGCTCATCGGCTCGCCGTATTTGAGCGCCGTGTAGGGCGAACCTTCGATGAAGGGGTTCGTGCCGGCGACGATGCGCGCGCTGATTTCGAACACGAATACCTCGAGCTTCCGCGTGACGATCATCTCCAGACAGAACGGACCGAAGAGCCCCTTGCCGCAGAGCTCCTTGCTCACGGCAACGACGCGCTCGCCCATTGCGAAGAACTGCGGCAGCAGCGATTCCCGAACAACGAGCGGAATGTTGCCCACGATCGTGTAGCTCGTGTGGATGTTCGCCGTCAGCTGATCCTGTGCCTTGATGCGGCCGATGGAATCCGCATTAGACTCGTACCGCTTGTCGAAGCTCATGATCTCCAGCTCCCCCGTGACAGGAGAGTAGAAGTAGTGCGCATAGAGCGGCACGCCAAGGATGTATTCCTGGATGACAAAATCGTTCTGATCCGGATACTTACGCTCCTTCACCTCGTAGAACTGCTCAGGCGTCTTCACGACGAAGTACCCAAACCCGCCACCCGCACCGTGGAATTTTACAATCACCGGCTTATCGATGTCCTCCGGCTTCGCGAAGACTTTTGGCAGTTTAAGCTGCGCACGCTGGAGCCACTCACGCTCCATGGTGCGATCGGACTCCCACTGGAGAATCTCCTTGGTACCGTAGTACATCGTCCGCATGGCGCGAACACGCTCATGCCCGAGATACGCGATGAAGGATCCGTGCGGGATGATGATGGCGTTCCGCTTGATGAGCTCCTCCTCCAGAGCATCGTTCCACGCAGACCAGTCCGGAACCGTAAGGACCTCGTCCGCAACGCCGAAGCTCTTGTACGGGCGTTCCGATCCTTCCTTGCAAATCACGAGGTTCCGCATGCCTTCATCCCGCGCACCCTTCAGGATCTGGAGCGCCGAGTGGCTGCCCATCGTCGCGATGACGAAGTCCTTCGGATTGCTGGATGCCGGCAGAATGGGGCGCTCTTTCTCCATGCGGAGTGATGGTATTTCGGCGATTGTACATGAAAAATCCTGCGAAGCAAGATCACGCCGCACGGCGAAACAGCCGGGATCTTCACACAGCTTCTCCTACCAGCCGTAAGAGGCGCCCATTCGTTTCCCGGAGATACGACCGGACGCGCTCAATACGGTGTTCGATCCCCCCATTCCGCTCAGCGGCGGGAGATGCTTCCTGCGCCCGCAGGAGCAAGCGCTCCGCATGCGCGAGCGCCGCACGCAAACGATCCGCGGCAGGCCATGCGTCACCGTTGGCAACGCGCGCCCATACATCCATTTCTTCCTGCGCATGATCCGCAGCGAGTTCGGCGCATTCCGCAAGGTAGAACGGCCAACGGTGCCCCTCGAAACACTGCGCCACCACGCTCCGGATATGCTCGCACTGCGTGCGCGCCGTGCCCCCAGAATCTGGTTCCCGCGACCGCGGGACTTTGTACGCATTGTTGATGCGGCGGTGAAACACGTGGCAGATGGACCTCGCGGCATCGGCATTCACGATGTGTTTCTGGAGCAGACTCGCAAATTCATCCACGGCAAGGCGCCCCGCGAAGAGGAAAAGCGATTGCTCCTCATACGCCTGCACGTCGGCGTACACGTCGTGAATGGTGCCGAGGAATGTGCGGAACACGTCGAGGAGCATTTGCACATCCGCCTGGGAATACTCCTGGCCCGCCGGCAGCATGTGGTCTCTCGCGTACGCCGCGAGCTGCGCGAAACATTCGCGGGCACCCGCGACGCGGGAGAGAGCCTCGTCATCGAACGAACGTGCGATCTGCTCCACCTCTCCGCATACAGTCTCGCGGGAAACCATGGGCTCTTTTTCAGCAGAGACCGCACAGGGCGCAGACCCGATACATGCCGGCATGGAAGCAGGGGCAGCATGCATTGTGCATGAACCTAGCACTCCCGCCCCCCGCGTCAAGGAATCCGGACATTGGATGATACACAGCACTTTGCGGTAAAAAATCTGTCCTGCGGCCGGCATTCGGGTAGAATCTCCCGGCATGAATAAACGCCTCATCCTCTCGCTCCTCATCGCATTCATCCCCGTGATCGTCCTGGGAATACTCTTCCCCCGGCGCGCGTTTGACGGAGCGGGCACGGTACCAGCGACCCCCCCGGCAGCGGAGGATGCTGCGATCGTCGCGTTCGTGAGCAACCAGTGCCCCCACTGCGCCGCTTTCGAGGCATTCGCAGCGGCGCAGGAATGGAACGTGCAGTACCACGAGATTTCCACGCCAGAGAGCCAGAAGCTCTTCGCGGATCTCCAGAAACACGCGCCATCCCTGCAGCAGGGGGTACCGACGATCTATATCAACGGCCGCGTAGTGCAAGGGTACAAAGATGACGAAACAACCGGGCAACTGCTCACATTCCTCCTCACCACCTGCCGGAATTCCGGGGAAGGATGCATGCCGTTCCAGGCATTCCTCGCGTCGGAACAGAATGCAAAAGTGGAAACTGCGGAGGGCATCTGCACAGAAGGCTGCGAGACGGATCTCGACCAGTTCGTCTTCAATTTGCCGATCCTCGGAGAAGTGGATCTCACGCTCCTCTCGCTCCCCATGCTCTCCATCCTCCTCGGGTTCCTCGATGGCTTCAACCCGTGCGCAATGTGGGTGCTCATCACACTGCTCACGCTGCTCATCAATACGAAGGACATGCGTAAGGTATGGGCAATCGGCGGAACGTTCCTCCTCGTAAGCGGGGTTGTGTACTACCTCTTCATCGCCGCCTGGCTCAACGCGTTCCTGATCATCGGTTACAACGTGTGGGTGCAGAAAATCATCGGCCTCGTCGCGATCGGCGGAGGCGGGTTCTACCTCTACGAGGCATTCGGAAAGGATCCGAATGCCTGCCAGGTGACCGATATGGACCAGCGCCGCCGCACGATCGACCGCATGCGCGCGATCCTGCACATCACTGCATGGCCTTTGATGATCCTGGGAGTCGCGGTGCTCGCCGTCTCCGTGAACATGATCGAGCTCGTGTGCACGGCGGGGCTCCCGGCCGTGTTCACGCAGATCCTCGCATTCAACAGCGTGAGCCACCTGGCCCGCTACGGATACATGGCGCTCTACATCCTGCTCTATATGTTGGATGACATCGTGATCTTCGCAATTGCGGTACTCACGCTGCACGCGAGCGGCCTTACGAAGAAGTACGCGCGGTTCACGTTGATCTTCGGTGGTTTCCTCATGTATATCCTCGGGATGCTCCTGATCTTCGCGCCGGAAGCGCTCGTGTTCAACGCGTCATGAGGAGAAAAGAGTAGGGATATCGCCCTTTCCAGAACGGACGAGTTTGCCTATGCTCACCGCGGTCAGCGGTGCCGTAGCCAAGTGGTAAGGCAAGGGTCTGCAAAACCCTCACTCGTGGGTTCGATTCCCACCGGCACCTCCAAGGAATATGAGAGACAAACCTACGATTTTTCTCTCATGAGCTCTCTTTTCCCTACACGGGGGGTGAAGGGGCAAGCGAAAAGGCTTTGGCACGCGGTACGTTTTCTTTGTCGGGCAGACAAAGAAAAAGGGGGGAAGTCACGCCTCCGCCTCCTCCTCCGAGGAGAACGTCACGCTCTGGAGGATAAGAAAGAGCTCCTGCTCCAAACTATCGGAAACGGAAACCGGAGCCGTGGCAGTGACTGCGTACCCCATGTTCTGCCGCGCAATGCCGACCTGGTAGAACCTCCGCACAGGCTCATCGGCAATGGGCTGCGCGGTGAAGACATGCAAGCGGACAGCTTCCCCTGCCACCGTAACCGGCGTGCTCTCGATGAGCGCGTACCCCGGCAGCACCGTAACGGAACGGACGCTCGCTTCGCTGTACGCTTCGGCAGTCGCCCCCTGTTCCAGAATTTCCTTCGTCACCGTCACAGTGGGAAAGTGTCCTGAAACGGCGTCCTCAGCCTGGAAGGCAACGATCGTATCGTCGGGAACGCCGCGCTGGCGAAGTGTTTCGCGGTCAACGACCCCCCACTTCTGCGGAATGCAGAGCCCAATGGATTCCGCTGGATCCCAGTACTGTTTGTCGCACTGCGCCGCAGTGCCACCGCTGCCGCTGCATCCCGCAACCATCAGGGCAATACCCAGAGCAAGCCACGCGCGTCGCATGGAAACGATTGTACCCCGGCCGACTTCCAGTGGCCAACGGGTACGCGGCACCGCAGAGAGGAGAACTGGACAAAGACAGGAAACAGTACAAAGAATCTCTATGGAGAATTGAGCAAAACCACGAATACTGCTACAATACTTCGATGATCTCTCGGCAAACACACACCATTCTCCTCACCTGCGCAGCGCTCCTCCTCCCGGTCTGCGCGAGCGCGGCAACGCTCAGCGCGGGGGATTCCGTCGCCGGTCTCGGCACGGATATCACCGTACAGGGACTCACGGCGGAGGCGACGCTCGTCGTGCTCCCCCCCTATGGCGGGGAAATCGTGCAGGAGATCGCAAGCGGATCCGGCAGCAACGCAACCGTGCACCTGCGCGGGCAGGAAACAGAGGAAGCAGGCGTCTACGCGGTCACGCTGGAAATGGAAGGCAGTATCGCAGCGGAAACCACGTTCACCGTGCTGCCGGACACCGTGGATCTCCGCACATCCACCATCCAGACGGAGAACGATACAGCGGCTCCTGGCGAAGAAACGGCAGTCAGTGTCATCCTCCGGGATCGCTACGGGAATACCATCGCCGACCGCCCGGTGCGGCTGATCTCCAGCGAGAGCGGAGACAGCATCACGGCACTCAGCGAGCAGACAGATGACCGCGGCGAGCAGCAGTTCATGGTGGAAGCAACCGATGCAGGCACGCGCACGCTGCGCGCCGTGGATCTGCTGAGCGGCCATACGCTCGATGCGTCCGCAACGCTCGAAGTTGTTCGTGCATTCGGCGCGAGCGGCGGCCCGGCGGTGTACGGCTATGCTCCTGTACAGCAGGAGTACTACGGTAATCAGCTCATCGGGAGCGTCGCTGGCCGCGCCCTCTACGGGCAGGTGGGCAGTTTCGACGTGGTGGAGAGCTTCGTGGTGGATGCCCCACGACAGATGAAGGTGAACGTCGACGAGAACCTCACGATCACCGCCATCGATCGGAACGGCAACATCGTGGAGGACTACACCGGAACGGTGGAACTCGCCTCGACGGACCCGAATGCCATTCTCCCGAGCTTCGGGGAAGTGACGTTCCGCGGTTCGGATCTCGGCCGCAAGACGCTCGTGCTCGGTTTGCGCTTCGCGACGCCGGGCGAGCAGGTGATCTACGCGCAGGACAGCCGGAACCCGGGGGTGAGCGGCCAGACATCAGTGATGGTCACGGGGGACGTGCAAACCCAAACGCAGCAAACAATCACCATCGTAAGCCCCGAGCAGGACAGCATGGTAAACGACACGAACATCACGGTGGAGGGAACGGCGCAGCCGTTCGTGAACCTCATCGTGACCGGCGGACAGGAAGACGCGTACGGAGAATCCGATGCAGAGGGGAAGTTCTCCATTGCAATTGCGCTGAATTCCGACCAGGTGGACCACACGCTCCGCGTGCGGGACGAGTCGGGACGGAACGACTCCGGAAACCTGCGCATCCGCCTGGACCGCGAACCCCCACAGATCCTCAAATTCACCTACACGCCGAGCAGCCCTGTGGAAGGGGAAGACGTGCTCGTGCTGGTGGAAACGAAGGATAATGGCAGAGGCATCGCGACCGTGGCTCTGGAAGTCGAGGGAGAAGCCTATCCGCTCGCACCGGTACTCACCGCGTCCGGAACGTACCAGCTCCTCTTCGCATTCGCGGACCAGGGCACGTACCAGCCCGTACTGCGCGCGACGGACATCGCGGGCAACGAACGCGAGATCGTGAGCACTATTGAGGTGCGCAGCAAGGGGCTGCCGCAGGTTCAGAACGTCAGTGGAGAGGCCAAACCGAGCGCGGCATTCTTGCAATGGGATCCGGTGGAACTGGAAGAGGGCGACGATCCTATCGACGGATACCGGATCTACGTGGGAGAGAGTGCCACGGACTTCGGGCACACGCTGGAAACGGACGCCAACACAACGGCAGCGACCATCGCGGGGCTCAAGCCAGGCAAGGCCTACTCCTTCGCGGTCACGGCGAGGCGCGGGGATCTGGAGAGCGAGCAGAAGAGCGAAATCATCCAAGTAACAATCCTCGGCCTCACGATCACCGTGACACCCGGCAACACCAGCCTCACGCTGGAGTGGACTGACCTCGGAGACGACCTGCCGCTCGCAAGCTACCTCCTCGAGTACGGCATCGAGCAGAGCAACCTCACAGAAGAGCGCACAATTAACGGTGATCTGACGACGTACGCGATGCGCGACCTCTTGAACGACGTGATGTACTTTATCCGCCTCACGCCGGTAACGACGACCGGGGAAATCCTGCGGGACTTCGCGGCGGAAGCCGACGGCACGCCGACATCGCAGTTCGGCGGATTCCAGCCGGGCCCGGCTGACCCCATTCCGCCGGGACTCGAGAGCGCGGTCGTGCAGGATCCCGTGCCGCCGATCAGCACGCACGGCGGCGCGCCGAGCCAGCCGACCACGGGCATTCCCCACCTCGCATGGTGGATCGGCATTGCTGCCATCGTGGGATGCGGATGGTTCCTGCACCAGCGACGCCAGTCCATCCGGACAACCGACGTGTTCCTCCGCAGGATGCAGCAGCAGTACACTGGCACGGCGAACGGGAACAACCTGAACATTCCGTGACGCGACCATGCCGAGGAAGCGCACGATATCGATCGGCGGAGCCACGTACGATCTCTTCGTTCAGACGGGATCGGATGTCGTGCGAACGGTGGACGGAAAGAAAGTGTTCAATCTTCCGCTTGGCGAGAAAATCCGCGTGCAGAATGTGGTGGAGACTTGCGGCGGCGGCGCCTCGAACACCGCAGTAGGCCTCGCCCGCCTCGGCTGCGATGCCAAATTCTGCGGCGTGCTGGCGGATGACCAGTGGGGGCAGAAGCTCCTCGCGAACTTTCAGCGCGAAGGAGTGGATACGCGCTGCGCCACCATCGTGGAGAACGAGGTGTCGAGCTTCTCGATCATCCTCTCCGCAAGCAGCGGGGAACGCACCATCCTCTACGAGCCGGGGGCCAATGAGCACCTGCACGACGCCACGTTCAACCGGGAAGCCGTGCGGGACATGGACTGGGTGTTCCTGAACCACATCCAGGAGAATTCTTGCGTCATCCAGGATGACATCGTGGATATCCTCACCAAAGACAGCGGCATCCGCTTTAGCTGGAATCCAGGCGGGTGTCAGATCGATGCGGGAATACAGGAGGAATACATCGCGCAGCTCCTCGCACAGACCGACCTCCTGCTCCTCAATAAGGAGGAAGCACTTCGCTTCACAGGATGCAGCGGCACGGAAGAGGCACTCGCAATACTGCACAAGTGCGGCGCAAAAATCGTCTGTGTCACCGACGGCGGGAACGGCGCGGCGGCAACGGACGGCGCGAAGCTCTACCACTGCCCGGTTGTGCCGAAGACCGACGTGATCGATACCACCGGCGCCGGGGACGCGTTCGGCACGGGCATGACATGGGCACTCGTGTGCGGACAAAACTTGCCAACAGCGCTGCGCGCTGGTACGATAAACGCAGCGAGTGTCGTCAGTGCACTCGGCGCACAAGCGGGGCTCCTCACAGAAACTCAGATGAAGGAACAATTGAGCAGAACGCCCCTCGAAGTTGCGGTTTCCCCACTGGCGTAAACCACCACCATCACCATGTCCGACACTCTCCTCCAGATCCAGGAACTCCTCGAGTCCGCTCAGGCATCACTCAAAACGGCGAATTCGCTCCTGCGCGAGATGACCGGCGTGAGCGATAGCTCCCGCGAGCGCCTCGTGACGAGGGCGCAGCGCATGGATGCCGGGCCGGTGAGCGGCCGGACAGTGGAGGGCATCTTCGACGGCCAGAACATGGTGGATGCCAACGGCCAGACCTACCCCGTCCCGGCCAACTACGCGAGCAAGAGCAAGCTGGTGGAAGGTGACGGGATGAAACTCACCATCACGGATGAAGGGAAATTCATCTACAAGCAGATCGCACCCGTGCCGCGGCGCAGCATCGTTGGCGTCCTCATCCAGGAGGACGGCCAGTACAAAGTGCTCGCGGAAGGCAAGGCCTACCGCGTGCTCCTCGCTTCGGTGACGTTCTACCGCGCCGAAGTGGGCGACCAGGTGACGATTCTCCTGCCGAAAGATGGCGACGTTTCCTGGGGCGCGGTGGAAGCGGTGATCCCGAAGCACCTCGCGGAAGCCGCCGCACGCGCATCCATGGATGGCGCTGTAAGCGCCGCAGAAGACGGCGAACTCAGCCCTTCGATCGAGAAGACCACAAAGAAGAAAAAGTCTGAGTAAGCGCGCGTGATGCCAACAATCCTCGCTGGCTGGAACCGAGCGAGTGCTGCTAGGCTGTGCCTCCGATGAAGATCCCAGCCCGGGTGCTCGCCCCCATCGTGCTCGCTCTCCTCTGCGCGGGAGCGCTCATTGGATTTCTCTGGCTGCAGCTCGCGCAATCCGCCCGCGTGATCCAGCGCGGCACGGAGAACGGTACGGCGTCCTCGGTGCAGGCGCGCCTGCAACCGGCTATCCAGAACACCGATCCGCTCCTGCAGGGGGATGCTGCCATCGCGCACCTGCGGCA
Organism: uncultured Candidatus Peribacteria bacterium; assembly: GCA_964642315.1. GTDB lineage: Bacteria > Patescibacteriota > Gracilibacteria > Peribacterales > Peribacteraceae > JAGVDM01. The sequence goes on along the minus strand of CAZXOG010000002.1, from coordinate 50,546 downwards.
AGGAGACCTGCTCGCGCTGCAAGGGGAATGGACAGAAGCACAGCATGAATACGAGCTCGCCGTGGAAGCCGGCGGCGAGCTGCCTGCCCTGCGCAAACTCGCGCAGGCGCAGCTGCAGCGGCGAGATACGGAAGGTGCACGTGCGACGATCAAGCGGATGAAGAGCGACGGGGCGAAGCCGGAAGACCTCCTGCTCCTCGAGAGCATCGTGCACTTGCGCACCGGCGAGCTTGTGAAGGCTCGCACGCTCCTCGAGAGCGCCGAGGAATCCCCGCAGAAACATTACGGTCTCGCACTCCTCGGCATCGTGGAAGGCAATCACGAACGGGCAGTGCAGGAACTCGCCGCCGTCGTGAACGGCTGGGAACCGTCGCTTCGTGCCAACGCCCGCACGCTCCAGGCCGCGTACGACGAGTACGCCCTCTTCCCCGAGAGCCCGGAGATCCACCTGGTCACGCTCCTCTCTCGCGCACTCGCCCAAGTGCAGGAATGCGAGCTGGCATTGCCGCTCCTCACGCAGGTAACGCAACAGCAGAGCGACTACCGCGACGCATGGATCGTGCAGGGATACTGTGAACTCGCGACCGAAAGGCCGCAGCAGGCGATCCTCTCGCTCGAGCAAGCGTACCAAATCGACCCGCAAAAACCGGAAACGCAGTACTTTCTCGGCCGCGCGTACGGCGCGGCGGAAGATCCCGCGAACGCGATCACGTTCCTGGAGTACGCCATTGCCAACGGTTTTGAACCCGCGGCGGAAGTGCGCAAGGAACTTGCCACGCAGGCACTCCGCGCGGGGAAGGGCACGCTCGCACTCGAGCAGTACGCCATCCTCGTACAGGCAGAGAACGCGACGTTCGACATGTTCGAGGGGCTCGCGGAAACGAGTCTGGCCCTCGGGGAGAACGAGCGCGCTGTGCTCGCCGCAAAGGCCGCGGTCGAGCGGTTCCCGGACCTCGGGCGCGCGCACGCACTGCTCGGGGACATGCTGAGGAAAACAGGAGATGCAGAAGGAGCGCGCGCAGCCTACGAGAAAGCTGTCTCCCTCGACCCCTTCCTTACCGAGGCAAAGGGGCAACTCAACGCGCTGTAGTGCTCAATCCAGCTCAAACGTCCGCAGGTACTCCTCCTGCTTGGCATCCTCTGCTTTCGGCATGCGCCGCTTGTCGATGAGGAAGTTCCCAAGGACAAGGTAATCCATCTGCGTGTGAAGGAAGCAGTGCAGGGCATTCTCCGGGGACTCCACGATCGGTTCCCCACGGACGTTGAACGATGTGTTGATGATCACCGGGCAGCCGGTTCGCCGCTCGAACGCCTTGAGGAGATCATAGTACCGCGGATTCTGGCCGCGGCGGATCGTCTGGATGCGCGCGGAGCCATCCACGTGCGTCACTGCGGGAATCTCGGCCCGGCGATCCGGGTGCACATCTGCGACAAGCAGCATGTATGGGCTCTCGCAGTGAAGATCGAAGTAGTCCGCCGCACGTTCCTCGAGCACTGTGGGGGCGAAAGGACGAAAATCCTCGCGGAATTTGATCTTCAGGTTCACCTTGCGCCAGTTCTCCGGATTGCGCGCGTCGGCGATGATGCTGCGGTTCCCGAGCGCCCGGGGTCCGAACTCCATGCGCCCCTGGAACCAGCCGATAACATTCTCGCCTTCAAGGAGCGCCGCAACACGCTCCGGCAGCTCTCCTCCGGGGATCTCCTCGAACGGCACTCCGCGCTTCTGCAGGAACGCGCGGATATCCTCCGTAGCGTACTGCGTGCCGAGGAACACGTGGGAGAGCGGTTCCGGGCGTGCGCCGCCGAAGTGGCGGATCCACACATCGAGCGCACAACCGAGCGCACCACCCGCATCGCCCGCGGCAGGCTGGATAAAGAGATCCTTGAAGAGCCCCGAACGGAGAATGGCGCCATTCGCCACGCAGTTGAGCGCCACGCCGCCGGCAAGACAGAGGTGATCCGATGGATGCACCTCCTTGGCGTGGCGGACAATGCCGAGCATCACCTCTTCCGTGACAACCTGCAGGGAACGCGCGACATCTTTGTGGAACTGCGTGAGTTCGCCTTCCTGCTCACGGCGCGGCTGGCCGAACAGACGCTCCAGGCGGCGGCCGGCCATGCGCATGCCGTACTCATACTCGAAGTACTGCATGTCGAGCGCGTAGCTGCCATCCGGCTGCAGGTGAATGAGTTTGCGGATGTGATCGATGTACCGCGGCTCGCCGTACGGCGCGAGGCCCATAACCTTGTACTCCGCGCTGTTCACCTTGAACCCGAGGTAGTACGTCAGCGCCGAGTAGAGCAGCCCGAGCGAATGCGGGTAGTGGATCTCCTGCGTGAGACGCAGCACATCCCCCTGACCGTACCCGATGCTCGTCGTCCCCCATTCCCCCACGCCATCCACCGTGACGACCGTCGCGTCCGGGAATCCGGAAACGTAGTACGTGGATGCGGCATGGGAGAAGTGGTGCGACGAGAAGAACACCTCGCCTCTGTACCCGTGGAGTTCCTTCTGGATGTTCTGCCGTGTCCACAGCTTGTCGCGGAGCCACTCCTGCATGGCGTATTGGTACTGCAGGAATCCCCGCGGCCACACCTTGATGAACGTCTGGAACATGCGGTCGAAGAACTTGAGGAGCGGCTTGTCGTAAAACGCGACCGCGGAGAGATCGGCGACACTGATCCCCGCGAAATCGAGCGCGTGCCGAACCGCGTGCACCGGGAACCGGGCATCATGCTTCTTGCGGGAATACCGCTCCTCCTGCGCGGCGAAGAGAATCTCGCCGTCCTTGAGCAGAACCGCTGCACTGTCATGGTAGTAGCACGAGAGGCCGAGGATGTACGTCGGACGCGCAGCCATGGACGCTAGAATTGCTGGAGCAGATCCTCCGGACCCTGCTCGGGGATAGGCACCCAGAGAGAGGAAGATTCACGGCGCCGCCGGAACAGCATGATGACCTTGTAACAGATCCCGTACGCCCCGATGACGGTAACCCAAAGAACAGTGAGGAGCACAACGCTCATCACCCTGCCCAAGGCATGACTGAACGCGAGCCAGAGCGACCAGAGCTGCCGGAACGGCGGAGGCAGGCGCATCGGTATGCTAGAAGACCGTGTAGATGAACGGCGCGAGAGGAGATGTCTGCGCAAAAACAAGGAGCATCCCGAGGAGCACAAACATCATGAGAAGCGGCAGGAGCCACCACTTCTTCCGCACCTTAAGGAAGAGCCAGACTTCCCGGAGAATGGAGAATTTGCTCACGGGGCGAGTGTAGCGAACTCACCGGCTGCGTTCCACCGAAACGCTATGAATCGCGCACGCACCGCTCCACAGGAACTGCAAAAAAGACCAGATATAGCCTCTGGTCTTTTTTGTATTTTTTTTGTCTCACTTCCTCAGCTATCGGTGACAACGATGGGCCACTGAGCTGGTGACTAGAAGCGGACTGCAGGGAGGAGCCTGCGGCTCGTGCTGCCGTGATCGGGTCTCTTGTTTCTCCTCGGAACCCGCCGAGGTCCCCGTGCCAGGATCGCGGGACCCCGCAAGTGCGGAGGGATCCATGGGGAGGAGGGGGGTGCATCCCGGGGAGCGGCCTCTCATCCGCGGGACGACGTTTCACAGCAGAGAGGACGATGGGCACGAATGCGCGCGCATCGTCCTCTCTACGGTTGTTGTGGGTGTGAATGACCGTTGATCTCCCGAAGATCTCGGAGAAATCCAAACAGCATAGCAGTTTTTCCATAAAGACTCAAGTGGTCTTCCTGCGCCCGAACAAAGGGCAGGACTCTGTGGATACCTTATGGCAGACTAAGCGGCACATGCCATTTGCCTCATCGCTGCGAACCGCCGGCATCGTCATGCTCGCGCTGCTCGGAAGCGCACTCCTGCTGGCGCTGTTCGTGACGACGACGAACCTGCTCACAGTGCAATCGAAGGATGTGAGCGACGTGCTGCCGGCGCACGAGACCATTGCGCTCCTTGCGGCGCCGTCGCCGGAACTCACGGAAATACTGCGCCGGGAATTCCCTGCGGCGGCCGCATTGACCGCGCCGGAGGGGACCGAAGCGATTGCTGTCGTTGCGCTGCCGGACGGCACGACCGGCGCAATTGCATTCTCTCGCGCACCGGGGAGCAGCCCGGACCGCCTGCCTCCGTTCCACGTGACAGCAACGGACTCAGCTGTACTCCGCGCAGTGCAATCGGCAGATGGATTTCTCTCGCAGCTCGCGCCATTCCGGGCACTCGCACGCGGCCGCCGGAACGATGCGGGCTGGCTCTACCTGCGCGCGGACAAGATGCCGGCCACGGAGAACAAGGATGAACAGACCGTGCGCAGCCTCCTTCTCGGGGATGCGCGTTTCGCCGCAATCACGCAGAACACGCCGGGCGACTGGCGCATCGACCGGTATGAAGAACTCCCGGTTGACCATCGTGGAATGACCGGCACGCCGCAGATCGTTACAGGATCCGGGACAGTTCTTGCCATTGCAGGGAATGCATTGCTCGAACGATGCGAAGTGGCGCTCTGCTTGATCATGACAGGCCCCGAGCGGCAACTTCTCGCTCTGCGCCTGCAGGCAGCAATACGAGAAACACTCGGAGATGCCGTGAGCTGGGAATTCGATCTTGTTCCGCTGCTCGCGGGGGAAGCGACGATTGCCGCCGCCAAAAACGGGAGCGGCACGCTCATTGTTGGCATGCGCGTCAAAGCGGAGGAGGAACGCATTGCGGACACAGTCGAGCGGCTCTGGGGATCCGTCCTCGAACGCCAGCCGCAGTTCGACGTGCAATCATACACGTTCGATGACCGTTTCCCCTCGACCACCATCCGCCTGCAGGCACCCCCCACCGCACAAGCAGGCGAGAGAAACGGATGGGACGTGCGGAACATGCCGCACGGGCAGGCGCCACGGCTCACGACGGCAACGCGGGGCTCCGAGCTCATCGTCGCCACCGATGAACAGCTCGCGGAAGCAATGATGCGCGGAGGCACGCGCCCGGACCCGCGTGATCAGTGGCAGGCTCTGGCAGAAAAATCTGTTGTGCTGGCCGAGGGCGCGGTGGATGTTGGATGGCTGCAGGCACACATGCAGTCATTCGTCCCGCAGTTTCCTGCGCTCTCTGCGCCACCGTGGAACGTGCTTTTTGGCGCGGGGAGCACCGTGCAATGGAAGTTCACTGGCGGCAACGCCGTAACATCGCTCTCCTTCACACACGAGTGAATGGGGAATTCTCTTGGCAAAATGCCGGGCCTCCTTCTACACTCGCGGCCTTACAAAACCTCCTCTGTATGAACTTCATCAAGCTTGGAAAAACCCTCTTCGGCATCTCGATGGTCCTCGTGCTCGCGAGCATCGCGATCTTCATCGTGCCGGGGCCAAGTCTCAGCATCGATTTCACGGGGGGAACACTCATGGAACTCACGCTCCCCGATGAGAAGAACAAAGAGGAGCTCGACATGGCTCTGCGCACGTTCACATCTGAACAAGAACTTGGCAACGTGTCGATTGCACGCACGAAGACGGGGAGCTTTTTCCTGCGCTTGCGTACCCTGAGTAACGAGGAGCACATCGCACTCTTCAACCACCTCACAGCAGAACTCGGCAATGTGGAGGAGAGCCAGTTCACCACGATCGGCCCGACCGTCGGGGAAAGCCTGAAACAGCGATCGCTCGTGGCGCTCGGCATCGCCTGCATTGCCATCATCGTGTACATCGCCATTGCGTTCCGCAAAATCCCAAGGCGCCTGAATTCGTGGAAATTCGGTGTGGCCGCGGTACTCGCACTGCTCCACGACGTCTGCATCACCACAGGAATCTTCGTGGTGCTCAGCCATACCACGACGTTCGAATTCGACACGCTCTACGTCACGGCGCTCCTCACAATCATCGGATACTCGGTGAATGACACGATTATCATCTTCGACCGCATCCGGGAGAACTTGATCCTCCAAGAAGGACGCGTGCGCTTCGAGGATCTCGTGTCGCAGAGCTTCCATCAGACTTTCACGCGCACCTTCAACACTGCGTTCTCGACGCTCATCATGCTCTTCGCGTTGTACTTCCTCGCCGCCGAGAGCGTTCGCTGGTTCGTGCTGGCGCTCATCATCGGAATCGTCATCGGCACGTACTCATCGTACTTCATCGCGCCGCCGATCCTCATGCTATGGCGCAAGCGGGACTGACATCCCTGAATCTCCACCGGTCAACGACCTCCGCAGCCTGTTTGCGTAACGGCACAGAAGGCCTGCCAAATTCCTTCCCACACGTACCACACCTTCCAGACCTTCCGCACGTCCTGCACCCGCCCCGCCTTTCGCCGTGGCCAGGCAGAAGTGATACAGGGACTTTTCCTCTTCCTGTCCGCGCGTGATCCGGTATGCTCCGCGCGATGGCAACGAAATCCCCGGAAATGAAACGGCTCCCGAAAAACCGCGTCGAGTGCACGGTCGTGTTCTCGCAGGAGGACAGAGCGGCCGCCGAAGAGCGGGCACTGCAGTCGCTCGGCGCGAACGTGAAGCTGAAAGGCTTCCGACCGGGCAAGGCGCCGGCGGACGTGCTCCGCGAAAGCGTGAAACCCGACGAACTGCTGGAGGAAACTGTGCGGGAGCTCCTCCCGAAGACATTCCAGCGCCTCACCGCCGAGCACAACATCGCCCCGATCATCCCGCCGCACGTGCAGGCAGTACAGCGCGATCCGCTCACAGTCACGATCACCTTCGTGGAAAAACCCGCGGTGAAGTTCAAGGGGCTCGAGAAAATCAAGGTGGAGAAAAGAGAACCGTCAGTGGGAGAAAAAGATGTCGATCAGACGGTGGACTACCTGCTCGGGAAGTACCGCACCTTCTCCGAAGTGGATCGGCCGGCAAAGGAGGGGGACCAGGTGACAATGGACTTCTGGGGAGCGAACGCCGATGGCACGGAAATTCCGCAGACGCGCTCGCAGAGCTACAAGGCGATTCTGGGGAGCAAGACGCTCATCCCGGGATTTGAGGATGCACTCGTCGGCCTGCAGAAAGGCGGAGAGAAGACGTTCACGCTCACGTTCCCGGAGAAGAGCGAAGCGAAGGACCTGCGCGGTAAGCCCGTGACGTTCCACGTCACCGTGCAGAACGTGGAGGAGGTGCACCAGCCCATACTCGATGACGCATTTGCCAAGGCGCACTTGCGCACATCGTCAGCGAAGGAATTCCGTGACACCATCCGCTCGTCGATGGTGACGCAGGAAGAGCAGATCGACCGCCAGCGCAGGGAGCAGCTCCTCCTCGAGGAAATCCGCAAAGCGACAATCATCGACCTCGCGCCGGAGCTCATCGCCGATGAAACGCGAAGCCTCCTCGCGGAAACGCAGAGGCAGCTCGCAGAGGCGAAAACCACCATGGAACAATGGCTCAAAAAGCGCGGCAAGACTGCCGAACAGTTCCAGGCGGAAATCACTTCCCGCGCGGAGCAGCGGCTTACGCTGCGGTTCGCCGTGCAGGAACTCATCGCGCAGCGGCAGATCAGCGTGGAAGAGGAAGAAGTGCGAAAAGCAGCTGACGACCTGCTCGCGCCGCTCCCGCCAGATGAGCGCCGCAGCGTGAAAGCCGCGTACGAGCCAGGACAGAACGCGTACGAGCAGCTCAAATGGCAGAAAACCGTCGAGAAACTCATCGACCAGTTCCTGAGTGCGTGATCACAGACTCGTCTTCCATTTCGCCCCGATCTGCCGCGCGGGGTTCGCGTTGCGCAGCATGCCGCAACCGCGGCCGTGGATGATCACGATGCCAGCGCGGCTCACCACTCCGACGATCTCCGGAATCCGCTTCTCCTGCGGCTTGCAGCACTTCGCAAAGCGCGTCGGCATGGGCACGCCGTCTTCCAGTTCCGCCACAAGTTCTCCCTCGTGGGCATGGAACACCGGCTCGGATTCGCCCTTTGCATGTGGAAGACCGCGAAGCGCTTCGAGGCGATCGAAAAGCGCGGAAACGCGTTCAGATCCCTGCCCGAGCTTCATGAGAAGATCTTCGCGTTCCTGGAAAGAGAGAACCTGACCATCGCACTCCTTGAGCTGCGTCATATCCTGATCGAGCGGCGGCAGATGGTACCGGCGGAAGAGCTCGTTCACGAGCTGCCGTCCCTGCGCGATGAGCGCCGGACGGTCCTGCCGGTAGAGGTACCGTTTAAGCTTGGAACGGGCCGACGAGAGACGCAGGAACTGGAACCAGTGTGTCGAGGGTTTTGGTTCTTTATTCCGCAGAATCTCCACCACATCGCCATTCTCGAGCTCATGGTCGATCGGCACCATCGACCCGTTCACGCGCGCACCGCGGAAGGAGAGCCCGAGATCCGTATGCACCTGAAAGGCGAAATCGAGGGGTGTGGCACCCTCCGGCAACTCGATGATGTCCCCCTTCGGGCTCAGGACAAAAATATGATCAGCGAGGCGGGGGCTCTCGTCATCCGACTCGAGCACGGAAACCGATTGCGAGGTAATGAGCTGCTGCAGCTGCGCCTGCTCCATCGCCCGCAATGTGGAACCGTAGGATTTGTAACTCCAGTGAGCGGCAATACCGAACTCAGCCTCCCGGTGCATCTGCTCGGTACGCACCTGCACCTCGATGAGCATGTCATCAGGAGCCTCCGGCAGCTGCGCGACCGTCGTGTGAAGGCTCTGGTACCCGTTCGGCTTCGGGAAGGAGATGTAATCTTTGAACCGGTGCGAAATCGGCCGGCCGATCTGGTGGATGATCCCCAGCGCCTGGTAACACTGCTCGATGGTCTGCAGCACAACTCGGCAGGCATAGAAATCGTAAATGTGCGTGATGTCCGTCACGCTCTTCTGGCGCATCTTCGTAAAGAGGCTATAGGGGTGCTTCTCCCGCGCGACGACGAGGAGCGGTGTGAGCCCGCGGTTCGCGAGTTCCTCACGCAGGCGCTCGGCGGTGTTGGGAAGGAAATCCCCATGCTGCCCGTGCAGGCGGGCAATGAGCGCATGCAGCCGCTCCGCGTCGCTCGGGTACAGCACGGGAAACGCCTGTGATTCCATGCGGTGCTTGATCGAGTAGATACCCAAACGGGCAGCAACGGGTGCGAAGAGCTGGAGCGCGTCGAGCGAAACACGCCTGTGGTGCTGCGACGGCAGACGGTCTATGCGATCGAGGAGGTGGCACCGGTCGCAGAGCGCGATGAGGATTGTGCGGATGTCATCGGAGACGCTGAGGAGCATCACGCGGAGATCCTCGATCGGACGCCGTTTATTCTCCACCGTCACGTGCGAGAGCAGATGTACGCCGCTCACGAGCGACCGTACCTTCGGCCCGAACTGCTCCTCGATATCGACGAGCGTCCACTCCCCCAACCCGAGCACGTGGTGCAGGAGGCATGCAATCACCGCATCCTCATCGGGCTGGAACGGGAGGAGAACTTCCAAAACACCGGCCGCATGCTCGATGAGCCGCTCGCCGCTCCAGTGCGGCTGCTCTCCGTACACATCCCTCGCAATCTGGAGCGCGGACTGCAGCCGATTGCGGTCGAACGGCATGCCGGTGCGCTCGACGGCAAGAAAGATGTTCTTCGCAACGGTGGCGGCGACATTGGACGCCATGAGTCTGCCGACTGTAACAGAAAACGCGAAGGAGACACAGCGGAAAGCCGTGGATTCAGGAACGCGGCGCACCCACCGCAGAGTGGACTGGAATTCCGAAGAGGGGCGAAGTCTCCGCATTCACGGAAACACGGAATAACAGTACGATACGAACCATGCGTAGCAAATGCCGGAGCAACAGCGCATCGATCGCGACATGCGGCATTGCAGCCATGCTCTTCGCCTGCTCGCTGCTCTGGTACAGAACGGCCGTGTACCCCGCATATGTGCCCGCATGGCAAGTGCACATGTTCGACCACGCAGATTACCGCTTCCTTGCGGAGTATTTCTGGAATATCCCGCACGAACCCCAGACGTATATCGCGGAATTCGGGCAAAGCTGGGGGGCATATTTGCAGATGATCCCATTCCGGGGCATCGGCGTCGGCACGGTGTATCTCTTCGTACTGCGGCCACTGGAACACATCGTGCACCCATCAGGAATGCTCGCCGCATTCATGGGTATCACATACATCATCGCATACGGCGCAGTGTGGCGACGATTCGGGCGCCTCGCAGCCATCGCATGCCTCATGGTATTCCTATTCCCGGCAAAAATGTGGGCGCTGAGCAGCGAACTCCTCGCCGAACCACTGCTGCGGACGCTCATGATGCTCCTATGGGCAATAGGTGTCTGGATTGATGGGAAGGGCAAGCGCGTGACACAGGCGATACCACTGATATGGCTTCTCACATTTGCCATAACATGTACAAAAAGCATGTGGTTCCTGCTCCCGATTACATTGGGAATCACGCTGTTCATACTCCCCTCATCAGAGACCGAAGCACGGAAGTCCCGCATGGCAATAGGCGCATTGTTCCTCGTGCCAGTGACGCTCTTCGTGATCCACGGCATAGGATGGGAATACTGGGGGCTAACGGCCGGGAACGGTTTGCATGCGAACTACAAGACATCGGGGGCATATCTCGCTGAGTTCTGCATCACTCACAAAGACAGCGAACTCTGCAACAACCAGCATCCAATCAACCATTACTGGCAAGTGCCGATACACGAGGGAATCTCCCAGGCTGAATGGAGGGAATTCGACCGTCAGGCAACGCCGTACCTGCTCGGCAGAAACGCTTTGGGGGAATTTCTGAACGGGATCGCGCAGCAGACCAATTTCCCGGCAGGAATAACGGGAAACACGCCATTCTCCCGATCGAACATTGCACTGGTTCTTGACCTGGGTTCATGGCTCCTGCTCATCATCGGCCTTGGATATCGCCGAACAGCACTGCTTGCTGCACTCGCGCTGAGCATGTGGATTATACCGGGAATCGGCACTGTATTCGCTGCATACACTGCCAGGTATGCCAGAGCGACTGCGGGGCTGCCTCTCGCCACGGCACTGTTGATCGGTACTATTGTTGTCCGCGAGAACTGGCGGCAACTCACACACATGCGACGGGAGAAGACACGCATGATTTCAACGTCTACCGTGGCGCCCTCTCCAGCAGGAGCGTCACCGGTCCGTCGTTGACGAGTGAGACTTCCATCATCGCACCGAACACCCCCGTTTCGACACTGGCGATACCGTGGCGCCTGAGCTCACTGCAGAAAAAAGCGTAGAGCGGTTCCGCCTCTTCCGGACGCGCTGCAGCGGTGTAATCAGGCCGATTGCCGTCCTCTGCAGTGCCGGCGAGCGTGAACTGGGAAACCACGAGAACGCCGCCACCCGTTTCGAGGATGCTCCGGTCATTGATCCGCCCGCCTGGGCCAGTGAACAGCCTGAGCTGTGAAACCTTGCGGGCAAGCCATGTAGCCTCTGTCTCGGCATCTCCATTGAGGACACCAACGAAGAGCACGTACCCCGCATCAATGGAACCGACACTCCTGCCATCGATGTGCACTGCCGCACGGGTGACTCGCTGGAGGAGAACGCGCATACGAAGGAAGGAAGGGACTCCTCCACTCTAGAGCGATGTACCGCGGAAGCAAACGCAGAGAAACAGCCAGGAGAATATGAATACGAAAGATGTTCGAAATTCTTGACTGGGGAACATTCCTACCTACAATTGCACTCACGTCCGAAGACCGAGGGTTCTCCCGCCGCAGGCGGGGCGGTAAATCCCTCCGAGGCATACAGCATCGTTCATCCGGCCCCGGCTTGGTGAAATGTGCCGTGTGCCTCGCTGGTCTCCCGGGCGGGGACCTTTCCTTTTTCTCTGAACCCATGGCACTCACCCGTGCAGAAAAAGAGGCGCAAGTGGCAGAGCTCGTCACCAAGATGGGCAAAGCAACATCGATTATGTTCGCCCACTACATCGGGCTCACGGTTGCAGATGTGACCGACCTGCGCGACAGGTTGCGCCAGGCGAATGCGGAGATGAAAGTGGCGAAGAAGACGCTCACAAAGCTCGCCGCCGCGCAGGTGAATCTCCCGGAAATCCCGGAGAACGCAGTCCCCGGCGCCGTGTCGCTCATCTTGAGCTTCGGCGATCCGCTCTCCGGCGCGCAGATCGCGTTCAAATTCGGCAAGGATCACGAGCAGGTGGCAATCATCGGCGGCATCTTCGATGGCAAGATCCTCACGAAACAGCAGGCCATCGAACTCGCGAAGATGCCGAGCCGCGACGTGCTGCTCGCCACGTTCGTGGGCATGCTCCGCTCGCCGCTCTGCAGGTTCGCAATGCTCTGCGGCTCCCCGCTCTCCGGGTTCGCCCGCGGCGTGAAGGAGCTGGCGGAGAAAGGCGGCGTCCCCGGCAAGTCCGCCGCAACTCCCAGTGCATAAATTCCTCTTTCTTCCCCTACCCTTTCCCCACTTTCCCATGGCAGACGAAGCCACGAAGATCGAGCTCTCCAAGGAAGAGAAGGCAGTCATTGATGCCTTGGAGAAGCTCAACGTTGTGCAGCTCAACAACGTCGTGAAGTTCATGGAGCAGGAGTACGGCATTTCCGCAGCTGCCCCCGTGGCAGTGGCAGCCGCCCCGGCTGGCGGCGGCGACCAGGGCGGTGCCGAGGCCAAGAGCTCCTTCTCGGTCGAGCTCACCGATGGCGGTGCCCAGAAGATCGCCGTGATCAAAGTGGTTCGCGAGATCACGCAGCTGCCGCTCGGCGAAGCCAAGGCCGCAGTAGACGGCGCGCCGAAGGTCATCAAGGAAAACGTACCGAAGGACGAAGCCGAGGCCATGAAGAAGAAACTCGAGGAGGCTGGCGCGAAAGTCACCCTCAAGTAAGCGCTCCTCACATCGACGAAACTGTGAACCGAAGCCCCCTGTGCCCCAGGGGGTTTTGCGTAGCCAAACCATGGGAAGAAGTGTATGTCGAGACCACACCATTCGCGCAGTAGAACGCCTGTGAGTAGCATACGCGCTGACACCTTCCCCGATGACCGTATGCGCAGCCGCCTGATGACCGCGTGCGTCGTGCTCTCCGCACTCGCAGTGCCGGGATTCGCCATGGCCGTTTTCTCAAGCCCAAGCCAGGTGCTTGACGTGCTCGAACAGCACCGCGGACCGCGGCGCTTCGATCTGGTCGGCAACTTCTCCTTCCCCGAAGAATCGGTCACCGCAAGCTGGAAGGCAACCGGCGCGTTCGAGGGACGGACGCTGCCGACAATGAAGGCGAAGATGGATCTCGCCGTCGAGGCGGCTGTGGAAGGAGAAAATATGTCCCTCTCGCTCAAAGCGCTCCTCTACCAGAAGACGCTGTACGTGCAGCTCACAGGAGCATCGGAGAATCTCGGAATCCCCGGGGATGCGATCGAAACCGGCCAGTGGTACTCACTGCCGATTGACGAAACAGCCATGGAATACAAAGACATGTGGCAGGGAATGGCAATGGCGGGGAATGAGCAGCTGACTGAAGAAACACTGGAACAGTTTGCGCGGAAACTCAACGATGCCATCTTCGCGCTCAACACCGAACGGTTTGTCGGCGGCGCGAGCTATAAACTCACGCTGCGGCCGGATTTCCTCACGAGGGCAATCACGCAGCTCTGCAGCGAGAGCCTCCTTATTGACTGCGCGGAAATGGAAATTGTCCCGGAGGATTTCCAGTCCGATCCCGAGATCGCCGAGATGCAGTCTCTGCTCAACCAGTACCTCAACGTCAGCTACAAGGTGGATACTGCCCCAGGCGGCGCCCTGCAATTCGCGCGCATGTACGTGGCCATGGATTGGCCGGACATGTTCTCGTTTGCAATGCAGGGCGAAACAGATGTGCAGGGAACCCCCGTGTACCTGGATGTACCGAAGAACGCGAAGCCACTCGAGGAAGTAATGGCACAATGGGACATGGACTCGCTCGGACCATGGCAATCGGACGACAGCTGGGAAGACGAGGAATGGGACGAAACCGAGTGGGAAGACGATGAGTGGGAATGGGAAAACGATGGGGAATCGGATGAAACTGAGTGGGAGGATGAGGGATGGAATTGGGAAGACGACAATGAAGATTGGTGGGACACGGGAGACGCATCGGGCTTCTGCGACGCGGAACCCGGAACGCCGGAATTCCTGCGCCTCGTACGCAGAGGCCTGTGCACACCTCCTGAGAATACGCGTCCCGGTCGCGGCGCCCTGCGATCGCTGCGCTAGGAAAGAAAGGGGGAAAGCAATTGCTGCAGCTGGAGAGCGCAAGTAGACTGCGCATGCAATGGCGGAGGCAGCGCACAAGTTCCCGTGGCTCATCGTTGGGCTGGTCACCCTCGGGCTCGTCGTGGGGTACGGCAGCGTGACTTTCCTGCGGGAAGATGTTTCCGCTGCGATCTCCGAGCAGAGCTGCCCACTCTGCAAGAACGGCGACTGCCAGAAGAATCCCGCGTGCAAGAACGGATCATGCGCCGGCACGTGCAAAGGGAATTGCGGCCAGCGGGATTCGTAATATTCCATTCGTTCTCCATGTTGTTCCTCCGTTCACGGTCATTCTGGGGAGCGGGAGTCCCCGTGGGGCTCGCACTCGGCATATTCTTCGCATGGGAACTCGGTGAATTGCCGTGGATCCCTGCTCCGCCGCGTCAGCCGGCTACCGCAGCCGAATATGGCTTCACCGCACTGCTGATCGCGCTCCTCGCCTTCAACGCCGGCCTCGTGGCATGGCGGCGCAAACACGGGAGCTGCCCCGTGGGAACGCGGCGGGCATCCGGCCTTGCGGGAGGCCTCGGCGCGCTCGCACTCCTCTGCCCCGTCTGCCTGTTCCTGCCATTCTCGCTCTTCGGCCTCAGCCTGAGCCTGGCATTCCTCGCACCGTTCATCCCGCTGCTGCGCATCGTTGTGCTCCTGATCCTCCTCGTGAACACGGCAGTACTCTGGCCACGACATGGATGACGGGAACCTCCGTGCGACGGAACCAGCACACCGTATCGCCCTGCTCGATGCGCTCCGCACGATCGCCATCGTGCTGATGGTGACGTACCACGCCGCATTCGACCTCTCGTACTGGCACGGCTGGGCAATCGACATGCGCGGAATTGTCTGGCAGGCCATCGGACGAAGCTCCGCCGTGCTCTTCCTCCTCCTCGTCGGCGTGAGTTTCGCCGTATCCGCAAGGAGGAAGACACCGAAGCAAATCCAGTGGCACACATTCCGGCGCTGCGCGGTGATCCTCTCGTGGGCAATGACCATCAGCATTGTGACATACGTGATGGCGCCGGAAACCTCCATCCGCTTCGGGATCCTCCACTGCATCGGCGTGAGCCTGCTCATCCTGCTCGCCACCAGGAAACTCGGCGCCTGGAATGTGCTCCTCGGCTCCCTCTGGATTGCGATGGGCACCGCGGAACGGCAGACGACGGCAGGGAACGAACTGCTCCTCCCCCTCGGCATCGTGCCACAGGGATTCACGACGCTCGACTACTATCCTTTGCTCCCGTGGACGGGGGTCATCCTTCTCGGCGCAGGAATCGGCACGCTCTTCCTGGAACCACTATGCCGCCTAGCACATCCGCAAGCGGCATGGACGCGGCGGCTCACGTGGCCCGGCAGGCACGCGCTTTCGCTCTACCTGCTGCACCAGCCCATCCTGCTCGGGGTGTTGGCGCTCGTCGCGCGGTAGCGGAGGTTCACCGGCGCTTCTTCGGCTGTTTCGTGGCCCTCTTCGCCGCAGAACCGGTTTTCACGCCCGCAAGGTCGCAGATCACCTTGAGCGGCTGCACCGTGTGTTCCGGCTGCTCGCCAGCACGCCACTGGCGGATGGACGTAAAGCAGTCCTCGAACATGTTCCGGATGCTGTCTTCCGCGTAGAACGCGATGTGCGGCGTGGTGATTGCGCGCGGATGACGGATGAGCTCCTTGTTCTCCCCGAAATTCTTCTCGTGCTCTAGCACGTCGAGCAGCGCGTACGCCACTTTCTCGCTCTTCAGCGCGCTGAGGAGAGCGCTGGAATCGATGAGTTCGCCGCGCGCGGTGTTCACGATCACCACGCCGTCCTTCATCTTCGCGAACGCCTTGCGATTGAGCATGTGCTCCGTCTCCGGCAATGCGGGGACATGGAGCGTGATGATATCGCTGCGCTGGAGCAGCTCATCGAGAGACACGTAGTGCACGCCGAGCTCCTCCACGAGCTCCAGCGTGCGGCAGCGGTCAACGGCCAGGATGCGCATGCCGAAACCGTGGGCAATGCGCGCCACGCTCACGCCGATGCGGCCGGTGCCCACGATGCCGAGCGTCTTCTCGTGGAGCGTCATGCCGCGCAGACCGTGGTAATCAAACACCCCGGCCTCCACGCGGTCATCGGCCTCAGGAATATGGCGGAGCGTGCTGAGCAGCAGCGCAAATACGTGCTCGGCGATCACGTACGAGCCGTAATCCGGCACGTGGCAGACAGTGATCCCCTGTTCCCTGCACGTTTCGATGTGAATGTGATTGAACCCAACCGAACGCGTGCAGAGGAGCTTCAGCTTCGGCAGAGCCTTGAGGACATCACGGGTGAACTGCGAGTAGATGAAACAGGAAACGATCTCCGCATCGCGGCAGCGCCGTACGAGCGCATCGCCATTGAGCGGCCCGCGAATGACATCCGCTTTCGGGAACTCCTTGTGGACACGGGCAGTATCCTCCGGATCGACTTCGAGGAAGACGGTGGTCGCTGGCATGGATGCATTGTAGCCGCTCCGATCTCAAGGGGAAGTGCAGAGGGGAGGTGTACGATCGATCACCTCAACCAAACTTACGGGAAAATGGCTTGGGGAAAACAAAAAAACATATGCCTCTCGCTTTGTTTTCATGGCGCGTGTCCGCTACACTATGCGGGATGTCTTTCTCCGTACGACGCCTGCGCGAAGAACGTCCGAAGCGCGCGCTCCCTTGGAAACCCCTCGCCATTGCGCTCCTGAGCATCTCTGGCGCGCTCGCGAGCATCTACGGAAGGGAGAGGGGGCGTGTAGAAGATCACCGGACCTCGGTGCGCCGGACAACGCTCCTCAAGAAGACGCTCCTCGTCCTCATCGCGGTCCTCTGCGCGTTCCTCCTGCTCGCCGGAACCGTGAAGGCGCTCATGAGCTTGCGCATCATTAGCCTGCAGACAGTGACGAAGCTCACGGGAACGCCGCCGGCGACGGACGCGAACGGCTACACCAATATCCTCCTCCTGGGGCAGGGCAATGCGGATCACGACGGCGTGAACCTGACAGATACGATCATCGTCGCGAGCCTCGATCCGTCGCAGACGAAGAGCGCCGTGATGCTGTCGCTCCCCCGCGATCTCTACTTCCTCGCGACGGAGAAAATGGGCAAGGGCAAGCTGAACAGCATGTACCGCGACTATCGGTCGTTCCTGCGGTACGAACAGGGCATGGAGGACGAAACGGCAACGCAAGAAGCCATGCAGGAACTTGCGCGGGAGATTGGCAGGGCAATAGGGCTGGAGATCCACGGCGTCGTGAAGGTGAACTTCGCCGGATTCGTGCAGGCGGTGGATGCGATCGAAGGTATCGACGTGGTCGTGCCGGAAGCCATAACGGATACGGAGTACCCGGATGAAAATTTTGGGTACGAAACATTCTCAATCGCCGCCGGCCCGCAGCACCTGGACGGCGAGACTGCCCTCAAGTACGCACGCAGCCGCCATTCCACGAGCGATTTCGATCGCTCGGCACGGCAGCAGCAAATCATTGCCGCCATTGCGGAGAAAGCCCGGTCTCTCGGTCTGGAGCGCGACCCCAAACGCATCATCGAGCTGCTGCATATCCTCGCGGAAAACGTGGAAACGACGCTGAACCTCGGCAACATCATCGGGCTCGCAGATATTGCCCAGAATATCGACCGATCGCGGATCGTTGCCATACAGCTCAACGATCGCAATGCGCTCTACGATGGCGCCATCGAACAGGGCGGGTTCCTGTACACGCCGCCGCGGGATCTCTTCGGCGGCGCCTCGGTGCTGCTCCCCGTCTCAATCCCCGAATACCCTGTAACATGGAAACAGATTCACACGTTCTCTGATCTGCTCTTCCGGCACCGCGAGGTCTACCTTGCGGGACCGCAATTCGCGGTGCTCAACGCCGGAGCTCCTCCGGGAAGCGCGGGCAAGCTCGCCACGGAACTCATCCGCTACGGATTCTCCGTCGGCCCGGTTGCGAACGCTCCGGGCGAGAAGCGCCCTACGTCGCTCATTGCACCGACAGTAGAGGAGGCACGGCCGCTCGCCGATTTCTTCGCGACGCTCCTCACGGTGCCTCTCGATGCCGCGCCAGCCGATCTGACAGAGGAGACGCGGGCGCCGCTCACGATCATCCTCGGAACTGACTATCGCTACTCGCCGATCCAGAATCTCGTCCCGAACGCGCAATGACCCCCCGAGAAATCGTCGCGAAGGCCTGGGCCATTACGAAGCAGGTTCCGGATCTGCGGAAGTGGGGCTTCGCCTCTGCACTGCTCGAAACGATGCTCAACGCAAAGCTCCTCATCTACCAGACGTGGTTCGCGTACTCGTACTTCATCGTGCGGGAACCGATCGGATTCTTCAAGGTGGAAGCAGTCCTGCTCAAACACCTGCCTCAATGGCTTGCTGTCACCATCATCGTCTCGCTCATTATCCTCGTGCTCATCGAGCTCATCTTCCCGCATTTCGCCAAAGGCGCAATCATCGGCCTCGCCGCAAAAGCGTACAAGAAAGAGGAGATCAAAGGCGGCCTCGTGCTCGCGATCTACAACTTCTTCCCGATCTTCGCGCTCCACGAGATGGTCTTCATGAGCAGCACATCGATCGCGATCACGTGGTGCTCGCTCTCGCTGCGCTACGGCGGTGTCGCGGCCATGCCGGGCGTCGTGGTGATCATCACGCTCTGGGTGATATCGCACATCCTGGAATTCTTCTGGATGTTCGCCGAAGAAGCCGTAGTCATCCGCAAAACAGGCATCGGCTCGGCGATCAAGCGCAGCTTCAAGCTGGTTATCAGCTACCTGGGGCATGTGGTGTTCCTCATCCTTCTGCTCTTCTTCATCAGTCTGCGGATTCTTGCGAACATCCTCATGGTCATCCTCGTGCCGGGCGTGGTGCTTGGCGTCGGATTCCTGTTCACGCTCTTCCTGCCGCCGGTGATCAGCTACAGCCTCGGCGCGTTCCTCGGCTTCGTGATCATCTTCTTCGCAAGCTACTTCTTCGCGTACCTGGAAGTCTTCCGGCAGACTGTCTGGACCATCACGTACATCGAGCTCAGCAAGCTGCGCGAGCTCGACCTGATCGAGGAGCCGAGCAAAGACTGAGAGGATGAGAACAGATTTCCGCGGAAGGAACCAGTTGACTGTGGACGATCGTTCACCGTACCATGGTGGACGTTCGTCACCCCCCTATGGCTATGACGCTCACCCCTCACCAGCGCACCGTCCTCAATTACATCGTGGAATTCCAGCATAAGCGTGGCTACTCGCCCTCGCTCGCGGATCTCGCCCTAGCATTCGGCGTGAGCAGCAAGAACGCCATTGCAAAGGTGGTGAACGCGCTCGTGCGCGAGCGGCACCTGGAAAAAGACCCCAAAGGGCGCATCAAAATCGTGGAGCAACCGGCGGAAGATCATCCGCAGCCAATGGTTCTGCCGCTCTTCGGCCCGATTTCTGCGGGGTTCGCAGCACCGGTGGAAGAGCAGGCGGAAGAAATGCTCGACCTGGAAGATTACATCGTCCCGCAGCGTGCACGCGGATCCATCTTCCTGCTACGCGTGCGCGGCGACAGCATGATTGAAGCCGGAATCCGAGAAGGCGATCTGGTCATTGTCCAGCGCGGAGCAGAGCCGAAAGTCGGCGACATCGTCGTAGGAGTACTGGATGGCGAATTCACGCTGAAACGCCTGAAGAAAGGAAAGGGGAAATTCTACCTGCAGGCAGAGAATCCTGCGTACCCGGACATGTACGCGCTGGAAGAACTGCAGGTGGCAGGAGTCGTGCGGGGTGTGGTGAGGAAGTATTGATAGCTGGCATGTTCGCACACATTGATGCCGATGCGTTCTTCGCATCGGTACTCGTTCGCCGGCAACCGAAACTGCGGGGAAAGCCTCTCCTCGCGCTCGGCATGGGTGGCGGCTGCGTGATTGCGGCAAGCTACGAAGCGAAAGCATGCGGGGTACGGACAGGTATGCCACTAGCAGAAGCGAGGAAACTTGTACCGGAGGCAATTGCCATCCTCTCGGATTTCACGGAAGCATGCACCGCATCGCGGCAGATCGAGGAGATGATCGCCGCCCGCTGTCCGTGCATCGAACGCGCATCGGTGGACGAATGGTATGCGGACCTCACGACGTGCGTCGGGGGTAAACCGTCAGATCCGCGCGCATGGGCCTTGCAACTGCAAGAACACGTGCGGACAACTGTTCACCTCACGGTCTCCGCCGGGATCGCGCCGACGAAGCTCCTCGCAAAGATGGCAAGCGAGTACAGGAAACCTGCCGGCACCGCCATCGTGGGCGAAGGGGAATTGGGCATCGAACAATTCCTCCGCGACCGCCCGGCAGCGGCAATCCCCGGCATTGGCAGGCGGAGACACACGCATACAGAAGCACATGGATGGCGCACCGCGTGGGATATCGCTCATGCACCGACAGAAGAACTTCTACGGCTCTTCGGCATGCCGGGGAAGGAAATGCAGCAGGAACTCCTCGGCGTGCCGGTACACCGCGTCGCGGAGGGAACACAGCCTCCAAAGTCGCTTTCACGGTGCCGCAGCTTTCGCGCGGTACGGGCGCCGGGGGAAATCCGCGCGCACGTGCTCACGCATTTAAGCCGACTCGTGCTGCGGATGCGCTCCAAGAACCTTGCATGCAATGCCATTGCAGTCTGGCTTCGTACCACGCGAATGGAGATGCACGGACACGAATTGCGCCTGCCGCAGTACATGCAGACGGAAGAAGCCCTGCTCCCCTACGCCGACGCGTGTATGAACCATTGCATGCAACATGGCACGGCGTACACGCAGGCAGGACTCGCGTTGCTTAAGCTCAAGCCTTCCGGACCCGCGCAGGCTTCGCTTTTCGAGGGGATGCCGCGCGCAGCCGCTTCGGAGACCGTGCAGCAGACGCTCGACGAGATTCGGAGGCATTTTGGCCGCGGGAGCGTCGTGCGCGCATCCACGCTGCAGCACGCCGCACGGCGGTCACCGGAGCGGCCAACCGTCTACGGCGCGGTCGGATCCTGTCGCTAGCGGGAATCCGTCGCGGCCCGGTATTCCGCGCGATGGTTTTGAAGAGCCGCACGGGGTACTCCACGAAGAAGGAGCCTGGTTTGCGTACCATGCGACGCCCGGAGGAATAGACGAACAGACTCTTATCGCGGCGGATGCGCCCCCCGAGCTTGATGATATTGAGACCAAGATCAATATCCTCATGCACCTTGCGATCATCCATGTGCAGACGCGAACGGACTTTGTGCCATACCTCCCGCTTTACGGCCATATTCGCGCCAATGAGCGGTTCCCGCCAGCCCTGCACGAGCTTGATGCATGTGAGGAACGTATTGCTGAAGAAACATCGCCGGATCGGCGCCTCGTACCACACAAGCTGCCCCGTGACGGCATCGATATCATGACGTTTAAAGTTCTGCTTGATTTTCGCGATCCAGTCCTCCGGGAGCACATCATCCGCATCGCAGCGCGCAATGATCTCGTACTGCGCAGCATCGAAACCAGCATTGCGAGCATGCACGATCCCCCGCCGCTTTTCCTTAACCAGACGGACGGGAAATTCCTTCGCAACCACAGCAGTGTCATCCGTGGAGTTATTATCCACAACAATCACTTCATCCGGGACATCGGTCTGTGCAAAAACACTCTCGAGGCACGCACGCAGGTAGTGCTCTTCGTTGTATGCGGGGATGACGAGCGAGAGCCGCATAGGACGCGCCTTCACGCGGAGAGGGAAGAAAGCCTTTCGGTAAGTTTGTGGAGCTTTTCCTCTCCGTTCGCAAGTTTCTCGCGCTCAAGCCCCACAACTGCCTCCGGCGCATGCGCAACGAACTGCTCGTTGTTGAGCTTGGCGCGCACGCCGGAAAGGAAACCCTCCAGATGTTCTTTCTCCTTCGTGAGGCGCTCTCGCTCCTTGGCGAAATCGATAAGTCCCTCAAGCGGTATGTGGATCTCGATCCCCGGCAGGAACGCACTTGCGGCATGCGTGACGTTTTGGCGCTTCGATGCGACGGTGAGCTCGCCCACGCGGGCGATACGACAGATGTGCGCCTCCTCTGAACGGAGAAGATCAACGTGCTGTTTCTCCGCAAAGATGAACACAGGCACCTCTTTGCCCGGATCAAGCTCCTGATCTGCTCGAATACCGCGGAGTGCTGTAATGACGCTAATGAGCGTTTGGAATTCCTGAGCCTCCTTTTCGTGCGCCGGAGCACGCGGGGCCGGCCACGGCTGCGCAATAAGCATGCCAACGTTTCCATGCCGGAAATGCTGCCACAACTCCTCCGTAACAAAAGGGCAGTATGGATGCAGCAGAATGAGAATATCGCGGACCGCGGCGACCAGAAGTTCCGGATTGCTCTCACCTTTGCTCAGCTCCAAGTACCAGTCGCAGAAGTAGTCCCACACGAAACTGTAGATGCGTTCCCCCACTTCACTCAGCCGGTATGCCTCCAGCCCCTTGGTGACTTCGGAGCGGAGGGAGAGCAACTCATGCATGAGCGCCTTATCGGCAAGACTGCGGACTTCGAACGCACCACCAGGGACTGCATGGGGATCGATGCCAGCTTTCTCGCACTGCAGAAGCACGAAACGGCTTGCGTTCCAGAGCTTGTTCACGAAGTTCCGGTACCCGCCGATCTTCTCCTTATAGAGGCGAAAATCATTCCCCGGGCTCTGCCCCACGATCATGGACATGCGCAGGGCATCCGCGCCGAACTCCGGAATGATCTCCAGCGGATCGATACAGGTGGAAGGATCGCTCTTGCTCATCTTCTTGCCTTCACGCGTTCGCACCAGGCCGTGCAGATACACAGTATCAAAGGGGATCCCCCCTGTAGCGTACGTCGTCATGAGAATCATGCGCGCCACCCAGAAAAAGAGGATGTCGTACCCCGTCTCCATCACCGTAGTGGGATGGAACTTCTGGTAATCCGGGCTCCGCGCGAGCAGATCTTCAAGGCTGAGGGAATAATCTTCCGTGAGCGCGGGGTCAACGAGCGTGCTCCACGTCCAGAGGCCGGAGGAGAACCACGTGTCGAGCGTATCGGGATCCTGCTGCCAACCTTCACCCTCCGGCGGTTGCACGCCGACGTGCATCTCCTCGCTGTCGCCGCCGTGCTTGTACCACACAGGCACCCGGTGCCCCCACCAGATCTGGCGGGAAATGCACCAGTCGCGCAGGTTGTCGATCCAGTGGAAGTACACCTTCTCGAAACGATCCGGGATGATGCGGATATCTTTGCGGCGGATCACATCTTGCATCACTTCCTTCAGGCTCATGTTCTTCCCCTTCCACGACACGACCGGTTTGCTCACGTCGATGAACCACTGCTCCTTGATCTGCGGCTCGATCTTCCCCTTGCCACGGTAGCTCACTGCAACACGGTGCACGTAGTTCTCCTCCACCTTCACGAGCAATCCCTTTTCCTTGAGCTTCTCGACAATCCTGGGCCGCGCCTCCTCGATCGGCACGCCGGCGAATTCCCCCGCAATGGGGAGCAGCCTGCCCTCGAAATCGATGATCTGCTCCTTGTCGAGCTTGTGCCGCTCCGCAAGGTCGAAGTCGACCGGATCGTGCCACGGCGTGATCGTCATGCAGCCCGTGCCGAATTCCATGTCGATCACCTTGTCTTTGATGATCGTCGCCGTGATCTTGCCGTTGATCCATTCGCACTCGAATTTCTCGCCATCCTTGTACTTTTTGTACCGCTTGTCATCGGGATGAACCACCACGTACTTATCCCCGAACTTCGTCTCCGGGCGGGCGGTGCCGATCTGGAACGGACCGTACTGGAACGTGTAGAACGGCACCGTTTCCTCGATGTACTCGATCTCGTCATCGGCCACCGTCGTCTGCATCTTGGGATCCCAGTTCACGATGCGGTGACCGCGGTAGATGAGGCCATCCTTGTACATCTTCACGAACACCTCGTTCACGCAACGATTGAGCGCCGGATCGAACGTGTACCGCTCGCGCGACCAGTCGCAGCTGGCACCCATTTTCCTGATCTGGGAACGGATGGTGTTCTGGCTCTTCCCCACGAAATCCGCGATGCGGCGGATGAGTTCCTCGCGCCCAAGCGCTGCGCGCGGATCGGGGATCTTCTCCTCCTGCTGGATCTTCTTGATCACCACGCTCTCCGTGGCAATTGCTGCATGATCGGTACCGGGCACCCAGAGCGCCTCCTTGCCCTGCATGCGCGCGAAACGGATGAAGATATCCTCGAGCGCAAGCATCACCGCATGCCCCAGATGGAGCTGCCCCGTGGCATTCGGTGGCGGCATGCTGACCGTGAAACCGGGTTTAGGGCTCTTTGCATCGGCTTTGAAGACACCGTTCTCCTCCCACATCGCATAGATGCCGTCCTCCACTGCCTTTGGATCGTACGCTTTCTGGAGCATCGCAGGAGAGCGTAGCGAAAAACCCGCAGGGGTGCACGCCTGCATGCCGGAAAACGCCCTGGCATGCAGGCCTATAGAAACCTCACGACAAATCTGTGGGACTCCCTTGACTGAAATGACAAGCGGGAGTGACATGATCTTTAGTGTCAGTCTCGTGGCAGCCCCGCAGATGTCGGCCGTGGGAATTCTGCCCATCATCACTCTGTTCCTTCCAATTTGGAGGACATGCGATGAAGCGTCTCTTGTGGCTGCGATCCTCGGCTTCTCGCGCCGGCCCGTCAAGTAAGCAGATGGCCAGCACGCGGAAGACGACGATCGCCAAGAAGGGGGTCGACCCCGAATGAACACGAAGCCGTTTCTCCGCCCCGCCCACGCCGGGCAGGGGCCAGGATGGTGGATCCCACACGTGGGTCACCTACGCCCGGTGCGGTACTCACCGCTCCGGGCACCATGACTGATGCTCCGACAGGCGAGGAGTCACTCTTGTGACAGACTCGCTCCGGGGGCACCTCGCTGCATCCGCAGCCCGTGCCCCCACTTTTTTGTATTGCAACCTAAAGATACCGCGAATCAGGAATTCATTCGCTTCATTCAAGAATGTACCTGTCACAACTGATATTTGCGTTGTATAGGAAATTATTTTGTTATATAATTATAGAAACTATGAACACAAAATTCATAAGGGCAAAAACTTTGCTTACAGCAATCGTTCTGCTTGTTGGAGCATCTGCTCTGACTTTTGCAGTGACTCGGGGCGCCTCAGATGGACACCGAGAGCGGGCACAAGCAGCATCGCACCTACAGGCACGAATCGATCTAATGCAACCACAACAGAACCAGAATCTGATTGCGGCAAATACAACGCCGACAATCCTCCGCACATGCACAGATTCCGACGGCGGGAAGAATTTTGAGACGAAAGGAAAGGTGACGATAAAGGATTCGCGCGAATTCAGTTATCCGGATACCTGCTATCCGTACAGCGCGAATTACGTGATTGAATACTATTGTATCGACAACCGCGTTGCAGTTATCACGCAGCCCTGCATAAGCAATTGCAAGGATGGCGCATGCAAACCCGCACAAACAAAAACCGCCTCAACAGCGGCAGCAGCAAGACAAACTGTCTGTGTAGACACCGATAATGGTGAAGCTACTTTCGTGAAAGGCACCGTGACAGACCGATTCGGAAAGACTGCAACCGACACATGCGTAGCCGGGAAAAAGCTGACGGAATTCTCCTGCAGCAAAACAGGCGGTATCGCGAACAAGCAATACAGTTGTCTATTGGGCTGCAGTGATGGAGCGTGCAGACCTATACCAAAAACGATTGTGGCATCCAGACTCGATTTCTGGTTTGTTCCGAGAGAGATAATGACACCCGACCATGCAACAACGATGGTTGGATACCTCGATGGCAACGGAGCCATGCAGTATGTGTCAGGAGACACAATGGGTATACACGCGGCGGCATACACGGCTGATGGCGGAGAGATCACAAGCGCGATGGGTTTCGCCATAAAGACGAGCATCTACGATGCGGACAACAATGTGGTGACAACTATCGCCGGAGGCAAAGTGCCACCGAACGGCGGCGCCGTAAGAATCAACGCCAACACGGGCTCGTACGATTTCTCAAAAATCAGCGGACCAAAAACCTACACCATAAAGGCAATCGTCTACTGCGCAGACCCTGCGAAGGGTTACTGCTCAACGGCAAATCCACCAATCGAGAAGACGCTGAAATTCATCGTGACAAAGCCTGCCATCACATTGGATTTCCCGAATGGCGGGGAAAGAATCGCAATCGGGAACCCCGAATCCATCTCATACACCATTTCCGGCGCGCCTCATGGGACAAGTGTACTCGACATCGATACGAATTTCCGGGTGGATCTCATGTTATACAAATCCGGAAAGTTCATCGCATTTATGAACAAGGGAGACGACTGGGGTAGCGGGGGGCCGGCGGGCAGCTACTACACGTCCAAGTTCGATACGAAATCCGGGAGAGTCGGCAATCATCTGGAAACAGCTGCACCCGGTAGCGATTACAAGATACTTGCACTGCTGTACAGACCAGGATTCGGATACATCGCCGGGGATGAAAGCGATGGGTATTTTACGCTGTACTAACCAAGAGAGACCGCCGCCAATCGCGAAGACGAGCCAAATAAATGACGAAGGCAGGCTATAAGAACATATCGTGAAGCGAAGCTCTGCTTCGCTGGGACGATACCTGGAGAAGAGAAAGAGGGCACGCGAGAGGAAACCGACAAGTTTCCTTTCGCGCAAAAAAAGACCGCCTTGGTAAGGGGCGGCCAAAGATGGATGAAAAGAGCGGAGTGCGTCGCGATGGAAACCATCGGAGCCGCATAGTTGTAATGGACTGCACAAAGCAATGCAAGTTTTTCTTGTGGAAATCCCCCCCGTTCATAGAATGGGAATAGGTATGAAGCACGGTATCGCCTCCATCGGCGAGCAGCGGCTGACCGCCCTGAAGATCTCCGAGAACTTCAAAGCGCTCGGCAGGGATACTCTCGGCACGTACGTGCAGGGACCGGTGAAGAGTGGGAACTACGCGCAAGCGGCACTCGGAGTGCCTGCGGGGATTCTCCGCACCGCTTTCGAGGCGCCGGACGCGCTTCTCGAAGGGGCACTGGACCGCAGACTGGATCTCGCAACGCACAACCGCGTGATCCGCGACGTATCCATCATCGGCGGCGATACGGCAGCAGCCGTGGGGAATTTGCTTACACTGCGGTGGGGCAAGGCGCTCAAGAACGTTGGCGGAGTTGCGCTTGCCGCGCTGCGCACCCCGCAGAGCGTGATCATGGAAGTGGTGGACCAAGGGGGTGGATTCGATAGCTATCGCAGCGGGGTGCATGCCGAAGCTGCCCGCATCATGAGCCACGAGAACAACTGATGCCGACATTCGACTTCGAGTGCCAGGCGTGCGGAAACGTGTTCGAGGCAACGATCCATTTCGGCGCGCGCGCATTCCCGCGCTGCACGAAATGCAGCGGCAAAACGCGCAAACGGATTGCGCCGCCGGCGATCCATTTTAAAGGCAGAGGATTCTACAAAACCGACAGCGCAACGAAACCCGCGGCCCCTGGAGAGAAAAAGGGAGACGCCAAGCAAAATGAAAAGGGCGAACCGGAGAAAAACGGCGAAAAGACACGAGAAAACCCCCCACTGACACAGGAGAAGAAATAATGTATAATATACTTAACAGTGACATGGTAAAACACCGTCCCGCCATCTTCCGCTCCATCGAGCACCTCACGGAGCTCACCTACGGATCGATCCTGTTGCTCTGGGTCGTACAAGTGCTGGTATTCGGAACGATCTACTTCACATTCGCTATGTTTATGCCGGAGCACGGACCGGCATTGCAATCCACCATCGCCCATCCGCTCGATGTGCTCGGTGACAGCCTGTACTTTAGCGTCATCACCACAACGACGACGGGATACGGAGAGATCTATCCGCTCGGTTTCTCCAAGGCGCTCACCGGCGCGCAGAGCGTCATCGGGATTTTCCTTTGGACGCTCTTCGTCATCAAGCTTGTGTCGCACCGGCAGGACATAGCCATTGAGGAAATGCACCGCTTGAGCTACGAAGAAGTGTTCCACAACCTGCGCGAGGGGCTCTTCATCATGCGCAAAGATTTCGACCGGATCATGCGCAACGCGCGAACCCACAAACACGTAAGCGAGGATGACTGGCTCGACCTCGTCATCGCGTACCGCCAGGGACAGAGCCTGCTGCAGGAAATTCCTGACCTCTACGCGACGCGGAAGAGGACAGCACATACACCCTCGATAGACGACGTGAGCTCCTGTTGCACGAGGCAGTACACCGCACGCTCCACCGCCTGAACGAAATGCTCAACATGCTGAGCGAGCTGAAGATCGACTGGACGGCGCACGAGGAAAGCATGGCCGAGCTTAGGAACCTCCTGAAGGTGGTAGATGACGTCGCCGATCGGTGGGGCGATGAGTCGCCGTACACCGAAGCATTTGGAGACATCCTGCACGTAAACAGCGCCATCCACACACGCATGGAATGCGCCCTGCGCGAACGAACGTGCGGGAAATAAAGAGAGGGGACCTTCCGATCCCCTCTCGAATACTCAATGCCTTGGGCCTCGGTGCGGCGGGCGGCCACCGCCACCACCTGGACGGCGAGGAGGACCATCGAAGCGCCGCGGTTCCACGAAACCTTCCGGCCGTTCGGTCATCTGCTTTAAGGACATGCGCGTGCGGTTCTCCATCGGATCGAACTCCACGCACTTGGCCTGCACTTCATCGCCGATCTTGAGGACATCCTCCACGTTCTCGGTGCGCTGCCACTGCAGCTCGCTGATGTGGATCATGGCATCCTTGCCGTGCAGGAATTCCACGATCGCGCCGACACCTGGAATGATGCGGACGACCTTGCAGGCGTATATCTTGCCGACCGTCGGCTTCTCCACGATGCCGAGGATCCACTCCTTGGCCTTCTGCATGGCCTCGCCGTTCTTCGAGGTGATGAAGATGAGACCGCTATCCTCGATATCCACCTCCACGCCGAGTTCCTTGGTGATCTTCTGGATCGTTTCGCCGCCCTTGCCGATGACGAGACGGATGTCCTCCGGATCGATCTGCAGCGTCTCGATGCGCGGCGCGCGCGGACTGAGCTCCTTCCTCGGCTCAGCAATGGCCTTCAGCATGATGGCGAGGATCGCAAGACGCCCCTGACGGGCGCGCTCCAGCGCCTCGGCAAAGACCGCATCCGGCAATCCCTTGATCTTGATATCCATCTGGATCGCGGTGACGCCTTTCTCGGTACCCGTGACCTTGAAATCCATGTCACCACCGAAGTCCTCTTCGTCCTGCAGATCCGAGAGAACGACGTACTTTCCCTTGGCCTCATCGGAAATCAGGCCGAGAGCGATACCCGCCACCGGCGCCTTGATCGGCACGCCTGCAGCCATGAGCGCGAGCGTGCATCCGCACGTCGCGGCCATGGAGGAAGAGCCGTTGCTCTCGAGAATCTCGGTAACCGTACGGATCGTATAGGGGAAGGATTCCTCCGGCGGCAGCACAGGCTCGATGCCGCGCTGCGCCAGATTCCCGTGACCAATCTCGCGGTTGCCGACGGCCAAACGGTTGCTCGTTTCTCCGACGGAGAACGGCGGGAAGTTGTAGTGGTGGAAGTACCGCTTCTCCTGCTCGCCCTGCATGCCCTCGATGAGCAGGCGGTCACCGGGCCCGCCGAGCGTGCACGTCGTGAGCCCCTGCGTCTCGCCGCGCTGGAAGAGCGCGCTGCCGTGCACGAAGTTCGGCAGCACATCCACCATGGCGCTGATGGGACGGATCTGGTCGACTTTCCGGCTGCTCATGCGGCACCCCTCCTCCAAGATCAAGCGGCGGACCTCCGTCTTGATGATCTTGTCCACAAACGCCGCGGCGTTCCCGTGGAGGGCCTCCGCCTCGATGTCGATTGCAGCCTCCACGCCGAAGTGCTCCTTGGCCTTCGCCTCGGCCTGCTTCACCGCCTCGGTGAGCGGCCCCGTGACGCGCTGCCCATGACCATTGCCGAATTTCTCCGCGAGCTTCTCGCTCGCCTTGTCCATGAGCTCACTAAAGATCCGGCGGCGCTCCAGCTTAGGGAGCGGATCGCGGATGGCTTTGGTAACGGTGGGTAACACCCATTCCCGGAGGAATGCGTACGCCTCGTCGTGCGTGAACGAGGGCTCCACCTCCACCTTCGGCTTGCCGATTTCCTTTTCGATATCCGCGAAGAACCGCGCGATCTTCTGCGCCCATTTCTTGCCGAACTCGATGGCGCGCAGCACCTCGGATTCCGGCACCTGATTGGCGCCAGCTTCGATCATGACCACCCGCTCGAGCGACGCGGTGAGGAACATGTCGAGATCGCTCTTCTTGCGGCTCTCCGGCGAAGGATTGAGGATGAGCTCTCCATTGATGATCCCCACGCGCACGGACCCGAGCGGGCCATCCGCAGGAGCTCCGGAAAGCGCCACGGCGAGGTTTGCCGCGTTCGCGGAGGCAACATCATGTTCGTGCTCCAGATCGTAGGAAAGCACCGTGCAGAACACCTGGATGTCGTGGTGGTAGTTCTTGTTGAACATCGGCCGCAGTCCGCGGTCGATGACGCGCCCGAGGAGCACGTAGTCATCGGCGGGACGCCCCTCGCGCTTGCGGAAACGGCTGCCAGCGATCACGCCGCCGGCGTAGTACTTCTCCTGGTACACAACCTGCAGCGGCAGGAAATCCACGCCTTCGCGCGGCTGCGCGCTCATGGTGCAGTTACTCATGCTCACCGTCTCGCCCATCTGGCAAAGCACGGTAGCGTTCGCCTGGTTCCCGAGCATGCCGGTCTTCACGACGAGCGGCTGATTCCCGAGATCGAGCGTGTACTCCTTCTGCGGAGCGAACGCATTCTGTGGTGTAGACATACCGTAGGGGTGAAAAAGGTACAAAGCCCTTCTCCCCCATCGAGTTCCTGATACCCACTACAGCCATGGATTCACATGCGAGACCCGTCGCAACGAGGCTCAAACGTAAACCCAGCGTAATGGGGAACGGGAGCGGTGGAGGAAAAGAGCTGAACGGATTTTACGCCATTCCGGCCCCAGGAGGAAGCAGAATCGCTACGAAACATCTTCATCTCTGGCCTGCGGAAATTCTGCATCAATCTGCGGAATCGGCGTACAGGCAAACACCACGGTCCGCCCGGGATCACGATCATCCGGGCAAGACTCGAACCGGAACCCCGCAGCGGTATCGGGCGCAGCGAGGAGTTCCCGGACACGGTGCCGCACCTCCTCTGAGGCACCAAAGGAAGCGAGGAGAAATTCAACGTCATCCCGCAAAGCGGAAGAAGTCGTGCGGAACCGCTTGTACCGGTTGCCATGCGAGCAGTACGCAGCCAACGGAAGAGATGGAGAAGTATTCATGTACCGTTACAACGGTACACTTCTTCGCAGAAGAAACAAGGAGAAGCCAAGACAATCACTTGGAAGAAAGCTTCTCCAGAAAATGCCGGAACCCGCCGGACCCGAACTTGAGCTGGCGCGAACCGCGCGTGATCTTGCTGATACTCACATTGAGCTTCTTTGCGATATCGCGCTGAGGAATGCCCGCATTGAGCGCCTTGATGAGCTGCCAACGCTCCGCAACCGAGGCGAGCTCCTGCGGCGTAAGAAGATCTTCGAGAAGTTTTGCCGCTTCTTCCTGCCCCTTCACCGAAGCGAAGAGGGTGTAGAGGTCCCGCAGATGGACCGGAGGTATAGGCATGCTCTGCGGGAGTATACCTCCGCACCCTGCATCTTTCCTATCCATTCGTCTGGCAGGCGGAGAAGACCATCTGTTCCAGATCATCCGCAGTAACAGGCCGCTCGTTCCAGCCAATGGATACGAGCCAGGAATGCACAGATTTTACATCCCTTTCCATTGCCCTCTTCCCGCCAATGGCTTCGAGGAATTTTGCTCGAGCCTCCGTGCCAAACGTCTCCCGAAAATCCTGTCCTCGCCTGCCCGCCCACATCTGCATGTATCGGAGATATAGGCAAAACGTGTCCGCCCCCTCATCGAACTCGCATTGCTCGGCAGCCATAACGGCCAGTTTCTCCACGAACTCTTCGAAGGAACTCAGTCCTTCCGGGGATCGCCAATCTCGGAGCATCTCATCGGCCCCCCGCACGTGAACAACAAATTCTCTCTCAGACATGGGATTAGGAGGAAATGCATGCTGAAACACCCTGCAACCTTTACTTCTTCAACTTGTTCGTCTCCAACACCTGCTGGTACGACTCGGCGTCGTTCATGCGCAGGTAATTGAGCAGCGTCCGGCGGCGCGCTACCTGCCCGAGGAGGCCCCGGCGGGCGGAGTGATCCTTCTCGTGCTCCTGCAAATGCTTGGTGAGGAGTGCAATACGCTTCGTGAGGATCGCGATCTGAACTTCCGGCGACCCCGTATCCTTATCGTGGCGACGGTGCTTCTTGATGAGGTTCTTCTTCGTCGTACCCTGGAGTGTCATGGGAGTTAAGGGGGAGGAAATGCGTGAGAGAACGATGCCCCTTCCACCAAGAGCACCATTCTGCGTGCGGGAACGCACACAGGGGCCGATTGTACGAATCGGCGCAAAAATTGCAAGAGTTTGGGGGCTTTTCTGGCAATGCGGCGGCACCGCCACCGGCAGAAAGGAGTGGACAAGCGTTCACCCTGTGCTAGGATGCGGGCATGACGACGGTATATCTCCTGCTCGGGGGCATCCTCCTTGTTTCGCTCTTCATTGCATGGAAATTGATAACGGGAAAACAGCCCGAGAGCGACGGCCTGCGCAGCCTGATCGAAAAACTGCAGAGCGATATCGGCGAAGCGAGAATGAAAGACCGCGAACATCTGCAGGCACGTATCGATCATGTATCGAGCCTGATGCAGAAGAATATCGAAGGCTCCTCGAAGGACATGCGGGAACAGATGCGACAAAGCACCGACATTATCAAACAGGTTACGGAGAAGCTCACGAAACTCGACGAGACCAATAAGCAGGTCGTGAATTTCTCTTCGCAACTGGAGGACCTCCAGAGAATCCTCAAGCAGCCGAAGGGCAAGGGGGTCATCGGCGAGTACTGGCTGGATACGATGCTGAGCCACGTTCTCCAGCCGGACCAATTCAAAATCCAGTACAAATTCTCCAATGGGGAAATCGTGGACGCTGCCGTATTCTTCCAGGATAAAATTATTCCCATCGACTCGAAGTTCTCCTCGGAGAAATACCTCGCCATAGACAAGGAACGTGATGCTGCAAAACGGGAAAAGTTGGAGGAGGAATTCAAGAAAGATTTGAAAGCGAGAATCGATGAAACGGCGAAGTACATACGCCCGGGCGAGGGAACCACCGACTACGCGTTCATGTTCATCCCTGCCGAAGGCATCTACTACGATCTCCTGGTACAGAAAGTCGGCTCGCTGAAGATCAACCAGATCAACCTGATTCAGTACGCACACGGGAGGCGCGTGCTCATTGTATCGCCGAACACGTTCTTCGCGTTCTTGCAGACAGTCATCGAAGGCATGCGCGCGTACAGGATGCAGGAATCGGTGCAAGAAATCCTGTTGCGTATCGAGCAACTCGGCAAGCACCTCAATGCATACGACAGTTTCATGCAAAAAATGGGCAAGAATCTAACCACCACGGTCGGTGCATACAACGATGCATACAAGGAATTCCGGAAGGTGGATAAAGACGTATTCAAGCTCACCGAAGAAAAAGCTGGAGGCACCATCGAAATCATGGAAGTGGACAAACCAACAGCTCACCTAGACGCCGCTTTTGAAAAAGCATCAGAAAAACAGATCGTCTCCTCGGCATCACGATAGAATGCCGACATGGTGCAGCGGGCTGACCCCATCTTCGGCACCTTGAACGAGCCGCAGCGCGAAGCCGTTTCCCATACCAAGGGACCGGTGCTCATCCTTGCCGGAGCCGGCAGCGGCAAGACGCGTGCGCTCACCCACCGGATCGCGCACCTCATGCAACAGGGAGTCGCACCGTGGCAGATCCTCGCCGTGACGTTCACGAACAAGGCGGCAAATGAGATGAAGGCGCGCATTCGCGCGATCCTGCACGTCACGGAAATGGAGGATACAAGCCCGTGGAGTTTCGGCTCCGGCAAGCTCCCCGTGATGGGGACATTCCACTCAATCTGCGCGCGGATCCTCCGGCGCGGCATTGAGCGGCTGGGCCGCGACCGGTCATTCGTCATCTACGACACCGAAGATCAGCAGCGTCTGATGAAGGAAGTGCTGAAGGATTTGCAGGTCGATGAGAAGGAGCTGAAACCGAAAGCCGCGCTCGGATACGTGGGCCGCTTCAAGTGCGAAGCAATCCTGCCCGCCGAAGCGGCTGCGCAGGCGGGCACGGACCGCGGGAGACTCGCCGCGCGGGTGTACCAGCGGTACCAAGCCGCCCTGCGGGGAGCCAATGCCCTCGATTTCGACGACCTGCTGCTCGAGACAGTCCGCCTCTTTCACGAGTGCCCGGACGTGCTGGAGAGGTACCAGGAAACATGGCAGTACCTCAATGTGGACGAGTACCAGGATACGAATCATGCCCAGTACCTGCTCATCACCCTCCTCGCACGCAAGTACCGAAACCTCTGCGTGATCGGGGATCCGGACCAGTCCATCTACGCGTTCCGCGGTGCGGACATCCGCAATATCCTGGAGTTCCGCAAGGAGTACCACGACGCCAGGGAAATCAAACTGGAACAGAACTACCGCTCGACGCAGCTCATCCTCACGGCTGCGGACAGCGTAATTGCCCTCAACTCCAACCGCCCGCAGAAACGCATGTGGACGGAACGGACAGAGGGGCCGAAAATCCTCGTGCACGACGTGCGCGACGAGCGGGCGGAAGCGCAGGAAGCCATTCGCATGGTGGAAACAAAACGCGCGGACAGTGTGCCGTTCGGGGAACAGGTGATCCTGTACAGGACAAACGCGCAGTCACGCCTTTTTGAAGAAGCGTGCATGCGCGCGGGCATCCCCTACCGGATCGTCGGCGGGGTGAAATTCTACGCCCGCAGGGAAGTGAAGGACGTGCTGGCATACCTCCACGTACTGCTCAACCCGAACGACACGGTGTCGCTCCTCCGAATCCTCAACGTGCCCTCGCGCAAGATCGGGCTTACAACGGTGAGCAGGCTGCAGGCGGCCGCAAGCGAGAAGAGCATGACGCTCTGGGAATGCCTGCGATCTGCGGAAGATATCCCGGATATCGGGGATGGTGCCCTGCGGCGCATCGCGGAGTTCGTCGCCTTGACCGAGCGGTACCAGCCGCTCGTGGACCGGGAGGTGGTCTCGCACCTTGCGCTCGATCTGCTCCAGGCAATCGGCATGGAGAAATGGCTCCGCGATGATACCGATGAGGGAGAGGAGCGGTGGGAGAACGTGCAGGAGCTCATCACCGTCATGCACAAGTACGACGGGCTGGAGCCGCGCCTCTCGCTCACGAGTTTTCTGGAGGAAGTCGCCCTCATCTCCGAGGTAGATTCCCTCGATGATGCCGACGACGCGCTCACACTCATGACGCTCCACCTCTGCAAGGGGCTGGAATTCGAGCACGTCGTCATCGCCGGCTGCGAGGAAGGGATCTTCCCGCACAGCAACAGCCTGTTCGACAAGGCCCAGCTCGAGGAGGAATGCCGCCTCATGTACGTGGGGATGACGCGCGCAAAGACGCACCTCACGCTCTTCCACGCACGTTCGCGTTCCCTCTGGGGCGACGTGCAGTCCAACGCGCCGAGCAGATTCTTAGACGAGCTCCCCGAAGCAGTGATCGAACGGCGCAGCGATGACGTACTGAGCGCGTTTGCGTGGGCATCGCGCGCCGGGGAGCAGAAAGCGCACATCGGCATCGAGCCGTTCCGGCAGGGCGACGGTCTCCCCGACCCGGAATTCAATCAGGACTCAGTATTCGACGGAACAAGCCAGGAACAACTCGGTGAAGGCTCCCGCATACGGCACCCGAGCTTCGGCACCGGCACGGTGCTCGCGGTGCGCGGCGACGTGGTGACGATCCAGTTCGATACCGGTGACCGGCGCAACTTCGCGCTGAGCATCGCGCCGATCACACTGCTCTAGAATTCAAACCGCGTTCCGTTGGCGACAGGCACATCCCCGGGCACCCAGTGGAACGTGCTCGTGCCGTCCGTCCAGCGGATAGGTCCGGCCGTTTGCACGCTCCCGGGCTCATTGAGGGAAAGCTGGAGCGCCGCGCTCGACGCGGAGGAGGGAATGCTGATGTCGCCGTAGAGCGTGAGGATGCGCGGACGGTCCTCGAACGTGCCGATCGATGCGGGGAGCGACGCGCAGGTGACCTCCGAACCCACAACATCGCACGATGACCGATCTTCGGAACCATCGCTCCCGATGTGCACGTTCGCGACGGTGACGCCGCCGTTCAGGTTAAGCTGGAAGCGGAGTTCGGTGACGAGGAGATCCGCAGTGTCCGCCCCCTCGGCCATGCGACCGGCGAACCGGAACGACCCCATCCTGAGCTGCCGCCCGGCAATGAGGAAATTCCTGTCACTTTCCGGATTGCTGATCTCGGTGATCACCGCCTTGGCGGTCTGGAACACGGGGAACGTATCGGTGGAAAACACGGACTGATTCTTGTTGTTCCACGCGCCGTTGCCCTCGAGACCGACGCGCAGCACTTGCACTGCCTCGCCGCTCACGCCGCCCTTCTCCGAAGATTTCATAACGGCGCGAACATAGAATGAGAAATCCTCCCCCTTCGGAATGGTGAGCTTGCCGCGCTTGAGCGGCAGGCGGAATTCCGCGAACGATCCCTGCTGCAGAATATCGAGGAATGCACGGCCGAGAAGCCGCGTGTCCTGGTCGTACACAATCATGGAATCGACGGAATCGGTGTCCGTCACGCGGATGACGACCGACGTGACATCAAGCGGCTGGGACTCGCTGAACACAGAAGCCCCTGCAAGCACGGGAGACACCTCTCCGAGTGGCAGGAACTGCTGGTGTACAACCGTATTCTCGTCGGGATCGAACTCATCGAGCGTGAGCTCCTCCACATCGTCAATGAGCAGACCGCCGGACGCCCCCTCATCCACAAGATCGTCGCCGGATGCCGTATCACCAGTACCTGTTTCGATGGTGTCGTCGCCCACCTCCTCCGTATCGAACGTCACGTTGCCCTGCTCCGCCGCCATGAGAACGGAGAGTTCGCCATCGCGCTGCGCGATGAACCGCGTGACGAGGCGTGCCATGTCCCCGCGCGTGAGCAGCTTGTCCGGCACGGGATTCTCCGGCAGATGCACCCCGAGGGATTTGGCCGCTTCCACGTACGGCGCGTACCACTCTCCCTGCACAACGGGGATCTCGATATCCAGCACAACACTCAAAATCTTGAGCGCTTCCACGTACTGAACGTTGCGCGCAGGAGCGAACACCCACTGGTCGCGGGGCACCGCGTCGTTGCGGTTGCCCTCCACGATACCGAGCGCCTTCGCACGGCAGACGTATGGCGCGTACCACGATGTGGCGAACACGTCCGGGAAGCACGTGAGACCGTACTGCACCTCCGCCGTGTCCTCGGGAAGCAGGCCCATGGCGATCTTGAGGAACTCCGCGCGGTTGAGCAGCGCGTCGGGACGGAACGTGCCGTCGGGATTCCCCTGTACGATCCCCTCCGCCGTGAGCACGCTCACCGCGATGGCTGTCGCCCGGTCCTGGGGCGCATCGCTATACGGGAGCGAACTCGTGTCGTAGTTGCGGGCGAGAGCACCCGCGGGCAAAAGCGCAATGCAAAGAGAAAGGAGAATGCGGCGCATAGTGAACGGAGTATACCCGGATGCTCCGGGCACAGGAAGAATCACGCAAGATTGAAGTGAAAACGCAAGAGGAGGATCAACCGAGAACTCTCAGGAACGCATCGCGCGCGAGCGGTCTCACTTCACCCTTCCCAAGCGCCGTGGGAACCGCGATACGGACCTCATTGCCCACGTTCTTCTTGTCGTTGCGCATGAGATCCCACAATTCCCGGGTATCGATCTCCGGCGGCAGATGCACCGGCATGTCGAGGTTTTCGAGCAAACGCAACACGCGGCTCCGCTCGGGGAAATCGGCGAACGCCATCTCGCACGACATGCCGATCGCCACGGCTTTCCCATGGGTGAGCGAGAAATGCGAGAGCGCCTCCAAGGCGTGGCCAACCGTGTGCCCAAAATTGAGTAAGTGCATGCCGCTGTCGCCCTTTCCCATACCAACGACCGACGTCTTCATCTCCGCCGCGTGCTCAATCGCAACAGAGAGAGCCTCCTCGTCCCGGCGCAGGACAGACTCGAGGTGTTCCTCCAGCCACCCGAAGAATTCCGCATTGAGCATCGCGGCAAGCTTCACCACTTCGACCAAACCCTCCTTAAGCAAAGAATCGGGGAGACCGGCAAGGATATCCAGATCCACGATGACTGCCTCCGGGTACCACAGGTGCCCGAGGATGTTCTTCACCGGACCGACGTTCACGTACACCTTGCCACCGATGGCTGCATCGGCCATAGCCAGAAGCGTCGTCGGCACGTTCACGTAGCGGATGCCCCGCATGTAGACGCACGCGAGGAAACCTCCGAGATCGCTCATCACTCCCCCGCCAATGTTCACGAGGAGGCTCTTGTGCGTCACGTGCGCAAGGAGGAGCTCCTGAGCGAGACGTTCGACCTCCGCGAGCGATTTGGCAGACTCACCCGACTGCACGGGGAAGCACAGCGCATTGGGGAACAGCGCGCGCACCTGCTCCATGATAGATTCCAGTTGGTCATCGTAGAGAAGCACGATGCGATCAATATCGCCGAGCTCGCTGAGGAACGCCGGGAGTTCCGCAAGGGCGTTACGCCCGACGATCACCGCACTCGGGTGTGCGGGTACAGCAGGAAGAGGGAGACGGAGAGTCTTCATCGGAACGGATTGTACTCCTCGCGGAGCCGAGGTCACGCGCTCCTGCGGCGCACCACCGCGAACGCCGTCGCGTTGCGCGGATCATGGTGCACCGATTCCGCGACGATGCGCAGCCCGTAGATCTGCGCGGCGCGGCGGGAGGCGAAAACCCCCTTTGCCGGCGGGATCTCTCCGGCGGCGAGCAGCTTGGCGGAGAGCGCCGTGTCCATCTCGTCCGTCGCGGGTTCCACAGGGATATCCGGCCAGCGCTGCGCGAGGGTGAGGCGGCACTGGCTCAAGGCAATCGGATGCCCGTAGAACGCTTCAAGCTGGTGCACATCGCTCATGCTCGGATGCGCGAGGATGCACATGTCGATCGGCATGGTGAAGAGCCCGAGCACATCGAACTGCTCGCGCCCCATGGCCTCAATGGATTCCACGTACCCGCCCGATCCGGAATTCGCGAACGCGAAGATCCCGCGGTCGACCTCCCCGGCAGCGACGGCACGCAGCACATTCGCCGCATGCACGAGTTCCACCACCGCATAGCGGTCCTCCGGAACATTGAGCAGCTCGGTGGCGCACCGGTGCCACGCAAGATCGGTGAATGCCCCACGAATGCCGTGGATCCCGATACGGGATCGCCGCTCCGGTGGCAAAATTTCCTCTGCGGTGGCGAGCTTCTGCACATAGAGATCGGAAGCACCCGCCGCCCTGCAACCGAGGAATGTTTCGTTCATCAGGTTGAAATCCTGCGTGACGTACTCGAGGATCGTGGATTCAAAGTTCTGCGGCGCCTTGAGCGCGCGCGCAGTGCGCAGCTGTTCCTCCATGAACGCGGCGAGATCCCCGTAAAATGTATCGTCCGCCATCGCGCGGAACACCTCCTGGCACGTCGCGAGGAACCGAGGCGAAACATCCATGATCAAATCCTTCCGCAGCCAGAGCGGCACCGAGTAAACCGCCTGCAGGTGCGCCTTGAGGAGCGAGGCAAACGAAGGCGACGTGCACTTGAGCACGTTCTCCAGCGTGAGCGTTTCCGGCGCAGCCGGAGAATACCTTCGCAAGAACTCGGAAATGACAATGGAGAGCATCTGCGGCATGCCAAGCACCACAGACATGAGCAAGTCGTGCTCCTCTGACGTGGCAACCGCGTGGAGCATAACCCGCTTCTCCTTGAGGAGATCGAGGAACCATTGCACGCGCGGGTGCGGAGGAACCGCACCTATGGTCACCCACTTCTGCCGCGTCCACGGCGTGTGCGGACCGTTCATTGGATGCACCGAGAGGTACTGCGCGCCCGTGGCCTCGATCGTCTTGCGGAGATCCTTCTTCACGCTGCAGATTTCGATCACGAGCTGATCGGGACGGAGGCGGACGCCATGGAGCACTCCCGCAACGGCAGACTGCGGAATGGAGAGGAGAACGATGTCGGCATTGAGCGCCTCGCGCACCTGCGCAGGCTCGGAGGAACGGTTGATGGGAAGAAGACGGGATTTCTTCTCGAGGAGCGGCACGAGGACTTCATGCCCCATGTCCCCCGTCGCGCCGAAGAGTGCAATGGTCGGTGGATTCATGCGCCAAAGCGGGTACGGAGATCACGGAGAGTGTACGGCGTGCCCAGGGTGAAGACCATCATGGGGCTCCCGAAGGAATGAGCTTTCGTGAGTTCGCTCTGATCCGACCCGCCCTTGCGACCGCTCTCAGTGGTAATGCAGAGTTCCGCTTCCCCGCCGCGCACCATGTCCGCGGCAGCGGCGTTCGAGGTAGCATCGATGCAGACCGCCGGCGCGGCATCGCCCTCGATCCATGGCGCGACGAGAGGCTTGGGCGATCCGTGCGATGCAATGCGGAGCATTCCATCATCCTCGCGGGCAAGTGCGCCGTTGCCGGCAAGCTGCATCTCGTCGAGCGGCATATAGTGGTGGTCGGCGAGGAGGAGCTCAAGATTCTCCCGCACGCGTTGCCGATAGAGATTCGCCATGCCGAAGTACACGGCGCATTCCATGTGGAGGGGCACGACGCCTTCTGCCATATCCTGCCGAGCCATCTCTGCGTACTGCACCGGCGTGACGCC
Organism: uncultured Candidatus Peribacteria bacterium; assembly: GCA_964642315.1. Lineage (GTDB taxonomy): Bacteria > Patescibacteriota > Gracilibacteria > Peribacterales > Peribacteraceae > JAGVDM01. The sequence continues at coordinate 9,413 of CAZXOG010000002.1, read as the reverse complement.
GCGTGGATGGACGAGGAGATCCGCCTTGGATTGCAGCCCGAGCGCATCAATGTACTGCTCGCTCGCCTGCTGGATGTTCGTGCCGCGGGGACCGAGCGCGTGCAGGCGCACGCGCCGGACCTGATCCGAAGCGAGGAGATCGCGGATGTCGTAGCACGTAGGCAGATCATCGCCGAGAAGTTCATGCGCCCGGGCAGAACGCTCGCGCTGGAGCACCGCAAGATCGGCGGAAGGACGTGGCAGCTGCTGGAGCCCGTGGGCGGTGGTGCCGACGGTGTGCAGCATGAGCGTCCCGCGATCCTCGGCAGGCATGTACTGGTGATCGGCGAAGTGCACGACCTCCGGATGCCGGAAGAACCTGTCGGCAAGCATCGGGTTGATCGCGGAATCAACGAAGAGCGGCACGACACCGGGCGTGCGGTCCGCGGCAAGCTCGGCGTACGGAATCCCGCTCGGGGATTCGACGATCTGGAACTTGCGCCGGATGCCAAGCACCTGCGCATAGACCGCCGCCGCCTCGGCCTGGGACGGCTCGCAGGAGCAGCGAATTTCGCGGATGGAAGGATCGCGGAGCGCGGAGCCGAACGCCTCCGGCGCAGGCTGCCGCTGCGCGGGGAAGGATGCGAGAGGAGGAAGTGACTGGAGATGCATGGTGAGTGGTGAGGAAGGTGAATGGGGAGAAATCACAGAGCTCTATCCAGGGTGTCGGCGGTGTCGAGGACGATGCGCTCGAATTCCTCCCAGGAAACGCAAGGGTCAGTAATGGACTGGGGAATATCCGGATTCGGGGTACCCTGCTGCTTCCCGCCGAGAATGTGCGCCTCGATCATGAAGCCGCGCACGAGCGCGAACTCCTCCCGCCTGCGCCGGACGCCGTCGAGCACGTTCCGCACGACGTACGCCTGCAGCGAAGGATCCTTCCCGTGACCGTTGCGGGAGTTGTCGTGGCTCGCATCCACGACAATCGCCGGATTCTGGATGCGGCGCTTCTTATCCTGTAATTCCCTCATGGCCAGCGCGAGCGATTCCGGACCGTAGTTCGCGGCCGTCTCCCCTCCGCGGAGGACGAGGTGGGCGTACGGGTTCCCCGTCGTCTCCACGTGCTTGCCACTCAGCAACAGATGCTGCGGATGCTGGGCGACCTGCACTCCATCAACTCCTTTCACAATATTGCCGCTCGTGGGGTTCTTGATGCCAACGACGCTCTCGAGCCCCGAGGCGACGTGCCGGTGTTCCGTATCCTCGGAACTCCGCGCCCCAACCGCGATGTAGGTAAGCGGGCTCGCGAAGCCATCGACGTTCTGCGTATAGAGCATCTCGTCCGCGAGCGGCAGCTGCTTTCCGATGCGCCACATCATCTCCCTGCAGAGCAGGATGCCCCTGCGGATGTCATGCGGCGCGCCCGGATCCGGCTGCGTGAGGGGGCCGGGCCACCCTTCCGTAGTCCGGGGCTTTTGGACGTACATGCGATCCACGATGAAGATGCGATCCCTCACCCGCTCCTGGAGTGCCGTAGCGCGATCGGCGAAATCGTACACGCCCTTGCTCGGCCACGAAGAACAGGGCCCGGCAACGAGGAGAAGGCGCGGATCAACCCCGGCGAGAATCGCACGGGCAGTCTGCCGGTGCTCCTCTATGCGGTGCTCCGGCCCGATGGGGAATCGCTCGTCGAGCTCAGCGGAACTCGGAAGGTCGTTGATGACACGGATACTCATGGGAAGAAAAGGGGAAGGCGAATACGAAAAACACCACCTCGACTGTAGGGGGAAGGAGGCGCGTATCCGCGGAAGTCAGGCTTCTAGTTGCTCAGACGCGTCAGCTCCTTCCCCTCCGTAAAATAGGAGAACCAGAAGGCGCCGAAGCAAAACGTCTGACGCGACATGTCTGTGCGCACTTTACACTCGGATAGACGACTGTCAATGTGAGGAGGTGCAATCTCTGCACGACGAAGTCCGGCAGTTCTGCAGCAGACACCGCCTGCGCCTGGATACGGATCTCGGCCAGCACTTCCTCATTGATGAAGGAATCCTCCGCGCCATCGTGGAAGCAGCGGATATCACGCCGGATGAGCAGATCGTGGAGATCGGACCGGGCATCGGCATCCTCACGCGGGAGCTGCTCCGCGCGCAAGCGCGCGTAACGGCGATCGAACTCGATGACCGCCTACTGCCGCTCCTCAGGGAATTCACCGGAGCACCGCAGTCGCTCACGGTCATCCAGGGGAACGCGCTGCAGGTGCCGCTGCCGGAAACCCCATACGCCATGGTGGCGAACATCCCCTACCACATCACGTCGCCGCTCTTCCGGCACGCGTTCCTGGAATCTCCCGTGCACCCTAGAGCCATGACGCTCCTCATCCAGCGGGAAGTGGCGGAGAAGATCTGTGATGCCGATGACCGGGGCATTCTCTCCATCGTCGTGCAGCTCTTCGGCGTGCCCAGCATCGTGACGCACGTCCCGCCGAGCGCATTTCTGCCGCCGCCGAAGGTGGAATCCTCCGTGCTGCACGTTGCGTGCTTCTCAAAACCGCGGGCAACGCCGGAGGAAACCGAGAAGATTCTCCGGCTTACGAAGATCGCCTTCGCGCAACGCCGCAAAATGCTCAGGAATTCGATCGGCTCGCTCCCGCAGGGCATGGAATTGCTCGCCCAAGCGGGCATCGAACCTGTGCGCAGGCCGCAGACACTCACGATTGAGGAATGGCTGGCGCTTGCGCGTTCGCAGAGAGCGTAGAACGGAATGAAGGGCACGGCAGAAAGAAAAACCGGATGACAAGGAACTGCATGGAAGTTTGCGCGTGTGCCGACGCCATCGAATGGCGCATTGTGAGGGGCGATGCCGCACCCGTCGACCATCGCCTACGCATTTCTCGGATGCTTCCTCGCGAGCACGTTCTGCCTGCAGTGGTGGCAACGGACGGAATACCAGCCGCTCCTGTACGCCTGCATAGCCGTAGCGGGCGCGTGCATCGTGCTTGCCATTGCAGCACGCAGAATCAGAACGCACGCGGCACTCGGCGCAGCGGCGATACTCGGCTGTACCATTGCGCTCTTCGCCGTAGGGCATTCCACACACGCCACAGCCACAGACGACATTGAATCGTATGCTGCAGAAAACGTTGTAAGCATCGCCGGTTTCGTTGCCGATGAGCCGGACCGCCGGCCGATGCAGACCAAGTACACGGTGGAAACGGAGGAACTCATCACCGCATCCGGGGCACGCATCCCCGTGCACGGACGCGTGCTCGCGACAGACCACGGCCAGTGGCCGGAGTTCGCGTACGGCGACGCAGTGGTGATCCGCGGCATCTTGGGACAGCCGGGAACGTTCGAGGAATTCCGCTACGACCGCTACCTCAGCCTGCAGGATATCTACGCCGTCATGCCGCGCGCCGGCATCGCGCCGGCAGAAGGGAGGAACCGCGGCAAACCGATCCTGCGGTTCCTCTTTGCGGTAAAGGAGCAATTCGAGGCGCAGGTGAACCGCCTGTACCCGGAGCCGCATGCGTCTTTCATGGCCGGCATCCTTACGGGATCGCGCCGCGGAATACCGGAAGCGCTGCTCACGGATTTCAACACGGTCGGCCTCACGCACATCGTTGCGATCTCGGGGTACAACATCACCATGGTGATCGCCGTCGTGAGCGGCATGCTCTTCTGGCTGCCGCTCAAAGTGCGATTCCTCCCGTCGGTCGCAGCCATCGCGGGATTCGCACTCTTCGTCGGGGCAAGTGCGGCAGTGGTCCGCGCGGCGGTGATGGGAGTGCTCGGGCTCCTCGCCCTGCAGCTCGGCCGGCAATACCACGTGCGGCTCGCCGTGCTGTGGACGGCATTCCTCATGCTCTGCTGGAATCCGAAGTCCCTTTGGTACGATGCGGGTTTTCAGCTCTCGTTCCTCGCCGTGATCGGCCTCACGGAACTCTCACCGCTCCTGCAGGGATGGTGCACGCGCCTGCCAAAGACCCTCGGCATCCGCGAGGCAATGCAGATGACCTGCGCGGCGCAGCTCGCCACTCTTCCCCTCACGGCGGTGCTGTTCGGCAGGGTGTCGCTCATCGCGCCGGTCGCGAACCTGCTCGCCGCTCCGTTCGTGCCGCTCGCGATGCTCTTTGGATTCGCGGGCACGCTCGTAAGCTTCGTCGCGTTCTTCCCGGGGCAGCTCATCGCCTACGTCGGATGGGGCTGCCTCGAATGGATCGTGCGGAGCACGGAACTCCTCGCCCACGTGCCGTATGCATCGCTCAACGTGCCGGGTATCGGCTGGGGAACCGCAATCGTATACAGCATGGCACTCATCATCGCGACACGACTCGCACCGAAGCGCGGAACAGTCAGGACTTCGGCCAGGAGCCGTGGAAAACGAATGAGGATTGCGGAATGCGCTCGCGCGGCGCCTCCTCCCGGGCGCGCAGTTCCGGTGTGAGCGCCGCGGGATCACCCGGGTACCCGACCGCCGTCATCGCAACGGCAACGAACCCCTCAGGAACGCCAAGCGCGGCGTTCGCGCCTTTCCAGTCGAACCCCGCCATGGAGTGCCCAATGAGCCCAAGCGGCGCAAGCGAGAGGAGCAGGTAGCCATTCGCGCACCCCGTATCGTGGAGGGCGTGCCGGTTCTCCTTCCCGTTCCGTGCGAATGCCGTTTTCACGAACGACACAAACAGGATGGAAGCCTCCTTCGCCCAGGCATTCCCCTCGGCAAGCAATGATTCCAGCACTGCACGCCGATCGCCATCGTCCTTCGTCGCGTAGAGGAACCGCCAGGGCTGTTCGTTGAAGCTACTTGGCGCCCACCGCGCCGCCTCGAACATCGCGCGGATCTTCTCCTCTTCGACCGGGCGGCCGCTGAACGCAAGCGGGCTCCACCGGTCGCGGATCTCCGCGGGAACCGGGCAGTCCGCAGGGGCAGGTTTGGATGGGAACGGGATCATGGAAGCATTGTACCAATATCCAGCGGTGCCGCAGGCACACAGGAAACACGAACTGTGACGTACGGAACACTCTACCGCACCGCCTGCATCACCCACGCACAGGGGATGTTGCGCCATTCAAACTCCATATCAATGGAATAGAAGAAGCGCCGGAGCACCTCAACCATGTTGCGCGAATACTGGTACATGAGGAACGATCCGCCGGGAACGAGCACCTCGTACGTCTCCTCTGTGATGCGGTCACGCGTACGTGCATCGAGAATGGCAAACGGAATGCTCGACACGACACAGTGCGCTTGTGTGACGCCGCGCTCTGAAAGAATTGCGCGCACATCTTCAGCGTTCCCGTTGAAAACGGTGAACCGGGGATCCTTGATAGCCGCAGAGAGATAATCCACAAAATCGGAATTCCGCTCGATCGCGATCAGAAGGGCATCCGGCGCCAGGCGCCTGAGGAGCCCCCGTGTAATGGCGCCCGTGCCCGGACCGTACTCCACGACAACCTTGCACTGCGTTGGATCAATGCGCCGGCACATTCTCCCCACCGTAAAACGGGAAACCGGCGCCACGGCGCCGATCTTCCGGCCGGTGAGGAACGTCCGAAGAAAGAAGAAGAATTCGCGCATGCACAGGAGAATCCACAGGCAGCATACCACGCGGGAATGCCGGCAAGGGGAGAGGGAAATCCGCATGGAGAATCTCCGCGGAATCCTTGACGGAATAGGGCAGAATGCGCGAAAATGCGGCCAGCAGAATCCTTCAATATAGTCTCGACTTCAAAAAGGAGAGTACTGAGAAGGAAGCATGCAATTCTATTCCTTCTCCCAATCTCCATGCCAGATCAGGAGCTTACATGCCGCGATTGCGGCGCAACATTCACCTTCACGGAAGGTGAGCAGGAGTTCTACGCTTCGCGCGACCTGAGCGCCCCGCAGCGCTGCAAGGCCTGCCGCCAGAAGCGCAAGAACGACCGCGGCGGCCCGCGCGAGATGCACGACGCCGTCTGCTCGCAGTGCGGCGCGCAGTGCCAGGTACCGTTCGTACCGCGCGGCGACAAGCCGGTGCTCTGCCGCGATTGCTTCGCAGCAACTCGCCGGTAAAGCGAAAGTGCGTTCCAACGCCAAAAAACGAAAGAAGCCGGAAGACCTCCGGCTTTTTTCGTACGAACCCGGCGGACAGTGTTGCGCCGAATCTCCCCCGCACGTACCCTGCCGCCATGCGCCGGATTCTCCCGCTCCTCTGTTCCCTCACGCTGCTCGCCGGTTGTACGGGCGGCGGTTCCCCCTCCGCCATGCACACCGTAATTCTCCACACGTCGCTCGGCGACATCACGCTCGAGATCGATGGCAACGCCGCCCCGAAGACCGCGGAGAACTTCGTGACCCATGCGCGCAATGGGTACTACGACAACCTCACGTTCCACCGCGTGATCCCCGACTTCATGATCCAGGGCGGGGACCCGAACGGGAACGGCACCGGCGGCGAGAGCATTTGGGGAGAGAAGTTCGAGGATGAAATCAACGCGGGGAGCTACGGGCTCGATAGGAAACTCCTGAGGGACGCGACGGATGAACCGCTGCCGCTCGCCATGCAGCAAATGACCGTGCAGGAATACTACGAATCGGAAGGGTACGAGTACGACGATTCGCTGGAATCGCTCCCCATGGCCCGCGGCGCCATCGCCATGGCCAACGCCGGGCCGAACACGAACGGCAGCCAGTTCTTCATCATCACGCGCAAGGGCGGCACGCCGTGGCTGGAGGGGAAGCACACGGTATTCGGGAACGTGGTGGAGGGGATGGACGTGGTGGATGCCATCGCCGCCGTGGAACGCGGCGCGAACGACCGGCCGGCGACGCCCGTCACGTTCACGGCGGAAGTGGCAGAATGAGGAGGCGCGTGCATGTCAGTGCTACCCCTTCTGCAGCCTCTGTACCTCCCGGTCAAAATCCGATTCAAACAGCCGATCCTGCTCTACCCGGAATTTCTCGTACTCGCCTTCAGCTTGCTTCTCTGCAACTTCTGCAGAGATTCTTCCGGCGTCTTGGAGAATGTTATATGCGTTGAATTGCAGAAATGCATCCAGCTTGTCTGCCCAGTCCGCCATCTTCATCGGAATCTGTTTTTTCGCCTGGTTTTCCGCGTAATCCAGATACATGGAAACGATGCGGTTGAGTTCGGATAGCTCTTTTTCCGTAAGATAATTTTTGGCAACCCTAATATCGCTCTTGAGAATTTTACCCTTTGGAGCATTTTTCCAGGTTGTGAGCCCCATGTGCGGCTTGCGGCTGTCCGCACGCCCTGCCACCAGTTCCGATGCGGTTTTGCCGGTAATCGCCCACTCCAGTTTGTTCTGCACAGCCTTAAAGAATGTTTTGGTGATCTGTGCTTTGGCATCGTAATCCATGCTGCACTGCATGTAGATATCCGTGATCTTCTGGCAGAACCGCCGCTCGCTGGCCCGGATCTCCCGGATCTTCTCCAGCAGTTCTTCAAAGTAGTCTCTGCCGAACTTGGATCCGTTCTTCAGGCGCTGCTCATCCAGCGCGAACCCCTTGATGATGTATTCGCGGAGTGTCCCTGTGGCCCAGATACGGAATTGCGTGGCCTGAGCGGAATTCACGCGGTAGCCAACGGAGATGATGGCGTCGAGGTTGTAGAACTGGATGTCACGCTGCACATCGCGCCCGCCCTCTTTTTGAACTATTCGAAAATTTCGAATAGTTGAAGCGGCATCAAGTTCATGCGTGTCAAATACCTCCGAAAGGTGATGATAAATTGTTTGAATTTCCACTCCGAACAGTTCCGCCATCCGTTTCTGCGTGAGCACAATGAATTCCCTGCGTTGTTGGGGATGGTGGAATGCTGAATACTATTTGCTATTTTTTAGAAATAGGCTCTGTTAGAGCTTCTATGTTTGCATAGAAAATTGAAGTTCACTTACAATGAGTTCGCTCGGAGCCCCGACGCTCATGTCGGGAATCTCTGCGCCCCGAAGGAGAGTGGGCATCGAAAGATGCAAACTCTTTTTCACTATGGAGTAAGTATATGTCCGGGGTACGTTGCTTTTGTTTTGTAGCACATTCGGTCGTTACCCAGTTGCCTAAGATGAGTTTGTTCATATAAACAACCAATATCCTGGTTAGGAAGATGGGTATCGTAGAAATGCAGTAGCACATATGAGATATGATCGACTGCCTGTAAAAAATATGAATTATTTGCGCGTTTAAACAGTGGGTCTTCGATGAGTTTATCGAGTGTGAATTTTCTGCCCTGCACATAATTGAATACTCGTTTCTTGCGTAACAAACGGACAATTGCACCATCTTCTTGCCCATCATGGATGATCACATAATCATCGTTCAGATCCTTCTCCAATCTATTGAGTAACCTCTCGTACGATAGCTCGCGACAAGTGAGTGGATTACAGAATCCATTGGTTTTATCTGCAATCACACTGCCGTAGTAACAGAGGCTTCTCAGTTGGGCATGCTCATGTAGCAAGTTCTTTAAGAGCTTCACGCGTTTTGATCGAGTGAATTTCCGCCGGGAATTATGTCTCCAGATGCCACTGCCGGTAATGAGTTCCGTTGCATGAATATATTCATGCAATGGTATGTTGTGTGTTTGTTTCACGTTTTCGCGGATCCCTTTCAGTTTCTTAAAGAGCTGTCGCCAGTCTTGTTGATGAACAACCAAAGCTGTGAGTATAAAATACTTTGATTCGCGATTATCCTTTGGTTTCCAGTTTTTCTGCCCTAGAACAAAACTTCCATCATCGTGACTGCCCGATTCATCAATGTATACAAGATACATAGTGCGAGGAGCTGTATCTATTGATGAGTGTACGCTTGTACACCTGATTGTAAAGAGGTTTTTTTATTGCGTTAGATGGGAAGCTCCGTTGGCAATCCGTATTTTCTTAGAAGTTGTTCAAACTTTTCATAAGCCTCCGAACGTAGCGATTCTATTGTAGTATATACTTCTTCCCCTTTTCCTCCAGGAAGCCTTTCCCGTATACGCTTTGCTAATGCAGGAGCAAAATCTCCAGAAAAAATTGGAGCTACTCTACGAGCATCTCGGTACCTCTGGGCAAAGAGCACGTCATGCATTTCCTGAGGCATCGGGTTGCAATTATAAAGATAACCGTAGCCATATACTTCAACGTGTTTTGCTGCATGTTCCGCAGATTGTACAAACCACTCCAAAGCCGCTTTATAATCCCGAATCTGCTCAGACGGATGCAAGCGATCTTCCCATTCTCCATTTCTCCAAATTTGCACGCACCGTTCATTATTTTTGGAACAACGGATAGAGCATCCTTCCCATTGTTTCAGTTCGAGCACAATTGCATGATTTCTTCGATATATTCCTTTGCCATAGAGCACAGCATCCATTCTGTTATTGGATTGTTCTCTGTATGAAGGATATCCGTATTCCAAAGCGACTATCTGATCTCTTGTGACAGTTGCCAACCTCAAGATAT
>CAZXOG010000001.1:175830-568603 GCA_964642315.1 uncultured Candidatus Peribacteria bacterium | reverse complement strand
TCCCCGTCGTTATCTACGCCATCCTGGCATGCCGCCTTCGGGTTCGTCTCATCGTTGTCGGTTGCCGATGTGCAGCTATAGTCCGCCGGGTAATCGGTCGCGCCGTCCTGATCGTTATCCACGCCGTCGTTGCACTGGCTGTTCACCGGCGACTCGTCGTTATCCTGCTTGCTCGTGCAGCCCGGATCCTGCGGGTAGTCGGTCTTGCCGTCCCCGTCGTTATCCACGCCATCCTGGCACTGGGCCTTCGGGTTTGTCTCATCGTCATCTGTTGCACTGGAGCAGCTAAAGTCTGCCGGGTAGTCCACTGCACCGTCCTGATCGTTATCCACGCCATCGTTGCACTGGCTGTTCACCGGCGACTCATCGTTATCCTGCTTGCTCGTGCAGCCCGGATCGTTCGGGTAATCAATGCGGTTATCGCCATCGTTGTCGAGGCCGTCCTGGCACTGTGCCTTGGGGCTGCTCTCGTCATTGTCATTTGCATCACTGCAGCTGAAGTCCGCCGGGTAGTCGGTGGCGCCGTCGCTATCGTTATCCACGCCGTCGGAGCATTGGTTGCAGGTCACCGTGGTGGAGACCGTCGTGCTCTGGTTGTTGATGGAATTCGGATCCGTGGAAGAGGCGGAAACTACAGCGGTGTTCGCAATTGTCGAAGAGCATGCAACAGATGAGGAGACCGTGAAGACGATCGAGAACGTCTTGCTCTGGTTCTTCGTGAGCGAGAAGTTGTTGCAGAGAACAGTACTGCCGTTCTGCACGCACCCGCTGGTGCTTGCACCCTGGTTGAAGGTGAGGCCGTTCGGGATCGGGTCACTCACGACGACGGTTGTCGCCGTATCTGGCCCCGCGTTGGAGGCCGTGACGGTGTATGTCACCGTGCTGCCTCTCACAACGGAGGACGGACCGGTCTTCGTCACCGAGAGATCGGCCTGCGGCTGATTATACTCATCGTTATCCTGCTTGTTCGTGCAGCCCGGATCCTGCGGGTAGTCGGTCTTGCCGTCCCCGTCGTTATCCACACCATCCTGGCATGCCGCCTTCGGGTTCGTCTCATCGTCATCCGTCGAGCTCGTGCAGCTGAAGTCCGCCGGGTAATCGGTGGCGCCATCGCCGTCGTTATCCACCCCATCGTTGCACTGGCTGTTCACCGGCGACTCATCGTTATCCTGCTTGCTCGTGCAGCCCGGATCCTGCGGATAGTCGGTCTTGCCATCGCCGTCGTTATCCACGCCATCCTGGCATGCCGCCTTCGGGTTCGTCTCGTCGTCGTCTGCCACTGAAGTACAGCTGAAATCATTCGGGTAATCTGCCGCACCGTCACCGTCGTTATCCACGCCGTCGCCACACTGGCTGTTCACCGGTCCTTCATCGTTATCCTGCTTGCTCGTGCAACCCGGATCGGTGGGATAGTCGGTCTTGCCGTCCCCGTCGTTATCCACGCCATCCTGGCATGCCGCTTTCGGGTTCGTCTCGTCGTTGTCGGTTGCCGATGTACAGCTGAAGTCGTTCGGGAAGTCGGTCGCGCCATCCTGATCGTTATCCACCCCATCGTTGCACTGGCTGTTCACCGGCGACTCGTCGTTATCCTGCTTGCTCGTGCAGCCCGGATCCTGCGGGTAGTCGGTCTTGCCGTCCCCGTCGTTATCTACGCCGTCGCCACACTGGGCCTTCGGGTTCGTTTCATCATCATCCGTTGCGTTGCCGCAGCTAAAGTCCGCTGGGTAATCCGTGGCGCCGTCACCATCATTATCGATGCCGTCCTGACATTGCAGGGCATGTTCCGTTGTGTCATTCGGATCCGAACAGTCGGAATCGTGCTGCACCTCACTCGTGTCGTTCCCGTTCGCGCAGCCCGTGTCTGCCGGGTAATCCGTCTTGCCGTCGCCGTCGTTATCCCTGCCGTCGCTGCAGGCGGGGAGGGAGATGGTGCCGGAGAACCGGTAGTGCTGGTTGTCGTGCGGGGAGTGGAAGTTGCACTTGCCGCCCGGGTACAGGCCGCTGCGCTCCTCATCACGGCAGGTGGAGGAGACGTAGCTTTCGTAACCGAGGATCTGGCATACCGCGGTGAGCGTCGGCATGTGCAGGTTCTGGTCTGTATCCCATGCGCCGTCGCTGCGGATGAGCGGAACGGTCGGGCGCGTGTAGGGGAGGCCTTTCTGTTGAATGGCTGAGGAAACGGCGCTCATCACGACACCCGGATTCCCTGTGCCGCCGACTGTCGAGGTGCTGCCATTGCTTGCGCGGCAGGTGATGCTCGCGATCCATGTTTTGCCGTACTTGGGTTCTGCGGATTCAATGTGGAAGTTCCCACCTCCTGCCGTGCTCGTCGTGAGGGCGTCGATTTTCCCGTCGCCGTCATTATCGGCTCCGTCGTTGCACTCCGTGGTGGCGGCAATGGCTTTCTCTGCCGGAGCAAGAGGAAGTTCCGCAGTGGTGATGAACCCACTTGCGTGGAGCTGCGTGAGCACGAGCGAGGTCATGCTCACAACTGCCCAAGAACGACGTGCGGACATGGTAGTAGGGAGAAATATTGCAAAATAGGCAAGGATATTATTTAAATGTATCAAATTGTCAAGATTAATTAGCAAAAGGTTTCCAGGAATCTATTTTGGAAATATTTCAAATTTTTCCGCTGCCTGGACCCGAATTCCCGTGAGCTCTCGCGACACTTCCGGTACAATGTACTTGGATGGCTTCGTGGAGCGACGCTTCACGTGTCATGCGCTTGCATCATTGGGGAGTAGCCAAGTGGTAAGGCAGCGGACTTTGGATCCGCCAATCGAAGGTTCGAATCCTTCCTCCCCAGCCATTAAGCGCGAAAGGAAACCTTGTCGGTTTCCTCTCGCGAGCTCTCTTTCCCTTTACGGTGTCGCTCCAGGCAGGCACAGCCCGTCTTCGCGAGTTTTTACAGCCAGAAGAACCCGATCAGCGTCGCGCAGATCCACCCCGCTCCAGATGCGCCGCCGCTTGTGAGGAGCAGGAGCTTCTTCCCGCGCGGAAGTTCCCGGAATGGCACCATCGTTGCCGTGTGCATCAGCCTGCCGATGAAGAGCCCGTTGAGGCAGAGCACGCCGACAAGCCCCATCTTGAGCAGGAAAGCGGGATCGGTTGCGTAGTAGTCCCAATCCGGCAACGCGAGTGCCACGCCGGTTGCAATCATGCCAAGCAGGCCGATCCACACCAGGCGGTGCAGGAGGGTCATCGTGCGGGCGGGGAGCAGCGGTTTTCTGCCGAGGAAGTACTGCATCCCCAAGTGATCGCTCACGAGGATGCACACGGCGCTGTATGCCAGGAAGAGGAGGTGCAGCTGTGTCATCAGTTTGCGAGAATCCCGATCTGCATCGAGGCAAGCTGCGCTTTGGCCTTTTCGTTCTTGCCGTGCTTGCGGCCGAACATGCTGCTGCCGTCACGCCCGCAGATTTTCATGATGTTCTTCTCGCCGCCGGGATGGTTCGGAATGTACGGCGTGATGTCGTACACGAGGCCGTCCACGGCCGTGTAGCAGCTCTCTTTGGAATTGTGCTCCGCGATCGTTGCCATGGCGAATGTCGTTCCCGCCGCCTTTGGTTCCGGCAGGGCTGCCTGAGGAGGGGCCTCTTGGCCGGCGGCAGGCGGAGGATCCTGAGCCACGGAGCCCTGCGCGCTGCTGCAGGCCACAAGGCAGAGAGCGCTTGCGCTCATGAGAATGTGTGTGATGCGTTGCATGCGGGAATGCTATGCTACCTCCTCAGAAGTCTCCTACCTATTTCCCCTTTCTTTTTCTTGCATGTGAGGTACATCACTGTTGGCGTTCTCTGTTGTTCGTTTGCTCTCGTGGCTTGCTCCATGCAGCAAGAATCTTCGCAGCTTGAGGGGAATGTCGCCGGCAGGGTTGTTGCGGTGAGCAAATGGAAGCCTCCCGTGAAACAGGAGGCGGCCCGTGTTACCCAGAAGGTTCTTGGGCTCTATGTCACTCCGGAGGACTCACCGGTGCAGCCAGAGCGGTTCACCGGCTACCACACGGGGACGGATTACGAGTTGCTCCCGGGGGAGGAGGCGCGCGACGTCGTCGTTTCCGCCGCATGTGATGGCGAGGTGGTGCACAAGGGATGGGTCACCGGGTACGGCGGCGTCCTGGTGCAGGAGTGTTCCGCGTACGGGGAGAAGTTCACGGTGCTCTACGGTCACCTGCGGCTCGCATCGGTGAAGACGCGGGTCGGGCGCGTGCTGCACACCGGCAATCGCATCGGAGTGCTGGGGGCGGCGTACACCAACGAAACTGATGGGGAACGGGCACACCTGCATTTCGCGGTACACCGTGGGGAGGAGATCGATTTCCGCGGGTACGTGCAGAAGGAAGAGGAGTTGGATGGATGGATCGATGTGGTGGAATTGTGGTGAGCGTATAGTCGCCGTATGTCGCACATGTCCCTCGATCTCCACGAGGTGTTCAACGACGGCAAGGCCATCAGCGAGGAGCTTGGCCGGGTGATTGATACGGCGGTCGCCAAGAAGATCTCCGTCGTGGAGATCATCCCCGGCAAGGGGAGCGGACAGCTCAGGCGCAGGGTGATCCGGTTCCTCCACCAGCCGCACATCAAGGCCAAGTATCACCGGTTCGAGGTGGATGAGAAGAACCATGGCAGGCTCTTCGTGCATTTCAAGCACTGAACATGGCGTTCTCTCCCACCGGAGGAACCGGTAGGATCTGTCGGGGCGTTCGTTGTTCTCCACTCCATGCTGTCATGCGCAGAATGTTCGTGCTCGTCCGTGCATTCCTCAAGAGACTTCCGAGCCTGAAGATGGTGGTTTGCCTGCATGCCTATACATGCGCCCAGGGGTCGCGCAACGCGTTCCGTAGGATCCGTTATGGGGAGAGAGCGACGCCCGCTGCGCGTTCCCACGAGTACGCAACTGCGTTGTTCCGGTGCGATCCCGTTCCGACGGAGCACTGGGCGTATCGCCTGCTCAAAGCGCAACCCATTCCGAATGTGCCGTACCTTGCGGTTCCCTGGTCGGTAATCATCAACCAGAACAGGTGGGATCTCCTGCTTTCCGTGAAACCGCTGCCCGGCGGGTTCACCGTCTGCCAGCACGATTACGTCGAGCACATTCTTCCCTGGCTTGCGCGCATGGGTGTACGGACGCTGTTCACGCCGAATGCCGCTCCGGCATGCCGCGACGGCATCCTCACGCTGCCCTTCCCGCACTACCCGGTGCACGGCACGGGACCGGCGCACCGGAAGGATATATGGTTTTCGTTCATCGGGGCGAACACACATCCGTGCAGAGCGGCGATTTTCGCGTTGCCTGCGGGGGATGCAGTGATTCTCAAAGAACGGAGCGAATGGCACTTCGCGAGGGATGTGTTCCGCGGGAGGAATTCTGCGGAGCAGCAGAAGGCCGAGAAAAACGAATACCAGGATGCGCTTTCCCGATCGAGGTTCTCGCTCTGCCCGCGCGGGGTGGGCGGGAGCAGTTTCCGTATCTGGGAATCCCTGCAGGCTGGCGCCATTCCCGTGCTCATATCAGACGGGCTGCAATTGCCGTTCATCCGGGGTATTGAGTGGGATGCGTGCATCCTTCGGGTTGCCGAGCGCGATGTGCCGAGAATCGAAGCGATCCTCCGTGCTGTTCCACGGGAACAGGAAGATCGAATGCGGGCTGCGTGCCTGGAGGCGCATGCGTTGGTTTCTGGCGACAATTTCGTACGGTGCATTCGGGATTTTTACCATTCCACAGAGTCACTGCCAGCGGTGTTTCCAGCAAGTGGGCAGATCAATATTCACTGCTTTTTCACCCCTGCGTACCAGGTGCTGGTGGACGAATGGTTCCTGCCCTCCGTCTCGGAGTACAAGCCGGTACTGATGGTTGGGGATGGACGCGGGATGACGAGGGCTGCCTCGTACCGCGACCGTCAGTGGGGCGGCATAACGCGCGAGAAGATGGATGCTATCATTGCGGCGATCTGGCAGAACTGGGGCCGAGTGTTCATTTTCGCCGATCCGGACATCCAGTTCTTCCGCGAGAGTTGGGGGAGTATTGCCGCAGCGCTGGAGGGCAAGGATATTGTTTTCCAGAAAGATTCTCCGCGGGGGATTGCTTGTACCGGTTTCTTTGCGTGTCGAGGGAATGAGAGGACGCTCCGGTTCTGGCTGAGGGCCAGAGCCCTCCATCCAGATGATCAGATTGCGGCAAATCGCCTCTTGCGTCGGCGGGATTGCGACGTCCGGTGGGGGTTTCTGCCGGATACCTTCATGAGCGGCGGCACTCTCACGGGGAAGCTGTGGGCACCGGGAATGGCTCTGCCGCTTCCGGAGGGCATGGTGCTGCACCATGCGAACTGGACGATCGGTCTCCCGAACAAGCTTGCGCAGTTGCGGTACGTGAGGGATCGTTTGAAGGGAGGAGGAGGGAGGCACGCCGCATAGGTGCTGGTGTCTTCCGTGATTCTCGCTAATTCCCTTGCCCAGGATACCGCACCTCCGTACACTGCCGCGGTCAGATGTTTGCGATTGTCGACATCGCCGGTTTTCAGGAGAAGGTTGCCAAGGGCGACACGCTGGAAGTGCCGCTCCTCGACGCGGCGGAAGGTGCGACCGTGACGTTCGAGAGTGTGCTGCTCCTCGCGGAGAGCGCTGGCAGCGTGACTCTCGGCACGCCGACGGTGAAGGGCGCATCCGTGCAGGCGAAGGTGATCGGCCACGGGCAGGGTGACAAAGTGCGTGTGTTCAAGATGCGCCGCCGCAAGCGTTACCGCCGCGTGCACGGGCACCGGCAGGATTACACGACGATCGAAATCACGGGAATTACGGCGAAGTAGGGATTAGAGCGGTAAGCGTGTAGCCGGTAGCTGGATTGCATGGAAGCAAGCTCCGCGGTTTTCGTTGCACTCGCTAACCGCTCGTCGCTATTCGCTGATTTCCGCCCGAAGATCCTGCATCGTCTTGAGCGTGACGCCGAGGTTCTGCATCTCCGCGATGTGTTCGCCCAGGCGCTCCTTGGTGCGGAGCAGATGGTTTAAATAGCTCTTTCCATGCGTGCGGCTCATGGGGGATGGGGACTCTGGATCAATCGGCTCGTGCGCCGTGCGGTACTGGCTGGCAACAATGCGGATTGTGGAACCGTCCCCCATGATCAGCGTGCCGTGCCGCGCGAGGCGCATGGGCAGAACGCAGTCGAACATATCTATGCCCGCACGCACACAGGTACGAAGCTGTCCGATTTCACCTACTCCCATCAGGTACCGCGGCCGGTCTTCGGGGAGCAGGGGAGCGGCAGCCTGCACCACCGCGAGCATATCCGCTTCCGATTCTCCCACGGCGAGTCCCCCCAGGGCATAGCCGTCAAACCCGATCTCCTGCAACTCCTGTGCGCATTTCTCCCGCAGGTCGCGCTCCAGCCCTCCCTGCACGATGCCGAAGAGGAGCGAATGAGAGCCGCTCTCGGCGTGGATCCGTTTGCATTCTTTTGCCCATCGCAGGGTGCGGTCCACGGCGCGGGCGATTTCCGCGCGCGGCGCGGTGGAGGGCGGGCACTCGTCGAAACACATGATGATGTCCGCGCCGAGTGCGTGCTGGATTGCCATGGATTCCGCGGGCCCCATGAACCGCTCCTCGCCCGTGAGGTGCGAGTGGAAGGTCACGCCATGATCCTCCACGGCGTTATGGCGCCGAAGCGAGTACACCTGGTACCCGCCGGAATCCGTGAGGATGGGCAGATCCCACCCGATGAACCGGTGGAGCCCTCCTGCCTCTTTGACGATCGTTTCGCCCGGGCTCACGTGCAGGTGGTAGGTGTTACAGAGCAGGATCTGCGCACCGAGCGCGATCAGATCTTCGTGTGTGATGCCCTTCATCGCTCCTGCAGTTCCCACGGGCATGAAGAACGGAGTTTCAATGGTGCCGTGGGGAGTGCGCAGCTGCCCGCGGCGGCCGATCGGCGTTGATGTTCTGAGTGTGAACACCGCCGCAGGATACACGAGCCCCGCGAGTTCGTGTTGCGCGGATTCGACGATTTCTTCCTGCTCGCTTGAGGTGCCGCCTCACGCCGAGCACACTTGATACTCCCGTAGCTCTTCCCCCCTTTGCCCATGATGGAATGCTGTCCCGTTTCCGGGTGTTGCATGAAGGATCCCAAGTCGGTCATTGCCACCGTCACCCGTGTCGCCGTAGGGGCCGGCCTCGTACTCCTCGGCATTTCACACCTGCAGGCCATCGGCTCGTTCCCGGGTATGGTGGCGAGCGGCCTTGGATTCCTCTCGTTCTTCGGCATGATCTGGGGCTATATTCTCCCGTTCCTCATGATTGTGGGGGGCGCTCTTCTCGTGTGGAAGAAACATATCCTCGTCGGGGTGTGGTGCAGTGCAGTCGCTCTCGGTTCGATCATCGTCGGTATGCTCCTCAAGCCTGTGCTTTCCGGCGATCCGGAGATGCTCTCGCAGGCCATGGCAGCAGCGACGAACGCGCTTATGTGGCTGCTCGGCGTGCTGCTCTCCGTGAAGATGTCCCTCTCGTGCTGTTGCAAGAGCAAGGATGGCGGCAGTTGTTGCTCCGCGGAAGGGTCGTGCTGCACGAAGTAGCCGTTACGTCGCTTTCACAAAGAAACTCCCCGTTCGGGGAGTTTCTTTGTGGTGCAGATTCTGTTGCGCGTCACTTTGCGGTCTTTGCTTGCGAGCTGCGAGTGATGATCCTGTCGATCAGGCCGTAGGCGAGAGCTTCTTCCGCTTTCATGAACTTGTCGCGCTCGGTATCCTGCCGGACTTTTTCGAGCGGCTGGTTCGCATGTTTTGCGATGAGCTCGTTCAAGAGATCTTTCGTCTTGATGATGTGATCGGCGTGAATCGCGATGTCCGTCGCCTGCCCTTCTGCTCCGCCGAGTGGCTGGTGAATCATGATTTCGGAGTGCTCCAGGGCGAACCGCTTCCCCTTGGCGCCACCCATGAGGATCACTGCTGCGCCGCTCGCTGCCATGCCGAGGCACACTGTGGAGATATCCGGCTGGACGTATTGCATGGTGTCGTACATCGCGAGCGTGGAGGTCACCTGCCCGCCCGGAGAGTTCACGTAGAGGGTGATATCTTTCTTCGGGTCTTCCTTCTGGAGGAAGAGGAGCTGCGCGATGATGGAGTTTGCGATGTCGTCGTTAATCGGCGTGCCGAGGAAGATGATGCGCTCCTCGAGCAGACGCGAGTAGATGTCGTAGACGCGTTCGCCGAACTGAGTCTTCTCGATCACCGTTGGGATCAACGTGTTCTGCGGCGTGAGCCGGCCACGGGAAATATCCTGAGCAATCGACTGAATGAGAGGGTGCATGGTTTGGGAGTGGAGAAATGTCGAATTTCCGCTTCTATTCTAGCAAATTGCCGCTTGTGCAGGCAGTAGGCATCCCCGGAGGAATGTTGCCGAGTTCTGCCTTGTGAAGTTTATATTACATTCCGTGTTTCCGATGCCTCCGCTTGATACCATCTGTGTATGGCAAGCCCCCGTTGGCAGCGGCTTCTCACCGATTTCCTTGCCCGCAATGGCCAGCCGCTCGTTGTCATCCTCGGCCCAACCGCAGGCGGCAAGACTGCGCTCTCGCTGGAAGTCGCGACGTTCCTTGAGGGGCAGGGGATGGATGCCGAGATCGTGAATGCCGATTCACGGCAGCTGTACCGCGGGCTCGATATCGGCACCGCGAAGATCCCGCTTCCGGAGCGTCGTCGTGTTCCCCACCACCTCCTGGACGTACTCTCTCCGCAGGAGGAGGCGACTGCGGGCTGGTACCAGCGGCAGGCGGAGGGTGCGATTGAGGGTATCCGCGGCCGCGGTGCAGTACCGCTGCTCGTCGGCGGATCCATGCTGTACGTGAGCACGGTGATCGATGCGCTCACTCTCGGGCCACCGGCGGATCCCGCGGTTCGCGAGCGCCTGAGCGCCGTGTACGACAGAGATGGCGGAGCCGTGCTCCACCGGCGGCTCGCGGAGGTAGATCCCGTGTCTGCTGCCGCGATCGACTGGCGCAACAAGCCGTACGTTCTTCGCGCACTTGAGATCCACGAGCTCCTCGCATCGCCGAAATCGCACGTGGTGCCGAGGGGAGAACTGCGCTCCGGGCATTCTGCGCCGGAACACGCGCGTGATCTGCTTATCCTCGGTGTCGCGCCGCCGCGAGAGGAGCTATACCGGCGCATTGACGCGCGTACAGGGCAGATGTTCAAGGCGGGGTGGATTGCGGAAGTTCGCCGGCTTCTCGCGGAAGGCTGTACAGCCGAAGACCCCGCCATGAAGAGTCACGGGTACCGTGAGGTGATCCGTTTCCTCCGCAGCGGCGCGCCGGCATCCGTGGCAGAGCTCGTTTCCCAGATTGCTGCGAAGACCCGTCGGTACGCCCGGCGGCAGCTCTCGTGGTGGCGGGGCGATCCGCGGATTATCTGGCTCTAGGTCGTTTGCAGATGTTCCGGTTTCGCCTCGCGTTCGTGGGAAATCTGGCGCCAGGATGGGAGGTGCAGTTCCTCCATGCGTCCGCGCAGGGCAGGATCAGCCTCAATGCGCACTGCGAGGGTGTCGAGCAGGCGCTCGTCGAGCACTTCCGCCTGTGCGCGCACGGTACCGAGGCGCTCCGGGAATGCGGGATCGTTTTCCTCCATGCGGTCAAGGGCGCCGCGTTCCTCTTTGAACGCCTCGAGTGGCGCCGTTTCGCGGGGGGTTTCTGGAGCCGCTTCGGGAGTCCGTGTGCGTGGCATGGTTGCGGCGTTAGAACTTAAAGACGTCGTGGTGCTGCTCGATGCGCTGTTTCATGTCCCACAGCTGCTCGATCATCGTCTGGTACTGCGGGGATTCATCCGGCGTGTCCTTGCGGACAAAGAGCTCGTAGACCTGCCGCAGGAGACCCGCGATATTCGCGAGAGCGAGATCAGTTTTCTCGATCCACTCCTCATTGAGAGAGTCGTACACATCCTTCTTCAGGAATGTCTTCGGATCGTAGGGGTCAATCTCCTTCGTCTCGATGAGGCGTTTCACTTCCTTGAGGAAGGCGAGGTGCTCGGGACTGAGCTTCCCGCCCACCGGCACGCCCATGCGCTGCTGCTCCCGCTCGGTGAGCGGGGCATTATCTGCAGCCTGCATGCTGGTAGTGAAGTCCGCCATGTTCATTCCAGTATACCATGAATGCAGCGCGCTTTCACCATGAATACAGTATGAGGGATCAGTATTCAGTATGCGGTACACAGGGATGACGGGAGGCATCTTCCTGTATTCTGAATACCCCCCTGAATACCGTATACACTTCCATGCTATCCTTTTTCTCCCATGCCCCCTCGTGCAACGCTCCCGCAGGTTCCACTCGCGTACCGCATGCGTCCGCGCACACTTGCGGAATTCGTGGGCCAGGAGCACATGCTTGGCGAAGGCAAGCCTCTGCGGGTTGCGATTGAGACCGATGCACTATCCTCGGTGATCCTGGCAGGACCCCCGGGGACGGGCAAAACGACGCTCGCTGGCGTGATCGCCGATGCTACGAAAGCGCATTTCACCCAGCTCAATGCGGTCTTGAGCGGAGTAAAGGAGCTGAAGGCCGTGTGCGCCGAGGCGGAGCAGCGGTTCACGACATTCGCGCAGCGCACGGTACTCTTCATTGATGAAATCCACCGTTTCAACAAGGCCCAGCAGGATGCCCTGCTGCCGTATGTGGAAGCAGGAACCGTCATCCTCATCGGCGCAACGACCGAGAACCCGTACTTCGAGGTGAATGCCGCTCTCGTCTCGCGTTCCACCGTGTACCTGCTGCAGCCGCTTAAGCCTGATCACCTTGTGGCGATCCTCAAGAGCGCGCTCGCGGATGAACGCGGGTACGGAGGGAGGATCCGCATGGCGGATGACGCCGTTTCGCATCTTGCAGCGATTGCGAATGGCGACGCGCGCATCGCGCTCAATGCTTTGGAACTCGCGGTGCTCTCCATCGGTGAGCGCATCACCCTTGCGGATGCGGAGCAGCTCTTCCGCGAGCGCAACCGCCGGTACGACAAATCCGGCGAGGATCACTACAACACTGTCTCGGCCTTCATTAAGACGCTTCGCGGCAGCGACCCGGATGCCGCTCTCGTGTGGCTCTTCTCCATGCTCGCGGGCGGGGAGGAGCCGCGGTTCCTCTTCCGCCGCATGGCGATCTTCGCGAGCGAGGATATCGGGAACGCCGATCCGCGCGCCCTGCAGATCGTCGTGAGCGCGTGGCAGGCGTTCGAGATGGTCGGCTTGCCGGAGGGGGAATTCTTCCTCGCCCATGCGTGCGTGTATCTCGCGCAGGCGCCCAAGAGCAACGCGGTCACTCGCGCGAAGGACGCCGTGAAAGTCGCGATTGATCGCCAGCCGACGCTCGAAGTGCCGAACCACCTGCGCAACGCGCCGGTGAAGGGCATGCGCGAGCAGGGCTACCACGAGGGGTACAAGTACCCGCACGACTACGACGGCGGCATCGTGCAGGCGAACTACTTCCCCATGGGGATGACCCCCAAGAATTTCTACCAGCCGACGGATCGGGGGTTCGAGGCGGAAGTTCGCGAGCGATTGAAGAATGTTCGCCATCTTCTTCGCTCCTGAAAGCCATTTATAGTAATTGTACGTAAACAAATTTTATTGTATAATAATTCCAAATGCACTCCGAATACTCTGTTGCTGCGCGCGTGCGAGCGTTCATCGATGGGCACGACAGGCTGCCGGCATTCTACGTCGCGTACCTCGTGCTCACGCTGTGCGCCGCGTTCTTTCTGAACCTCGGGGCTTTTGCGGTCGTCGTATGCCTTCATGTTGCCCTCGATGTCCTCAAGTTCCGCTGGCAGGCGCGGCGCGGCGCATGGATTCCGCTCCTTGCCGCGTTCCATGAAAACCTCATCGAATGCACGCTCTTCGCCGTCGCTCTCGCGTTCTCCGTGTACGTGCACCACATGGTAGGAATCGTGGGAATGAGCGGCGTTCTCCGTGCCGAGGCATCGCTCCTGGGGTTCGTCCTGTTCCTCGCGAAGAGTTCCGATCTCTTCGAAGGTTCGCTGAAGATCATTGCGGAGACGCTGCACTTCGTCGAACGCGTGCGTCCGGATGCACACCGCGGGTTCACGTTCTGCGACCGGTTCTACGTTGCGACAATCGCGGCGTGCGCACTGCTCCTCGCATTCGCGCCGCAGTTCACCGGTGCCGAACCGCGCGTGATCGGCATCGTGATCCTCGCGGAGCTGATGCCGGGTGCGGCGTAACAGGTTTCCCCTACGGAGCCCCCTCGGGGAAGAGCGACCGTTCGAGTGCCTCACATTCACGGTGCCACTGCCGTGACTGCGGCGTTTCCTTGCCGTTCGCGTAGCGCTGCCGGAAGTCGCGGAAGCGTTCTTCCAGGCTCACGACTTCAGTGAACCGCACGCGCTTGTCCGCGTAGAAGAGCAGGCGTTGTTCGATCGTCCGCGGTTCCGCTCCCCGCAGGCCATGCGACTCCGCGATGGCGGCAATTGCCGGATATCCGCGTTCCCGCAGGAATGCGGCGCACCCTGCCTCGTGGCCCATTCCGGCGAATTTTCCGGCGACACTGCGCCAATGCTCGCGCTGTGCTTCGGTGATGTCGCGGTTTAAGTGTGCGGAACCGGGATGGAAATCCAGGAACCGCAGCATGTCGTGCACTTCCGCGGCACGCCGCAGCGCACGTGGGCGGACAATGTCGCCGCGCATCAAGAGCTTTGCCGAAAGCATGTCGCAGAAGTCCGCAACAGCATCGCAGTGTCCGGCGATGTTCTGCGGGAGCTGCATTTCCTTTCGCCAGGTCTCCACATCTTCCCGGCCGGGAATTCTGACGTCCTCGAAATCCGCCGAGAGCATTCTGCCGTTGTCCTCCTCTGCGAGGTGAATCCTGATGCGCGGTTTG
Organism: uncultured Candidatus Peribacteria bacterium; assembly: GCA_964642315.1. Taxonomy (GTDB): domain Bacteria; phylum Patescibacteriota; class Gracilibacteria; order Peribacterales; family Peribacteraceae; genus JAGVDM01. Next base: position 554,737 of record CAZXOG010000001.1, on the reverse strand, counting down.
CCCGGCGCGCGGGCAAGGCGGTCCGCCCATTCGATGCAGCGCAGTCCGTCGTGTTCATCCGAATGCGCCACGAGTTCCTGCGCGTCCCGCGGCGACAGCCGGTAGAGATCGAGGTGGAGGAGTTCCCCCCATTCCTGCGTGCGGTACTGCTGTTCCAGCGCGAAGGTTGGGCTCGTGATACGGTTGGGGATTCCGAGGCCTTCCGCGAATCCCTGGAGGAAGGTCGTCTTCCCGGCACCGAGTTCCCCGGTGAGCAGGATCGTTGGGGCGGGTTCGTAGAGCGACTCTGCAAGTTTACGGCCACAGGACAGCGTTTCTTCGTGATTTTGGAGCCGAATTTCAATGCGCTCAGCCATTGTCTAATTTCGTAAAATATTCTATAATAGTAACGATACAAACACCACTCATGCGAACAAAGCGACCACCGAAGGTGCGCTTCCACCATACACCTCTCTACAGGCGCAGAGAACCGCATGCGATCGTCTTTCTCGCGCAGAGGTCTTCCTTCTGGATTGCGACGCTCTCCATCGTTGCGTTCCTCGTGGGCAACATGGTGGGGCAGCACGGCTGGTACGTCTTCTGGGCTTCCGTGTGGGGGGAGGGGAGCGACGCGTACATCGCGTACACCGGCGTCGTTTCCCCCATCGAGAAGGTTCCGAATTACCGTGAGTGGGCACTCAAGTACGGCGGCGATCCACACGTGCACACGTTCAAGCAGGTGCCGGAGGATCTCCTAGTGCCGTTGCCTCCGTACAATCCTTCTTCGCAGAGCGAGCACCTGGAGGAATCCTCGATCGGTCAGGTGTACTCCGTTGGCTACGACGGGGCGTACGCGACCGGTGGCGACGGCGACGGTTCCCATCCTGCGGTGGATATCCGCGTGCCGGTTGGTACCCCAGTTCGGGCGATTGCGAATGGCATCGTTTCCGAGGTGAGGGAGGACAGCGGGTTCGGCAAAGTCGTCGTTCTGCGTCACCCGAATGTTCCCGATCCCGCAAAGCCGCGCCGGTCCGTGACGCTCTACTCGGCGTACGCGCACTTGAGTGCCGTGCTGGTGGAGGAGGGCATGGTGGTGCAGAAAGGCGAGCGCATCGCGCTCTCCGGTCAGACCGGCAACGCCAGCGGTCCGCACCTGCACTTCCAGATCGATCGCGAGGATGCTCCGTGGCATCCCTACTGGCCGTTTACCACGGCGGAGCTGCGTGCGGCCGGCTTCTCATCCACGAATGCCGCTGTGAATGGTGGGCTTGGGAAGGACCGCGTGCTGCTCTTTACGGTGAGCCCCATGCTCTACGTGCAGGCGAACTACGCTGCTCCGACGCTCGTTGCGACTTCGGATGGCACCACGGGATACCAACAGGGCGGGAGCTCCTCTTCCGCAGGGAAAGTCCCGGATAAGACGACAGTGCAATCTGAGGCGGGCCTCTCGCTCTCCACGCGCATCGCCCGCCTGCGCACGCGCACTGCCGAGCGTGCGCGTACCCGCCTCTCCCGCATGCGGTACGCAACGCCTGCGGTGCAGCAGGAGCAGGAAAGCCGGACAGTTGTGCAGCAGAACGCGACAGATGCGGTCATCACGAATCGCGAGACCGTCGTGACGGCCGATGCAGAGGGCGTGGCGACGGCGCAAGCCTCCAGTGCCGCCGGAACTGTGGCTTCCGTCGCGGTCACGCACGACGGCTCCTTCGCGGGACGCGGGTGGGAGACGGTGACAGTCACTCTTCTTGGCGAAGACGGCAGGCCGCTCACACAGGTGTCTGCGTGGATGCAGGATCTGTATCTGCGTGCCGCGTTCGGCGCGGCGGAGTTCCGTCCGGTGGTGCTCAAAGAGCGGGATTTCACCAGGGGCAAGGCGACGGTGCAGGTGCTCCCGCGCGGCCAGCGCACGCTCGTGATCCAGGTGCAACCATTCAACGTGCTGGCGTCGCCGATGCCGTACAAGCCGTAGAGTCAGGTCTGGGGTTAGGGGAAACTCCAAAGCCTCCGGGCTTCCAAGTTTCAAAGTCTTCCCAGCCCCAGCCCGATGATCCTAATCCCTATCCCTAAGCCATCCACTCGTGGTAATCGCGCATGGGCAGCACGTGGATCGCCGGTTCCTCGTAGGGGTGCGCAGCAGTGACCGCTCGCAGCACTGCTGGCAGCAGTTCTTCTGCCACAACCGCTTCGATGCGTTCTTCCTCCACAGCTTCGGTCACGCCGGTTTTTCCGATGGCGGGATGAGCCTGCTCGTTCGGGCGGAACCGGCCGGTTCCCCGCATCGAGAAAGAGCAACTGTCGTAGTTGCCGATTCTGCCTGCTCCCGTTTCCGCCATTGCGTTGCGGACGGTATCGGCTGCGTTGGCCGGCACGTAGACGATGAGGTGGAAGAGCATCACAGGAGCGGGGGAGCGGCGGGCGGAAAGTGGATAGTGGCTATCCGCTAGTTGTTTTTCTTCGCATAGAAGTGCAAGCCGATCATGAGGGCAAGGAGCAGGAGCGCCGCGAGAAATTTCCCCTGCGTGGAGAGGAAGAGCGCCATGGAACCGAAGACGGTTCCGATGGCTGCCGACAGGAGCACGACCTGACGCTCGCTCCATCCGCGCGCGAGGAGCAGGTGGTGCAGGTGCTCGCCGTCGCTGCTGCCACTGAGCGGCGATCGGCCGGAGGCGAGGCGCCGTACGATGACGATGGCGCTGTCGATGAGCGGCACGCCGAGCACGAGGAAGGCAGTCGCCACCTTGCCGCCGGCGTAGATCGTGAGCACGCCGAGGAGCAGGCCGAAGAACATCGCTCCCGTGTCGCCCATGAGCACTTTGGCTGGTGGGAAATCGAAGAGCAGCCCTGCCGCCGCGATCCCCGCGAGCGTGAAGGCCAGCTGTGCCAGCGCCGCCTGTCCCGCCGGGTCGAGGTGTTCCACGCGCGGGCTTATCGCGAGGAGGCCGATCGTGAGGAAGCCGATGAGGGAGAGCAACGAGACCTGCCCCGGGATGCCGTCGAACCAGTTGAGCGCGTTGATCGTCAGGAGCAGCCAGAGCACCGTGAAGAGCCCGCTCAGCACGGGGGGATTCGCGAACATCGGGGAGATGATGACCCAGTTATCCAGATCCAGGATGCCTTCCGCGACAAGCGGGTTCGTGATGGTGTAGATCCGTGTGCCGAGGAGGAAGATCACGAGCGCCACGGCGATCTGCACCGAGAGCCGGGCGAGCGCGGGGAGCTGCATGCGGTCGTCGAGGAAGCACACGAACGCGAGGAGCGCGCTCCCGAGTGCGACGCCAGTGAGCTGTGTGTCCGGAGGCGCAAACGCGGCGACTGCTCCGAGGAACGTGATGACCGCGAGGATGCCGGTGGGGTAGGGGAGCCGCTTGCGCGAGAGGCCGTACCTCTGCGGATAATCCAGCAGGCCGACTGCGGGGAAGACGGCGCGTGCCATCCAGTGCAGCGCCGCGCAGGCGGTGAACGCGAGGAGCGGTGCCGTGAGGAGATGCGCGGCCGGCATGCGGGTATCATACCTCCATGACCCGGCCACGCACGTCCGCCGAGCGAGAACTCTTCGGCATTCTTGGCGCACATCCCGATTCTTCTGCGATTCTCCGCTCCTGGAACGGCATGTTCCGCGAACGGGGAATGGATGCCTCGATGCACCGGTATCCGGCGTCGGCAGGGGAACTTCCGGAGCGCTTGAGCGAGATGCTGCACTTCGACCGCCGTCTCTACCTCGTCGGTCCGGCACTCCGGCATGCGGTGCTCCCGCTCCTTGACCGGGTGGACGATCGTGCGCGTGTCGCGGGGAAGGCGGACGTCGTCGTGAACCGCGGCGGCGTGTTCACCGGTTTTTTCGTGGACGGCGATACCGATCCGGATCGTGTTCTCGCGAAGCTTGTGTGAAGTGTCTCCTATGGCAATGTCACAATGGAACAATGGATCAATTGTTCCATATTCTTTCTCTCCCCTGCGTCAATCGCACTCTCCCCCTGCATCCCCTACCATGGGGGCATGAAGCACATCCGCGAAGCAAAGCTCAAGGGGAAACGGGTTCTCCTGCGCGCAGGATTCGACGTGCCTCTCGAGAAGGGCAAGGTGGCGGATGCCTCACGCATCAAAGCCATCCTTCCCACGATGCGGCACATCCTGGATGCCGGCGCGTCGCTCGTCATCATGGCGCATCAGGGGCGGCCGAAAGGCGTTGATCCGGCGTTCAGCCAGAAGCCGCTTGTCCCGGTGCTCAAAAAGCTCCTCAAGGCCACCGTGCATTTTGCCGATCGTTGCGTTGGTGATGAGACTGCTGCGCTCGCCAAGGCCCTCAAGCCAGGCGAGGTGCTGCTCCTCGAGAACCTCCGTTTCGAGAAAGGGGAGAAGGAGAACGACCCGAAATTCGCCAAAGTTCTTGCGTCCCTCGCCGATCTGTACGTGAACGATGCGTTCACGAACTGCCACCGCGCGGATGCGAGCATGGTCGGCGTGCCGGCAATCCTGCCTGCGTACGCGGGGTTCCAGCTTGCGGAGGAAGTGCAGCACCTCTCCGCAGTGGAGAAGAAACCGGCGCACCCGGTCCTGCTCATCATCAGCGGCGCGAAGATGGAAACCAAGGTGCCGGTGATCGAGCGGTTCCTCGACAGGGGCGATGATGTTCTCCTTGGCGGCTGCATTGCCAATACCTTCATCGCGGCGAGGGGGTTCGATATCGGCGAGTCGAAGTACGAGGAACAGTTCGTGGAGACGGCGCAGGAGATCATGCTCGAGAGCGAGAAGAAGGGGAAATCCAGGGTGCACGTCCCCCGCGACGCCGTTGTGGCCTCCGCACCGTCGGAAGAGGCGCAGAAGCTCAATCTCCCCGTGGAGGATATCGTGGGAGACATGAAGATTTTCGATGTCGGCAAGGTGACGATCGAGCGGTACCTGCAAGTCGTGGGGAAGGCCAAGACGATCATCTGGAACGGGCCGCTTGGGCTCTACGAGTACAACCGCTTCTCCCACGGGACGAAGAGGATTGCCGAGGCCGTCGCCGCGGCAGCCAAGCGCGGCGCAACGGTGGTGATCGGCGGAGGCGACACGATCGACTTCCACGTGCGCTACAAATACCCGCTCTCGTCGTACACATTCGTGAGCACGGGGGGCGGTGCGATGCTCGAGTTCCTCTCCGGCAAGGAGCTCCCGGCGCTCGTGGCTCTGGAGGCGAAGCGGAAGGGCAAGAAATGACGCGTTCCGCGCTGTGCGGGAACGAGCGCGGAGTGTGATGCCCGAGCGGTTGTCCTCCGAAGGTGGTAGACTTCCCGCCGTTCTACCTCGTTCCTGCAGGATTTCTCCATGTCCGAGAAGTTCCTCACCGTGCTGTTCCTCGAGGAGGGGGAGTCCTGGACCGTGCTCATCCGGCGCGTGCGGGATTCTGATGGCGAGGTGCTTCTCGTGTTCTCTGGTCTCGCGGATGAGCTGCTTCTCAGACACCCGGAGGAGGGGAGGGCGTTCCTCTCCTCGCTCACGAAGCTGAGCCGCGTGCGTCTCGCGACGCGGAGCAAGGCGGTCGCCGCCGCCGCGCGGGAGTGGGGGATCCGCGTCGTCGACCGGCTGGAGGATCTGCGTAGTCTCCTCGCGAACAACCCGCGTCTCCAGGATGCCGTGCGGGAGTTCTCCCCGCAGCTCTGGCGCCAGCAGCTGCGGTCCCGGCTGCAGGCAATGGGGCTGCTCTCCATGCCGAGGCTCCGCATATGGATTCTCGTCGGTGTGAGCACGGCGCTCTTCCTCTTCGTATTCTTCCGGCTGCTCCCTGCTGCGCATATTGTCGTCGTTCCGCGGGAGGACACGATCAGCCAGACGGCGAACATCTTCCTCGTGCAGTCCGGGGCGCTCGTGGATATCCCCGACCGTGTCCGTACGGTGGAGCTGAAGCCCATCACCGTCCGCGTCGACCGCGCGATCACGTTCGACCAGGTGAGCAAGGAGTTCATCGGTACGAGCGCGGTCACGCCCATGAAGATCGTGAACGAGTCCCGTGAGCAGTTCAGCCTTCGCAAGGGGTCGCGCCTCACGAACCAGGCGGGGATGGTGTTCCGTCTCGATGATGCGGTGTTCCTCGAACCTGGCGAGGAGGTGACCGTCACGGCGACTGCCGATCCGCTCGATCTTTACGGAGAGGTGATCGGTGAGCGCGGCAACGTGCCCGCCGGACTCCGGTGGGATTTCCCGGGGCTTGCGGAATCTGAGCGCCTCCTCGTGTATGCGATAAATCCGCTTGCGGCCACGGGGGGTTTAACGAGTTTCGAAACCGTGCTGCGAGAAGAGGATCTGCAGCTTGCGGAGAAGCGCCTCAAGCAGGAGCTTCTGGCACTTGCGAGCCAGATGGTGGATGAAGAAATCCTCCTCTTCAATCAGGAGCACAAGGATCAGGTTCTCACGCGTCTCTACTACGATGAGCTTACGGCGCATGCGTTCAGCGGATTCGTGCTCCCTGTACAGTTCGTCGGGGAGAAAGTTGCCTCTGTGCCCGTGGAGGGGTCGGTGAGTTTCACTGCCTTCGGCTATGACGCGGAGTACATCCTCACCCTCCTCAAAGAGGAGCTTCTCACGCATGTGGAGGCAGGCAAGCGCCTGCTGCCGGAATCGGTGCGCCTCGATCGTCTGGTGGTCCACGTCATCGATTACGCCGATGATCTCTCCTGGATCAAGCTCACTGTGGATCTTTCCGGTACCGAACAGGCGGTGCTCGATCCGCTCACTCCCATGGGGGCGAGGTTTGCGAAGACCGTCCGTGAAGCGGTCATGGGCAAACACGTAGAGGATGCGCGGCGCATTGTGCGGAACTTTCCAGAGGTTGAGCAGGCGGATATTTCGGTCTGGCCCCCGTGGAGCACGATCCTGCCGACGATTTCGTACCATATCAGCATCAGCGTCGCCCCTTCTCCATGATGGTCTCTTCCTCTCTTCTCAAACGCACTGCGGTCGTGCTCCTCTCGGTGGTTATCGTTTCCTTTCTCGTTCCTGCGGTTGCGTTCCTTTGGTTCCTCGGGTTCGTTGTTTTCTCCTTCTCTGGCACAGCGGATCTGCCAGCGGATTGCGGCCTGGTGTTCGGGGCGGCGGTGCACGGAGGCTCGCAGCCCGGGCCCGGTATTGCGCGCCGCGTCGGCGCGGCAGCGGAGCTCTATGGCCGCGGGGACCTGCAGCAGCTCATTTTCACGGGCGGGCGCGGGAGCAGCATGCAGGAGAGCGAAGCCGCTGTTATGCAGGCTCTGGCGGTGCGTCTTGGCGTGGATCCTGCGGATACTGTTCTCGAAGATCAATCGCGTTCCACACTGGAAAATCTGCGATTCAGCCGTCCCCTTGCGGCACAGTGCGGGTCCGTTGTTGCCGTGAGCGACCGGTATCACCTGGGCCGTATCCGGTTCCTTGCGGCTTGGCTCAAGTGGGGAGGGGTGCAGACGTATCCAGCGGATCCGGCTGCCGATAGGGTATTTGAGGTGCGGAGCGCGATCCGGGAAGCGCTTGGCATCGGATACTACATGCTCTTCGGCGTCGAGGACGGCAGGGGAGAGTTCGATGGGGGAATGGCGGAAGACGAAGAACAGAGTCTTTGAGCACAATTTGTATACGGTGATCTGGCGTTCTCCTCTCTCTTGAGCCATTGAATCACATATTATTACGTAGCGCGCTCCACAAGATGTAGTGGTAGTGCCAGTACCAGCCCTTTCTGTATGTGGTTTTGTCAATTGAACTCTTAACATAAAATGCATTATGTTAAGTTCAGGAAATGTGGAAAACTCTGCGGGTTCTCTTTCAAATGCTCCTTCCCTACTCTCTTTCCATGCAGCGCACGGATCATCCCAAGCCCGTTGAAACCCCTCTCGAACGCGCAATTGATCGTTATCTCGTGTTCCTCCGTTCCGAAGAGAACAAATCGCCTCTTACGGTCGAGGCCTACACTCGCGCTCTGAACCTCTTTTCGAGCCTTTCGGGTATCAGGGATCCAAAAGAGATCGATAAGGGCCTCGTTCGCGTGTACAAATCCGAGCTGCATCTCTACCGCACGAAAAACGGCAAAGAACTCAATGTGAGGACAAAAAACCACCATCTTACGGTTCTGCGCGCATTCCTGCGGTACCTGCTGCAGGAGGAAGAGATGGATGTCTATCCGCCGGATAGGGTAGTGCGCTTCAAAGAAGAGGAACGTCAAGTGAAGGTGCTGTTCCACGAGGAGCTTGAGCGCCTCCTTGGGGCGCCGGATACCAGCACGAGGGCAGGGAAGCGGGATAAGGCAATGCTCGAGCTCTTCTTCTCCACAGGCCTCCGTCTTGCCGAGCTCCGGAGCCTCAATCGCAAAGATCTCAATTTTGAGACCCGGGAGATCAGCGTGCGCGGCAAGCGCGGCAAAATCAGGGTTGTTTTTCTCTCCGATCGGGCGGTGGAGGCCCTCCGGCAGTACCTGGAGAGCCGGGTTGACGAGCTCGCTCCCCTCTTCATCCGCGCGCCGGAGCGCGCAAGTCTTGCAGCGTCACCCGGCGAAAACTTCCGCCTCTCCCGCATTTCCATCTACAGCGCGGTGAAGAAGTACGCGCTCAAGGCCGGGATTGTGAGCGACCCATCGCCGCACACGCTGCGGCACTCCTTCGCGACCGACCTGCTGCGCAACGGCGCGGATCTGCGATCGGTGCAGGAGATGCTTGGGCACAAGGATCTCGGCACCACGCAGATCTACACGCACGTCACGAATCCGCAGCTCAAAGAAGTGCACCGGAAGTTCCATGGAAAGTGAAGTGGCGGTTCGGCGGTTCATCCTCTTGCCTTTTCCCTTGTTTCGGCGCAAACCGTTACCCCTATGGTACAACCCTCAGAAATCATTTACGCCCGCGTCCGTCCGGATGCCGTGGAGTGCCCGCATAATGGCCGTGGCTGCGGCCACCACGAGGAATGCGCCGCCCGGTGCGACCGCGTGATCCAGGAGACCGTGTACGGCCTCCAGGGCACGGGGTTCGGCGTTGGCCGGTGGCCGGATATGGGCAGTCTTTCTCTGGCCGCGCCCCCCGATCGTGCGGCGGTGACGCTCGCGCAGCTGCACGGTCGCCGTGCGCTCAACGGGCAGCCCATGTTCGAGGTGGAAACCATTGACCAGCGGCGCCAGCGGGAACACTGGTGAACGGTCGTTCCTACTTCCCCTTCTTCAGCATTTCCTGCAACTTCGGCAGGATGCACTGTTCGATGTGCTGCGTGATATGCGTGCCGCCCGCGGGATCGAAGCCACGCAGGGCCTCGGGCAGGCAGCCGATCGCCGCCCGGCGAAGGGCGCCCTTTCCCCCGCGGAAGCTGCTTGGGACGTTCAGCTTCTCCACGCAGCCTTTGGCGAGCGGGTGGAACTTCTCCGCGAGCTGCCGCACGGCTTCGTCGAATTCGTCCTGGCTCACCTGAATGCCGTGCTCATCCTTTGCCATGCGGCACAAACGACGTTTGCGCTTGCGCTCTTGCTCTTCTGCTGGCGTGAGTGTCGGTTCCTTCGCGACGGCCGGTGCAACTCCTTTTCCCCTTCTCTCCTCCGGTTTCTTCTCAGCTGGTCTCTCCGGTTGCCTGTGTTCGTCTGCCGCCGCAATGGCGGGAGTATCGCGATGAGCGGTGCGTCCGTCGCCGGAAGGTGCCGGCGGCCAGGCTGCCGGCAGCGGCGAGCGGAGGAACTCCATGGATGGCCGCTCGTGGATTACCAGGCTGCTCGCGAAGATGCAGCGCTGCATGGCGGCGATTACCATCTGCTCGGCAAACGCGCGGAAATCCTCACCGTGCTCTCCGGGGTCAAAGTACACTGCGAGCGTTTTCACCGCGCGGTATCCTGCGGTTTTCAAGTCTTCTGCGGAGAGCGATGTCCGCACGCTGCGGCGGATGCTCTCCGCATGTTCTGCCATCCAGGGAATGCTCCCGCGGATCAGGCAGCCCCGGATTCCGAAGGCGCTACCTCCGGGGACGTTGTGCCGCTTGGCCCATTCCATGACGTTCCGATCCTTTGCGTACTCCTCTGCTGTCGGGGTGGTGAGGCTCCGTTCCACTGCCTTACGGCATTGGCCAACGCGGTAGATGATTTCCTGATCGCCCGTTTGCTTGGCAATCCGCTCGAGGCCGGGCATCAGCCCTTCGAGCGCGAGGAGCGCGTTCTGGCGGCCACCATTTTCCTTTTCTTGACTGAGGGGTTTCTCATCTGGCTGCGCCGGATTTTCTTTCGGCGGTTCTGCGGTTTCGGGAAGAGTTTCAGTTACCGTGGATTCGGGCATAGTGGCCGACTCTAGTCAGATCCGCAGAAGGAAGCAAGGGACTTCCGGAGCATCGCACGGAATCCTCACTTGGTGAGGAAGATATCCGGCACGCCCATTCGCCGGAATGCCGCACGCATTTCCTCGGCGGTGGCCACGCGGGAATGCGGGTGCACGCCATGCTCATCGTGTTCTGCAATGGCGATGCCCGCGGCGGAGGCGAGCGAGCGCAGGCGCAGGCGCGTGTCGTGCGTGAGCAGGGCCGTGCCGTTTCCTCCCATCACTCCCACGCCGCTCTCCACCATTCGCAGGATTTCTGTCCGGCGTGCCGCGAGATCTTGGTCCCCTTCCCCCGCAGAAATTTCATCGAGGAACGCCTGGAGTTCGCCAGGGGTTGCAGGCAGGCGGAGAGTGCGGGCAGTCGGTGATTCGCTGAGCATGGGGTGTGGGGAGGAAGAAATGGATGGCTTCTTATAGAGTTGCCATTCGGGGCCTGCAATATCCCCTGCTGTTGCCAGTTTTTACTGTTGCGAAAGGCGTTGAGGGCAATCCCCTCTTCTCTCTGTTTCGCGTATCTCCTTTCGGTTGTTCCCTCTTCCGTTGTTCATTCCTGTAACAAGTTGCAGAATTCCATTTCTATTTTTCAGTATTCTCACTGCTCAGTGAAGCGTACAGGCACTGCATATTTGTCCTGCCGTGCGGACCGATCTCTTCCGGCACGAGAGACTGGAGCAGCGCGATACCTTCCTCGTTGCGGCCGAGGCCGTACAGATACCAGCCGATTTCCTCGCAGGCGATTCCGACGGTTTTTCGCACGTGGCGGTCCCCCGTGCGGAGGGTTTCTGCATTCGCCGTGAGCAGGGCGAGTGCTTCTTCCTGTCCTTCCGTGCGGAGGAGCGCGAGCAGCAGGAACCGTGCGAGCGTGCCGTTCTGCATGGCCCGGTCTGTGCCGAATTCCCTGCAGAACTCCAGTGCGCGCTTCACGTCTCCGGATTCGAAGAGCGCCTGCACGTACGTTTCTGCCTGCAGGGGGTTATCTGCGCAGAGCGCGAGAACCGGTTCGCCGCGGAATTGCGCGGCTTGTTCCAGGAACGCGATGGATTCCTCCCGCGCGCCGTTGCGGCCGAGCGCCGTGGTGACGGCATGGAGGTGGCGCGGATGGTAGCTCATGATCGCCGCGAGGTGGCCGAAGTACTCGTGCACCGATGGGTTCTCCCAGTCGTATGCGTTCGCCGCGATCTGCTTGCCGAGCGATGCGGCATCGAAGAGGTTCGGCAGGAGCGAGCGCACGCGGCGTTCCTCCGCGAATGCCTGCGCATCCGCGATGAGATCGCGGTAGGTTTCCACCGGCAATTCTTCCGCAGGATTGCGCTCCTCTTCCTGCGGCCGTTCACTCACGCTCAGGTGCACCGCGAGCACGCGACAGAGGAGCTCGCGGATCTGCGCGTTACGGTGCGATTGCGCCCCGCGTTCTTCCCTAGGATTTGCCACCCGCACCGCAAGGCCGTAGTAGGAACGGGCGACGGATTCACCATCATCTCCCGCAGGCCGATCGCACACGATGCCGCTTGGCCCGAGGATCTGGCTCTTGAATTTCCCCTGCAGCAGGCCCAGGCGTTCCGCGGAGTCTTCGATCGCCTCGATGTGCTCATGGTGTACGCGGTACGCGGGGCTGTCGTACCGGAGGATCGCCGCTGGTTCGCCTCGTCGCACGGTCATGGCAAGGCGCGGCAGTATCTCTCCCCTTTCGGAGCGGCGCAATCACCATCGGGAGTTTCCTCCCCTCACTTCACGACGCACTTCCCCTCCTCGCAAGCGACGTCCATTTCCGCGCAGCTCAAGCACCGGCTCACGTTGCACTGCTGAACGAAGGTGTTCACGAGTGATGTGAGATTCTCCTCCACTTCCCGGGAGATGGCTTCTCCGCAGGTGACGTACGGACAGTTGGCGCGGAAGAGGCGGCACTCGTCGTCGTTCGAGCACTCGTAGTCATCGTTGAAGTATCCCTGGATCACCGAGAGACGCTGCTTGCATTCCCCCATTGCCTGGGATGATGTTGAAGACATGGAGGATGCCGCGCCATGCAGAGAGGAACAGTCTTCCTCGCAGTTGCACGAGTTCTCCCATTGATCGCACGTCCCATTGCCGCACGCGGAGCAGATCACCGCGCCGACGGCGTACTGGCAGAGGCCTTCGGATGTGACGGAGGCGGGCGAGATGCCGCGGAGTCCCGCGCAACACGGCGGGGCGCTCGGGACGACCGGGACACTCAAGCCGGCAGTGGCGCATGCGGCGTTGCCGGCGCCGCTGCAATCCTGCGGGCAGGTTCCCACGGTGCAGGGTGTCGTGCAGGGGGGATACGCGGTTGCGCATGCGGGGCACCACGCCTCCTCGCCGTCCTCGCAGAGCCCGTTGCCGCATGTCGCCTCTTCATCATCGTCCCCGTCATCGTCGCTCTCCTCCTCATCCGGCGCGATGCAGTGGCCGGCGCACACCTGGATGCAGGGGGCCGAGGTATCCTCGCATGTGGAAAGGCAGTCGCCGTAGCGGGTGGAGCAGACGGTCCCTCCGGAGCATTCGGTATCCGACACGCAGAGCGTCGCGCTCACGGACGACGATGACGACGAAGAAACGCATGCCATCAGCGTGCAGGCGACGGCACCGTTCGCGGAGCACGTGCAGGTGTTGCATCCGTCCGTGGAGGGGAAGCTCGCACCGATGGTGTAGGTCTTCCCGCCGTACGGGCAGACGGTTGGCGGTGTCGGCGTCGCGGATTCGGTGGTACAGATCGCAGAGCAGCCATCTCCATCCGTCGCGTTTCCGTCGTCACATTCTTCTCCCACCTGCACGGTGCTATCGCCGCAGGCGCCGAGATTGAGAAGCTTGCGCACTTCGGCCATCTGCCTGCGCAGAGGATCAACCGATTCCTGGTCGTAACGGTCGAGCATCACGGCGATCTGTGCGCGCGTCACGGTGTCATCGGGTCCGAAGTATCCGCTCTCGTACCCGCGGATCACGCCGCGCTGCACAAGTTTGCGGACGGATGTGGTGAAGAACGTGCCTTCCCCCACATCGGGGAACAGGCGCGACGTGCCCACCGTTTGCGCGACAACCGTTCCCGCGAGCACCGTGCCCGCTCCCGCGAGAAAGAGCGCTGATTTCGTGAGGAGATTGCTCATAGCCGCAGTGTACGCACCTCCGGCGCCGCATGGGACTTGTGGAGGAAGCGCGAACGTGGTGAAAGCGATCAGACCAATGCGGTGCGGCCGCGGACGCGGACAGAGGGGGCAGGACCAACCGGTGGGAGATACAGGCGGCCTTTCAGCGGAAGCTCGAATCCGCGTACGGTCGCCGAGGCGATCATGTCGAAGGAATCCGGTTGAGATGGTGCGTTTTCGGCGAAGACCGTGGAACCGACCGTGAGGAGACCGAGGAGACCGGCGAGGAGTGCGTGGAGTTTCATCGCGCGGACTGTACACCTTTTTTGTACGGAGTTTATCTGTATTGGCTTGAACATTCCCCAAGTTGTTTACTGAATAACAAAAGTGAACAATCTTGTCGTCTATACTGAAGTCCGTGCGCGTGTTCCCTCTCCTCTCTGCCGCGGTCCTCTCGTTCTGCATTGTCCGTCCCGCGGAGGCGGCGTTCCTCGAGCACATCGCGCGCCAGCGCATGACGAGCCGCCAGGTCACCCGGACCGCGGAGTATCTGCGCACGCTCGACCGGCGCGAACTCCTCCGCGGCGAGCGCCGGCAGCGCCTCTCGGACGCGCCGCCATCGAGCACGTCGGTGCTCCTGCGCGAGCCGCACGTACGTCTGCTCCGCCCGGCCGAAACAGATCTCGGAGTGGTCACGCGTCAGCGCTCCTTCAACTCCCCCACCCTGAGTACGGATACGAAGCCGAGCGTCATCAGCCGAACGCCGGTCACGGTGGAGACAGAGGTGTTCTACCGCAATGGCATCAAGTACTTCCGCGGCGAAGGCGTGGGGATGGATTACCCGTACGCGTTCATGTGGCTTAATTTTGCACTCGCGGACGGGCATCCCCTTGCGCGCGGGGCGCTGGTGGAGGTGACGAGCCGCATGAATCCCCGTGAGCTCGCGGAGGCCAAGGAACGCACGAAGGTTCTCGCCGTGCGGTTCCTACAGTTTGAGGACCGGCGGCGGGAGATCATCCGTGACCGCACGCGCGAGCAGGATCTGCAGGAGCTCCTCGCGGCGATCCTACGGTACCGCAACAGCAAGGACGGCGCGTACCCCGTGCCGATCCCCGTCGGGGGCGATACCGCCCGCGAGATCTGCCGCCTCACCGCGGCGACCTGCGTGTACCGCGCGGACATGCGCGCGCTGGTGCCGGATTACCTCCTCCGGATTCCGGCCGATCCCCTCTCGGCCGTGGACGGCAACGGCACCGGGTACTTCGCGTTCATTGATGAAGAAGGCAAACTCACACTTTTCGCGAACTTGAGCGAGTTCTCGTTCATCGCGGTGAAGGAGCCGTAAGTGGCGCGCAATGCGCGATGCGTTCGGTTGTGCGTTACAGCGTTCGGTTCTCGATGCCATTGAGCGTTCGCGCGATCAGCGCATCTATTGCTTCTGCGGTCTGCTCCATCGTTTCCCCGAGCAGGGGGCTTAGGTCCCCATTTGCCGGCGGTTCCGGAATCAGGTCGCTCCGGTCGTTCCCGTGCGCGTCAATCAGTCTGCCGCGGTTCTCCCGCATGGCCGGTACTCCCTGCTCGCGCAGGTGCGTGAGGTACGCGAGCTTTTCGCTCGGGTCCCACGCGGGGTCGTGCACGTCGGGGATTTCTGCAGTGAACATCGCATGCATTGTAAACTATTCTTACCACGACGGCAATTCCATGCTAGAATATCTCGATGAGCGACATTCCTCCGATTGGCGGCGCGACGGGTGGCGAACAGCATCCCGTTCATCCGCGCGGGATGCAGAGATCCGAACGCCGCGAACACGGTCTTCCGGATCCATCTTCCCCTGCTCCAGCGGAGGATCTTTCGCCCGTTGATGAACTCACGCTCACCGTGCCGGGACGGGTGGCTTCCATCCTGCTTGATGATCCAGTGCTCCAGCAGTACCTCGCGGAGCGCGGTATCCCGAGCCCGCTCACCGCGTGGGAGGAATTCCTCCGCCGGATGAGCGATCCGGCTATCCTCTCGCAGCTTGCGATACTGAATCCTCTTCTCCACGCGATCGTCGGGGAAGAGATGAGGAGACGATGATGCGGACTAGCGGAGAGTGAGCCGGAGGAACTTCCGCTTTCCCACTTTCACAATCCCCTGCTCCGCAGGCGCATCGGTGCTTTGCACGACGGTGTCATTCACCTTCACGCCGCCCTGCGCAATGAGTCTGCGCGCCTCCGATTTCGACGGGGCGAGCTTCTCTTGAGTGAGCACATCGAGGAGCGGCGTACCCTTCTTCACTGTGACTTCCGGAATATTCTCGGGCAGCTCCTTCTCCTTAAAGACGCGGTTGAAGGATTCCTCCGCCCGCGTCGCGGCATCTGCGCCGTGGTAGAGCGTGACGATCTCCCGCGCGAGCCGCGCCTTGGCATCGCGGGGGTTCCCCTTGAGGATCTTCTTCACCTCTTCCATCGCCACATCGGTGCAACACTCGAAGTACGTGGCCATCAGATCATCGCGCACGGACATCACCTTGCCGAACATATCTCCGGGCTCGTCTGTCAGATAGATGCAGTTGCCGTACGTCTTGCTCATCTTGCGGCCGTCCGTTCCCTCGAGGAGTTTGACCGTGAGCACGAACTTGTCGCGCTTTCCGAGCGCCTGCTGCAGCGTGCGGCCGCAGAGCATGTTGAAGAGCTGGTCGTTGCCGCCCATCTCGCAATCCACGTCGAGCATCACGGAGTCGTACCCCACCATGATCGGGTACAGGAATTCCACGAGGGAAATGGGGTTCCCCTCCTTGATGCGCTTCTGGAACATGTCGCGCTGGAGCATCTGCTGCACCGTGAAGTTGCTCGCGAGCCCTACGATGCCCTTGAGCGTGAGCGGATCCAGCCATTCGTGGTTGTAAACGACTTTCGTCGCGCCGAAATCGATGATCTTGCTTGCCTGCGCCTTGTACGTGCGGAAGTTCTCCTCCACCTGCTCGCGCGTGAGCGGCGCGCGCATCGCATCCTGACCGGAGGGATCGCCGATCATGGCTGTGAAGCTGCCGATGAGGAAGATCACCTCGTGCCCCGCTTCCTGGAACTGCCGGAACTTGCGCAGCGGCACGGCGTGGCCGAGGTGCAGTTTCGATCCCGTGGGATCGATGCCCCAGTAGATGCGCAGCTTCTCGCCGTTCTTCAGCTTCTGTTCCGCGAGCGCGCGCGGCACCACGTCGGCGACGGAACGCGTGAGGAGATCGGATGGGTTCTTCGGCACGGGGGCAGCATAGCAGAAAAGGCTGCGGGGAAGGCGGCAGAGATCGCCGGTTCTCTCTTCTCCTCTCCGCTATCCCCTGCACTCGGTCTTTCCGTGGTTCCCGCTGCGATCCCCGTTGACCGCGCCGCGCCCGCCGGTAGAGTGCGCCCACATTTCTTTCTCCTCTCTCATGGAGTCTCTCCCCGATCAGGCAATTGCCGCACCGGAAGCACGCCATGCGGCGTCTCCGCGGCGCCTCGCGCTCTGGGAAGTCGCCGTTCTCTCCCAGATTGATCGCGCGGGTCTCGACCGGTACCTCCGGTCGCTCCCTGCGCTGCGTGCGGAGGAGGAGAATGGCAGGTAAAGCATTCCGGATTTCTCCCGCTTGCGGCACAATGCCGCCATGCGGCAGGAGTGGATTGCCGACGGCACGCAGCGCCTGGATCAGTTCCTCGCATCACGCACGACGCTCAGCCGCAGCAGGCTGCGGCGTGCGATCGATGAGGGGTGCGTTTCGGTGAATGGCATTCGCGATCTCAAGCCCGCGCTGCACCTGAAGATCGGCGACCGGGTGCTCCTCGACTGCACGGATCTTCCGGCGGAAGGCGCGTTCGTTCACCCGGTTGATCTCAGGCTTCCTGTCCTCTTCGAGGACAAGGCGTGCATCGTGATTGCGAAGCCGGCAGGCATTGCCGTGCATCCCGGCGCCGGCATGCCGGAGGATGAGGCGACGATTCTCCACGGCGTTGCCCATCTCTTTGCGGAGCGGGGTCTCCCCTTCTCCACGGAGACCGCGCTCGTGCACCGGCTGGATAAGGATACGACCGGCTGTCTGCTCATTGCGAAGACCGCTGCGGCGCACAGGGCGCTCCAGGAGCAATTTGCGTCGCGCACGACCGCGAAGACATACCTTGCGCTCGTGGCAGGTATCCCCGATCCCCCTGCCGCGGTGATTGACGCGCCCGTGGGGCGCAACCTCACCGACCGCACGAAAATGTCTGTGCTGCGCACCTCCGCGAGCCGCGAAGCGAAGACCACCTACCGCACGGTCGCGGCGGGCCCGGGCTGCGCGCTCCTCGCCTGCGATCTCCACACCGGCCGCACGCACCAGATCCGCGTGCATCTCGCGGCGATAGGGCACCCGCTCCTCGGCGACGCGCGCTACGCAAGTTCGGCGAGCGAGCGTCTTACGCAGGATATGGAACTTTCTTCCCTCTGCCTCCACGCATGGAAGCTCACCTTTGTATCCCCGGCGGATGGCGGCAGGCACACCGTAACGGCGCCGCTTCCTGCGGCGTTCCTCGCTGCACTCAAGGGCGTAGGAATCACTCCTCCCGCGGACTGAATTCGATCGTGTAGGTGAACCGGTCCAGAATGCGGTTCTCGCTGTCGCGGGCGACGATCGTGTACGTGTTCGTCCCGCGTTTCATGGTGTTGAGCTTCGTGCTCGCAATGTAGTTCCAGTACGTCTTCCCGGATGAGAAGAGTTGCAGGCGGTAGTCATTCACCCATACGGACTGCGTTCCCTGCGGCACGGTTCCCTCGATGAGGAATTCCAGTTCATCCGTCCCCACGGCGGTGTGCTGGTTCCCCGCACTCGGCGCAGTGACGCTGATTGTGCCCGGTGCCAGAGGATCATTCTGTGGCAGTGTCGCGGGGTCTATCGGGGCAGGTTCTTCCGCTGCCGCGCTCCTTGGCGGGAGCGCTCCTGTGGAGCTCTGCGCGATGACGCCCTCCGTTTCTCCACCGATGACAATCGTCATGAACGCAGGCTCGCTCTTTCTTCCTGCCGCGTCGATTGCTACCGCCGTGAAGAGGTTCTCTCCTTCTTTCAGGTTGCCCAGATCGAGGTTTGCGAGGTACGTCCACGCGCGGTCGCCGGGCTCAAAGCGCTGCAGCCGGTAGTCGTTCACGATGATGCCGACCGCGCTCTCCGGCGCATCGCCGCTGATCGTGAGTTTCCTGCGCTGCGTCTGGTACGTTTCGCCGTCCTTCGCCGGTGAGAGGAAGTGCGGCGGGTCCGGCGCCGTAAGCGAGCGGCGCACCGTGAGCGCGCGCTCGTCGACGACCGTGCCGTTCCCGTCGAGCGCCTCGACGGTAATCGGCACTTCTTCGCTTCCGGGGAGCGAGAGCTCGATATCGAACGCCCCGGTTGTGTCGTTGAGTTTTGCGCCGTACCCGTTCACGCGGACGGCGGCGACCGTGGCCGCTGTCATGCCTTTCACTGCCACCGTCGCGGTGGCGATGAACTCGCCGTCCTCCGGTGACGTAACGGAGAGCAGCGTATCCCCGGGGAGTGCCGACGGCACATCCGCGGTTTCGGCGTCATCGTCCGATGCGGGTGCGGCGGCGGCGGGGGTGTCCGTGCGCCAGTGCGACTGGTACTGCGCTCGGCTCTCTTCCAGGAACGGAGAGGCCATTGCCCGCGGGTCGAGCGGTGTGCGGAACGCGTAGAGATCCTCAGCAGCTGCGGGATCCGCCGGGAGCACGAGCACCTGCCCCTCTCCGACGAGCACCGGATCGCGCACTCCGGCAACCCGGACTTCCGCGCCGGGGCCGTCGCCGTCGAAGACAGTGAGCGAGCGGTCGGCGACGAGCGCTTCCGTGCGGGTGGTGAGATCGGCGCGCAGGAGCGGCGTCGCAATAGTTCGGGTGATTGTTCCCGTGAACGCTTCCGGCGACGGCACGGCGACCCACGCCGATCCGCGGTCGAGGCGGAGTTCGATGGCGGACGCGTTCTCCCCCTCCGTGCTCTCCACGATCAGAGCGGCGCTCTCGTCGGCGAGCCGGACGAACGTTCCGTCGAAGAACGTAAGCGCCGCGCCGGCGTTCGCGGCGGTCTGCACCTGGTCGCCGGGGAACAGCTTGATTTCCTGCTCGGCGCGTTTCCACTCTCCGCCGTCGAGCGCTACCTGCACGGTGCCGCGTTCTTCCGGGACGAGGCGGACCGACGCGCCCTGCACTGCCCCGAAGTCGAAGAGCCCGAAGAGCCACGATCCCACGAAGTAGAGCATGACGGCGATGATGCCGAGTGCCACGAGCGGCCGGAGGAATCCGAAGCGCGCGGGCCTGTTGCTGCCGTATGAGGCGTCGGCGTACGTCGGCCAGTGGCGGTGGTACCGTCGCATGGGGGCGTGGTGGCCTCTCATACTACTCAGCGCACGGTGGGGAGCGCAAGCATGCCCGTATCTGTGGACGGTATGACGGGTCCATCTGCCGGCTTTCATTGCTCGATTGTTCCATTACAAATCAATCCGGCCATTCAACAATGGAACAATGCGGCAATAGGATCATGCAGCAGCAATGTTATGCCGCCGTCACCCTCTCCACCTCCGCCTGGCTCGTCACCCGAGCGTCGACGAGGATCTTCCCCCAGTCCTTCATGGTGCGGTAGCCCTTCTCCTTCGCCGCTTTCATGATGGTATCAGCGGATTCGTTGAGGAGGATGAGTTCTCGGAGGCGTTCGTCGACGACGAGCAGCTCCGGAAGTGCGATGCGGCCGGTATACGATTCTTTGGCAGCGGGATCGTACGTTGCTCCTTCCTTTCGCAGATCCTCGCGGAGCGTGCGCACGAGGCGTTGCGCGAGCACGCCGCGCAGCGCCGGGGCGAAGGTGTAGGGGCTCACGCCCATGGAGAGGAGACGCGGGATCGCTTCCACGGCCGAGTTCGTGTGGAGCGTGGAGAGCACGACGTGCCCCGTGAGCGCCGCATCCATCGCCGTCTGCGCTGTTTCCAGATCGCGGATTTCCCCGACGAGGATCACGTTCGGGTCGTGGCGGAGGATCGACCGCAGGCCCGAGGCGAAGGTGTAGTCGTGGTCGTGGTCCACCTCGCTCTGCACGATGCCACCGATTTCGTACTCCACCGGATCCTCGAGCGTGATGATGTTCCGGGCCTTTCCGATCTGCGTCTTGAGAAGCGCGTAGAGAGTCGTCGTTTTGCCGGATCCTGTCGGCCCGGTGACGAGGAAGAGTCCGTTCGGGAGTTTGGCGATCCGTTCCATTTCCGCGTGGAGTTCCGGGGGGAATCCCAGTTCCTCGAGCTTGATGATGCCGCGCTGCGGATCCAGCAGACGGAGCGTGTACGTTTCGCCGAACCGCGACGGGATACTCGCCACGCGGACATTCACCTGGCGGCCGGGTGCGGCGAAGACGAACTGCCCGTCCTGCGGGATGTTCGTGATGTTCAGCTTCAGTTTGGAGAGGAATTTCACCCGGCGGACGAAGTCCTCGTACGTCTTGTGGCTGATGTGCCCGAGGAGCTCCAACATGCCGTGCAGACGCACCTCGAGGCGCACGAACTCCTTCTCCGGCGACGTGTGGATATCCGAGATCCCCTGTTCGACACTGAAGCGTTCGAGCTCCGTGAGCAGGTCTTCGCCGTTCATGGCTTCCCAGCGGTTGGGTTCGGCCATATCACAGTATTCTACCATACTTTCTGTTTTGCTGCCAGGCAGGCTCGCGGAGGGAGTGCACCTTCAGAGTGTTGCCCGACAGCTGGCTGCCTTACATGGTATCCTCTCCCGGTGCGAATCCGTCTCCCCGCACAGGCAACTGAAACGCAGCGCAAGCGTTCCATGGAGCGCCGCATGATCGTGGTGCACGCGGCGTTCGCGCTCTGCCTCCTCATCATCGTTGCCCGTCTGCTCGAACTGCAGCTCCTTCGTGTCGACGAGTACCGCGCGCTCGCCCAGGCGCAGCACTACGCGGGGGTTGTGCTGCCCGCGAAACGCGGCGAGGTGCTCGCGCTCAGCAGCAAGACCGGTGAAACGAGCATCCTCGCCACCAATTCCACGCTCGATCTGCTCTACGTGGATCCGGTGATTACCGATGCCCCGACACTCGTTGCGGAATCGCTCGCGGATCTCCTTCTCACAGAGGAGTTCCACGCGCTCTGCTCGGCGGGTGATGTGCGGTGCCCTGCGGAATTCATACCTTTCTACGCATCCGCGTTCGATCCCCTCCTCACGCTGCCCACGCTCGTGGATGCCCTCTCGGGGGCGTTTCTCGATGTCGAGCAGCAGCCGCTCGATCTTCCGGACATCACGGAAGCGCGGCGCCGGTTCGCCCGGGACATCGAGGAGCGCATCAGCGATGACCGCGTGCGTTTTGTCCCCCTCCTCTACGGCGCGAACAACGCCCAGCTGCAGGCCGTGGAGGAGCTCGGCATTGGCGGTGTCACGGTCTCCCGTGAAAGCCGCCTGATTTACGCGGACCCGGAACAGGTGGACCAAGGGCGCCTCAGTTCGATTGCCCGTTCCCTCGCGGGTCCGCTCGCCAAGGATCCCGGGAGCGTCGCTTCGCTCCTCCGGAGTCGTCCGCTGCGGTACGTGGCGATCCTCCACCGGCTGCCGCCGGAGCTCTCCGCGCGGGTCCGCGACATGAAGCTCCAGTCCCAGAAGCTCACGGCTGCGAAACGTGCGCAGGCGCCGAATCGCGAAGCCGCGCAGCGCATTCAGGATCCCTTCCGCTCTATCGCGCTCATTCCGGAACACTGGCGCTACTATCCCGACGGCACGATTGGTTCGCACGTCGTGGGATTCCTGAATGCCGCGCAGGAGCCGCAGTATGGCATTGAGCGCACCTTTGATCCGCAACTCAAGGGGCAGGAAGGTCGCATCCTCGCGGTGAGCGATCCTTCCGGCGGCCAGATTGTCACCGGCGAGCAGACGATCATTGATCCGCAGGACGGCGACACCGTCGTGCTCACGATAGATCGGATCATCCAGAAGGAAGTGGAGACGCTCCTCGATGCCCGCGTGCGGGAGTACGGTGCAGACAGCGCCCAGGCCATCGTGATGGATCCGAAGACCGGGCGCATCCTCGCGATGGCGAATGCGCCGCTCTTCGACAGCAACCTCTACGGTTCGGTGTATGCCAAGGAACCGCTTGTCATCGAGGATCCCAAGCGGGAAGGGATCGTCGTCGAGCTCTACCACCCCAAGACGCACACGTTCATCATCAAGGGGTACCTTGATCAGATTTTCACCGGTTCCGGCCGTACCCTCCTCTCCCCCGAGAAGCAGCAGGAACTTGCCGAGCTCGAGGAGCTCTTCAACCTGCGGGACATTGTCCGTTACTACCTCTACGTTGGCGAGAACAGCCGCCGCGAGGTGTTCCCCACCGACGATCCGAATGTGTGGCTCAAGTATCGCAACAACATCGGTGTCGGCGCGTACCTCAATCGCAACATCCAGGAGATCTACGAGCCGGGATCGGTGTTCAAGCCCATTACGATGGCGATCGCCATCGACCAGGGCGAAGTGACGCCGACGGACGTGTACGACGACACCGGGCCGGTGAAGGTGGACGAGTACACCATCAAGAACGCGCTCAACATCTACTACGGCAAATCCACGATGACGAACTGCCTGGAGTTCTCCATCAACACGTGCATGACGAGCGTATCGGACAAGCTTGGTCGCAAGCTCTTCCAGAAGCTCATCGAGCGCTTCGGGTTCGGGGCGATCACGGGGATCGAGCTCGAGGACGAGCTGCCCGGCGAAGTGCTGCCATGGAAGAAGTGGAGCGCGGCGCTCCTCGCGACTGCCTCGTACGGCCAGGGCATCTCCGCAACGCCGCTCCAGGTGATCACGGCGTACACCCCGCTCGCGAACGGCGGCAAGCTCATGCGTCCCACGATCGTGGATCGCATCATTCGCAGCGACGGCACAGTGGAGCGCACGGAGCCGCACGTCGTTGACCAGGTCATCAAGCCCGAGACCGCGGATACCATTACGGCCATGCTCACGAGTTCCGTGAACAACGGATACGCGAAGGTGGCGCGCATCCCGGGGTACCGCATCGCCGGCAAGACGGGGACGAGCCAGATCGCCGGCCCCGGCGGCAAGTACGAATCCGGCACCGGTTCCACTATCGCCACGTTCGCGGGGTACGCGCCGATCGAGGATCCGCGGTTCCTCATCCTCGTCAAATTCGACCGACCGCGCCGCGACGTGTACGGCTCCCAGACCGCAGGACCGGTCTTCCGCGACATCACGGCGTTCCTCCTTAAGTACTACGGGCTACCGCCGGATGACAAGTAGCATGGAAGGACCACCTACGGTGTCCCTCCCATGAGCTCACCCTTCCCTTAGCGGTGTGCCTCCAGCGCGGGGGACCCGCGCTTCGGCATGTTCTGAAACAGTTTCGACCAATGGACACCAACGGCTTCGGGACTGATTCTGTATTTCCTCAATTATTTCCTCCTCATTTCACTGTCACGCTCTTCGCGAGATTCCGCGGCATGTCCGGATCCTTGCCGCGCTTCACCGCGAGGAAGTACGCGAGCACCTGCACGGGAATGATGTTCACGATGGCCTGCGCCGTATCCACGTCCGGCACCTTGATCCACTCGTCAAAAATGTCGTGACGCTCCGGCGCGATGCCGATGATGAAGCCTCCGCGCGCCTTGAGCTCGGTGGCGTTGCTCACGATGTCTGTGCGCACCTCGTCGTTCCCCACGAGCGCGATGCAGGGTGTGCCCTTCTCGATGAGGGCGATGGGCCCGTGCTTGAGCTCCCCTCCGGCGAATCCCTCCGCATGGACGTAGCTCACCTCCTGGATCTTGATGGCGCTCTCGAGGGCCATGGGGTAGTTCCATCCCTTGCCGATGATGTAGAGATCGGAGCTCTCTTGGATGCGCTCGGCGATGGTCTCGATGAGCTGGGTGTAG
The DNA here is from genome assembly GCA_964642315.1 of uncultured Candidatus Peribacteria bacterium. GTDB lineage: Bacteria > Patescibacteriota > Gracilibacteria > Peribacterales > Peribacteraceae > JAGVDM01. The sequence continues at coordinate 530,484 of CAZXOG010000001.1, read as the reverse complement.
CGCGGATTGAGCATGTCGTTGATGGCGGCCGCCGTCTCCAGCAGACGCGTGCGTCCCTTGGGGAGCTTGCCGATCATGGCGTATGCGATGAGGAGGAGCACGGCCATTTGGCCAGTGAGCGCTTTCGTGGAAGCAACGGCGCGTTCCGGACCCGCCTTGATGTGCAGGGTGAAATCCGCCTCGCGCGCGATGGTGGAGCCCTCGGCGTTCACGATCGCGAGCACTTTTGCCCCCTTGGATTTGGCGATCTTCATCGCTTCCAGCGTGTCGGCCGTCTCGCCGCTTTGGCTCACGGCGATGAGCAGGCTCTGGGGCTTGAGGAACCGGTGGTACAGCTTGAACTCGCTGGCTGGGGCAAAGTTCACATGGTGCCCGGCGATCACCGAGAAGAAGTACTCCGCCGCCATGCAGGCCTTTGCGGCCGTGCCGCACCCCACGAGGAACGTGCCCTGCGCCTCGCCGATCGCGCGGGCGAGCGTCTCGATCTGTTCGATATCCTGGTTCACGGCCCGGGCGATGGACCCCTTCTGCTCCATGATCTCCTTGAGCATAAAGTGCTCGTACTCTCCTTTGTGGGCCTGCTCGGCGGACCATGTGATCTGGATCTCGCGCTTCGAACGCTCCTCCCCCGTCTTCAGATCCGAGAAGAGGATGCTCTTGCCGTCGGTGACTACCATCTCCCCGTCATCCAGGTACTGCACAGTCTGCGTGTGCTCCAGGAACGCCGGGGTATCCGAGGCGATGAAGTACCCATCCTCCCCAACGCCGATGATGAGCGGGGAGCCCGTGCGTGCGGCAACGAGGAGCGAGAGCTCCGCGTGCATGGCCACGATGCCGTACCGGCCTTCAAACCGCAGGCACGCCCTGCGCACGGCTGCTGCGAAATCCCGTTCGTCTTCCATTTCTTCCTCTATAAGGTGCGGGATCACTTCGGTATCGGTGGTGGAGACGAAGGTGTGCCCTTTTGCTTTGAGTTCATCGCGGAGCTCCTCGTAGTTCTCGATGATGCCGTTCAGGACGACGACGATCTTCCCGTCGCAGCTCACGTGCGGGTGCGCGTTCACCTGTGTCACGCCGCCGTGCGTGGCCCATCGCGTGTGGGCCATGCTGAGCGATGAGGGATTGCTGAACTCCGCCGGTTTCACTGCGCTGATCTTGCCGACATCTTTGCGGATGACGATGCCCCCCTCTGTTTTACAGGCAACTCCCCACGAGTCGTAGCCCCGGTACTCCAGGTGCTTCAACCCCTCCACGACAATACGCCCGGCGTCGTTTCGTGCGCCCACGTACCCGAATATTCCGCACATGCGCGCATTCTACTGTTTTCCTGCATCCGGTCAATCAGCTCTGCAGTGAACTTTTCCGCTTCGCACTACGGGGTGCGCGCGGTGCGTGACGCGTTCTGGAATGCCTGGAGAACACATGATCTCACGGCGCGGACGCCCGCAGGAAATCCTCGCGATTCCTTGACTCCCCTGCCCGATCTCCTTACCCTGCATCGGTCTCCTATGCCTCTCATCCGATCAGCCATCAAGAGCATGAAGCAGAGCCGCGTGCACCGCGCGCGGCGTGCGCCGGTGAAGACGTACATGAAGACGATGCTTCGCTCGCTCACGGATCTCCTCAAGGAGAAGAAGGTCGCTGAAGCGCAGAAGCTTCTCCCCGCCGTGTACAAGGCCATTGATACGGCGGCAAAGAAGCACATCATCCATAAGAGCAACGCCTCCCGCAAAAAATCCCTGGTCGCCCGGCTCGTTGCCGCGGCGGGTGCGTGAGCGTTCCATGCATATCCTTGCTCTCGACATCGGTGAACGGAGGACCGGCGTCGCTTTCGCAGATACCGCATCGGGGATTCCTCTCCCCCTCCCCACCATTCATCACCGGTCGTCTGCAGAACTCGCCGACGCACTCCGGGCTCTCATTGTCCTGAGGCGGATCGAGAGTATTGTCATCGGTCTGCCGCTGCTCCCCGATGGTTCCGAGGGGGCGCAGGCAGCGTTTGTCCGTACGGCTGTTTCCTCCTTGGCAATTCCGCAGAGTATTTCCGTTTCTTTCCTCGACGAACGCTTCACGACCCCGAGGGCGAAATCCAGCGATCCGGATGCGGAAGCTGCATGCGAAATACTCAGTACCCACCTTGCCCGGATAAGTATTTGACAATTCTGAAATACATAGTAAATTGTCTTCCTTTAGCTCTTTGACAGGTGCGCTGAACAGACTTTCTCTGTTCATCGGACAGCGGTCCTGCGGACGAGGACACAACTTGTTCTCTCCGTCTAGTCAAACCCCTACCCGATCTTTTGCGCCTGTCAACATTCTGGTATAACGAGGGTTGTTCTCTTCCCACGACAGCATGCCCGATCTCGCCTCCTCCACCGCCACTCCAGCCCAGTTGAATGGCGGCTCGCCGCAGCTCACGCTCAACCTGCAGGAGATGCTCTCCAACTTGTTCCTGGTGCTCACGGAGAAGGAATCCATGGTGATCAAGCGCCGGTTCGCTCTCCAGGGGAACCAGAAGCAGACGCTCGAGAAGATTGGCAAGCACTTCAACGTCACGCGTGAGCGCATCCGCCAGATCGAGAGCATTGCTTTGGGCAAGCTCCGCCGCACCGTGCGGACGACGCGCCTCGACGAGGTGAATGACCTCGCGAAGGCGATCCTCCGCGTGCACGGTGGCGTGATGCGGGAAGATGATCTCGTCTCCGAGACGCTCCTGCGGATCAAGGGCGGCACGGAACTCGATGGGGCGGTTCTCCGCCTCTCGTTCTCCATTGATAGCGAGATGATTGCCGGCAAGCGAAGCAACACGTTCGTGCCGTTCTGGCGGCTCGAGTCTCTCTCCATGCAGGACATCGGGCTCATCGTGAACAATATTGTGAAGATCCTCAAAAAGCGGAAATCCTGCATGAAGACCGAGGAGATCGTCTCCGCCATCCGCGCGCTCAATCTCTTCGAGAACCGGGTGCCGAGCGCGGAGCTCATCGTGAGCTGCCTCAAGATCGACGAACGTCTCAAGGAGATCCCCGAGGGATGGGGGCTCACGGAATGGCGCTTCGTCCGCCCGCGCAGCATCCGCGACAAGGTGGAGATCATCCTGCGCAAGACGGGCGAGCCTCTCCACTTCATGGAGATCGCCAACCGCATTCGCGATGCGCACTTCGACCACAAGAACGTCACGGTGCAGGCGGTGCACAACGAGCTCATTCGCTATCCGGAGTTCGTGCTCGTCGGCCGCGGTCTCTACGCACTGCGCGAGTGGGGCTACGAGCCGGGCACGGTTGCCGATGTCATCGAGCGGATCCTCAAAGACAAGGGGCCGCTTGCGAAGAAGGAAATCATTGCCGAGGTTGCCAAGCAGCGCACGGTGAAAGTGGGGACGATTTCCCTCAACCTCCAGAAGATGCCATACTTCAAGCGCGTCGGTCGCGCTGTGTACGCGTTCGACCCGTCGCTCAAGTAGGGCGGCGCGCCCTTCCTCCGCTCGGTGCACGTGGCTCCATCTCCGCGGTTGCTCTCCGGCATTCCCCTCTTCGCTGCTGCGTGCAGCATGCTCGTGTTCGCGGGTTGCGGCGGCGGTAATGATCTCCCCCCACCGCTCCCCGTCGGCATGCAGACGCTCACGGGGACACTGCTCCCAACGGAGATCTCGCTCCTGCGGCGCGGGACGCACGTGCTGCAAGTGGACGGGAAAGATGTGTACTTCGTGGAGAGCGAGAAGGAGAACCTGCGGAACTTCGAGCGCAAGCTCGTGACACTTGAGGGGACGGTTTTCCCAAACGTCGATACGTCGTTCCTTCCTGTTCTCGTCGTTTCCCGCATCGTCGATGTCCTCGAGGAGAAATCGCGCGGCTGGGATGTGCAATCCCTCCGCCTGCGTATCGAGGTCCCGGAGAGCTGGGAGGGGCAGCTTTCCGACGGGAGGGCGGCATTCCGGCCGCACGGAAGTTCCGGAGCGATCGTGACGATCGAACGCAAGGACACGAGTCCGGTCGACTTGCGCGACGCCGAACCGGTCGTCGTGGGGTCCGCGCGGGCGCTGCGCGTCACGGATACGCAGACAGGCGCGCAGACAATTGTGCTGGAGCAGGCGGGCGGCGCGCTCGTGTTCTCGTTCCTCCCGCAGAATTCCGAGCAGAATGAGCGGTTCCGCGAGAACTGGAATGCCATTCTTTCCACGGTTGCCTTCAGCGGTTCGGAACAGGGGGGGCAGCAAAACGGAGAGCAGTCTTCGACGGGCACGGGCGCCGTGAATGGCGGAGAGCCGTGCGGCGGGCCCGCTGGCATCCTCTGCCCATCGGGATCGTTCTGCGATATTCAGAATCTGCAGGAAAACATCGGCGTGTGCAGGAAGATGTAACCGAATCATAAGAGAAAAACCGTAGGTTTCTCTCTTAGGGGATCTTTTCCCTTACGTGGTGCGGCTCCAGGCAAGCGAAGCTTGCCTTCGCCGTATTGTTCGATTCGAGGTAGGATGCCGGGCTGTATGCGGAGAACGTCCACAGAACTCCTCAGGAACATCGTGCTTCTGCTCGCCGTTTCCGTGCCGTGCTATCTCGCAGTGGAGTATGTGCTGCAGGCGAAGATCGGTTCCAGGGATATCGACGGGCAGTTCACCATCCATGGGCGGCCGATCCGGCCGTACGTCCTCCCCGAGCGCTCCACGGCGGAGAAGATCCGTCAGTTTGAGGAGGTGGAGGAGCCGTACCTTGTTCCCGATCGCACGCTCGGTTGGAGAATTGGGGCGAACGCGCGCTCGGAGAACGGGCTCTACGCCTCGAATAGCGCGGGGATCAGAAGCCCCGAAGAATTTCGGTTTCAGAAATCACGTGGCGTGACGAGGATCGCCTTCTTCGGCGATTCCTTCGTGCACGGCGATGACGTGCCGTTCCAGGATACGTGGGAATACGCACTCAGGGATTCCCTCGAGCGGAGCGGTCATCCTGTCGAGATCCTCAATTTCGGGGTGGGCGGGTACGGGAATGACCAGGCATACCTCCGGTGGAAGGTCCTCGGGGAGCAGTACTCGCCGGATATCGTCGTCATCGGGTTCCAGGCGGAGAACTGCAAACGGAATCTCAACGTCATCCGGAAGTTCTATATCCGTGGGTCTTCCATCCCATTCTCGAAGCCGCGCTTCGTACTCCAGGAGGACGGAGAACTCCTCCTCGTCAATTCTCCAACGGTTGAGTATACGGAGCTCCCGGAGATTGTGCGGGGCTTCGAGGGTTCGAACCTTCGCGATTACGAGTACTTCTACAATCCCGCAGACTACCGACACAACTGGTTCACCGATCACTTCAAACTGTTCGGGACGTTCCTCTCTGCCATCGAGTACTTCCGCGATACCGACCAGCGCTTCCTCGCCGATCCGGATTCCCCCGAAATGGCGCTCTGCTCCGCGGTGATCGAGAAGTTCGTGCAGGAGGCCTCCGCGCAGTCCGAGGTGTTCCTCGTGCATTTGCCGCAGCAAGAAGACGTGCAACACCTGCTGCGCGGCCGGGGTCTCCTCTACGAGGGAATGCTTATGGAACTCGCGGAGCGTTTCCATCTCATTGATCCGGCGGATTCGCTTGTGAGTCTGGCCCGGGAATCCGGAATATCCTCCGCGTTCATCGGGCACTATTCCCCTGCAGCGAACCGCCGTATCGGGGACATTGTCTCTGAATATTTGCAGCGGAATTCCCGATTTCTTCGCGATTCCTGACGAGCAGCACGAAGGGTGTACGATAATACACCACCATACTCATGTGCCCGCTGCAATGGCATGTCCTTGATTGTTTTCCGCACAAGGGAAAAGATGGGTGTACTTTCATTCACCCCTTCCTCAATTCCCATTCCCCTCCTATCATGACGCCCTCTTCCGCGAAGACCACCGTGCACGAAGCCTCTATAAAGCGCTCTGCCGCTGCCGATCCGAAAACCTCTGCCATCGAGGCAGCACTCGCTCAGATCAAGAAGCAGTACGGCGACGGTGCAATCATGAAGATGGGCGAACGCGGCAAGGTGGACATCGAGACGATCCCTTCCGGCTCCCTTTCGCTCGATATTGCGCTCGGCGGTGGCATCCCCCGCGGCCGTATCGTCGAAATCTTCGGGCCGGAATCCTCCGGCAAGACGACGCTTGCGCTCCATGTGATTGCCGAGGCCCAGGCACGCGGGGGGAAGGCGGCATTCATCGATGCGGAGCACGCGCTCGACGTCACGTACGCCGGGAAGATCGGCGTGAACATCGATGAACTCCTCGTGTCGCAGCCGGATGACGGCGAGCAGGCGCTCGAGATCGCGGAGAAGCTTGTAAGGAGCAGTGCGATCGACGTCATTGTCATCGATTCTGTGGCTGCTCTTACGCCGCGCGCGGAAATCGAGGGCATGATGGGCGACAACCACCTGGGGCTGCAGGCGCGCCTGATGAGTCAGGCTCTCCGAAAGCTCACCTCTGTCGTGAGCAAGACGAAGTGCTCCGTGATCTTCATCAACCAGATCCGCATGAAGATCGGCGTGATGTTCGGCAATCCGGAGACGACGACGGGCGGCAATGCCCTCAAGTTCTACGCGTCGGTGCGTCTCGATGTCCGCCGGATCGACAAAATCCTCGAGAAAGGTGGTGATGTCCAGGAGATCGTCGGCAACCGCACGCGGGTAAAAGTTGTGAAAAACAAGGTCGCTCCGCCGTTCCGACAGGCCGAATTCGACATCCTCTACGCCCGTGGCATCAGCAAAGAGGGCGATCTGCTCGACATGGGTCTCAAGTACGGCGTCCTCGAAAAATCCGGCGCGTACGTGCGCATGGGCGACGAAACGCTGGGCCAGGGTAGAGAGCAGGTGCGGGATTTCCTTAAATCGAACCAGAAAGTCGCCCGCTCGCTCGAGCAAGCGATTCTCGCGAAGATGAAGGAGGTCTCGTGACGCCTGCGTTGGCATGGGGTTTTCCACACTCCGTCCACAGTGCGTCAACATCGCTTCTGTGTGCGGAAAAGAGCGATTGTGCGGAGCGTGAGAATGGTCCTACAATCCCTCTCTCATGCCGACCCAGACTCCCCCCTCCATCCAGACGCAGCCACATTCCCTCGAAGCGGAGAAAACCGTTCTCGGCGCCCTGCTCCTCGATCCCGAGGCGATCATCAAGGTGAGCGACTTCCTAAAGCCCGAGGACTTCTACGATCCGGTCTACCGTCTCGTGTACCAGGCAATCGCGGAGCTCTACCACGCGCACGAGCCCGTGGACTTCGTTACGGTTTCCACGAAGCTTGCCGGGACGAAGCGCATCGAGGAGCTCGGAGGGAGCGCCTTCCTCGCGGAGCTCGCCGGAGGCGTTCCTACCTCGTCGCACGTGTACCAGTACGGGCAGATCGTGAAGACGAAATCCGTCCACCGCCGCATCATTGCGGCGGGGCAGAAGATCGCAGGCCTCGGTTACGAGGAGGAGCGGGCGGTCGCAGAACTCCTCGACGAGGTGGAGAAGACGATTTTCGACATCAGCAACACGTTCCTGAAGGACAAGTTCATCCACATCCGCGATGTCCTGGATGCACGCTACGAGAAATTCGCGGAGATGCACGAGTCCGCTGATGACGAGGCGATCAAGGGGATTCCGACCGGCTTCAAGGGTCTCGATTACAAGCTCTCCGGCCTGCAACCGAGCGATCTCGTGGTCATCGCGGCCCGTCCGAGCATGGGGAAGACGAGTTTCATGCTCAACATCGCGCAGAATGTTGCCATCAAGTTCGGCAAGAGCGTGGGGATTTTCTCGCTCGAGATGAGCAAGGAGCAGCTCGTGGACCGTCTCTTTGCCTCCATGCTCGGCGTCGATTCCTGGAAGCTCCAGCGCGGCAAGCTCGATGACAGCGACTTCCAGAACCTCGGGCCCATCATGGATGAGCTCGCCAAGGCGAACATTTTCATCGACGATTCTGTCGCTTCCACGATCCCGGAACTCCGCGCGAAGGCGCGCCGCCTCCAGATGGAGCACGGACTCGATATTCTCATGCTGGACTACCTGCAGCTCATGAGCACCGGCAACCAGAGTTACGCCGGCAACAGGGTTCAGGAGATTTCGGAGATTTCCCGTTCCTTAAAGCAGCTCGGGCGTGAACTCCACATTCCGATCATTGCCCTCTCGCAGCTTTCCCGCGCGGTGGAGAGCCGTCCCGGGAATATCCCGCAGCTCTCTGACCTGCGTGAGTCCGGATCGATCGAGCAGGATGCGGATATCGTGATGATGATGTACCGCGAGGATTATTACGAGGAGGACAGCGATCGGCCCGGTATTACGGACATCTACATCCGCAAGCATCGCAACGGGCCGACCGGCCGCATCGAGCTTATGTTCAAGAAGGAACAAATGCGCTTCTTCGACATCGACAAGGCGCACTCGGTGTGAGGAGCGAGTCGCGGCGGGTAGATCCGCTATTCGCTCTCTGCTCTCCCTGCTCTCACCCAGTGGTCAAGCGCTCCGCTCCGGTGTAGTGTGCCCCCATGATTCCCGCGCCTGATCCCGGTCTCTCTCTTCTCGCGATCCTGGGGTACGCGTTCTTCGCGTTCGTGCTCGGTCTCGCACTCACGCCATCCTTCGTGCGGTTCCTGCGGAGGAACAGGCTCGGCAAGCAGCTCCGCGTGGAAACGGTGGACGGGAGGGATCCCACGATTTTCCGCAAGTATCACCAGGCGAAGTTCGGCACGCCCACCATGGGGGGTCTGCTCATCTGGGGGGCCATTCTCGTCACGGTGCTCGTCTCGAGGGCGCTTGCGTTCCACGGATTCATCGAGTTTTCGCTCCTCCAGCGCGGACAGGTGTACCTGCCGCTCTTCACACTCGTGAGCATGGGAATTCTCGGCGCCGTTGATGACTACTGGAACATTGCGGGCCTCGGGAAGAAGAAGGGCCTCGATGTGTTCCCGAAGGTGCTGAGCCTGCTCATCATCAGCGCCATCGGCGCCTACTGGTTCCACGTGCGTCTGGGGTACGATCAGGTGCTCGTGCCGTTCCTTGGCGAGGTGACGGTCGGCTGGTGGTACGTGCCGATCTTCCTCTTCATCCTCGTCGGTACCGCGAACGCGGTGAACATCACGGACGGGCTTGACGGGCTTGCCGGCGGCCTCCTCGTGATCGCGTTCGGTTCCTTTGCCATCATTGCCTACCTTTCCGGGTTCACGGTGCTCGCAGGATTCTGCGCGGTCTGTGTCGGCGCAATCGCTGCGTTCCTGTGGCACAACGTGCCTCCGGCGCTCTTCTTCATGGGTGATACGGGTGCTCTGGCGCTCGGGGGCACGCTCGGCGTCATCGCACTCATGACCGATAACGTCCTCGTGCTGCCGTTCATCGGTTCTGTGTTTGTCATAGAAACCCTCTCGGTGATTATCCAGCTGCTCAGCAAGCGGCTGCGCGGAGGCAAGAAGGTGTTCCGCGCCGCGCCGATTCACCACCATTTCGAGGCGCTCGAGTGGGGCGAAAGCAAGGTGACCATGCGTTTCTGGATCGTGGGAGGGTTCACCGCGTTCCTCGGCATTGTGATTGCGCTTGCCGGCCGTTAGTGCGGCTTTCTCCGGGGCTCCTGGCACGCGGGGCATCCTGCGGGTATGATCAGGCCATGCTCCGCGTCGCTATCAACGGTTACGGCCGCATCGGCCGCAATGTCCATCGTCAGTTCGTCCAAACCTTCCCGAAGGAAGTCGAGGTGGTCGCTGTGAACGCCTCCTCGAACGCCGACATCCGGGCGTACCTCCTCCAGTACGATTCCCTCCACGGCAAGTTCAACGCCGATGTCCGCGTATCGGGGGAGGATTTCTCCGTGAACGGGAAGATCGTGAGGGTCGTGAAGGAACGCGATCCCGCCAAGTGCCCGTGGAAGGATCTCAAGGTGGATGTTGTGGTGGAGGCCACCGGTCACTTTGTCACCCGCGAGGGGGCGAGCGGCCACCTGAAGGCCGGCGCGAAGCGCGTCGTGGTCACCGCGCCGATGAAGGACGACACGCCGACGTTCGTGAAGGGCGTGAACGACGGTGCGATCACGAAGGATCTCCTCGTTATCTCGAACGCTTCGTGTACGACGAACTGCATCGCCCCTGTCATCAAAGTGATTGACCGCACCTTCGGCGTGGACCGGCTGCTCGTCGGTTCAGTGCATGCATTCACCGTTTCCCAGAATCTCCTGGATAACAAGCCGCAGGAGGAGGGCGGTGACATGCGACGCGCCCGCGCGGCGACGCTCTCCATGATCCCGTCGAAGACGGGCGCAGTGAAGGCGTGCGCGGTTATCTTTCCGCACCTCAAGGGCAAGCTGGACGGCATGGCGTTCCGCGTGCCTGTGCCGACGGTCTCCTGCGCGTACATGGCGTTTTCGATCCAGAAGGACACATCGAAGGAGGAGGTGAACGCTGTCCTCAAGGAAGCGACCAAAGACCCGGCCATGCAGGGCGTGCTTGGCGTGAGCGAGGAGGATCTCGTGAGCATCGATTTCATGACCGATTCCCGCAGTTCCATCGTGGATGCGCCGTACACGAAGGTCGTCGACGGCAAAGGTGTGCAGATCTTAAGCTGGTACGACAATGAGTGGGGCTACGCGATGCGCGTAACGGAGATGGTGCAGAAGGTCGGTTCCCTCCTCTAGCCATGGCAGCTCCCGCGACGATCCGCCCGTCCCTCAATGCCCACCTCTACGAGCACGGGAAAGCTCCCGATGCCCTGCGGCACCTGCTCCTCGACATCGCGCGCGCCGGGAAGTACGTGAGCTACGCCATTCAGACTACCGAGGCCGGGCTTGCCGGCAGTGTGAACCAGTTCGGCGAAGAGCAGCAGAAGCTCGACGTGGTGAGCGATGATATCGTACAGCACCATCTCAAGGAGAGCCGCCTCGTGAACTCGTTCGTCTCCGAGGAGCACGAGGATCTCGTGGAGCTCAATCCGAAAGCGCCCTACACCGTGGCATTTGATCCTCTCGACGGTTCTTCCCTTGTTGCGGCCAACTTTGCCATCGGCTCCATCTTCGGCGTGTATGAGGGGAGCGGCGTCATCGGGCGGACGCCGCGAGAGCAGGTGGCGGCGCTGTACATCCTCTACGGTCCCAGAACGCTCCTCGTGTACTCGGTGGGCAAGGGGGTGCACATGTTCATCCTGAATGATGTGGGCGAGTACATCCTCCTGCGTTCCCATCTCGGGATTGCGGATGAGGCTGAGAACTTCAGCCCGGGGAACCTGCGCGCCCTCGACGACAACAAAGGGTATCAGAAGGCGCTCGATCGCTGGCTCGGCGAGCGCATGACGCTGCGGTACTCCGGCTGCATGGTGGCAGATATCCACCATATTCTCAGCAAGGGCCAGGGGATCTTTACGAATGTCGGCGGTTCCAAGTACCCGCAAGGCAAGTTGCGGCTTGTCTTTGAATGCGGCCCCTTCGCCTACCTTGCAGAACAGGCTGGCGGCATGGCGACGAACGGTGTTTCACCGATTCTCGACACACCAATCCAGAGCATCGACCAGCGGTCGCCGCTCGTCATCGGCTCCGCGAAGGAAGTGGGGCAGGTGCATGCGCTCCTTTCCGCTTAATCCCAGTACGGTTCCTGCAGGGATTTTGTGAGCGCTTCCTCGAGCGGGCGCGTTACCTCTGTTTCCCTGTCCTTTCCTGCAACGCGGTACACCCGCTTCGCGGTTCTGTATGAACACCACGGGAAGTAGTGCTGCTTGGGCTTTCTGTGGAAATGACGCTGCTTTTCTCCGGCTTTTCCTCCTTCTGCCGGCTCCGTGCGTTCGGGAACAGGGAGCGGCTTCGCCTTCCCGTTCGGGAGCCATTGCACAATGCCCATCACCGATCGGGTGTTCGGGTCCACGTACACGAAGGAGTCGTCGGTGTAATCGGTCACGGGCGCATCCTAGCGGATGCCTCCGTTTTGCGGAAGAGATGGGAACGCGGCCGTTCCCGGTGGTCTTCCGGAGGCGGTGGGGGCGGTGGCGGAGAGGAGGGCAGGAGATCCGGCGGCGGGAGGAGCGATTCTTCCGCCGGTTCGCTTGCGGCGGCAACGGGTTCCCGACGGGGACCTCGCTCCTCGGCTGCGGGATAGTGGAACAGCCCCTGCACTTCCCTGCGTGCCTCTTCCTGGTATGCAAGGAACGCATAGAGCGATGCGATGAGGGATCCGATGAGGGAAACGTACACGCCGAAGCGCACCTCCATGCCCGGGGAATCCAGCGTGACTTTGAGGAGTACCGAGAGCGCCGCAAGCGTGAGAATTGCCGAGAGTGCCGTGGTGCACAGCCGCACGGTCGCGCGGCGTTCCCTGCGCAGGATCGTCTTGCTGCTCGTGAGCGGCACGAGCGTGATGAGGAGCGTGTACGTGAGGAGGCAGAGCACCGCCAGTCCGATGAATCCCGTGGTGAATCCGAGTCCCGTGAACGTGCGGGTTGTAGTATCGATGAGGGAAGGCCGGCCGCCGATCCATGGCAGGAAGATGCCGATGGCGGCGAGGGCAAGGCCGCCGTTGAGGATCTTCTCCTCCAGGTCAAGCTGCGCGATCTTCCGGAGCCACTGCGATGTCATGGATTTTCAGCATAGCAGCACAGGGCCTCTCTGCACTAGACTGTTCGCAGAATGCGTATTGCGATTGATGTCCGCGAGGCATGCAGGCCGCGGCCGACGGGGAAGGGCATGTGGGTCCGCGGTGCCGTGACGGCGCTCATCGCGGAGAATACGCACACGTTCGTGCTCCTTGGCGATGTCCCGCCCCCTTCCTCTTGGTTGCGTCCGAACGTCCGGAACGTGCGGCTGCTCGCGGGATTTGCTTGGCATCTCGCCGCGCTCCGGTTCCTGCGCCGTGAGCGTCCGGATGTCTACATGAGTCCCACGAGTTTCATTGTTCCTGCATTGCTTCCGCACGGCATCCGTTGCGTGCCCGTCGTGCATGATTTCATTGCATTCCGTCATGAGCCGCACGACCGCAAGGCTGTGCTGCTTGAACGGATGTTCCTGCCGAGAGCGCTCCGCCGCGCAGCGCATATTCTCACGACCAGTGATGCGACCTGTCGCGATCTTCGTGAGCGGTTTCCGAGGATTCCGGCGGAGGCGGTGAGCGCCGTGTTCGCGGGTCCACCGCGGGAGAACCCTCCGCCGACGCGCTCCGACGGTTGCACCATCGTGTGCGTCGGCACGCTCTGTCCGCGCAAGAACCAGCGGCGCCTCATTGAGGCCTTTACCCTGCTCCCCGCTGCACTGCGTGAGCGCAGCCGCCTCGTGCTCGTCGGCGGCCGCGGATGGCACGATGCGGACATCGTTTCCGCGGCGAGGGGAACGCCCGGCGTGGGGTGGAAAGGATACCTCGCGGACGCCGAGCTCGATTCGCTCCTGCAGCACTGCGCCGTTTTTGCGTATCCTTCCCTCTACGAGGGGTTCGGCCTGCCCGTGCTCGATGCGTTCGCGCGCGGAATTCCCGTGCTCACGTCCGACCGCGGGAGCCTGAAGGAACTAGCCGGAAGTGCGGCGCTCATCGTGAACCCCGAGGATGTCCGCTCCATTGCGGACGGGCTTGCGGTGCTGCTTTCCGACGCGCAGCGCCGGGAAGCGCTCTGCGCCCGCGGCGAACTGCGCGCCAACGAGTACTCGTGGCGGCGCACGGCCAACTTGTGCGACAAAGTGCTGTCGAGTCTGTGAGGCCGCTGGTACACTCCGCTTTGCCAATGCTGCGGTACAGGAACATCGGCGTCACGGTGAAAACCGGGATGGAACGCAAGCAGGAGACCGTCGAGCAGGTTCTCGCGATCCTCCGGAGTGCCGGCGCGCGGGTGTTCTTCGATCCGAAGCGGGGAGATGACATCCCCTTCGCCGACGATTTCCCGCGCTACGATGCCTCGCAGGGGGACATCGATCTGCTCCTCGTCATCGGTGGCGACGGCACGATCCTCAGGGCCGTGCGGGAAATGCGGAACTTCTCGGTCCCCGTGCTTAGCGTGAACCGCGGGCGCATCGGATTCCTGGCGGAAATGACGCTCGATGAAGCCCCGGGGCTCCTTCCGCACTTCCTGCGAGGGGCCGGCGTTCCGGAGCAGCGTTTCCTGCTTGCTCTCCACGCGCGCAGCGCGGATGGCGATGACCTCTACACTGGGTTCGCGCTCAATGAGGTGGTGATCGCGCAGAGCACGATCGCTCGGCTCGTGGATCTGCGGACCGCGGTGAACGGCGAGCCGCTCACCACGTACCGTGCGGACGGTCTCATCGTTTCCACGCCGACGGGTTCCACCGCGTACTCGCTCTCGGCGGGCGGTCCGATCGTCCACCCGGCGCTCTCCGCCGTCATCCTCACCCCGCTCAACCCTCACAGCTTCACCCAGAAGCCGATCGTCATCCCCGGCATGAGCAGTATAGAAGTGGAGATTGTGCCGAAGGCCGTGAAAGTTGAGGATTTGGAGGTCTACCTCACGGTAGACGGGCAGGTTTCGGTGCCCATGCGGCACGGCGGATCCGTGCGCATTGCTATGGACGGAGAATCGGTGAACTTCCTGCGCCGTAAAGACGACACGTTCTTCGGCACGCTCCGCGAGAAACTCAAGTGGGGTGAGCGCGTGGAGTGAGCTACTTCCGAGGGAATGCCGCCTTTAGCAGGCGCCCGCTTTTCTCCCGGATATCGAACGGCGAGAGAATTTGCTCCGTGAGCCTGTGGTGCTGCACGCGGAGCCCGTGGCTGTTCATCTCCCGCAGGACGCCGATGACCTCGTCATCCGGCAGTTCCCATTGCATGAGCATCGCGGCGAGGCGCGCGTTCCTCGTGATGCTCTCCCAGAGAGCGTCCTGCACCCGCCGCGAATTTTCCGCATCCACGACGAGCAGAATGTTGAATTGTTCGCGCAGAAGCTGGATATCGCGGATGGTGGCGCACGGTGACCAGTAGAGCATGCCGATCCGCTCGTACTCGCGCTCCAGGATGAGTGCAATCTGCTCCCGGTACGCGGTGAGCACGTCGTCGATCTGCCAGTCGTAGTAACTCTCCGGCGGGGCAGCTCCCGATCACCGGGGACTGCCGTGAGCTTGTCCATCAGGTCATCCAGTTCGGGATTGGCATCCTCCTGCCATACGGGCGGCGTGCTACGGAGCTCCTCCGGAATCGGCGGGACGTATGCACCGACCATGCAGATTGTCGCCTCCTGCATAAAGGAGGCGATGGTAACACTAGCAGTGTTTCTGTCAACTTCGGATGATCATGTGCTCGCGATCCGGTCCTGTGCCGATCAGGCTCACGGGAACACCGGTTTCTTCCTCGATGAACTCGATGTACTTTCGCGCGTTCTCGGGCAGTTCCTCCCAGGAATTCTTCCCCACGGTGGACTGCCGCCATCCCGGGCGGCCCCCAAACACCATGCCCTTCGCACTGTCCTCCCGCACGCCGACGGGGATGTGCTCCTCGGTGTCGAGCACGTCGAGCTTCGTCAGGTTCCAGTGCGTGATGCCGTTGAGCCGTGCCGCGCGACGGAGGTCCGGCAGGTGGATCCACCCGCAGCGGCGGGGTCTCCCTGTGGTGGCGCCGTATTCCCCTCCTCTGTCCCTCAGGCGCTGCTGGTCGGCTCCTTCGGCTTCGGTCGGGAACGCTCCGGAGCCCACGCGCGTGCAGTACGCCTTGGCGACGCCGATGCACGAGCGGAGACGCTGTGGCGGAATGCCGAGGCCCTGCAGTGCCCCCATGATTGTCGTGCTGCTGCTCGTCACGTACGGGTAGGTGCCGTGGTCGATGTCGAGCAGCACGCCCTGTGCGCCCTCGATGAGCACGCGTTCCCCTCCTTCCATCCGGTCGGCGAGCATGCCGGGCACATCCCTGTGGATGGTCGTCTGCAGGAGTTCCCTTGCCTCCATGAGCGCCTTGTACTCCGCATCGAGATCCGTTTCGATGCCGAAGAGCTCGCGGAGTCTCTCGAGGGAGCCCGCGAGTGCCTGTTTCACTTCTGCGGGTGGCCGGAGCAGGAGTTCCGCCCGCAAGCCGCTGCGGGAAGCTTTGTCCATGTACGCGGGACCAATGCCCCTCTTCGTGGTGCCGATCCCCTGCCCTGCGCTCTTCTCGCGCCGTTCTTCCAGTGCGGCATCGACCGCCTTGTGCGCTTCCAAGAGTATGTGCGTGTTCCCGGCGATCGTCAGGCGGTCCGTGATGGCGATCCCGGCTTCCTTCAGCGTGCCGATTTCTTCGAGGAGTGTGGGGAAATGCACCACCATGCCGGCTCCGAGCACGACGGATTTCCCGGGGTGGAGCGAGCCGGAAGGGAGCAGGTGGAACACGCGTTTCTGCCCCTGGACGACGATCGTGTGCCCCGCGTTCGCGCCGCCGCAGGCGCGGGCAATCACATCGAAATGGCCGGCGAGGAGATCGACGACTTTCCCCTTCCCTTCGTCCCCCCACTGCGCGCCGATGACGGCGGTGACGGGGCCGAGGGAGGAGAGCAGTTGCTGCACGACGTATTCATACCATCAGCACAGGTCCGTTGCCAGCGCATTCCACTGCCCGCTCAGGCACTCCACCGCGATGCCGCGGCAGAACGGGTGTTGCCTTGCCGCGTGCAGGAGCGGGTGAAGCACTGCCATGCCGTTCGGTCCCGCGAAGAGTGCGGCGGCTGGTTCGTACTGCTGCACGTCTTCCATGAGATGTGTCCCTTCTGGGATGTACGGCGGGTTCGAAACAAGAACGAACGGCTCGCAGAGATCTGCGAGAGGCGCCAGGAGCGAGCCCTGCCGCCACTCGCACCGCTCTGCGCATCCGAGCCCGCGGGCGTTCTCTGCTGCAAGACGCAGAGCGTCAGGCTGTATGTCCGTTCCGATGATGTGCAGATGCGGCATTGCCAAGGCAATTGTTATACCGATGCAGCCGCTTCCGGTGCCGATGTCCACCACTGTCCGCATGCCCGCCATCGGTCCGAATACCGCTCCCGCGGCCACGATGCCGCTGTCTGCCTCACGCACTGTTGCCGTGCCGGACTGCAGCATGTTCAGGGCGAGTTCCACGAGCGCCTCCGTTGCGGGCCGCGGAATGAGGACCGACGGGTTCACCGAGAACGGATGCCCTGCAAATTCCTTCGTGCCCGTGAGGTACGCAACCGGTTCCGCGGCGGCCCGCCTTGCGGCGAGGCCGCGGAACAACCGTTCCTGTTCTCCCGTGAGTTCCCCCTCGGGATATGCCAGGAGGAATGCACGACTGCGCTGCAGCACATGCGCCAGCAGAACTTCTGCATCGAGTGCGGGAATGGCAGCCTTCGCGAGCGCCTCGGCGATCGTCACTTAAGCTGCATGATGCCATTCTCCTTCGCCCGCGCACACGAATTGCTGCATAATCCCCCTGTGCGCACACTCGGGATCGACTGCCGCTTCACAGGATTTTTCGCCGGCATAGGGCGGTACACCCGCGAGCTCGTCACGCGCCTCGCCCTTCGCGAGGGGCGGGATTTCTCCATTGTGCTCCTCACCCGCAGCGCAGAGGAGCCCTGGCTCCGCGACCTCCGTGCGCTCCCCAATGTTCGCGTCTGTCTTGCCGACGTTGCGCACTATTCACTCGCCGAGCAGCTGGCATTCCCCGGCATCATCCGCAGGGCAGGTATCGATGTGCTTTTCTCCCCGCATTTCTCCATCCCGTTTGCGTGCCCCGTGCCCTACGTGGTGACGATCCACGATCTCATTCTGCACCGGTTCCCCAACCAGGCTTCCTTCCTGCGGCAGGCCGCGTACCGCTTCCTCCTCTGGCGCGTCGTGACGTGCGCGGAGCGGATCATCGCCGTGAGCAATTTCACGGCGGCGGAACTCTCCCGGCTGTACGGGGCATGGATCACGGAGAAAATCACGGTGATCCCGGAGGGCGTTGGCGAGGAGTTCGCGCCCGCGGGCGCAGAGGAGTGCCGGCGCGTCCGCAAGGCGTACGGGCTGCCGGACCGGTACTTCCTCTACGTCGGCAACGCCAAGGAGCACAAGCACGTCCAGACGCTCATTGATGCGCATGCCTCGCTGGGGAATGACCCGCGCGGCCTCGTGCTAGCAACCGGCGGCAAGGAGGCGGTCCGTCTCCGGATGCATGCCGGCGTTCAGGTGCTTCCGGAAGTTCGGGAAGCAGATCTGCCCGCGCTCTACAGCGGTGCCGATGCGTTCGTCACTGCCTCGCACTACGAGGGATTCGGCCTGCCCGCAGTCGAGGCGCTCGCCTGCGGCTGCCCGGTGATCGCCGCCGCACGCGGGGCTACTCCAGAAGTTGCGGGAGGGGATGCCTTGCTCATTGAGCCCACGGTCGAGGCGTTCGCGCAGGCCATGGCGCGCGCGGACGGATCGCGGCGCCCACCCGTCCGGCGCTTCTCGTGGAATCGCGCGGCCGAGGCGACGGCGGCGCTCCTCAAGACCCTGCTGTAAACTCCCGCTTTTGCTTGCGGGATGGCGGCGCATTCAGTACCGTACGCCCGTTCGCAACGGGGAGTACTGCTCCCTTGCGGATTGCGGCGGTCTCCCGCCGCTGATCCTTCCCCTTCATCCGCATGCTCGTTATCCGTCTCCAGCGCATTGGCCGTACGAACGATCCGTCATTCCGGATCGTCCTCGCCGATAAGCGCCGTTCCGCTAAGGGGAAGTTCCTCGAGATCCTCGGTCACTACCTCCCGGCCCGCAATCCCGCGGTGCTGGAATTTGATGCGGAGAAGGTTTCCGCCTGGGTGGCGAAGGGCGCGCAGCCGAGCGATACGCTCGCCCGCCTGCTCACGCGTGCCGGGGTAAAAGGCCTCGCCCCGTTCATTCAGCGCTACGCCAAGCGCCGCTCGAAGAAGGCTCCGCCGGAAGAGCTCGCTGCGGCCCCTGCCGCAGCAGCGCCGGCTGCTCCCGAGGCTGCTGCTCCGAGTGAGGGTGACAAGGCCGCGCAAGCGTCCTAAACTGTGCGGCATGACAGACTCCGCCTCGACGTCGGCGCAAGCCGAGCTCCCCGGTCTCGGGTTCCTGCGGTACGTGCTTGGGGAACTCCTGGAGGATAAAGACCAGCTGCAGATCGAATCGAAGATCGACGAGTTGGGCGTGCTCCTCACCGTGCAGGTGAGCGAGCGGGACATGGGCAAGGTGATCGGCAAAGGGGGCCAGACCATCAAGGCGCTCCGAACGCTCCTGCGCGTGATCGGCAGCGCAAGCGCGCAACGCGTGAATTTGAAGATCCTGGAACCCTCCGGTTCCGCCTCGTAATTTCCCCCCTTTTCCATGCTCGCTGAGCTCCTCGAAAACGGCAGTGTCATCGATATCGTCGCAACGTTCGTCGCCCTCGCGCTCGTGATCGCGGCCATCCTCTCCCTCGTGTACGTCATCGTCGGCGGCATCTCGTTCATCCTCTCTGCGGGCAACGAAGAGAAGATCAAGAATGCCATGAACACGATCCGGTTCTCCATCATCGGGCTCGTCGTGGCATTCATCGCGTTCTTCCTCGTGTCGTTCGTGGCCAACCTGCTCGGCATCCCGTTCGAGATCAGCTTCTCGACGATCATCGATCTCATGGGCGAGATCTTCAACGCTCTGCAATAGCGCATTGCGCGAGAGGAAACCTTGTCGGTTTCCTCTCGCGAGCTCTCCTTCCCTTCGAGGTATCGCTCCAGCCGGGCAAAGCCCGGCTTCGCGATGGGCTTCTTCTCGTTGGCCTTCTCGTTTAGCCGAGGAGGAGCGCTTTGCGCTTGAGGTGCATTGCCATCACCTGCCCCGCTCCCGCGGCGGAGGTGAGGAGCACGAAGATCCAGTCGAGCGCCGCGCCGGACTTCGGCAGGCGGGTGACGACGCCGATGCTCGAGGTGTAGATGCGTTCGGTGAGGGAGACCTCCTCCATACCTTCGCCGGAGGCGGAGACGGCGTTCGTGATCGTGAGACCGTGCGACGCGCGCGGGTTGAGCTGCATGACGTAGTGCGTGCTCCACACCTGCCCGGGCGCGAGCTCGGGAATCTGCCAGACGATCTCGCCGCTCGGCTTCATCTGCCCGCCATCGGCGCTCTCTACGACGCGAAGGAGTGCGTGGTCGAACTTATCCACAACCGTCACGTTCCGCCAGGCTGCTCCCGAAGTGTTGCGCAGGCGGATGGTGAATCCCACCGTGCCGCCCGGCTGCACTTCCATCTGGTCGGCTGTCTTGCTCAGGGTGTTTGCCTGCGACGGCGCGGTGGTCTGGCGGCCGTCGCCGATGCGGGCGAGGCCGACGGCGGTCGCGTCGAATGCCTCATGTCCCATGGTCACGACGCCGGCGCGGATCACCGTGCCTGCGGGTGCGTCACTGCGGACGCGGAGGCTCATGTGCAGCTCGCGGGAGCCGAACGGGCTTACCGTGAGGCCTTTCCAGAATGCGCTGCTCCCCGTCCACTGGCCGCCCTCGGCGGCATCCACGAACTCCGCGTACTGCGGCAGGCCCGCGTTCACGTCGAGGTTGGTGATGAGCTGGTCGGTGGGGTTTTCCAGCACGATGACGTACTCGAGCGTCTGGCCCGGCACGGCGACCTGCTGGCCGTCATTGATGCTCAGCATCAGCGTGTCCGTTCCCTCCTCGCCTTCCGCGCGGATCGTGGTGGTATCCGTAGCGGAATCCTTGCCGGAAGAAATGCGGAACCGCAGCGGGAAGAACGCCGGCACGTCGCGCTCGACGTGGCCGGTCACGAAGAACTCCCGCGTTTCCTTGGGGCCGAATTCCAGATCTTCCCACACGATCTTGCGCGCCTGTTTGCGGTGCGGGCCCGTCACCTCGTGCAGGGAGAGCTGCGAGGGGACTTCCGCGCGGAGGGTGATTTTCCGTTTCACCTGCTCGCGGTTCGTGACGAGGATGCGGTACGTCAGCACATCTTCCGGCTGCGCGTACACCTTGCCGTCGGTCACGGAGAGCTGCGTCCAGTTGTCGGCCGGAATCGTCTCCTCGGCTACACGCGTCGTATCCGTCGCCCTGGCGCCGCCCGCCGCCCGCACTTCTGCCACGAGCGACTGGCCCTCCTCCGCGTCGAGATCCACGCGCGCGGTCACCGTGATTCGCTGCGGCTCGCCCGGGAACACCGTCACGTTGAACCAGGTGATGGAGTCGCCGTGTACCGCGCCGCCGTCGCTCGCCGCGACGAGGTTCGCGAGTTCCGGAATAAGGAACCGCACGTCCGTCGTGAGCGTTTCCGGCCGGGTATTGGAGAGCTGGATGACGTACGTCACGTCCTCGCCGGCTTCCGTCTGATCTTTCCCATCTGAGAGCGTCAGGTGGATGCCTGTGTCGAGCGGACCCTCGTACTCGTCGTCCCTCTCGTCGCAGTTCAAGTCATCCGGAAAATCCGTCTCCCCGTCGAGGTCATTGTCCACGCCGTCATTGCACTCCGGCGTGATGGACGCGGCGGAGGCCTCCTCACCTTTCTCCGGCGCGGAGACCGCGTGGAGGATGGCGATACCGAAGAGGATGAGTCCGAGCAGTCCGATGGTACGGACGCGTGCGTTGAGAGTACGCATCGAAGAGGTAGAAAGAGACAAAATGGCGGTGAGTATACGTTACTTTACAATTATGTCAAGTATTCTTCGCAATCAAAATCTCAAGAGAGAGGCGAAGGGATAAGGTGGGGGCGTGGGAGGGAAACCGTAGGTTTCCATCCCGAGATTCTGGTGGGTGGTACAGGGATCGAACCTGTGACCTTCTGGGTGTAAACCAGACGCTCTAGACCAGCTGAGCTAACCACCCGTTCCACGGAATTCTACCAAGGAATTCGTTGTCAGTGGCAGGAGATTTCCGTATTCTCCGTACGATGTTAGCGACTCTCCACATCCTTATTTCCGCTGCACTCGCTTTCTGCATCGTCGTGCAGACGCGCGCCTCCGGGCTCTCGAGCACGTTCGGCGGGTCGGGCGGCTCCTTCCAGATCCAGCGCCGCGGCGCGGAGAAACTCGTCTTCAAGGCGACGATCTGGCTCTCCGTGGTATTCTTCTCGCTCTCCATTCTGCGCTGGTACCTGTGAGGTTCCGCTCTGCGGGCTGCGTGTCCCCGTGAGGCGTTCTCCGCTATACTCCCCCCGCTTTGCCGTTGCCGCGCGAGATCCGTCGGCCCTGGTTCCCCACGCTCTCGTGGCAGCAGTGGGTCGTCGTGGCGCTCATTGTCGCATCCCTCGCATCGCTCACGGCGCTGCTCCGGATCTTCAAGCTCCAGAACACGACTGTCGTCCCCGCATCGGGCGGCACGTACATCGAGGGATCCGTCGGCGAACTGCTCCCCCTCAACCCGTGGTTCACCGTGACGAACGACGTGAACCGCGACATCGTCTCGCTCGTGTTCGCGGGGCTCCTCAAGTACAACCCCACGACGCAGGGAATCGAGGACGACCTTGCCACCATGGAAGTGAGCTCCGACGGGCGTATCTACACGCTCACGCTCAAGGAGGGGCTCTCCTGGCACGATGCCACACCGGAGAATCCACACCCCGTCACGGTGGAGGATGTGCTCTTCACATTCCAGACGCTCCAGGATCCCAAGTTCCCCAATAGTCTCCTCCGGCAGAATTTTCGCGGGGTGGAGATCGAGCAGCTCGACGACCGCACCGTCCGGTTCCGGCTGGAGGAGCCGTACCGGTTCTTCCCGAGCAACCTGACAATCGGCCTGCTGCCGAAGCGATCCTTCGAGGGCGTGCCGGTCGAGCGCATGGATCAGGTGCTGGATTTCGGGTTCCACCCCGTCGGTGCTGGGCCGTACGCGTTCAAGGGGCTCGTGCAGACGGAGCTCAGCACCGAGGTGACGCTCGAGCGCTTCCCACGGCCGCTTGAGCCCGCGTACCACCTGGAACGGGTGGTCTTCCGCATCTTTCCCGATTACTCCACGCTCCTCGCTGACCTGCGCAACCTGCAGGGCGTCCGCCTCGTGCCGCGGAGCGAGAAGGGCGAGCCGCTCGTCCCGCGGCGGTTCGTGCCTGTCAACTACACGCTGCCGCAGTACGTTGCGCTCTTCTTGAACCTGGATAAGCCGATGCTCCAGGATCCGGTGCTTCGCCTGGCGCTGCAGCTCGGCACGAACAAGCAGACGATCGTGGACAGCCTGGGGGAATCCGTCATCGTGGATACTCCGCTCCTCGAGCTCGATCTTTCGGACTGGCGCTACCAGTACGATCCCACCGCCGCGCAGGGGGCGCTCTTCAATTCCGAGTGGCACTTGCCGGAGAAGGTGCGGCTCCAGCGGCTGCTGGAAATCCGCGATGCCAACGATGTGGGGCCGCTCCAGATGAGCCCCATTGCGTACCTGGATACGGGCGCAGTGCTCACGGTGACTGGTTCGCTCTCCGCAGTCGGCTCTACCGGCGGCTTGCTCAACAACCTGCCGATCACCGAGCACCCCACGCTCTCCGGCGCATGGATCGGCGCACTGCCCACGCAGGGCTCCGGCGCGGTGCACCTTGGAGTGAACAAGATCACGCTCCAGAACGACAAGGGGGAGACCATCGATTCGTTCTACCTGTGGCGCACGAACGATTCCAAGGAATACCGCGCCGCCTCCCGCGAGCAGGAACTCCTGAACCAGTTCCTCGCTTCGCGCGCGGGCACACTGCCCGAAGCCGAACGCATCACCGTCGGGGATCTCTACCTGGAGAACGGCATGCTCCGCCGCAGGCTCCCAACCGATCCCACGGATATCCGTGTGAACGGCAAGGGCGAAAAGCTCTCGCTCCGGCTCCTCACGAGCTCGAGCCCGCCGCAGTACCCGAAGATCGCCGCCATGGTCGCCGAGCAGTGGCGCTCCCTCGGCGTGCACGTCGGCATCGACATTCCCGAAACGCGCGCCGCGTTCGAGGAGAAGCTCCTCCGCCGCGACTACGACATCCTCCTCTTCGGGCAGTCGCTCCTCGATAACTTGGACAGTTTTCCCTACTGGCACAGCTCCGGCGTGCAGAAGCAGACGGAGAACAGGAACGAGCTCCTGCTCGACGCGTACAACCTCTCGCAGTACAAGTCGCTCAAGGCGGATTCGCTCCTGGAGCTCATCCGCAAGACCGGCGACCTGGATGAACGCACGGCCGCCCTCACGGAGCTCCGGCAGGTCATCCGCGACGACGTGCCCGCGGTGTTCCTCTACTCCCCGCTCTACACGTTCGCCTACCACCAGAATCTCCATGGCGTGACGCTCGGGGAGCTCTCGCTCCACTCCGACCGGTTCCTCACACTCCACAACTGGTACACGCGCGAGCACCGGGTTTTCTCCCCTGGCAAGTCCTGGTGGTCGTTCTTCCCGTGGCTGTTCACGCTTTTATAGATTTGCTCCAAAGTGGCAAACCTCGCTGGAATTTTGCCATTTCGTACAATGCTCTTGACGGGACTGAAACCAATCCCTAGAATGCCGCGGCCATGACTTCCGCGTGCATCTTCGCGCTCGGAATTCTCCTCTCGCTTCCTCTCCCATGGAAGTCCTCCTCCTCCAGGATGTCAAAGGCGTTGGCAAGAAAAACGACCTGCTCGTCGTGGGGGATGGCTATGCGCTGAACTTCCTCCTGCCGCACTCCAAGGCGCTCATCGCAACCCCGACCGTGCGCCGCCGCTTTGCCGAGCACATCAAGCGCCGCGCGCTGGAGGCGGAATCGGAGCGCCAGTCTGCCGCGGTCGCCGCGCAGCTCACCGCGGGCAAGACCCTCACGTTTGCCCGCAAGGTGACGAAGACCGGCAAGCTCTACGCCGCCATCGCGGAGAAGCACATCGCCGAGGAGCTCATGAAGAAGTGCAACGTGCACATCGCGGAGAAGGACATCACGATTGCCGATCCGATCAAGTCCGTCGGCACCTTCGAGGTGACGGTTGCCTTCAAGGGCATCACTGTGCCGATCTCGGTCACGGTGAAGGCGGAGAAGTAAATCCACCGTCACGTCTCGTTCCCTTCCGCACGCTTCTTCTTGCGCATGCGCTTCACCGTGCCCACGGTGCCGAGGATTGCAGATGCGCCGAGCAGGCCCACACCCACGTTCTGCGCGGTTGCATTGTCGCCGGCGAGCATGCCGACGACGATCGCCGCGCTCTGGAGGAGCATCTTCACCTTGCCCCAGGTGTTCGCCTTTACGGCGTTGATCCCCTCCTCCGGGCCCGCCGGCGTGCACTCCGTGGGGTGCAGCACCGCCTGCGCGGCCTCCGCGCACTGCTCGCGCACGCCGCCGCGCTGCAGCTGCGACACGGTATCCACGATCACGTTCACTGCGGCGGCGACGGCGAAGGAAACATCCTGTATCCGCACAGCGAGGTAGGCGAGGTACGCGGCGTTCGTCACCTTATCCACCAGCGGATCAAGCTTCTCCCCCTCCTTCGTGCGGAGGTTGTTCACACGCGCGGACATGCCATCCAGCCAGTCGCAGACGAGGTTTAAGGAGTAGCACACCGTCCCCGCGACGCTGCTTGCCATGTGGAGCGGCAGCCCCAGCCCTGCGAGCGCCAGGCGGATCTGGCCGGAGATGCGGTTGGGGTGCGGCAGCAGGCGGGCTAGGCCGCCCACGCGGGATTCGATCGCATTGCGCGTATCCAGGAACGCATTGCCGTTCTCGCTGGGGTCTTCCGTGGTCATCTGCGGAAAAAATGGGCGGCAGTGTACATTCGCTCCGCTGCCTCTGCACGATGATTCCGGGCGAATATCACCCTGCGGCTCCCGTGCCTGTATACTTGGTTGCGGGCGAGTAGCTCCCGCCTTCGCTCTTCGGGCTTCGGCGGGCAGGCAGCTTCCATCTTCGTTCCCTTCCTTCACATCTCGGGCGAGTAGCTCAGCTGGTTAGAGCGCGGGACTTATAAGCCCGTGGTCGGTGGTTCAAGCCCACCCTCGCCCACCAAAGTTCTTATCCTGAGGGTGAGTAGCCTCACCTTTTGGCTTAGATGAAACACTTGATGGTTCAACCCGTGTAACGGGCATGGAGAGCTTGTCGGGGTTGAACCGAAGGAAGACCTGAATGGTCTTTATCCACCTATCCATTTTATTTTTTGCATGAGGATTTTCTGTGCGCCGTAGCTCCACTCTGTCCACAAAGAGATCGCAGATGATCTTCTTCTGCTTTGGATCAAGGTGATCAAGCCGGTACTTCACCTGCTTGGCAGCCTCTCGTAGCTTTTGCACCTCAATGCCCTGAGATGAGATCAAGCTGAGCTCGTCCTCTACTTTTTTGATCTGCTCATCAATTGCGGCTGTTTGCTTATTGCATGTGGAGACCTTGCTATTCATTTTATCCAAGTCATATACCCCCTGCTGATACGCAATTTCGATTTTGCCAATTTCTAGGTCTTTGTTTATGCGCTGCATTTTCAATTCCTCAAGATGGTCAGCAAGCCTCTGTAGCTTGTCTGGGTTTGCAAACTCCCGTGACAGGTAGTGCTTGATAAACTGCTCTGGGTCTTTCAATGCGAACATCACTCTCTTCCAAACCACTTCATCAATAGCTTCCCCAACAACCTCAAATACGGGGTAGTGCTTGCCGTCTTTATCAAACTGCTTTCGTCTGTAGCTGAACCCACCCTTTGAGCGCTGAGCGCCTACAAAGTTCTTTGGCGAGTCTAACGTCATGTCTCTAAGCTTTCCGCTTAACATGTACGGCGTGTCTGTAGAGCCACCCACGCGGCTTCTACGTGCGTTTTCAGCTTGTCTGTAGAGGAGCATATCAATGCACTTTGGAACCTGCACAACAATCCATTTATCAGGCGGCAGCTCGTTTCCATTTTCATCCTTGTAGTACGGGTAGTGCGTCCCTGCATACAGAGGATTTGTAATGATCGCGGTTACCATTTTGGTTGTCCATTTTCCAAGGGACGGAACTTGGTGCCACACGCCTGTCTCACGATCTTTTACCCACTTGCTCTTTGGTACCGACTTCTGATTAAGGCGGTTTGCAATTTGTCCGTCTCCTAACTTCTCGTACACGTACCACTCATACATTTGCTGCACCCACTGTTGTTCACGTGGAACAAGCGCAAGCCTTTTACCCTTCTTCTTTTTCTCGTACACCGGCGCGTAGCCATAAGGAATGTATGTGCCCGTGTAGTTGCCCTGCTTTGCGGAGGCGATCTTTCCCATCATAGTGCGGTCTTTAATAAGTTCTCGCTCAAACTGTGCGATAGCACCAAAGATTTGGAAAATAAGGCTGCCAATAGCACCTTTGAAATCAATGTTTTCCTTCATGGAGATAAAGCTCACATTCTTCGCTTTAAGCTCTTCAAAGAGAAACAGAAGGTGCTGCAAGCACCGAGACAGACGATCAATTTTCCAAACGAGAACAGCATCAAACTTTCCAGCCTTTACGTCTTCACGTAAGCGGTTGAGACTTTCCCTATTCACATCGCTCCCTGTGTGAGTATCGGAATATATCCAGTCCTTTTGTGTGATGAGTTTCAATGATTTGTTGTTATTCACGTAGTTCAGCAGCTCTCCTTTCTGTGCTTCCAAACCATATCCTTCGATGTCTTGTTCCTCGGTAGAAACTCGTATATAGATTGCAGTTCTTCTTGGTGCATCAGTATCGAAGACGTTATTCATAAACTAAGTGGCAAGTACCAACCCATAATAACAATGTGATCATATTTGTATAGCAACTCACTTTTCCTTCTCAATACCATCAAACACACCAGTGTAACTCAAGCATGTCGTTATTTGATGAACAGCGTCTGCAGGGTTTTCATCGGGACAGTGAAACGTAACTACAGTGTCACCAAATACGGTTGAAAGTATCGTGCTCCCGTCACGCTGATCAATCAGACGAACTGGATTTCTTTTATTTGGCCGTTGAGGAGAACCGATACGCAACAAAAGGTCTGTGCATGGGAGATAAAGAAGCCCAAATACAGACCGACTTTGGTTCTCTGGCTGGTGAGAGTGGCTACGCCCCACCGAAGTAGTGCGTATCGGTAGCCGTCACGATAGTAGGCTTTTCCTCTCTATGAAGCAAGAAAGTGATAGCGTGCTATACGCTATTACACCTTTTTCTTCCCTCAACTTTATCGAGAAGTTTCCATGCTGATTTAGTGTCTGTGTTTGGATTTACAATGTCGGCATAGATAACCATCTTGCACAACAGGGTCAGGTGGCTTTTCCAAAGCGTGACAAGATCAGCAAATGTGGAGACCCTTGCCTCGGAGTTGGTCTCTGTCTCGTATTCAATCAGGGTGCCTCCATGTAGGTGCTTTTTGAGTGCGCTTCTTGAGCAACCAGCAAATTGAGCTGCCTCCGTTTGAGTAGCGCCAATCATGAATGCCTTTGCTAGGTGCACTATGATCCTTTCGTCTTCCAAAATGCTTGGCTTCGTCCTTTGCTTCTCACCTCTCAAAACACGCACATTTTTGGGCATAATCTCCCTCTGCATTCTGATGGCTTTTATAGAGAACGGCTCTTGCTCCTGCTGAAAAGTTGAATTGCTCATTACATGTCATTCTACCCTTTCGCCCATTGGGCTCCTATAAGTACTTCGCACAATAGGCGCATTCCGATATAGTTTAGCCCGTATTTGCTCGTATTTGATGAAGCCAAACTCTCCAAACACATCTGAACGGCTCACACGTAAGCACCTCATTGACCCAATGCTGCAAAAAGCTGGTTGGAAGGTCGTTCCCTTTGAGGAAGGTAAGGATTTGAGTGGCTATAACGGATGTGCGATTGAGGAATACCCGACAGACGCCGGTCCCGCAGATTATGCCCTGTGCGTTGATGGGATCGTGCTAGGCGTGGTGGAGGCGAAGAAGCTCACCCTTGGACCACAGAGCGTCTTAACGCAAGCAGAGCGCTATTCTAAGGGCTTCTCTACCAGCCCTCTCAACTATCACGGCTTCCGTGTGCCCTTTCTGTACGCAACGAATGGTGAAGTTCTTTGGCATAACGATGTACGCCCTGAGAAGTCTCGCTCACGAAAAATAGCCCAATTCCACAGCCCAGAAGCTCTCAAGGAACGTTTTGAGCAGGAGTTCGATGCAATGTGTGAAGCACTGCTCAAGCTACCGAACGACAGCCCTAGGCTGCGCCCATACCAGATAGAAGCAAACTCAGCAGTAGAACGAGCTGTGGCAGACCACAAACGATACATGCTGGTTGCTATGGCAACGGGTACCGGAAAGACATTCACGACGGTGAACCAGATATATCGCCTTATGAAAGCAGGAGTGGCGAAGCGTGTCCTTTTCCTTGTTGATCGTCGCTCACTCGCTGCACAGACCGTTCGTGCATTTTCTGCCTATGATGCCGAACCCGGACTCAAGTTTAATCAGGTGTATGAGGTGTACAGCCAGCGTTTCCAAAAGGAGGACTTTGGAGAAGAAGAGAAGTTCGATCCAAAGGTGCTCCCCAATGGCCACCTTACAAACCCGAAACCCGGACATGCGTTTGTGTATGTGAGCACCATCCAACGCATGGCGATGAACCTATTTGGGAAGGATGCAGTGTTTGAGACGGAAGACTCGTTGGATGATGACGTTGAAAAGCTAGACATTCCCATTCACGCTTTTGATTTGATTGTGGCCGATGAGTGTCACCGTGGGTATACCTCTTCCGAGGTAGCAGTGTGGCGTAAGACGCTGGATCACTTTGATGCTATCAAGGTTGGTCTCACAGCAACTCCGGCAAGCCATACCACTGGCTACTTCCTTGAGAAAGTTTTTGATTATCCGTACCAACGTGCCGTCCGTGAGGGGTATCTGGTGGACTATGACGTTGTAACAATCAACTCCGATGTGCGCATGAAGGGCGTGTTTTTGCAGGAAGGAGAGCAGATTGCGATGGTAGACCCTGAGTCTGGGTCTGAGCAGATGGATTTGCTTGAGGATGAGCGCAAATACGATGCCACAGAGGTTGAGCGTAAGGTGACTGCCCCAGACTCCAACAAAAAGGTTTTGGAAGAAATACGGAAGTATGCGCTTGAGCATGAGCAACAGTATGGTCGCTTCCCAAAAATCCTTATTTTCGCAGTGAATGATCTTCCGCATACCTCCCATGCTGACCAGCTTGTGAACATTGCGCGTGATGTCTTCGGGCAAGGTGATAGTTTCGTGCAGAAGATCACAGGCCGCGTTGATCGTCCTCTGCAGCAGATACGTGAGTTCCGCAATCGTGAGAACCCTAAAATTGTCGTGTCAGTGGACATGCTTACGACCGGTGTAGACATTCCTGATTTGGAGTTCATTGTTTTCCTGCGTCCCGTAAAGTCCCGCATTCTCTTCGAGCAGATGGTAGGTCGCGGCACACGCAAAGGTGAGCGCTTCCCCGATAAATCGCACTTCGTTGTCTTCGACTGCTTTGATGGCACGCTTCTTGATTACTTCAAGAATGTGACGAGCATCACTGCAGACCCCCCACTGCGTGAGAAGCTCACAACGCCTGAGCTGATTGATCACATTTGGGAGAACAAAGACCGCGAATACAAAGTCAGGTGCCTTGTTCGCCGTATGCAGCGCATAGACAAGGAAATGACCGGTGAAGGGCGTGAGTTGTTTGCGAAGTATGTACCGCAGGGTGACCTCGCAACGTTTGCCAGAGAGCTTCCTGACCGCTTAAAGGAAGGCTTTACCGAGACAATGGGCATCTTGCGTGATGACCAGTTTAAAAACCTGCTGCTTAACTACCCACGCCCCAAGCGTGTGTTCGTTGTTGCTTCCGATACACAAGATACCGTCAGCTCTGCATGGCTCGTACGTGGCCTAGATGGAAAAGAGTACAAGCCTGAGGACTATCTTGTCGCATTTGAACGCTACGTGCAGGAGAACCCTGAGCACATTGATGCCATTCGTATCCTGCTGGATCACCCCACAGATTGGAGTTCAGATGCCCTAAAAGAACTCAAAACGAAGCTGGCAGCTACACCGCAACGCTTTACCGTAGAGAACCTTCAAAAGGCTCATGAGGTTACGCATCACAAAGCGCTCATCGAGATCATTTCCATGATCAAGCACGCAGCAGACGAACATCAGCCTTTGTACACAGCCCGTGAGCGTGTTCAACGCGCATTTGAAAAAGTCACAGCAGGAAAGAAGTTTACGTATGATCAGCAGCAGTGGCTTGAACGCATCCATGATCACCTCATAGAAAATCTTTCCATCGAGAAGGAAGACTTTGAGATCGTGCCGATCTTCGTAAACTACGGAGGGTGGAGCAAGGCAAACCGCGTCTTTGATAAAAAGCTCCCTGAGCTTCTCCATGCCTTTAATACCTCTATTGCACAATGAGTGATGTTGTTGCCAAACTTTGGGGCTTTTGCCACACACTGCGCCAAGACGGTGTGGACTACGGCGACTATATTGAGCAGCTTACATACCTGCTCTTTCTCAAAATGGCATCGGAACGTGATGTAGAACTACCCAAGGGATACGACTGGGAGTCGCTACGAGAACTTTCCGGTACCGCACTCACTGAGCATTACATTGATGTTCTCCGTGCTTTGGAAAAGCAGAAGGGACTACTGGGCAACATCTTCGCCGGTGCACAGTCTCGTTTCACAAACCCCGTAAACCTCAAGCGCCTTGTTGATCTGATTGATGAAGTAGAATGGACGAGCCTTGAAGTGGATGTGAAGGGTGCTGCATTTGAAGGGCTGCTGGAAAAAGCCGCAAGCGAAGGCAAGAAGGGTGCAGGACAATACTTCACGCCACGCATCGTCATCCAAGCGATTGTGGAGTGTATTAAGCCCGACCCACGTAAGAGTAAGGACTTTTCCATTTGCGATCCTGCCTGTGGCACAGGTGGCTTCCTTGTGTGCGCCTATGAGTGGTTACTTGAGCAAACCAAAGGTGGTGCGCTTGATCGGGATTTGGCTGCACGTGTGAGAAAGGGTACGTACTTCGGTCAGGAACTTGTGCAGCGTCCCCGCCGCCTTGCCCTCATGAACCTGTACTTGCACGGTGTAGAACCAGACATTGCGCTTGGCGATAGTATCTACGAACCGGCATCGGCAAAGCGCTTTGATGTTGTCATTACGAACCCACCCTTTGGAAACAAGGGGGCAAACCAAGTACCGGAGCGTGAAGACTTCACGATTGAAACAAGTAACAAGCAGCTCAACTTCATTCAGCACGTCATGACAATTCTCAAGCCCGGAGGTCGTGCTGCGGTAGTCGTACCGGACAACTGTCTTTTTGAAGACAAGGCAGGTGAGGTCTTTGAAATACTTACCGAAGAATGTGATCTACATACTGTGGTACGTCTCCCCAATGGCACGTTTAGCCCGTACAGTCCGGGAACAAAGACGAACGTCATTTTCTTCACTAAGGGAAGGCCAACCGAGAAAGTTTGGATTTACGATGGCCGCACAAACGTTGCTGGAATAACCAAGAAAGATCGTCAGCTCACTGCAGAACACTTTAAGGAGTTTATTGCCTGCTATGGAGATGACCCGAATGGTAGAACCAAGCGAAATCTTAAGGATGCCACGGATGACCGCTGGCGCGTCTTTAACATTGATGAAGTTCGCAAAAAAGATTTCAAAATTGATAGTCTGAAATGGTTGAAAGATGAGGGGCTTGAGGATGGTGATGATTTGCCGCCACCGGAAGAGCTTCTCGTATCAGCAATTGAAGAGCTTGAAAACGCTACAAATGAATTGAGAAGTGTTCTAAATACTTTAAATAAATGAAATCTTCCAATGCATCAAAAGGGGCGCAATTGCTAAAAAGGGATGACCCACCGGCTGTGCTGAATAGCGTGTGCAATTACATTCGGGGTGTTACTTACAAAAAAGAGCAGGCTTCCTTGCTTGAAGGAAAAGAAACAATCCCAGTTCTCAGAGCGAATAACATCGGAGAGGAACTCAATTTTAAAGATTTGATGTATGTGGATCATGGCTGTATTTCACAAGAGCAGCTATTACAAAATGGCGATGTTGTTATAGCGATGTCTAGTGGCAGCAAATCAGTCGTAGGAAAAGCTGCTCAATTCAAAGCAAGTTGGAAGGGAAGTTTTGGTGCATTTTGTGGCGTGCTAAGACCCAATGAGCTTGTTGATAAATCTTATTTTGGTCATTTTTTTAGAACCCATGCTTATAGAACTGCAGTCCGAGAGCTTTCGTCTGGTACAAATATAAACAACCTAAAACCACGCTTGCTCAGACAAATTGATTTTCCGCTTGTTTCGTTGCATTTGCAGAAGAAAATTGTTGAAGAGCTTGATGAAATGTTGCCACGTGTGCGCGGGGCGCGGGAGAGGATTGAGAAGGCGAAGCTGCTACTACGCCGGTTTAGACAAGCTGTTTTGGCAGATGCTTGCAGTGGCAAATTGACAGAAGATTGGCGCAAAAGAAATGCACAAGTGGAAACTGCTGACGCACTTTTAAAGCGCATGAGTACCGAAAGAAAAGCAAAATACGAAGATGAGTGCAGAAAAGCTAAGCAAGCAAAGCAAAGAAAGCCACGTCAGATATTTGGTGAGCAGATACCTAAAATTGACACCGAATTGCTCGTTCCAATTCCCAAGTCTTGGGCAATGACTAAATTGGGGTTTTTAGCTCATGTGACCAAACTAGCTGGCTTTGAGTATACAAAGTACTTTAAGCCTACACGAGAAGGAGAAGTTCCAATTATAAAAGCACAGAATGTTCAAATGGGGAGATTTGTTAATGAAAACATTGAATATATTCCCAAGAGAACCTCAGATATTTTAGAGCGCTCTCAGTTACATGGACGTGAAGTTCTTATGGTCTTCATAGGTGCCGGTACTGGGAATGTCTGCTTGGCTCCTACAGAGGGAACTTGGCACCTAGCACCCAATGTTGCAAAAATTGACGTAGATGAGGTGTATGCGCCTTATATTTGTTTCTATCTTCAATCTCCTGTTGGTCTAGGAAGTGCTTTATCCTTTATTAAGGCGACTGCTCAGCCCAGTTTATCTATGCAAACTATCAGAGAAGTTTGTGTAAATCTCCCGCCGCTAGAAGAACAAAAGGAAATTGTAAGTAGGATAAAGTCTTATTTTGAGATTGCTGACAGAGTCGAGAGAAGACTTGAGGAAATTGAGTTACAAATAGAACAAGCATCCTCATCGGT
The DNA here is from genome assembly GCA_964642315.1 of uncultured Candidatus Peribacteria bacterium. Classification (GTDB taxonomy): domain Bacteria; phylum Patescibacteriota; class Gracilibacteria; order Peribacterales; family Peribacteraceae; genus JAGVDM01. The sequence goes on along the minus strand of CAZXOG010000001.1, from coordinate 496,566 downwards.
ACTGAATACATTTTTTGAGAAACCGGCGTGATACATATTGAGTTTCCTTCTGGCCGCTTTAATAGCCGCCCTTATAGAGCTGCGGTTAAATACTTTAAAAGTACTTTGTATTTTTGGAGAGTCAGTAAGAAAAACTCTCTAAATCGTTTCATTGTTCAGCACCTCAATTTAGGACTTGGAGTTGTCATCTTCTATTTTTTACTACCATGGAAAGTTGAAACCCTTTTAACGGATCAGATTGCTCTTGTTTTCTTCTCCCTACCAAATGCTGTTCAGACCCAGCTAAACAATCTCAATGCCTTCTTCTCTTCTGTTCCTTGGCTTTCAATACGCCTCATTTTTTCAACAGCGATAGCAGCCATAGTGAACCTCTTTTGCCCTACAACACCTAGGAACGTCTTCCGATCATCGTTGCGGGGCGCATATATTCAACTTTTTGTGTATCTTGGGATCATCTTTTGCGTCTTCTTCAAAGAAATCGCAAAGATACTATGGTACAATTTTAGACCCCATTCGCTAAATGAACCCACCAAAGCCTAACTTAGCTTCTGACATCTTCGGCCTAATCCTTGGAGGTGGAACCATTTTGCTAGTTTTTTTGGCTATTTTTGCATTAGGAAAGTATCTAAACACTGCAAGTCAGCCTGTGCCGCCGGACGTTGTAGAAGTCCCTCCTATTGAAACTCCAATTGATGGAACGGGGTCGCAGATTACACTGACAAAGGTTCCGCTTTTATCTGCTGCGTATTCAGTACCCAAAAATCCCTTAGATATTGATGTTTATAAGACTCTGTTTCCTCGCATCTTGCTCAACGGCTCATTTGAACAGGCAATTCTTTCTGTAAGAGGCAAAGTAGGTAGTTCCGATGCCTTTCTTATTATGAACTTTGGAAACCAAGGAGGAATTGTACGAGGTGTTAGAGAGTCGCCAACCCGCTTAAACATTCCTCAAACAGTCGCAAGAGGTGGCTTGTTTACTGCTGGCAGTACAATTGATATTTCCGTAAATCTTTTGCAGGACAAACTTGGAACAACAGGAACAGAGTTTATTAAGACAAATCAAGGAGAGCGAGATTTTAACTTCATAAGTGGTGATGAGCCGGTAGATGTACTCCCTGTTGCCATTATCCCGTTTACAAACAATGGTGGGTACGGGGGAGCTACAATTGGTGATTTAACCATTTCATATAGCTGCAAGTCAGGGTCTGATTGCTCAGTCTCAAAGTGCGACAATAACAAAGTTTATACGCAGTGCATTCTTGAAGAATATGGCAAAGAAGCCATGGATAAATGGTGCAGAGATCACAACACATGCAATAACCAATAACTTTCACCTGCACCTAGAAACTAACTCCCCCTTGGCTTTAGTACTATCGGCGTAAGCAACGTACGGTAAACTGCCATTGGGTATCTCTTCTGCGTAGACCTCTTCCCTCCGGCTGTAGTACCGCCCTACGGGGCGCAGGAAGCTTCTTCGTTTTAGTTCAAAGGTAAAGTTGAAGAGGTAGTAACTGTCGCCCCCTCCCTTACCATGCAAAATCGATTACATGAGGATGCCAAGCAAATAATCGTACTGTGCGTATAATGGGGGCAAGCATGCAAGCTTTTGTTGATGAACGATCATTCAAGGCAATTTGTTCTATGGAAGAGGTGCGGCATCTGTCGCCTTCTGCCTTTGAGTATTTTTCCAAGTATCTTCTGAAAGAATTTGGATACTCCGATGTGCAGGTCAGTCCGAAATATGGAACGTTTCATGCTGATGGCGGGATAGATCTCTATGCCCGGCATAATGGAAACTTCGTCGTTGGACAGTGCAAGAGCTGGACAAAAGGGCGAGCAGGATACATGCCAATTGAACAGGTGCGCGCACTTGGAGGCTCCATGAAGGAGAAGCACGCGCCGGAGGGCGTTTTCGTTTCCACTCTTCCTTTCGGGAAACAGTCCAGAATCTATGCTATGAGTGTTGGTATGACACTCATCGGGCCGAGTGAAATCGCTGCAACGATGAGGAGGGTTAATCCAGCGTTCAAGGCGCGTAGCAGTTTCTTTCGTTGGTTCATCGAAGCGCTGGAACTCCGTCAACTGTTCCGGAAGGAGATTATGCCAAGAGTCTATGCGCTGATTGTTCTCGTTATTCTACTCATTGCTCTTCCGCATGTTTGGCCGTGGATAATGCGCATAATTATGAGGATTCAAGAAATTTTGCAGTAGGCGGCTACTGTTGCAATCTCTCACCCCAACCCCACGTCCAAACTCATCATCAACGCGAACCCTACAATCGCGCCGATTGTTGCGTAATCCGCATTGCCGCCGGATTGCGATTCCGGGATCACTTCTTCTACCACCACATAGATCATGGCGCCCGCGGCGAAGGCCAGTGCATAGGGTAAAAGCGGCCGCATGAGCACTACTGCCAGAGCGCCGAGCACGCCTGCAACAGGCTCCACCACGGCGGAGAGCTGGCCCAAAAAGAAGCTCTTCCTGGCGCTTAAGCCCCCGCCCCGCAGCGGGACGGAGACCGCGATGCCCTCCGGGAAGTTCTGCAAGCCGATCCCGATCGCCAGCGCCACCGCAGCGGAGAGGGTGGCAGATTCGTAGCCCGCGGCGATGGCGCCGAAGGCAACGCCGACGGCGAGCCCCTCCGGGAAGTTGTGGAGCGTGATCGCGAGCACGAGGAGCACGCTTTTGCGCCAGTGCGTGTGGATGCCCTCCGCCTGCGAGAGCGGGGCGAAGAGGTGCAGGTGCGGCAGAATCCTGTCTATGGCGAAGAGCGTGACCGCCCCGGCGGTAAAGCCGAGGAGCGGCGGCAGCCATGGGAGCATGCCCATTTCCTCTGCGAGCGTGATCGCGGGGGCGAGGAGCGACCAGAAGCTCGCGGCGATCATCACGCCCGCGGCGAAGCCGAGCGAGGCATCCAGGAACCTGCGGCTTACGGTTCTCGTAAGGAACACCACGGCGGCGCCGAGCGCGGTGACCCCCCATGTGAAGAGCGTGGCAACGAGCGCCTGCATCACGGGGTGCATGTCTGCAATCAATGTTGTCACGCGACCATCGTACAGGTTCCTGTAACCTTCCGCCCACTTTCTCGTAGAGGCGGGTACGGAGTACTCTAGGATCTCCGGTCTATCCCTTTTCCTCCTCACGCGTATGGCAACGACGACCATCTCCACCTCCACTCCCGCGCTCCTGCGGATTTTCTACACCGTGGCGCTCCCCACCACCGTGCTCGCGGGGATCTTCTTCCTCGCCGGCAAGTACGTGGAAGTGCAGCCGCAGAACCATCCGAGCATCTCCGTGCAGGGCGAGACCAAGGTGGCCGCCAAACCGGATCTCGCGACCGTGACGCTCGGCGTGCAGACCGGCAGGCAGGAAACCTCGCAGGAAGCCATGGACATGCTGGAGCAGAACATGAAGAAGATCCTCGACGCCGTGGCAGCGTCCGGCATTGAACAGAAGGATATCCAGACGAGCGGCTTTACCCTCTACCCCGCCTACGACTGGAAGGATGGCGAGCAGATCCCGCGCGGGTACGAGGCCAGCCAGAGCGTTGCGATCAAGGTCCGCGATCCCTCCAAGGTGGCTGACGTGATCTCCGCTGCGACGCAGGCGGGGGCTAACAACGTCTCCGGTATAGAGTTCCGCATCGATGATCTTGCGGCCGTGCGCGACCAGGCCCGCAAAGAATCCATCGCCAAGGCCAAGGAACAGGCGGAGAAACTCGCAGCGGAGCTCGGAATGCACGTGGGCGAGCTGATGAGCTACGGCGAGGACGTGTCGCCCTACGTGGAAACCTCCTACGGCAAGGGCGGCGGGTACGGCGGCGGAGGAGACATGGCGCAGTCGGCGGTGCCCTCCGGCGAGCAGGAGATCACCGTGCGTGTGTACCTGACGTACGAGCTCAAGTGACCCCTTCGCATTCTTCGCAGGGGTGCGGCCGTGCGTTGCATCCCTGCGTTTTTGTGCCCCGCATACCTTGCCAGGCGGGGCTCTTCGTTGACTTCCCGGCGGATTCCTCAGTATTCTTCGCCTACCGTACCGGCGGCACCCGCCGCCGCGGTCTGATTTCTAAAGGTTTTCCCCCTTCCGTTCATGGTCTCCTCCCTCTCACTCGAGCTCCTCGCGCCGGTCGTTGCGTTCGCGGGGCTCCTCTATAGCATCGTCTTCTGGAAAGGCGTCCTCCGCGGCGGGGACGGCACGCCGGCAATGCAGAAGGTTGCTCATGCCATCGCCGTGGGCGCGCGCGCCTTCGTGAACCGCCAGTACCGCACGATCGCGGTGCTCTCGGTGGTCGTGGCGTTCGGCATGATGCTCGCCTACGGGCTCACTGGCTCCGGCCAGGAGGGCTGGCAGCACGGGGTGGAGGTGGGTATTTCCTTCCTCCTCGGCGCATTTCTCTCCGGCATCGCCGGGGTGGTGAGCATGGTGGTGGCCACCAAGGCGAACCTCAAGGTGGCGAGCAGCTCGAGCAAGGGGCTCAATAGCGCGCTCACCATGGCGCTGCGCGGCGGCACCGTTTCCGCCATCGTCATCACGGCGCTTTCGCTGCTCGGCATCAGCGCCCTCTACATCGTCTACCGCTTCGCCTTCGGCCTCTCTGCATCGCAGATCCCCGCGCTCATCGTGGGCTACGGCTTCGGCGCAAGCTTCGTGGCGCTCTTCGCACAGCTTGGCGGCGGCATCTACACGAAGGCCGCGGACGTCGGCGCGGATCTCGTGGGGAAGATTGAGGCGGGAATCCCGGAGGATGATCCCCGGAATCCCGCAGTGGTGGCGGACCTCGTCGGCGACAACGTTGGCGACTGCGCGGGCCGCGGGGCGGACCTCTTCGAATCCATCTCCGCCGAAAACATCGGAGCCATGGTGCTCGGAGTGGGCCTCTACGCCACGTTCGGGCTCAAGGGGATCCTCTTCCCCCTGATCCTCCGCGCGTTCGGCCTGCTCGCGACGATCGTCGGCGTGTACTCCGTGAAGGCCAAGGAACACGAGCCGCCGATGAACGCCATGATCCGCGGCTACTGGTTTACGACGGTCCTGACGACGATCGTTCTCTACGTTTGTTCAGCACTCATGCTTTCTTCCGGCGAATTTGTTTCGGTGGCGCACTCCCTCACATCGTTCTTCTCCACCTCGAATTCCGCGTTCTGGTTCTTCCTCTCCGGCGTCGCCGGCATCCTCACGAGCGTCGCGTTCGTGTACATCACGGATTTCTACACGAGCAAGGAGCACCGCCCCGTGCAGTCCATCGCGGAGGCTTCCACCACGGGCCATGCCACGAACATCATCTCCGGCACGGCGATCGGCATGGAATCCACCGGGCTCTCTGTGCTCACGGTGTGCATAGCGCTCTTCCTCTCCTTCTGGTTCGGTTCGCAGACGGGCATCCACGGAGGCGGGCTCTACGGCACCGCCGTTGCCACCATGGGCATGCTCACGATGGTGGGCTATGTGCTTGCCATGGACATGTTCGGCCCGATCACGGATAACGCTGGCGGCATCGTGGAGATGTCCAAGGCGCCGGAAGACATGCGCAAGGTCACGGACGAGCTCGATGCCTGCGGCAACACGACAAAGGCCCTCACGAAGGGCTACGCAGTCGGTTCCGCCGCCCTCGCGGCGTTCCTGCTCTTCTCCGCGTTCCTCGAGGAGGCGCACCTTCGCGGCGTGGATCTGGCGAAGGTGACGGTGTTCGTCGGCGCATTCATCGGCGCCATGGTCGTGTTCTTCTTCACCTCGCTCGCCATCCGCGCGGTCGGCCGCGCCGCGAGCGTGATCGTGGAGGAGGTGCGCAAGCAGTTCCGCGAGAAGAAGGGCATCATGGAGGGCAAGGTGGAGCCGGATTACGCCGCGGCTGTGGATATCGCCACGAAGGCCGCACTCAAGGAGATGATTCTCCCCGGCATCGTCGCGGTTGCCGCGCCGATCCTCGTCGGCCTTGTCCTCCGTGCCGAAGCCGTCGCGGGATTCCTGATGGTCGGCACGATCGTCGGCGTGCTCCTCGCCGCCTACCTGAATAACGCGGGCGGCGCGTGGGACAACGCGAAGAAGTACATCGAGACCGGGCATCACGGCGGCAAGCGCAGTCCCGCGCACCAGGCATCGGTGACCGGCGACACCGTCGGCGATCCGTTCAAGGATACTGCCGGCCCGAGCCTGCACGTGCTCATCAAGCTGTTCTCCACGCTCACGCTCGCGCTCGTGACGCTCTTCATCTAGAGCGCGTTCATCCCCGCATCCGAAAACCGCCCGGCAGGGCGGTTTTCCGTATGGTACAGTTTCCCCTAGCCTTTTCCCTCCCCCTCCCATGACACTCTTCGTCAAACTCGTCGCGCGTCTCCTCGGCATCGCGCTGCTCGTGCTCGGGGTCGCCGGGTTCTTCGTATCCGGCGGCGTTTTCGGCGTCCGCACGGAGCCAATCCATAACCTCCTCCACATCGGTACCGGCGTGCTCCTGCTCGCGGTGGCCGGCACCTACGGTTACGCGCGGTCGATCCTCCTGCTCCTTGGCATCGCGTACGGCGCAGTCGCGGTGATCGGCTTCGCAATGAACGGCAATATCTTCGGGGTGTTCCAGACGAACATGGAGGGGAACCTCCTGAGTCTCGTGATAGCCGCGGTATGTCTCTTCACCGCTATGAACAGCAAGAGCCGCGTGTGACATCGTAGCGGGATCATCCCCTTTGTTGCCGGATAAAAGGAACGCCATCCATCACTTCTGCTGCAGCATCCTCGCCGCGAGGCGCTGCACTTCCGCCTGCTTCTCCCCGATGAACGCGGTGATCTTGCTCTCCTGCTCGGTGAGCACGCGCTCGAAGTCGTGCTTCGCCCTTCCGCTCCGGGGATCGAGGATCGGCGTGGCGTTCGGCATCGCATCCACCCACATCGAGAGATCCTCGCGTGTTTGATCCTGCATCGCGTTCACCCACAGGTATTTCCTGCCAAGCTGTTCCGTGAGGAAACGGTTCATGGCTCCCCGCAGCGACTTGCGCTGCATGCCGAGGAGGATGTTCGTCTGCAAGGTCGCGCCGGCGCTCGTGCGCACCGGGAACGCGCGGCCGTTGAGGAGCGCGTGGAGGAGATTGCGGATGAGGAGCTCCTCTTCCTTCCAGAAGGTAATCTGGAATTCTGCTGCCTTGCACGCTTTCTCCATCGCGCCGGGGACGGTGACCCCCACGAATGCTTCGGGTGCGTAGAGCTGATGCCAGCGCGCCATCGTCGTGATCTGCAGCACGTTCTCCACCTGCTCGGGTTCCGGGCAGTAATCGCCCCCCACGGCATTGAGCACTGCGAGCCGCACGTTGAAGCAGGGCGGGCGGTTGCTCCCCCACTGGTGGTAGTTGCTGTGGAGCGAGTGTCGCACGTCTCCCACCACGTTCACCTCGTGGTCGGAGCCGCCCACGGATGTCGGCACGATGTGGTGCTGCGTGCCTGTGGCTCTGCTGCTCTTGCGGGCAGTCACCGTCCCCTATTCTTCCCCTTCCCCTTCCCCGCTGGCAACTTCTGCCGTTTCTCCCCGCCGACTGCGAGTTCCCCAAGGAAATCCAGTGCTTCCCTGCGAGTCTTCAGCGTGCCGGCGAGCTGCGCGTCATAGAGCTGCTTGAGCAATCTGCCGAGGTCTTCCCCCGGGCCGATGCCGAGCTGCTCCATCGCCTCGACGCCCGAGAGGATGGGTTTCGGCGGGCGGGGATGCTCGTCGAGGAACGTCGTGTAGTCCGCGACGATGCTCTCGTAGAACGCGAAGTCCCGGTCGTGCGTGCCGGCGACATCGAGCCAGAAGAGCTGCAGGAGCTCTACGAACCACGGGTGGTAGTACCAGTGCGCTTTCCGTTCATCATTGAGCTTGCCGAAAGTGCCCATCATCATGTGGTGCTCCACGAGCCAGGCGATCTTGTCGCGCCTGCTGCCCGGGCACTGGAGGCGGTCAAGCGCCTGGCGCGTCATGACGGCGCCGACCGAGGCGTGCTCGTTGAAGTGGATGCGGTCTTCCTCGATGGAGAAGGAGGGCGGTTTGCCGATGTCGTGGAAGAGCGCTGCCCAGCGGACATCCTCCCCGTGGTCGGCGGTGAACGATGCGATGACGTTCATCGTGTGCGTCCAGACGTCGTTGCCGCCGTGCGGCACGCTCGGCTGCGCAACACCCTTGCAGGCGTGGAGTTCCGGGAGGAGGTACTCGATGACGTCCGTTTCCCACAGATCCTCGAACGCGATCTCGGGATGCGGCCCGAGGAGCATTCTCTGAAGCTCCGCAAAGCGCCGTGTCCCCGAGAGCACCTGAATGTCCTTGGACCGCTTGTGCAGCGCCTCGAATGTCTGGGGGTGGTACTGCCCATTGAGGAGGGCACGGAAGCGCACGGCGCGCAGCAAGCGCAATGCATCGTGACGGATGCGCTCCTCCGGATCGCCGATGAAGCGGACAAGGCGTTCGCGCAGGTCGATCTGCCCCTGATACGGATCGAAGAGCTCGCGCGAGATCGGGTGCCAGTACATCGCGTTCACAGTAAAGTCGCGCCGGCGCGCGTCTTTCTCGATCATCCCGAAGCGCACGGATTCCGGGTGTCTCCCGTCGGAAGCCGAGTCATCCTCGCGGAAGGTCGTTACCTCGAACACCTCGCCGCCGAGCGATACGAGGACGGCTCCGAACTTCGCGGCGCTGGCATCGGTCTTCTTGAAGAGGGTCGTCACCTGCCCCGGGAGCGCCGAGGTCGCGATATCGATGTCCTCAGGCAGCCTCCCGAGGAGCATGTCCCGCACGCATCCTCCCACCCACCAGGCATCGTGCCCCGCTTCGGAAAGGGTCTCCACGAGCCTGAAGGCCTGTTCGCCCTGCTTCGTTGCGAGCGTCCGGCTGATGATGTCCTTCGCAATGGGCACGGAAACAGTATAAGGGATGAGTATTCAGTATGCAGTATTCAGGAGTCAGTATGCAGGGAGGCGGCATGTAGTAGTCATTACCCTGAATACTGCATACTCTCCCCTGTATACTGTTTCCGTGCTCCACTTCGCCGTCGCCGGCACGCCGCATTCTACGCCCGCTCCCGGCGGGACCGTGGAAGGGCTGAAGCGCGCCCATGTGCTCGGCATCACCGCAATGGAGCTCGAGTGGGTGCAGAACGTGCCGAAGAACCCGGAGCGCATGCGCGAGATCCGTGAGACCGCGGAGGGGTACGGCATGTACCTCACCGTCCACGCGCCGTATTACGTCAACTTGAATTCTCCGGAGAAGGCGACGCTCGCGGCGAGCAAGCGGCGGATCCTCGATGCCATGGAGATGGGGCAGATCGCGGGTGCCCACTCGGTCTGCGTGCACCCGGCGTTCTACACGGGCATGGCACCCGAACAGGCGTTCGGGCGCGTCCGCCGCGCGACGGAGGAGATCCTCGCCGCTGCCCGGAAGAAGCGTCTCACGATCAACCTGGCATTCGAGACCATGGGGAAGGGCACGCAGTTCGGCACGCTGGAGGAAGTGCTCGCTTTAAGCAGGGAGTTTGGCATCTACCCCTGCATCGATCCTGCCCACATGCACGCCCGCTCCGGCGGGCAGTGGAATACCCGGGAGGAGTGGAGCACCATGCTCGACCGCTACCAGAAGGAACTCGGCAAGGCGGCGCTCAAGCGCGTGCACATGCATTTCTCCGGCATCGAGTACACGGCGAAGGGTGAACGCCGGCACCTGCCTCTTCGCAAGAGCGACGCTCGCTGGAAGGAATTCCTTGGTGTCCTGAAGGAACGGAATGTGGAGGGGGTTGTTGTGTGCGAATCCCCAATCCTCGAGGAAGACACGCTGCTCATGCAGAGGACGTTCCGTGCGCTGTAAGGGTTACGAGGCGCTGTCTCTGGGCAGATTCCAGCGCAGAGATTTCGGCGTGCAGACGAGGTTCCAGTATGCCTCGATTTCCGGAGGGTGCGTTTCCGCGAGGACGCGCAGGGATTCCGGCTCCGCCCACTGCTGTTCGCGGTCCTCGTCGATGCAGTGGATCACGAATCCTGCCTCCCGGATCTCCTGAAGGAAGCGGTGGGGATCTTCTCCGTTCTTCGTGAGGAAGTTTGGATCGAACTCGAGGATGATGCTCATGGCGGGGTTGCGCCGGATGAGATCCTTCATCCCGCGAAAAGCGAGCGGCTCCGCACCCTGAATGTCCATCTTGATGCAATCGATCGGTTCCGCGAATTCCTTCAGTTCCTCATCGAGGCTCGTCTGACTGACGGGGATGGATGCCTTCTCCCCTTTCTCGAGGGGCAGCAACGAATGCGTCCCCGAGTTCGCGGCGGTGCTAATGTGGAGCGTCGATATGCCGGTACGGTCCGCCACCGCTTTCTGCACCAGCTGCACATTGCAGTAACCGTTGTTCCTCACGTTTTCCTGGAGAATTGCATAGTTCCCCGGTTCCGGTTCGAAGGCGATCACCTTCCCGCCGCTCCCCACGGCATCTGCCATGAGCAGCGTGTAGTACCCGATGTGCGCGCCGATATCGATCGCCGTGTGCCCCTGTCCGATGAGTGACCGCATCGCCAACGTGGTGAGCGGCTCGTACTCGCCGTAGAACGAGAGGCGCAGTGTATCGAGAACGTCGAGCTTCATCCGGAATTTCCCGACGGGAATGCAGGGGGAATTCGCGCCGCAGAAACGCGCACGGAGCTTCTCCTCGCACCGGATAGCGGCAGCTCGTGCGGGGGCGGGAATCCACTCCTTGATCCTCCTCACGATCCGGTTGTGTTTCCACACTCCGAAGCACCACTTGTACCAGGCGCGAAGCAGATGGCGATTTGCCGGATGCAAAGGAGCCTCCATGGCATGCTCACTATAGCAAATTATTCTTGGCATCTGCCACCATGCACCATGGCAGCTGCCACTTTGCCGATGCAGATAAACGACGTACGATAGTGCCGTATTCCCCTCCTTTCCATGAACATCGCCATCAACGGATTCGGGCGCATCGGCCGCCAGGCGCTGCGCATCATCCTGGAGAAGCACCCGTCGCTCCACGTCGTGCTCATCAACGACCTCACGGAAGACGAGACGCTCGCGCACCTCTTCAAGTACGACTCCACGTACGGCATCTTCCCCGGCGACGTTTCGGTACAACGCGGGGCGCTCGTGGTGAATGGCAAAGAAATCCAATCAACGGCGGAAAAAGATCCCACGAAGCTCCCGCACAAGGATCTCAAGGTTGATGTGGTGCTGGAATGCACAGGAGTCTTCACCAAGCGCGAGGGCGCGGCGCTCCACCTGCAAGGTGGCGCGAAGAAGGTGATCATCTCCGCGCCGTGCAAGGACAGCGCCGACGGCACGTTCTGCCTCGGCGTGAACGAGCACACCTACAATCCAAAGACGATGCACGTGCTGAGCAACGCCTCGTGCACCACAAACTGCCTTGCTCCGATGATGAAAGTGCTGCTGGACTCATTCGGCATCAAGCACGGGTTCATGACGACGATCCACAGCTACACGAACGACCAGAACCTCCTTGATCTGCCGCACCGCGATTTGCGGCGCGCACGCGCGGCAGCCGTGAATATCGTGCCGACGAGCACCGGTGCCGCGAAGGCAATCGGCCTTGTAGTGCCTGAGCTCGAAGGAAAAATGGACGGCATTTCCATCCGTGTGCCGACCCCCACGGGGAGCCTCAATGACGTCACCGTCGAAACGGAGAAGCCTGTGACTGCGGAGGAGATCAATGCGGCCTTCAAGAAGGCCGCACAGGGCAAGATGAAAGGGATTCTCCGCGTAGAGGAGCACCCGATCGTTTCCCACGACATCGTCGGCGATCCTTCGAGCTGCATCATTGACGCGGCGCTCACGAATATCTCCGGCAAGCATCTGGCCAAGGTTTTCGGCTGGTACGACAACGAGTGGGGCTACAGCAACCGCCTCGTGGAGCTCGCCGCGTTCGTCGGCAAGCAGCTCTAGTCCGCAGCTCCACGGCCGAGCAGTTTGCCTGCTTCCGGCGTTGCGCCTTTCGCTCCGATCGGCAGTCGTTCGGAGAACGGCCTGCGGCCGGTGCCATTGCCGCTCACTTCGAGCCCTGCGAATGCCTGCGTGATTTTTTCGAGCGTCTGCGGCTGCACGCGCGGCGCGAGCGCGCGGATACCCCGGTGCAGCACCGCAGCCGCGTACGATTCGCTCAGTCCGAAGTTCTCCCGCAGGAGCGTCGCGATCGCGAGGTAATGTTCCGCCCTGGCAGCCGAGGGGAAATCCTCGATCGCGGTGATGAACTGCTCCAGGGCATCGATGTGCCTTCCCTCATCTTTCGCGATGCGCCCGAGCGTCCAGAGGACGCCGAAATACCGCTGGTCGAGGAGGTCTCCGGTGTCTCTCGGCAAGGATTCCTCGAGCAATGCGCGGGCACTGCACCGATCCTTGTCCAGGCCGGATTTCAGGAGGAGCTGCGCTTGCATCATCACGGGGATGCCAAGGCGCTGCACGCGCTTGCGCACGCAGGCACTCAGGAGGAGCCCCTGGGCACCGAAGACGTTCCTCGTGTCCCGTTCAAGGAACGCAAGGCTTGCCGGATCATTTGTTTCCCGCTCAGGGGCTGACATATCCGTATTATTTACAAAATTCATATATAGTTCAAAGATATTTATTGGGTATTGTCAGATGCGAGGAAGCCGCTATCCTTCCCCCTAGCTGCCGCCTTCTTTGAAACATTGTAATAAACAATAATTATGTTATAATATAACTATGGAACAACCGCGGAATCAGGACGTCATTCACGTGAAGGAGGTACAAGACACCCTTGAGCGCTCGGGTGCCCAGGAGCTGGTGTCTCTCGCTGAGCGCATCATGCGGGATTCCAATCTCTCTGAGCTTCGGGAGGCGGGGCACATGCACCTCCTCGACGCAGTTGCCGGCAAGCTCCTGCGCTACGCGCATGCGCTAGACCATGCGGATCTCGGAGACATGACCGAGCAGGAAATCGAGCAGCGGACCGCGCTCATTTCGAGAATGGAGGGTTTGGCCTCCGCGCTGATGAGCGAACTCGATGACGTTGACTCTATCCACTTCTCGGGATCTTCCGCCGTGCGGAAGATCCTCAGCGAGACGAAAATGGCATGGACCGGCATCGAGAAGAGGTAACGGCGCACGCGCAGGACTGGACGGGTACCCCGGGAAATTGCAGCGGTTTTCCATGCCAAAAGGGGCGCTGTGCACCCCCGTGGCTTGGCTGCGGAATTATTTCTTCCCCTTCTTCTTCCTGTCCTTCTCCTCCACCACTTCGGCATCGACAACGTTTTCTGCCGCATCCCCTTCCTTGCCTTCCCCGCCCTTCTTCGCCCCTTCGTAGATCACTTTGCCTATTTCCTGCGCCTCCGTTGCGAGGCTGTCTGCGGCTTTGCGGATTTCTTCGGCAGTCGAGCCTTCCTTCTTCAAGATCTCTTTCACTTCGCCAATTTTCGTGTTCACCTTCTTCTTCAGGACGTCACTCAGCTTGGCATCGTGCTCACGCATCTGCTTCTCCAGGTTGAACACGAGCGCATCCGCTGTGTTCCGCGCATCGATGAGCTCCTTTTTCTTTCGGTCTTCTTCCGCGTGGATTTCCGCGTCTTTCTTCATCTGCTCGATCTCTTCCGGCGTGAGGCCGGTGGAACCCTTGATGGTGATGTGCTGCTCCTTGCCCGTGCCCTTGTCGGAAGCCGTGACATTCAGGATGCCATTGCTGTCGATGTCGAACGTCACCTCGATCTGGGGCATGCCGCGTGGGGAGGGCGGAATGCCATCGAGGATGAAGCGGCCGAGCGACTTGTTATCCCCTGCCATTTCGCGTTCGCCCTGCACCACGTGCACTTCCACGGACGGCTGGTTATCCGCCGCAGTGGAGAAGACCTGGCTCTTCTTCGTGGGGATCTTCGTGTTGCGTTCGATGATCTTCGTGGCTACGCCGCCGAGCGTTTCTATCCCCAGCGAGAGCGGCGTGACGTCCACGAGGACGATGTCTTTATCGATGTCGCCGCCGAGCACGCCGGCCTGGATTGCCGCGCCGACTGCCACGACTTCGTCCGGGTTCACGCCCTTGTGCCCCTCCTTGCCGAAGAGCTCCTTCACCTTGGCCTGCACCGCGGGCATGCGCGTCATTCCTCCGACGAGGACGACTTCGTGAATCTGTTCCTTCGTGACGCCGGCGTCCTTGAGAGCGCGCTCGCAGGGGCCTTCGGTCCTTTCGACGAGGTCTTTGACGAGGGTCTCGAGCTTCGCCCTGCTCAGGCGCAGACTCAGGTGCTTGGGGCCGCTCGCGTCCGCCGTGATGAACGGCAGGTTGATCTCGGTCTCCGTGGCCGAGGAGAGCTCGATCTTCGCTTTCTCTGCCTCCTCGCGCAGCCGCTGGAGGGCGATCTTGTCCGCGCTCAGATCAATCCCCTGATCCTTCTTGAATTCCTCGATCATCCAATCCATGACGACCTGATCGAAGTTGTCGCCGCCGAGGTGGGTGTCGCCGTTCGTCGCGAGCACTTCGAACACGCCTTCCGCGAGATCGAGAATGGAAATGTCGAATGTTCCGCCGCCGAGGTCGTACACGGCGATCTTGTGCTCCTTGCCTTTATCGAGTCCGTACGCGAGGGATGCGGCTGTCGGCTCGTTTAGGATGCGCACCACCTCGAGTCCGGCGATCTCCCCTGCCTCTTTCGTTGCCTGACGCTGGGAATCGTCGAAGTACGCGGGCACGGTGATGACCGCTTTGGACACCGTGGTTCCGAGGAACGCCTCCGCGTCCTGCTTGAGCTTCTGCAGAACTTTTGCGCTTACTTCCTGCGGAAGCATCTCGTGGCCGTTTACCTCGATCACTGCTCGGCCTTCCCTTCCCCCTTTCACCGTGAAGGGCATGCGCCGCGCTTCCTCCTGCACTTCATCGAACCTCCGGCCGATGAGGCGCTTTGCGGAGAAAACAGTGTTGCGTGCGTTCGTTACGGCCTGGCGTTTCGCGGGGATTCCCACCAGAGTGCTGCCATCCTTGTACGCGACGACCGACGGAGTTGTGCGGTTGCCTTCCGCATTTGGAATCACCGTCGGCTCGCCGCCTTCGATGACCGCCATGCAGGAGTTCGTCGTCCCGAGGTCAATTCCGATGATTTTCGACATAGGAAAAGGTAGGAAAAGACGAATTATCACTCGGGAGTTTAGAGTGACAATCTGCTCCGGTCAAGCAGGACTGGCTCTTCACGCGGCGGCATCGACGCCAAGGATGGCGTTGAACCGGAATGCTGCGGACGGGCTCGCCTGTGCGATCGCCTCCCGCAGGCCATCCGGGTTCTTCTCGGCGAGATGCTGGATTGCCGAGCGAGCGAGATCACTGATCCTGTTCACGCTCTCGCATCCCGAAAGTGCCTCTTCCCCGTAGTGGAGCGCCAGTGCCAGATCGGGAGTCGGGCTCCTATCGGCGTGTTCCATCACCTGGACGAGCTGATCGAAGAGATCCTGTTCCGCTTTCGATAAAGGCATGCTCTTGGCTTACCCCTGGGGAGTTTTTCTGTCAATATTCCCCCGTGTTCCTCGACGAAGCCACCATTGAGCTCCGCGGCGGCAACGGAGGCCGCGGCTGCGTTTCCTGGCGCAGGGAGAAGTTCGTGCCCAAGGGCGGGCCCGATGGCGGCGATGGCGGCAAGGGCGGCGACGTCATTCTCCTTGCGGATCAGAATACCGATACCTTCAGCGATTTTGCCTCCCGCAAGGTGTTCGAGGCAGAGCACGGCCACTATGGACTTGGCAAGAACAAGCGGGGCAAGGATGGTGAGGATCTGCTGCTCCCGGTGCCGCCGGGAACAGTCGTGAAAGACGCTGCGGACGGCACGATCCTTGCCGACCTGCGGGAACACGGCGACCAGGCGCTCCTGGCCCGGGGCGGGCGGGGGGGGTACGGCAACGCGCATTTCCTTTCCTCCGTTCGCCAGCGCCCGGATTTCGCCGAACTCGGCGATCCGGGCGAGCACCGCAAAGTCCAGCTCACGCTCAAGCTCGTTGCCGATGTGGGGATCATCGGCCTCCCAAGCTCCGGCAAATCCACGCTCATCTCTGTCGTAAGTGCTGCACGCCCGAAGATCGCGGAGTACCCCTTCACGACACTCGTGCCGAATCTGGGTGTTGTGCACATTGCTGATCGTTCGTTCATCCTCTGCGATGTTCCGGGACTCATCGAGGGCGCGAGCGATGGGAAAGGCCTCGGCCACCAGTTCCTCCGTCACATTGAGCGCTGCGGGATTCTCCTCCACCTTCTTGATCTCTCGCATGCGCTTACGGCAGAGGGCGGCGCAGATGTCAGCATCCTCGCACAGGATTACCGGACGATCCGCACAGAACTCATGAAGTACTCCCCCGTTCTTGCAGAGAAGCAGGAACTCGTCGTGCTCAACAAGTGCGACCTCCTGCCTGAAGGAATGGAAACGCTTGCGGAAGAACTCTCGGAGCGCTTCGGCATCCGCCTTGATGCGCGGCTTTCTGCGGCGACGACTGCGGGAACCAAGGAGCTCATGCAGTCCCTCCTCCCCCTTGTCCTCACCTTCCGCGAGCGGCAGCGGGCAATCGAGCAGACGCCGCCGGAGAGCGAAGATCTCCCCGTCCTCGAACCGCAGCGCATCTCCGACCGCATGGGTGCGTACAGGATTACCCGCAGGGAAGATGGATCGATCATCGTGCGGGGCGACCGCATTGAGCAGTTCGTCCGCATGACGAACTTCACTTCCCCCGGCGCGGTCCGCCGCTTCCGCGATGTTGTGGAACGCATCGGCCTTTCCAAGGCACTCCGGCGGGAATCTGAGCGGGGGTCTGCCACGGGGGAGATCTTCATCGGGGATATCCCCGTATCGGAGCATATCCGCCTCTGAACTCCGCAGAGGAAGCTGTTGTCAGCGGGGGACCCGTACGGTACTGTTTGCGCGGCTTTCCGTTCTTTGCACTGAAAGGGAAACCGCAGGTTTGCCTTTCATGCCCCGTGGGGCTGTAGCTCAGCTGGCTTAGAGCGCCGCATTCGCATTGCGGAGGTCAGGGGTTCGATTCCCCTCAGCTCCACCACATTGAATCCTGCCTTACTGTGGGATTTTGACCGTGACTTTCGTCCCCTTCCCCTCCTCGCTTTCGATGTTCAGGCTCCCGCCTATGTGCTCCACGATGCCTTTCGCGATGTAGAGCCCAAGACCGAGCGCCCGGGGATGCTGCTCCCATGTCCGCTTGCCCACGAAGAGCCGTTCGCAGACGTGAGGCAGGTCCTCCGCGCTGATGCCAATGCCGTGATCCTCGACGGTGATTTCGACATCGTGCAACGTGCGGCGCGCCCTCACAGTGATTGCCGAGGGGCTCCTGGAGAACTGCACGGCATTGCTCAGGAGCTCGTGCAGAATGCCGCTCACAACGTCGGGGTCCGCCCGAAGCGGCATCTTGCCACGCATCACGATTGTCATCGTGCGTTTGGGGAATTTGGCAGCTTCCCGCTCAATAAGCGGCCGCAGCTCGCAAGGGGCTGCACGATAGGAAATATGTTCTGCGCGGACGCTGTCTGCCGCCTGCAGCTTCTTAAAGAGCGTGTCCAGGCGGTCTGTGCCCGCTTCGAGCGCATGGCATTCCTCGCAGATTTTCAGGGAGCGGCAGCGGTTGCCGATCTTCTCCTTGATGATCTCCATGGTGAACCGGAAGATGCTCAGCACTCCTCCGATCTGGTGGAGCGCGAGCTGCGTGAGCCAGTTCCGCTCTTCTTCGACTCTGCGTGCTGTTTCCTGATTGCGGCGGATGATCGTGAAGGCGATTGCTGCGATGATAATGATGCAGATCGCGAGGAGCAGTTCGAGCGTGAACGCGGTGAAGATGCTCCGCAGCCGGATCTGGTAGTCGGCTTCGAGCATGTCGATGCCGAGGACGCCGACGGTCCGGCCTTCTTCCGTGCGGATCGGCGCGTAGCCGGACATGAATGTTCCCCACTTGTCCTGCGTAACCTCCTCGTCCGCTGTGGCATGGAGAAAGGCTTCTCCCTGCAGTGCCGGCACGTCATCGGTCGGGTACAGGTCGCCTGGCTGCGACGGCTGCTCAAGCGGATCGAGGACGCCGTTCCCGTTTTCATCGAGCGCGGACGGCGGTTCGGCGGCATCCGCGTCGGCGACGAATTCCAGCACGAACGGATCTTCCGTCTGCCGCATGATGTACACGTACCGCACGTCCGTCATCGAGTGCTTGATCCCGAGGAGTTGCCGGATAAGCCGTTTGTATTCCAGAGATTGCTGTGAAGATTCTCCCCGGACAGCCTCGATATCTTCCCCCCGGATCAGCAGGGCGGAGACGCCCGCAACCTGCTGTAATTTCGCTTTGAGCATGCCATCGAGCACCGTATGGCTGCGGTCGTAGAAATACGTGCCAAGCGCGCTGATTCCCGCGATCGTTACGACGACCGCGATGATTGTGGCAAGATCCGCGCTGCGTTTCAGCTTGGCGAAGACCATAAATTTGGAGTTTTCTTTATGAGTATTATACCAGAAAATCGCACGATGTGCCATCCGCGGCTCTTGCCGCGGAAATCTCTTCTCAGGGAAGTTGCTCCTTGCTAGAGTGACGCGTGCCGACGAGTGGCCCGGTAGCTCAGTTGGTAGAGCACTCGCCTGAAGAGCGAGGTGTCGCCAGTTCGATCCTGGCCTGGGCCACCAGTTGATCGTGCGTCTGTTCTGTCATGTATACGTACGCCATAAGTTCGCTCTTCCTCAATCTCCGGATTGCGGCCGGTCGTGCATTCCCCGAGCATCGTGAGTAGACTGCGCCCACGTTGCATCGTGTTTCCGTTGTCGCAAGCGGCCTCCTTGCTCTCTGCCTGCAATGCTCTGTCTGCACGGGGGGGTTCCTGTCCGTGACGAGCGTATTCGCCGCGCATCTCGGAACGCTCGGCGAGCAGGCTGTGCTTCCACAGAGCGAGGATACCCTGCTCTGCCAGCTCTTCACGCCGGTGAGCGATGCAATGCCGGATGGTGCTGCGTACGATGCACATGCATCGAAGGGATGCCAGGATGGCAAGGCGTGTTTCGTAAGTGCAGTGCACGGCATGAAAGAGGAATCTCTTGCCCAGGTTCCCGGGGGAATTGTTGTCGAAAGTGTCTTCCCCCCTCTTATCCAACAGCCGCTCTTCGGTACCGATGCGTATGTTGCATTGTTCCCGACTGCAAGGGGCGGCCCTCTGTATGCGTTGGCGGATTCCTCTGCACACACCCTCGTGAAACGCGAGTGAGTGCTGAATGCCCCGAAACTTCTTCTACTTCTTTCCCATTCATTTCTCATGGATAAGAGTTCATTCCCCGGAGCCAGCAACCCGTGGTTCGGGGTTTCCATGGTTCTCATCGGCGTCATTATCGGGTACGGCGTCGCTGTCGGCGTCGGCGGATCGCCGGCGAAGACCGGAGCCCCGGCTGCCAAGGAGGCTCCTGCAAATCCGCAGCCAGCCCCGCAACCGCAACCTGCCGCGGATGTTCCGCCGGTCGATCCGGATACGGATCACATCAAGGGCGACCCGGATGCCACGATCTCCGTGATCGAGTATTCGGATTTCGAATGCCCGTTCTGCAAGCGCCACCACCCGACGATGAAGCAGCTCGTCGATGAGGTGGACGATGTGAACTGGGTGTACCGCCACTACCCGCTCGGCTTCCACCCGAATGCGCAGAAAGCCGCCGAGGCGAGCGAGTGCGCGGGCGAGCAAGGAAAATTCTGGGAGTATGCGGATATCCTCATCGAGAAGGGCCCAGACAACACGCAGCTCGTCGCGTACGCGGAGGAGCTCAAGCTGAACAAGAGCAAGTTCGAGAGTTGCCTTGAGGATGGAAAGTACACGCAGAAGATCAAGGATCAGATGAACGCCGGCGCAGCCGCAGGCATCCGCGGCACACCGGGGAACATCGTGTACAACAACAAGACGAAGGAGTCGCAGATCGTTTCCGGAGCGCAGCAGATTGATGCGTTCAAGACGGCGATCGAAAACGTGAAGTAGCGTGCTCTTGCCGCTGGAAAGCCGCAGCTGCCGGTTGGCCGCTGCGGCTTTCCGCTATCCGCGGAAAAATCGTGCAATCCGGTTCCCCTGCCTCTATACTTGCGGCTCCATTTCACCGATGTCCTCCATGCGAACCTCCTCATTTCTCGCGCTGAATTCCTGCGTGCTCCTGCTCTGCGGATGTTCCCTCTTCGGATCCGGTGCCCCGCAGCAGGAACCTTCTGCCGAAGACGGCGGACTTGCCGCAACCGGGGAAGAACATTCCGTTCAGGACGAGCCCGTGCGGGAAACGCCGAACGTGACGTACGCCGGCAGAATCGCTCCTGCCGGGATTAGCGTCTACCAGCAGGGAACACACCGCCTCGTCCTCGCGGACGACCGGTTCATTCTCCTCGAGAGCGACGTTGTGGATCTCAACGGCTACGTCGGCGAGGATGTGGAGGCTTTCGGCGCCATCCGTCCGACTGTGGAGGAAGGCGGCATTATCATGCGCGTGGAGAACATCCGTCTGAAGCGGTCCAGCGAGATGTCCGCAACGGGCAGCACAGCGAGCGGCGGAGCAGTCCTCGCTGATGCGGCGGAGAACGGGGGGGTTTCCTCTGCGGAAGCGGAAGAAGCAGAAGAGGAGGTGGTGACATCGCAGCCTCTCCCCGAACTTCCCGTCGCGGAGGAGCCGACGCAGGAAGAGCCAGCTGCTCCCGCATCACAAGCGGCGGAGAACGAGGAGGGTACGCCTTCCGGGGAAGAGTCCCCCGAAGAGCCTGCCGATACCCCCGTGCGGCTCACGGCAGTACAGGAGGCGGCGATCGCCGCGATGGCGAAGGATTCCTACGCCCCCGACCGCTGGACGCAGCAGTACTGTACGGGCCATATTGGTTTCTGCATTCCCGTGCACAAGAACTGGTGGTTCAAATCATTCGGGAACACCACGTTCAGCCTCTGGCACCTCGAGCTTAACAATGCGAAGGTTGAGAATATCGGCGACGGCGTCATCACGGTCAAGCTCCTCTCCGGCACTGTGGCTTCCCGCAAGGCCACGGATCGCCAGATCCGCGTGCAGGGTAGCACGGCGATCGGATTCCGCGACTGGGAGAACGGCACGCACTTCGAAATTTCCGCCGATGCCCGCCTGCAGGAAGCCGTGACGTACATCACGAACAACCTCACGGCGTACGAAGGCGAGTGACCTGTGGTACACTGGGGCGCGATGCCTTTGTACTCGTACAGCGCCCGCAACGCCAAGGGAGAACGCCTGCAAGGAACCGTTGACGCAACGGATGTCACTGCCGCCCGCATGAAGCTCGCGGAGAACGGACTCCTTCCGGAAGAAGTGTTCCAGATTTCCTTCGAGACGTCCGCGAGCACGAATTTCGCCAGCGCCCCCTCTCCCGCTGCGGCAGTGCCGCCAGTGCAGCGTGCTGCTCCACCACAGCAGAAATCCGTCGTGCCGTCTCCGCCTGCGAAGGCTGCCGTGCCTCCTGCCCAGGCGCAGCCAGCTCAGCGTGCACCGCAGCATCAAGCAACACAGGCAGCGGCACCTGCAACCCCTCCAAAGTCACCGCCGGCACCTCCCCCTGCCTCGCCTGCGCAAGCACAACCCCACGATTGGGCTGCGGAGTCTCGCAGGACTGCGGAGCAGGAAGAGGCGGAACCCCGGTACTACCCATTCATGGATACGCTCCGCCTGTACGCCGGCTGGCTCCTCGCGTGGTACGCGATTGTCTACGCCCTTGGATTCTACCAGTCCACACGGGCTCTGCCGTTCACCATTCCGTACCTCGCTGGCATTTACACATCGCCGCTCGTGCTCTCCTGCACCCTTGCTGCATTCCTCTTCCTCTTCCTGTCGGCCATCTACAGCAAGGCGGGGCGCGGAACTCTTCCGGCAGTCTTCTTCACGTTCGTCGGGATCGTCGCTTTCGTGTTCTATCGCATGAATGTGTAGCACGAAGGGAAAACCTGCGGCTTTCCCCTCATGGACACCCCTTAAGGGAAAAGCGAGTCCGTGAGAGAGAAACCGTAGGTTTGTCTCTCACGAAAGCCCCAGTTGTTTTCGGATGGCATCCGCCTCGGCGTTCTCCTGCTGCGCCGCGCTCTGCTGTGCGGTGATGGCCTGGAGATCCTTCCAGTCCTCCGCATGCTTCTGTTCGAGCTTCATGAGCTGAAGCAGGTGCTTGGGGGAGAGTTCGCGGAACTTCTGCTTCTCCTCGTCGAGAATCTTCTGCAATTCATCGATCTGGAACTGGCTCAGCTTTGGAATGGCTTGCACGATGCGCCACTTTTCGTCGCGGGTGAGCGAGATGCTCCCGCGGAGCAGCGTGAGGAAACGCTGTTCATCGAACGTCGTTTCCGGATGGATTGGCACAACGATGCCCTCGTTGCCGAGCGCCGCGGCGATGCTCCCGAACCGGTACGGGCCAACTTCCTTGAGCACGCGAATGTCCTCATCGTCGTAGCCAGCAGCCTTGAGCTGGTCATCTGCCGGGAGCTGGCCCGGAGGCGGTGGCGGTGGGCCGGAATCCTTCGGCGGCTGTGCCTGCGCGCCGCCTTGCTGGCTTTGCTGGCCAGCAGCCGGCGGGGGCGGAGGAGGCACTGCAAATACCTGCGTCGGATCGATGCCGCCGTTCGGGATTGGATCACCCGGGCGAATGGGCTGCGCCTGGGAACCTTGTTGCTGCGGAGGTGTCGGGGGTGTCGCCATGCAAAATGTCAGGAATTCCTTTTGCAGTCTAGCAGTCTTCGCAGCGTTGACAATGGAGAATCGCACAGAACGAACACCCGCCGACGCTCAGCGCAGGCGGGTGTTCTCTGTGCAAATCTGCAAGCACGAATTACTGCTCGGTCGCAGCAGGAGCATGCGCCTGCAAGCGTTCGCGGTTACGCTGCAGAATGCGGTTCACCTCGTCATCCGGTCCGCCGATCACCTCGTAGGTGCCATCGGGGTTCGACTGGATGCTCACCGTGGACGGGAGATCCGCCTGATTGACGTGAACGATGCGGTCGTTCTGCCGGTCGTAGAAGGGGAGGATATTCACCATGGGAATGGGGGGAAGGGATAAAAAAGAACCCCCGCTTTCGCGAGGGTCCATGGTGGCAAGTGAGTGTGCGCTTACGCGCGCAGTGCCGACCCTCGCTGAGTGGAGCGCATCATCATCTGCATCATCATGCTGCCTGCGAAGGGGCGTGCGGTGTGCACGGGCGCATCCTACATGTCCTGCCGGCCTTGTCAAATACTCACACGGTTTCCCTGCATATGCAGGGATTTCTCCGCTGCGCGGCGTGCCCGGACCACGAGTTC
Source organism: uncultured Candidatus Peribacteria bacterium (assembly GCA_964642315.1). Taxonomy (GTDB): domain Bacteria; phylum Patescibacteriota; class Gracilibacteria; order Peribacterales; family Peribacteraceae; genus JAGVDM01. The sequence goes on along the minus strand of CAZXOG010000001.1, from coordinate 473,325 downwards.
GGGATCGAGGAGCGCCCCGGCGCTGATTTCCGGCAGGCCGCTCTGGCGAATCCCGAAGAGTTCGCCCGGTCCACGGATCTGCAGATCGATTTCCGCGAGCGCGAATCCGGAATCGTGCTCTTCCATCGCCTTGAGGCGCGGTGACGTTGCCTGTTCCGGCGTGGTGGTGAAGAGGAAGCAGTGGCTCTGCTCGTCGCTTCTTCCCACTCTGCCGCGAAACTGATGGAGCTGTGCCAGGCCGAACCGTTCTGCTCCCTCGATCACGATGATCGTCGCGTTCGGCACGTCGATGCCGACCTCAATCACCGATGTGGATACGAGGATGTCCGCCTTGCGGTCCTTGAAATCCTGCATTGTTGCCTCCTTCTCCTTCGGCAACATCCTGCCGTGGAGAGAGGCAATGCGGCGGGAAGGAAAACTGGTCCGCAACCGCGTGACCTCTTGCTCCACGCTGCGCACTTCCGTCATTTCCTCACTCACGGATTCCGTGATGAGCGGGCAGATGACGAACACCTGTCTTCCCTCCCCGATTTCGCGGTCGATGAACCGTTCGACGGTTTGCCTGTCGCGCGGACTCACCACCTTCGTGCGGATCTTCTTGCGGTTGCCGGGTTTCTCCGTGAGCACTGACAGATCATGGTGCCCGTAGGCAGTGAGCGCGAGCGTGCGCGGAATGGGGGTTGCAGTCATCGAGAGGAAATGCGGACTCCCCTTCTCCTTGAGACGTTCACGCTGCAGCACGCCGAAGCGGTGCTGCTCGTCCACCACGACAAGCGCGAGGTTCGCGAAGCGCACATCTTCCTGGATGAGCGCGTGTGTGCCGATGAGGAGATCCACCGTCCCCGTGGACGTTCCGCGCTTAGTCGCCTCGGCGTCGCTGCCCGGAACGGAGCCTGTGAGGAGCTTCACCGTGGGCTGCGGAAGATCCGGCAGCGCGGGGTTCCCGGCGCGTTCCCGCTGCAGGTACGTATAGAAGTTGATGAGTGTTCTCCCGATTGTCACCGCATGTTGGCGGGCGAGGACTTCCGTCGGCACCATCAGCGCGCACTGTCCGCGATGCCGCAGTGTATTCGCAATAACCGCAGTGGCTACGAGCGTCTTGCCGGAACCCACGTCCCCCTCGAGCAGGCGGGACATCGGCCGGTCCTGCTCCATGTCCCGCAGGATCTCGTAGATCGCAATTTTCTGGCTGCCTGTCGGGGTGAAGTTGAGCGACCGGAAAAGCGCACGGATGAGCTCGATATCCATGGGAATCTTCAAGCGCGCCTGACGGGCGCTCTGCCATTCCAGCTTGCGGAGCAACGCTTCCCGTTGGAGCGCGAACATCTCCTCAAACGCCATCCTGCTGCGGGCTTTCTGCACCTGCTCGCCGTTCTCGGGAAAATGGAGGGCGCGGATTGCCGTGCTCCTCGGCATCAGCCCCTCCTCGCGCAGTACATCCTGCGGAAGCGTTTCCGGGACTTCTGCAATTGCCTCCTGGATGAGCGCCATCTTCTCGCGCAACCACTTCGTGTTCACAAGCTCGTGCTCTGGGTAGATCGGCACCAGTCTTCCTGCATGGAGGAGCTGCTCTCGCTCCGCGCGTTCAAATTGCGGGCTCTGGAGAGCGAGTTTCGTGCCGTTCGCCACGAGCTTGCCGGTGAGAACGACGGGATCGCCGTCTGCGAGCATGCGTTGCACGTGCGGCTGGTTGAACCACACGACATCGGCGTGGTTGCCTTCGCCATCCGTAAAAAGAGCTGTAACAAGCCATTTCCCTTTCCGTGTCCGGACGCGCCTGATGCGCGACACCGTGCCACGGAACGTCCCCTTCGCGCCGAGCGGCGCTGTCCGGATCGGCTGCACGATGCTCAAATCCTCGTGCGCTCTTGGCAGGTAGAGCAGCAGGTCTCCCACAGTGCGAAGTCCCATGCCTTCCAGGCAGGCAATGTGGTCCTTCGTGGTGTGCAGGACCGCTGCGAGCGGCGTCGTGAGATGCATGGGTTCGCAGTATAGCCTACGGCCCCCCTTCCGCCCGAACTCTACCAGCGCGCATTCGCGGGCCGCTGTCAGCTCCAACGCTCTGGCCCTGAGCGGCGGAATTTCGGAGAATACCTCCATGCGCACGATCCTGACGGCATTCCTCCTGTCTTCTTTCCTCCTCCCTCCTGCCGCGGCGGCTGCAACCGCTGGCTCTCCGTACGAGGAGGCATGCAGGAAAGAGCTTTCCCTGGAAGGCAAGAATGACCTCGCTGCCGTGCAGCTCTTCTCGCTCCGTCGCTGTATCGTGAAGAAGCAGCAAGAAGAGGAGCGTGCCGCGAAACTGCTCCTCGCCAACAAGCGGCGCGGCGAACAGCGCCGCGTCCTTCGGACGCGCGCCTCCGAGCTCACGGAAGCCGTCGAAGTGAGGTTTCAAAACGAGCGTTCCGCCGCGCTTGAACGTCGCGCTCTCCCGGAGAAGTACCGTGATCCGCAAACACGCCAGGCACGCCTGAAGAAGCACCGTGCCAAGCTGCGTGCCATCATCCAGGAGCGTGAACGCGAGGAATCGGAGAAGGTCGGCGAGTGATTTCAGTCGTCTTCGAAAATTCCGGTATCACGCAGAAAGCGCCGGAGCGCTTCGCGTGTTTCCACTGTTGCGTCGGGAGGGAGCGTGATTGTTACAGCGTTCTTCTCGCAGACAGCGGTGCAACCGAATTCTGATTGCAGGTCGAACGCAACGATTTGCGCCGCGTCGCGCGGAACGCCTCTCTGGAGCCTGCCGATGATTTGACTGTCGCGTTCCATAGTGTTCTATCCACGAACATACTGTATTTTCCTCATATGTCAAATGTCCTCTCGGCATTTGCGCGAGCGACACTGTTCGCTATGAAGCGCAGGATGACCGGTGGTCGGGGCGGCGCGACTCGAACGCGCGACCTCCTGCTCCCAAAGCAGGCACTCTAGCCAACTGAGCTACGCCCCGGACAGACACAGGATACATCAAATCTTCCGGGGTATGGCTAGAGTGCCTTAGCTCTTTCCTTCTTATTGCTCGTCTCGCATGCGCGAGACTCGACAGCCAACTGAGCTAGTAATGACCACCGATGGTACACTTGAGAAGGACTCATATATTGTTCTTCTCTTCTGGCTTTGGACACCGTCTTTCTCTTCCATGGCACGGGTGGCAATTCCCAGGAGAACTGGTTTCCGTGGCTCTCCGCCGAATTGCAGCAGAGAGGTTTCGTTCCAGTCGTCCCAGATTTTCCACATCCGAACCAACCTGTTCTTGGGGAATGGCTCGATCACTTTTCCAGGTATGCGGACCACGTGAATGAACGGACGATCTTCGTAGGGCACAGCCTGGGCGGGACGTTCGCTCTGCGTCTGCTTGGACAGCAACAAACACGCATCCGCGCATGCCTGCTCGTCGCATCGGTATGGGATACCATGGGCAATGCATTCGATGCCATAGTGCAGACGTTCACCCGTGATCCCTACCATTGGGGAACTCTCCGCAGGCGCGCCGGGCATTTTTCCGTTCTCCATTCCGAGAATGACCCTTACATCAGGCTTTCCCAAGCAGAAGAACTCGCAAGGCACCTTAGTGTTGACGTGACGCTCATCCGTGGGGGCGGTCACCTCAACGCACAGGCGGGCTATACGCAGTTTCCGCTCTTACTAGAGCTTATCACTGCCCTCCGGTGAACCGCCTCGCGTAATCGGCTTTCTGATATTCCGTCCCGGATGCGAGTTTTTCTTTCTCTGCTCGCGCAATCTGCTCCTCCCGGTCCCACTGCACTTTCTTCAGGCACCAGTTGCTAAAGCGCTGTGCGGTGAACGTGGTTTTCCCCTTGCTCATGCACCAGTCGATGCACCGGTCCACCTCGGCGGTCATCCCCTGCACTCTTCCGTAATAACGGTGCACGGTAAGGAAGAAATGTTTCGGTTCGCACTTCTGGCACTTGAGTCCCACGAGTTCACAGGCATCTTTTGCGTGCTCCGAGAGCTTCTCCGCGAGGCCGATCTCCGCGCTCGTCAGTTCGATGGGCATGGCGAATCCATAGTAGGCAAAGCAGGCGGGGCAAACAAGATTCGTACGACGCTGCGTATAGCGAGGAAACCATTGTGCCGCCCCTTCAATTCCAACGATGCCCGCGCGTCAGTAGAGTGCCCGCATGCTCCGCACCTCCCTTTTCCTTCCCGTTCTCTCGTGTGTCCTCCTTTCTCCGGTTCCCGCTTCCGCAGCGGTGCTCCGTGGCGGAGAGGTGCTTTCAGTCGAGGCGCCGGTCGATGACGACCTGTACTTCGGGGGCGGTCAGGTTAACCTGCTCTCCTCTGCGAGGGGGGATGTCATCGGTGTTGGCGGCGAGGTGACGGTGAAGGGCGACGTGAGCGCCGATCTCACGCTCGCTGCAGGACGCATCGACGTGAGCGGGGACGTCGGTGACGATGCCAGGCTTGCGGGTGGAGACGTGCGCATCTCCGGCCTGATCGATGACGACCTCTTCGTAACGGGCGGGAGTATAGAAATCTCAGAGGGGGCGAGAGTGGACGGCGATGTCCGGATTGCCGGAGGCGAAGTATTTGTGGATGGAACCGTGAACGGCGATCTCGATATCCAGGGCGGAAGAGTGGTGCTGCGCGGCACATTGAATGGCGACATCGAGGTGAGCAGCAACGATCTCACGGTGTTCGCGGACGTCGCTGGGAGCTCACGGCTTTCCGCCACGACGCTCACACTGGGATCCACTGCGCGGTTCCGCAGCGACGTGGAGTACTGGAACGATGGTGAGCCCGTCGATTTCACCCCCTACCTCGATGGCGCAGGCGCGGCATTCACCCAGGAACTCGCCCATGCAAATTGGCAGGAGGATTCGCGAGAGCCGGCACGGTTCATCACGCAGGATTTCGCAGCGCGCCTAGCTATTTCCATCCTCTTCGCGGCGTTCTTCATCGTCCTCGTCACGCTCCTCACGAAGACGGTGTTCGTCGACGCGGCGAAGCGCATTGCCGAGCATCCATGGAAGAGCACAATGGCAGGATTCCTGTACTTCATCATCACGCCGGTTGCTGTGCTTCTCCTCATGCTCACGGTGGTTGGTATCCCCGTTTCCCTCTTCTCCGGCGTGTTCTACGGATTCTCCATCTACTTTGCGAAACCCATTACCGCCATGGTGTTCTGCCACCTTTTGGAGCTCCGGCTGAAGAAACACTGGCACGTGCTCCTCTCGGTTCTCGTGAGCATCATGCTCTACGCCTGTCTCAAACTCATGGCCTCTCTGCCCGTTTTCGGCTGGGCTGTACTTCTTCTCACAACATTCATGGCCTACGGAGCAATCATCCAGTCGAAGTGGGAGAAATTCCGGAAGATCCTTTAGGGGTTGAATTCTGTTGACCTTCACGAGTTATCACTCTACATTATCGAGTGATAATGGACTTCAATCGCTACACCACGAAGGCAGCGGAAGCCATCCAGGGAATGATGCAGCTTGCCGGAGAGCTTTCGCAGCAGGCGCTCGGCCCCCTGCACCTGCTCCTCGCGCTCCTCTCGCAGGAAGGCGGTCTCATCTCGAGCATTCTTTCTAAATTGGAATTGCAGCCGTCGGCGGTCGTTGATGCCCTCAAGCAGCGCATCGCCGACCTTCCCCGCGTGAGCGGCGGAGGGCAGCCGTACCTCACGCAGGAACTCCGGAACGTCCTCGGCAATGCGGAGTCTGAAGCGGCCAAGCTCCGTGACGAGTACATCGCTTCGGAACACCTCTTCCTTGCGCTCCTCGGGGAAAAAGACGTTCAGCAGTTCGTTCCTGCGAAGCGGGAGGATGTCCTCCGCGTCCTCAAGGAGCTCCGTGGCAACCAACGTGTCACCGACCAGGATCCGGAGAGCAAGTACCAGGCACTGGAGAAATACACCGTTGATTTCACAGCCCTGGCGCGCGACGGGAAGATAGATCCGGTGATTGGCAGGGATGAGGAGATCCGGCGGATCATGCAGATTCTCTCCCGTCGCACGAAGAATAATCCTGTTCTCGTCGGCGAGCCCGGCACCGGAAAAACGGCGATCGTCGAAGGGCTTGCGAAGAAGATCGTGGATGGCGATGTTCCCGATACGCTCTCCGGCAAGCGGCTCCTCTCCCTCGATCTCGGTTCGCTCGTCGCGGGCACCAAATACCGCGGTGAATTCGAGGACCGTTTGAAGGCGATTATCCGCGAGATCGAGGGATCGGACGGCCGCATCATCCTCTTCATTGACGAGCTGCACACGATCGTCGGTGCGGGCGGCGCTGAGGGCGCTGTCGATGCGGGAAACCTGCTCAAACCAGCCCTTGCTCGCGGCACGCTGCGCACGATCGGCGCGACGACGCTCAAGGAATACCGCAAGTACGTGGAGAAAGATGCTGCGCTCGAACGGCGGTTCCAGCCAGTGATGGTGAATCCTCCTTCGATGAAGGATGCGACTTCCATCCTCCGGGGCATCAAGGAGAAGTACGAAGTCCACCATGGCGTTCGTATCACGGATGGAGCTGTCGTTGCGGCAGTGACCCTCTCCGACCGTTACATCGCGGACCGATTCCTGCCGGACAAGGCGATCGACCTCATGGATGAAGCGGCATCCGTGCTCCGGATCGAGATGGACAGCAAGCCGACCGAGCTCGACCAGATCGACCGCGGAATCCGTCAGCTGGAAGTGGAGCGCGAGGCACTGAAGAAAGAGAAAGACGATGCCTCCAAACGGCGCCTCAAGGATATCGAGAAGGAACTTGCGGATCTCAAGGAGAAGCAAAAATCGCTAGAGGTCCGCTGGCAGAACGAGAAGCGGGTGATTGACGTGATCAAGGAATCCGGCAAACGGATCGATGCGCTCCGCGCGGAATCCGAGCAGGCGGAACGGCAGGGCAATCTCCAGCGCATTGCGGAAATCCGCTACGGCGAAATCCCCTCACTGGAGAAGAAGATTGCATCCGCAAAGGCTGAACTGGAAAAGCTCCAGCACGGGAATCCGATCCTCAAGGAAGAGGTGACGGAGGAGGACATTGCCCGCGTCGTCTCCCGCTGGACGGGAATCCCCGTGAGCAAGATGCTCGCGGAGGAATCCGCAAAGCTCTCGCATATGGAGCGGGATCTCAGCAAGCGGGTCGTCGGCCAGGAACGTGCCATCGCCGCCGTCGCGAACGCGGTGCGCAGGAGCCGCGCAGGCGTGCAGGAGGAGAACCGCCCGATCGGCTCCTTCATCTTCCTCGGCCCGACGGGCGTGGGGAAAACCGAGCTCGCGAAGGCCCTCGCAGAATTCCTCTTCAACGATGAGGACCTTATCACGCGGATCGACATGTCCGAATTTAGCGAGAAGCATTCTGTCGCGCGCCTCGTTGGTTCCCCTCCTGGGTACGTCGGGTACCAGGAAGGCGGCCAGCTCACCGAGGCAGTCCGCAGGCACCCGTACACCGTGATCCTCTTCGACGAGATCGAAAAGGCGCATCCGGAAGTCTTTAACGTGCTCCTCCAGGTGCTCGATGACGGCCGCCTGACGGATGCCAAAGGCAGGACGGTGAACTTCAAGAACACCGTCATCATCATGACGAGCAACCTGGGGAGTGACATCCTCCTCAAGTTCGCCGAGGAGAAGAAAGCGAAAAAGGAAAGCGCGATTCTCGATGCTGTCTTCTCTCCGGAAGGCGAGGTGCAGAAGATCCTGCGCTCGTGCTTCCGCCCGGAATTCTTAAACCGCATTGATGACATCATTGTGTTCAATCCCCTCTCGGAGGAGCAAATCGGGAAGATCGTTGATCTACAAATTGCCCGCACCGCAGAACGGCTTGCGCGGCAGGGCATTACGCTCTCCCTTACGGAAAAGGCTGCCGCGTACCTTGCAGCGAAGGGCTATGATCCCGCCTTCGGCGCCAGACCGTTAAAGCGGCTCATCCAGAACGAGATTCTCGATGGACTCTCGCTCCTCATCATCGAGGGGAAAGTTGGTGATGGCGACACGGTGACCGTGAGCGAGAAGAACGGCGCAATCACGATCACGAAGAAGTGACGTTCGTCCGCAGAGCGTGGAGTGCTATCCCCGCTGCAATGCTCACGTTGAGCGATTCCTTCTTTCCGCAGAGCGGGATTTCCACGATGTCATCGGCTGCCTGCAGGAGCTCCTTCGGCACGCCGAGCACCTCGTGGCCGAGGATGAGAAGCACGCGTGCATGCGGTTGGTACAGGTGCAACGGAACTGCCCCTTTCGCTCGTTCCAGCGCAACGATCCGGTACCCCTCCTTCCGTGCTTTCTCAATGACGCAAATAGGATCTTGCGTGTGCTCCCAAGGCACCCACGCCTCCGCTCCGAGGGCAGTCTTGCTGATTTCCCTGCGCGGGGGAAGCGCCGTGTAGCCGGAGAGAATGAGCTTCGTAACGCCGAAACAGTCGCCCGTCCGGAAGAGCGCACCCACGTTCCAGAGCGACCGGATATTGTGGGCAAGGAGGATGACGCGCGGGGCAGGCATCAGGAACGGAGGAGCGTGAGCGTGCTCGCGTGGGGATTGGCGAACACCTCCTGCAGCTCGCTCATTTCCATTTCATTCTCCCGCACGTCGGAACAGACGTAACAGACGCCTGTCGCGCTCCCCTTCCCCATCGCGGCCGCTCCCGTATCGGGATCATCTCGCCTCAGGAGGAGAATGCTGTTGCCGAACGGTGACTGCTGGAGCGATTCTTCCTGCTTGGCATCTGCGTTCCATTTGCGCACTGTCTTGCCGCGCCGGATGTACGCAACCTCCTTATTCGGATTGAAGGAGGCGACGTGCTGGAGAACGCGAGCCGGATCATCAACCGGCAGGGCAATGTACTTGAGCTGCTGCAGCGTGAGTGCCGGTACAATGCGCCGCACAGCTTGCTCAACGGAACGTTCCTCATTGTTCGCGATGATCGTGCCGATGAAGATCTCCACTGCGCCTGATGCTTCGTGCACGGGAAGAGGATTCCTGCGAGATTGCGAAAGCCCCGCGCGCGATTGTTGTTTTCTCCCCGAGAGGATCCAGCGTTTGAATGACTCAAAATACGGGCTGCCTTCTGGCGATCGCTCGGGGTGCGGCATGAGCGCGACGACGTTCCCCGCAGAATTGCAGAGGCCCGCAATCGCCGCAACAGCCCCGTTCGGAGTGATTGCGGCATCATCGGAGACCCGTCCCTGCGCATCGCAGTAGCAGAACGCGATTTGATCGTTGCGGCGCAGTCCCTCGAGAAGATCCGGATCCTTCGTGGTGTATCGGCCCTCCCCGTGCGCAATGGGCAGGTGCATCGGGCCTTTCCAGTCCGACACCGCGCACCGCCCGGGCTTGCATGTCGGCGTGATCCATACCCACTCACTGAGGAAACCCGTCGCCACATTGGAGACGGCATTCCGCGCGAGGCACATCGTGAGCCCGTTGCCGTTCGGTATGAGGCCGCTCTCCACGAGCACCTGTGCGCCGTTGCAGATGCCAATGATCGGCTTCCCTTCCTCCGCCTGCTCGCGGAGCACACCGAGCACGGGATCGCGGGCGGCGATCATGCCGGCTCTTCCGCGATCCTCGTAACTGAAACCGCCGGGAATTACGAAACCATCCATGGATTCCAGGCGTTTCGGGTCGTCATTCCATCGGAAGAACTCCGCAACCATTCCCGTCCGCCTGATCGCCCGGATGGATTCCACTTCGCAGTTGTTCCCGGGGAACGAGAGAACGGCAATGCGCGGGGCAGTCATCGTGAGACAGGAAGGAAGAACTACCAAGAGTATACGCAGAGGCTGTTCTTCTTCATACCGTCATTACCTCCTTTTCCTTCTTCCCTGCGGCATCTTCCACCTTGGCATTCGCATCGTCCACGGCAACCTGCAAACGCTTGAGTTGTTGCTCGCGGACGTCCTCATCGGCTTCCTTCTTAATCTTCTCCATTGCCTCGTGGCGCAAGTGGCGAATGGAGATCTTCGCCTCTTCGGAAAGCTGGTGCACAACCTTCGTAAGATGCTGCCTCCTCTCTTCCGTCATCGGCGGCAGATTGATGCGCAGCACATGGCCGTCATTCACGGGAGTTGTACCGAGATCGGCTTTGAGCAGTGCCTGTTCGACAGGATGCATGATGCCCTTGTCCCACGGCTGCACCACGATTGTGCGCGCGTCTTGCACGCTGATTCCTGCAACCGTCTGAAGTGTCTGCCTCCCCCCATATGCCTCTACTTCAATGTGTTCCACGAGCGAAGCGTTCGCGCGACCCGTTTGGAGCTTTGCGAACTCCGCATGGAGGAAATCGACGACTTTCTTCGCTTCGGTTTTGAACGTATCAATGTCGACCTCTGCCATAGAAAGGAGGGGGAAATTACCCGTGAACAAGTGTGCCGATGGGGTGGCCTGTTGCTGCCTGGAGCAGCGTGCCATTCTTGGACATGTTGAAGACGCGGATCGGCAGTTTCTGCTCGCGGCAGAGACTGAATGCCGCCTGATCCATCACTTTGAGGTTCTTCTCGATTGCCTCGTCGAATGTGAGATCTTTGTACAGTTTTGCACCCCGGTGATGTTTCGGATCTTTGTCGTACACGCCGTCCACATTCGTCGCTTTGAGGAGCACATCGCAATTGAGCTCAGCAGCACGCAGTGCAGCAGCAGAGTCTGTGGTGAAATAGGGATTCCCCGTTCCTCCCGCACAAATGACAATGCGCTTTTTCTCCAAGTGCCGGAGCGCCCTCCTGCGAATGAACGGTTCCGCGAGTTGCGGGACGTCGATTGCGCTGCAGACGCGTGTATCCGCACCGAGCGATTCGAGAGCAGACTGCAGGCCTACACTGTTCATGATCGTCGCGAGCATGCCCATGGCATCGCTCGCGGTGCGCTCGATGCCGCTCTCCGTCGTATCGCGGTAGCGCCAGATGTTCCCGCCGCCAACCACCACCACTATCTGCACACCCTTACGGGTGACATCACGGATTTCCTTCGCGATTGCGAGGAGCGTCTTGTGATCGAGCCCGAAGTCCTTTTTCCCTGCGAGCGCCTCGCCGGAAATCTTCAGCATCACACGGTTGTACTTCATCAATGGGAAGGATACGGAGAATCCGGTCGTCTGCCAAGGGGTTCCCCTTACGCTCAATGCCCGGGAATACGCATGAAGAAGAGCAGTTTCCGTGCTATAATTTTCGCAATGCCCTGATAGCTCAACTGGATAGAGCAACAGCCTTCTAAGCTGTAGGTCGGAGGTTCGAGTCCTCCTCAGGGCACCATATAGGAGTTTCTAAATCAGGTATCAGGCACTATTTTCAACTCGGACATTTTCGTGCAGCGTCTTGCCCTGATCATCCTTCCATTCATGCCATCCATTGGCTGCTCTAGCTAAGACCATGACCGCAGCAGGAGAAGGCATCGGAAACTTGTAGTCTCGTGTAAATCTGTAAGAGTTTGCATCAGCTTCCTCAATCACACCTTCGGCTATCATCTTTTCTCTTATTGGTCTTTCCCTATTTACGGAGGGTGTCCATTCTTTGCGTGTCAAAGATCCCTTTAACACAATGAATCCTTCCTCCGTATAAATGCCTTTGGCATCAGCGTACGGCCCCTTGCAGTGATATTGTTTCTGTTTTTTGTTCTTACTCAGCAAAGTCAAAATTGGAAAGCCAAGTGAGGGTAAAAGAATTTGGATGTCGGAGAGAAATTGCATGCAAGTAATGTTGTCGGATGTGGGCAGCTTCTGGGTTTGCGGGGCGTTGCCGTTATGAAGATGTGATCTGCCGGATGTCTTTGCCAAACGACAAAGACAGCTTTCCAAAAGCTTCACATGACTTTTGTGTAGGCTACCATCAGAGGTTACGAAGCATACTGCATAGTTCCAAAAATCTTTTTCAGCATCTGATACATGGCGAGTGACTCTCTCTAAAACATTCTGAGCTTCACCTATATACACGTTGAATAAACCCTCGTCGTTCTGCTCACCAATTAAAAAGTAAACGCCAGCGTTTTTTAATTCATCCATGTTATTTGTAGTCAATTTCCAAAGAGCACGTGGTACTACGAACGCTCTCAAGCTTTTTCCAGGAATGTTAGCCGTTCGGATGCCCAGAGGGTTATCATCCGGAATTATTAAGTGTATGAGCGTTGCCATGCATTGTAGCATACGCTTGTTATGCTCTTATTAAAGAATCTATTGGCTTGGGATCGGGCAAATTGCGTTAGTTGCGATATTTTCTGGAACCAAACTCAAAAGCCAAAATATAGAATTCAGTAACCCCCTTGTTACCAGTTTCTGGTGTCTCACTGAGGCGCCTCCAGTCGCGGTACTACTGATTCTTGGGAATCAAGGATTCACGTGTCCGCGTGATTCGTTGACAATCTCAGCGTGCGTGCGAGTAGTTTTTTGCCTCTGTATAGCCAACAGTACATATTGTTATGCCTGCATGGCTTGTCATACTTTATTAGTAGTTTACTGCTATATTGACGATTCTTGCCTGTCTCCGTAAAGTTTGCCTCCTTTCTCCACCGCACTTATGAAGAAGCTTCTCTCGCTCCTCGGGACAATTGGCATCGCCTCTATTGCGGCGCTCACCGTTCAAACCGGAAAGGCCGAGGCTTACTGGTATGACTCACCGTACTACGGCGACCCGTACACCGGGTACAACTGCCACTATTACGGCAGCGATGGCGCCTGCTACAACTACAGCTACCGCAACAACTACTACAATGATTACCCGACCTACAATTACTACGATTACGGGTATCCGACGCGCAGCTACCACTACTCCAACAGGAGCTACCATCCTTACGATACCTACCGGAGACCGACGTACACCCGGTACTACGACAATTGCCATTACAACTACTGCAACCGCTCGTACAGAGACTGGTACACTTGGTAGTCGTGATGGAGGAAAGGGAACAGGGCGCCTCAGGCGCCCTTTTTCTTTTCATCGCAATCACAGCACCCGTTGCTGGATGCTCCAGTCCGCAAGTTCCTTCGGAACGTCGGAAACGAGGATGATCCGCTCCCCTTCCGCCGCGAATCCGTGATCGCGGATCGCCTGCATGCCACAGGAAATGGAGGATTCCGGATCGGAGAATGTGATGCAGAGCGGGCTCACGCCATAGAGCAGTGTCATTTTCCGCTGCACTGCGGGATCGTTCGTGCAGGCGACAATCGGAACACTCGGGCGGAATTTGCTGATTTGCTGCGCCGTGCGGCCAGTCCTCGTGAATACGAGAATAGCTGCCGCATTCGTCATTCTCGCAAGGTTCACCGTTGCCTGGGATCGTGCGTCATACTCGTCATCACTCAAACGGACCTCGCGGGCGGGGACGTACCTTGCCACGTGCTCCTCCGTCGCGCGAAGGATGCGATCCATCGCATCGAGAGCGGTGAGAGGATTCTTCCCCGTTGCGGTTTCGCCGGAAAGCATCGTTGAATCTGCCATTTCAATGGCGGCATGGGCGACATCGGTGATTTCCGCCCTCGTGGGAATCGGGTGGTCCTTCATGCTTTCGAGCATGTGCGTCGCGACGATAACAGGCTTGCCAACATCGGAACAGCGCACAACGATCTCATCCTGAATGGCAGGGAGCATTTCGAATGGGACTTCCGCGCCGAGATCTCCGCGGGCGATCATGATGCCGTCGGATGCGTGGATGATTTCCGCAATGTTCTCCACTGCCTGCGCGGTTTCGATCTTGCTGATGAGACTGATACGCGCATTCCGCTTCTCGAGGAACGCCCGCACGGCGATGACCTCCTCCGCCGTGCGGATGAAGGAGAGCGCGATGAAATCCACCTCCTGCTCCACAGCGAACGCGATGTCTTCCCAATCCTTATCGGTGAGCGCGGGGAGATCGATATCCGCCCCCGGTAGATTGACGTGGCGCCTGCTGCCGATTTCCCCCTCTTCCCGCGCGCGGGCAAGTACCGCGCCGTCTTTGCCGATATCGACGATGTCGAACGAAAGCTCTCCGTTGTCGATGAGGATGCGGTCTGTCTCGCGCACGTCATTTGCGAAGCCATCGTAGTTCACCATAATGACGTTCTCGCCGCGTGCGCGGCGGTCGTTCTCCGGCAGGAAGACAACTTCGTCGCCCTTGCAGACATGGAGAGGATTCTGCACTTCGCCGGTACGGATTTCCGACCCCTTCGTGTCGAAGAGAATACCGACGGGAACAGGCCTCCCGGCATTGATTCCCTTGATGATGGATACGGTTTCCGCGTGTTCCTTCTGCGCGCCGTGCGAAAGGTTGATCCTCGCAATGCTCATGCCGGCATCAGCGAGTGCCCGAATGTGTTTCTCCGTCTTCGTTGCCGGCCCGAGCGTGCAGATGATCTTCGTGAGTCTGTGCTCCATAGTGGCAAGGGATGCTCTCAGCGCGCGGCAGTGTAGCAGGAGCAATGCAATTCTACGACTGCTTTCCCCACTTGTGCCACGGCAGCTCGAACTGCGAGAGCGGAATATCGTCTACCGATGCGGCCTCTTCGCCTCCGGTTCCCGCATTCTTTGACCGCCGCAGCGTCCGTACCGCGAAGAACATGCCCACGCCGCTGCCGGCAAGCACCGCAAACACCCCGGCCAGCAATCCCGGATTGCGGGAAAGCAGGAGCATGAGTGTCTCCTCCCGACAGTCTTCCGTGCACTCCTCTCCTCCGTCACACTCTTCCCCCTCGTCCGTCACGCCATCTCCGCAGATGGGATGTGTGCAATTCATCCGGCATGCATCCGGCTGCTCATTGGAATTTTGCGCGCCATCATCGCATTCTTCGCCCTTCTGCACATGTCCGTCGCCGCATTGCGCCCTCGCACAGACATTGGTGCAGTCATCCTCATCGAAGGCGTTTCCATCGTCGCACTCCTCACCGACTTGCACTTTGCCATTCCCGCAGAATGGAAGCGTGCAATGGTTGTCGCAAGAATCCGCATCATCCTCGTTCCCGTCATCGCATTCTTCCTGCCGCTGCACGATGCCGTCGCCGCACTTCGTGTGACGGCACTCGTTGCTGCATTCATCGAGTGCATTCGTGTTCCCGTCGTCGCATTCCTCTCCTTCGTCCACGACGTTATCCCCGCAACGGGCCAGTGAGCAATCGGTCCTGCAGGCATTCGCGTCGTCATTTGAGTTGGCATCACCGTCGTCGCACTGTTCCTGCCCCTGGATGAATCCGTCCCCGCATGCAGCCGCTATGCAGGCATTCGTGCACTCGTCCTCGTTGATGCCGTTTCCGTCGTCGCACACCTCGCCGTCATCTGTCACTCCATCTCCGCAGCGCGGCTTGGTGCAATCCAGACGGCACGTGTTCGGCTTCACATTGGAATTCTTGATGCCGTCATCACACTCCTCCTGCTTCTGCACGATTGAATCGCCACATTCCGTGAGCATGCAATCAGCGTTGCAGAAATCAGCGTCGTAGTTGTTCCCATCGTCGCACTCCTCATTCCCCTCCCGAATGCCGTTGCCGCAGAGAGGCAGCACGCAGTTGTTGGGACAGTCGTCGTTGTTTACAAAATTCCCGTCGTCGCACTCCTCGCCCCCTTCACGCAGGCCATCTCCACACACGATCTTGTGCTCCTCGCTGCTGCTGCTGCTGCTGCTGGAAGACATTAGTGAACTCCTCTGCATCGAACTCGCGCTGAACGAAGACGGCTGCATGGCACTCGAGGATGGCGCTGCGAGATGTACCGTATTCATTGGTACTGCCGGTGCGGAAGATGCTTGGGGGGTTGCTGCTGGCAATGTGCTCGGCGCACTCGATCTCTTCGAAGCAGGTGTCGTCACCTGTACGACAGACGGGACGACGCTGGGTTCCCCCACGCATTCCGGAAGAAATTTCCTCTGGCACCCGCCATGGCATTGGCCCGTCGTATCGCAGACCGGCGCCTCGCAAATCGCCCCGCAAGTCGGCGTGACGAATCGCGCCTCTCGTGTAAGGGCTCCCGTTGCAGGATCCATGCCGTAGTACTCTTCGGTCATCGGTTCGCACTCTTCCCCGAGGTACGGCGAAACGGTCGCATCGCCGCAGAAGAGGAGCGTGCACTGCTCCGTGCAGTTCGTGAGGCCGTTAAATCGACCGAGGTCACACTCTTCCCCCTCGTCCACAACGCCGTCGCCGCACGTTTCGGGTGCTGCCGTCTCCTGAATGAGGATGATGGGGCATCCGGGTTTGCCGTACGGTTCCCCCACGCAATTCTCCTGAGCCAATGCCACCTGTGGCACAGCTGCCGCGAGCAGTACTGCGAGCGTTCCGAGAGCCACCGGAGGCATCCGTAGCTTCTGCACTGAGTTGCTGTGTATCTTTGCTTGTATTGTACCACACTCCTTAATTTTCCGCTAGTCCTCGCTGCGTGCCTGCCCGACAGGATCGTACGGGCGGGCTGCCGTGGTGAGTGGTTCGCCATCTGTCGTATACACGATATTCTTCGGCTGAACCATTACCTGAATCTGCTGATCGTTCTCGAGAATCGCCAGTGATTGCTCCTGAGCAAGCTGCATTTTGAGAACCTCTTCCTCCACGAGGAGCTGGGAACGCTGGCGCTCCAAAGTACGGAGCATGTACCCCTTTGTTGCATTCGCATTTTCATGGAAGAGGATGAAGAGGGCGAGGAGCAGAATGAGCGCGCCGATGCAGACCATGAGCAGCACCGTGCTCTGGGTGATCATGTGTCCGAGCGACGAGCGCCGCGGAACAGCCGGTGAACTGAAGGAGGGAAGCACGGCTACCTAGGGAGTATAGCACACAGACCCACTCCGGAGGATCGCACGGAACTTTGCGCTCCGGCTCCGGGGATTGCGTTCCATTTCCTCTTGCGAAGGAACCACTGCCTTCCTCGTAAGGAGAGAAAAGCATGCAGGGGTGCGTTCGGCGCCCGTTCGTTCGTCGATCTCCGGGGCACAGAGTTCACGGAATCTCCTCTTCACCATCCGGTCCTCCAGCGAATGGTAGCTGATTACCCCAAAGCGCCCACCGGGCGCAAGCAGCGCCGGCACTTCGCGCAGGAATGCCTCCAGCGAGCCCATTTCATCGTTCACGGCAATGCGGAGCGCCTGGAAGAGCTGCGGGAGCCTGCTCTTCGCGCGGTAACCGTATGTATCTTCCGCTGCGCTCCGGAGGTCCGCGGTGGTCGCCGCGCCATGCAACTTGATTGTCTTTGCCAGTCTCATTGCCATCGGGAGTTCGCCGAACCCCCTCAGAACCCTCGCGAGATCCTCTTCCTCCATCTCCGCAATCATTGCGCTTGCGGGAGCTCCTGCCGTGCGATCGAAACGAAGATCCAGCGGGGCATCTGCGCGGAACGTGAACCCGCGGGACGCATCGTCCACGTGCGGCGAGCTTAATCCGAGATCTGCGACAATGATATTGCACTGCGGGAGGCCCAGGGATGCAACGTCACGGAAGTTCGCGTGCAGACACGTTATTCTCGCACTGCAGTTCCTGAGGCGTTCTTCAGCGACAAGCCTGTTTTCCTCATCTGTTTCGATGCCGATGAACGCGCCCTCTCGCCCGATCTTGCCGCACAGAGCCTCCGCATGTCCGCCGAGGCCAAGCGTCGCGTCGAGCACCGTGTCGCCCTGCTCAGGCCGCAGAATAGCAATGACTTCCGCAAGGAGAACAGGATCGTGGCGCATCGTGGATCGCACGGTGGTATTCTTGCGGAAACATCATGGGAATCAAGAATATGTTCTTGCCTTGCTGCAGCGGATATTCTTGAGTACATTTCTTATTCAAATAGAGAGGGATGTTTCACTCGATCACTGCAGGACGATCCCGTATACTTCAGCAGCCACGCACGCATGGAGAGGTGGCTGAGTGGTCGAAAGCGCCGCACTGCTAATGCGGTATACGGGCCTCAATCCGTATCGCGGGTTCGAATCCCGCCCTCTCCGCCAGAACGGGGCAGGGAGCAACCCTCCCGGTTTCCTCCCGCTGGTTCTCCGTGTTCATGAGGATATCACGCGCCCGCGGCACGTCTCCTGCGCATGGTGCTTGGCTTGTTCATCCGTACGGGAGTCGCAGTGAAATACTTGAGGGTCTCGAAGAGCAGGAATCCCCCGCATGCGACGGAGAGAGCCAGGCCCCAGTCCATCAACGAAAGCGGCACGAGGTGAAAGAGCGTGCGAAGCGGCGTATAGAGCAGGACGAACTGGAGGAGGAACGGGGCAATTGTTGCCCATAGCAACCAACGGTTGCTGAAAAGCCCGACCTGCAGCAACGGTCTCCGCGAACGGGCATTGTGCGCGAGGAGGAGCTCGAACGTGATGGCGGCCATCAGCGTGACGGATCGCGCTTCCTCGATCGGCTCTTTCAGGACGTTGAGCAGGAACCAGAAAAGTCCGAACGCTGTGGAGAAGGCGAGGAGTACCGCGATGGCAAATCTCCCCAGTTCGCCCGCGAGCAAATGCTCACGGGGGGAACGCGGCGGGCGGGACATGATATCCGGCTCCGCTTCCTCCAGGCTCAGCGCGAGCGCCGGCAGGCTGTCCGTCATCAGATTGATCCAGAGAATGTGGATCGGCAGGTACGGCAACGGCATGCCCATCGCGAGCGTAGCGACGATGAAGAGGATCTCATCGAAGTTCGCGCGCAGGAGGAACACGACGAACTTTCGAATATTGTCGTAAATGCGGCGGCCTTCCCGCACGGCGTTCACCATGGTGGCAAAGTGATCGTCCGCCAGCACAACGCTCGACGCCTCGCGGGCAACCTGGGTACCGATCTTCCCCATCGCAATGCCGACGTGCGCTCCTTTGAGCGCCGGCGCATCGTTCACGCCGTCTCCGGACATGGCGACGATCTCCCCGTTCTCCTGCAATGCCTTGAGAATCTTGAGCTTGTGGAGCGGGGAGACTCTGGCGAACACGCCCATGCCGGCGATATGCGCCTTGAGCGTGCGCGGGGACAACTTCTCCAGCTCCGCTCCGGTCACCACCGTACCGGCGATCCCCACCTGCGCCGCAATTGCCTGAGCCGTTTCGGGATTGTCGCCCGTGATCATGATGGAGCGGATGCCTGCGTGCGCAGCCTCTGCAATGGCGGCTTTCACGCTCTCCCGCGGCGGGTCATGCATTCCTACGAGGCCGACGAATGTCACGCTCTCCCCGCGTCGTACGGCGAAACCGAGCACGCGGAGCCCGCGTTTCGCCATGCTGCGGACCTGCCGGAGTGCTTCCCGATTCTTCGCGTCGCCGCACAGCGCGAGAATTTTCTCCGGCGCGCCTTTGAGGAACGACTGTTCTCCGTGGCGCGTCTGCATGTACTTCTCCTCGGAGGTGAACGGCACTTCCTCCTCGTCAATCGGAAGACGCTTCGCTCCTGTCTCCTGCGCGAATTGCAGAAGACCGAGTTCCGTCGGATCCCCGAAATCGGGGAGCTTCGCCCGGTTGCACGATGCGGCAATCTCGGCAAGGAGGCGCTCGCCTGCTTCCCCGCTGCCCTCCGGAAGCCAGGATGCAGTGACCCGCATGGCATTCTCCGTAATCGTCCCGGTCTTGTCGCTGCAGATCACCGTCACGCTGCCCAGCGTCTCGAGAGCATCGAGACGCCGGACGAGAACATTCTGCTTCACCATCCGTTTCACGCTCAGCGCGAAGCACACTGTCACAACGGCCGGTAACCCCTCGGGCACGGCGGACACCGCAAGACTCATCCCCGTCAGGAGGATATCCATCACTGATTCCCCGCGAAGGAGACCGACGGCGACGACGATCCCGCAGAGACTGAGCACGATGGATCCGAGCATCCATCCCAGACGTTTCATACGCTGCTGCAACGGCGTTTCGGGCACTTTGGTCTCGGCGACCAGTCGCGCGATTTTCCCGATTTCCGTCCTCAATCCTGTTGCCGTGACAACGTACTCGGCGGATCCGTTCGTCACGAGCGTCCCCGCGAACACCATGTTGCTCATCTCCGCGAGCGAAGCTTCCCCCCGGAGAGCCTCGGCACTCTTCCGCGCGGGTTGCGATTCGCCTGTCAGGCTGGCCTCGTTCGTTTCCAGGTGCGAGACGCGGAGAACCCTCCCGTCCGCAGAAATGCGGTCACCTGCTTCGAGGAGCACGATGTCGCCCGGCACGAGTTCCCTCGCCGGGATTGTCTGTTCGTTTCCGCCACGGCGCACCCGCCCGATGGGTGCGGTGAGCTTCTCGAGCATGGCGATTGCCGCTTCGGCCTTGTACTCCTGCACGAACCCGAGGATGGCATTGAGGAGAAGTATCGCGAGGATGATGCAGGCATCCAGCGAGCTCTCCGCGGTGAATCCGTGCCCTTCCATGATCGGCAGGGCAATGGATAGCACGAGCGCGGCAAACAGGATGAACACCAGCACGTCATTGAACTGGCCGAGGAAGAGGAGCAGGAGAGAACGGCGTTTTTTCGGGAGCTCGTTGAAGCCATATTTGTGCAACCGTTCCTCCGCCTGCTTCGTCGTGAGCCCCTCAGCGAGGGAACTCCCGAGAGCCGACAGCGTCGCATCGACAGAGAGGTGCGGGAACGGCGTCATGCGAGCCAGTCGGTGTGGAACGTTCCGGGCCTGTCCAGCCGTTCGTACCCATGCGCGCCGAACGCATCCCGCTGGGCCTGGATGAGGTTCTGGGGAAGCGTTTTCGCACGGTAGGCATCGTATGCGGCGAGACTCGCACTCAGTGCCGGCACGGGAATGCCGCGGCCCGCCGCGTACGTGATGGCACGCCGCCAGTCACGCTGTTTTTCCCCCGCGAATCGCCGGAGGATTTCCCGGTAAGTATCAGGCTGCCTTTGCCCCCCGTACTGCGCCGCGAAGAGCGGGAGTACAGCGGAACGGATGATGCATCCGCCGCGCCAGATACGCGCAACTTCAGAGATATCGATCCCCCACTGCTCCTCGCGCGATGCCTGTTCGATGAGATCGAATCCCTGGCCGTACGCGCAAAGCGTCGCGAGCTCGAGTGCGTTGCGCACAATGGAGCGCAGCTTTTCGGGGGGAGGCACGGGATCCTGCACATCCAGATCCGCAGGCAGCGCAGCATGTACCTTCCGTTTCTCCATGCTGCCGGAGAGGATGCGGGCATCCACCGCGGCGTTGATAGTGGGGATGGCGACGCCGTACTCCATTGCCGCCTGCAGAGTCCATTTTCCTGTCCCTTTCTGCCCCGCTCGGTCTGCGACGAGATCAATGAGTTCCCCTCCGGTTTCCCGATCTTTCACGGCAAAGATTTTCGCGCTGATCTCCAGGAGGAAAGAGGTCATATCCTCGTCCGCATTCCATGCGGCGAACGTCTTGGCGAGCGCGGCATTCGAGAAGCCGCCAATGCCCTTGAGCAGTGCGTAGCTTTCCGCAATGAGCTGCATCGCGGCGTACTCAATGCCATTGTGAACCATTTTCACGAAGTGCCCCGCACCGTCGGGGCCGACGTACGCGACGCACTGTCCGCCCGCCCCGTCCGGTGCCGCCATCCTCTCGAGCAAAGGACGGACAACTTCGTAGACTTCCCGTTCACATCCCGGCATGAGACTCGGCCCGCGCAGCGCACCTTCCTCGCCGCCGGAAATGCCCATGCCGATGAAGCGTATCCCCGTTTTCGCGAGGCGCTTCGCGCGCAACTGTGAATCCCGATAGTGGCTGTTCCCCCCGTCAATTACGATGTCACCGTGCTGCAGGAGCGGTACGAGTCCCCGCAGCAATGCGTCCACGGGCTTGCCGGCTTTCACCATGAGGAGGATGCACCGCGGCACAGGGAGAATTTGCACGAGGTCCGCGAGTGTCTCGCACGCGATGAAGTCCCCTTCCCCGCTGTGTGCCTGCATGAAGGAAGCAGTTTTCTCCGCTGTGCGGTTGAACACGGCTACACGCGCGTTATTCCGCGCCGCGTTACGCGCAAGATTCGCACCCATAGTTCCCAGGCCAACGACTCCGAGTTGCCACTGCACATGCTCATGCTAGCATGCTGCAGCTCAAAATTCTTTCTTGATAAGAAAGACATATTTATTTAATATGTCAATGTTATGCGACGCCACACAGTCCATCATTTCCGCGCGCAGGGCGAATCACTCGTTGACGATATCGTTGCCACGCTCTCTGAGCGGATTGATCCGAAGTACATCGAGGGGCATCGAGACCTGATTCGCAGCAGTGTCCAGAATATCCTCGCACTGTACGAACGCGGCGGAAGACCGGACATTGATCCCGATACGCTGTGGGAAGACATCTGCACGTTGGCAAAAATACGGCTCAGGGTAAAGAAAGCGGGTTCTGTGGATGCAGGATGGGAAACATTAGATCCCCGGATGGTGCAAACTGCAGATGGATCTTCTTCCCCCGTTTACAAACGTTTGCGCACGAGAACACCGATGTCGCAATTTGACCGCGATGAGCATGCCCCCTCCACAGATAGGGCGCGCTATATCCGCGATCATTTAGATGACTTCTGAACGCTCTTCCAGTCCTTCAGGAACCGGTCGAGACCCGTATCGGTGAGCGGGTGTCTCGGGAGCTTGCAGAAAACATCGTAGGGAATGGTGCAGATGTGCGCCCCAAGACGGGCGGCCTCTGCAACGTGTCGTGGATGACGCACCGACGCCACGACAATCTGCGCCGTGAAACCGTAACGCTCCCATGCCTCCATAATTTCCGCGATGAGCGCCATGCCGTCCTCGCCGGCATCGTCAAGACGCCCGATGAACGGGCTGATCATCGTGGCGCCTGCCTTCGCAGCGAGAATTGCCTGGTTCACCGAGAACACGAGCGTCGTGTTCGTGGGGATTTTCCGATTCTTGCAGTACGAAAGCGCCTTGAGGCCCTCGACCGTCATCGGCACCTTCACCACGACATGCTTGTGCCACGCGCGGTACTCCTCCGCCTGCTTCTTCATGCCTGCCACGTCCGTTGCCGTCACCTGCGCACTCACGGCAGGAACGAGCTTGCACATGGCGAGGACTGTTTTTTTAAAATCCTTCCCTTCCTTCGCCACGAGCGTCGGATTCGTCGTGACGCCGTCGAGAACGCCCCACGATGCAACCTCGGCAACATGATCAACGTTCGCAGTATCGAGGAACAGTTTCATAGGGGGTGCGGGGAAGAGCGGAGAAATCCTAGCAGAACCAAGCGGAAACGTCAGTCGGATACCAGAACTGCATCGATCGCTTCCATGAAATGCTCAACAGGATAGTAACCTTCTTCCGTCAGCGTTGTGCCCGAAAGATGATCGATAACGAACGTCGTCGGAGTGGCGGAAACACCGAGAGATTCGGCCTCCGCGATCCCCGCATTGATGCGATTTGTGAATCGTTCAGAATCCATGCAACGCACAAATTCCCCGCTATCGATGCCAATTTTCGGGAGCCACGCGCTGTACTGATCTGGTTCGGGGCCATTCTTCGCAAGACGATCGACGAATGCCGCGAAAGCCTCGTCCCCGCCCTGCGCTGCAACGCACTCACTTGCCTGAGCCGCATTCATTGCATTTGCATGGAACGAAAGCGGGAAATGGCGGTACGCGACATTGATTTTCGCACCATACAATTCGAGGAGTTCCTTGAAAACTCCATGGAGCTCGCGGCAGTACGGGCATTCGAAATCCGTGTACGTAATGAATGAAATCTGTGCATTCCTGTTCCCGATAATATGGTCGTTGCGGCTGAGAGACACCCCACCTTCCTCCCCCTGCGCCGCTGGCACAGTCTCTGCACTCTTCTTCTGCAATTGGCGTACGCGTGCACGCTTGTGCTGCAACGTGACATCACGCTCCACGGTCGTACGCAGCGCGCGGGAACGCACGGCGGGAATTTGCTCCGTGCGTGTCGGACGGCCGGAGAACCGTTCGCGGGCGAACGGCAACACCTGCTCGCGGTTGCGGCTGCGCGTAGTAGCACGCATCTCGCGGAGAGTTCTTGGCGAAACTTTGGCAGCAGACAGATCCGAAGCATTCGCGGCAACGGCCGGAGGGATGGAGGAAAGTGTGATAAGGAGCAACGAACCTGCAGCCAGCACGGAGTGCTGAAATCTGAACGGCATCAGAACGAGGGGAAAGGGCAGGGTCAGTGTATCCTCTCTTTCCTGAGCATGCACTTGCACACTCTCCGAGCAACCGTATAGTGCATTCCCTATGGGAAATCATGAAGGTGAACTGAACCGCTGCAGCGCGGCAGACATTGCAGAGAAAGCAGAGGGCCGGAGAGAAGTATTCCTCCGTCAGGCCCACAGCATGGAGGACGTGGGAATCCGCAAAGGGTACCTGGAACACGTTGGTATTCCGTACGATGAGTACGAACAATGGGCAGAACAGCAGCCGGGCAACGGCGCGCCTGCGGACGAGACTGACGAGGATGAAGATCCCCTCGAAGCCCCTCTCTGCGATCTCCTCCCCACACGAACGGCGAATGCCTTGGATAAAAGGGGCATCTCCACCGTCCGTGACCTCGAAGGCCAGCCGGATGCCGTTCTCCTCCAGATATCCCAAATCGGTACGAAGGCGATCACTGACATCAACAATGCTCTCCGCACAAAGCTCAGCCTGGAGCGGCAGCC
Source organism: uncultured Candidatus Peribacteria bacterium (assembly GCA_964642315.1). Lineage (GTDB taxonomy): Bacteria > Patescibacteriota > Gracilibacteria > Peribacterales > Peribacteraceae > JAGVDM01. Next base: position 448,898 of record CAZXOG010000001.1, on the reverse strand, counting down.
GGATGGGACTATCAACCGATCCCCTGATCAACCAGGAAACGGGGAAGGCTCACCCTCTTAGAAAGGATTCGTCGATGTGAGGAGGAACAGGCTGATCATGATAATCGCCGTCACGTTGAGCGCGACGAGCGGAACAACCCTCCTGCGGTATCCGGGGAGTAAGCGATCCATAAGAGTGGACGGGGATGCACTGTAGTAATGCTCCGGGACCCAAGCAAGGCACATGCGCTTGACACGCGGCGAAGCCGCGGGGAGCAACGAGCAGCTTTACGGCTTCGGCATGCAGCCATACACTCTGGATGCACCTATGTCCCACTCCCGTCCGAACGTTGAAGCACTCCTTGCAGAACACGATGCGCGCCGTGTCCCGCATTCGCTGCGCCGCATCCTTTCCTCCTCCGAGCACGCGGAGCCCCTGTGGATCGGACCGGAGCAAGGGGCAGCTCTCTCCAAAGAAGAGCAAAGCGCATTCGATGCCGCGCACACCATTATCCGGCATCTTGCCGTCCGTGCGCCCCGCGCGCACAAATCCGGGCATCCCGGAGGCGTGCTTTCGGCGTTCACCGCATGCTATGTGCTTTCGCGCCGACGGGATCCCGCCGTCGATCAGCCGCTGCGCATGAGCCCCGGACACCTCTCCGTGCTGCAGTACGGTCTGCTCTGGCTCTTCGGGCGCGGCGTTGACGATCCGCGCCTCGCGAGCCCGCAGGCGATCATCGAGCACTTCCGCACGCCCTCCGGGCTCCCAGGACACATCGAGGCCGGCATCGGCGGCATCCCCTTCGGCACCGGCCCGCTCGGCAAGGGCGTGAGCAACGCGCTCGGAGCGGCATTCGGTCTCCGGTACCGCGGGCAGCCGGGAATCGTGGACGTGCTCCTTGCCGACGGCGACGCGCAGGAGGGCCAGGTGATCGAGGCCTTCCGGCTCGCGGGCCACCTGAAGCTCGACAATCTCGTCGTCCACGGCGACTTCAACGACGTGCAGCTCTCCGATCTTCCCTCCCGCACCGTCGCGGCGGACTTCGCCTCCATTGCCGCCGCGTGCGGATGGCGGGTGATCGAAGTGCAGAACGGCAATGATCCTGCACAGGTGAAGGCCGCACAGGAACTTGCAGATACGTTCCTTGGCAAGGGAATGCCCATCTTTCTCTGTTACTACACCACCATGGGAAGTGGCATTTCCTTCATGGAAGAAGGCTCGAACACGGGGGCAAAGAACTACCATGGCTCCCCGCTTTCCGATGCGGAGGCCGAGAAGGCGCTCGCGGAGCTCCCGGATTTCGAAGAGGCAATCGCCGCCTACGAACCGTACCGCAAGAAGGAGATTGCGCGCGCTGCCAGCGGGATGGTCGCTACCGACATCCCGCTCACCTTGAAGCCCCACGCTGCGCGGAGAATCACGAAGGAGCCCGGAGCTGCGCGCAAGGATTTCGGAGCAGTGCACCTCGCGAATCTCATGGCGACCGACGATCGCATCGTTGTTCTCCACGCTGATCTCGCCGGTTCCGGCGGGTTCGACAAGGTTGCGAAATCGTTCCCCCATCGCGTGATCAACGTGGGCGTCGCGGAAGCGAACATGGCCATGATGGCTGCGGGCATGCGGCAAGTCGGCTTGCTGCCCGTCACCTACACGTTCGCTGCGTTCGGAACGAACGAGGCACGGGCGAATGCCCGGCTTATCGACATCAACTGCGGCCATACGCGTTGCGCTGTGCTCCACGACTGCACGCATGCGGGCCTCTCCGTCGGCGAGGACGGCGAAACGCACCAGGAGCAGAACTATCTCAATCTGCCGCTGCGCCACACGCAGGTGTGGATGCCGGCCGACTGCAATCAGGCGGGCGCAATGGCGGAAGCGGGACTGGCACTCGTCGCGCGCGGCGATACGAGCGTTTTCGTCTTCTCCCCCCGCACCGACCACCCGCAGCTCCTCACGCCGGGCGGCGACGTGCTCTACGACGCGGAGTACACGTTCGACGGTAAGGCAGATCTGGTCCGCGGCACCGGTGATACTGCAGACAAGGTGACGATTCTTGCCACGGGGAAATCCGTGCACGATGCCGTGCAGGCAGCGGACACCCTGCGCAGCACGGAATCACCTGTTGCGGTGCGCGTGCTCAACGTGGCCTGCATTCGGCCGCTCGATGCTGCCGCGGTCATCCGGGCCGCCCTGGAAACCGGGCACCTGATCGTGGTGGAAGACCACAATACGGAAGGGGGACTTGCTTCGCAGGTGGCAGACGTGATCGCCGATTTCGCACTCCCCTGCTCTCTGCGGCGGCTCGGGCTCTCGCAATACTTTCCTTCGGGAACGTCCGATGCACTCGCCTTCATGGCGGGAATTGATGCGGAGAGTATCGAGAACGCTGTTCTCGATGAGATTCGCACGGAAGTCTGTGGCGGCGAAGACGCGCTCGTCACTGCAGTATTCGAACTCGTTCACAACGCTCGCAACAGCCGCTTCCGTGAGCATATCGGGGATTTCCTGCACACACTGGCGCAGAAGGGCTACCTCGATGCGCTCCGGGAACGCTGGCGCGCTCACGAATGTCCAAGGGACCGTCTGCCCACGAACGACCGGCTTCTCAAGATGCTCAGAGAACTCGCCTAGAATCTTTCATTCGCCCTGAAGGTCGACGAGTTCCTGTGTCCGCATGAAGAGTTCTGCGCGATCGAGCGCCCCGTCTACGCGGGAAATCACGCGACCCCCCTTGTCCATGAGGAGCGTGGTCGGGAAGACTGTCACCTGGAATCCGCGCCAAAGTTCGCCATTCTCATCCGCGGTCACCGGGAACACCGCATCCGCTTGTGGCGCAGTGTCCTGCTTCATCACACCGATGTCTGTGACGTTCACTTCGGCGATAAGTATCGTGGGGAATTCCCGCTGAAGATCAGCGAGGAGAACCCTGTCTTCCGCGCATGCTGTGCACCCTTCGGCAACGAAATGCGCAACAAGCGCCTTGCCTCCGGCGAATTCGCTCAGGGCGTTCGGGTCTCCGTCGAGCAATGCGCCGAAAGATTCCGTGGAAGTTACACCCCTCCCACATGCAGCGAGGAAGAGTGCGAGGAAGACAAGCGTTTGCAGGCGTATTCGCATGGGCGGATTCTACACGCGAGAGAGTGCAATCTCATCTTCCCATTTTCGGAATTCCACTCCGAAGACGTTGTACAATGCATGCGGAGGGATGGCCGAGTGGTCGATGGCGGCGGTCTTGAACCCCGCACCTTCTGGTAGAATCTCCAGTATGGAAGCGTGCCGGAGTGGTCGATCGGGCCTGTCTTGAAAACAGGTAGACCCGCAAGGGTCTCGGAGGTTCGAATCCTCCCGCTTCCGCCAGAGTTTTTCATCACTGCTTTAAGGAAGGTGCGGGGCGAATCCCACTCCCTCCGCCAGAAGATACGTCGCACCGCGCTGAAGATCGCGCTACGCTGCATGCATGCGAACTATTCTCTGGTGCATACCAAGGGTGCTTTCAGGTTTGATTGTCATGTTCCTTTCCATGTTTATCCTGGAAGGGATCGGCCCAGATTTCGGGTGGATGGATTCTCTCATGCACGGGCTTGTCGCACTCGTTGCATTCATCGCGACTGTTGTCGCGTGGAAGTGGCCGAAGATCGGCGGGTGGATCTTCGTGCTCGCCGGGATCAAATTTCTCCTGCCAAGCTTCTGGAATGCGAAGTCCTGGTTGGATTGGGCTTTGAGCAGCATTCCGATCTGCATAGGCATTCTTTTCCTCCTCGAAGGTTGGAGCAGGAGGAAATGAGAGAAATTGTACATTACTAAATAAAATGTTATAATAACATTCATGGGAATCCGGAGCGAACTCGGGCGCGCTGGAAATGATCTGATTGGAACTGCCAAACAGTCTGGCAGGGAGGTGTGGCAGAGCCTCAAATCCAAGGATGTCGGCGAGTTTGCCGGCGAAGTACTGATGGAGCAGCCGGCAAAAATCGGCCTGAATATCTTGGGGATCAGTATGCGGACGTTCCTCAAGATTTCCGGGCTGCTTGCCTGGCGCACGGCAAAGCTCGGCCTCAAGGGGCTTGCGCACATCGCATTCCTTCCTATGGCAATCGACCGTGAACGGTTCAATCCGACAGACTATTCGCGCATGGCCCGAGAGGCTCCCGTGGAAATCGCATCCCCCGAAGGGCGCGTGAGCCGTCCGCCATTCGCGATCCCGCCCACGCTTCCGGGAGGATCGCCGTTGCAGCAAGCTGCATAGGCGGTATCCTCGCGCTGCATGATGACATTCTCTGCACGCACCGTACGCGGCGCAGGCCGCGGCAAGCGGGATCTCAAGTGTCCGACGATCAATCTGGATCTCCGCGATGTGCCGGCGCAACTCTCAGAGGGAATCTATGCATGCGAAGCGATAGCGGACAATGGCGGGAAATTTGAACAGGCCGTCATGCACTACGGGCCGCGGCCGGTCTTCCGGGATTCCGTATCCTGCGAAGTGCATCTCCTCGACTCCGTCCCGCGCGGAAAGCCCGAGACGCTTGCAGTCCGCGTCGTCGCTCGCATACGCGGTATCGAGGATTTCCCGACTCCGCAAGCGCTGCGGGAAAAGATCGAGGACGACATCGCCCGCGCACGAGTTCTGCTCACGCAGAAATAGACAGCGTGCTACTCTAGTTCTCCCGTGCTCCACACCCTCAAACGCCTCGTCGGGAACCGCAATCCCCTGCGTCTCGCTTACCACAGGACGCGCGGGCTCCTCGCCGCCATGCGTTTCGGGTTTCCTGCCCGCAACCTCACGGTGATCGGCGTCACCGGAACCGATGGGAAGACGACCACGGTGGGCATGATCGCGCATATCGCCAACGCCGCCGGGATCCGCTGCGGAGCTCTCTCTACGGCATTCTTCCAAGTGAACGAAGCTATCACGTGGAATGAGACACAGAAAACATCACCTTCCCCCTTTGTCATTCAGCGATTCCTTCGCGACCTGAGGAAACAGGGGTGCACACATGCGGTGGTTGAATGCTCCTCCCACGGGCTCGTGCAGGGTCGTCTCGCCTGCATCTGGCCGCGCATCGCCCTCATGACGAACACATCCCCCGAGCACTTGGATTACCACGGCACCATGGAGCAGTACCGCAAGGATAAAAGCATTCTCTTCACCATGCTCCACGGCCGCGGGACGAAGATCCTCAATCGCTCGGATGGTTCGTATTCCCTGCTCTCCGCAATTCCAAGCAAGGAAACACGCACCTTCTCGCTCACGCCGGAGCACAGGCGCGACGAGCGGCATCTCTGGCTCAGCGACCTTCGCATCGAGCCACACCAGAGCAGTGCCGTGCTCCACGACAGCACATCGAAGGAAGCCCATCCGCTTCTCCTTCGTCTCCCGGGCAGCTTCAACCTGGAGAACGCGCTAGCCGCCATCGCCGCCGCGAATGCCGCCGGCGTGGATACTGCGACATCCGTCCGCGCCCTCAGGGATTTCCGCGGGGCGCCCGGGCGGATGGAACGCATCGAAGCAGGACAGCCATTCACGGTATTCGTGGATTTCACGGTCACCCCTGGCGCGTACGAGAAAACTCTCGAAGCTGCGCGAGCGCTCTGCCCCAGGGGGAGCCGCGTTCTCGTGCTCACGGGGAGCTGTGGAGATCGCATGCGCGAGAAGCGCCCGGAGGTCGGCCGCATCTGCAGCGCTCGCGCGGACGTCGTCGTCGTGAGCAACGAGGATCCGTACACGGAAGATCCTGAGCGCATCATCAATGAGGTGTGGGACGGCGTCGATCGGCAGCACTGTGAAGCGCACAGGATCCCCGATCGCCGCGAAGCCATTGCGTGGCTTCTCAAGGCTGCACATCCCGGCGATGTCGTACTGCTCTGCGGAAAGGGGGCGGATACAACGATGATGACGGCGCAGGGCCAAGTGCCCTGGAACGAACGGGAAATCGTCCGCGCCATGCTCCAGGAGATGTTCCCGCACGCATGAACGGAGAGCATTCAGGTACACTTGCATCCATGCCTCCCACACAGACACCGGTGATCGCCGGCATTGACGAGGCAGGGCGCGGGGCGCTCGCCGGTCCGGTTGTCGCAGCCGCATGCATCCTGCCCGACCTCCCTGTGATCCCAACGTTCATCCGTGACAGCAAACAGCTCCCGCCGGAAAGCCGGGAGAAGGCATTCCACTGGATCACCGAGCACTGCCTTTTCGGCATCGGGAGTTCCGATGCCGCATGCATCGATGCCTCGGGGATTCTCGCCGCGACGGAGTCCGCCATGCAGCAAGCCATCGCCGAGCTCGCGGTGCGAAGGCAGCCGACGTACCTCCTCGTCGACGGGCGTGATCACTTCTGGTTCGACTACCCCCATAGTTCCCTCATCCGCGGCGATCAGCGGGAACACTGCATCGCCGCAGCATCCATCATCGCGAAAGTCACGCGGGATCGCCTCATGGTGCAGTTCGACGGAGAATTCCCGGGGTACGGTTTCGCGCTGCACAAGGGGTACGGCACCGCCGAGCACTTCACGGCCATCACGAAACTCGGTTGTTCCCGGATCCACCGCCGGACATTCGTTCATGGGAATGTGCTCGTCGCTGCAACAGCCACCACAGCGCAATGCCAAAGAGCAGGAGCGGCACGCTGAAGAGCTGCCCGCGCGAGAGGGAAACAATGCCGAGTGGCACCAGCGGATATGGCTGGATTCGGAGGAATTCCAGGAGAAAACGCAGGACGCTGTAGAACACGCAGAAGACAGCAACGGCGCTGCCGGCATTCTTGTCGCGCTGCAGGGCTGCGAAGCAGAGCGCCGCGATGCAGAGATCTTTGAACACCGCGTAAATCTGCGTCGGGTGCCGCAATCCCTCGACACCCGGGATGGCAATTCCCCACGGGAGTGCCGTCGGAATGCCGTAAAGTTCCTGATTGATGAAGTTCCCAATACGTCCGAGTGCGAGGCCGATCGCTGCGGGAACCACGATGAGATCGAGAAGGGCGAGGAACGGAACGCCGTGGCGTTTCGCGGCCCACCATAGCGCGAGCAGAATGCCGATGAACCCACCGTGCGAAGACATCCCGCCATGCCATACAGCGGGAATCTCCAGCGGATGGGCGAGGAAATACGACGGCTCGTAAAGAAGCACGAACCCCAGGCGGCCGCCGATGAGCACGCCAAGCACGCCCCAAGAAACGATCGCTGACCAGTCATCCGCGCTCAAGGCGATCCCGCGGAAGCGCTGCAGGCGCGGGATCATCGCGTACGCCAGCAGGAACGCGAGCAAATACATGATGCCGTACCAGTGCACGGCGAATCCGCCAATCTGCAATGCAACAGCCCTGGATGGGAAGAACTCCACGATTGCATTGTATCCTGCAGATCAGTCTCCGTCGACGCGGTGCGCCGACACCACCCAGCGATCCCTGGTTGTTCCAACCGGGTAGCACGTCATGAGTGTAAGGCCCGCATCATCATTCTGCTGTTCAAGGATGCTCGTTTCCGTCGAGGAAACGACGGTGGTGCTATGCACTTCGTAATCCACGTACCGACCGCCGCCCTGCACAATCGTGATGATGTCGCCTTCGCGCAATTCCGGAAGTCGGCGGAACAGGTGCCCAAATCCGCGGGAATCCGCCTCGACAGTCGGTGGACTGCTATGCCCGGCGATGAACAGCGTCCCTTTCCTCCCCGGCATCACGGAATGCGGGTATGCCACGGCTCCCGCCGCAAGGCCGACCTGCATCTGTTCTTCGAGCATGTCCCACCGCCGCGAATCCCAGTGATCGCGCGACGGCATGTACACGGGGGCCCGCACGCCGATCTTCGGGATGGATATCGTCGCGAAGGGTTCCAGGCCCCATTCGCTCAATGCATCGTCCATTTCCTCAGGAACGCTCCGTTGGGAATCCGGACTGTCCGCCAGTCCCGTGAGGTCTGCCTCCGGTTGTACTGTCTCCCCCGCATTGAGGTTTGCCTGCAGCGCATCGGACTGTATGTGCTGCTGCGAAACACCCGCGAATGGCTCCGCCGGCGCCGCAGGGTGGGGTTCTGCGGCTACAGGAGCAGACATCTCCGCTGCGAATTCTCCGGCGTCATTCAACGGTCGCGCGTTGTGGATCCGGAGGACCTCCGTCCACATACCGAACGACGAGAGCAACGCGAGCGCCGCGGAGAGCGCTCCACGAACACAATGTCTCTTCCAAGGTGTCCCAGTGTGACGCATTGGTTTTTGTTATACATATTTTACAATATTTCATTGATTTTAGCAAATCTGCTACCATGCCGCCGTGCTCATCCTTGGGATAGAAACATCGTGCGATGAAACATCCGCCGCACTCGTCACGGACAGCGGCGCTGTGCTCTCGAACGTCATTGCAAGCTCGCGAGATCTCTTCGCGCAACTCGGAGGAGTTATTCCGGAAGAAGCAGCACGGAAACAGGTGGAATGCATGCTCCCCGTTCTGCACGAGGCATGTGGATCTGCCGGCCGGAAATTCTCGGATATCGACTGTATTGCCGTGACACGCGGGCCGGGACTCCTCGGCTCACTCATCGTCGGCACAACAACCGCCCGCATGCTTGGAGCACTGCTCAAGCGGCCCGTCGTCGGCATCCACCACACGCTCGGCCACCTGAGCTCGCCTTGGCTCCACCCGGCGCAGGAACTCGCAATTGACGCGCGTTTCCCCTTGCTCACGCTCTCGGCATCGGGCGGGCACACGGATCTCTGGCTCAGACAATCACACACGGATGGTGCGCTCCTCGGCAGCACCCGCGACGACGCGGCTGGCGAAGCATTCGACAAGGGGGCGTCGCTCCTCTCGCTCCCCTACCCCGGCGGCCCCGCAATCGCGCGCATCGCTGAAACCGGGAACGCCGATGCCTTCCCTTTCCCATTGCCGCTCGAGCGTGAGTCTGGATACGACTTCAGCTTCTCTGGGCTGAAAACCGCACTCAAGTACACACTGCGATCCATTCCGCGACCGGATCTTCCGCGCCTCCTCCCCGACCTCGCCGCATCGTACGAGCGCGCGATCTGTGCCCATCTTCTCGCAAAGCTCACACGCGCAGCGGAAGACCACCGTGCGCTCGAAGTGCACCTTGTCGGCGGCGTATCCGCCAACCAGAGGTTGCGCACCATGGTTTCAGATACATACAGGGGACATGCCGTTGTCCGCTGGCCGCAGCGCATCGAGTACTGCACGGATAACGCCGCAATGATCGCTGCTGCGTGCGGTTTCCTGCTTGCGGAGCAACCGCAGGCTGTCGATCTCGCGTGGACAACGGACGCTACGCTGCCTCTCTCGGCAACGTTCGCCGCGTAGGAATGCCTTAGAACGCCGAGAGGAGCGGCACAAGGGCGCCGAGAAGAATCCCGGCAATCCCGAGCAGCGCTACGGCACGAATGGCAGTTTGACGCTTCATTCTGCATCAGCGGTAATTTCCAGCTTCTTCGAGCTCGTATTGCCGCTCGCGTCGCGAAGCGTGAGCTCCACGGTGTACGTTCCCGGATCCTCGAAGACATGAATGGGATCCTTCTCATCCGTCTTCGCGCCGTCGCCGAAATCCCACTCCATGCCCGTTGGAGTGCCGGTCGTGCAATCCATCGTGAACTTCACCCCGAGGGGAGCAGTGCCGCGGACCCGGCTCGCCGTGAAGCAGGCGTCGAGCAGCGGCGCACGGACGACAATCGTCCTCGTCGCATCGTACACGTTCCCCTCGATCGTCCGGGCGAGGAGCTTGATAGCATACGTACCGGGCTTCGTGTACGTGTACCGCATGACTGCACTGCCGGGCTTCGGCACCCCACCTTCGCCCTCCTCCCCGAACAGCCACTCAAAGCCACCGACCGTCTCGTTCGGGATGCGCGTCTCGGACGCATCGAATGTCACGTCGAGGGGCGCAACGCCTCCCTCGGGATTCATCTTGATCGCAATGAGCGTCGACGGCGGCTCAACTTCGATGCGAATTGGCATGCGCATCGCGCGGCCAGAGGCATCCTGCGCAAGCAGAATCACGGTATAGGTATCCGGACGCCTGTAAATCGCCTGTAGCGTCGTTTCGGTTGATCCGACAGACGTCGCCTCCGGCGCCTCCCACGTGTACGTGACAAGGGGGAGGCTCGACCTTGGCGTCAGATTGACGGTGAGGGGAACCTCTCCTTTGATGGAACCCGTTTTCATATCCACTTCCGGCGAACCGGAGAACGAAAGATCCGGAATCTCCAACTCATCGACGACGCGGACAATGGTCGACAGCTTCGCCACGTCGCCGCTCGTCGACTTCGCCTCCGCCGTTACGACGAAGTTCCCTTTCTGCTCGAACGTGTAGCCGACACGCTCGCCTTCCAGGATTTCATCTTCCCTGCCGAAATTCCACGAGACTGCGCGGAGCGGTTCCTCCGTCTCAACGCGAAAAATGGTCTGGAATGGCGGAGGACTCACGAGGATCTCCGGCTCCGAAACGATGCGGATATCAAACGGCAACGGCTCAGGCTCCTTCACGAGGATTTCCCGTTCGTGCTTCTGCTGCGTCTGGTTGCGGAAGATAAGGGTTGCAGAAACTTTCACCGTCCCCGGCCGGACGAACGTGTTCACTACGTCGAGCGCGTTCGACACCTGATCAATTTCGCCGTCCGAATTGAAATCCCAACGTACTTCCTGAATGTCCTCCGGCAAATCCACAAGATGCGCGACGCTGAACTTGGCGGGCTCATCGACAATAGGAACGATGGGCGTCACCTCGAACACCTCCTTCTGGATCGGGAGCTTCAGGCGGATCACCCGCGGTTTCCCGTCGCTCGTTTCCACGGACACTGCGATCTCCTTCAGCCCCATGCGCGAGTAGTACGCTGTGGCCTCGGGGAGCACCGTTTCCTCATTCACCTGCCCATCGCCATCGAAATCCCACTGGTACGCAATCGGACGTACATTCCGCCTGCGCAGTACGTCCATGGCATCCTCCACGCTGAGGGTGACTGCGAGGGGCGCTATGAGTTCGGAAGTGTCTGCAGGATCTGCCACCGTCATCCAGAGCTTCGGCTCGGCCGCGATGGTCATGGGCATGAGCACGCCGAGCACGAGTCCCGGCAAAAGTACCGCAACAACGCGAATGGCGCTCATGGCAACCGTGAAGGATGGAAGGCGCTTTCCCTGCTGCAGTATCCGCATCACCGCGAGCACGCCAACCGAAAGGAGGACGATCACTCCGATGAAGCCGCTTGCGGTTCCCATGGGGATCCAGGATTCGTACGTCCCTTCCCGATCCGGAAGCACCGACATGAGGAACAGACACCAACCGAGGTATGCGATGTACGGCAGACCGAATACGAGGAGAAGAAACGTCACTGCTTTCCTGCGTTCCTGCGGACTCACCGCGGGCACTTGCCCGGTGACCGGAGGCTGCGGTGCCGCAGGCGCCGTCGTGATGCCATCGACAGTCGGCTTCGTATCCATCGAATTACTCCTGGGGGAGAATAGAAGGAACCTCTCCTCCTTCTCCTAGGATACTCTCGATCAACGCTTCGCGCTGCTCCGGGGTCATACCCTCGATATCCGGGATTGCCCCATCGAGCGCAGCAGGCGCTTCGCCCGAGGCGCCGCCGAGAGCCGGCAATGCCGCATTGCCACCAAGAAGCAGCATGGGAGAGAACGTCTGCGCATCGGCAGGAGGAACGACAGCAGCAGCTTCATTGTGCTTGGAAAAATCCACCTGGAACGCGATCATCGTGAGAGCTTCCCCTTCTGCCTCGCTCCCTTTGCGGATCGTCCAGGAAATTCTCCGGACGAAGAAATTCTCCGCATCAATGAAGAGCTCACCATCCAAGGACACCTGTTCCAGCGCGGCACGGGTTTCCTCTTCCGAGAATTCCTCGCTGCGCTCTTTCGCAGCGTTCCGGAGGAATGCGACGAGCTTCTCCTTGTCTGCTGTGACCGCGTAGCGGTACACAGGAATGCCATTGAGCGTCGTCACACCTTTGTCCTCCACCACACGGACAACTTCTGCCTGTGCCTTGAGGAGGCCCGGATCCGGCGTGACGGGAACGAGCCCGTCCTCCGCATCGCCAGCCGCGGGGAGGTGCCACCACTGCCCTTGCAACCGCGAGACAATCTCCGGAGAGAGCGGCCCCTGCCCCTCTTCCACTGTGTAGTTCGCAAGCCTGAGATACACATCTGTTGTGCCTACGGAGACCATTTCACCCTTAAGTTTCAGGACAGCGGATTCATCGCCCGTGCTCCGCACCGTCGCATCGACCATGAGGGAAACACTCTCGCCGGAATCCTGGAGGATTCCGGTAAGCGTTGCTTCTCCCGAGAGCGTCGACGCGCTCTCTCCCGCATCCCGCATGCTGAAATTCAGAGTCCCGGCAAACTCCGACGATTGCAGCAACCGTACTGCAGCCGCACTCCTTGCGAGAACTTCCTCTGGCACGAGTTTGGGAACATCCGCCTGTTTCTGGGAACAGGAGAACAGGAGGAGAGATGAAACGAAAAGGAGTGGTGTGTGCTTGCAGAAGCTCATCGGAAAAAGAAAGGAAAGCGATAGCAGCACATAGTGTGCCACGCCAACGGTCGCCTGTCAGGGGTTCCCCGTTGACCGTCGCCATCCTTGTTACCGGGCACTGCGCACTGGAGTCGCACTGACATCGGAAGGCTCCTCGATCGCGAAGCGGACGGTTGTGCTCGCACCGACCCATACATCCGCCTTGAGCGAGAGAAGGCGCTCCTGCTTGCGCTCAAGGAGGAGCGGCGGCGAAAGAGTGAGGAGAACGGACTTCCCATCCATTGCCGGAAGCGCGCGGGAAAGCTTCGCACCGGCGCTCGTGGTGAGGACGAGGTTCCGCAAGTCATCCCCTTGGGCGGAACCCTGATTTTCCAGACGAATCGACGAGATACGCTGGGCCCTGTTCCCCGTCGCAGTGAGGCGCAATCGCGCGACTGTTCTCCCCTCGCCGAAACGAATCCGTTCCAGCGGTCGGATGACCTCCACCTTCACACTCCCGCTCTCGAACGGCGTTGCCCGCAGGAGCGCGGACTCCCCCTGCTCCGCAATGGCCACGCTCCCCGCGCTCGTTTCGAGGGGATTGCCCCCCGCGAGGACGAAGCGGTGTTCGCCGGAAATCGCTGCATCCGGCGAGAGGTCCATGAACACTGTGAGGGTGTTCGCACCGCATGCGGGAACAACGACATCGCGAAGACGGAGCTGCACGCGCCCATCATGGCTGGCAATGGTTTGCGCGGTGCTCACACGCACACCGTCCAGCCCCGCGTACACCGCATCGATGTCCTCCTGGCTTCCGAGCCCCCTGTGCATGAGCACGAGGGAATGCACCTGCACATCCGCCACACACGATGCTCGCATCGTAAGCTCCATGACGGGAATACGCTGGCTGCCGCGGGCAACGGAAGTCACCGTTCCCGCTTTCTGGACCAGCACGTCCAATACCCCTGCGCGCGCCGCCCTTGCGTCGACGGTCGGGAGTATCTTCTGGTGATCAGGAATTGCAAAATCCTGCAGGAACAATGCGACGAGAGCAGAGGCGACAACCACGTAGTGAGTGTACCACACAGATGTATGGCCGGACTGACTCCAGCCGTCACTCTGTGGTACAATGGTGATCTGACACACACCCCCGCACTCCCCGAAGGCCTGCCGATCCCGAAGGGGCCAGAATCCGCCCCGGAGTTGCTGAATCCCCAGAACGCCGCAGCAGAACGGATCGGTGCAACGCAGGAGCTCCTCTCGCGGCCGTGGCTCGGCACAACCGCGCTGCTCCTCGGACAGCTCGCCATCGTTTGGTGGGGGCTCAAAACCGTGGTGACAGGGAAGAACCAGTTCCCGTTCTTCCGGAAAAAGTAACGGGAATTTCACCAGCGGCCCCCGGCCCCGCCGCCGCCGAACGACCCGCCGCTGAAACCGCCGAATCCCCCACCGGAACTCCCGCCGCCGCCCCATGATGACCCTCCGCGTCCGGTGGATATCCACGAGCCACGGCGCCTCCTGGAAAGGTTTCCCGCTGGAAACGCCCGCGAGACGACGTAATCGAACAGAAGCCCGAGGAGTACGAGAATCGGAATGCTCAGCCACCAGCCGGAGACAACGGTGAAAACGACGCCGGCAATCGCCCCGAGAACACCGCCAAGCCACCATGATTTCGTCCGGCCGAGAAGCGCGGCGGCAAAATCGAAGAGGATGAATGCGAAGAAAATGAGGAATCCCGCCGGGCCTCCGCCGCTGCTTTCCGGCTCTGCGTACCGCTCCTGCGTGTACTCGCCGCCGATATGCTTCTCCAGCGCTGCCACGGCTGCTTCTAGGCCGTCGCCGAAGCGCCCGTCTCGGAAGGCAGGCAGCATATCCTGTTCAATGATGCCCTTGGCAACGATATCCGGTACCGCACCTTCCAACCCGTAGCCCGTCGCGATGAACACTTCACGATCCTCGTAGCTCATGAGGATGAGAATGCCGTTGTCATTCTCCGCGGTACCAACACCCCACGCACGTCCGACCTCCACAGCGGTATCGGCAATCGGTTCACCGCCGAGAGACGGGATGATGAGAATGGCAATCTCGTTCCCCGTTTGTGCCTTATACACACTGAGATGGTCCTCCAGTTGCTGCTCCTGTTCTGCGGTCAGCACCGTACTGCGTTCCTCGTCGGCGAGCGTCACCGTCACGAAGCCGTCATTCAGCGGCACCGTGAAGGCTTCCGCCGGGGGAACCCCCAGGGCAAGAAGGCAAGGGAGGAGAAGCAGGAAAGCGTGACGCATCAGAACTGGACTTGCGGAGCTTGCGCCGCATCCTCTTCGCTCGCGAAGAAGGCCGCCGGTTCGTACCCGAAGACCCCTGCGAGGATGTTGCGCGGGAACACGCGGACGTACACGTTGTAGCCGCGGACGCCTTCGTTGTAATCACGCCGCGCGACCGCAATACGGTTCTCCGTGCCCTCGATCTGTACCTGGAAATCGCGGAACGCCTGCGTGGCCTGGAGCGTCGGGTAGGCTTCCACCGTCACGAGGAGGCGGGAGAGCGCGGAATCAAACCCGTTGATTGCCGCGATTTTTTCCTCACGCGAGCCTGCACCCTGCCACTGGCTGCGCGCCTGCGTCACTGCGGTGAATGTCTCCTGCTCAAAATCCGCGGCGCCCTGCACGGTCGCCTGCAAGTTCGGGATCAGATCGAAACGGCGCTGGTACTGCGTCTCCACCTGTGCCCACGATGCATCGAGCGCTGCTCTGGCTTGCACGAGACCGTTGTACGTCGTCCACACCCAGCCAACCAGCACGACTGCGACGGCAAGGAGCACGAGGAGAATCCCGGATGTCTTCGTGATTTTCATGGTGAGAGAAGGAAGGAATCACTCTGAGTGTACCAGAAAGTCACTGCTGGGCACGCGCGTACTTCCCCATGATGGCATCCTCCGCGAGGATGTGCCCTTCCATCGCACGGAGGAGTGACGCTTTGTCTGGCCGTTCCCCAAACTCCAACGCCGTATCGAGAGCATACAGCCTGAAGAAGTACCGGTGTGAACCAGAAGGAGGACAGGGCCCGCCGTACGCGGCATTTCCATCGCTCCCCATTCCCTCAGTGCCACCCGGAGGAACCGTGCCCTTGGAGACATCCGTCACGGACGGATCGATGTTGTACACGATCCAGTGCACCCAATCGCCACTCGGCGCATCAGGATCATCGACGATCAGCGCAAGGCTCTGGGCTCCTTCCGGAATCCCGGAAAATGCGAACGGCGGGCTCAGATTCTCGCCATCGCACGTGTATGCGGCAGGGATCTGGCCGTTTCTGATAAATGCTGGCGTCACGATGTGCATTGCCGTACTGGGAAGAACAGAGGCAGTTGAATTCCCTGCAGGAACCTCTTCGGGGGCAGGGTTCTGCCCACACGATACGAGAAGGAGCACTGTGAACGGAAGCACATATGGAAATCGCATGGCCAGATTATACCAGAAGGAACCGGTACGGTTTCTGCGCCCACGCACCCGCGTAGTCCACGCCGATGCGCGGAGTCCTCTTGATGCGCCTGGCGGATACACGGCCCGTGCGTGCTTCAATCCAGAGCCCGGAACACGGATCCGCGGGGCAGCCGTTCAATCCACCGTCAATCGAGAGCGCCTTCGTGAGTTTGCCCGGGCCACCCCATTCCCCCGCTGCACGAATGAGCACCGCCGCCGGGTATCCCTGTTCACCGGTGACGATGTTGAGCATCCAGTGCATGCCGTACACGAAGTACACGTACCAACGGCCAGCCTGCCCGAACATCACCTTCGTTCGCTCCGTACAGCCGCGGGAGGCGTGGCATGCTTTATCCTGCGGCCCGTCGTACGCTTCCACCTCGCGGATCACCGCCCGGTGCTCAACCCCCGCCACACTCCGGACGAGCGTCGCACCGAGGAGTTCCTCGGCAACGCGGAGGACGGACCGTCGGAAGAACTCTTCACCCAGAGCCGAATCACCGTTCTGCAGCACGCCAGAAGTGTATTTGCAGCCTGTTGTTCCAGCGCTTTCCATACATTGATAAATGTAGTATAATACTCTCGTGAAACTCACAAAATTCACTGCCCGCCGGAAGTCATCCTTCCTCAATTCCTGCCGCATGGTCTATGCGCACGCCGTGGAGAAGCGATACCCTGTTGTGAGTTCGGTCATCGTCGGAACCGCTGTGGTGCTCTTCTGGCGCGGAATCTGGGGCATCTTCGATGTGCTCCTATTCCCGGAGAACGAGGTGATGAGTTACGTGCTTTCCATGGCTCTCGGCATCGTTATCCTCATCGTGCATGACGGCACGAGCCGCATCGAGGAGCTCGAGTGATGTTCAGGCTTCCTGTGAAGAAACATCGGGCGAAGAACCGTTCCCCGAAGGCTTTGCAAACGCTGCCAGCACTCTCGCCGCAATCACCTCCCGTGTTGTCGATTCCATAATGGAAACAAGCGTGACGTTCACCGGCCTCCTCATCGCCCCGTATCCTTGCTCTTCCGATCGATCGGATACTTCGACGTTGTTCTGACCGCGGCGCACCCTGTGACCAGCCTGCTCCACAATACGCAGCGCCTCGGTGAAACCGATCCCCCGTTCCGCCTGCAGGAGGGAAACAATGTCCGCGCCTTCGCGGCCCTGGTCTGCGTATGATTGGTACAATTCGCCCTCGTGATTGCTGTGCATGGGTACCATCTACCCGTACGGATTTTCACTGTCAACGAACTGCCCGATTGATTCTGTGACGCAGGAAACAATGTGTCCGTTTGCTCCCATGGACGATGGTCGGGGTGGTGGGACTCGAACCCACGACCTCACGGACCCGAACCGTGCACTCTAAGCCAACTGAGCTACACCCCGGACCAGCGGTATCGTAAGCATTCTGCGAAAAAAAGGAAGTGGAACTGCGTCGTTTTCTCTGCGGCAGCGCTAAGTTCCTCTGTCTCCAACATCGCACCCCTCCGTATTTGACAACAATGCAATACTCTGAATAATGCTACCAATGGAAGAGGAGGCACAGCGAGTATCGGAACCGCTCCTGCAGGAAGAATCACTTGCAGACACACCGTGGACGCTGAAAATCAGCGCACGAGCCGTGGAAGGTTTCCTGCGCGCGGAACTCGCGGAACTGCTCCGTCATGCCGGCATCGCGCCGGATTCCATCCATGCATGGCCCGCGACCATCTCGTCACAGGAACGCCGCGCGAAACGCACGGTGGACTGCACGCTGCCCGGCGGCCAGACACTCGTGCTCTACAGCGGCGATTGGCATGCGAAACCCGAACCCTTGAGCACGATCGCGGAGAAGGCAGCGAACACGCTCCGGAGGCACCAAGCGCAGGACTCCCCGCAAACCGAGCACCCGATTGCACGGGACCTCGCGGGGGAATTCTCATTTACCGGCGACAATGCCGCCGAGCTCACGCAATTCCTTCGCAACCGGCTCTCGGAGGAGCTCACCCCCCGGAGTTCCAGCACCCTTAAAACACTGCTTGCAGAGCATGACATCGTTTCGCTCCAAACGCGTTCGGCGCGCGTGCAACAGTGCAGGCAATCGGAGCTCTCGGATCACTACCGCGTCGTCGTGCCGCAGCTTCCGCGATGGTCGCCATCCATCGCCGCGGAATCCGAGGAGGAATTGGCCCTGATTGCCGATCTCACCTCCGGAAAGCGCTTCCGGGACGTGCTCGCGGAGATCGAGGAAAACCTCGAGCGTGCGCCGCGATCCGCCATGCTCTTCCTCCGGGAACACTTCGGTCCTCTCCCGGACCGCGTACACCTCATCCCCTCCCTCCCCGAGCGCAAGGATTCTCCACTCGAAGAGGCCATCCCGCTCTACCAGGACACACGGTACTCGGCAAAAACGGAGACCCATACCATACCGGATTACCACGAGGCGCCGTTCCGGTCATCCATCGACGGCGCGGAGCAGTGCATGAGGCAATTGCAGGAATGGTCCGCCGATCCATGGATTCGCACCGTCCTCCTCCACTCCGCAGCCAGAACACCCTGGAACATTCGCTCGTACTGCTTCTCCCCGGACCCGCCGAAACGGCTCATGCACCGGCTTCTTGAAACGGGGGAATTCCCTTCGAATGTTACCGTGTCGCCGAACCCGCCGGACCAGCGGCAATGGTACACCCTGCAGGAAGACGACCTCCTCTACAGCATCGATACGGCCACCGATGATTTCGGCGATCAGGATGTCATAGAGCTCCGGCACAGGATTCTCGCCATGGCGATGGAGCATGAGCATGTCCACGTGCACGTGCGCACGGCCTACGCGCGGGAAGATGCGATGGTCGTGTTCTCCACGTTCAACGCGGAAACTTGACATCGCTAAGAACACCGGTAGCATCCGCTCGCACATTCATGAGGAGATCACTGACAATTATCGGCAGCATCATCATTATCCCGCGCCTGGCGTAGGGAGGAGCTGCTGATCCGATTACTCATTTTCGCTCCCGCGCCAGCAAGAAGGCCGCGGACGTTTTCTGTATTCCTTTCTCCACTCCACTCCATGTACCCGGATTCCCTTGAGCGCAGCGTCGAAGTGCTCGATACCCCCCGCGATCTGGACCAGTCGCCGCTCCTCACCCTCACGGCGCTCCAGAAGATTGCGCTCGTGAAGCTCAACGACGCGCTCGGGATCCACTACACCGAGGCCGGATTCCCGGAATCGAATCCGGCGGACCGGGCCGTGTACCAGTACTTTCGCGAACATCCTCGGAACCTAAGCAGAACGAAGCTTGCTGCCTTCGGTGCTACGCGCCGCGCAGGAGGCTCCGCCGAGAAGGATCCGGGGCTTCGTGCACTCGTGGAATCGGGTGCGCCGGCCCTCGTCGTCGTCGGCAAGGCGTCGCGCACGCAGGTAGAAGCGGTACTGCGAACGACAACGGCGGAGAACCTCGCAATGATCCGCGATACGTTCCAGTACCTCCGGAGCGTCGGCATCGAGGATCTCACGTTCGACGCCGAGCACTTCTTCGACGGCTGGAAAGAGGATGCAGATGCCGCCATGCAGGCAGTTGATGCGGCGGCTGAAGCAGGAGTCCGCCGCATCGTCCTCTGCGATACGAAGGGGGGCAGCTTCCCGCACGAGGTTGCCCGCATCACCGAGGAAACGGTGCGGGCATTCGGCGGACGCGCCGTCATTGGCGTGCACATGCACAACGATGGCGATATGGCGACCGCGAACACGCTCGCAGGCATTGCCGGAGGAGCGCGGCACTACCAGGGAACATGGCACGGCCAGGGCGAGCGGGTGGGTAACGCAAACCACACCGCCGTGCTGCCGAATCTGCACCGCATGGGATACTCGACAGTCCCCCTCCTCGCGCAGCTCAAAGGAGCAGCGGAGGAAGCCGCAGAAATCCTCCACGCACGAATTCCGCGCAACGCCCCTTTCGTCGGTGCGGACGCATTCACCCACAAGGCCGGACAGCACGTCCGTGGAAACCAGCGCTTCGCCCACGCGAACCAGTTCATGGACGCTGGAGACGTGGGGAATGAAAGCAGGAGCATCCTCTCCAAGCAGGCCGGGCACGGGAATATCGAGGATTTCCTCGCCCGAGCGGTGTTCCTCGACCATACAACGCGCGCACTGCTCTCTACCCCACGGGCAAAGGACCGCATGCTCCAGCTCCTCAAGGAGCAGGAATCCCGCGGGATCCGTTACCGCGATGCGGAAGCATCGTTCCTCCTCATGGTTCTGCGGGATTTCGGGGTGTTTCACCCCCGATTCCAGATTGAACGGTACGAATTCCTGGACAGCTCCGAGAGCGGCGCCCAGGCAACGCTCGAAATACGAGTGAACGGCGACGACGAGCCGGAAGTGCAAGTCGGCAGGAGCCGAAAGGGCGTGGTTGACGCGCTGCAGAAGGCGTTCCTCAAGGCACTCGGCCGCAGGATTCCCGAGACGAAACGCCTGGAACTCCTCGATTACGAGGTCCACAAGCTCCCTTCGGCCGAGGGAACGGCATCCGAGGTACAAGTCGTTGTGGAATTCAGCGACGGGGAGGAGCGTTTTTACACGACAGGCGTCGGTCCGGACGTGCTTGCCGCAAGCAGCCAGGCAATGTCGGATGCCATTCACTACTGCGTGCTCAAGGCGAAAATGCGCGTCAGGTCGTCTTCGCAGAGCTCGACCCAGGAAACTGCCTAAACTGCTCCCGAGCACAGAAATCTCCGGCATATCCAAGCCGAAAACCCGTTTTCCACTCCACAAATTGAATACATTTTTTGTACAAACTTTAGTCCGGATGTCCAGCGGAGACAAGAATATACACTTTTGCTCTTATTCATGCGTAAAACACAATACATTGCCATACGGATCCTTCCCCTGAACACACAAACTGTTCAACCATCACTGGACAACATTTCGCGAGTCCGTACACTGCCGGCCTTTGTCTCTTCCCCCCTATGATGAAACACGTGAAATACACTTCATACCAAGTTCCTTGGCCCGTCGTGCTGTTGCACGCGTGCCTCATCGCAGCGTTCTCGCTGCAACTCCTGATGCGCAATCCGGTCTTCTAAGACCGTTGCGAAGGAACACCGGATGGTCCTGCGAGTGTTCAAGGGCAAAAGCAGGATGGCGGAGACCGGCTCGCGCGCGGCGAGGAAACACTGGACGGGCAGGGCGCACACTTCTCCTCCCACCGCGGGAAACCGCACAGGGAGCGAGGGGGCTCCTTCAACGTTGACTGCGGCCTCCAGGAGGGTACAGTGAAGTCGTGAATACAGCGTATATCCTCTCCTGCTCCCCTGTTTCCTCCTGTTCCGGTCGGAGCGAGGGCTTGCGCTGCGCATAACCGGTACATCCTGACGTTCGCCCGCCCGCTCCCTGACACTGGACGAGGTTTTTTGGTATTTCCCCCACTCTCTCCCATGGAAATCGCCCATCAAGAAGCAACGAACGGAACGGAAGTGCTTCGCCGCACGGTCTACCGCGGCGAAAACGACCTCTACTTCTGGGTCTACGAGGAAGTTGAGGCGCTCGTCCACGGCAAGCGGGAAACGATCCTGCAGATCCTCATCCCGCGCACGCCGCATAAACGGGCTGCTACTGTTGCCCTGTGCCCCGTTCCTGCGGCCGCAGAACCCCCTCTGCAATACGTTCCCCAGGAGCAGGATTCCCGTCATCGGATTCCCGCATGACGGCAACCTGGAGAAACTCCCGCAGGTCCGCATCGGTATCGAACTGCAGCGCGTGCCTCACGTCGCCAAAGCGGCTGCGCAAATGGCCGGTACTCAGCGGTTCTGCGCCGTCTCTGAGCAGCCAACCTTCATAGAATATGCCCTCCGGCGCTCGTTCCACGTTGAGCTGGATAGTGAGACGGTATGCCCCATCCTCAAACCCATGCGCCTGCGCAACGCCGTTCGCATTCACGCCATTCACGCCTCCAAGAGCCCCGATTGCGAACCAGACCTCCTTTCCGTGTTCCAGGTCACGGTACTTATTCTCCCCCGTCGGCACGGTGTACTCCACTCTCGGCTGATCCCCCACAGCTGGTACCGCAACGGCATCCTGCGGCTCCCCGCTGCATGCGGTGAGAGCAACGCAGAACAGTGGCACAATGAAGGCATATCGCAGCACGTTCATGGGAGGCGAAAACATGGAGCCCAAGACTACGCAATCCCGCCGATCCAGGCAACCAGCGCTACCAGAGCATCCCCGGCGGCCGTGCCTGGAAGCGCGCGCGTTCGCGCTCCGCGTTCCGCGACGCCTGTGCGCCGAGCACCACGTAGAGGGGCTCATCGTCGGGGTACATCCTGCTCAAATCCCCCACCGCCCTGAGGAATTCCTCCGTATTGCCAGAGAGAGCAATGAAGTGGGCGTTCTGCCGGATCGCAGCGGCGAACGCTTGCATGCGCGTGCGGAATTTCTCCTGTCGTGCATCGAGCGCGCTTCGCGGCGCGGATTCCTCGAGGGTCTCCGCAAATGCCCTGAGCACGCCGACGTCATTCCATCCGCAACGCTCCTCAGCCCCCTCGTATGCCTCCAAGGCACACACGGCATCGCCATCCCTGCGACACACATCCCCCCTGAGTTTCCAAGCCCGGCAATCCTCGCCGTTCTGCGTAAACGCATCCCCGAGAGCCTCCCTCGCTTGCGGAAGCTCCCCTCGCTCAAGACGCAGGAGTGCCCTGCTCAGGTGCAAATCCCTGCTGAAGCGCTCTGCGCGGGACTCGTCGTACCAGCGGAGCGCTGCCGCGGAATCTCCACGTGCTTCCGCATGCCGCCCGAGTGACGAGAGCACGAGGAACCGCCCCTCCACGACCGCTGTGAGCATGAGGAGCGTGGCAAGCAGCACTTCCGTAGTTCTCCGAAGACGCACCGGAACACCTGGATCTGCGGGCAGCTGCGCTGCAAGCATCCCAACCGCCATCCAGAACGGCAGCGCGATGCCGACGAACTGCAAGTTGTAATCCACGAGATTGTGCATGAGCACGCCGGACACGGCGAGGAAGAGGAACATGCCGATCTCCATGGTTTCCGGTTCTGCCGGCCTGCGTCGAACCAGCCACCCCGCAGCGATGAGCGTGAGCATGCCTGCGAACAGGAATGCCGCAGGAATTCCCTGTTCCGCGGCAAGTTTGAGAAACACGTTGTGCGGGTGATCTGATGTGGCGAGCACCTGTTCCTGATACCGCGGCTGCACGAAGCGGAAGCTGTACGGGCCCCATCCGTAGAGCGGCCGGTCGAGCGCAAGTCTCACCGCTTGCCCCCAGAACTGCCTGCGCTCGGAGACGGAAGATGTCCCCTCGGATGCGGCGAACATCGCCTTCTCCGTGAGCGATTGCACCGGGAACATCCTCCCGCGCAGCTGATTCGCCGCCGCAAAAATCAGCATGGCAACGGCAGTGACGGCCAGCACCCGCGGCAGCGCCGAGCGGGAGAAGGCGCGAACCCTCTCCATCCCCCCACCGCGGAGCGCGAGCACGCCCCACAGGACAATCTGCGCCGCGAACGCAATGACCCCTGCGCGGGAGTAGGAGAGCAGCAGGCTCGCGGCAAGCCAGCCGAGGAAGAAGAGTGCCGCAAGCCGCCGCCCCTTGCGGGAAAACCACCAGAGCGCGAGCGGCCATGCGAAGAGGAGAAACTCCGCCCAGGCATTCGGCCAGTAATCCGTGTGGAAACGGAAATCGAAGAAGCTCCCCACCCCCCGCTCCACCGGCTGGAGGACGTACACGACGAACCCGATGCACGAGGCCAGAACGGCCGACACCGTGAGCACTCCGGCAAATCTCTGCTGGAAAACCCCGGCCTCTTCCCCTCCCGCAGCCACCTGCCGCAAAGACCAAAGGCAGAGGAGCACGAGCGAGCCGGATCGCAGCACCTCATCGAAACCGTAATTGCCCGTGCTGGATTGAGCGAAACTCGCGACAATCCAGAAAACAGAGAGCATCAGGAGCAGCCACAGAGCTACGGGGGCACCAGTGCGTTCCCTGCGCGGGAATGCCCAGGTATCCACCGTGCAGAGCCATGCTAATGTCGTGAGGAGCCACGTCGCATCGAGTGCCTTGCCGCCCTTCCAGAGAATGGCGAATGCGAGGAAGAGGAGAACGCACACAACAGTGGCGCCATGAAGGCGCTCCTGTGTGAACCAGGCTTTCCAGGACCGGGAAATGTGCACGCCCCATCTTTGCACACTTCCCCCCCCTGCGTATACTCCGCCACGGTCTACTTTCTCACCCGTGCCGACGTGGCGGAATTGGTAGACGCGCACGCTTCAGGAGCGTGTGGGAGCAATCCCGTGGAGGTTCGATTCCTCTCGTCGGCACCATTGACTGGAAAACAATACTAAGTTATAGATATATTTAGTGGTCACCTGCAGCCTCTTAAAGACAGAAAGGAGGGCCCCATGAAGACCACACAACGGCTCTTTGACACTTCGGGTGTGCCGCGGCCGGAGCTCACCGAGCTCCTCAGGCTGTTCCACATCGGCCACGACGGCTCAATGCGCGGCATCCGCGATGCGCTGCAGTTCGCCTGGCTCGTGCCGGGCAAGCTGCGCGCCGAGATCTCGGACGACGATGACAGGTCCAAGCTCCCCCAGTTCCTGCCGATTTTCCGTTCGCTCGGTATGGTCGACGCCATCACGGCAGGGGGAACCTACAGTTACGCTCTCGTCGGTGGCGCCAAGCGCACCGCGGTTGAAAAGCGGATCCGGTTCCTCACGGAACTCTGGATGGACGAGCGCGTGCGGTTCGAACGCCTGGTGCTGCTCGGAAGCGGGCGCACGCTCATGCGGGACGAGGAAAGCTCCCCCCTGAGAACTGCGGTCGAATCGCAGATGATGCTCGACGTTTTCCGGAAGCTCTGTTCCGTGCTCCCGTGGCCGGATAGCCTCTTCGTCGACGCAACGCACTGCCCCAAACCGGCAGACCGCAACGCGAGCGTGGAGGACACCGCAACCGCATGGAAGACGCAGTTCGCGCCACCGATCGGGCCGTGCCTCGGCGTCTTCTCGCAACCGTTCGTGGCACAGCAAGCCCTCGCGGCCGAGCTCGCGCTCGGCACGGGATTCCCCGTGACGGGCGTCGGCTACGAAGCGATCCCCTCGTACGGACTCCGCGTTTACCTGGATAACATCGCGAAGCAGGTGGACGTGGAGTGGCGGCTCGCAGAGCGCGCCTGACAGCACGTAAACAACCGAAGACCAAGAGAGCCCGCTCCACCCGGCCAGCACGATGCTGGCCGGTTTATTATTCCCCGATGACGAGTACTGCCCTCCTGCCGGATTCGATCGTCTCCTTCGCGCCTGTCCAGTCGTGAATGGCGGCAAGGAGCACATCCGCATCGTACCGGTACTCCTCTCCCCGCTTCGTGCCAGGGTCGTTCGTGATGAACTGCTCACCGGAGAAGAATCCTCCCTCTTCGTACCCGCGGAGCACGAGCATGTGGTACGGCGGCCCTTCGCCGCTGAAGTACGGGTTCCCAAGCCGCTGTCCGGCCGCCGGAACAATGACGGGATGTCCCGCGGCGAGCAGATCTTTCAGCGTATCTATCGTCACCGATTTCCCCCCGTAGACCGTCGCGCTCCTGCCGAAGTACGCGCGGGCGATTTCCGCGAGCTCGGCAATCGTCACGTCGATCGGATACCCGTGCCCCTCTTCCCAGGCGACCATCCTGCGGATCTCCTCCGCCATTCGTTCCTTGCTCAGCGGCTCTCCGCGCAACGCGAACTCCGCAAGCAGGAGCGACGCTTCCTCGCAGGCTTCGTCGAACGGCGGGCTCCAGTCCGCAAACGGGGCCTGCGGCGCGAAGGGCACGGGAAGGAGCACGGATGCGGGCAGTCCGGGATCCCCCTTTCCAGCCGCCAAGCCCGCCGCCGCACTCATTGTTCCTCTCTCCGGTTGCGCAGAAGACCGGCTGCTACCGCTGAGTACCTTCGGATTCTCCGCAGGCACACACGACGCAAGGAGCGCCATGACGATGATGATCGGGAGCCTCCGCATGGCACCGCACTCTAGCAAGGTCAAGGAGGCCTGTCAGCCCGCCAACTTCCCTTCGTTGACACGGGGAATCAGATCAGTACCATCGGCGCACTCCCGTTCCGGACTCATGCTGAGGAACACGCAATATTGGCTTCCCGTAGGTCTGATTTGCCTATTCCTCTCCGCGTGTTCGCCCGTGGTGATCGTGGATGCCGGCGCGAACGGCACCGTGCCGCAGCCCGGCAGGGGCTCCGACCACGCGTCGTGGGATGCCAGAAATCTGCCTGTGGGCACGTTCACGTTCGAGGAACCGTGGAATCCCTCGGGCACCGTCTACATCCGGGGGTACGCGATGCGGGAAGATGGAGAAATGCCATACGTCTGGCTCATGGTGCAGGAGAGCGGCAACCCGGCATTCGACAGGTTCCTTGCGGCCAGCGACGGGAACGCTTTCGCCGGTCCCGGGCGCATCGGCATCGGGTGCGTGCGCGGAGGGGAAATCCAGTTTGAGAACCAGTCGGACGAGCTCGGCATGGCGACGTTCGGCATCCCGATTGCAGGGAGCAGAGCCATTCTCGATTCATCCGAGCGGCAGCCAATCCTCCTGCGCTTGAGCAAGCTGCCGTCGAGCGCGGCGAGCGGCGCTCCCGCGTGCTACAGCCACATCACGCGGGTAGATGTGCTCCGCGGAACAGGCGACTCCTGAATTCCTGCTTCCCTGAGCGTTTTCCTTGTTTCCAGGATATGTACTTATCCTTAGGAATATGTTATAATTGTCTTTAGTCCAAAATCCGACGTGGGCGAAACACACACACCATCCACAAACACCGAACGTGATTGGCTGCGCCGTGAATGGCGCAAGACACTCGTGAGCGGCATCGCAAGCTTCGCTCTTATCATCACGCTTCTCGGGCTCGGAAACCGTGAACTGAGCCGCCTGCTCTCCCTCATGAGCGGCCGGCCATCCTCCCCTGCCCCTGCCGCAATCCTCCCCGCTGCACCGGAGAATCCCCTCTCGGCACCCCGCGCCGTGCAGAAGGGGAAACAACGCATACCTGTTGCGGCATCAGTTCTCCAGGAGGAGAAGAAAACATTCCCGGCATTCGGTTTTGCCGTGCAACCCGTGGAACGCGTGCCGGACTGGGGCTGTATGGAGAATCCCGCCGAATGGAACAGGACATTCCCGCAAATGCAGGAACAGGATTTCGTCCCCGTCCCTCCGTACGATCTCGCCGTGCTCACGAAGCCGATCGAGAACATGCTCGGCAACAGGAAGGCAAATCTCTCCGCGCTCACCGCGAAGCTCTACTACTCCACGCGTTTCTTCGGGGCATACGACCTCGATGCCGGGGAATTCACGGGTTCGCACGCCGGCATTGATCTTAAGCTCGCAGCCGGCACGCCAATCAGCGCGATCGGCGGCGGCCGCGTGCACATGGTCGGGCAGAACAGAACCATGGGCACCTATGTCGTGATCGAGCACAGACTGCCGGGGGAAGGCACGTTCTTTTCGGTCTACGGGCACCTGAGCAACAGCATGGCCGTCGTCGGCGATCAGGTTGCCCCGGGAGAGATCATCGGACTGGCGGGTATGACCGGTGCCGCAACCGCGCCACACCTCCACTTGCAGATTGACCGCGGGAAGCCCGGCACGTTCACGCACTACTGGCCTGCCCGCATGCCCACGCCGGAGGAAGCCGCCGCACGGACGGTGCATCCCCTGCAATTCATCGAACAGCACGCAATGGCAGCGGCATAGGAACGGGGCACGCTTGCCCCTGCGGCCGGCGTCACTCTAGTGTATCCCTATCATGCGACGCCTCCCCGCAGCGATAGACGCGCCGATCATGCTGTGTCTTGCACTGCTGGCCTGCATTGTTTCCGCGATCTCCGCAGGAACGGCGCACGCAGAAACCGTCACCTATACGACAGTCATCCCCCTCACGAAGACCAACTGGGCGCAGAGCATTCCCCTTCCCAAATTCCCTACGGCATCGGGCACGCTCACATCGGTGAGCGTCACGCTCGCATCGACCATCGAGGGCACGCTCGCTGTCGAGAGCGTGGATCCCGCCCCGAGCACCGTCACCTCCCATCTCGCCGCGGAACTCACGCTTACGCGACCGGATGGTTCTGCGCTCCTCTCGCATGCACCGGAAGATTCCAAGGTCGGGGAATTCTCCGCCTTCGATGGAACAGTGGATTTTGCCGGAAACTCCGGCGGAACCTACAGCATAGCCGCAACGAGCACGAGTACGGCCGATCTCGGCGCACTCTCGGCTTCGGACATGGCACTCTTCAGCGGCGAGGGCACGATTGATCTGCCGCTCTCCGCGGAAGGCGTCTCCCGCTTCGACGGCGCGGGGAACCTCCAATCCGAATCCACGCTCTCCGCCTCGGCAACGGCAACGGTGACGTACGGATACGTCACGCCGGATCTCTCCATCAGCATGCAGGCGCAGGGCCCCTTCACGGTTGGCGGCCGCGCCGCGATCACGCTCACCGTGACCAACGTAGGAACCGGTCCGACGGTGGGCTTGACGACCGTGAGCGACACACTCCCATCCGGACTTTCGCCCGTCGCAGTTGCCGGGACAGATTGGGCATGCACGATCGCGGGACAGGCGATCGAGTGCCTGCACCAGGGACACATCGCCGCCGGAGCCATCCCCCCTCCGATCACCATCACCGTCGCTATCGGCTCCCGCGCGCTGCCGAGCGTACAGAACACGGCGGCAGTTGCCACCGCTGCCGATCTCGACGCGCAGAACGGCACGAATAGCACGACGATAGTCCTCTCCGCGATCAGCGCCGCGGGCACTGCGGGCACCAGCCCGTCGGCGAGTACAGCCGGCACGAGCGGAAACGCGGCAGGCACGACGACGCGGACGACGGACTCCGAGACGACCGCAGGCACGGCACTCGCCCCTGGTGCCTACGGCGGCGGTCTCATTGATGAAGTATCCAACAGTATCGACGCACAGGGCTGTGCAATCCCCGACGCGCTCATCAACCGCACGCTGCTTTCCGGCACGGAGAGCTGCTTCCAGTTCGTTCCCGATCGGCCGATCACGTTCACCGACATCGGCGGCCATCCGGCATCACCATCCATCGAAGCGCTCAAGAAAACGCAGATCCGCCTGACCGGCGACTACATCGTGAGCGGGCATGGCAACCACTCATCGGGCAAACAGCAACAGGAATTCCGGAGCGGCGCATTCCCGTTCCAGCCTGATCGCAGCGCCTCCCGGCTCGAGGTGGTGAAGATCGCGCTCATCGCCAACTGCATCCCGATTGATGACGACATCCCTGCCACATGGCAGGGATTCACGGATATCCCGGGCAGACACTCTGATGACGCCGCACAGGATTTTCTCGCACGCATCTTCTCGACTGCCGCTCGGCACGGCGTTGCCACCGGATATCCGGATGGCACCGCGCGGCCGTTCGCACAGGCGAACAATGCGGAAATCCTCGCGCTGCTGCTTCGCGCTTCCGGCGCGCAGCCGAAAGGGTTCACCGCCGGCGCAGGAGCCTCGTGGTACGAACCGTACGTCCTCTTCGCCCGCGCGAATCACCTCGTGGACAGCTCCTTCGATCCAGCAGCATCCATGGACCGCGGCGCATTGAGCACGCTTGTCTTCAACATCATGGCGCTCAATCCTGATCCGGCGATCGCCTCGTACGTCTTTCAACTCGATCTGCACTCGCAGCAATTCGCCGCGCGGGAATTCTTCTATCCCCCTGTCCCACAGGTTGGCAGTCTCACGCCCTCGCCGGGTTTGAGCTGCGAGGAGCGCGCCCCAGCGGTCAACGCATGCCTTGCGTTCGATCCCGCTGGACGGCGGCAGTTCCGAGATATTCTCCCGCAATCCCCGCTCTCTGCTGCGGTTGGTCTCCTCACGGAGACCTTCGTCCTCGCGACGGGTGATGCCGTTCTCGCAGACAGCGGGAATGGGCTCTTCCGGCCGGAGAATCCGGCAACGCGCGCCGAGGTGCTTCGCAGCGCGCTCGCGGCGAACTGCATCCCGGTTTCCGGAGCCTTTCCGCAGGAACCCGCGCATTTCACCGATCTGCCGCAGGCCGCATCCGGCGACGCATCGCTCGACGAAGCCGTCCGCGTTTTCACGACGGCGGCGGAGTGGGGCATCGTCCAAGGTGATGCCGAGGGGAACGCCCGGCCGTTCGCCGGAGCGACGCTCCTCGATGCACTGGCAATCATGCTGCGGGCAAGTGGGGCGGTGCCGGATGGCTACACCGCCGAAAACAGCCTGCTCCCCACCGGGTACGAATGGGGCGAGCCGTACGCGGCGTTCGCCATCCGGAACGGCCTCATCGGCCCCACCGATGCGACTGCGCTCCTCTCGCCCATCACGCGCGGAAAACTCGCGAGCCTCCTTGCGAAAGCCATGGAGTTTTCCCCGGACATTGGCGTGCGCAGCTTCCGAACATCCGTCGGCGCGCTGCTGCGCTGACCCGCATCCGCTTGACGCTCGTGATTGTCACTCTATAATTGCGACTGCTAACAGACTTCCCGGCGGAGTGAAACCGCGCAGCGGAAGCATCCAACCGCTTTCTACTTCTCTTCCCCTCTTCCCGTTATGGCAGCTACCGATCTCGCCGTGAAGATCGCGCCCCTCGGCGACCGCGTCGTCGTCCGTCCGATGGAGCAGGAACAGGTTACCGCATCCGGCATCGTCATTCCGGATACCGCCGACAAGGATAAACCGCAGGAGGGCGTCGTCATCGCCCTCGGCAAAGGCGGCATCGGCAAGGATTGCGCCAACCCGCAGGACTTTCTCAAGGTCGGCGACAAGGTGCTCTTCGGCAAGTACGCCGGCGACGACGTCAAGCTCAAGGATAAGAGCGGAAAGGACGTCGAAGTGAAGATCCTCCATTTGGATTCCATCCTCGGGAAGGTTGCGTAAACCACACCCATTCCCCCCTCATTTTTCCTCCCCCGCATCACTATGGCTAAGCAACTCATCTTCGGCAACGACGCCCGCGAGAAGATCCTCAAGGGAGTCTCCAAGCTCGCGGAAGCTGTTCGTTCCACCATGGGCCCCAAGGGCCGGAACGTGCTCCTCGAGAAGAGCTACGGCGCCCCAACCGTCACGAAGGACGGCGTCACGGTCGCCAAGGAAATCGAGCTCGAGGACAAGTTCGAGAACATGGGCGCACAACTCGTAAAGGAGGCTGCCACGAAGACGAACGACGCCGCGGGTGACGGCACCACGACGGCCACGGTTCTCGCCCACGCGATCATGGAGGAAGGCCTCAAGCACATCACATCCGGCTCAAACGCCATCTCCATCAAACGCGGCATCGACAAAGCCGTGGAGATTGTCGTCGCGGAACTCAACAAGATGAAGAAGGATGTGAAAATGAAGGAAGAGTACAAAGCGGTCGCCACCATCTCCGCGCAGGATGAGGAGATCGGGAGCGTCATTGCGGAGGTGATCGACGAAGTCGGCAAGGACGGCGTCGTCACCGTGGAAGCCGGCCAGACACTCGGCATTGAGAAGGAGTACGTGGAAGGGATGCAGTTCGACAATGGCTACATCTCGCCGTACTTCATCACAGACACGCAGCGCATGGAGGCGGTCTTCCAGAACGCATCCATCCTCATCACGGATAAGAAGATCGGCTCCATTCAGGAAATTCTGCCGCTCCTCGAGCAGCTCGCGCAGAAGGGCCGCAAGGAGATCGTCATCATTGCGGAGAACGTGGAAGGCGAGGCGCTCGCCACACTCGTGGTGAACAAGCTCCGCGGCACGTTCAGCACGCTTGCCGTGAAAGCCCCGGCCTTCGGCGACCGCCGCAAGGAAATCCTCAAGGACATCGCGGTGCTCACTGGCGGCCGCGTGATCTCGGAGGAGGTGGGCCTCAAGCTGGAGAATGCGACGCTCGCGGATCTCGGCACCGCGCGCCGCGTCGTCGCGACGAAGGATGCCACGCTCATCGTGGATGGCGGCGGCGACAAGAAAGACATCGCGACCCGCGTGAACCAGATCAAGGCGCAGCTCGAAACAACGAAATCCGATTTCGATCGCGAGAAGCTCCAGGAACGCCTCGCAAAGATGTCCGGCGGCGTCGCCGTCATCAAGGTCGGCGCGGCCACAGAGGTGGAGCAGAAAGAGCGACAGCACCGCGTGGAAGATGCGCTCTCGGCCACGCGTGCCGCAGCGGAGGAAGGCATCCTCCCGGGCGGCGGCGTTGCGTACCTGCGCACGCTTCCCGCGCTCGAGAAGGCCAAGGCCACGAATAAGGATGAGCAGGTCGGCATCGACATTGTGAAGGCCGCACTCCTCTCCCCGCTCGTCAACATCGCCAACAACGCGGGCGACGCCGGCAAGGTGGTGGTGGAGAAAGTCCTGCAGAAGAAGGGCGCCGAGGGCTACAACGCCATGAACGGCACGTACGAGGATCTGGTGAAGGCCATGATCATCGACCCCAAGAAGGTGACGCGCTCCGCACTGGAGAACGCCGCATCGGTCGCTTCCATGTTCCTCACGCTGGAAGTCGCTGTTGCGGAATTGCCGAAGAAGGAATCCAAGATGCCTCCCATGCCCGGCGGCGGGATGGAAGGTATGGATTTCTAAGCTCAACGAAGCGACGAAGAGGAAAGAGCTCCCGATCCCGGGGGCTCTTTTCTTGCTCCGGCTTCGCAGCCGAGTAGCCTGCACTCATGGACATGATGCCGGACAAGCAACAGGATCATCACCCCCCTCTCGCCGCGGAGTCGCCGCGCGAAACCCCCACCGTCATCCGCACGCTCAAGAGCACCGGCATGGTCGGCGTTGTCCGCCACGAGCAGAACGGCACCGTGGATATCGGCACGGACGGCGTGCTGCAAAAGCTCACCGCAGAGGATCCGGAGTGCCCGGAGGAAACAGATCTCCTCTTCGGCATGACGCACGGGGCGCGCATAGGCGAGCAGCTCTTCTTCATGAGCGACGGCTATGGGCAGAATGCGCTGCGCACCTTCCACACAAGCGCGGTGATGAAAATCGAGGAAATGAGCGATGGGAGTTTCATTATCACGACAGCAAGCAGGAGCCGCTACCTGCTTAAAGGGACACGGGTGGAACCAGCTGCTCCCGGCATGGACGAACCACAAGAGGCCGCGGCGCCTGTCCCACCGCCAGCGGAAACAGTCGTCGACACCACCGCGAAAACGTACCGGAACCTGTGGGGCATCCTGCGCCGCCGGTAGGAATGCAGCGTGTCAGACCCGAATGCGCACCGCGAAGCAAGTGCGCCGCTGTTACCAAAACGGAATACTGTCGTAGTTCTCTCTGTCTTTCCCCTCTTCCGTATGGAACGCTCTTCCCTGCCGAAATTCCTCGCCGCACTCAGCGCGGGCGCGCTGGCGATCCCGCTACTCGCAAGTGGGTTCACCGACGTGACCCCCGGGAAGACCGCCTACAGCGAGGCGATTGCAGCGCTGCAGGAGCGCGGCGTCCTAGAAGGGTACGACGATGGCACTTTCAAGCCGCTCAGCACCATCAACCGCGCCGAATTCCTGAAGATCGTCCTCGAGGGCCGCGGCGCCGAGCAGGAGTTCTCCGGTAGCCGGTGCTTCCCCGATGTCCGCGATGAATGGTTCGCCCCGTACGTCTGCACCGCGAAGGAGGAAGGGATTGTCGCCGGCTACCCCGACGGGACTTTCAAGCCCTCGCAGCAGATCACGTTCGTCGAGGCCGGAAAAATCATCGCCGTCGCCTTCGGGCAGGACATCGAAGACGGCGCCGAGTGGTACGAAGGGTACGTTCGGGCGCTGGAAGCCTCCCGAGCGATTCCGCCGAGCATCAGCGCGCTCGACCGGCTGATTACGCGCGGAGAAATGGCGGAGATGATGTGGCGGCTCGCCGACGGCCGCACCGATCAGGAGAGCAAGGGATACCTCAACGTGAAGTACCCGGAGATCGGCGTGAACCTCGCAGCGAGCGCGCCGCAAACCGCGCGGTCCTGCGCGGATATCGGCGCGTTCTCGCAGGAATCCGCAGCCGCGTACGGTTCCATGCGCAACAAGGAGATGCTCATGGATATGACCGTGGGCGGCGTTGCGGCGCCGATGGCTCGCGAGGCAGAAGAATCCGCTGCGGAAGGCCCTGCTCCCACAGGCGATGCTGACTTCTCCCGCACGAACATCCAGGTAGAGGGCGTCGATGAGGGAGACATCGTGAAGACCGACGGCACGTTCCTCTACGTGGTGCGCAGCGGCGAGGTGACCATTGTCAAGGCGCGCCCGGCGGACGCCATGGCGGTGATTGGCCACGTGACATTCAATGACAGCGATTCCTTCACGCCCGAGCAGGTCTACATCGACGGAAGCCGTCTCGTGGTTGTCGGCAGCGCGTACCGCACCGCCGATCGCCCGGTGCCGCTCTTCCAGAAAATGATGGGCATCATGCCGTACCCTTCCTACAGCCCACGCACCGAGGTGGCCATCGTCGACGTGTCGACCCCGGCAAACCCCGCGGTGCAGCGCACGCTCTCGTTCGAGGGATCGCAGGTTTCCTCCCGTACCATCGGCGGCTCGCTCTACCTCGTGATGAACCAGTCGCTCCATCCGATCGTCCGCCCTCTCGCGGAAACAACCGAAGAGGACATCCTCCCGCTGTTCCAGGATTCCAAAGATGGGAATGCGGAGCGGCCGATCGGCCGGTGCATTGACGTGACGATCCTGCCACACGTCCCCTCGCCGCAGTACCTGATTGTCGCCGTGGTTCCCACCCGCGACACCGGCAAGGAGGTGGAGATCACAAGCATCCTTGGGAACGCGCAGAACGTCTACATGTCCCTCAAGAACCTCTACGTCGCCAACACCGAATGGTCGTACGTCTGGCGCGCTGGCGAGAGTTCCAGCAAGGAGCAAACCACGGTGTACCGTTTCGCCGTGAAGGATGACGGTGTGGAACTTGCCACACAGGGCACAGTGCCCGGGCGCATCCAGAACCAGTTCTCCATGGATGAGCACGGCGACACCTTCCGCATCGCGACGACTGTCGGGCAGATGTGGGACAGCAGGGCTCCTTCCTCGAACAACCTCTACGTGCTCGGGATGGACCTCAAGGTTCTCGGCTCGATTGAGAACATCGCTCCGGGCGAGCAGATTTACTCCACGCGATTCCTCGGCGACCGCGCGTACATGGTGACGTTCAAGAACACCGATCCGCTCTTCGTGTTCGATACGTCAGATCCCGCGCAGCCGAAGATTCTCGGGAAACTCAAAATTCCGGGATACAGCGATTACCTGCACCCGTACGATGCCACGCACATCCTCGGCTTCGGCAAGGAAGCCGTCCCCGCGAAGGACACCGAGGACTTCGCCTGGTACCAGGGCATGAAGGTCGCGCTCTTCGATGTGTCGGATGTCGAGCATCCGCAGGAGCTCGCAAAGGTGACGATCGGCGACCGCGGCACGGAGAGCCCGCTCCTCCATGACCACAAGGCGCTCCTCTTCGACCGCGAGCGCAACCTCCTCGCATTCCCCGTGCGCGTGAACGAGATCCCCGGTGGAGCAAATCCACAGGATCCGAGTGCGTACGGCGAGGCCGTGTTCCAGGGGGCTCTGGTGTACCGGCTCACCTTGCAGGATGGCTTCGACGAACTCGGGCGGATCACGCATTACTCCGATGAGGACTACCTGAAGTCCGGCAGCTCCTTCTGGGGAAAGGATATTTCGCGCATCGTGCGGATTGACGATTCTCTCCTCACCGTTTCCGACGAGGGCGTGCAGAGCCATCTGCTCGATGCGCTCACGTACGAGGGCGGCACGCGGTATGCGGGCACCGGGCAGTTCGGAGACGAGAGCTCCTGCCCTGCTGCGGGATCAGAAGGCGTGGTATACATCTCGACCGACACCGAGACATGCGCCTCCATTCGCTTCACCTGCTCAGACGGGAAGACGGCATTCCACGGCGACTGCGGCTGCGGATGCAAGCCTGCGGGATGAACGAGAGGGTGGATTTTCCTTACGAATTGTTATACAATAGTTATTGAATTCACTCTCCCCCATGCCGCTTTCCTCTCCATCCGATCACGATCTCTCCGACCCGAATCTCCACTCGACAGACGGTGCGGTTGATCCCATGGAACCCATGCGCGGCGCCCCGCGCCAAATGGGCGAACTCGGCGGCCCGCTCGAGCCAAGCGGAAGCAGCGATCCGGATTTCCAGGTCTCTCCGGATGCGCTGTTCCGGCAGCATGCGGAGAAAGTTTCGCTGGGAACGGGGCAACCCATGGCTGACGTCATGGAAGAGATGCGTGCAGCCACGCAGCAACTTGATCCCGACCAGGTGCTCCTCACCCCGGATAACCCCGATACGGATCTCGAGCTCGACTAAAGTCCTCAGGAACGGATTTCCGCTCCGTAGAGAGCAGATCCCGCCATTATAGAGGGGTCTTGTTCTTCTGGGGTTTCGGCGTATAGTACTTTGCAAGCAGGTCATTCCAGTGAGCAAATTTTGTACTCAATGAGCACGAGAGACACCAAGGAAACCCTCGCTTGCCCCGTGG
Source organism: uncultured Candidatus Peribacteria bacterium (assembly GCA_964642315.1). GTDB lineage: Bacteria > Patescibacteriota > Gracilibacteria > Peribacterales > Peribacteraceae > JAGVDM01. Next base: position 412,485 of record CAZXOG010000001.1, on the reverse strand, counting down.
CAACGAGCAGACCGCCGGCCCCCACAAAACCGATCCCTGAGTACTCAGCAGAGGAGCGCATGGCTTTTGAACGACAGTGCATTGCCTTCTACGTCCACCGGTACGGTGAAATTCTCTTCGAGGGGGCATGCCACGGGGATTGGAGAGCCGCAGAGAGCGGCGCAATGCAGTACCTCACGACGCTCTTCTCCGCAGAAGGCGACCCGAGCGAACTCGTGGACCGCCCCATTCTCGATGCCATTCAGAAAGACGTTTTCCGTCTCGCAGAAGAAGTCCGCATCATGCTCTTCGTCGACCTTTCCGCCTGAGCGAAACTGGTAATCACGGGGAAAGATCTTCGCGACGGATGACGATTTCATCCCCGCGCTTCACATCGCGCTTGAGGAGGATGTCGGCAAGAATGTTCTCCACCGCCACGACGATGGCGCGGCGCATTTCGCGGGCGCCGAATTCGCTGCTGTACCCGCGCTCCACGAGCGTATCCACTACCGATTCCTCAATGCGGAGTTTGATCCCGCGGTGCTCGGAAAGCTCGGCAACCACCGAATCCAGCATCAGAAGGCCCACCCTCTTCGCATCCACGAGGGAAAGCGGCCGGTAGAGGATCACTTCGTCAAAACGGTTGAGGAATTCCGGCGAGAACACCTTCTCCTTGAGAATGGTATCCACGAGCACTCTCTTGAACGCCGAATGCTGAATGTCCTGCGCGTGCGCCTTCACGTATTCGCGCACGAAGAGCGCGCCGGCATTCGACGTAGCGATGATGATCGTGTTCCGGAAATCCGTCTTCATCCCGAAGCTGTCTATGAGCTGGCCTTCATCGAGTATCTGGAGGAAAAGGTTGAGCACTTTCGGATGCGCCTTCTCGATTTCGTCGAGCAGCACGAGCGAGAAGGGACGGTCCTGCACGCGCTTGGCAAGGAACCCTTCCGCAGAACTTTCTCCTGCATCGGGCGATCCGATGAGGAGCCGCACGGAGTCCTCTGTGCTGTACTCGTTCATGTCGAGGCGGATCATGGCATCCTCGGAACCGAAGTACTCCTGCGCGAGCACCTTTGCTGTCTGCGTCTTGCCAACGCCCGTCGGTCCGAGGAAGAGGAACGTTCCGAGCGGCCTGCGGCGATCCTGCAGATCCATGCGGGCCCGCTTGAGGGCATTCGCAAGGGCGCTCAGTGCCTCATCCTGCCCCACAATGCTCCGGCGCAGCTCACTCTCCAGCTTGAGGAGCTTCTCTCGCTCGTCCTTCGAAACCGCAGTCACATCCATGTGCGCCTTCAGCGAGACTGCTTTACGCACGTCCTCTTCGGCAACGACCGGTGATCCCCGCTGCTCGGCAAGACCGATGGCATCGCTCATGACAGCGAGCGCTTTGCCGGGCAGCGCCTCTCGCGCGACGTAGCGCTTCGCAAGTTCCAGCATGAGCTTGATGGCGCGATACGTCACGGTGACATCGGTTTTCGCCGTTGCCTGGAACGCGCGCGACATGAGTACCGCCGTCGTTTCGTCATCCGTCACATCGTCGAGCGCGACCTTCTCGAAGAGCTGATCGAGCATGGGATCGCGCTTCACGAGCACGTGGTACTCTTCGGGATCCGCAATGCCGATGAGGGAGATACGCGGCGACTGCAGGAATTTCGTGAGCACGGCGATCACCTCGCGGCGCTGCGCCTTGAGAATGAACGGCAGGTTGTCCACGATGAGCAGGAATCTGCCTGCACGGTCGGCACGGGTGAGCGCGGAGAGCAGGAGCGCCTCCGGCCGCTCGGAGCCCGCGAGGAGCTGCTCCGTGTGCAGGAGCACGACCCGCGTGAACGGCAGCGAGTGTTCCACCTCGTGACGTCGCATGAGCTTCGCGAGGTTCCGCACGAGCCGATGCTTGCCGACGCCTGTCCTGCCGAGGACAAGCGCGTTCTTGCGTTGCGACCTCGCGAGAATGTGGAGGAGATCTTCGAGAGCCCGCTGATGAAGGACGATGTCATCCTGCGCATACCGGACTTCTTCGCTCACGTCTGTCGTGAACGCATCAAGCTCGTACGTGTACCCGAGCACCCACGTCCGTCCGATCGTCCCCATGGCCCGCAGAAGTTTGCGCGGATGCCAGTGCCGCTCCGCCAGTTCCCACTGGTTGTGGAATCGCTCCCACTGGAGCATGCGCCACACATCCTCCTCGGAAATGTCGAGCGCGTTGAGTACGCGGCTGGCATCGTCATCGGTCTGAAGGAAGATCGCGATAATGACGTTCCCGTCAACGCGCGGTTCGCCGAGGTGCCGCGCAAGATCCACCGCACGCAGGAGGAACGGCGCAACCTCCACGGCATCGTTCGCCTCCACGGCGAACTGCCGGAGGAATTCCCTGCTTTCGATTCCCATGCTCCGGAGGAAGAATTCCCCGCGCGGAGTTTTTGCCGCGGCAGCGAGCAGGTGCGCCTGCAGCGAGCCGGATTCCTTCGCGAGCGCGCGCACCATGTCTCCGGAGAGGTACTCGGCGAGATTCGTGCGCCCCGCAGGAACGGACGAATTTCCCAGGAGTTCCAGATTGATGAAAAGCACGAGAGCAAAGAGCAGGAATACGAGGATCCCGCACCCCACAACGGCAATGAGCGGATCGTCGTGGAGCAGCGTGAAGTGCACGAGCGATGCCACGACAACGGCGTAGATCCCGAGGGAAATCAGGGAGAAGAGCAGGGCATTCAGCCGTACCCCGAGGAACGCGTCAGTCGCCTGCAATGACACGGTGTGGCGCTGCATTCACACTGCGGGAATCGCTGCGAAACGGAGGAGCTCCACTCCTGCGAACGCAATTGCCGGAAAAGCGATCCAGAACACGAATGCGGCTGCGAACACCAGGAAGAGGAGAATCTGAATTGCGAGACCGAAGAGGATCGTGAAGAAGCGCACCACACATCCCACTGCTCGCGCCGTGCAGTTCAGCGTGAACGCCTGCACCAGCCGCACAATGTGCAGCGGGCTCGGCGGGTAGGCATCCGCAATCCCCTTCCATGGCGCAACGAGCGTCTTGAGGAGGAACACGAACGAAAAGATCTCCAGAAACACGCCGGCGTACTCCCCGTACATGCGGAGAATGCGCCGCGGCTGTGAGAGGAAATACCACGGCAGGAACCTCCGCCAGAGCACGGAGAGCAGGTGGAAGGGCGAGAACGGGAGCGGCAGGAATTCCATATTTGTCTTTCTATAAATTATACCATGATTATTTATTCTTGTACATGCCTCCCGCCCCGTCCTCGCGGGGCGTACACTCCCTGCAATGCAGCGAGGCGTCTTCATTGTTCTCGAGGGGCCGGACGGCTCCGGAACCACCCGTCACACCGAATTGCTCTCCGGGCGTATCGCCCGCGGGGGAAGAAATGTCGTCTCCACCGCGGAGCCGACCGGAGGCCCGATCGGAGCGCTCATTCGGACGCTCCTCCACGGCAAGTCGCGGCCGCAGGCAGACGCCGTGCAGCTGCTCTTCTGCGCGGACCGCGCGGAGCACGTCGCCCAGGTCATTGAACCGGCGCTCCGCGACGGAAGCGTGGTGATTTCGGACCGGTACGCGCTTTCCACCATCGTGTATGGAACGGCGCAGGGGCTCTCGGAAGAATGGCTCGCATCCGCGAATTCCCGTTTTCCTGTGCCTGATCTCACGATCATCCTCCTCCCGCCGCTCGCCGTGTGCCTGGAACGCACCGGACGCCGGGAAGTGCGCGACCAGTACGAGCAAACTGCATTCCAAGAGCACATTTACGCAATGTACGGAAAACAGCAGGGACCAAACGTTGTCTTCGTGGATACCTCCGGCGACAAAGACGCTGTGGCGGAGGAAATCTGGCGGCATGTCGCGCCGCTTCTCCGCTAAGCCGCCGCATACGCTCCTTCTTTTTCCGGCAGATGCCGCTGCTGATCTGGCGTTGCTGGTTCACTCTGCCGCCGCATTTCGAGCGCAAAGTTGTACTCCCATCCGGTGAGCGCACGAACGCTCACAAGACAATCCCTAACACCCGCACGGACACGATCGACGTATTCACCCTGCACCGCAATGCAGCGGAGGTCCTCGTGTGCGTCGGGGTCACTGAGTGTCCCAATGGTAAAAATCGTGCCGGGAGGGCACAGGGCCTCCACTCTCTCCCGCAACTGCGTCAATCGGATCTGGTAGCGACGCTCATCCGAGATCCCCGTGCACTCCGGTGCTGGGCCTACGAATGATGGTCTCTCAACCATGACAAGCAGACTGTACACATCATGTACTCAACTTGACAAACACCAGAAGTAACGAAGCTCGTGCACATTTATTTTTTGGCTACATTAAGGGATTTGTTGAGTATCGCGTTCCGGAATATGCCGGAAAAATTTCCCGGGCATTTTTCGGAAAACAATTGATCAAATTTTTTATTCTTTATTGCGCCGTGCGCGTCCTGTGCCGGTGCAGTACTCTATGCGTGATGACAGCACGCATCCTCTCGGGCAGAGAAGCGGCGGATCACCTGCTAGCGGGGCTGAAACTCCGCGTCAAAGCGCTCGATCCTAAGCTTGTCGTCGTGCAAGTGGGCAACGATCCTGCGAGCGCGAGCTACGTGAAACAGAAAATGAAGAGCTGTGAAGCGGTCGGGATGCGTAGTGAACATCGGCACCTCCCTGAAAATACGGCAGCCGAGGAACTCTTCGCCGTCATTGACGAACTCAACCGCGATGCCGACGTAACAGGATTCATCGTCCAGCTCCCGCTCCCGGGTCACCTTGAGCCGCTGGTTCCGCAGGTGATCCGCGCAATCGACCCAAAGAAGGATGTTGACGGTTTCGGGGCGTACAACCTCGGCAAAATGTACCTCTCCAAGGAATTCGAGCATTTGCCGCCAGCAACGCCCTCCGGGATCATTGCGCTCCTGGAGTACTTCAAGATCGATGTCGCCGGCAGGCACGCCGTCGTCGTGGGCAGGAGCAACAATGTCGGGAAGGCTATCGCCGTCATGCTCATCAATCGTGATGCCACCGTGACGGTCTGCCACAGCAGAACCCGCGACCTTGGCTCCTTTACGCGTCAGGCTGACTTGCTCATTGCCGCCGTTGGCAAACCCGGTCTCATCACGGCCGATATGGTCAAAGAGGGCGTTGTGGTGATCGATGTCGGCATGAACAGAACGGAGGCTGGCCTCTGCGGGGACGTGGATTTCGAACGCGTGAAGGAGAAGGCATCAGCGATCACCCCCGTTCCCGGCGGCGTCGGACCCATGACCGTGGCAGGGCTTATCCGCAACTGCGTTCGCGCGAAAGAACGACAGACGGAAACGTGATCGCCACATTCCTTGCGAACTGCCCGAAGGCGGGTACAATGCCTCCGTGCAGGCGTACGCATGCCGTTTCTTGGCTCCCCGAATGCAGGGAGCACCATGTGCCGCCAGCGTCGTACAAGCCTTCCCCCGCCTCATTCCATGTGCGGGGTAATTGCTGTTTCCGGCTTCCGCGATGTCATCCAGGACCTCTACGACGGCCTCATCATCCTCCAGCATCGCGGGCAAGATGCCGCAGGGATCATCACGTACGACCAGCAGTTCCATTTAAAGAAAAGCAATGGCATGGTGCGCGACGTCTTCCACACGAAATCGCTCTGCCGCCTTACAGGGAACATGGGCATCGGTCACGTGCGCTACCCCACGGCAGGCTGCTCGAGCGAATTTGAGGCACAGCCGTTCTTCGTGAACACGCCGTTCGGCATGGCACTGGCACACAACGGAAACCTCACGAATGCCGATGAACTCCGCACGGAGCTCCTCGAGAAACGGTACCGCCACCTCAATACGAATTCAGATTCCGAAGTGCTTCTCAACATGTTCGCTTCCGCCCTGCGGCACCAGCGCCCGACGAAGCTCACGCCGAACCACATCTTCGGCGCCATGCGGCAGGTGATGCGCAAGTGCAAGGGCGCGTACTCGGCTGTGGCGCTCATTGGCGGACAGGGCATCGTGGGATTCCGCGATCCGTACGGCATCCGCCCTCTGCAGCTCGGCAAGCGCAAGTACGGCATGAAGGAGGAATACATCATCGCCTCGGAGAACACGGCCATGAAGGCACTGGAGTTTGAATTCGTGCGGGACATCCGTCCCGGTGAAGCCGTGTTCATAGACCGCCACAACAAGATCCACAGCAAGCAGATCCGGCAGGGGCACCTGAGTCCCTGCCTCTTCGAGTGGGTGTACCTCGCCGCCCCGGATTCCACAATCGATGGCGTGAACGTCTACAAGACCCGTATTCGCTTGGGCGAGTACCTCGCGCGCCAGATTAAGAAGGCAAACCTCCACATCGATTCCGTAATCCCCGTGCCGGATACCGGCCGCCCCATGGCCACAGGCCTCGCGAGCGCTCTCGGTGCCCGCTACCGCGAAGGCCTCATCAAGAACCGCTACATCGGCCGCACGTTCATCATGCCCGGCCAGAACATCCGCAAACGCAGTTTGCGGTTCAAGCTCCATCCGATTGAGCTCGAATTCAAAGGGAAAGATGTCCTCCTCGTCGACGATTCGATCGTCCGCGGCAACACGAGCAAGAAGATCGTGGAGCTTGTCCGGGAGGCCGGCGCGCGGAAGGTGTACTTCGCCTCAGCCGCGCCGCCAATCCGCTGCCCGGACCCCTACGGCATCGATCTCCCCACAAGGACGGAACTCATCGCAAGTGATCATACGATTGATGAGATTCGCAAGTACATCGGCGCCGATGCGCTCTTCTACGGCAACATCGAGGATCTCCGCCGTGCCGTCCGGTACGGGAATCCGAAGATCCGGCACTTTAGCGAAGGCTGCTTCACCTGCAACTATCCAACGCCGGAAGTGACTCCCGAGCTCTTGAAAAAGCTCGGCCAATCGCGCAACGATACCCGGCGGTCCTACTGGATGCGCGAGATGCCAAGCGATGAAGAGGGCGACGCGTACAAGATGATGACGCTGGTCTAGCGCGGAGGACAAACCTGCGGTTTTTTCCTCCACGAACCACCTTTTCTCTTATCGGTGTGCCTCCAGCGTGGGACCTGCGAGACCCGCGCTTCGACACAATGTTGTATGGTGCCTGCGGCACACGCCGCGGGACCGGATACCGATTGAGCCATATGCAGCCCTGAGGACATCATCGTTTGACCTGCATACAGCATGCTGCATACTGCTTCCATGAAGGTCTTCCTCGTTGCTAGTTCCGCCCGCGAACACGCCATTGCCGAAGCACTGAGCCGCAGCTCCCATACGCCAGAAATTATCTCCGCCTGTACAACCAGAAACCCCGGACTTGCCCAACTTTCACACGCCCTCCACGTTGGCAACATCCTCGACTTCGCGTGGGTGGCTGGGATTGCGAACAGTGCGAAACCAGATCTTGCCATTGTCGGGCCGGATGACCCCATCGGCGGAGGACTCGCCGATGTGCTCGAAGAAATGGGAATCCCCACCGTCGCACCGAAGAAGTCGCTTGCCCGCATTGAATCCAGCAAGTCTTTCGCCCGCGATCTCCTGATGAAGGCTGCCCCTGATTCATTGCCAAAGTACAGTGTTTTTACTTCCAGTGAGCCAAAAGACTTGAACAACTATATTACTCAAGAGCTTGGCGGGAATTTCGTCGTAAAGTTCGACGCTCTCCGTGGCGGCAAGGGGGTAAAAGTGAGCGGGGAGCATTTGGCTTCCGCAGAAGAAGGCGTGCGCTACGCCCAGGAATGCATCGCCGAATGCGGGCGCGCCGTGGTGGAGGAGAAGCTCGTCGGTATAGAGTTCAGCCTGCTCTCGTTCGTCTCCGGCTCTCAGGTGGTAGATATGCCTGCCGTCCAGGACCACAAGCGCGCATACGAGGGCGATACGGGCCCCAACACCGGCGGCATGGGCACATACTCCGATGCCAACCATTCGCTCCCCTTCCTCACGGAGGGGGATCTCCGGCACGCGAGCGACATCAACCGCATCACCGCGGAGGCGCTCATGCGCGAGTGCGGTGAACCCTATCACGGCATCCTTTATGGAGGATTCATCGCAACGGCAGACGGGATCAAGGTAATTGAGTACAACGCGCGTTTCGGCGATCCCGAAGCCCTCAATGTGCTCCCAATCCTCTCAACTGACTTTGTGGACATCTGCCAGGCGATTACGACGAATGAACTCGCGGAAACCCTCGTGAAATTCGAAAGGAAGGCAACCGTCTGCAAGTACATCACGCCGGAGAGCTACCCCGTTGCCAAGGACCAGAGAGGCCAGCCGGTGACCTTCCCGCCCGTTCCGACAGACGCACGGCTCTACTTCGGAGACATTGCGGAGGACAACCGGGGCACCCTGCTCCTCGGCGGATCGAGGACGGCGGGCGTCGTCGGCATCGCAGGCACCATTGCGGAAGCGGAGCGTATTGCCGAGGAGTATTGCTCACTCGTCCAAGGACCGGTGCGTCACAGGGCAGATATCGGGACCGCTGCACTGGTGGAACAGCGTATTACTACAATGGAACGCTTACGTCGCTGAATGCTCTTGTAGAAGCTTTTCCTGCATCACCTTCCGAAAGGAAAGCGACAGGAATGTCGGTGCGAACCGCAGGAGTTCCTCCGCCGAGTAGACAAGGCACCAGGGCTTCCCCTCGGGGGTGTACTTCGACTGGCCGTCGCGGAACACGTTGAGCGTTTCAAGCACCTTCACCTGCGCTTCCCACTCGCTCATCGTGATTCCAGGATTATTCTTCCGCTGTTCCATGAGGCGGGCATTCTACGTTCCGAATGCCCGGATGCAAGCATTCTATGCCTCGATCTTCCGCAGCCGTTCTTCTTGCTCGTGCAGGCGCAATGCTGCAATAAGATCATCGATATTCCCCTCCATTATCGCGGGGAGATTGCTGAAGTTCTGGTTCAAGCGGTGATCGGTAAGACGATCCTGCGGAAAATTGTAGGTACGGATCTTCTCGCTGCGCTCGCCGCCACCCACCTGTCCGGCACGGAGATCCCCGCGCTCGCGTGCGCGGCGCTCCTGTTCCGCCGCATAGAGACGACTCCGAAGCATCCCGAAGGCGATTTCACGATTGCGGATTTGGCTGCGCTCAGTCTGGCATTCCACCACTGTTCCCGTGGGAATGTGCGTGATCCGGATGGCGCTCTCGGTCTTGTTAACGTGCTGGCCTCCTGCACCGCTGGCGCGGAAGGTATCAACCCGCAAATCCTGTGGACGGATATCCACGTCCACGGCCTCCGCCTCCGGGAGAATGGCCACGGTCGCGGTCGAGGTGTGAATGCGCCCCTTGCTTTCCGTCTCCGGAATCCGCTGCACGCGATGGACGCCTGATTCCTGCTTGAGCTCTCCGTACGCACCGGCTCCCTCAATCTTCACAATTGCCTCCTTCACGCCGCCGCCATCCGTCGGCGTGCTGCTTAAGAGCTCCGCTTTCCACCGCCGGATCTCCGCGAAACGGATGTACATCCGCATCAAATCTGCTGCGAAGAGAGCAGCTTCCTCCCCACCCGTTCCCGCCCGGACTTCCAGAATAACGTTACGGTCATCATCGGGATCTTTCGGGATCAGGAAAGCCCGCATCTGCTCCTCCAGTTCCGGCATACGCCGCCTTGCCTGCTGCGCTTCTTCCTCCGCAAGAGCGAGGAGGTCGGGATCCGCGACGACATCCTGCACGGCCCCGATAGCCGCCGTGCAACGGTCATACTCTGCAAGGAAAGGGAGGAGCGGTTCCAGCTCTGCTAGGCGCTTTCCAATGCGCGCGATCTCCCGCGGATCGCCGAATACTTCGGGATCCGCCATACGGCGTTGCAGCTCAGCGTGCTCAGCCGCCAGCAATCGCAGTTGCTCAATCATGGATGAAGAAGAGGCATCAACGGACCTTGGGGTCCGATGATTCTGCATCCAGAGGCGGCGGCATGACAAGCGAAGGATCCGCAAACATGTTCTGCACGGCTTCCGCGCTCACGACGACATCCCGGATGAGGGCATGGCACGAGGAATTCACGACGACATCCACGTAGAGCCTGCGGGAGAACGCGGCGTCCTGGAACGCCTGGGCAAGCCCTTCCTCCACGAAGTACTGTCCGATGTCCGGGAACGAAGCCCTCCCCCATTCCGTCCGTCCTACCAGACATACCTCTCCCTCAGCGAGCACAGGCTTCTCATCGGCATACCGAACGCGCTCGTAGAATCCCTCTCCACTGTCCTTGAGCACCACGTACACCTGCCTGCCATCCATGTACGAGGACAGCGGCAAATCCTCTCCCGCCTCGTACGAGAGCGTCACGTACTCGCCACGGAACACCGACCACGGATCAACCGGCACGGTCTTCAAGCGGATCGATTCCCCCGTCGCAAGCAGATACACATGCGGGAGGAAGAGCGCGAAGATCGCCGTGAGTTGGAGCAGGATGCCGATGAGAAATGCTATGCGGAGTTTCATTCCTTAGAAGGAAGCAAGGAGACGCTGGCGCTTGCGTTCCAAGAGGAGGCTCATGCCAAGGAGGAGCGCGCCGCCGACGATGAAGAAGAGCGACCTGTCGAACATGGAGTACGCGAAGTTGAAGTACTGAATCATGATGAGCAGCACCATGCCGAGCATGCCGATGTTCACGAGAGCCGGCCGGCGCAGGATCGCGCCGAACCACAGAACAACGAGATGGAGAACAAAGGTAAGTACAACGTGGAGAATGAAGAGCATCCGAACCGACCACATTTCTGCCCCTTGCAGGTAATCGTAGTAGCCGCTCGGCTCCGGATACCCGAGCATTGCCGGGACCTTTGCGAGAATGAAGACGTACGCCACGTAGAGCGCAAGGGCAACAAGTCCATACCGGCTCCTCGGATCCTCCTCGAAGTTCCCGCGGATTACGGCCCAAGCAGCGGTGACGATCGCGACAACCAGGAGAACAATGGCGACAGGATCCGTCGGGAGGGCAAAGTACTGGAAGAAGAACTCCCTGTGCGCCGTGGAAATGACAATCGGAATCAGGGTGAAGAACACCCCCCAGGCAAAGAGGATACCGCTCGCAAAGCGCATGAGCTCGTGACGCCTGTGGAGCGCATTCGCGCCGATGAGCGTGACGCCGAAGAGCGGCAGCAACCCGAGCACGCTTACACGACTTTCAAAGAGGAAATCGAACTCCGTGGAAAAACCGCTCAAAAGCGCCGTGCGCAGCCACCCGATCGTGAGGAGCAGCAGAAGCACGGCAAGCCACGCATGCAGCCGGGACTGCAGCGCGTATGCGAAGTACGCCGTCACGAGGAACCACAGCGCCGTCCCGAGCCAGAAGTTGAGCTGCAAATGGTAAATCTGCGCCACGAGGAAGATGCTCGCGCCGAAGAGCAGCACGTTGAGGAAGAGCACCGCCGCCCCCACCTTGGGGTAGCGGCCGTTCCCGTACTGCATGGAGTACCCGGTGACAGCGGTGAGAAGAATCCCGACAAGAAGCACCCCGACTTTGAGGAGCGGCGTCATGGCAGACCAGTTGCTCGCGAAGAACAGGATCACGCCAAGCGCCACGAGGATTGCCCCGATCGTGCCGAAAATCGCAAGCGCCCTGTTTGGCAAATGCGTTTCACCCTTCCCATCCAGGCTTTTTTTAAGGGAACGGACCTGCTTCTCCGTGAGGAGTTTTTCGCGTTGCCAGTGTTCCAGGGCCTGATCAACTGTCCACGTCATCGGGCGCATGATACCAGATTTCTCCAACTGTCGATTGGCGGAAACCGCACAGTGTTGCGTGCCTGCAGGTTCAAGGTTGCTATCATGCGCAGGTGCGCATTCTCGTCGCCATGTCCGGGGGTGTGGATTCCAGTGTGACTGCCCATTTGCTTGCCCGCGAGGGCCATGAGCTCCTCGGCGTGCGGTTCTCGCTCTGGAGCGATCCGCTCGCCCCGCCGATGGCGCAGCTGCTCCCGAGCAAGTGCTGCAACCCGCAGACGGTGCACCGCGCGAACGCCGTTGCCGCAGACCTCGGCTTCCCGCTCCAGCACAGGGATATCTCCGATGCATTCAAGCGGGACGTGGTGGATCCGTTCCTGCGCGAGTACGAGCGCGGCCGCACGCCGAACCCCTGCGTGCTCTGCAACAGGGTCGTGAAATTCGCAACGCTCTTCGCCATGGCCGATGAACTCAGGTGTGATGCGGTCGCCACCGGGCACTACGCGCGCATTCTCCGCGATGCGGAGAGCAAGCCGACCCTCCACGAAGCAACCGATAGCGACAAAGACCAGAGCTACTTCCTCTACGCAATAGCGCGAGAACAGCTTCAGCGCATTCTCTTCCCACTCGGGGACATGCACAAAGCGGACGTGATCGCGCTCGCGAGGTCCTTCGGCGTTCCGCTCCCTAAGCACTACGAGGAGAGCCAGGATGTCTGCTTCTACCCGGAGAAGGAACCTGCGGCGTTCCTCCGGCGGCACCTGCCGCACACCAAAGCAGGGCCAATCCGCACGCTCGATGGTACGGAGGTCGGCGAGCATAGAGGCCTGCCGTTCTACACGATCGGCCAGCGCAAGGGCCTCGGCATCGGCGGACTCACAATCCCGCTCCATGTCGTGCGCAAGGACATAGGGACAAATACCGTGTTTGTGGCTCCCTCTGGGGCTGACTGCGAATCAGAAATTCTCGGGGAATCTCCCCGCTGGCCGGGCGGCGCGCCGCCAGAGGAAACGGATATACCGCTCCACGTGCGGGTGAACTCGCAGGGCCGCAGGCATCCGGGCACGCTCCGTGTTCACGGAGACCGCGTGACTTTTCGGCTTGCAGAGCCGATTCGCGGCATTGCTCCAGGGCAATCCGCGGTGTTCTACCGGGGGACGCAGGTCATTGGAGGAGCTGTGATCCGCGAGCGAAATTGACGGGCTTTTCTCTCCCCCGGAAGCCCCAAAGCGGTAGGCTGGCTCCCTACCCAAAGGGGCAGGAATATGCTACACTACTGAGATTTCCATGCGTGATACACGCCAGCACCACCGCGCGAGTTACGATGCCGACGGCAACATCATCCTCGAGAACGAGTGGATGGAAGTTTCCGCAACGCCGAAGGAAGAGAAACAGGAGGCACCGGCGGCTCCCCAAGCCTTGCACGAGGAACCTCATGCCGCTGCCGCTCCGGTGCAGCATGCGCCAATCCCGGAATGGATCGAAGAGCTCGCGGCGGAAACGCGCGAAGAAACCCCCTTTGCAGCCATCTCCATCCGGCCGCTCATCGGGGAGGCCCGTAACCGCGTGAGCCAGGCAGTACAGTGTTTTGCGTCCGAAGGAGCGGCGCAGTACCGCGAGAGTTTCCGCAACGCCGGGAATGCGGCGAGCGGTATGGCAAGCGGTGCCATGCGCGCATGGCAATCACTCAGGAATTTTCTGCTCCAGCCGGTGTGGGTGCTGCACCCCAAGCACGAACCGAAGCAGTACAACCGCACCACACTCTTCATGGTGGATGTAATCCGCTTCGGCTCCACATTCGCCGTAATTTTCCTGGGACTCTTCACGGCGCTCAACTACGAGAGCTTCTGGCAAATCATACGGGAAAAGATTCACCCGCTGCAGCACGCGCAGGAAGTGCAGGAACAGACCGCGGTGATCGATGACCGCCTGAAGGAGAAGCTCTTAAGGCTCCCTACCCTCGCGACCGCTGGCGGAGAAGAAGGCAATCTCCTCGCGTTTTTGCCGCCGGTCGGCCCGCCGGAGAACCGCATCATCGTGCCCAAGCTCGGGCTCAACGTGCCGCTCGTGACCCCTTCGTACAGAGCGCTTTTGGAGGAAGACTGGGAACGGGTGGAAAAGGACATTCAGGAAGCCCTGCAGTACGGCGTGGTGCACTACCCCGGCACCGCGCGGCCGGGGCAGGCGGGGAACTTCTTCGTTACGGGGCACAGCTCCTACTACCCCTGGGCGCCGGGGAAATACAAGACGGTCTTCGCGCGCCTGCACAACCTGGATGTGGGCGATGAGTACTACGTCTACTACGGCGGCGACCAGCACCGGTACGTGGTGCGGAGCAAGCAGGAAGTGAAACCGACGGAGGTGAAAGTTCTCGATCAGCCCATTAACAAGCGCCTGAGCACCCTGATGACCTGCTCGCCCGTGGGCACCACGCTTCGCCGCCTCATCCTGCTTGCGGAAGAGGTGGATCCGCTTACCGGCGAGGCGCTCGCCGTGGGCGAACAGCAACACCGGCCGGATGTGCAGGCGCAACCGGCAATGTTACCGATCTAAGGGGGAACTCCTCCTCCCCTCCTCTGCGCCGCGCTATACTGCGCGCTGCATCTTGCTCTTTTCTATACTTGCCGCCGTGGTGGAACGGTAGACACGGGGGACTTAAAATCCCCTGCTCTGTAAAAGGGCGTGCTGGTTCGAGTCCAGCCGGCGGCACCATTCGACTCTTGCGAAGAAAGAAAACTAATTCGTGGAGAATTGCAGTGATAGAATCAAGCCATGCAACGGCAGAATGTCTCGTCTGGCTCACCATTGGAAAAGCCCATAGGGTTTTCTCGGGCGGTGAAAAGTGGCAATTGTATTGCAGTTGCAGGAACTGCACCAATTTCGCCAGATGGGACAACTACCTGCATCGGCGACGTCTATGGCCAGACAAAGCACTGCATAGGGATAATGCAGAAGGCTATTGAAGATCTGGGTGGATCATTACAGGATGTGATCCGAACACGGATAATGCTGACGGATATCTCCCGATGGAAAGAAGCCGCAAAAGCGCATGGGGAATTCTTCTCGGAAATCCGGCCGGCATGTACTTTTGTAGAAGTAAAAGGTTTTATCAAATCCGATTGGCTTGTGGAAACAGAGGCTGATTGTTGCATCGATACACAATCTCGATAGAGCAAGAAGGCGAGGGAGGATGCCACTTCCATCTCACATCCCATACGTCCGCAGCCCGAGCGTGATGATCTTCGCAGTCTCCGCGCGGTTCACCTGATCGAAGGGGCCGAAGAATCCCGTGGGACTGCCGCTTCCATCACTGTAACCGGAAACGATGCCATCCCGCGCGGCGGTCTCTATGGCATGGCGCGAGGGCATCGTCATGGAAACATCACGGAAGAGCTCGCCTGTCGCAGGCTCCAACTCCCGGTTAAACGCCTCGAGAACCGTGGTGACCACCTCCGCCCGCAGCGCCGGCCGATCCGGCTGCACGGAACCGTCGTGAAAAATCTGCCACGCAAGGTGCTCCGCGCAGGCGAAGTACGGCGCGGACCAGCGGCCGATCGCCGCCTCGTTCTTCGGCGCGGAGGGGCAGCGGGTCGTATCCACCTGCGCCGCCAGCACCACCATCTTCGCAAGCTGCTCTACCGTCACAGGATCGGCGGGGCCGAAGAGCCCCGTGGGCTTGCCTTCGCCATCCCGGTACCCGCTGAGAATCCGGCGGTTCACCATCTCCTGCACAAAGGGGGCAAACCATACGCCCGTCGGCACATCGGAAAGCACAATGCTCTCCCCGCCTTCCTCAATCGTCACCGCGCCGGTGGAACTCGCCTGCGCGCCGTCGAGCGCGCTGCGGCGCTCCAGCGGAAAAAGTTCCTGCGCGCTGTCGTAGGCATCGTCCTCGGCCCACGTATCGAGTTCCGCTTCCGCCTGATCGAGTGCGTTATCCAGGCGCTCAAGTTCCGTCGGAACATCCGCCACCGCGCCCTGCGCAACGGCCAACGGCAACGAGGTGAGTGCTGCGAGGAGCGCGATAATCTTCGTCATAGGCATACGCTGGCCAACGGTAGCAGCAGAGCGCTCACCCCACAATGGAGCGCAGCTCGACGCGGGGAGAAGTTCCTTGAGAAAATCTGTTGTCGGCACCGTGCCATTCGCGTACGCTGCCCTGCGACCATGAACAGGAAGACTGACGCGCGCGCTGAGCACGCCCCCACGGGTAGCGGAGGCGTTTTTTTTACGGAGCGCGGAAAGCGGTTCCAGGGGAAAACAATCCTTCTCCTTGGTTCCGGCGCCCTGAAGATCGGCGAAGCCGGAGAGTTTGACTACTCGGGGAGCCAGGCGATCAAGGCGTTTAAGGAGGAAGGGGCGCGCATCGTCCTCGTGAACCCGAACATCGCCACAAACCAGACGAGCTGGGGGCTCGCAGACCGCGTGTACTTCGTGCCCGTGAACGCCGATTTCGTCACCCGCGTAATCGAACGCGAGCATCCGAATGCCATCGCCTTGAGTTTTGGCGGGCAGACGGCGCTCAACTGCGGCATCGAGCTCGATGACCGAGGCATCCTGAAGAAGCACAAGATCACCGTACTCGGCACGCCGGTGGAGAGCATTCGCAAGACGGAAGACCGCGCGCTCTTCAACGCCGAGCTCAAGTCCATCGACATTCACGTGCCGAAATCCCGCGCCTGCAACTCCGTGGACGATGCGCTGCAGGCAGCGGAAACCATCGGATACCCCGTGATCATCCGCGGCGCGTTCGCGCTCGGCGGCAAGGGCAGCGGCCGCGCCATGCACCCTGCGGAGCTCAAGGAGATCACAAAAGTGGCGTTTGTGGAATCGCCGCAGGTGCTGGTGGAGGAGGATCTCACCGGCTGGAAGGAGATCGAGTACGAGGTGGTGCGCGATGCATCGGACAACTGCATCACCGTCTGCAACATGGAGAACGTGGATCCGCTCGGCATCCACACCGGAGAATCCATCGTCATCGCCCCCAGCCAGACGCTCGACAACGAGGATTACCAGCGCCTGCGCTCCATTGCACTCACGGTGATCCGGCATTTGCAGATCGTCGGCGAGTGCAACATCCAGTACGCGCTCGACCCCAAATCCCGCGAGTACCGCGTGATCGAGGTGAACGCGCGCTTAAGCAGGAGCTCCGCCCTCGCATCCAAGGCGACGGGCTACCCCCTCGCGTTCGTCGCCGCCAAGCTCGCGCTCGGGTTCACCCTGCCGGAACTCCGCAACGCCATCACCCAGGTGACGTGCGCGGACTTCGAACCGGCCCTCGACTACGTAGCCGTGAAGGTGCCGCGGTGGGACCTGCAGAAATTCCGCTTCGTCTCCGATCAGGTGACGAGCGAAATGAAGTCCGTCGGCGAGGTGATGGCCCTTGGCAGGAATTTCGAGGAAGCCCTGCAGAAAGCCATCCGTATGCTCAACATCGGGGCGGAGGGGCTCTACGTGCACTCCATCGCATTCTCGGACCTCACGAAAGAGGTCAAGCGCCCCACACCACGGCGCATCTTCGCCGTCGCGGAGGCGCTCTCCCGGGACTGGACGCCGGAAGAGATCTCCATCGCCACCGGCATCGACCGGTGGTTTGTGGATCGCATCGCCGATTGCACGCGCATCCGCAAGGAACTCCTCCATGCACAAGCCGGCTTGCTCGATCCCCTGCTCCTGCGCAACGCAAAGCGCGCCGGGTTCTCGGACCGTGCGATCGCTACCATTACCAAGCGCGAGCCGGAAGCCGTGCGTGTGCGCCGAAAGGAGCTCGGCATTGCCCCAGTAATCAAGCAGATCGACACGCTCGCCGGCGAATTCCCGGCGAAGACGAACTACCTCTTCGCGACGTACTGCGGCGACTCGCACGACATGGAGGCTTCGGCGGGACAGACAAAGGGCAAGCCCATCGCCATCATGATCGGTGGCGGTCCGTACTCCATCGGTTCCTCCGTGGAATTCGACTGGTGCTGCGTGCAGGCCACTAAGGAACTGCAACGGCAGGGATTCCGCGTCGCCATGGTGAACAGCAATCCAGAGACCGTGAGCACGGATTACGACGAATGCGATGACCTCTTCTTCGATGAGCTCACGGAGGAACGCATCCGCGATGTTGCCGAGCTCCTCTCGCCCGAGGGCATCGTGGTCTCCATGGGCGGACAGATCCCGAACTCGCTCGCGCCGAAGCTCGCGGCGCACGGGCTCAAGACCTTCGGCACCGCGCCGGAGGATATTGACCGCGCGGAAGACCGGCACAAGTTCAGCTCGCTCCTCGATACGCTCAATGTGGACCAGCCCGCGTGGAAGGAGTTTGCCGAGCTCAAGAGCGCCACTGCGTTCGCGGAATCCGTTGGGTACCCCGTGATCGTCCGGCCGAGCTACGTGCTCTCCGGTGCCGCCATGGCCGTGGTGCACTCAAGCGAGGATCTGGAGGCCTACATCGGGCTTTCCGCCTTCATCAACAAAGAGGCGCCAGTCGTCATCTCCAAGTTCGAACAGGGCGCGAAAGAGATCGATTTCGACGGAGTCGCGCAGAACGGAAAACTGCTGCTCTACGCCGTATCGGAACACGTGGAGAACGCCGGCGTGCACTCCGGCGACGCCACCATGGTCATGCCGCCGCAGCGCGTGAATCTGGAGACGCTCCGGCGCATGAAGATCATCGCGAAACAGATCGCGGAAGGCCTGCGCATCTCAGGGCCGTTCAACATCCAGTTCCTCGCCAAGAACAACCGGCTCAAGGTGATCGAGTGCAACCTCCGGGCCAGTCGGAGCTTCCCCTTCGCGAGCAAGGTGACAGGCACGAACTTCATCACCATTGCAACCCAGGCGCTCCTCGGGCGCGCCGACGAGCACGCGCACTACCAGACGATCGACCTCGACCATGTCGGCGTGAAGGCGGCGCAGTTCAGCTTCAGCCGCCTCAAGGGGGCGGATCCGCGTCTCGGCGTTGAAATGGCGAGCACCGGCGAAGTGGCCTGCTTCGGCCAGAACGCCGAACAGGCGCTGCTCACCGCGCTCATCGCCGTTGGCTTCAGACTGCCGAAGAAGACAATCCTCCTCACTATCGGCAGGCTGGAGGACAAAATTGATTTCCTCCCTGCAGTGCAGGCACTCGCGAGCCGTGGCTTCTCCTTTTGCGCCACCCAGCACACCCATGAGTTCCTGGAATCGCGGAGCATTCCCTCGGCACTCCTCCACAAGCTCTCGGAAAACCGCAACCCGAACATCCAGGAGTACCTGGAGAAGCGCCGGGTGGATCTGGTGATCAACGTGCCCACACACTCGTCGCCGCGGGAACGGACGGACGGCTACTTTATCCGCCGTCTTGCCACAGACCATGGCATTCCCCTCATCACGAATATCCAGCTCGCCAAACGCATCGTTGAGGCGCTCATCCAGGAGAAACCCGACGAATTGCCACTCCTCGCCTGGCCGGATCTCCTCGGCCAGGAATAGAGGAAGAATCCCGCAAGTCCTGTTGCGATTGGACTGGGAGCTCCGTACACTGCCCCCCGCCGATCGATCTTCTCTCCCCCCACTCCCCATGGCGGACGATGATGCAGTGACAACGGATGACACCGGCGACGACGAACAGACGCTGGTAACGAAAGAAGGACTCAAGAAGCTCCAGGAGGAACTCGATGTTCTCAAAACCGAACGCCGCCAGGAAGTGGCCAAGCGCCTCAAAGAGGCCATTTCGTACGGGGATCTCTCCGAGAACTCCGAGTACGAAGAGGCGAAGAACGAGCAGGCCTTCGTGGAAGGCCGCATTCTGGAACTCGAGCGCAAGATCAAGAACGCGAAGATCATCGCCGCGAAGAAGGATAAAGCCGTGAAGGGCGTGGATATCGGATCCACCGTCACCGCAAGGGACAAGACGGATGACGGCGAGCCGGAGAAATTCACGATCGTCGGCTCCACGGAAGCGGATCCGACGACGAGGAAAATCAGCAACGAATCGCCCCTCGGCAAAGCATTCCTCGGACGGAGGAAAGGCGACGTCGTGAAAGTGCAGTCCCCATCCGGCACCCACACGTACGAAATTCTCCGGGTCGACTGAGAATCGGAAAAATATCCGGAAACTATAATGTTTTTCTGTACAGCATTTTTCAAAATGGGATCCCCAGGATGCCCTGCCCCCCCGCACGATGGTGTATCAGCCGCATCATTCCCGCACTCCACACGGGATCTTCCGGCTTCAGCAATTTCCACCGAGCCCATGGCAAAGAGGAAAGAGTTTTATAGATTAAGAGAGCAATTTCTCCAGAGCTTCTCCGGCAACCCAGCAGGAACTTGACAGAAATGCATGCAGTTTTTTCCCGCAATAATCTGGATGGTTTGCAACAACCCAAACCCGCACGTTGACACTGCGACCCAATTTCGACAATCGTGTCCTCCTTTTCTTTCATCGCACTCCTTTCCCTGACCATCCAATGAGGTCCCATTGCATCCGGTCCGCTTGGCCGACCATCCTCCTCGCTGGCATTGCGGGCATCCTCCCTGTGCCCAATGCCTCCGCAGCCACCGAAGAACTCGCACTGCACATCCTCGGCACATGGCAACCCGTACTCTCCTGTGATGGATGCAACCCGGAAGGTGCCTGGGAAGGCGGCGGGGCAACCAATATCGCCAGCGAAGCCATACTCCCTATCCGGCTTGATGATGGCGACACACTCAGGATCGCCGGTCTCGGCGGAGCTGTTCAGAGTGGCAGCGGCACCGTCGACTGCCGGACGGGCGACCCCGTGCTCTCCCGCCTGCCGGCGCAGACGCCAATCGTGCAGTTCCTCGGTGCAAATGGCGCCGTAATCCCGCTCGATGACGGCGGGTACAACGGCACGAACGCCCTGCGGCTCATCGATCTGCAGCGGGAAGAATTCCGCGTTCCCACCGGCAGCAGATCCCTCTGGGGTTCGTGGCCGGATGCCGACTACAGCGACAATGCCGATCTCTGCTACTTCACGATCATCCACTACACCGATGCGGGGAACAGTTCTGCGGGAGCGGCACAGCCCGCATCCTCTGCGCAGAGCAGCGCAGTGGAGCGGGAACTGCTGCGCAGGGCAAACGTGCGGAGCCGGACGAACGGCAACACCCGCGCGCTCCTCCGGCAACAGGCAGAGACCCCGCGGGCGCCTGCAGCGGTGATCCCCGCGAACACAACTCCGCTCGCTGTACACGAGGAACGGTTGCTCTGCAGGGTACGCGACCGGTTCGCGAATCCAGATGCCCTCGGCATCACGCGCATGCGCCTCGCAGAGCGCCTTGCGCAGCGTTTCGGTATCTCTGCGACGGAAACCATTGTGCTCCTGCACGACATGGAATGTCCGGCAGAAGACATGCGCGTGCCTTCCTCCGGACCGGTCACGCCGCAAACTCAGCCGACCGCGGTCACGCCAGTGCAAGAGAAAACAGACTCCTCCCCGACCTCTTCCGCCATCACGGTTCGACTGCGCACGGGTGCCGTCGGCGGGATTGTTGCTCCCGTTCCCACGGCTGGCGATGAGAACGTACCATCTGCATCCTCCTCGGAATCCGGCGCAGTGCAGGCACCGGTGCCGGAAGCCGGTTCGCTAACGCTCGAAACGAAGCTCCGCATTCTCTGCCGTGTGCAGCAGCGAGGCATGCGCGACCCCTTCACCTTCCAGTCCAATGTGGATGCTATCGCCCAACGCTTCGCAGACCAGTGGAACATGGATGATTCCGGACCAATTGCCTCCGCGCTCTTAAGCAGCGCTCTCTGCACGGAGCCTGAGCGCATCTCACTGGAGAAACGCGACGAGCCAGAGCAAGCGGCGGAAGACGCAGTCGTCGGTGCTGCACGTTCGCAGGGTGGCAGCAACAGCGCAGCGCCCTCCGCGTGGTCACAGATCAGCAGTCGCCTCGCAAGTCTCCCCCCGGTCATCCTCGGCGTTGCGGGACTCACGGTGATTACGTTCGTGACGCTCGTCGTGCTCCTGCTCCTCCCTCTCGTTCAGCGGCAGAAGTGACAGCGGGCACCTTTACGGGGGCTGCGAATACACGTAGGCTGCCCACGATGGCGACTCCCGCTCCGCAGCCAGCACAGCAAGGGGGCACTGCCGCTCTGCAGATCCCGGAGGACCTGCGGCAGAAGCACCCCGAACTCGTTGAGCTCATCCTGGGCTCCGAAAGCATGAACAACGAGGAACGGCAATACTGGGTCAACATCCTGCCGATCATGACGCCAGAGCAGGTTACGAACCTCCGTGACATCCTCCTCAATGAGAAAAGGCAGCTTGAAGCCATTGACCGCAAGTACGCCAAGCAGATCCAGCAGATCGGTTCCGAACAACTGGTGAAGAAGACTGAGGAGGAACGGCGGAAGCGCCGCACG
Organism: uncultured Candidatus Peribacteria bacterium; assembly: GCA_964642315.1. Lineage (GTDB taxonomy): Bacteria > Patescibacteriota > Gracilibacteria > Peribacterales > Peribacteraceae > JAGVDM01. The sequence continues at coordinate 390,518 of CAZXOG010000001.1, read as the reverse complement.
GATTTGCAGACAAAAGAGGAACAGCACCGCACGGAGGAGGAGCAGACCGAAGAACAGCTGCTGCAGCAGATCCAGAATCTCTGACCCTGCGATCACGCGCAGCACGCGACGATCGCGCAGTCGAGCGCCGCTTCGAGCTCCTGCGGCTCCTGGTCGGTCGCGCGGATTTCCCCCGTTTTCAGCGCGATGTCGTAATCGACAATGCGGGCGAGAATCGCCCCGAGCGACGCCAAGGAATGCTGCCGCACGACTGGGAGCAGCGAGAGTACCGTTCCCGGCTTCATCCCCGTCGCCTTCGCGAGGGCTGCGGGATTAGCTCCTCCGCGTCGGGCAGCAAGCGAGAGCGGAAGGAAGTTTCCCGTCATCCAGAGAAACATGCTCCAGAGTCCCTGAATGCTCTCACCGCGCGCGAGAAGCGCGTGGACGTACGAGAGCGCCGCCGCCTCGCCCCCCCGTTTGAGCAGCGGCATAAGCCCCCAGACTTCGCGCTCCACGCTGCACACTGCAAGCACATCCACGTCTTCCTGTGTGATCGGTCTGCCTTTGGCATAACACACAAGCTTCTCGATCTCCGGCGCAAGCAGTTCCTGATCGGCGCCGACACGCTCAATGAGGCTGCCGACCGCAGTCTCCGTCATCTCCCCGCCATGATCCCGTGCAAACGCCGACACCCACAGCCGGATCTGTGCCGGCGAAAGGGGTTTCCACTCGCGCACCGTTGCCTTCGCGAGCAGCTCCTTAACTGCGGAGAGCCTCCGGTCTGGCGAGGGATCGACGAAAAGCACAACGACTTGCGGATGCATCGCGGCAATGAACCGCACCACTTCCTCCTTGCCGCTCTTCGGAGTGCCCTCCTCCTTACCGCCCTTCGGAACGCCTTCCACGATCACGAGGCGACGCTCTGCAATGAACGGTGCAACCGCGACTTCATCGGTGAGTGAGCGGAAATTCGTCTCCGCCCCCGCAATGCGCAAGAGATTTTCCGCGCCGTGCTTGCGCGTGAATTCCTGCACCCATCGCAGGGACTGCTGCCGGAGCAGGTAGATGTTCCCGCCGGTGAAGAAGAAGAGCTGCTCCAGAGGAAACGATGGTAGCATGGCCGGCAGCTCCGCGGTGATTCCCGTGTATTTCCATGAATATTTTAAAAAACAAATTAATACATTGGTCAATAACCGTCCGTTGCCCGGAATTCGTGTTCAGCCTATAATGAAGCGATATGCGAACTCATCTCCCCCTCCCGAAAACTCGGGGCATGCTCACGGCACTCACGCTCGGCTGCGCGAGTATCGCCGCATCATTCTCCCTTGGAATGTACTCGGCAGGAAGCGTCCAGCCGGTTTCCCTCATCGAAGCGGGGAGCATGGATGTGAGCGGCGACATTGACCGCAGCGGCTCGCTCGACATCCGGGACGTACGGCTCATGCTCGAAGTTGTCGAGGGCTACAGGGAATTCTCCCTCGAGCACCTCGCCGCCGATTTCGACGGGGACGGGCTGCTCACAGCCAAGGATGCGCTGCGGGCGATCGCCATCATCGAATCGCGGTAATCACGCACAACACACCAATATCCACCCCCATCATGCTGCGCAGATCTCTCCTGTTCCTCGCCATACTGGCTACGCTGAGCGCCACGAGCGCCTCTGCGCAAACAGCGGGAACATCGCTGGAACTCCGGCCGTTCTGCAGCCAGGGATACAGCGGCACGGAGTGGATTTACGGCCCCGTGCCGGCACCCGGGTGGAATGTCGGCGAGAACACCGACCTCTGTGCTCCGTTCGAAATCCGCGATCCGCAGACGCTCCAGACGACGCCCCTCCACAAGGGCGACGAACTCGCGCTGGATCTCGTGATCCAGAACCCGGGCAGCAAGCAGATTTCCGGTGCGCGTGTCTGGCTGAGCTACGACGCGACGCTGCTCACGGGCAAGGAAATCGTCGTGAATCAGGAGCTCTTCCCGGAGATCATCCCGGGAGAAGCGGATTTCGCCAGCAAGAACGGCTACGTGAAAATCCACGTGAACGCGTCGGATAAGAGCATGCCCACCTCTTACTGGGTGCACATTGCGACGATCCGGTTCACCGTGGAGAAGGAGGTGTCGCCGGGAACCGTCCTCAGCTTCTTCGATGTTCAGCGCGACGGCCATACGTACGTGCTCGCCATGGAAGGCGGGAAGGAAACATCGGTGCTCACCCAAGAACCGGGTTCCCTGTTCATCCAGCTGGCGCCGTCGTCTGCCGGAACCGACGGAACACCTGCCACCGAGGGCACCGAAGACGCCACATCGAGCGATGCATCCTTGAGTGCGAGCGGCAGCACCCTGCTCGGCGCAGGAGCTCCCTGCACTGACGGCGCATCATGCGCAAGCGGCACGTGCGAAGCGGGTGTCTGCACGGCCCCGGTTGCGCAACCGCTCACGGCATGTTCCTTCGACGGCGAATGCCCGAGCGGCACATGCTACGGAAACGCGTGTCAGCTTGCCGGATTCTTGATCCCCGATGGCGGTGATTGCAGGCGCGATGAACAATGCGCAAGCGAAGTGTGCCGGGACGGCGCATGCTCCGGCACCCGCAATCTGCCCGATGGCACCGGGTGCACATCGAGCCTGGAATGCGCGAGCAACCACTGTGAAAACAGCGTGTGCATGCCCGCGACGAGCTGTTTTGAGGATACCGACTGCCCCGAGAACAACGTCTGCTCCGACGGCATCTGCTCGCCGAAGCAGTCGCAGATCCCGGTGGGAGGCACGTGTGTCCTGAGCACGCAGTGTCTCAGCAGCCTCTGCGTCGAAGGAGTGTGCCAGGATCAGCTGACGTACCAGAATGACAAGACTGCGTTCTCCCTGCTCCAGGTGCAGAACCTTCGCGTGACATCGGAGAACACGACGGCATTCCTCAAGTGGGATCCTCTCCGGTCTTCGACGCTCAAGGCGTACAACGTCTACTACAGCGCGACATCGGGGCAGTACATCCAGAGAAAGACCGTCCCGCCGCTCACACCGAGCATCACCATCCGCAACCTGCCCGAGAAGCAGACGTACTACTTCGCCGTGCGCGCAGTGAACATGGAAGATGAAGAGAGCGCCTTCAGCCAGGAAGTCGCCGTGGAAATCGGCAATCCTTCCACATCCACCGCACCGCTCATCGCCAGCATCTCCACAGATGCCCCGGGAGAGAACCCCGTCGTCACCGGCGATGCAGGCACGCTCCCCGGCGAAACCGGCATAGGCACCATCGCAGCGATTCTGCTCCTCATCTCCGCCGCTGTCGGCACTGTGCTCGCCGCACGCAGGCAGCTGCGCACCTCTGTCGCCATCCATGGCTGAGCTCCACCCGCACTGGCACGCAACGGACGCGAACCCGGCAGGCAAACCCGCTGGACAGGAAGTGCCGCACGTTGCGCTCAACAAGCAGCAAATGTCCCGGCGACCGGCCGCTATCGTCGGCATCCTCGCTGTGCTTGGCATCGGATTCGGCTTCGTGCAGGGCGTTGATTACCTCACTGCCCAGCTCGTCGCGGAGAAGAGCATTATCATCTCCGACGAGAGCGTGAGCCCTGCGAGCGTGACGGTGAATCCGGGCGGGACCCTCGCGTGGATCAACAACGGCGCAATGCCGTACTACATTTTCTCCGAGAGTCTGTGCAGCCCATCAACGGAGGAATGCTTGAATCTCGAGGCGGTATTCCCGTTCGAAACAGGACGGTACACCATCCCGGCAGATACACCGGCAGGCACGTACGAATACCTTGCGGAAACCGTCGGGATGACGCACTCGGGGGCAATCGTTGTCGAAGGAGATCCGATCATCGCGTCACCAACACCAACAGCCGCAACGCAAAACCCGACGGAAGCACCGGAAGCTCCGGATGCCGACTTCGTGCCGCCTGCGCCCGTGATCCCGGGGGAACAGGATTCTCCCGCGCCAGTTGCCATCGCCCCTGCAGCATCCTCAGCGGCATCCGCTCCATCGGAACCAACCATTCCCGCCGAACCCATAGCGGCTGGAACAGCGGGGAACGACGGGCCTTCCATCCACCTCGCAGCCGGAGAGGAAGCTGCAACCGATGAACCTTCCGACGATGGCACGCTCTCCATCTCCGCCTTCAGCGACGCGGAAGAGATGGCAATGCCGACACTGCCGCCGCGCCAACAGGCAGAAATTCCCCGCAATCCCTACACCGTGGGATCCGAGTACGTTCCGTTCCCCGGCTTTAACGCGCTGCCCGTTGCAACGGTGAATGACGGCGGATCAATGCTCGCAGACGCAGCCGATACGGGTGTACACAGCGGCGCGCCGGCCGTCGCCGCTCACAAACCGTTCACGCAGCCGCAAACGGGCCCCGGCCTCTGGCTTCTCGGCGCCATCGGCATTGCAGGCATCGCCCTGATGCTCCGGCGCACGCGCTCCGCGACGGTTGTCGCAGCGTCAAAATCCACCTGCAGCAGGAGATGCGGCTAGAAACCAGCAGGTTTGCCTATCCAGTCCGGCCAGACACCGGATGTTTTCGCGGTGCCGGCAGTGCTCGGCGCTTCCTGCGGCTGCAGCACCCCCTCGCTCTGCCGGAGCAGCTCGGTGTACCCGAGAGGCTGGTACGCCTCGGGGAGCTTCGGCAATGACTGGCCGCGCACGCCGTAGTGCGTGGAAGGAACGATGGATTCACACGTTGTCATCCACGGAACGGAACCGATCCATGTCGGCCATTCCGTAGCAGTGCATTGCACGCTTTCGGCGGCCATCGCCGTTCCGGCGAGGGTGCAGGAGAGAGAAAGTGCGCAGAGAATTCGTGCTGTGAACATCATGGGCATGGGGGGATAGGACACAGGGAAAGGAGAGAACCGTACTCAATTCCCTGAGAATTGTCCACCCTCCAGAATATACCCGAATGTAATTCTCCTCCTCTGTATAGCATTCACCTGCCGACGCCGTTGAGCGTGAGTGCCGCATCGACGCGAACCACCGGATGCGGGGTGGCATCTCCATCATCCCCCCCGATGCCGAAACGCACCGGATCAACAGTGCCGGAAAGGCGGAGAGAATCTTCATGGAGTTGCAGGGAAAATACGGTATCGGCGGAGACGCCACGTAACCGCATCGTCCCGGACACACTCCATGTGCCATCATCATTCCGACGGATGTCCGATGACGTGAACGACGCCGTGGGGAACTCCTCCACCGCGAGGTACTCGTCCGAGAGCAGGAGATCGGTCCGCACGCCGCTCCCGGTTGCGAGGCTCTCCATCTCCACCGTCATGAGGAGCCGCGCAGGAACAGCCTGCCCGCCGACGTCGCTGAAGTGCACAACGCAGTCAAAGAGCCCAAAGGAACCGCTGCCTGCGACCGCAGGAGCGCCGCCATCCACCGTGAAGACAATGCTGCTCAACGCCGGATCAGCAGTGCGGACCAGTTGCACCATTCCCTCGATCTCCCGGGACATCACCGGACCCAGTTCCACCGGATTCTCCACTGCCGTCTCGCTGGAATCCCCCTCCCCACCCTCCTCCCCCGGCACCTGCGTGCCGCACCCCGCCATGAGGATGGCCACTCCGATGCAGCAGGCCGGCCACATGCGAGGGAAAAGCTTGTTCGTGCGCATCGCGGCAACCAGTGTATCCCGCCCGAATATCCCTCCACAATTGTGATGCGGAACGGCAATGCAGAGCAGACTGGTCTTGGCTCCGGCGAGCCTCACCCGTAGAATTCCGTCATCTACTCCCTTCCCCCCACTCCCCATGAAATGCGGTTCCTGCGGCAAGCAGATCGCCGAGTGCGAGATGTGCGGCGGGCTCACGTGCAGCCCCGGGTGTCCCGATCGCGAGGAGGACGGCTGCACGTGCGATGAGGAGATCGAGGACTCGGACGACGACCTTGGCATTGACGACGAGGACTGACCGTCCCCGACTGACCACCGGTATCCCCGACGCCAAGCCTTGCTCCGGCGGCGATCTCCGCGATAATGCCTCCCATGGCGATCACGATCGGTCTCACCGGCTTCATGGGGTGTGGCAAGGGAGAAATCGTCCGCATGCTCCAGGCGCGCGGCTTCTCCGCGGCTTCACTCTCGGACTGCGTCCGCGCAGAAGCCACTGCGCGCGGATTCGCCCACACCCGCGAAAACTTGCAGAACATCGGCAATGAACTGCGCGCCGCCCACGGCGCCGGCGCCCTGGGAATGCGCGTCCGCCAGACCGTTGCGGCGCACCCCGAACGCAACTGGGTGGTGGATGGCATCCGGAATCCGGCGGAAGCGGCCGAGCTCCGCCTGCTCCCGAATTTCCACATGATCGGGGTGATCGCAAGCCCGGAAACAATCATCGCGCGCATCACAGCGCGCAACCGCGAGGGCACTCCCCTCACCCGCGAGCAGATCTTAGAAAAGCTCGACCGCGAGAAGGGCAAGAACGAGCCGCCGGATGGCCAGCAAGTTGCCAAAACCCTCGAATCCGTGGACTACCTCATCATCAACGAGGGAACGCTTGAGGAGCTGGAGGCAAAGCTTGAGCACTTCCTCCGGTTGCTCGATGGCACGGACCGCCCGAGTTTCCACGAGATCTTCATGGAAATCGCGTACGCGTGGGCCAAGCGCGCCACCTGCCTGCGGCGCAAGGTGGGCGCGGTTATCGCCAAAGACAAGCAGCAGCTCACGGCGGGCTACAACGGCGCGCCGCGCGGCGTGCCGCACTGCGCGGAACTCGGCGGGTGCCTGCGGCAGAAGCTCGGCATCCCCTCGGGCCAGCGGCACGAGATCTGCCGCGGCACGCACGCGGAGCAGAACGCCATCACGCAGGCAGCGAAGTTCGGCATCTCCATCGAGGGCTCCACGCTCTACTGCAACACCTTCCCCTGCGTGATCTGCACGAAGATGATCCTCAACGCGGGCATCACCACCGTGGTGTACGACAGCGATTACGATGATCCCTTGAGCAAGGAGATCCTCGGCCAGCAGCACGGGCTCGCGCTCGTACGCTACGAGGGAAGGAAGTTCCGGTAAAAAAAGAAGTGCCGTGGCGAAGGCGGGCTCCGCCCGCCTGGAGCCACTCCGCTCAAGGGAAAAGAAAGCTCATGAGAGAAAAACCGTAGGTTTGTCTCTTATGGAATTCTGGTGGGCCGGGAGGGATTCGAACCCCCGAAGGCGTAGAGCCACCTGATTTACAGTCAGGCGCGTTTGGCCACTTCGCTACCGACCCACACGCAGTCATGCAATGAGCAGAAGCGCACTGGCGGGCAACATGCCCGCAGAACGCAGGAGGAGTGTAGGCGAGCATCGCCCGCTCTTCAATACGGTGCCGCACATTCTCACTCCCACCGCATTGCCTCCATGGGGCTCAGGTCCGCTGCCTTCTTGGCTGGATAAATGCCGAAGAGGAGCCCCGTACCGATCGCCATGCCGACCGAAAGGAGGATGGAACTCATGGAGATGGCGAACGTGAAATCCCCGAGGAACTGCCTCGCTACGAGGTAGATGAGGTACGCCAGCGACACGCCGCCGAGGATGCCCACAATCCCCCCAACGAGCGTGAGCGTGATGGCCTCGATGAGGAACTGGAAAAGGATGTCCCGCCGCTTGGCACCCACAGCCTTGCGCAAGCCGATCTCCTTCGTCCGTTCGGAAACGGAGACGAGCATGATGTTCATGATGCCGATGCCGCCGACAAGCAGCGAAATGCCGGCAATGAGCCCGAGGAAGACCGTGATGCCCATCGTCACCGTGGAGATCACCTCCATCGCCTGCTCCACCGAACGCGCAATGAAGTCATCCTTGTCGGGATCGCCATCGGGGTTCGTGATGTTGTGCCGTTGCCGGAGCACGGATTCGATATCCGCCTGCGCCAAGTCGGTCGGGACCGTGGACTGCAGGGAGATGTAATCGATGTACCGCGTCCTCCCCATCATGGATTTCGCAACGGAGAACGGCATGTACACCACGGAATCCATAGTCTGCGCGAGCGCGGAACCGAGCGATGCCATCACGCCGACGACGGTGAATTTCCGCGAGCCGATGTTGATGCGCTTCCCCAGGGGATCCTCATTCGGAAAGAGGTCCTCTGCGGCTTTGGAGCCGAGCACCGCGACGCTGCGGGCACCCTCCACGTCCTGATCGCTGATGAGCCTCCCCTTCTCCGCCTCCATGGACCAGTTGTGGAAAATCTCTTTCGTCGTGCCCATGATCATGGGCGAGATTTCCTCCTCGCCGTACGTCACCTTCTCCGTGACGAAGATGACGGGTGCCACGCTGTGCACCGTGGAGAGCGCCTTGAGCGCCTCGTAGTCGCCGAAGGTGATTGTGAGCGTCTCCTTGCCGACCTCCTGCAGCCCCTTGGAGTGGATCTCGAATACGTTCCCGCCGAACTGATCCACCTGATCCAGAATGTACCGCTCGAAACTGGCACCGATCGAGACCATGAGAATCACCGACCCCACGCCGATGATCACGCCGAGCGTCGTGAGGAGCGACCGGGAGCGGTTGCGCTTCAGCCCAGTCACTGCGACGCCGATGAGGTCTTCTGGCAGCATGATGAATACAAAAGTTATTCGTATCTTAAGGCTTCAATCGGGCTTAACTGCGAAGCGCGTTTCGCAGGATATATTCCGAATATCAGGCCGGTTCCCGCGGCGGTCGCCAGAGCGAAGACAATGGCCATCGGATTGATGCCGAAGGAGTACCGGGCGAGGAAGCCATTCACGACAAGCGCGATCACGTACGCAAGTAAGAGCCCTATGACCACGCCGATCAGCCCGCCGATGAGGGTGAGGTACACCGACTCGATGAGGAACTGCAGGAGGATGTCGCGGCTGTGCGCGCCGACTGCTTTTCGCAGGCCGATTTCGCGCGTCCGTTCTGTGACGGAGACGAGCATGATGTTCATGATGCCGATGCCGCCGACAACGAGAGAAATCCCCGCGACGGTCGTGATGAAAAGCGTGAGCCCGAGCGATACGGTGCTGAGAATATCCTGCGCCTGTTGCGCAGTACGAATGAGGAAATCATCGTTTTCCGTCTCTTCTTCCCCCTCGCCGGGAGGCGCAATCTGGTGGCGCTGCCGGAGGAGGAGCTCAACGTCCTTCTTCGCGGTCTCGGGATCATCGACGGACTGGAAGGTGACCATGTCGAGGTACGTGCGCTGCTCGATGGTTTGCGCAATTGAGAACGGCACGATGATGCGATCATCAACGTTCTGGAAGAACTGCGTTCCAACGGGCTTCAGGATGCCGATGATCGTGAATTTCCGTCCGGCAAGCTCAATCCTCTTGCCGAGCGCGCTGCTGCCGTAGAAGAGATCCTCCACGATATCCGGCCCAACCACCGCCACCGCGCGTCGCGCGCGCTCGTCGTTCTCATCGTGCAATCTCCCCGCTTCGATCTCGATGTTCTGATTCGTGTAGTACTCGGGCGGTGCGCCGACGACGCGGGGTTCCGTGCGCTCCCTGCCGTACCGCGCCTCGCTCGTCACGAAGAGCATCGGCGCGATGTTGCGCACCGTCGAGAGCCGGTGCATGGCCTCGACATCGGAGAGCGTGAGGCTGTCGAAATCCGGCTGCAGCGATGCCGATCCGCCTTCCGGCCCGTTCTTGCCGGGCCAGAGCGCGAGCGTGTTCGGCCCGAGGATGCTGATCTGCCCCAGGATCACGCCCTCCATGCTCTTCCCCACACCGGTCATGAGCACCACGGATCCCACGCCGATGATGATGCCGAGCATCGTGAGGAGGGAGCGGCTCTTGTTCACGGCCACTCCGATGGATGCCGTTTGCAACAGATCGCGGAATCGCATGCTACTTCTGGAGGTATCCTTCCTTCGAGGCAATCTTCCGGGTGAACTCACGGCTGTCCTCCACGATGCGCCCGTCGTGCAGCCGGATGATCCGCTGCGCGTGCTCGGCAGTGCTCCGCTCGTGCGTGACAAGGATGATGGTGTGCCCCTCCTTATGCAGGCGCTGGAGCGCGTGCATCACCTGAATGCCGGAGTGGGAATCCAGGTTGCCCGTCGGTTCGTCGGCGAAGATCACCTCCGGCTCCGTCACGAGGGCTCGCGCAATCGCAACGCGCTGCTTCTGCCCGCCGGAAAGCTGGCTGCTTAAGAACATCTCGCGATCGAGGAGTTCCACGGCCGCAATCGCCTGCTTCACGCGGTCGAAGCGCTCCTCCATGGGAATCGTCGGGTGATAGAGCAGCGGGAGCATGACGTTGTCGAACACCGTCGTTCTGGGGAGCAGGTTGAACGCCTGGAAGACGAAACTCACGCGCGTCGCGCGGATCTTCGCAAGATCGTCGTCATCCATGCGCACAGTCGGCTCGCCGTGAAAGAGGTACGATCCTCCCGTAATGTGATCGAGGAATCCAAGGATATGCATGAGCGTGGACTTGCCCGAGCCCGAGGGCCCCATGATCGCGACGAACTCCCCCGGATCGATCGTGAGATCAATGTCGAAGAGCACAGGCGTTTCGACCCCGTCGTTGACGTACGTCTTGCAGAGTTTGCGCGTCTCGATAAGGTGGGAACCCTTGTGGGCCATGGTCACTCTTTGATGAGCACGATCACCTGCTCCCCCTCTTCGACGCCATCGATGATCTCCACCTCCCCTCCCCTGCCGTCGATACCAACCTCCACGTCGCGCTCGTCGATCGTGCCGTCACTCCGAAGGATGCGCACGTAGTCGCGGCCGTCGTCGCCGGTGAGCACCGCGCGGCCCGGGACAATGATGACATCCGTGCGGCTGTCCGTGCGGATTTCCGCATCGCCCGTCATGCCGATCTTCAGCCCATCACGCTGCTCGAAGAAATCGAGCTTCACGCGGTATTTGGAAACCCCGTCGACCGACGTCGCCGCGGGATCCACCTCGGTGACGCTCAGGAGGAATTCTTCGCCCGGGAACGCATCGAGCTCAATGGCGCCCGTCTGCGACATCTGCACCTTGGGGATGTCGATCTCCGCGACGTACATTTCCACGCGGTACGGCGCGTCGCCGAGCATGGTGATCGCCGCATCGGAAGCAAAGGATGTGGAGAGAAGCTCCCCCGCCTTCAGGTTGACCTTCGTGATCACGCCGCCGATCGGGGCGAGAATCACCGTGTCGTCGTAGCGCTCCTTCGCACGCTGCAGCGAGGCGTACGCCTGGTTCAGCCGTGCCCGTGCCGAATCAATATCCGCCTTGCGCGTGCCTGCCTTGAGGAGCGCAAGCTGCGCTTCCTCCGTGCGGAGGGATGTTTCGTACGTGGCGATGTCCGCAAGCGCGCGGTCCCGCGTGCCCTGCGCCGACACGACATTCGCCTCCTCCGTTGCGATCTTCGTGTCGTACCCCGCAGCAGCATCACGCAGATTCTTGAGCGCGGTATCGAGGGAACTCAGCGCGGACTGCACGTTGCTGCGTTGTAGAGCCACATCTGACTTCACGTCCTCGCGGTCCGACGCGGAGAAATACGATGTCACCGGAAGGGCGGAAATCGTGGTGTATCCGTCGTTGAGCGCATTCGCCAGATCCGCAATGTGCTGCCGCGCGAGAGCGAGCACCTCGATCGCGCTCGCGTAGTCGCGCACGCTCGATGATGCCGTCGCATCCCCCTGGATGAGGTTCTGCGCGGAGCTGATCTGGTTATTGAGGAGTTCCAGTTTGCCCGCCTCGAACTTGAGGAACGCGTCGAGGAGGTTGTTATCGCTCAGCACGTCATCCATCACGCGGGACGCTGTGAGGGCAGTGGAGAGATGCTGCGAGACGCTGCTGCGCGCCGTCGACACGTACCCCTGCAAACTCACGTCGACCTCGTCGTGCAGACGATCGAGCTTCTCCTGCGAAACGGTGAGCTGCCGTTCGGCGTTCGCGAGCGTCGCCTTCGCCGCATCGAGCGCGGCACGCTTGTTCGTCACGGAGGCCTCCGTGACGGCGATTTCTTCCGGCCGAGTGCCCTCGAGGAGCTTCTGCAGCTCCGCGGAGGCCGACGCAACCTCCGCCTGCGCGGATTTCACATCCGCGGAGAGACCGCTCGAGCGGAGGCGAGCCAGTTCCTGCCCTTCCTCCACATGATCACCTTCCTGGACGTTCACCGCATCAATGATCCCCGTGATCGGGAATTGCAATTTAAGATCGCGCTCGGAGATCACGGTACCAACAGCCTCCACCACCTGCTCCAGATTGCCGCGGACGGCTGGTTCTGTGAGGTATTCCGGCGGAGCCGGCTGACGGAGGTACCACACACCGAGATAGAGCAGACAGAGCGTAAGCACTGTCGCAACGGAGCTCTTCGGATACCGGCGGATGATCCGCCAGAGAGCGCGGACGAACGAGACGAGGGTGCGGATGAGTTTCATCCTGAACATTCTAGATGATTATACAACATTTTCAATACTTTTTCAATTCTCCTTGCGACGTTTTGCCCATGCGAAAAGCGCTTCTTCAATCGCTTCTTCAATCGGTCTCAGGCGCATCCCCTCCCCCTCCAGTTTCGCAGTCGAGAGCACGCAGTTGCTCCGGCCTGCTTTGGCCACCTCGGGCAAATCTTCAAGGGTCAGCCGCTCGAACGTATGGGAGGAATCCACGAGCTCCCGGTACCGCTCCATAATGCGGTACGGCGACGTTCTTCCCGGATTCACGACGTTGTACACGCCGGTGCGCCGCCGCTCGATGAGTGCCCCCGCAGCCCGGAGGAAATCCGGGAGATACGTGATGGAATTCGGCGCATCGAGGACCCGGTCGTACTTCGCGATCTTCGTGAGGAGGCTCCGCGGGTTCTCCGATGTATCGAACGGCATCCGCAGGCGCAGCGTGAGCACGGGGAATTCCCGGAGGATCTGATCCGCCCAGGCCTTGGAACGGGAATAGAAGCTCCCCGAGAAATTCGGAGGATCGTCTTCGGAGAAGCCCTTGCCGCCATTATCGCCCTGGTAGATGCAGCCGGAACTCAGGTGCACCCAGTAGATCTTGCGCTCCCCGCACTCCTTGAGGAGCACGAGGGGACCAGTCACATTGCTCTCGATGGTTTCCAGCTTGTGATCTTCGCACCAGTCCACGTTCGGCCGGCCGGTCTTCCCTGCTGCATTGATGACGACATCCGGCTGGGTGCGATCGAGTTCCGCGGCAACGGTGGATGCATCGGCGATCCGCGCGCTTGCGGCAATTGCGCCAGGGAAAAGCCGGAGGAATTCGGCACCGAGGTACCCCTTGGAACCGTAGACGAGAATCTTCATAAGAGGCCGCAGTGTAGCCGAGGGTCGGGTGGAACGAAAGCACCTGGCGAAGATCGATGTGCGCGGAGGCAACGGATCCGCTACAATGGCAAGCGATGCCCCGCAGACGACGCACCGTGACCACGCGGAGAAAGGCCCGCCGGGCCAGCAAGCGCTCCCGGAAGAGCCCAGGACTCGACCTCAAGGCCTCCACCCGTAGGCAGGTGAGCGGCATTGGCCAGATCTGCCTCGGGATCCTCCTCATCCTGGTGCTGCGCGGCCACGCAGGCCCGGTAGGCGATGTGGTCAGCCGCGGCATCACCTTCCTCTTCGGGCAGTGGGGCATGGTGTTCCCCGTCTTCCTGTTCCTCTCGGGACTCGTGCACTGCCTCGCACCGACAAGCACCATCGAGCTCAAACGCTCGACCGGTCTCGTACTCTGCCTGCTCGCATTCCTCGGCATCGTGCACCTCAATGCCCCGCCGATGGAACTCGCGCTCAAGAAGGACGAGTACGCGGGGGCGATCGGATTCCTCATGAGCGTGCCCTTCGTGCTCTTCGCGAGCAAAGCCGTGGGGTACACGGTGCTGGGTTCCGTATTTCTCGGCGGCGTGTTCATTGCCTTCGAACCGGATATCGGCGCCATTGTGCGTGCCGCCATTGCGCTCTTCACGCCTGTGCAGCGCCCTTCCAAGCGGCGCGGCGCATCCCTCTCCCCGACGACGAAAGATGCAGAGCTCCTCGCGGAGGAAGAGGAAACGGATGACCTCATCGAGCAGGATACCGAGCCGCCGGAGCTCAACATCGTCCGCCCGGTCTTCGCCCAGCAGATCGTGCAGGAGAAAACGCGCGAGCGGATGGAGAAAGAGGCAAAACGCGAAGAGCAACCTTCGGCGACGAAAGACCGCATCAAGGCGACGCTCGAAATGAAGGACACGCGCTTCGAGGAGTGGACGTTCCCGACGTTCGACCTGCTGGAGAACGCGCAGAGTGAACTTACGGTGGATGACGAGGAACTCAAGATGCAGGCAAAGCTCATCGAGGAAAAACTGCGGGAATTCGGCATCGAGGTGACCATGCGAGAGGCGCACCCCGGCCCGACCGTCACGCAGTTCACGCTGCAACCCTCCGAAGGCGTGAAACTGAGCAAGATTGCGAGCCTTAAGGATGATCTCTCGCTCGCGCTTGCAGCGGAGAGCCTGCGCATCGAGGCGCCGATTCCCGGCAAGTCCCTGGTCGGCGTGGAGATGCCAAACAAGCGCAGGACAACGGTGCGGTTGCGTGAGATCCTGGAGAGCCCGCAGTACATCCAGAGCACGTCGTCCCTCACGCTCCCGCTCGGACGCGACGTCTCCGGCGAGGCCATCATTGCGCGGCTCGATGACATGCCGCACCTCCTCATCGCCGGCGCAACCGGATCAGGCAAATCTGTCTGCATGAACACGTTCCTCGCTGCCCTGCTCTTCCAGAATGCTCCGCACGAACTCAAGTTCATCCTCATCGATCCCAAGCGGGTTGAACTCATGCCGTACGACGGCATCCCCCATCTGCTCACCCCGGTGATCACGGAATCCGAAAAAGCTCTCCAGGCGCTCCGGTGGGCCGTGGCGGAAATGGGGCGCAGGCTCCACCGATTCTCGGAAGCCGGCGTGCGCAACATCGAGGAATTCAACGAGAAACAGACCGAAGAGGGGGAACTGCTGCCGCGGATCGTCGTGGTTGTCGATGAACTTGCCGACCTCATGATGCGCCAGTTCCGGAGGGATACCGAAACCATGGTCGCCCGCATCGCCCAGATGGCGCGCGCCGTCGGCATGCACCTCATCATCGCCACGCAGCGCCCGAGCGTGGACGTGATCACCGGGCTCATCAAAGCGAACATCCCGACACGGATTTCCTTCCGCACGGTGAGCGCGGTCGACAGCCGCACGATTCTCGACTCCATCGGCGCGGAAGACCTGCTCGGGAAGGGCGACATGCTCTACATGACCGCCTCCACCGCAAAACCCGTACGCATCCAGGGCATTTACGTCTCCACGAAAGAGGTGGAACGCGTCATCAACGCCGTGAAGATCGCCGGCGGCGGCGAGATCACTGAGCAGATCCCGATGGGCGACGAAGAGGAAGAAGGGAATGCCACACAACCCGGATATATCGATCTGGAAGCCGACGACAACGGCGGAGATGACCTGTTCTTCGAGGCTGTGCGCATCGTGCAGGAAACCGGCCGCGCATCGGCGAGCCTGCTGCAGCGGCAGCTCAAAGTGGGATACGCGCGCGCTGCGCGCTTGCTCGATATCATGGAGGAAAAGGGCCTCATCGGCCCCGCGGACGGCGCGAAGCCGCGAAAGCTCTACATGGAAGCACCCAGTGCACAATAATGCTGCGCCCCTCCCCCGGAGAGAAGGGGCGCCCGTTGCTGTCGGAGTGATGCCACTCACATCCGGGGCAGATCTTCACGAATGAAGCGAAGCCCATGCGCGAAGATGAAGCCCGCTAATGCAAGCCAGCAACCTTCCGGCTTGCCGAAGAAATAAGCGACAATCACCCCAGTGGGAATGGAGAGGATGCAAATTCCCTCCAAAACCACCATTACTCTCTGGCTCATCGGTATTCCTCCAACCATCGAACCAAGCCAACAGGGTCAAAGAACAGCAACAAAAATTAGAATGAAATAATTATTGATAATTGTCAAGTTTTCTCTACCATAGAATTCTCCACGGAATGAATCTTGCACGCATCCTCATTGGCACAAATAACGCGGGAAAATTCTTAGAAATCTCCGAAGCGCTTGCCGGGCTGCCGATTGTCCCTCTTCGCCCCGCCGATCTCGGCATTGCAGGAAACCCGGAGGAAACCGGACAGAGCTTTGCAGAGAACGCCGAGCAGAAAGCACGGTTCTTCTCTTCGCTCGCCAATGTGCCGACCGTCGCCGACGACTCCGGCATTCTCGTCGAGGCCCTGGCAGATGAACTCGGCATCCACACGCGGCGGTGGGGCGCAGGCTCGCTTGCGAGCGACGAAGAATGGATCGAGTTCTTCCTGAAGCGCATGAAGAAGGAACGCAACAAGCGCGCTCACTTCGTCTGCGCGCTCGCGTTCATGGATGGAAAGGGCGTGCTCCACCTTTTTGAGGGGAGATGCAGCGGCACCATCACGGAAGCGCTGGAGGCGGAGTACCTTCCGGGTCTCCCGATCTCCGCATGTTTTAAGCCGGATGGCTTCGAACGCGTATTCTCAGCCCTTACAATTGAACAAAAAAATAGTACGAGCCACCGCGGCCGAGCAGCGCTGGCACTTCGTGAACACCTCTCGACAAAAGGAGGAGTGGTACACTCTTCCCATGGAAAAAAAGGTGAGAGCACTGGATCCCACGCTCAACGCATTGATCGACAACCTGGACCACGCTGCAGCTGATCACCCCGACGAAAAAACACAGGAACGCCATGCGCTGAGTATTTCCGGGCTTTCTCGGGAAATCCGTTTTCGACTGGGTCCACCGTGGTACCACGATCCGGATTCCATCGATGCTATCGCAGAGCACTTTTCGACGGCCGTCGCCAGCATGCAAGGCATACGCGCATCACAACTCGTGCGCACGTGCGCAACCAATACGCTCCAACGAATGATCGCCATTCTCGAGGACAAACACGGACCGGCGGAAAAACCTTGGCACTCACGTATGGCAGCCCTGCGGGAACGAGAGAAACAGGGGCCCCCTACAGCCGCGTGAAATCCAGCGCGGTGATCTTCCTCCAGGCTGCCCTGATGATTTCCTTCAGCTCCTTCAGCTCTTCTGCCGAGATGACGAACGGACGGAGGACCGGGTGCTCGCCCTGTTCACCGATGAAATCAAGGATGAATTGCTGAGCATTCAGGAGCGACCCCTTCTCCTCCAGGAGAAGGGCGTAGAAGACGAGTTGGCGGAAGTAGTCGCCGTCGGAGCGGATTTCACCTTCGGTCTTGGGACGCCCGGTCTTGTAATCGATGACGGCGACATTCGATGAATCCGGCGCAAGGAGATCGATCCGATCGATCTTGCCCTTGAGTGGGATATCCTCGAAGCGCGTTGCGACGCTGTACTCCACCTTGTGGACGAGCGGGCGTTCCCCGGAGATGCGCTCGCGGTAGTAGCGAGGCAGCGCAACCTCCCCCGCCTTCAGCAAACGTGCGCGCTCCTTGTCCGTGAGGATCTCCCGGGTTTCCATGTAGGTACGGAACGCGGAAAGGAATGCCTCTGCGGAAAGCGGTGCCCCCCCGAGGATGGAGAGGCCCCATTTCTTCAGGGCATCGTGGACGGCGTTCCCATAGACGAGGCTGGATTCCTTCGCCTGCGGCGTCTGCAGGAGATCGAGCTCTAGGAACATCTTGGGATCTTCGAGGAAGTGGTTGAGTGCCGTGACCGAGAGCGCGTAATCCTTGAGGCGCTCCAGGAGGAACGCCCGCATCTCCGCATCGAGGTCCCGCACGGGCTCGTAGAGGAGGAGCGCCGCCTTCTTCGGATCCTTAAGCTCGCGGATCTCCTCCGGGAGCTTGCCCGCTTCCGCGAAGAACCCGGAGGGCGAGACGGAGCGCGTCTTGTCCCCCGTCGTGAGATCCTTCGGGCAGATGAAAAGGAGCTCCCGCTTCGCGCGGGTCATGGCAACGAACGCAAGGCGGCGTTCGTCCTGGTTGCGCTCGTAGCTCCTCTGCTCCTTCTCCCATCCGAAGAGGAGATCTTCGGGGATGGAAAGCGACGAAGGGTTGCGGCGCTTGTCCCAGTGGCCCTCGCGGAAATTGGAGAGGATGACCGTATCGAACTCCAGCCCCTTGCTCTGGTGGGCGGTCATCAGCGCCACCCCTCTCTCCACGAGATGGGGGATGTTGAACGTGAGCTTCAGATCGGGGTAGTCCGGATTGTCGTAGAAAGAGAGATCCGAGAGGAGCGATTCCAGCGTGAACGTCTGGTTCTCGAATGCGCGCCCCTTCACCCAGTTGAAGAACTCCTGCAGTGCCGAGAACTTGACAGCGTCGAAATCCTTCCCTTCCCCATCACCTCTCGCAAGCGCGAGCAATCCAGATTGCTTGAGAAGCGCTTCCATTGTCTCCGTAACAGTGCGCGTCCGCACCTTCTCGTGCAGATCGAGGAGGACATCGCGTGCAGCGAGGAGCTCCCTGCGTCTCGCGAGTTGTATCCACTCCTCCCCGTGCGTGTCGAGTGCAAGGAGGATGCCCACCATGTTCGTCTTCTCCTCGCGCGCCTTGAGGGAGATGCGGGAAAGATCCGCCGCATGGCACCCGAAACATTCGCAGGCGAGCGCGGTGGAAAGGGTGGAATCCGTTTTTGGATTCTCGGCCGCCCTGAGGATCGCGATGGCCTGCGTGACGAATGGGTGCGCCAGTATGTCGGCCTTGCCGCTCACGGAAACTGGAATGCCCCGCGCTGCGAAGACTTCGTAGAGATCGAGGACCTCGGCATTGGTCTGGCAGAAGACCGCGATTTCCTCAGGGGGAACCCCCGCGCGCATCCTCTCCTCGAGGAGATCGGCAATGACCCAGGGCTCGGAGGCGTCACTCGGGGCAAAGAGCAGCTTCGGGAGAGGCCCCTCCTTCTGTCTGCCGGCAGTGAGATCTTTCTGGAGACCTGGAATGCGGCCGACGAGGCGTTCTGAATTCTGCGCAATCAACGATTCCGCCGCATTGAGAACCTGCTGCGTGCAGCGGTAGCTCACAGTGAGCGGAATGACCGGCGCATGCGGAAACCGTTCGTGGAAACTGAGAATATTCTTGAGATTTGCCCCCTGGAAGCGATAGATCGCCTGGTCGTCATCCCCGACGACGAAGAGGTTCGGGGCATCCTCGGGCGTGCGGGCGCAGGTGAGGAGGTCCACCAGACGGTACTGCGCGCCGTTCGTATCCTGGAACTCGTCTACGAGCATGTACTGGTACCTCTCCTGCAAGCCTGCAAGCAGCCAGTCCTCCGATTCCAAGGCCTCAATCGAATAGAGGATCATGTCGTCGAAATCGTAGCGCTGCGACGCCCTGAGCTTCTCCTCGTAGAGGAAGAAGATCTGCAGGAAATCCCGGAATTTCTTCGCCGTGAGGAGGTTCCGTTCGTGCGCCTTTGTCCCTTCCTTGCTCTTGCCCGCGAGATTTTGCTCGTACTCATCGGCGACCGCGAGGAGGCGTTCGCGATCCGTAACGCCCTCGCGCTTGAGATCGCTGATCCGTGACAGAATGTCCTTTGTTCTTGCATGAGGCATTTTTGGATTCACCAGTTCCAGATGAGGAGAAAGTTGATCAATAATAGTGTTCACAATACGGTACTTCTCGACGTCCGAGATGAGTTCCATCGCTGACCACGCGTCGAATACGGAGGGATTCTCCGCGATGAGATCCGCGCAGAACCCATGGAAGTTCCGGATGGTGACGCCGTACGCGTCCGCGCCCATGAGGGCACGGAGCCGTTCGCGCATGGCGGTGGCGCCGCTCACCGAGAACGTGAGGCAGAGAATGTTGCTCGGACGGGCGTGGGTCCTCCGCAGGATGTTCGCAACACGCAACGCGACCACTTCGGTTTTGCCCGTCCCCGGGCCCGCCACCACCATCACCGGCCCTTCGATCGTCTCCACGGCACGCTTCTGCCCATCATTGAGCATGGCAAACCGCTCTTCGAAGGCCTTGGCGGATGCGGGGCGCACGGATGATGATCGCGTCTTCGGCACGTGACCAGCATAGCACCTTAGCGCGCCTTCTCGAGTGCCACCCGCACCCCCAGCGCGATGAGCAGGCCTCCGCAAACCCGCTCCACAATGTGCTGCACTGAGAGGAACTGCCCCCGGATCATCCGGTGCGAGAGGACGGCGGCAACAAAGGCGAACCAGAGGAACGTTACGAGCGACATCCAGATCCCATAGCACATCTGAAGCCAGAAAGGAGTGCCGGGATCAATCACCTGCGTGAAAAGGCCAAGAAAGAAAAGCGTCACCTTGGGATTGAGCACATTTGTGAGGAACCCGATCCGCAGCGCCGTCCACGCGGGCAGATGTTTGTCCGCGGCAGCTTGCGAATCCGATTGACACGGAGCTGGCCGCGAGCGCAGGGATTTCCACCCGATGTAGATCAGATAGCCCGCGCCAAGGTACTTGATGAACGAGAAAAGCAAGATGGAGTGCGAGATGATGAGCCCGATGCCCACGAGTGAATACGTGACGTGAACGAGAATCCCGAGGGCAAGACCCAACGCCGAATACATACCAGTTCTACGTGAGTAAACCAGGCTACTGCGGCTGATCATGGCAAAATCGGGGCCGGGGCTCATGAGCGCCAGAGCGTGGATCACAGCGACGGCGAGGAACGCAGAAACGTGGGGCATCATGCGCACATCATAGCGCAGGGAGCCCGCGAGAATGAGCGGAACGCGAATACTACAAAGTACCTCTTCGCCAGGAACGCAAGGCCTCCTCCCCCGCTCGCTGTGCTAGCATGACAAGCAATCTATCCATTCCCCCCTCCATCCTATGGCCTGCGAAGGTACCACAGTCGGTAAAGTCGCATGGATCCTCGTGCTCATCGGCGCGCTGAACTGGGGCTTAGTCGGCCTCGGCAACCTCCTCGGCTTCCAGGGGAACGTCGTGGAGCTGCTCCTCGGCAGCTGGCCGGTCGTCGAGAACGTCGTGTACGTCCTCGTCGGTCTCTCGGCGGTCTACAAGGGGATGAAGTGCTGCAAGTAATTCCGTGAACCACGCATCGGGGGCTTCACGAGAGTGTGAGGTCTCCTTTGCAGTGCGTCACGAGTGCTTCTGCATTTCCCGCGCGCACGAATCACACTTGAGTACTGAACGACCTTCCCGCACGATCTGTATGAGCGATCCCCTGCGGCAGTGCGGGCAGATCTTGCTGTGGGCGAATGCGGCAACGGTGGAGAACCCGACGCGCTTGGGACTGCCGCCCTGTTCGCGGATGCTCAGAGATCGCGGATGATCGCGCATCTTCTGCAGCACTTTCGCCTCGATCTGACGGATGCGCTCGCGCGTGACGCCGAACTCCTTGCCCACTTCCTCGAGCGTATGGCCGATGCCGTCGCGAAGCCCGAAACGCATCTCGATGATCTTGCGTTCGCGCGGCGTGAGGAACTCAAGCATCGCATGGACATTCTCCTTCCGGAGCTGACGGTTGGTGGCTTCGAATGGGTTCACCGCTTCTTCATCCTCAATAAAGTCGCCGAGTTTGCTATCCTCCTCGGAACCGACGGGTGATTCGAGGGAGATGATATCCTGACTGATCTTCTGGATGTGGCGGACTTTCTTCACGTCCATCTCCATCTCCACCGCGAGTTCCTCAACCGTCGGCTCGCGCCCGAGCTCCTGCACGAGGCGCCGCTGCGTGTGCGTAAGCTTGTTAATGGTCTCCACCATGTGCACGGGAATGCGGATCGTGCGGGCCTGATCGGCAATCGCACGCGTGATAGCCTGGCGGATCCACCACGTCGCGTACGTGGAGAATTTGAACCCGCGCTCGGGATCGAACTTCTCCACCGCACGGAAGAGCCCGATGTTGCCCTCCTGGATGAGATCGAGGAACGAGAGCCCGCGGCCGATGTACTTCTTCGCAATGCTCACGACGAGACGGAGGTTCGCCTCCGCAAGTTGCTGCTTGGCCGCGGCATCACCCTTGCGGATGCGCCGTGCAAGCTCCACTTCTTTCTTCGCGTCGATGAGCGGCACACGCCCGATCTCCGAGAGATACATCCGCACGGAGTCGTTGCTGATTTCCAGCAGATCTACCTCGCGCTCGCGCCGCCGCTTTCCGCGCTCCTCCTCGGAAAGCTCGCGCTCGTCGGACGCAATGCCGGCTGTTGCAATGAGTTCCAGACGGTTGTCCTCCTCATCTGCATCGATCTTGCCGGTTTTCCCGGCCCCCTCATCGTCTTCCTCTTCGGACTCAACGCCCTCCTCCCCTCCTGCGTCTTCCTCCGGAAGTTCCTCGAGCACCTCCTCTTCCTCGTCGCCGGAAACGATCTGCGAGAGGTCCTCCGTCGGTTCCGGCATCGGAAGCCCCTTGCTCTTGCGCTCCCAGATGAGCGCGTCTTTCACATCGATCACCTGGATGCCGAGGTCGACGAGCATCGTGTACACCTCGTCGAGGAGCTCAATATCTTTCTCCGCATTCGGCACCGCAGCCATGATTTCCTGGTGCGTGACGTAGCGTTGTTCACGTCCTTTCTTAATCAGGTGCTTCACCGCGTCGGGGAACTTCTTCAAATCCTCCTCCGTCGGTTGGGCGATGAACTTTCGGGGATGGGATGCCATGTAGGCTGGCAGTATAGGCGAATTCCGGCATGCGCCAAGAGATTCGCACGCATTTCATCGGCAAATATTCCTTTGATCACATCGTCATTTGCGAGAGTTTGAGCAGTTGCTGGTACTGCGTGCTGAGCTGCTGTTCCTCGGCACTGCGGCCCGCACGGTGCGCATCGAGCAGCTTCTTTTTAATCTCCACCTGCTTCTGGCGCAACACCGCGCGGTTGGCCTGCGCGCAGTTCTTGCGGATTTCGCGGCGCGCGAGATTCTCCGACCACCGGCCGAACTCGTGCTCTTCGCAGAAGAGCTGCAAGATGGCAGTGCGCTCGCGGTCCTCCTGCGGAAGATCGACGGTCTCTGCGGAGACCGATTCCCCCTCGGGAACAGCCTTGAGCGCGCGGTAGAGCCGCAGGGTGAATCCCTCCTCCGGCTCGATGAGTTCACCGAGGAGTGACCGGTGTTGTGGGTAGAGAAGAAAGAGCCCCAGCGCGACTTCGACATGGGAAAATCCCGGGAGAGATGGCGCAGAACTCTCTGCCTCCGTCTGCTTCTGGGGCAGCCGGACAGGTGCATGCGAGATGCGTTCCATATCCTCCCGCAATGCGGTTTCGGTAGAACCGAGTACCACAGCCGCCTCCTGCAGGTAGTGCTCCCGTTCGACAGCCATCGGCAGCGCACGGATAAGCGGCAGCAGGCGCTGCGCCGCCTCCCGCTTTTCGTCTGGTAGAGCAATGCCCCGCGCACGCATCTCGGCGAGCACGAGAGAGAGGAACGGCACGCTGCCTTCCGTAAGCGCGCTCTTCAGCCCGTCCGGATTCGCGTTCGCCGCTTCGTCCGGGTCTTTGTGCTGCAGAACGACCGCGTGGACGCTCATCCCCTCTGCGCAGCAGAGGTGATATGCGCGCTCGGATGCATCGCGCCCCGCGCGATCCTGATCCAGGCACAGTACCACAGCCGGACAGGAGCGCTTGAGAATGCGGACATGCTGTTCCGTGAGCGCTGTGCCGCTCACGGCGACGGCGTTGCGAACTCCCACGCGATGGCATGCGAGGAGGTCGAAGTACCCCTCGACCATGATAACGTTCCCCGCCTCGCGGATCGCGTCCTTCGCGCGGTGGAGGCCGAAGAGGATTTCGGATTTCCGGTAGAGCGGCCCCTCCGACGAATTGATGTACTTCGCATCGTCGTCGCCGATCGTGCGCCCTCCGAACCCGGCGATACGCCCCTGCTGGTCGTGGATGGGGAACGTGATGCGGTTGCGGAAGCGGTCGTAGATCTTCCCCTGTGCAAGATCCTTCTGCACGCCGAGCCCGACAGCGAGAATCTCGCTCTTGGAGAACCCTTCTCGGAGCAAATGTTCGTACGTCGCCGAGAAGGAATCCGGCGCGTAGCCGATCCCGAATTCCTCGATCTGTTCCAGAGGGATCAGCCGCTTTGCAAGGTACTCGCGAGCGGCAGCGCTCGATGCAAGCTGTCCATGGAAGAACTTCTCCGCCACCTGCAGGCAGGAGCGCAAACGCTCTTTCTCGTCCTTCGGCACCGCCGCCACCTCGCTCTGGCGGGGCAGCTCGACGCCCGTGCGCTCCGCGAGATCGTGCAGTGCCTGCCGGAAATCCACCCCCTCGACCCGCTGGTAGAAGCTGAAGATATCTCCGCCGGAATTGCACGCGAAGCAGTACGCGATGCCCTTGTCCGGCGACACAACCATGCTCGGGTGCGTGTCGTTGTGGAACGGGCAGAGGCACACGAAATTCCTCCCTTTCTTCTGCAGGGCGCGGTACTGCCCCACGAGTTCCTCGATCGGCAGGCGCGCTTTGATGTCCTCGACGGGATCCATGGGGGTGGAGTATATACCACTATCGGTCGCTCGTGTGCTGCACGAGCCAGCGGGAGAGACGGTTCTTGAGCACGCCGTTCTGCGCGAGTCCGACGCCAAGCGAGATGCCGCCTCGCGTGAGCACAACGTCACCGGCAAGTTCGTGGGGGCATACCGCATCCTTGCCTGCAAGGAGCGCCGCGAACTGTGCGTCGTCGAGCGAGAGCACGTTGCGCTCCGCCTTGTGACCGCGGAGGGTCGCGAGCTCATGCGTGATGCGGAATCGCGAGTCTTTCACCCCCTTCGCAAAGGGCAAACCCATCGCGTAATCCTGCACCGGCATCGGGAAATCCGCGGCCTCCCGCGTGACGAGGAGCACGTGATCCCCGCGCCCCCAGAGCTGCTCGTCCTCGGCACGCAGCGGATCCCCGTACTCTGCAGTAAGGAACCCATCGATACGCTGTTGCTCATTCTTCCGCAGCGCCTGCTCCTGCCGCCGGACCTCCTCGCACGGCTTCGGCACCATCGTCGTTGCGCGCTTCTCCAGCACAGCGCAGAAGAACCCTTCCGCATCTTCTTCGTGCGGCCAGATGCGAAGCATCGGGCAAGGCCCGCGTGTCCCCAGTGAGCGCTGCACCGCAATGGAGGCACGAACTGCTCTCGTACAATCCCACGTACTGAGCTGTATTTCCTGTGGATCAAGGACAGAAAGTTGATCACTAAATTTATTCAATATGTCGAGCACGACTTCCTCGTTCTCCTCCGGCGTGAGCGTGCAGGTGGAATAGACGATCCTCCCGCCGACACGCGCGGCGTGCACGGCGGACTCCAGGAGTTCGCGCTGCAGACGTGCCATCTTCCTGATGGAATCCATGCTGCAGTACTGCAGTGCCTCCGGATTCTTGCGCGCGGTGCCCTGCGCTGTGCACGGCGCATCGCAGAGAACACGATCGAACCGCTCCGTCATGTGCCGTGCGAACCACTGGCCGACTTTCTTCGTGACGATCGCGTTCACGACGCCAGCCCTGTGAAGGGACGATTTGAGCGTCCACAGACGGTTCTCCTGCACGTCGTTCGCGAGGAGCGTGCCAGCGTTGCCCATCATCGCAGCAATCTGGGTGCTCTTGCTGCCCGGTGCAGCGCTCATATCGAGTACCGTTTCGCCAGCACACGGGGCAAGGAGCACCGGCGGCAGCATGCTCGACGCCTCCTGCATGTACGTGTGCCCGAGGAGGTGCAGCAGATTCTTCCCGAGCGCCTCCCTGCGCTCCTCGCGCTCAACAAAAAACCCCGTTGCGCACCACGGCACAGCATCCAGGCGCCACCGCTCTTTCTCAGCCCATGCCTGGAGCGCAGCAACGGAACTCTTCAGCGTGTTCACGCGGAGGCATTTCTTGAGCGGCGTCTGCGAAATCGCTTTGAGCGCCTGCACATCGGTGAATGCCGCGTACCGGTCGAACGGATGTTCCACGCTCGTATGGTACGGCATCCCTTCCACTTCCCCATTGTTTTCTTCCCAAATCCGTTGCCACCCCGCGGAGATCATCACATACTCCAGCGCTGTGTTCGCTTCCGGCGGCCATCACCTTGCAGCGTATAACCAGCAGACAGCTTTGTATCGCGAAGCGTGTGATCGGGTTCGCAGAACAGGCACCGAGCCCATTGCCGTTCTCGATTACGGCTGCGGGGCCAGGAACGGCGTCTCCCGGGAAATATTCGAGGGAATCCTCGACGCCAGGGACCGTCTGTACCTCTTCGATGTGCTCGACGTACAGCCATCGCACCGGCCAATGACGCACGTCGTGCAGGAACCGGCATTCCAGAGCGCGAATCCCCTCCCCTGCGACATTGTGAATCTGTCGTACGTGCTCTGCATGCTCGAAACAGCCGAAGCGAGGGAACTCCTCCGCTCCCTTGCATTCTTTCAGCGCAGCGCCCTCTTCACCGTGGTGGATTACACGCTGGCAACGAGGAGCGAGGCAGAAGTGCTGCAACTGCTTGGCTCCAAGCAGGAGCGCACATGGCGGGAACGCCTCGGGGAGAAGGAATTCCTCCGGACGCACCGGCGATTCTCCCCGGCAACTCTGCGGGAGCTCGTCGCGAGTGCCGGCCTCACGATCGAACGGCTGGAGGCACTCGATCCTGCATCGCTCCGCGCGGGCCTCATGGCCCGCCGGTCTTGACTGGAAAATGCATGGCGGCGTAAGAATGGAACGCACCTTCTCCCTCCTCCCCTATGGACCGCACTGATGCGCCGTACGACTACCGTTCCTCCGATCTCTACCAGCGGATGCTCGAGGATTGCGATCTGCGGGAATTGCCTTCCGGCGACGTGGTTCCCGCCGAGCATATCGGATTCTTCCGCCGGCTCGTCTCCGTGCTGCACCTTGCGACGGCAGACTGCTTCCAGGAACGGCTGGCGGCGATCCGCCCGCTCCAGGAAATCCAGGCGCTCGTGCAGCGCGTCCGCGAGCAGATGTTCAGGGGCGGCTCGCGGCAGGAGCTCTCCCCCTCTCTCGTGGCGGACGGAGCGGAACTCGAACAACTGGTCATCACGGCGCGCGGACGCGCGAATCCCCGCTTCAGCCTGCAGCGCATTGCGGCGGACGCGTAGAAAGGCTTACGCGACGATGTTGAGCAGCCGCCCTGCAACGTAGATCACCTTGCGGATCTCTTTGCCTTCCAGGTGACGACGGACGTTCTCGTCCTTCCGCGCATCCGCAAGCACCTGCTCTTCCGATGCCTGCGCCGGCACGACGATCTGCGCCCGCAGCTTACCGTTCACCTGCACGGCAATCGTCACTGATTCGGTTTTGAGCTGCGCCAGATCGTAGTGGGGCCATGCCTGTTCAATGACGAAACCTTTGCCCCCTGCCGACGCCCACATCTCTTCGGCAAGATGCGGCGCCAAGGGCGCAATGAGCTTTGCGAAGATCTGCACATCTCCTGCGGTCACGCTCTGCTGCTCTTCATACGCGCTCAACAGTTCCATGAGCGCGCTGATCGCCGTATTGAAATGCAGGCGCTCAATGTCTTCTGTGCACTTCTTTATCGTTGCATGGATTTTTGCTGTAAGATGCGGCGAAATCTGATCAATTTTTTTATTCATGTTCTCAGAACTGAGTCTCGCAATACGCTGTACGAACCGGTCAATGCCCTTGATTCCCGTCTCACTCCAGTCCCCTCCTTGTGTGAACGGCCCCATGAACATGAGATACATGCGAAATACATCCGACCCATGTTTCGAAACGAAGCTGTCCGGGCTCACCACATTCCCCTTGCTCTTGCTCATCTTCGCCCCTTTGTTCGTAATAAGTCCTTGATGAACTAATTTTTTGAACGGTTCTTCGTGGCTTATGAAGCCGAAATCCTTTAGCGCCATCGTGACAAATCTTGCATAGATCAGGTGCATGCACGCGTGTTCCGGGCCGCCGATGTACATGGAAACGGGCAGCCAATGGCGCTCGGTCGTGGGATCAACGAGGCGCTTCGCATCACCCCCTGCAAGGTACCGGAGTTCGTAGAAACTAGAACACACGAACGTATCCATGGTATCGAATTCCGGTGTCCATCCCTTGCCGAAGAGCTTCTCGGTGCGCGCGACGAACTCCTTGGAAAGGGCAAGGGGTGATTTGCCTGTCGGTTTGAACTCCACGTCCGTCGGCAGGAGCCAGGGGAGATGCTTCTCCGGAAGCGGATGAGGATTGCCTTCCGGATCGTAGACGATGGGAATCGGCGCGCCCCAGTAGCGCTGCCGGGAGACGAGCCAGTCACGCAGGCGGTACTGCACAACTCTGCGCCCTTTCTCCTCATCCTCAAGCCAAGATGCGATGCGCTTGCGCGCCTCCGCGGATGTGAGACCGGTGAACTGGCCGGAATCCACGAGGATGCCGTCATCCGTGAAGCACTTCTCGAGTGCGGTCACCTTGGGATCCTCTCCGCCCACGGGCCGGATGGTTGTGCGCATCGGAATGCCGTACCGACCCGCAAAGGCAAAATCGCGCTCATCGTGCGCATCGCCGAAGACGGCCCCGTGACCGTAGTGCGCGATGACGAAATCCCCCACCCACACCGGGATCCTCTCCCCGTTCGCCGGATTGATTGCATACGCTCCTGTGAAGACGCCTGTTTTCTCCTTCGCAAGGTCCGTGCGCTGCAACTCCGTCTTCTTCTGTGCTTCCACCTTGTACCGTTCCACTTCCCCACGGTGCTTCTCGACCGTGATCTGCTCAACCAGTGGATGCTCGGGGGCAAGCACGACGAACGCGGCGGAAAAGAGGGTGTCGACGCGCGTCGTGAACACCGTGATCGCGTGCTTCGACCCCTCCACGTCGAATACGACCTCCGCACCCTCGCTCCTCCCGATCCAGTTTTTTTGCATGAGCTTGGTCTTCTCCGGCCAGTCAAGCTGCTCAAGATTCTCGAGAAGACGATCTGCGTACTGCGTGATCTTCCAGAACCACTGTGTGAGCTGCTTCTGGATCACCTGCGTGCCGCACCGTTCGCAGGTGCCATCCTGCGCCTGCTCGTTGGCGAGCACCGTCTGGCACTGCGGACAGAAGTTCACCGGCGCCTCGCGGCGGTACGCGAGCCCATGCTGAAGCATCTGGAGGAA
This sequence comes from uncultured Candidatus Peribacteria bacterium, assembly GCA_964642315.1. Lineage (GTDB taxonomy): Bacteria > Patescibacteriota > Gracilibacteria > Peribacterales > Peribacteraceae > JAGVDM01. The sequence goes on along the minus strand of CAZXOG010000001.1, from coordinate 361,654 downwards.
GAGCCACTGCGTCCAGCGGTAGTATTCCGGGGCACTCGTATTCACGCTGCGGCTCCAGTCGTACATGCAGCCGATACGCCTGAGCTGCTGAATCATGGTCTCCACGTTCTTCCGCGTGGACGTATCGGGATGGATACCGGTCTTCACCGCGTAGTTCTCTGCCGGCAGACCAAAGGCATCGAACCCCATTGGCTCGAACACGTCGTGCCCCTGCATCCGCTTGAACCGCCCGTAACTATCCGCCGGAGCGAAGTTGTACCAGTGACCGACATGGAGCTTGTCCCCGCTCGGGTATGGGAACATCACGAGGTTGTAGAACGGCTTCTTCGCCTTCTTGAGATCGGTGTCGAAGAGCCCGGCATCCTGCCACTGCTTCTGCCACTTCGCTTCGACAGCGGATGCATCGTACGTTTTCGTCATTGCGCCGATTGTACGTTCGGAGAACGCGGCCTACAAACATATGCGACGTATTCGGGCGCGAGGAGCCTCTGTGAAGGCCACAGGTCCCATTGCGCAATTGTTCAAAAATATTTTTTAAAGAACATGCGTTTCGCATGCAAAAAGTTGAGCAATGAAACAATAGGATATACGCACGATTTCTCGGTGCCCCGGGCCGCTCCTTGTGGTACGATGACTCGCACTCTTTGTGGCAAAACTCCCCGCCGTCGCCATCATCGGCAAACCGAACACGGGGAAATCCATGCTCTTCAACCGCCTCATCGGGCGGCGGAAGGCCATCGTGAGCGAGACGCCGGGAACGACCCGCGACCGCATCGCGGCAATGGTGAAGCTGGAATCGGTGGATTTCCTCCTCGTGGATACCGGCGGCATGGGCGGGGGGACGGAGGACGCCGCGCTCGAAGACGACGTGCACCGGCAGTCTCTCGTTGCCCTGGAGAACGCCGATCTCATCCTCTTCACCGTAGACTCGCGCGAGGAGCTTACCTCCCGCGACTGGGAGATCGCCGATCTGCTCCGCAGGCAGCGCAAGCAGCACGTCCCCGTGCTCCTCGTCGTCACGAAGTGCGACAACCCCGCGCTCACGGAAACACTCCTCCCACCGTTCTACTCACTCAACGTCGCGGAGAAGGTGCTCGCGGTGAGCGCGGCGCAGAGCATCGGCATCGATGATCTGCTCGGGAGTATCGAAGAAGCGCTCCATTCTCTGCACTTCGGCAAACAGCCGGAGGAGGCTTCCAGCGCCCCGATGATCGCCATCATCGGCAAGCCGAACGTGGGCAAGAGCTCGCTCGTGAACGCCTTCATGTCCGAGGAGCAGCGCAAGACAGCTTCGCTGCTCGTTTCGGAAGAGGCGGGAACGACACGGGACACCACCGATACCGTCATCCGCTACCACGATCGCGATTACGTCTTCATGGATACCGCCGGCATCAAGCGGCGCAGCCAGACCACATCGGACATCGAAGTGCACGCGTACTTCCGCAGCATCCGCGCGCTCGAGCTCTGCGACATCGCCGTCCTCGTGCTCGATGCCACCGAGCCGGTCTCGCGACAGGACAAACGGATCGCGAAAGTCGCCGCGACCGAAGGGAAGGGGCTCATTATCATCGTGAACAAGATCGACCGGCTGAAGACGGAGGAACGCGCGAAACGGGTGAGCGAGGTGCGCTCTGCACTCTCTTTCTGCGGTTTTGCCGCGGTGCTCCCCTGCTCCGCGACGACGCGCGAAGGGCTCCTCAAACTCTTCCCGCTCATTGAGACCGTGCAGCTCAACCGCACGCGGCGCATCCCCACGAAAGCGCTCATCGAGTGGTTCGACGACGCCATCGGCGGCCAGCCGATGCACGCGCTGGCGCGAACGAAGCACATCGCGCAAGCAAGCGATGTGCCACCCACGTTCACCATCTTCGTGAAAGATCCCAAGAAGGTCTCCGTGAGTCAGCTCAAGTACCTGGAGAAACGCCTCCGGCAGTCATTCGCGTTCGAGGGAACGCCGATCCGGTGGATCACGAAAGGGCCCCGCGACGACTAGCCTCGATGCTCCGGCTCGTGCTCCTGCCACCACCAGTCGCTGCGGCGGGGTTCGCGCTTGTTCGCATCCACCACCCGGCCGTCCTCGTGGATCGGGAGTGGGTAGCGCTCAATCGCCTCCGCGAGCTTTGCAATGAGCCGCACGGGGTCATCATCGAAGACCATATTCGGCGCGATCTTGCGCTTGCAGAGATTCTCCACGATGTCCGGGATGGAGTTGCTGATTCCGCCGGAATTCGTAAGTACGCCAAGCGGACGGCCTTCCTCGTACGCGATGGTGAACTCGTTCAGTGTGCCGATACCCCCTGCAATAATCACGATGCCATCCGAGGAACGGATGTTGATGATATCGCGCTCCATGAATCCCATGCCGGTGTAGATCATCACATCGTGCCCGTTTGGGGATTTGTACTCATGGAGGTGCTCGTGCTCGGAGAACGCGGGGGAAATCCCGATCGTGAGCGCGCCCATCTCCTTCGCGCCCTGGAACGCATCATCGGGCAAACCCGGGCATGCGCCGTTGATGAAGACATACCCGCGCCTCCCGATCTCCCTGCCGAGCTCCTTCGCGCGCTCGCGCACCGCGCTATCCTCAATCTGCGGGCCCGATGCGGAACCCATCACACCGATTTTCAGGCGACGATTGGCGGGTGATATGTCCATGGATTGTGGTGTCTATAGTCACAGTATAACTCATTTTTTGCTTTTCTGCACGCTGGGGTTTTCATACAATTTTCCCCCCTATGGATATTCCTGGGCATCACAAGCCAACTGGACACAATGGCAATGTATCCACACCATCCGCGGATGAACTCCTCTCGCATGCGGAGGCCATTGCGGCACAAGGGACAGAGCATTTCGATGCTGTGATGAATGTACTGAGCCAAACAATGCAGCACACATTGACCGCCGAGCAGTCCGCAAGACGTGCCGCAATCATGCATTCGCTCCGCGGGAGTACCTTGCCGGCACCGACGGGCCAATCGCCCGGGTTGGTGCATAACCAGCGCAGTAACTACCCTTCATCGGCACCACTACCGGATGCATCGGTTCAAGAAGCTGACACCACTCTTCCTCGCAGCCGCATCGCGAAGGAAAACCCTTTCGGTGGCGAGAAGTACGACGCGATCATCGCGAATGCGCGAGCCGCCGCGGAGAAGACGGAGAAGAATGGCAACGACAACCTTGAAGATGATGATGAAGACCACGCGCCCGACACGGAGATCGAAGCAACCGTGCTCGCGGGCCTGCTCGAAGTGCGATACGGCAGACTGCCAAAGAACGGAAACGGTTCTGTGACCCTCTCCTCGAATCCGCACGTGGTGGCGGCATGCGAGCAAATCGCAGGGGCAAGCACCATCTCGGATACGATGGAACGCGAACAGGAAATCCGTACAGCACTGTCCGGCTTACGGCAGGCGAGCATCTCCTCCTCTGGCGCCATCAGCCCGCGGGTCGTTGACGTGCTTGAATCAGTGCTCATCGGGAGGCAACTCCTGCCGGAGGCAGGGCCCGAAAACGATGAGTTTTGAGCTTGGTCACTTCGCCCCCTCGCGCTTCAGGAGGAACGTGAGGATCGGCGGCGTGAGGAGCGTCGTGAGGATCACGACGATCACGATGACCGAGTAGACGGAATCCGAGACAACGCCGACGGATTTTCCGATCGCCGCGAAGATCAGGCCCACTTCTCCACGGGGAACCATGCCCCACCCGACGAGGGATTTGCGGACGTTCCCGGCCGCAAGGCCGGAGATGATCTTCCCGACGAACGCCGCCACAGTGATCCCGAGCGCGACGAGCAGCACCGGGAGATTGAAGAGCGTTTCCAGTTTCACCGCCATGCCGGTCATGACGAAGAAGAGCGGCACGAGGAAGTGCCCGAGCGGCTCGATGAGGTACTCCACGTGGCGGTGCGAGTGCTCCTCCAGCGTGTGGTAGACCTTCTCCCGGAGCTTCGGATCCGCATCGGCAACCGCTGCCTTCATGTCTTCCACGATGTGGAGATCCTTGAAGTAGCGGAAGTGCACGGGATCGAGCACGAGACCGGCGGCGAACGCCCCGACAATCGGCGCGAGCCCGATGAGCTGCGCGAGCGCGGCGAAGAGCAGGCAGAACGCGATGGCCAGTGTGAACTTCATTCCCACGCCGGTGTGAATGGCCGAGAACCACCGGCCGAGCCGCGGCGCAAAGAGCTGCCCGGCAACAATCGCGCCGACGAGGAACCCGATCGCCTTGAGCGTGATAGCGCCGACCGTCGCCGCGCTCACCGAGCCGGATGTTGCGATGGCGGAAACAACGGCAAGAATAATGAGCCCCATCACATCATCGATCACCGCTGCACCAAGGACAATCTGCGCCTCCGGCGTCTGGAGCTTCCCAAGATCGCGGAATACGCGGGCAGTAATGCCTACAGATGTGGCCGTGAGCGCGGCTCCGAGGAAGAGGTACGCATTGAAGGAAAGCCCCGGAAGAAGCATGGGACCCACAATCCACGTGCCGAGCGCGAACGGCGCGATCACGCCGATCGTCGCCACGAGGAATGCGCGGAACCCGACCTTCTGCATCTTCTGGATGTTGGATTCCAGTCCGATCTGGAAGAGGAGAATCACTACGCCAAGCTCCGCGAGGAAGGCAATGATCGCATCTCCTTTCAGCGGCTCAAGGTACGGGATGCCAAGGAGTATGAGATTCCCCAAGATCACGCCGATCACCAGTTCACCGAGCACCGAAGGCTGCCCGAACCTCTCCACCAGACTCGAAAACTTCGCCGCAACGAGGATCACGGCGATCGCGAGGAAGGTTCCGGCGACACTGTGGGCCGCCCCTCCTCCTTCGGAAGCGAATGCCGCTGGCACTGCAACGAGAGCGGTAACGGGCAGAACACCCATGAGGAACTTTCTGCATCGTGCTATTGCCATAGAGAAACATGGGGAAATTTTGCCAATTTTGCAGAAGATGCTCCTGCAATGCAATACCGCTTAGAAGGCACCCTGGAACCCCTATTTACACCTGCTTCTCTGCAAGGAACCCGACGAAGCGCCCTGTCTTGCCGCGGAGATTGTAATCGGGCACCTCCCAACCGAGCGTGCTATTCACCCGGAGCCCGAACCGCTGCGCCTCCCGGATGATCGGCATCGGGTCTGCCACGAACAGGCGCCGGATGCCGTCGCCACCCTTCAGCACATCGCCTGCCGGCGTTGTTTCCACGAATTCGCCGCTCTCTTGCAGCGCATCACCGGACGCCTTGAAGGAAAGCGCAGCGAACTTCCCATGGCGCTGCGATTTGGCAAGGAGCTCGAAGAACTTTGCGCGTTCCTGCGCACTGAGACAGTGCAGCACCGAATTGGCGTATACATTATCGAGCCCCTTCCCCTCCTGTTCCTGCAGGTAACCGAACATGTTCGCCCGGACAACCTGCGGAAACTGCACGCCCCCTGCAATGCGTGATGCAAACCGGTGCTGCATCCTCTCCACTGCCCACGGGCTCCATTCCACGGCCGTCACCGGCAAGTGCGCCTGCGCGAGGCGGATCGCATGCTCCCCGGAACCCGCCCCGAACTCCACGACGTTGCGGCCCTCCTGTGGCAGATGCTTCACTGCGCTAATGAACGCCTCCAGGAGCGGCGTCGTTCCCCCCGCCTCGCCCTTGCCTTCGCTGAATCCGGCGTACGCATCACTGCGCCACACGCCATCGAAGAGATCGGCCGTATCCTGGTGGCTCCATTCGCGCATGGGCGCCGAAAACTACGCGCCAGCCGCCCGAAAAGCAAGGCGAATCGGCTTGCTCCTTCCGCCGACGTTTCATTCCATTGCCCCCCTCACATTCCGTGCAGGCTCACCGAAGGTACATGTACCTGTTTACGTTGTGCTCCTCGTTCGTTGCGGCATAGTGGATCTTCCCCTTGCTGTCATGGAGGTAGTACCAGTACTCCGTTCGGGTCGGGTGGAGCGCGGCGCTGATGCTCGCTTCGCCCGGATTCGCAATCGGGCCGGGAGGCAAACCGCGAAACTTCCGCGTGTTGTACGGATTTTCGGTATTCAGATCTTCCACCGTGAGCGCGCCCATTGGTTTATTGATGATGTAGCGCACGGTGGCATCCACACCGAGGCCACGACCGTCGTCGTAGCGTTTCCAGAGAATGCCGGCGATCACCGGCCGTTCGGCATCGCCACTCGCCTCTTCCTCGATGAGTGAGGCCATCGTGACGATCTCATGGAGCGATCTGCCGGACGCCTGGATGCCCTCCGCGTACCCTTCCACAACTCGGCTGCGGAACGTGTCGAGCAGTCGCCGGAGGAATGCTTCGGGCGAGAAGTTCTCCGGTGCAACGAAGTACGTATCCGGGTACAGATATCCCTCGACCACACCGCCGCGCTCGGCGAGTCCTGCGCGATCAGGAAGGAATGCGTACGAAGAGAGATCGCACGTCTGCGCGCAGGCTGTGAGCGCACCGGAGCTCGCGAGCCCCTTGGACGCGAGGAGCGCATCGATATCTGCAAGGGTAAATCCCTCCGGAATCGTCACGGCGAGTTCCTGCGCTTTGCCGGTCTGCAACACCTCCACGACGGACTCGATCGACTGGGACGGCCGTACGACGAACTTCCCCGCCTGCAACGCCCTCTCCGCGCCATGGAGCTTCACGAATACCTTGAACGCTAGCGGCGACCGGATCGCCCCGCGCTCAGCAAGGAGGCTTGCGATGGCATCGACGGACATCCCCTCCTCCACCTCGATGACAATCCGCGTCTGGTCTGCCGCACCCACGGGCTTGATCGCCCCGAGGTACCACACCATGGATGCCACGACGGCGGTGCCAACGAGACAGAGGAAAGCGGCAACGAAGCGCATGGAACAGGGGAAGGAAAACAATCTGGAGGACATCACGCGGAGAGCCCGCGCATGCCCTCCTCCGTCGGCAGGCCCATCTCTCCCATCACGGACTGCATCCGTTCGGAGGACACGACCTGCGCCTTTCTCAGGGCCCGGTTGAGCGCATCGGTGAGGAGCCCCGGCAGGAGCGACCGGTCCACCGATGGGTCAATGACGATCTCGAGGACAGTCTGCTCCGCGGAAACCACGACTTTCACGCCGGAGGACTCCGCCTCGACGTGGATATTCCGGAGCTCTTTCTTCACCCGCTTCGCCTCCCGCTGGAGACGGAACATGTCCCGTGCTTGCTTGAAGGAAACCATGGGGATACTCGGAAAGCTGGGCGATGGTACCAGAAGGGGGAATTGACTGCTGCCAAATACAGGGAAATATGCTACAATAGTTGCGAAAACACATATGGAACACTCCCTTGAACAGACGATTCTCTCGTTCCTGGAAGGCACGAGCATGGTTGCCGCCGGCGCCATCGGATTCATCGGCGTGCTCATCATGTGCTACGGAACGTTGCGCGGTCTCGTGCTCTTCTGCGCGTACACGCGGCAGCGGAGCAAACTCCTCATTGAAATCCGCATGGGTATCGCCAAGCACCTCTCGCTCGGCCTGGAATTCCTCGTGGGAAAAGACATTATCGAAACGATCGTGAGCCCGACCTTGAACCGCCTCCTCGTGCTCGGCGGCATCGTCACACTCCGGATGGTGATCGCCTACATCCTCTCATGGGAGATGCGCGGAGCTGCCGCGGAAATCCGGCAGGAAGAGGATATCGAGAGCGCCCTTGCCCAGTACGCGCGCGCCCACACGGGGAAGCAGGCGTCGTAACGGAGGCGGGCGCCAGTCAGAAGATCACTGGGCCAGCGGGCGGCGGCGTCGCCCTGGCAGACCGTGCAGGAGCCCGAATGTACCCTTCAATTCCCGGGTCTTCGGCGAAGAGTTCTATGGCGCACTGGCAGATCGCTGCAAGGAGATCCGGCACGAGAGAGTCCCGCTGTTGCGTGCCAGCCTCACAGGCCGCACGAAGCTTCAGGTATGTCTGCAGCGCGCAGCGGAGCAGTATGCCGTTCACCTGCTCGCGGCGGTCGACGCTGCGGAACTTCGCGGTCTCCGTTTCCACCGCTGCCATCGCATCGGGAATATCCCGCGCGGATTCCGGCAGCGCATTCGTGGGGGCATTCGTCATAGGGGCGGGATTCTCCACCCGTACGCCGGCCCGGTCAAACGCCTACCGCACGATGCCGATGCGGTCCTCGATCTCCTGATCGACGAACACCTTCTTGCGCCCGTACTTCATGCGGCTGTACTCCTTGATGAGCTCCGCGAGCTTCTCGTTGCGGTCGGATTCATCCCAGATCGTCGCCATGCTGAAGGGGCGGGACTGGACGTTGTTGATGTTCAGCTTCACGTAGCAGTTGAAGTTCGGAATGCCGATGACATCCTGCTCCGAGAGCACCGGCGCGTACTCCTTCGCCATGTACTCCGCGTCCTCCGCGCCGATCTTGAAGCTCATGATCGTGCCGACGTTGCCGAACACGGCATCGCGCATCTTCGTATTCGTCTCGCCGTAGGATTCGGTCTTCCCCACGAGCTGCCCGATGTACTGGTGCGCCATGATGAGCGCGAGCTCGTACTTTCGGGCTTCGGAGAGCATCGTCGTAAACGCGTCGGTGACGAAGTTCTGGAATTCGTCCACGTAGAGGTAGAACCGCTTGCGCTTATCTTTGTGCACGTCCGCGCGGCTCATGGCAGCCATGCTCACCTTGTTCACGAAGATGAGGCCGAGGAGCTGCGCGTTGATGTTGCCGATCTTTCCTTTGCTCAGGTTGATGAGGAGGATCTTCTGCTCGTCCATCACCCTGCGAACGTCGAACGCGCTCTTCGGCTGGCCGATGATGTTGCGCATCGTCGTATTCGTGATGAAGGGGCCGAACTTCGAGCTGAAGTACGGGATCATCTCCTCCTTCTCGCGGGCACCCGTCTTCGCGATCTCGTGCTCCCAGAAACTGCGCACAACGACGTTCTTTACTTTGCTCACCTTGTACCGCTGGAACTCATCGTCCACGAAGAGCCGCGGCACGTCGATGAGCGTCGCGCCCTCCTCCTCGTCATCCATGAGCGTGAGGCACCCGTTGCGGAAGTAGTGCTGGATGCGCGGGCCGAAGATCTCGTTGCCGAAGAGCTTGAGGAAGATCTCCATCGCATCGAGCGACGCGCGGTCCTTCTCCTCCGGCGTCTTGGCCTCGAGCAGGTTGAGGCCCATGGGACGCTCGATATCCGCGGGATCGAACAGGATCACATCTTTCGCCCGCTCCTTCGGCACATGGGCGAGGATATCCTCGATCAGATCCCCGTGCGGGTCCACGACGCAGAGCCCGTCGCCCGCGGCGACATCCTGCCTCGCCATGAAGCTTAGGAGCGCGGATTTTCCCGTACCGGATTTCCCGATGATGTAGTGGTGGCGCGTGCGGTCTTTGCCGAGGAACTTCACGGGAGTCGTGACGCCACGGTAAACGTTCTTCCCGATGAGGATGCCCTCCGCTGGCATATCCGCCGGCGGCGGCAGCGCCTTGTACGTCATCCACTGGATATTCGGGATCTTGTTGTACCGGCTGTCCGGGAAGTGGTAGAGGCCGGCAAGCTCCTTCTCCACCATGAGGTTCTCTTTGTGGAAGAAGCAGTTCAGCCTGCGGCGCCAGAGCTTGTAGAGGATCCTCGCGTTCCATGCCATTGGAAGAATGTCGATGGAAATGCGCCGGTTCTCCAGGTAGTTGCCGTACACATCCTTGAACGCGTTGAACGCGACTTGGATGTTGTTGCCGATCTCGTATGCGCGGCTCCACGTCTTGCTCGCGGAGAAGATGCGCACGGACGTGTGGTAGAAGCTCATGCCGGCCTTTTCGCCCATGCGCTTGTAGAGCTCCTCCTCCGGCTGGATCATGCGGATGAAGGCATCGCCCCTGCTTGCGCCTGGAGCGCTCGTGTCGCCGGCGCCGATGCTCCCGCTCGCGCCGAACACAATGTAATCGAAAAGCGGCGAGAACAATTTGAGGAGCGGAATGTTCGCGAGGAACGACGACGACTTGCCCTTGAAGCGAGCAGAGGCAAAACTCCGGGCTTTCTCCCCCCACTTGTTCGAGAACGATGGGGAAACCACCACCTGGATCGACGCTGTCTCATCCTCGGCAAGCTTGCTCATGACGTTCGCGATGCCATTGAGCGGGTCATCCTGCATCTGCTCGTAGTACCGCAGCGGGTACATGAACGCTTTCTTGAACTGCATGGCATACGCAACAAGCTTGTGGCCCTTGGGCCAGATTTCCGGCGTCTCTTCCGGCGTGATTTCCGCATCGGGGTAGAACGAAGTGATCTGCTTCTCCACGATGGATTGCAGCTGGGGTTCCGTGACGACGTAGAAGCTAATGAGCCCCTTGTGCGCGTAGAGCTCGAAACTGATGATCCGGTACCGGAAAATCCAGTAGTGGAGCACCTGCCACACATTGAGACTGCGTACCTCCCACAGCGCACGGTAGAGCTGTTCCATAACGGCGATCTTCTCTTTGAAGTCTTTCTCCGTGCGTTTCTCCTGATCGATCTTGCTGTCCTCCCGTGGAAGCATCACACGGAACTTCACGAGTGAGCGTGAACGGTACACCGCGTACCAGTACCGGAAGAGCCTCTTGCCGATCCAGAGCGCGAAGAGGACATTGAGAACCGTGAGGCTTGCGCCAAGCGGGTCGCGCATGAACCAGCGGTACAGGCCAATCCAAATGTCGGGCTTGCTCACCCACCCCACCACGATCGTGGTGAGCCAGAGGAGCGGCACGGCGAGGAAACGCAGGAAAGGGACCAAGGGTCAGCGGGTGCGATGTGCTTGAAGGGAAGGATAGTCCTGACCATGTGAGAAATCGTTGTACACGATGGCAGGAATATCGGAGCATTATAGCAGATTCCGCACTGGAACGGTAGCCCAGAACGCCGCTCGGCATCCAAGTGGAACCGAACTTTGAATACAATTTTTATTCATTGCATGACCACACGTCCATCGTGAACTCCCGCACCCTGCCGTCGGCCGTGCCGACCCGCAGCACGTAGCGCCCCACCTGTTCCGGATGGAACGTGAACCGCTCCTCCGGATCGATCCACTGCTCCAGTCGCCGCACAGATCCGTCCGGCTGCAGAACGGACCGTACGACGAAGAACCTCGTCGAGCCAAGCACGAGCGTCTCTCCCTGCAACAACGTGTGCGGCACGCCGCGGTGGAACCGCACGTCGCGGGTGATGCGCTTCTGGAACGCAACCGGGGCATCCGGAGTGCTGCCGCACCGGACCGGCGCCGGAGTTTCCGCGAGCGGCATGGAATCCGCATCGACGAAATCGGCATCACCCAAGCGCTCCAAGCGGACATCGCGCAGAACTCCTTGGCTGCGCTCGGCAATCTGCAGGAACGCGGCGAGGCTCAAATCCATGGAACGCCCTTCCACATATGGCCCGCGGTCGTTCACGCGGACAGTCACGCTCTTGCCATTCTCCACGTTCGTCACGCGCACGAGCGTGTTGTAGGGAAACGTCCTGTGTGCGGCCGTGAGCGCGTGCATGTCGAACGTTTCGCCGAAGGCCGTCCCCTCCCCGTGGAACTGTTCCGCGTAGAAGCTCACCTCATGCACCTCCTCTCTGAGGAACCGGTCGAGCGAATCCGCAAGACCCCGCAACATGTCAATCGACCCCACGGGTTCACCGAGCTCATCGGCACGGAGAATGGGATACCGCGCCAGGAGAACGGGGAGATCCTGCTCCTCCATCTCCTCGAGTTCCGCAACGTTGCGGGTACGCAGGAGCCAGAGCGCCGCGTCCCCTTTCGTGAGCGGCGCATCGGGCAAAAACGTCTCGGCATCCTCGAGCAATCCCCGGGACTTGGCGTAGGTGATTTCGGTGAACCCGCGCTCCCCTTCGCTGAGATCCGCGTACGGCGCCTCGCGCGTCTCCGCAGCGGGGCGGCGGATGGACTCCCAGAGGAGAAGAAATCCGTCACGGCGCGTCACACTCTCCGCCGCCAGCGTGTGCGGCACGAGGAAGGACATGCTCGCGAGGAGGAGGATGAACCACTGCATGCAGTGCGAGCTTGCGTAAGGAGTGCGCGAAGTGCAATTGACGCATGTGTTCTGCTCTCACAGCGCCCCCCATCCACGCGCGCGAACCCGGCCGTACGCCTCCATTTGCTCCTCCCTGCGGAGCGCGACGAGCGTGCGCGGACCAAAGACTCCCGCGCCATCAGCCGCACCGGATTGCACGATGTCCCGGTCTCGCTGGAACGCGAGCACAGCGGCCTGCGTGAGCGGACCAAAGTTCCCGTTCACCTCCTTTAACGGAAAGAATCCTCTCTCGGCTAGCTGCTCTTGGAGCAGACGCACCGTCGGACCGTTATCCCCTTCGGAGAGGAAACACTCGACGTACGCGCCGCGTTCGGCGAGCGCGCGGTCAACGCGCAGCAGCATGAGTTCTCGCTCCGCTCGAGCCGCGGTAAGGCGGCGGTTCCACTCGTCGGTGAGCGCACGCAGCGTGCGGGGACCGATGCGCCCCGCACCGCTCTCCGTTTCCTGAGCGACGATCCCCTGCTCCAGCTGGAAACGCAGCACCGCGGCGCTGAGCCCTTCGCCGTACACGCCGTCCGTGCGGCCCCGGTAGTACCCGAGATACCGCATGAGACGCTGCGCGGCAGTAATGCTCGCACGCGGACTCGTCTGTTCGGTAACCGCGGAGAGCGGCGGCGGCGCCTCCTGGCGCGCGAGCGCGGCAGCGAGGAACGCCGCGGCGCGATCGGAGAGATCGTTCGCTGGCTCGGAGAGACGGAAATCCTGAAGGAAACGGACGAATGCCGTGCGCGTTTCCGGCCCGAAGAACCCCGTCACGGTGCGGCGGAGGTACCCGAGAGCGCGCAACGCCTCCTGAAAGAGTAGTGTGGAGTAGCTCCGATCGCCCTGTGTAATCCGCAGCCCCGGCAAGCGTCCGAGGAACACCGCGTACTGCGCCAGTTGCTCCGGCGGCGCAGCGAGGGACGTGAGCGAGAATTCCATGGCCGGTTGCGCATCTTCGGGAAGGTACACAGTCCCCTGCACGCGGCGAACGCCGAAGGCGAGCGCGCGGGCGAGCCCCTCCTCCCCCGCCCCCACCCAGATATCGATCCGGTGACCCCCTGTATCGAGCTCCCGGATCGCTCCGCCGCGGTCGTGCACTTCGAACACTCCGATGCCAGGGAGCTCGACCCGCGTCCCGTACGGATAGCTCGCCGGCGCTGCCGCGAGACCGGGGAACACGGGAGTGCCGTCGGCTGCCTGCACGCCGTTCCCATTGAGTTCGCGGTCCGCCGAGAGCCCTCCGCGCACGTAACAGCACTGACCGGAGAGCGGTGAATAGTACGCCGTGACGACGAAATCCCGCACGCCGGAAGACACCGCGGCGAACGAAACGGACGGTGCCGCGGCGAACGCGATCGACAGAAGGACGGAGCCGAAGCGGAAACGGAACATGTGTAGAATCGCCGCAGTATTGCATCCCGGCGGTTCCCGTGCCACCGGGGATATCACCGGACGATCATCTCTTCCTCGAGCCGGATGCCGAATTCTCCGGGAATGTACACTCCCGGCTCGACGGTGACGATCTCCCCCGCACGGAGTACGTCGCGCTTCGCCTTCGTCGAAATCGTGGGCGGTTCGTGCACCTCAAGCCCCACCCCGTGGCCAAGTGCATGGGTGAAATACCGGTGGAAACCATGCTTCCGGAGTACGTCGCGGGCAGCCCGGTCCACTGCATGCGTCGATGCACCAGCGCGCACCGCGCGCTTGGCGGCGCGGAACGCCTGTTGCACGGCAAGGAGAACGCGCGCCTGCCTGCGCGTCGGCTCGCCCGTGAAGAACACGGCGCTCTGATCCGCGCAGTACCCGTGCACCCGTGCTCCTACATCAATCTGCACGATGTCCCTGCGCCTGCACTTCCGGTCGGTCGGATGATGGTGGGGGCGGCTCGTGTGGGGTCCGAAACCGACGATCGGCGGAAAGGCGAGGCCGTCCGCCTTGAGTTCCTTCGCCCATACGGCAAGCTTCCATGCGAGTTCGCGCTCCGACACCGGCGCTGCGAGCGCCCGCTCTGCACGCGCGAGCAGCATCCTCGTGATGCGCTGCGCGCGACGGAACCAGCGAATCTCTTCCGGATCTTTCACCCTTCTCATCTCTTCCAGAAGACCTGAAACATGAACAAATTTTGTATTCTTAAAGCTGCGTTTCCAGCGCGCCATCCGCGCGAGCGAAACGTGTTCGGCTTCGCACGCGCACCGGCGGACGCGCTCCATCGCCTTCGCCACCTGCCGGAGCGACCGCACGCGTATGCCGGGACGGACTGCATCGCGCAGGCGCTCCAGGTCGAGCGGTGATACGAAGAGCAACCTGCGCTTCGCCGTGATGAGCAACAAGCACGCCTCTGCTTCCGCACCGCAGAGGTAGCGCAAATTCGCCGCATCGGTCACGAGGAATGCCGGCGCGCCCGCCCTGCGGAGGATTGCCGTCCAACGATTGCGTTCCATGCATGTCATGCTAGCAACCGGAGAGGTCGATTGCACCATGCGCGCGCCCATGGGAAAATCCCCTCATGCGCCGCCTCATTCCCGCTGCACTCCTCTGCACCCTTCTGCTCTGCTCCACGCACTGGGCTCCGAGCACCGCCGCCTTCGAGTACTCGGGCGGCGGCGTTGAGGAAGGCATCGATCAGGCGAACGATCTCAGTACCGGCGGAACGACGGACGTGCGCGAAACGATCACAAGCATCATGTTCGGCATCATCACGTTCCTCGGCATCATCGCCGTCCTCGTCATCGTCATCGCCGGCATCATCCTCGTCGTGAGCGGCAGCGACGAAGGCCAGCGTGACAAAGCAATCAAAATGGTGATTTACGCGGTCGTCGGCCTGCTCATCGTCCTGCTCGCCGGCGCAATTGTCAGCTTCGTGAACGAGCGGTTCTTCGGCTGAAAACCGCTCGCCATCCCGCCACTGGTCAGACGGGGTCATTTATGCTAGAATACAAGGAGAAATGCACACAAAACCCTCCAGCGTTCTCCCCATGTCCATCTGCACATTCCTGTGCTTGGCATTCGCACTAAGCACGCCACTCTCCGCGGCAGGGCAAGTATTCACCGGGAATGGCATGGGCATAGAGGACGCGGGCAACATTGAAACAGGCGGTTCCGGCGATTTGCGATCCACAGCCGAGAACATCCTCTTCACCGTCATCTCGTACATGGGGCTTGCGGCCGTTTTCGTCATCGTCATCGCCGGCATTTACCTGATCGTTGGTGGCGGAACCGACGATGCCCGCAGCAAGACAGTGAAGATCATCCTGTACACGATTGTCGGACTTCTCGTGATACTCCTTGCCTCCGCCTTCGTAGAATTCGTCATCACCATCGCCGGAGGCTGATCCCATGCGATTCACCCGCGCGCTCGTAGCGGCATTCATCTTCTGTCTGCTCCTCTCGGTAGCAGGTACACCGGCACGCACAAGCGCAGAACAAGCTGAACTCCCCGTCACCGAGACGCTCTCACTGCCTATCGGAACAATCTTCGAGATCGTGGCCGTTCACGATCTTCGTAGTCCCGTGATCAACTGGAGCCTGACACGCGGACAAACCTTCCTGCAGGCAAGCAGGGAACGCATCTTCCGCGTGCGGTTCATCGAGCCCGGCACGTACACGCTCACGGGCGAAGTGCGGGAATCAGACGGGAGCAAGCGCTCGCGCTTGCTGCTCACAATCCAGATTGCCGAAGGGGTACCTCCGCTCACCGCACAGGGGACGGGTAGCGGCATCGTCGCGCTGACAATGCCCGCGTCCGACGCGTTCGGCCGCGTTCCACTCGGAACCGGCCAGCAGTTCCTACGCATCTTCCCCTCTCCTTCGGTGAAGGAGGACATCGTCGTCGATCTGCACGCGGACGTCGACGAGGACAAGGATGGAAATGCCAGGAACGATCAGGCCGCTCCCGGCACGTTCTTCAGCACCACCCGTTCCACGCCACTCACACTCTGGTTCACGACACCCGTCACGAATCGCACGCTCACATTCTCTCTTCGTGGAAAAGTGGATACGGAAGAGGAGCTCTTCCTCTTGTCCCCCGACGAAGCACGGAAGGACGACGCGCTCCGCGAACGGGAACGGCAGCGGCAGGAGGACGCGCGGACCCGCATTATCGTGAGCCAGTTCGGATCCGGAGCCGTGAAGTTCTCTCTGAATGTCGAGAGCGAAGACTACGCCTCCGCACCGCTTCTGGTGCACTGGAACTTCGGCGACGGCTCGCAGAGCCTGCTCGATGCGCCCATCCACCGGTTCCCCCGCAACGGCACCTTCGCCATTGTCGCGACGGTGCGCAACCTCCGGACAGGTGAAGAAATGGCGGATTTCACGCTTTCACTTGACGTGCAGGATGTTCCGGCGATCACGCCCCCGACAATCGGGGAGACCGGCGGAGAACAGCCCGGCCAGACGGCAGCAGACGGCGGAACCGGCGGGGAGCCGGCGCCGGGCGCATCGCGATGGGAGCTCTCCTCGGGGATCCTGCGGCGGGCACTCACATTCCTCGCAGGGATCATTCTCTCGGTCGGAGTTGGATTCCTGATCACGCTTATCATCCGTTTCATCAAGCGAAAAGGCGGCATCAAAGGTGCCGTGGACCGCGCTGAAACGGCTCTCGTCGGCACTCCAGCCAAGCCCGATACGCTCTCGCAGACAACGATGGCGCTCAGTCAGGAGGAAGAGGGACTGGAGGAAGCGGCACTCCCCCCTCAGGAACTTCCGGCAGCGCCGGCACCTTCGCCAGAACCTTCGCAGGAGCAATCTCTTCCTGCCGAGGTGCCGCCAACCGTGCCGGAGGAACCCGAACCGCAGGGCACACCGGCACCGAGCTGGCTCACACAAGGACTAGAGCAGGCATCCGCTTCCGGCCAAACGCAGACCACCATGCCACCGGCGGCAGCGGCAGAGAGTACGGCCCTGCAGGAAGCGGCGCCCGACGTGCCAGCGTCCCCGCCGCTGGAGAACGGGGCGCCACCGTGGCTCGTGCAGGAAGCACCGACAACCACTATGCCCCCGCCTGCCATCCCAGCAGCAACCGAAGAACCGGCACCTGCACCCACACCTCCTGCTCCATCCGCAGAACCTGCACTGCCACCGGTGCAAACAGAACATGCCCCGTTGTGGCTGCAGCAAGGCCTCTCGGCAACCCCGTCGCCACCGGCGGAGGTACCGGCAGCAACAGCGATGCCGCTACAACCGCCCTCCCCTGCGGCGGCCCCCTCCACACCGTCACCTGCTCAAGCCACGGAAGCGCCGGCACCGCAAGCACAACCATCGCCTGCTGCACCCGCGAAGAAATCCTGGGATGCCATGACGCCGGAGGAACGGGAACTGGAACGCAAGCGTCTCAAGCGGCAACGCTACCGCCGCAACAAGCGCGAGCGCGAGCGCCAGGAGAAACAGGCGCCTGCCACACCTGGCGAACCCTCAACACCTTCCACACCCGAACCTCCAGCACCATCCGCCCCTCCTCCCCCGCTTGAGGAACATCCCATCCTCCCCGCGGATGACGACGTGAAGTTCGTCGTCGGCGCCGACAGTGTGAGCCCAGTGCCGCCTGTCTCCGCGCAGGACGATGCTGCGAAGACTATTGGCGGAAACATGCAGTAATGCACTGGCGGGCGGGGGGCGCCCCGTTTACTATGCTGGCCGCACGGCGGGAGTAGCTCAGTTGGTTAGAGCGTCTGGTTGTGGCCCAGAAGGTCGTGGGTTCAAATCCCATCTCTCGCCCCAGTTCGTCCCAGAGCCGCCTCGCCCTGCAGTGCGGGCGTCTTGAAGTACCACGCAATTTTCTCCCGGAGCACCTGGGCTTCTGCCGATGAGCGGCGGATCACCAACCTGCACCGGACTTTCATCGTGAAGAGCGCATAGAACACCTCCGCATCGAATTCCTCGATCCTCGAGACAGACTGGAAGAACGGCTCCGCATGCCGCCGGATGACGTCCGGCAACACGAACTCCACGATGTACTCCCCTGCGATGAGCACGATGTGCCCTTCGGACGGGAACGGCGTTCCTGCGGCAGTGCGATGGGAACAGCAGTGCGGCGTACACGCGTCGCCATGCCGGTCGAGGAACGTCTGGTTCCCGTAGAGGATATGATGCCGCACGCCCTCGTTCGCCACTGCGCCGTAGAACCGCAATTCTGCATCGGGAATCGCGAGGGCGTAATACGGATGTGAATTGTATTCGTACCACGCACGCAGTGCCGTCCGCTTGGCGAGCGCAACCGCGATGTCATCCCAGATCAAATCCTGGTCGAGCAACGAGTCCGCGAGGAATTCCCTGCGCTCCCCATCATAATCAGGCAGGGCAATGGGGCCATGCGCATTGGAGAAATGCGTCGTGCCTGCCTGCTTGGTAAGCCGCGCCAACGCGGACAGCCACAAGAGACTCAGGAAGTGCCTCCCGTGATCGCGGGTAACAATGCCGCCCTCGATCAGACGGGCGATGGTACGGTACAAGCTTTGGGTCGAAACACGCACATCCTGCGCCGCGACTCTCTCCGCAAGCTCACGAACGCGGAGGCCCGGATGCGCCGCCAGCGATTCAATGACAGCGCTCTGGAGCGGATGGACAGGATCGAAGACCGCCATAACAATACTTTCTCATAATGTAAGAATATTTCTATGAAATTCTTGATGATTAATAATTCATTCGTATTGTCTTCGCGTGCTCAGCGATAATCGCCGCTACAGCCTTGCCGTGCAGAAAATGGAGAACGGAGTCCCCTCACAGGACCTCGTTGAAGCCTATGTGCTCTTGATGGGAATTCGGGGATCTCCGGATTTGACTGAGAAGGCCGCAATCGCAATGCACGGACTTCTCCTCAGAATGACTGCCCGCGAGCGTGAGCAGGCAATCCGGGCATACCGCGCGGACGCGGACGCGCGCCCATGAAGGGGAATTTCCAGAGAGAGACTTCCTTCTGCTGAAAAACCTTGGTAGGATACATGCCCAAGACGCATGGCAGAAGCCGCATACCGAACCCCCAAAGGCACGCATGACGTGCTCCCAGAGGAGCAACGGTACATGACGTACATCAAGAAAGCCGTGCGTCACCGCGCGCGCCAGGCAGGCTACCAGCGCATTGATCCTCCGATGTTCGAGCGCCGCGACATCTTCGACCGTGGTATCGGCGAGCACACGGACATCGTGGAGAAGGAGCTCTTCCTCGTCTCCGCCGCCAAGCGCGACGACGACGAGCCGGAATTCGCGCTCCGCCCGGAATTCACCGCGGGCATCTGCCGGAGCTATATCGAGCACGGCATGCAGCAACTGCCCCAGCCAGTGCAGCTCTACGCCATCGGGCAGTGCTTCCGGCACGACCGGCCGCAGAAAGGACGCTTCCGGCAGTTCCACCAGTTCGACTTCGAGCTCATCGGCCTCAAGGATCCGAGCCTCGACGCGCAGCTCATTCACGTCGTCACGAAAATCCTGCAGGATCTGAAAATCCTCGAGAGGCTCACGCTGCAGATCAATAACATCGGTACCGCGGAAAGCCGGCGCGCCTACGTCGCCGCACTGAAGGACTTCTTCATCGGCAAGGAGCGCAACTTGCCCGCGCTCGACCGTGAGCGTCTTGCGACGAACCCGCTGCGCCTCCTCGATTCCAAAGAGGAAGATACGCAGATCCTCCTCAAGTCCGCTCCGGCATTCACGCAGTTCATCGATGCGGAGAGCCGCACGTACCATGAGACAGTCCTCGAGTACTTGGAAACACTCGGCATCGCCTACACGCAGAACTCCGGCCTCGTGCGCGGACTTGATTACTACACGCAGACCGTCTTTGAGTTCTGGGATCAGTCCACGGGAGCGCAGAATGCTGTTGGCGGCGGCGGGCGGTACGACGGACTCATGGAGCTCCTCGGCGGCAAGCCGACTCCCGGAACAGGCTTCGCGGGAGGAATGGAACGCATCATGTGGCACATGAAGGAAGCCGGCGTTCAGGCGCCGCACAAAGATCAGGTGGACGTGTTCGTGGCGCAGCTCGGCCCGGAGGCAAAGAAGCAGTGTCTCAAGCTCATCGCCCAGCTCCGCGAGCTCGGCATCCACACGGTCGGCGCCCTCGGCGAAGCGAGCTTAAAGAGCCAGATGCGGCTCGCGGACAAGTTCGAGGCGCGCTTTGCGCTGCTCCTCGGACAGATGGAAGTGAAGGAGGGGAAGATTATCCTGCGCGACATGGCCGCTGGCAAACAGCAGCATGTGAAGTTCGACCAGGCAATCCCAAAGGTTGTCACCCTCCTTGGAGAGAAGAACTTGGATAAGTACACGCTGCGGGATCATCTTGGCAACGTGGAACCGGACGAAGACTAGCGAGGAGCAAATAGCGGTGAGCGGGTCGCTCGAAACGGGGCGTGAGCTATCTGCTGTTCGCAAACCGCCATCCGCTATATATCAAGATTCTTCACCGTCTTCGCGTGCGTCTGGATGAACTTGCGGCGCGGCGCGACCTCCGACCCCATGAGCGTAGTAAAGGTGGCATCTGCCGCCTCCGCATCTTCCATGGATACGCGGAGCATGATGCGGCTCTCCGGGTTCATCGTCGTCTCCCACAGCTGCTCAGGATTCATTTCGCCAAGCCCTTTGTACCGCTGCACCCCAACCTTCGCTGCGCGCTTCTTTGCCGCCTCTTCCTCTTTCGCCTGTGCCCCCTCCTCCTGCGCCTCTGCGAGCTCACCCTCCTGCGTGACGTCCTCTACCGCTTCCACGTCCTGCAGTTCCGAGGCCTTGATGCCCCACTCGGAGAGAATGCGCTTCTTCTCCTCGTCGGAGAACACGTACCGGGCATCCTTGCCCCTCTGTACCTTAAAGAGCGGCGGCTGCGCAATGTAGAGGTGCCCGCCCTCAATAAGCTCCGGAAAGTACCGGTAGAACAGCGTGAGAAGAAGTGTGCGGATGTGCGCGCCGTCCACGTCCGCGTCTGTCATGATCACAATGCGGTCGTAGCGGAGCTTCGCCATGTCCTTCACTTCCCCGATGCCGATGCCGAGCGCAATGATGAGCGCCTTGATCTCGTTGTTCGCGAGCATCTTGTCCAAGCGCGCCTGTTCAACGTTGAGAATCTTGCCGCGCAGCGGCAGGATCGCCTGGAACTCGCGGTTGCGCCCCTGCTTCGCGGAGCCGCCGGCGCTATCACCCTCCACGATGAAGAGTTCACAGTCCTTGGGGTCGCGGCTCGAGCAGTCCGCAAGCTTGCCCGGAAGCGTCATGCCTTCCAGCGCGCCTTTGCGGATTACGCTGTCGCGAGCGGCGCGAGCGGCCAGGCGCGCGCGCGACGCGAGAAGACACTTGGCGACGACCTGCTTTGCTTCGCCGGGATGCTCCTCGAAGTATTCGGCGAGCTTCTCGTTCACCACCGTCTCCACCGCGGACTTCATTTCTGCGTTGCCGAGCTTCGCCTTGGTCTGCCCCTCGAACTGCGGTTCCTTGAGGCGGACGGAAACGACTGCAGTGAGCCCTTCGCGCACGTCATCCGCCGTCAGGTTCTCCTCCTTTTCCTTCAGGAATCCCTGGGCGCGTGCGTACGCGTTGATCGTGCGGGTAAGTGCAGCCTTGAAACCGGAGAGATGGTGCCCGCCCTCCACGGTGTGAATGTTGTTCGCGAAGCTCACCACATGCTCCTGGAACGACTGGGAGTACTGGAGGGCGACTTCCACGAATCCATCGGGCGTATCCTTCTCGAACCAGATCGGCGTGCCGATCGGCTCCTTGGACTGGCTCAAGTGAGCGACGTACGCGGAGATGCCGTCCTCGAAGTGGAACCGGTAGAGGCGCGGGAGCTTCTGGTCTTCCTCCGGGCGCTCCTCGCGCTCGTCGAGGAGAGAGATGGTGACACCACGCGTGAGGTACGCCTGCTGGCGGAGACGCGTGAGGAGCGTTTCCATGCTGAAGACCAATGTGTCGAAAATCTCCGGATCGGGAAGGAAGGATACTTTCGTCCCGCGCTTCTTCGTCTTGCCGATGATCGACATCTGCGCCTTCGGCACACCACGGCAGTACTCCTGCATGTAGACAGCACCCTCGCGATACACCTCCGCACGCATGAGGACGCTCAGCGCGTTCACCACCGACGACCCGACGCCGTGGAGACCGCCAGACACCTTGTAGCCGCTGTCGTCGCCGCCGAATTTGCCTCCCGCGTGGAGCGTTGTGAGCACGATCTCGAGTGCCGGCTTCTTGAGCTTGGGGTGAAGATCCACCGGGATGCCGCGGCCGTTGTCTTCCACGCTCACGGATCCGTCGTCGCAGAGCATGACAGTGATCTCGTTGCAGTGGCCCGCCATGGCTTCGTCGATTGCGTTGTCGACGAGCTCGAAGGCGCAGTGGTGCAACCCCCTCGCATCCGTGGAACCGATGTACATCCCCGGACGCTTCCGGACGGGTTCCAAGCCTTCGAGAACCTGAATTTGCTGCGCTGTGTAGGTCTCCTTTGCCATATCTTGGTGGATTCTACTGAGGTTTTTTCCGGGAGGCAACGGTTCCCCACGGGACTTCTCCCCTCAGCGGAGAACACGGCGAACGAATGCGCCAAACTCATGGAAAATCCCGGGGCACGCCGCAATGGCAAGAACAGGCGAACGCGGGCCGCCTCCCGCAGCACGCGGTGCCCATTCCACCTCCCCGCCCGCCTCGCGGACAATCACAGCCGCAGCAGCGATATCCCACAAGTGGCACTCGAGCCCGACCGCATCCACTGCACCTTCGGCAAGGTACGCGAGCGACGTCACGGCACTGCCATACTTCCGGTACGCGAGGCACGGGGGGAACACCACTTCCTTCCCGCGGTGGAGGCGGTCGGAATAGACCTCCGCAACGACGGCATCCTGCAGACGGCCAACATTCCGCACGCGGATTCGTGCGCCGTTGCAGAGGGCGCCGCCGCCCCGGGTTGCGGCGTAGAGACGATCAAACGCGGGGAAGTAGAGCACACCGGCTACCGGCTCGCCCCCCTGCTCGAGGGCAATGGAAACCCCGACATGGGGAAGGCGCTGGATGAAGTTCGTCGTGCCGTCGAGCGGATCCACGATCCACCGCCTCTCCGCACGATCGGCCTTTCCCGCGCGGCTATCCTCCTCCCCGAGCACCGGGATCTCCGGGAACGCACTGCCGAGCACGCCGGCGATGATCGCCTGCGCTTCGCGGTCCACCTGCGTCACGCGGTCCGCAGGATCGGATTTCACGGCAATTGCAAGATCTTCCGCATATCCTCGCAGAATGCGGTCCCCGGCCGCCCTTGCGGCCTGCTCAGCCACACCGATAGCTCGCACGAGCTCATGCATCACTCTCTAGCCTACCAGCATGAGCTGCATCGCCCTAGCGAAGAAACTCCCGCGAGAATTCTCTTGCGGAGCCCCGCGCCTCCACGTACCCTGCTGCGGTCGTTATGACCGTCTACGCGTACAGAAAAGGCCAGGAAAGCAATGACAGCCTCTTTCAGAGGTGGAAGAAGCAGGTCCAGAAGACGGGCATCCTCAAAATGCTCCGGGAACGTTCTTCCCGCAAACGCCCGTTGAGCAGGCGCCTCGTGCGCGTGCGCGCCCTCAAGCGCGAACAGCACCGCACGGAGAACCGCCAGCGGCAGTTCTACTCCAACATGTAACAATCCGGGTGCCGGGGAGGTACGTGTTTCTTCTGGGGAGCATGCGGTTCTGCATGCCCCTTATTGCCCCTTCTTCTTGCGCCCACGGTTCTTCGTTTCCGGCTGCTGCCACTGCTGCCCTTCGCCTTCTCCTTCTTCCCCGTCCCTCTCCGTAAAATCCGCTATGGCCGGATCCTCCTCAAGGAGGAGCATCCTCGACCAGTCCGGCTCGTCCTCCGTCGCCTCCCCCGATTGCTCGAATTCCGACTGGCAGCGAACGCAGCGTTCCGCAAAAGGCATCGCTTCCAAGCGCGCTTTCGGAATTGCGGTCCCGCACCCGCTGCACACGCCGTACGCTTTCTCGCGGATGCGCGAGAGCGCAGCATCAATCTGCTGAATGGCGATTTCCGTGCGCTCAATGAGCGTCGTCTGCATGACGGTATCCCGGTCGTCGGCTTCCTCGCCACGGTGATCCTGCTGCAGCACCCTAGACTGATCCTGGAACGAGTGGTTCTGGCCGGCAAGCACCCTCATGAGATCCTCCCGCTTCTTCAGCAGCGCATCCCGGAGCGCCGTGAAATCCCTCGGCGCCCTGCGGGGAGCCTGTTTCACCTGCGGTTTCTCGGCAATTTTCCGTGGGGCTTTCACCATGTGTGGAACGGGAAATTTGCCGCACTATAGAATGGTTTTCCCGCGAGTCAATCAGGAATCATATCGATCTTCCCTGTATACGGAGAAATGGCGTAAATCAGCGGAGAAGATCGATTGCCCTGAGGAGCTGCACGTCCCGGTCAGGATCGTAGCGCACCTCGACATCCGGCTCGACGCCGATTCCATCGATCTTACGGTCCTTCGGCGTGAACCACTCCGCAATCGTGAGCTTGAGGCTGGATCCGTCGACGAACTCGAGCACCTCCTGCACCGTCCCCTTGCCGAACGACTTCGTGCCAACGATTGTTGCCCTGTCGTGATCCTGCAGGGCACCGGCAACAATTTCGGACGCGCTCGCGGAACCCTCATTCACCAGCACCACCAGCGGCACATCGGTGCGAATGGTCGGCTCCTCGCTTGTCCGGTCCACCGATTCCCCGTCCCGCGCCCGGATGATCGCCACGTCGCTCCCCTTCGGGAGGAAGTTGCTCACAACGGTATTCGCTGCGTGGAGCAATCCTCCCGGATTGTTGCGCAGATCGAGCACAATGCCGGTCGGGCGTTTCGCCTGGATATCGGTGAGCAGACCGCGGAGTTCCGTATCCGTGAGCTTGCCGAACTGCATGAGCCGGACGACGGCCACTGTCCCCTGCCAGCTCACGGCGATCTCCGGCACCTTCACGGTATCGCGCAACACTGTGACATCGAAGTGGACACCGTTGCGGCTAATCGTGAGCGTGACCTTCGATCCCCGGGGACCGCGCACCTTCTCCACGGCATCGAGGAAATCGAGGTCTTCGATGCTCACGCCGTCCACGCTCAGAATCTGGTCATTCGGCTTGAGACCGGCTTTCTGCGCCGGCGATCCCTCGAGTGGCGTGACGATCGTGAGGATGCCTTCCCGCTCCTCCACCTGGGCCCCAATGCCGGATACTTCCCCGTCGATCTGCGTCTGGAACTGCCGGCTCGTCTTCGGACGCATGAAGCTGGAGTACGGATCGCCAAGGCTGCGTACAACCGCCTCGATGCTGTCGTACATGGCATCGTCCTCGTCGATTTTCTCCTCGTAGAGGTAGTCGCTTCGGACGATCTGCCAGACGGCATCGAGCACCTTGGCGTTCGGGATGTTGCCCGTGCTCTCCGCGCCTTTCCCCCGGAGCTCGATGCGGATTGTGGGAATGGATATATCCTCCCCCTCCTCTCCGGCGGGGACGCCCCCGCTCTCCTCACCCGAAGCACGGTTCACGAGTGTCCGTGCTTCTGCAGGAGTGAGCTGGCGTTCGAGGCCGAAGTAATTCGACCGCAGCGGCTGCATCCACGCCTTCCCGATTGCCACCTGCACCGCGCGCTCCTCCATGGTGCCCTCGCGGACGTCACGGAAACGCCCGACGTCCTGCGCGCTCTTCACCTGCAGGAGCTCCACGAGGAACCGCAGCGCCTCGCCGCGGGTGATCGGATACGCGAGACGAAGATCCTTGCCGAAGGCGTCGAGTGCCTTCGCATCCTCCGCAGCCTGGATATACGGGAGCATTGGAGCCGGGATCCGTTCGTACGGAATGCGGTACTCGCCGGGCGCCCGTTCTACCACGGCGACCCCGAGCGCCTGCATGGACTCACGGATGAACGTGCCGCGCTCGACAATGGAACCATTGCCGAAATCAGCACCGCTCGCTGCCGCTGCCGCGAAAGGCAGCGCGAGCATACACGCGAGTGTGAACGGCAACAGGCCGACACGGGAAAGGAAACGGTGCATCATAACAACTGCGGGAATGTGAGTACGCACAGCCTACGAGTCCCCCGCCCCCTACGCAACAGCCGGCCCGTGCACGGCAACAGCCCGTTCCTTTGCGTTGCGGTCGCTCGCGAAGAGTGTCGAGAGCAGCCAGAATCCGCCGACGACGTAGAAGAGCGCCGGCGCGACGAGGATGGCAATGAGATGGAGGGGCGAATCTTCCGCGGCGCCCACGAGGTCGCCGAGCGTATTCGGATTTCCCGGGAGGAGCGACGGCAGCGTAACGAGGAAGTTGAACACCCCGTGCAGGATCACCGCCGTCGTCATGCCGATGAAGATCATCTCCCGCTCGAATACCTCCTCCTCCGGAATCCGGAGGAGCGAATGCAGGAACCGCGGCAGGAACACCCGCCGCCCCGCAAGACGGTCCTCCCGCATGTATGATGGCGTGAAGAGCGAAATGCCGTAGAAGTACCCGAGGATGCCCGTGGAGACGATGTGCACCATCGTCGTGAGAATGGACCTCCCGAGGAAGTTCCCCAGGAATGCCGCCCAGTCTGGCTGACCGCCAACGATGTGCTCCTTCACGAACGCGATAAAGTAGTTGGGATTCAGCACGTTCTCGGCGAACGCGAAGCCGATCGCGACGATGATCGCAAGCTGCATGACATCATCGATGCTCCGGAAGGATCCGCAGCCGCTGCGCCTGAGGACCCAGAACTTGCTCAGCTCCTCGATGAGCCCGACAAGGAGGAACGAGACCAGCGTCGCGGCAATAGTGGAATGGTAGGGCGAAATGCCGGTCATCCTGCCGGAGACGAACGTGTTCGAGGTCTGCGTGAAGCTCTCGGGAACGATGCGGAAGAGGAAGAACTGCAGCTCGAGGCCGCTCCGCAGGATCTTGTCGTAGAGCAGGATCGGCGCCGTGGAGAGCATGCCGGAGAAGAACATGAGCACGACGGTGCTCAGCCGCTGCCGGTGATACCCGAGGAAGAGCATGCACCAGATAATCGCGGGCACGAGGGCAATCCCCGCGGCGAGCACATGGGCCAGGCGCTCCGTTCCGGAAGCGCTGAAGAGCATGTGCATCGCCACCCAGAAGATGAAAGTCCCGAGCACGACCGCCTTCACGGGGGGCTGCCACGGGCCGAAGAGGAATCTCCAGGCAACAATGAGGCACACAAGACCCACCGTGATCACGAAGGGATCCCGCCCGAGATCCTCGGAGAACATCGCCCGCTCCAGCCCGATGAGCGCGAACGTGATGATCGTCCCCGTGATCGCCGCGAAGACGAACTGCCGGGATTTCGCCGGCCAGCGGAAACGGACCGCGATGGCGATGCATCCGCCGGCAATGAGCGCCAGGATGAGACGCAGCCAACCGTGCTGCCCGTCGAACGGCGCGATGCCGATGACTGTTTTGAATGCGAGGGCGATCACGAGCGCGGTCGCGGCGGCAATCCCTGCCGCGGTGCGGATGCGCGGCAGGTACGGGTGGCGCCGCTCGATGGAGGCAATGGTCTCCTCCTCCAGGAAACAAAGGTTCATGACTCCCATCCCGAACCGCGCGAGCACGACGGCGAGGAGCACGACACCGACGAGGAAGAGGAATGGCGATGCGCCGCTCTCCGGAATGCCGATGTTTTCCATGCCCTGCGCACCAGCGAGAACGGGGCACAGGATCCCTGACCAGAGCACGCCAGTTCTGAGGGCGGACACACGCGGCATGGATGGTTGTCTTTCCATATATTTTAACACTTTTTTGCGAATAAATAAAGTGCCGGAGACCTCTGCGTTGGCAGCGATCCGCTGGAGCTGCTAGATTGCGCGCATGCCAGCAGAGTCCCTTGATCAGCTCGTCTCCCTCTGCAAACGAAGAGGGTTCATCTTCCCCGGATCCGAGATCTACGGGGGGCTCGCGAACACGTGGGATTACGGCCCGCTCGGCACGGAACTCAAGAACCGCGTGAAGCGGGAATGGTGGCGCACCTTCGTGCAGAAACGCAGTGACATGGTGGGGATGGACGCCTCGATCCTCATGAACAAGCGGGTGTGGGAGGCGAGCGGACACGTCTCTTCCTTCGCGGATCCCCTCGTGGACTGCCGGAAGTGCAAGGAGCGGTTCCGCGGAGACAAGCTCCTCGAAGAGAAGCTCGGCGTTGAAGCGGTCTCCGTTCTCAAGCTCGCACAGATCGGCCCCATGCTCAAGGCGGAGAAGATCGCCTGCCCCTCGTGCGGAGCGAACGACTGGACCGAGGCGAAGCAGTTCAACATGATGTTCCGCACGCACCAGGGCGTCGTGGAAAACGAGACGACGCTCGTCTATCTGCGCCCGGAAACGGCACAGGGGATCTTCGTGAACTTCAAGAACGTGCTCAATACCATGCGACCGAGGCTCCCCTTCGGTATCGGCCAGATCGGCAAGGCGTTCCGCAACGAGATCACGCCGGGGAACTTCACATTCCGCACGCGGGAATTCGAGCAGATGGAAATCGAGTACTTCGTGGAACCCGGCACGGAGGACGAGGCCTTCGAGGAGTGGCGCGAAACCGTGTGGGAGTGGTACACCTCGCTCGGCATCGCCACCGACCGCCTGCGTATCCGGGAGCACGACAAGGAGGAACTGAGCCACTACAGCTCGCGGACGATCGACATCGAGTACCGTTTCCCTTGGGGGTGGGGCGAGCTCTTCGGCCTCGCGAACCGCGGGGACTTCGACCTCTCGCAGCACCAGAAAACGAGCGGCGAGGACCTCACGTACACGGACCCCGATGACGCGACGAAGAAGTACCTCCCGCACGTGGTGGAACCGAGTTTCGGCTGTGACCGGACGGTGCTCACTTGCCTGCTCGAGGCCTACACGGAGGAGACCCTCGAGAACGGCGACACGCGCACGCTGATGAAACTCGCGCCGAAGCTCGCGCCAATCGACCTGGCGATCCTCCCGCTCAGCAAGAAGGAACACCTCATCGCCAAGGCACAAGAACTGTACACGAAAATTGTTCAAGAAACGGATCTTACCGTCGATTTCGACGTGACCGGGAGCATCGGCAAGCGGTACCGCCGACAGGATGAAATCGGCACGCCGGAGTGCATCACCGTGGACTTCGGAACCCTGGGGGAGGATGACAAACAGGGGGAGAAAGACACCGTCACCATCCGCGACCGCGACAGCTTGGAGCAGAAGCGCGTCCCGATCGCGGAAGTCCGCGAACACCTGGGATCCCGCTAGAAAACTGCAACCAGCCTCACAAGCCTCCGGCCAAAGCGGTTTTCGCTCCTTCCGCTCCGGCACCGGTCGCTGTATGCTCTCCCCCGCGCATGCCACGCATCTCGCGGCAATTCGCGGCTCTCCAGAAGGAAGTTTCGCGTGACATCGAACAGAGCGCAGTGTTCCGAAACGTCATCGACTCCACGAGCGACGGGTTTGTGCTGGCCTCCCCTGCCGGGGAAATCCTGTACGTGAACGCCGCGTGGCAGCGCATCACGGGCTACAGCGCCGATGAGGCCATCGGGAAGAACCCCCGCATGCTGAAGAGCGGCAAAACCAATCCCAGGCTCTACGAAGAACTCTGGGATGCCATCACGCACGGCAGGCACTTCTACACGGAAGACATCATCAACCGCCGCAAGAATGGCACCGAGTACTACTCCTCGCTCAACGTGTACCCCGTCCTCGGCAAGGAGAATGCCGTCCGCCTGCTCGTTGCCTCCGAGCGCGACATCACCGCCCGCAAGAAGCAGGAACTCGCGCAAGCGGACTTCATCTCGCTCGCCTCGCACCAGCTGCGCAATCCCCTCACGGCCCTGCGGTGGATCGTGGAGATGCTCCAATCCGGAAAGATGGGAGCAGTTTCCGCAGAGCAGAAGGATCTCCTCAATGATGCGGAGAAGCTCTGCCTGCAAACAACGCAGCTCACCGCTGTGCTGCTCTCCCTCGCACGGCTGCAGGCAGGCACCATGTCGGTCACCCCCAAGCCGATTCCCCTCCGGGAATTCTTCGCGCAGGTCGCCTGCGACCTCGCGCCGTTCGCGCAGTCGCGCGGCGTGCAGATCACTGTCACATGCCCGGAGCGATTCACGATCGAGAGCGACCAGAAACTCCTCAAGGAGGCATTCGGCAACATCGTGCATAACGCCGTGAAATACAACAGCAAGAATGGCTCCGTGACCGTGCATGTCGTGAGCGAGCACGACGGCGTGCAGATCACCGTGACCGACACGGGCGTCGGCATTCCCGAGCGGGAACTCGCGCACGTGTTCGACCGGTTCTTCCGCGGGCAGAACACCCAGCGCACGAACACCGAAGGCAACGGCCTCGGCATGTACCTTGCCCATTCCGTCATCACGCTCCTCGGCGGGAGCATCTCGGTACAGTCGGAGGAAGGCAAAGGAACAACATTCACCATACGGCTCCCGCTCCATCCCCCATCCGCCAATGCCGAAGCGCATCCTCATCACTGAAGACGACCCCTACCTCGCCAAGCTCTACAGCAAGCATTTGTCTGCCGAACCGGGATTCGCAGTGGAAATCGTCCGCAGCGGCGAGGAGGCGATTGCGGCAATCGGGAAGAATCCCCCCGACCTCCTCCTCCTCGACCTGCTCCTTCCCGGCACGGACGGATTCGGCGTGCTCGAGTACGTCAAGAGCAACCCGGAACGGTTTTCGTTCCCCGTCATCATCCTCACGAACCTCGGGCAGGAAGCGGATATCGAGCGCGGCAGGAAGCTCGGAGCATCGGATTACCTGGTGAAGAGCGATCTCTACCTCACGGAACTCGCTGAGAAGGTACGGCAGTACCTGTGAGAATTTCAGTGGGCCGATACCGATCCGCTGCCAAAGGGCGCATGAATCGCGTTGCAGAGTTCGCCGGCTTTCGCAACGCTCTCCTGCACCTGGTGGATGAGCTCCACCTGCGAGACGCGCAGCGGCCCGTATTCCTCCTTGAGGAGCATATCCAGGTAGTACCGTGCCGTTGTGAGCTGTGTGCTCAGGTCATGCACGTTCTGGATGTAAGCTGGCTGCCCGCAGAGGCACGACGGGTGTCCTCCTGAGTTTGGCCGACGCTTGCGGACAAGCATGCCAGCCAGCGCACATGCGACGCATGCGATGACGAGGAGGAAAGGGAGCAAGGCTTGCTGCATGAACGGACAGGTGAATGCCGCATCCCATGGTAGCAGGCGATCGGGGAAAACGCCTACTGCGATACGACCGGACTCCCGGATTGGCGGGTTTTCGCTTGTCAGCCTGCCGCGGTCTCGGGTATATACCGGCGTACAACTCCCGCTGATCGCCGCGGTCCTGCCCCATCCAGGGGATCCTCCGCACCAGGGCGAAATGACGCGAGGAGGCTGCCCCCAAGGATTCCCCCCATCTCCTATGGCACTCCCCACTCCCGCTGACCTGCTCGCTGCTGCGTGCCACTTCGGCCACAAGCGCGAGAAGTGGAACCCGAAGATCGCGCCGTACCTCTACGGCGTTCGCAAGGGCATCCATATCTTCGATCTGGAGAAGACCCACAAGCAGCTCACCCGCATGTGCGAGGCACTCCGCAAACTGCAGAAGGAGGGCAAAACCATCCTCTTCGTTTCCACGAAGCAGCAGAGCACTACCCTGATCGAGGAGCTTGGCAAGGCGCTCGGCCAGCCGACCGTGACGAAGAAGTGGATCCCGGGCCTCCTCACGAATTGGGGCACGCTGCGCAAGCGGATCAAGTACT
The DNA here is from genome assembly GCA_964642315.1 of uncultured Candidatus Peribacteria bacterium. GTDB lineage: Bacteria > Patescibacteriota > Gracilibacteria > Peribacterales > Peribacteraceae > JAGVDM01. The sequence goes on along the minus strand of CAZXOG010000001.1, from coordinate 329,979 downwards.
ACCTGGATCTCCAGCAATCCTTCAAAACCGGCGATGTGGAAAAGTACACGAAGAAGGAACAGCTGGAACTGCGAAAGAAACTCGCGAAGCTCGATACCGCTCTCGCGGGCGTGAGCGGCATGGGCGGCGTGCCGCATGCCCTCTTCGTCATCGATGCGGTCCGCGATCACGTTGCCGTGCTCGAGGCGCGCAAACTCGGCATTCCGGTGTTCGGCATCTGCGACAGCAACGCCAACCCGGACGAGTTCGCCGCATTCGTCCCGGCGAACGACGACGCCGTGAAATCGATTGGCCTCATCCTGGAAACCGTCCGCGATGAGCTCACCGGTGCCGCACCGAAGAAGCAGGAAACCGCCGACAAGGGCGGCGATGCCTGATGCCGATTCCCCCCTCTCCCCTCCTCTCTCATGGTCACCATTCCCGCTTCCGCAGTCGCTGAACTCCGTGCCCGCACGGGCGTCTCCATCCTCGAGTGCAAGAAAGCGCTGGAGGAAGCCCAGGGCAACGAAGAGCAGGCCATCGAAATCCTCCGCAAGCGCGGTGAAGCGCAGGCGGTGAAGAAGTCCGCACGCGAGCAGAGCGAGGGCTATGTTTTCCTCGCTGAAGGGAAGGGCAAAGTCGCCCTCGTCCTCCTCAAGTGCGAAACGGATTTCGTTGCCCGCAACCCCGATTTCCAGACACTGGGGCGCGCTATCGCGGAGCTCTTCCTCGCAAAGGGCGACGCAGCTGCCGAAGAGGCCAAGGCGAAAATCGCCGGTGCCGTCCAGCAGCTCGGCGAGAACATCTCGCTCGGCGAGGCGCACATCGTGGAGGGCTCGACACTCGGCCACTACGTGCACACGAACGGGAAGATCGGTGTGGCGATCGCCCTCGAAGGCGGCTCCCCGGAGCTCGCCAAGGATGCTTCCATGCATGCAGCTGCCATGAACCCCAGCTTCGTTTCGCCGCAGGATGTGAGCGCCGACACCGTCGCGAAGGAGCGCGAGATCTGGGTGGAGCAGCTCGCGAAAGAAGGAAAGCCGGAAGCCATCCGCGAGAAGATCATGGCCGGCAAGGAGAAGAAATTCCGCGAGGAACACGCGCTCCTCACCCAGCCGTTCGTGAAGGATCCAATGAAGACCGTCGGAGGATACCTTGGCGCCGCGAAAGTCCTGCGGTACGTGCGCGTAGCAGTCCGGTAAGACGCCCTCGCATCGCGCCAGAACTGGCGGAGGTGCAAAAACCATGGTATCATGAGGGTTATGCCAACGCAGGGCGACATCCTCTTCGCGGAGGACGACCCCGTGCTCCGCGAGATCTACCGCAAGAAATTCACGATTGCGGGGTATCTCGTCCGCACGGCATCGGACGGAGCTGAGACCGTTGCGTTCGTCGAACAGAAAATCCCCGACGCGCTCATCCTCGACATCAACATGCCGGGCGTGAATGGCTTCGACGTGCTCAAGAAATACCCGAAACCTGAGCGGAAATTCCCGATCATCCTCCTCACGAACCTTGCGGACGAAAGCACGCGTGCACGCGGCGAGGAGCTTGGAGCGGACGGGTTCTTCGTGAAGAGCGAGATGACGATCAAGTCACTCCTCATCATGGTGCAAGACCTCCTGAAGCAGCGATAGCATCCCCGGATCGCTAGTTCTCCTTTGCTGGAAGCCATATTCTGCCTACCAACCGGGCCATTTTGATGGTACAATGGTACGATACGCCCGTGGAAACCGCTCTCCTCATCGCCGCCGGCGTCCTCGCTGCAGTCCTCGTCACTGCGGGCATCTGCATGGTGCTGCGCCTCCGCGCGGACCTCGCGCGCGAAGAAAGCTTGGTGTTCCTGCAGCTCCTTGTCCCGATCAAGGAGAGCAAAGAAGACAAGGAAACGGAATCCGAGCGCTACTCCTCCGGCCAGGATTTCCGCGAGGTGCTCGGCGTAATGGATCACCTGTACCAGTCGCTCTACTCCATCTACGACGACAGCACGAGCCGCGCCTGGCAGGGGCAGCCGTTCTTCTCGCTGGAGTACGCGGCACTCGCCGGGGAAATCCTCTTCTTCGTCGTCTGCCCGCGGTCGCTCGCAGCACTCTTCGAGAAACAGATCACCTCGTTCTATCCCGACACCGTCATCGACGAAGTGGAGGATTACAACATCTTCACCGAGAACTCCGTGGCAAGCGCGCAAGTCCTATTGCCTGCACGGAATTACCGCACCGTTTTCCGCACGTACGAGCAGCTGAAGAGCGACCCCTTGAGCACCATCACGAATGCGTTCTCCAAGTTGGCGGTGACGGAAGGCGCTGCCGTGCAGTTCGTGCTGAAACCTGCGGCACCCGGCTGGCAGCGCGCGCTCGAGCAGGAAGCGGGGAACATCATCAATCCCAAGAAGAAGCACCGCAGCCTCTTCAATCCGCTCACCTGGCTCAGCGCAATCTTCGACCTCTTCATGCACGGCGAGAAAGCCGTGAAACTCGACGAGCAGGAGAAAACCGGCGAACGGGTTTCGCAGATGGCAGAGGAGTACAGCAAGGCAGTGGACGAGAAGGCGAGTTCTCCCGGCTTCACCTGCGCCATCCGCGTGGTGACCTCGGCGGACACGCAATCACGGGCGAACGCGCTGCTCCAGAACGTCCTCGCATCGTTCGGCCAGTTCAACTCCGTGCGCGGCAACGGCTTCCGCACCGCGAAGTTCCCGAACAAGCACCGCATCGTGCGCGACTTCATCCGCAGGAATCCCCGGATGCCGCTGCTGCAGTGGCTCACTGCGCCGAAGATGCTGCTCGGCACCGCGGAGCTCGCGAGCTTCTTCCACCTGCCGAACATCAAGTACAACAAGGTGGAAACGATCAAGTGGCAGAAGTCGAAGATCGCGCCGGCCCCGAAGAACATTCCGGAGGAGGGGCTCTTCCTCGGCCTCAACGTGTTCCGCGGCGACAAGCGGAGAATCTGCATGAAGAACGAAGACCGCTTCCGCCACTTCTACGTGGTGGGGCAGACCGGTACCGGCAAATCTTCCATCATCCAGCTCATGGCGCGGCAGGACTTCCACCAGGGACGCGGCCTCTGCGTGGTGGATCCGCACGGCTCGCTCATCGAGGACCTCCTGCCGTACATCCCGCGCGAACGCGCCGACGACGTGATCTACTTCAATCCGGCAGACACGGAACGCCCGATGGGCCTCAACCTCCTGGAGGGCAAGACGCCGGAAGAGAAGGACCTCATTGCGCTCGACGCCATGAACATGATGGTGAAGATGTTCGGCAACGAGGTGTTCGGCCCGCGCATTCAGGACTACTTCCGCAACGGGTGCCTCACGCTCATGGACGATGAGGAGGAAGGCGGCGCCATCACGGACCTCGTGAAGCTCTTCACCGATGAGGAGTGGCAGAAGTACAAAACAAGCAAAGTGAAGAACCCGATCGTCAAAGCGTTCTGGGAGAAACAGATGGCCATGACCGGCCAGCGTGAGAAGCAGGAGATGATCCCCTACTTTGCCGCGAAGTTCGGACAGTTCTACACCAACACCCTCATGCGCAACGTCGTGGGGCAGACGAAGAGCGCGTTCGATATCGCGGACTGCATGAACCAGGGGAAGATCCTGCTCATGAACCTGAGCAAAGGTCTCATCGGCGACATCAACTCGCAGCTGCTCGGTATGATCGTGGTGAGCAAGATCCAGGTCGCCGCCATGCGTCGGCAGCGCCAGAGCCAGGAAGAACGAAAGGACTTCTTCCTGTACATCGATGAATTCCAGAACTTCGTCACCGAGTCGATCGAATCCATCCTCTCCGAGGCACGCAAGTACCGCCTGGGGCTCATCCTGGCACACCAGTACTTAGACCAGCTGGAGAAGGAAGACAAACTCTCCGGTTCCGTGAGCCTGAAGGGTGCCGTCTTCGGCAACGTCGGCACGATGATGTTCTACAAGATCGGCCCCCAGGATGCTGAAGTCTGCGCCAAAGAGATGGCCCCCGTGTTCAGCGAGCAGGACCTCGTGAACCTGGAAGCGTTCAAAGGCTGCATGAAGCTCTCCGTGGACGGCCAGCCCTCCCGCCCCTTCTCCATCGAGGTGCCAAGACCCTGGCTCGACACCACCTACCCGCGCGACGAGCAGGCGGCGGAAGCCTACAAGCAGCTCTCCCGCCTCAAGTACGGGAGGCAGAAAGATTTCGTGAACCGTGAGATCCTGCGGAGGATCGGCTAGGAACCCTTCTCGACGTCCTCCACGAGGAAGAGCATCCGGAAAGCCTCCTGCGTCCGTTCCGCGTTGACGCGGACTCCGGGGAGCGCCAGAACCTCTCCGCCATGGCCGCGCTCAGGGGTGCCATGCACGCTCGGCGGCAGCAGGCGCCGCTCTCCTGTGGATTCCGTGACAAGCGTGATGTCGAAGCCGTTCCCAGGATCTGTGATGACGCAGAAGATACCATGGCGGGAAATATGAATCTGGAACAGCACGTCGCCGCGTTCACAGAACTCCGCGCCGTACTCGATGGAGTTCGTGATTGTCTCGGAGAACACCTCGGCGGCGAACACCGCGCGGTCTTCCGGAAATCCCGCACGCTTCGCCAGGCGTTCAATGCGGCGGTGCATCGCAGCCTCCCAGCTGATGCCACACTGCGCAATGGCGCTGAGCTGCCGGTCCTCAGCAATGGATTCTATCTCCCGAGCAGCCTGTACCGCCGGGTGGCCAGCCATGATTGCCCCTGCCGCACAAAGCTGACGTTCATCGCCCAGAATATCGAGTGCCGCCGCTTCGGTAAGATGGACATCAAGCATTGTCAAAGAAGGGTCATGCATCGCCAGTGTTTGCCCTGAGCAGCCGCAGCCACTTCCTGGCGCAGTTGTTCGCGTTGCGCATGCGTTCCCCGCTGTGGAACTCTTCATTCAGCAGATGACAAATCATGCTGAAACATGGTTTACCGTCATGCATGCCGCCATTGTACTGGTATGCGGGCATGGCGCAGAGCATGAGCAACCGCTCCACTTCTTCCGGTGGCCATTTCGTCTTCTGCTCCACGGGATCGGCACTGCCATTGCGCACGTATCCTTCCGGCATGAACGAAAGCGCCCCCTTCGTGCCGCCGCTCGACCGGTTGCGCTCTCGCACCTCCTCCAGTTCCTCCGGCGTGAGCACGTCCCTCGCCGCATGTGAAACAGCCATTTGCGCGATTTTCACGTGCGTATCCGGAAAAAGCTCCTCACCGACCTCCTGGAAGGTTCGCCGGTTCTTCAGAATCTCCTCGCGGATCACGCCAGCCGGCACGCGTTCCGCAAGCTTGAGAGCACCGTGCACGAACTGCCCGGGCGACGGTTCCTCGGCCAATGCCGCCCGCGATCGTCGTCTGCGCCCGTCAAGCATTGTCTTCATGGGAGAAGCGTCATCGCTCACCGCAACGCGACGGTCCCCACGGGAATCGCGTGCACGAGGTACCGCTGGGAGATGGAATCCGGCGGCCAGCACGTGTACAGGATCAGCTCCTCGCCGGAACCGTTATCCTGGAAACGGCTCGTGTCGGCGCTGTCCACCGCCTCCTCGAACGTCACCTCGTACACGTAGAGTGTCCCGCTGTATGTGAGGTAGATCCTGTCCCCCGCCTTGAGTGTGTTGATCTGGCGGAAGATCTTCGTGTACGGCGACACGTCCCACGGGTAGCTGCTCGAGTGCCCGTAGATCATGATCTTGCCGCCGGTTCCCGGGTAACTGAAGAGGTGCCCGACTCCGCTCCTCAGTGGCGCGAGCACGCCGTCTTTCGTGAACGGATCAGTGGGGTGCATGACCGAGAGATCGGTGATGTTCGCGCTCGGGATCGTGATGGCGAAATACTGCTCCGATCCGTACTGATGCCCCTGCGCCACCGTCGTGCTCCCCACGGTAGCGGCCGGAACGCCGATCGGCTGGGGCGCATTGATGACCGGCATGCTCGTGATGGGCTGCGGCACACGCACGCTCGGCAGGCCATTCGCTCCGACGCTCACGAATGCAACAGGCTGCGGATTATCCGCCCCGTCGTCGTAGCGGGCGATCCTCTTCTCCTTCGTCACGAGGAGACGGTGCGCCATCGAGAGGAACTGCCCGCGGGTGATCGCCGTACCGAGGCGCAGGCGCTCGCCGGCCGGCACGATGTTCTTGCGGATCGCCGCGTTCACAGCGGAGGTGTACCACTGCCCTTCGCGGTTCTCGATAACGGGCGACGTTTCCGCCGCTCCCGCCTGCGATGTATCACCGGTGCTCCGCATGAGGAGCGTGACCGCCTCCTCAACAGAGAGGAGACGCTCCGGAAGGAACCGGCCGTTCGGGTACCCCTTCGCAATGCCCTTCTCGTACCCCACTTCCACGTACGGAGCGAACCAAGCAGAGAGTGGCACATCGGAGAAGAGCGCAACGACCGGCATGTTCTTCCGGTACCACTCGATACGCTGCTTCGTTCCGGATTCCAGCGAGAGGACAATCTTCAGCGCCTCCGCCCTGTTGAGCGGCGCGTATGGCCTCCCCTGCTCGATGATGCCACGCTCGGAGAGCTCGGTAAACGCCGTCTCGTACCCCGTGCCGACGGTATCGGGAAAGGACGCTGCGAACACAGGGGCAGCCATGCCCGCGAGACACAGTATCGCGCCGAAATGTCGGAAGTATCGCAAGAGCATGCCCTGGAAAAGAATGGCCTACAATGTACCAAATTATTGAATTTTGTCAATGATCATCTTCTGGTTGCAACAGAGCTAATTCCGCAGCAAACTCGCGCAGCATGGCACTGCAAATTGGCATCGTCGGGCTTCCGAACGTGGGCAAATCCACGCTCTTCAACGCCCTCACGGGATCGCGCAGCGCGCAGGCGGCGAACTATCCCTTCTGCACGATCGATCCGAACGTCGGCATCGTGGAGATGCCCGACGAACGTCTCCAGACGCTCGCGACCATGGTGCAGCCGGAAAAGGTGGTCCCAGCCGCAGTGGAATTCGTGGACATCGCCGGGCTCGTGAAGGGGGCCAGCAAAGGCGAGGGGCTCGGGAACAAGTTCCTCGCCGCGATCCGCGAGGTGCACGCGATCTGCCACGTCGTGCGCGCCTTCGAGGGCAGCTCTGTCATCCACGTGGACGGATCGGTGGAGCCGAAGCGCGACCGTGAGACAATCGAGACGGAGCTCATCCTCGCGGATCTGGAAACCATCGTGAAGCGGCTGGAGAAAACCGCTGGCGCGGCGCGCACCGGTGACAAGGAGAAACAGAAGGAATTCTCGCTCCTCGTAAGGCTCAAGGAGCACCTCTCCGCGGGAAACACCGCGCTCTCCCTCCCCTGCGACAAAGAGGAAACTGACATGCTCCGGCAGATGACGCTCCTCACTGCAAAACCCATCCTCTACGCAGCGAATGTCGCGGAGGAGCAACTCGCGGAGATCGACGCCGAAGAGATGAAGGCGCGTATCGGCCTTACGGGGAACGAGCAGCTCGTGCTCATCTGCGCGAAGATCGAGGAGGACCTGCAGGATCTCTCCGCCGAGGAGCGCCGCGAGTACCTGCGGAGCATCGGAGCCGTATCGGGGCTCGACCAGCTGATCCGCGCTGCCTACGCCTCACTCGGCTACATCACATACTTCACGGCTGGCCCCAAGGAGGTCCGCGCGTGGACAATCACGCAGGGCATGACCGCACCGCAGGCAGCTGGCGTCATCCACACGGATTTTGAAAAAGGCTTCATCCGCGCAGAAACCATCGCGTACAAGGACTTCGTAGAGCACGGCGGTTTCCAGGGCGCGAAGGAAGCCGGCAAACTCCGAAGTGAGGGCAAGGAGTACGTTGTGCAGGATGGCGATGTCATGCTCTTCAAGTTCAACGTCTAGCCATGATTGATGCGATTGGCGACCAGAGAAAACTCCGGCCCGGGCACATAGAAACCTGGGGGCACGAACCGAGTTCTGGCCGGAAAGCCGGCAAACTCCTGGGCCGCTACCGCCGCCTCTACTACCGGCTGTTCCCCGAGGAACATCCCGAGGCAAATGGTGATACGCCACGGCCTGTGTCTGTCACGGAGCAGGTGGAAATCCACCGCCTCATGACGCGCACGAAAGAGCGCCTGCAGCGCATGCGTTCGGTGATCGCCTTCCGGCAGGCAAGACAGGATGCGCGGGACCGGTGGCTTGCGCGCGACCACGGCGACATGCACGACGGGCAGGAACCAGCCGGGCTCTCCTTCGCCTCCGCTTCCTCCGGGAGAAACGGTGATTTGCTCGGTGGACTCGAGAGTTCCTCAACGGGTCTCAACTTTGGCCAGTCAACGATTACCGCGGCGCGCAGGGCAGATGCCCGCCGTTTCCGCAAACAGATCGATGCCCTCATCGAGTCGATTTTCGGCGATCAGCGCCCGTGGGAAGTGTACGAGGAACTCTGGGAGAATGAGACCGACGTATAATCGAACTCCATGGCAGCATTCATCCCCCGACAGGAACCCTTCGTCTGCGAACACTGCGGCAAAGCCGTGGAACCGCTCGAGCATGGTTCATACCGCAACCACTGCCCCGCCTGCCTCCACTCCAAGCACGTTGACCTAGAGGGGCCGGGAGACCGTGCATCCGCATGCGAGGGGCTCATGCGGCCAGTCGGGATAGACAGCCGCTCCGGCAAGGGCTTCATCGTTCTGCACGAATGCGTGCGCTGCGGCAAGAGGATAGCGAACAAAGCCGCCCCCGATGACGATCTCACGGCATTCGTCCCCACGTAGCGGTGTACGATTGTTCAACACATTTATTCATGTTTTTCATCTTTTTCAAGGGCTCTTTTCGTATTTCGGTTGCATTGAATTTCCTCCGGGTACTAGGATTGGCGCCCGTGAGGTACTTCTTCCTGCTCTGCGCTTTCGGCGTCCTCTTCATCGCGATGTGAGGCATCAGGCATCGTGGCCTGCATCCCCCATCGCCTGAGCGAACTGCGTGACATACCGGTCACTCACAGTCGACGAAACCACAAGCACTTCCTGCGCATTCCCCTCTGGAACAACAACCAGCTGATCAACATGCGTCTGCGGGTCACTGTCGATACGGACATCGAACGCTCCGCTCTGGAGCGCTTCCTTGAAGGATTCTGAGAGACCGCCCTCCACCATCGCATCGACCCCTTGCGAAAGCACATCACGCTCGATCTGCTTCTTCAGGGCCTCTTTGATCTTCGGTTCGCTCTCGAGCGCGAACGCAAGCTCCGCCATCTTCTCGTTGCGAACCATCTCCTCGCCGATCTGCTCCACGCTCTTCACCTTCTCGCGCAGCTTCGCGTACTCCTCAGGGCTCCGGCGGCGCAGCTCGCGGAGCTTCTGTCGTTCGTGCGACGGGAGGAGATCCAACCAAGAAGACACGGGATCAGTATACAGGGAACAGTATGCAGTATTGGGGATATTTTTCGCATGCTACCCCTGCATACTGAGTCCTGAATACTGAATCTCTAGCTGCACCCGCTCGTCGCGCCGCAGTCCAAGCACACCTCGCAGCTGCCATTGCGTTTCATGCGCACGGAACCGCAGCCGCTGCACATGGCCCCCGTGAACCCCTGCAGTTTCGCCTGCTCCAGCTTGGAAGGCACGGCTTCCACCTGCGCAACCGCATGTTCTACTTCGACCTCCGTCTTCTGGTCGACCGCTGCCGCGAGATCCAGCGGCGGCTGCGCTCCCTCGTCAACCACAGGGAGCCGCATTGCAAAGGCATCCTTGCTCTTGCTGCCTTCCCGGTATGCCTTCTCAATGAGCTCACCGTTGTGGAAACGCTTCGCCTGTTCCTTCGTGAGGAACTTGAGCGCAAGCCAGCGACCGAGGTAATCCATGAGGCTCTTCACGACGGGAATTTCCTTGTTATTCGTGAGGCCCATCGGCTCGAACCGTGTGTGGACAAGCTTCTCGCAGAGCACTTCGAGCGGCACGCCGTACTGCAGGTTCATGGAGAGCGAGAGCGCCAGCGTATCCATGACGCCGGAGAGCGTGGAACCCTCCTTACTCATCTTGATGAAAATTTCCCCCGGTGTGCCGTTCTCGTACAGGCCGACGTGGATGTACGCCTCGTGGCCGGCCACGCTCAGCTTGTGTGTAATGCTCATGCGTTCATCCGGGAGTTTGCGGCGGCGCGGAACCTCCTTGATGACTTCCTTGATGATGATCTTCTCCTTCACCTCTCCTGCCGGGACAGGTACAGCCAAACGGCGAGCTTTCTTCGCGTCGGACTTGCTGCTGAGCGGCTGGCTCAGTTTGCACCCGTCGCGATAGAGCGCGTTGGCCTTTAGGCCGAGCCTCCACGAGAGGAAGTACGCATTCTTGATGTCCTCTACCGTCGCCTCGTGCGGCAGGTTGATCGTCTTGCTGATTGCGCCCGAGATGAAGGGCTGCGCCGCTGCCATCATGCGGATGTGTCCTTCCACGCCGATGAACCGCTTGCCGATCTTGCCGCACTTGCTCGCACAGTCGAATACCGGCAAGTGCTCCTCCTTCAGGAACGGAGCGCCCTCCACCGTCATGTGGCCGCAGACGTAGACGTTCGCCTCCTCGATCTGCTGATCGGTGAACCCGAGGGAGTGGAGCAGGTGGAACTCCTGCTTCTCGTACTCCTCCTTCGCGAACCCCATGCGCTCGAGTGCGCGGTCGCCGAGCGCCCAGCGGTTGAGGGCAAACCCCAGCTCGAAGACTGTCGGGAGCGCCTTCTCCACGGTGGCGATATCCTCGTCGGTGAAGCCGCGCTCCTTGAGCGACTGACGATTGATGTGCGGGGCACCCTCCAGGCTCAGGCTCCCGATGACGTACTGCATGATGGCCTTCACCTGATCCGCCGTGTAGCCGAGGCGCAGGAGCGCCGGCTTTACGGACTGGTTCGCGATCTTCATGTAGCCGCCGCCGGCGAGCTTTTTGAACTTCACGATAGCGAAATCCGGTTCTACGCCGGTGGTGTCGCAATCCATGAGGAGGCCGATGGTTCCCGTAGGGGCAATGACAGTGGTCTGTGCGTTGCGGTAGCCGTACTGCTCGCCCCATGCGAGCGCACGGTCCCAGCACTCCTTCGCCGCAACGAGAAGCGCCGGCGGGCACCGCCGCTGATCGATCCCCACGGGTTTGACGTGGAGATCCTCGTACTCTGCGCGCGGCGCATCGTACGCCGCCCGGCGGTGGTTGCGAATCACGCGGAGCATGGAAGCGCGGTTGCGCTCGTAGCCCGGGAAGGTTCCGAGCACCTTCGCCATCTCGGCGGACGTCGCGTAGGCCTCCCCCGTGAGAATTGCCGTGATGGCGCCGCAGATCGCGCGGCCTTCCTCGGAATCGTACGGGATCCCCATACGCATGAGCATGGCGCCGATATTGGCGTACCCAAGCCCCAGCGTGCGGAACTCGTAGCTTAAGCGCGCGACTTCCTTGCTCGGGAACTGCGCCATGAGCACGGAAATCTCCAGGACGACCGTCCACAGGCGCACCGCGTGCCGGAAGCGCTCCACTTCGAACGCGCCGTGCTCCTCATTGTAGAATTTCATGAGGTTGATAGAGGCCAGATTGCACGCCGTGTTATCCAGGAACATGTACTCGCTGCAGGGATTCGATGCGTTGATGCGGCCGTCGGCCGGGCAGGTGTGCCAGTCATTGATGGTCGTGTCGTACTGGACCCCCGGATCAGCGCACGCCCACGCTGCGTACCCGATGCGGTCCCAGAGCTGCCGCGCCGTGAGAGTTTTGGAGGGCTTCGGCGGCCTGCCTTCTGCGACGGCCTGTCGCAGCTCGGTGCGCCAGTACAAATTCCAGGGAGCATCCTTCTCTACCGCCTCGAAGAACGCGTGCGGCACGCGGACGGAGTTGTTGGAGTTCTGGCCGGAAACAGTTTGATACGCCTCGCTATTGAAATCGGTGTCGTACCCGGCCGCGGCCATGGCCGCGACTTTCTTCTCCTCGTTGGCCTTCCAATCGATGAACTGCTCGATGTCCGGATGGTCGAGATCGAGGCAGACCATCTTTGCCGCTCGGCGCGTGGTGCCGCCGGATTTTATCGCGCCCGCGGCGCGATCCCCAATCTTGAGGAAGCTCATGAGCCCCGAGCTCTTGCCGCCACCCGAGAGCGGCTCCCCCTCGCCCCGGAGCTTGCTGAAGTTCGTTCCCGTGCCGGACCCGAATTTAAAGAGCCTCGCCTCCCGCACCCACAGATCCATGATGCCGCCCGGATTCACCATGTCGTCATCCACGGACTGGATGAAGCACGCATGCGGCTGGGGGTGTGTGTAGGCATCGGGACTCTCCCGCACCTCCCCCGTGGCGGAATCGCAGTAGTAGTGTCCCTGCGGCGTGCCGGTGATCCCGTAGGCATACATGAGCCCTGTATTGAACCACTGCGGGCTGTTCGGCGCCGCCATCTGGTGCACGAGCATGTACGCAAGCTCATCCTCGAACGCCTGCGCATCCTGCGCGGTCTCGAAGTACCCCCCCATTTCGCCCCAGTGCCGCCAGCATCCCGCGAGGCGGCGAACAATCTGCTTCACGGAACGCTCCGGGCCAGTAATCACCTCACCATGTTCATCACGAAGCGGATTCCCCGCCGCATCAAGCTGCGGCACGCCCGCCTTGCGGAAGTACTTGCTCACCACGATGTCTGTTGCCACCTGGGACCAGTCCGCCGGCACTTCGGCATCATCCATCTGGGAAACAACCGAACCGTCGGTATTCGTGATCTTGCTCGTGCGGCGCTCGTACGTTACCTCCTCAAGAGGATCATTCCCCGGCGTTGTAAACATCCGCGGAATGGAGAGCCCGGGCCCACGCTTCTGTCGCTCAACCCGGCGCAACGATCCGGCGGAATTCGTGGTGACAGTCGCGGGACTCATGGGAAAGGCGGGAGGGAAAGGAAACACAACATCTAGCGTGGTGAACCCACGCAACACCACAAGATATTGATGTGCCGCCCTGCGGTCAAGGTCGTATTCCGCCCGGAGTGTCCTCTGCGGAAATCCCGCATCCTGACGGCAGGAGAAGCCCAACTTCTGCACGGGGCATCGGAGAGAAAAGATGACAGGAGCACAGACTGCCCCGTTCCGGAAGTGAATCTGTTCGGAACGGGCGTGCGGGACCTTCGCCTGCTACGATAGACACCGCCATGGAGATTCTCCTCCTCATCGCCGGAACGAATGATCCTAGCAACGCCGATGTGCTCGCGAACGCGTTCGCAGAGGGTATGCAGCAGGCTGGCGATGTCACCATCCATAAGCACCTGCTGCGCGACAGCACGCTCGAACACTTCACACTCAAACACTACGAGGAGGCAACGGAGCAGGAACCCGCCTTCCTTGAACTTGCGAATCTTCTCCAGCGGTCATCGGGCTTCGTGATCGCCACGCCGGTGTGGAACTTCAGCGTGCCCGCACACCTCAAGAATTTCATCGACCGCCTCGGTCGCATCGGGCTCGATGACGCAACGCGCAGCCGCGGAACGCTCGGCGGCAAGCCGTTCTACCTCCTCTTCACCGGCGGGTCGCCTGTGACAGCGTGGACGGGGCTCATGCGCGCCACAACGAGCCATTTGCCGCAATCACTGCAGTATTTCGGAGCAAGCTACATCGGCCACCACTTCGAGGGGCGGTGCATGCTTGGCAGGGGGAAATTCGGTCTCGTTGTGGACTCGCGGCCGGAGAGCCTTGTGGCAGTCCGCAGAAAAGGGCTGGCATTCGCGAAAACAGTTGAGCAATTCCAGCGAACCGGCCTGCCGCCTGCCCGTCACCGTTTGCGCGCACTCGTGTTCCGCATCGGCGAGCGGTTCCTCAAAGCCGTGGCTCCGTGACCGACCAGCGTCACCTCCTCATCCACGAATCCCGCACGCCGGAACGCCTCCCACGTGGAAGGCCCTCCTTCCAGGAGAACGGATGTGATGCCGCTAAATCCTTCTTTTGGAGTCACAAGCAGACTCCAAAGAGCACACCAGTCGAATACACCATCCCGCACGGGCACCTCTTCCACCCACACTCCGCGAGACCGGAGTTCCTGCGCAACCCCTCTCTGCTCTCCCCCGCGGATCGGCGATGACACCACGAGCGTTCCGTGAGCGAATCCCCCGGAGACAATTTTGGAAGAAAGTGGAATACGCAAATTCGCATCGAGCACTATGCGGAGCGGATCGTAATGATCTATTTTTTTATTCGAGTAGCGCGCTGTGAGCCTCGGATTATCGCGCAGAACGGTGCCAATGCCCACGAGAATCGCATCGTGCCTTGCTCGAAGAAATCGGTGCGTCCAAAGGTCCTGCTGCCTGCACGTGATCTTGAGTGGTTCCCCGTTCGGCTTCGCCACTCTGCCGTCTACTGTCTGGGCGCTGCGCAGTGTCACGTACGGCCTCCCCAGAGCCACAACGGAAAGGAACCCCCTGTTTGCTCGTTCGCAAGATGCTCGTTCAACCGGCCCTTCCACATGCACACCCCCTTGCTCAAGCAAGGCAATCCCCTTCCCCGCAACCACCGGGTTCGGGTCGCGCATGCCAAAGACAACGTGCCGGATCCCGCGCTCGAGGATCGCCGCCGTGCACGGCGGCGTCTTGCCGTGGTGACAGCATGGCTCCAGATTGACGTACAGAATATCTCCTGAATAAATTTTTTGATCAAATTCCGTGAGGAGCTGACGCTCTGCATGCAGATCGCCGAACGCATGGTGCCACGCCTCCGCAATGATCTTTCCGCCGCGGACGAGAGCGGCGCCAACGAGCGGGTTCGCCCCCACTTTCCCCCTCCCCCGTTCGGCGAGCGCAAGGCACCTGTGCATGGCTTCTGCGTGATTCACGGCGGCATAATAGCCTACCGGCTTCGCTCCCGTAACACGCGCGAGACCGAAGCAAGCGCCACCCCCTCGCCCTGCAGGAGCACGAGAAGGTGGTAGAGCAGATCCGCGGTTTCCTCCGCAATGCGCTCGGGGGTTTCCTTCCTCGCCGCACGTACGACTTCCGTCGCCTCCTCGATGACCTTGGATCCGTACGCATCCAGCCCGCGGTCGAGGAGCGAACGTGTGTACGAACCCGGCCCGCCTGTTCTCGAACGCTCTGCGACGGTCTCCGCGAGGGTCGCGAGGGTCGCATCAATGGCTTCCGGGGCTCCGGATTGCGGCTCCGGAGCCTCCTGCTTCGCGCCGGATTCCAGCGGGAGGAGACGCAGTACCTCAGAGTCATCCGCAGAAACTTCCGCATTCACGATCCCCGCCTGCAGGAGGTCGCGCGCGCCGGCAGCGAGGAGTTCCCGCCGGACCGTGTTCGCTCGCTCGCGGGGAACGGCGACTTCCACGGCCCGCCAGCTGCTGCCATCCGGCGTCTGCACGGAAGCAACCGTCGGCCCCTTCATGCCGAATTTCGCGAATGCCGGGAGGAACGCCGCGGGAATATTGAACCGAAAGGTCACGAACTGGTTCTCCTCCCGCGCGCTCTCCAGGGCAAGCCCGAATTCCTGATACGCGTCGCGCTGGCGCGCGGAGAGCGCCTGCCGCTCCGTGAGGAAAACATCCGTCTGGATCCGGCCGAAATCCGCAGTACCAATAGAGGGGTACGGGATCTCCTCCCGAACGACCTGCAACCTGCTCTGCCGCGCTGTTTCGCCGCTCCCCACCACCTCGAACGCGGCAACGGGCTCAGGGCCGGAGCGGAATTCGTTCACGCGCGTATCGGCACCGTACGTTTCGCGAACTGCCGCGGAAACGCCGATGCCCTGGAGCAATTCCGTGAGGAGCGCCGGATACTTGGTGAAGATGCTGCGGTTTTCAAGGTCCTGCGGCGAACGCACGGGAGTTTCCTCCGGCGCAAGGATTCGCAGTTCGCAGCGCCCGATACCAAGGGTGAGCAGGCGCTCAATGCGTGCCTGAATGCCCTGCCTGCGCGCAAGCACTTCTGCCTCGCCCAACACATCGGTGCCCATGACAACGGCAATCGACCTTCCCCGGAAGAGCTCAAGCTGCGTTGCAAGGGCCTCTGCGCCCTTCACGGCACGGAAGAGGAATTCCCCCTGCTCCACCTGATCGCTGCGGCCGAAATCGCCATTCACGCGGTCGTAGCCTGCCCGCTCGAAGATCCGGGCGAGTGGTGCCCGGGAACCGGGGCCGAATGCACCCTTCGGGAGCAAAACAACCGGACATTCAAGATATGCCATAGCCATGGGGGGAATAGAGAAAAAAGACCCTCCGTAACGAGGAGGGGCCGACCCCGGGCTGCTCATCTTTTTTTACCGCGAGAGGAATTTGCGCAGCGCCGATCCCGGCCTCTCCCCGCTGAGAGCGGGGTGCCCCTGCTCATGATGGCGCTCGGCCTGCCGCTCGATGATCTGCGCGAGCGGGCTCTGCCCCGCATCGCTCTGCTCCTGCCGGAGGAACTTCTGCCGCTTGAGGTACCGGCGGTATCCGCCCTCCCCGCCCTCAAGATACTTGGCAACCCGGGTTACCGTGGTCGTGCTTGCGCCCGTGGAAGCCGCAACCTGCCGGTACGAAAGCCCGCGGGCAAGCTGCTTCGCAACTTCTAACCGTTCGCCGAACGCCTGCAGTTCCGAGAGCGTCGCAATATCCCGCAAGAAGTCTGCGATCTCCTCCTCGCCCCTGCATGCAGCGATTGCTGCGCAGAGGGCGCGGAAGCGTGGATCGGTCCGCCAACTGCCTTCGGTGAAACGCTCCTGAGCCATGTGCCACTGTTGTATCACAGTGATACATATGATGTCAAATGCATCTATGCGAAGGACCCCAGAAATTCAGCAATAGAACAATGTGACCATGGCTTCATGGCTACATTGCTCTATTGTTCTGCGCCGTGCCTCACTTCCCCCCGCCGCGCTGTTTCACGATTTCGTCCGCGACGTTCCGCGGCACCTTGTCGTAATGACCGAATTCCATGGAGTAGCTCGCGCGGCCCTGCGTCATGGAACGGATGTCCGTCGCGTACCCGAACATATTCGCAAGAGGCACGAGCGCATCAATCACCTTGGCCATTCCGCGGTTGTTCTGCCCCTGGATCATGCCACGGCGGGAACTCAGGTCGCCCATGATGTCGCCGAGGAATTCCTCCGGCGTTACCACCTCCACCTTCATGATGGGCTCGAGCAGGGTCGGATCGGCCTTCCTTGCAGCTTCGCGGAACCCGATGCTCGCGCACGTCTTGAACGCCATTTCCGAAGAGTCCACGTCGTGGTAGGAACCGTCGTAGAGCTCGATCTTCACGTCCACCACCGGGAATCCGGCGAGCACGCCACGGCTCATGGATTCCTGGAAGCCCTTGTCGCACGCAGGAATGTACTCGCGCGGGATCTTGCCGCCGACAATGCTGTTCTCGAACTCGTACCCCTTGCCCGGTTCCTGCGGGATGAGCTTGAACACCACGTGCCCGTACTGGCCGCGGCCGCCTGTCTGCTTGATGTACTTCTCCTCGTGATCCACCTCCTTCTGCACCGTCTCACGGTAGGCAACCTGCGGGCGACCGACGTTCGTCTCCACCTTGAATTCGCGGCGCATGCGATCCACGATGATATCGAGGTGCAGCTCGCCCATACCGCCGATGATGGTCTGCCCCGTTTCCTCATCGGTGTGCACGCGGAATGTCGGGTCTTCTTCCGAGAGCTTGCCCAAAGCAATGCCCATTCTCTCCTGGTCTGCCTTCGTCTTCGGCTCCACCGCCATAAAGATCACCGGCTCCGCGAACGTGATGCTCTCGAGTTTGATCGGGTGGGATTCTTCGCAGAGGGTATCGCCCGTGCGCACGTCCTTCATGCCGATCACGGCTGCGATGTCCCCCGCCTCCACCTTTGTAATCTCCTCGCGGTTGTTCGCATGCATGCGAACGATGCGACCGATGCGCTCGCGCGATGAAGTGCGACTGTTCAAGAGTGACGATCCCGAGGTGAGCACGCCGGAGTACACGCGGATGAACGTGAGTTTGCCGACGTATGGATCCGTAGCGATCTTGAATGCGAGCGCGGCGAGCGGCTCGGCATTATCCGGCTTGCGCAGCTCCTCGGCTTCCGTATCGAGGTTGATCCCCTTCGCCGGCGGCAGATCGAGCGGCGAGGGCAGGTAGCGCACAACAGCGTCGAGCAGAAGCTGCACGCCCATATTTCGCAGGCTGGAACCGCAGAGCACCGGATAGAGCTTGTTGCTCACCACACCCTTGCGGAGCCCCGCTCTGATCTGTTCGTCGGTAAGCGCGCCGTTCTCCAGGTAGGTATCGAGCAGGTCTTCGCTCGCCTCTGCGATCTTCTCCATGAGC
Organism: uncultured Candidatus Peribacteria bacterium; assembly: GCA_964642315.1. Lineage (GTDB taxonomy): Bacteria > Patescibacteriota > Gracilibacteria > Peribacterales > Peribacteraceae > JAGVDM01. The sequence goes on along the minus strand of CAZXOG010000001.1, from coordinate 311,791 downwards.
ACCGCGCGGTACTCCAAAACCTGGTTTGCCATATCCTCGGGAATCGCGATTTCCTCGCGCTTCTCGCCGTGTTCGCCGCCGAACTTGTAGACCTTCTTATCGATGAGATCCACGACACCGCTGAAAGTGGATTCCGCCCCGATCGGAAGCTGAATTGCCACCGCATTCGGACTCAGACGATCGTGGATGGAAGCGAGCGACATGAAGAAATCTCCGCCGGTTTTATCCATCTTGTTGATGAACGCAAGACGCGGCACATGGTACTTATCGGCTTGGCGCCACACGGTTTCGCTCTGCGGTTCCACTCCCTGGCTGCCGTCAAACACGGTCACGCCGCCATCGAGCACGCGGAGACTGCGCTCCACCTCGGCAGTGAAATCCACGTGGCCAGGAGTATCGATGATGTTGATTGTCGCATCGAGTTCCTTGCCATCTACGAACTGCGTCTTCCAGTGGCACTGCGTTGCCGCGGATGTGATGGTGATGCCGCGCTCGCGCTCCTGCTCCATCCAGTCCATGGTCGCCTCGCCCTCGTGCACCTCGCCGATCTTGTAGTTCTTCCCCGTGTAGAAGAGGATGCGCTCGGTCGTCGTGGTCTTGCCGGCATCGATGTGCGCGATGATGCCGATATTGCGTAAGTGCGTGAGATCCATGATAGGACGCGGGGAAGAGAGGAAATGAGGGAAAAACCGTCAAGCTGGCAGAAATCCTGCAGCCTGCAATTCCGCAGGACTATAGGGAAACGGCCCCGAAGAAGCAACGGGAAAGGCGAGGATTAGCTGCGCGCCGCAAGGTGCGCGAACGCCTTGTTCGCCTGCGCCATCTTGATCACGTCCTGCTTCTTCTTGAATGCCGCACCCTGGTCGGTGCTGGCGTCAAGGAGCTCCATCGCGAGCCGCTGCGCCATGGGAATGCCCTTCCGGGAACGTGCGGCATCGAGGATCCAACGCACGGAAAGTGACTGCTGGCGCTTGGGGCCGACCTCCGTCGGCACCTGGTACACGGAACCGCCAACACGCTTGGGGCGGACTTCCACGAGCGGCGTGACGTTGAGGAGTGCCTTGCTAAAGACCTCAAGCGGCTGATCCTTGGTGCGGGTTTTGATGATCTCCATGGCCTCCCAGAAGATCCGGCGGGCAATGGACTTCTTCCCGCTCACCATCATGCAGTTGATGAACTTCTCAATCGTGGGATCGGAGCCCTTGGGAATGTACTTCTTCACCGGCGTGGCCATGGGGAACGGGAGAGGAAAAGAGGAGGATAGAAAGAGAGATTACTTGGCAGCCTTCGGACGCTTGGCACCGTAGCGGGAACGGCCCTGCTTGCGGCCCTGCACGCCCTCGGTATCCAAAATGCCACGGACAATGTGGTAGCGCACGCCCGGGAGGTCCTTCACGCGGCCGCCGCGCACAAGCACCACGCTGTGTTCCTGCAAATTGTGCCCTTCTCCCATGATGTACGCCTTCACTTCGTGGCCGTTCGTGAGGCGCACGCGGGCAATTTTGCGTAGAGCGGAGTTCGGCTTCTTCGGCGTCATCGTGGTGACTTTGAGGCACACGCCACGCTTGAACGGGGCCCCCTTGGGGAGCGGCACATCGCGCAGCTTGAGAGCGTTCCACGTGTACTGGAGCGCAGGCGCTTTGGACTTTCTGCGCTTGCTTGAGCGCCCCCTGCGGATGAGCTGGTTGATCGTTGGCATACGGAAGGATGGATGCCGCAGGCGCTCGCTGAAGCCCGCGGCGTGGAAGGAAGAAATGCCGCGACATGGTACGTGCGGCCTACGGCGCAAGTAAAGAGGAAAAAGGAGATTCACCGGATATTGACAAAATAATAATATATTGTAACATATTTCAGCTTTGCGGCATGGCCTCCGAAGGATCGGAGGTGTTCGCAGAGCACATGCGGCAGTTCGTTCACACCACTGGAATCTCTGACAAACAGGAGAAATGGCCATGAGCCAACACAACGATTCCGAAGAACGCGAAGACCAACCGGGAGAGCCCCTGTCTCCCATCGGAGGAACCCCGTTCCCCATGGAAGGGATCGCCCATCCCGCGGAAGAACTCGGGCACCCCACCCGCGCGCAGCGCGATAGCTTGCGCCGCCGGAAGAAGGAATGGGCCATCGTGACGTGGGCCCGTTCGCTCAGCAAGCGTGAGGCCCACTGCCTGATCACGGGCGGCATCACCGGCGGCATCGCGGTGCTCATCCTGTGGATCCTCGTGGCGCTCCTCTCCGGAGGGCGCGAGCCGCAGGTGTCGAAGCAGATCCCCGCCCCCGAGGCACGGACCCAGGAGCCCGAGGCCGAGCAGCCGAAGGCGAAGGGCCCCCGCGTCCTCACGGCGGGAATGACCAAAGAGGCTCCGGCCCCCGAGGCTGCCCCCGTGACCAAAGCTCCCGAAGCCCCAACGACGGTGGCGCCCCCGGCCGAGGCGCCCCCGAAGATGGTGACGGAGCCCGTGAAGACCGCTGCCGAACCCCCTAAACCCGTTGAACCCGTGTTCACGGCGACCGCTGGCGTGGAGCTTACGACCATCGTGAGCTACAAGCTCGCCGGCAAGCCCGTGGCGCAGGAACTCGATGGCGTCATCCAGGCGGTGGAGGGCTACAAGTTCGCCGCGGCGGAAGGCGCCGAGCGCGTCTACAACCGCAGCACGAGCGCCCAGGGGGTGAAGAGCGTTACGGTGAGCGCGGAAGGCGTGACCGTGGCGTTCATCGCCACGCCGAGCCCCGAGCAGCTCGACCGGCTCACCAAGCCGGTACAATCGCTCGCCACCGCCCTCGGACTCCCGACCGAGGGCACGTGGACGGCCACTGGTTCGTCGGGAACGTACAAGTTCAAGAAGTAGGATTGTCTTGGACTGCCGCTTTAAGCCCCTGTGCATGGACGCACAGGGGCTTATTTTTTTCCGGATTTTCGATTCATCCCATATTTTCCATCCGGATTGGCAAATGGAGAGTTCCCCCGGGTATTGACATTTTTTTAAAATTTGGTATTTTACAAATTACGCGGTCCTCATCCCTACGCTCAGCCCCTTTGCGTTGGATGAGCGCACCAGATCCTTCACAGCACCGAGTTTGCCCTCTCCGCGCTCTGTAGATCTTTTCAGGCATGGAATGCCTGGAGCCATGGTCTGCAGAGCGGCGGAAAGGGATAGCACCTACTCTCACACAAAGGAACCGAACGATGAAGCAGTACACCCTCCTCACCCTCATGCTGGCACTGGCCACGACGGCCAGCGCCCAACCCCCGGCGAGCGCGCCGGATCCGAAACAGGCGCTCCTCGCGGGCGCCGAAGCAACCCTCATGGACGACTTGAACAAGGCGATCGAACGCCGAAAAGCCGCCGACGCCGCGCTCGCTGCTGCGACCGAACCGAAGACTGCCGCCGACGCGGAAGTGAGCCGCCTGGAAGGCGAACTCAAAACCGCAACCGAGCGGCGCGACGCGTTGCAGAAGATCATCGTGGAGCAGCTCGCCGGGCAAACCGACGCCGTGAAGACGGCGTTCAGCGCCCTCGGGCCGGCACAGACCGAGTTCGATGCAGCGGTCGCGAGCGGCAACGCCCTGGTCATCAAGGAGGCAAAGAAGAAGCTCGAGGCCGCAACCACAGCATGGAACACCGCGAACGGTGCGTTTCGCTCCTTCATCGAGAAGGTGAACACGGATCTGGGGACGACGATTGACCCCGCCGTGCATCATCTCCTCGCAAAGGACGCGTTCGACGCCGCTCTGGGAACCCTCGGGCAGGCCGTGACCGACCTCGGGCCAAAAGTCGCTGATGCCAAGCGCAAAGCCGGTGAAGCTACTGCGGCTCACACCGCAGCCCTCGCCGAGCAGCGCGCTGCGCAAGACGCGTTGCGGCAGCTCGCAGTCGCGGCACTGACCTTAGACAGGCTCGAGAAGGCCGGCGAACGTCCCGTGGAAGTCAAGCTCCCCCCGGAACTCGCCGCCCAGCTCACGAAGCTTGCCACCGCGGTGGAAGGCAACACCGCGGCGATCGGCACGCTCACCACCGAGGTCACCGGCATCAAGACCGCAGTGGGCGAACTGACGACCGAGGTGAAGAATCTCCGCGCCGATCTGAACGCGAAGTTCGATGCGCTGAGCCAAAAGCTCGACGAACTCAAACGGCCGGACCTCAGTGCGCTCATCGCCGAGATCAAAGGGCTCAAGCTCTCGGATGAACAGGTTACGCAAGTGACCCAGAACCTCGAACGCATGGCCAAAGCGTTCGAGGCCGTGAGCCAGAAACCCGACAACTCGGAGGCCGTTGCCAAGGCCCTCGAGCGCATCGAGGCGATCCTGCGAGCCTGGCAGGAGAACCCCGGCGTAACCGTGTACGAAGAGGAAGCGGGCACGAACCGTTGTGGCCAACGGTGCGTCCGTTACTACGTCCTCGGGAAAAACAACAAGAAGCTGTACGTCTACAACTACTAGAAGGATGCTGTCCCTCCGCTTGGAACCCCTGCCGACACGATGTCGGTGGGGGTTTCTCTATGCTCAGAATTCTCGCCTACTTGTTGCCCCCGCCTCGTCCTCCATCGCGTCGAGCGCATCGCGGCTGAGTGAAACCGTTTCGGCATCCAGTTCATCGAGCAATGCCTTGCACGTGTCGTTACCAGCCGGGAGCTCTGCTTTGAATTCCTTCGGCGAGAACCATTTCTCCTCTCCCGTGCTCCACCTGAGCACCCACTTGTTATTCCTCACTCCGAGGATTGCACCAAGGCTCGTATTGGCAACATCCAGGTACCAGTAATGAATATCCATAGAATCGACATCATGCCTCTTCACGGTGTCTTTGTGCGCCGGTTTCTTGAGGACCGCACTCTTCTCGATTGCCGCGGTCACCTGCTCAAAGGAGAAGAATTTTGCTTCCTCCGGTCCTGTTTCCCCTGCGGGAGGAATTGCGTCCGCCGCCGGCGGCGCTGGCTCTGCCGAAGGCGGGGGCGGCTCCATTGCTGGTTCGGTTGGGGCAGGAGATTCCGTATCCGATACGGGAACCGCATTTTCCATCACTGATATGCTCCCATCCACGGAAAGCCGAATGACGCGGTTTCCTTTACTGAGGACTACTGTCTCCTTTGGTTCTCCCTCGTGTTCCACGACAATCGAATAGCTGATCGCTGCATCGGCCCCCCTAGCCTTAATGCCCTTTAAGCCATCGAACACCGCTGTCCTCGCTGTGTCTGGCATAGTCTTGTAGAGCTGCATTAATCTGCGTGCAGCTGCTTCGAATCCGCTTTGCTCGGCCGATAGTGTCTCTGTGATGCCACTGATCATTCGGAACTGGTCTGGTTCGCGTTCGGCACTCCTCGGTGCCGGATGTTCCGGTTCAGTTGAAGGAGGTTCACCCGGCGTCGGTTCTGCCGGAGGCGGGGGCGATTCCATTGCTGGCTCGGGAGGTGTAGCCGGCTCGGTTGGAGCGGGTGGTTCGGCAGGGGCAGCGGGCTCTGCTTCCTTACGAACGAGTTCCATCGTGAGTTTCTTTGCCTCGGTAAGCGTTGGTATCTGGTACTCGATCGTTGCTTTCTTCCCATCGGGAGAGAGTTTCATGCCCCCCACAACTTCGCTGCGAACCGTGAATGTGAATTCACCGGATGGCGCACGCTGGATAGTGCTCGTACGGATATCGGTACGCTTCGGCGGCTCGCCTGTTTCGCCGGGAGCCTTGCCCCACTTAGATCCATCGATCAGAAGGTAGACTGTTTCATCGAATCCCCGCATCGCCGTAAGGCCTTCTGCCAGTTTCCAGCGCTTCCCGTAGTCCTCGATATCGGTCGCGCCCTCCGGCAACTCTGCAGGGTCAGCCGCGGCATTCGCGAAGAAGTCTGCAAAGTTCTTCAGGTCAACGCGCACCTGCTGCCGTGATTTTGCGAGTGTGGAAAGCTCGAAACCAGGAGATTTGAATTCCAGCTCGTAAACCCGTTCAAACCCCGGGTCACCAACTTTCTCCCCGGCAATCCTGAGCGTTGCGGCTTTCGTGCCGCGGTGGAGGACATCTACCTCAACGGAACTCCCCCATGCGGCTTTCTTCGGCTCCCCGAACGTAATTCCTCTCTCTCGCAAGTCCGCATCACCCCAGAGCGGTGCGAGTTTCTCGAGCTTCTCCTTCGCGTATGCCGTGATGTCGGCCGGCACCTGCGGACCGGTTTCCGCGGGTGGCGGAGGGGTCTCGGCGGGGGGAGCAGGCACATCCGCTGGAGCGGCCTTCGGCGGCTCAGCAACAGGAGATGATGCATCTTCATCAGGAGAACCCTTGAGCACCCCTCGAGCTGGCGGCGTCGGAGGGGATGGCTCCGGTGCAGGAGGAGTCTTTCTCGGCGTTTCATCCCTCGGAGACGGGTTGTCGGCCGGTGGCACATCCGGCGCAGGTTGCACCGGAGCTGTATCCGCTGCTGCGGGAGGCATATCTGCCTGCGGCTCCGGAGCTACCGGCTTGATCTCGCCACCGTTCCTCTGCAGATGATCAATGACCCCTTCAATGGCATTCAGCGCGGTATCCGCAGGCCCTTCGAACACCCACTGACCAGCCGCGCCCTGCCGGAACGAGATTTCTCCCGTGCGGCCAAGCTTCGCATAGACCTGGGAAAGGAATTCCCTGCCTTGCTCATCAATGCTGAGTGCGATTTCGGTCGAGCCGTCCGCTTTGCGGAGCTCAACGGGATACATCAACGTGAAGATGTCGTTCGTCGACTTCACTGCATCGCTCAACGGATACTGCCGTTGCAATGCCTGCGCCTGCCCCAAAAGCACCAGACGACGCCGCTCGACCTGATTGAGCGGTGTCGTCTTGCGCTCCAGCGCGCCGCCCGTGCGGCGCGGGACTTCCCTCCCCTCCACCCGGTACTCGCGGCCGTTCACCCAGTACGTGCCTGGCCTAAAGAACCGGATGCGCACGCCTTTCGGCCTGCGGGGAGAGAGCGGATGCACCTCGTAGGTTGCTGAAGGGTTCTCGTACATCTCGCGGGTGATCACGATCCCCGCTTCGCGGCTCAGGTTCTCCACCTGCGCCGCGTGAACGCCGCCGACGCCGCCGACCTGCCTCCACGGTTCGTAGGTCACCGTGACCTCCCGCTCGTCACCCGGCTTGAACGAAACCGGGCGAATCGGCGCCATGCCGCCACTCAGCTGCACGTTCCCCCTCGGCACGCGGTACGTCACCTGGATGCGTGCCTGCAGTGCCTCCCGCGGATCGAAGGAGATGACTTCTTCCCTCAGCGGCGGACCGTCGTAGCTCGCGAGTTCCCTTTCGACGAAGGCACCGGTCGTCTGCCTGCTCCTCATGGCCTCCACGCGCTGGATGAACCGCTGCATGGCGAATTCCCCGCCATCGGACGCGCGCAACCCGCGGGTGAGGTCGGCCGCGGCTGGGCCCCAGTCCGTATCGGCGCTCATGCGGTCGAACTCCCCGCTCGTCATAATCCGCTGCACCTCCGCGAGCAGGCGCCCGCGCCTGCCGCTCCCGAAAGAGCCTGGCGCTTCGCCCCCTCCATCCACCGAGGTGATCTTGCCGAAGATCTTGCGGCCGTTCACCACGATCCACTCGTTATCGGGAATGTGGCCGATGCTCAGCCGAGTGCCATCCGGCGTCTGCGAGACGGTGATGCCCGCCTGCGCCAGAGCGCGCCGGCGGTAGTCCCGCTGGTTCATTTCGCGCCATGGAGCGCCGAAATCCCGCTCAATCACCGGCTGCACAAAAGCATCCAATCCGCGCTTGTTGCTGAGCTGCAACGTGGGCATCTGGCCACGCATGTGTGCGCCCTGCGTTCCCGATACGTTCTCCAGCGCGGCATTGCGCCGCGCCCAGTCGTACGAGAAGGAGAGAATGATATCGCCTTCGGCGAACGGGATATCCACGATATGTTCCGCGGGGAGCCTCTCGGGACCCGGCTTCTTCTCCACCGGAGTTCCATCCAGATTCAGCGGTGTTACCTTGCCCGGCCCCACCTGCTTCAATTCGATGACCGTCCACTCGCCATCCTCCCCCATTTGCTCCTTGGTGAGGAGCTTTGTTTCCCGGTCGTAACGGACCCTCTGTGCACCGACGGGCGGGCGGTAGGTCGGCCGATCCGTGGAACGCTCCGCGGCACCCTTCTTGCGGCGCGGAGGAGCTTCCTCCGACACTTCCCCGCCCTCCTCCGCGGCGCGCGCTCGCGCGCGGCTGCGGGGCGTTGTGCGGCGTGCCGCACCTCCGCCACCGAGCGTGCCGCGTTCACGCCAGGAGACCACTCCCATCATCCTCGCAATATCCATCATCGTATCCGGCGTGCGCAGTTCCGGTTCCACCCGCGCATCCGATCCCAGCTCCTCGAGCATGCCGTTGATCTGGAGCGCCAGGTTCTGCGCGTCATCCACTCCAAAACTGCCGTCGCGGTGGAACTGGTCGATCGCGCTGCGGATGCGCCTGTTCAAATCCTTGGAATTTTTCGCCTCTTCCAGCGCCGCGATCACCGGCTGCATCTTCTCCAAAATTTCGGACTTCTTGAGGGGCAGCTTCACCTCCGGTGTAGTCGCATCCGGGCCAGCCGGTGCCGGGGGCGTTTCCGGGGGGAGCTTGTCGTACGCCAACCGCAATTCTGCGATACCGCTCTGCGGCTTCGCCCAATCCGGGGAGAGCCAGTGGGCGGAGAACTGCTCACGCATCGTCCTTTTTGGAGAAGGAAGATTCCAATGCCTTCACTGCCGATTCCTCTTCTGCCCCAACCCTGGCCTTCAGACTTTGGATGACACCGTCCTTGAAACCGACGAGCGTGTCCTTCCACGTACCAAGAAGCAGCGAGAAGCGACCTGCACACTCGCGCAGCGCCTGCGCATAGCGGGCGGCGCGCGCCTTGCGCTCCTGCGGCGTTTCGTCTTTGTAGAGCAGATCGAGCTCCGGAAGCATGGCCGAGGTGAGTTCCGGTTCGATCTCGAACATCAGGGCATCGTAGATGCTCTGCATGGTCCACCCGCCGGCCTTCGCCACCGCGCCCGAGAGGGATGTGCGTGTGTTTTTTGGCATGTTTTCATCTTATTATACCTGAATCCGGTTCCCGTGACAATGGGCTGCACGGATGAGTCTCGAGGATGTTTGCCACGCACCGCACACGCCTTAGGACTCCATCGCCTCCTCCAGTGCCTTGAGCTCCTTCGCATCAGCAGCTCCAGCCTGCTTCGCCGCGCGTTTGCGCCCCTGCGCCCGCATCTCCCGATCCTCCGACGCAAGGTGGAGCGCGAGATCCTTGAGCTCCGCATCGTACCGAGCAAACGCGCGCCTGTAGCGCTCCATGCGGGCGGCGCGCCCAGCGCGCGGCTCCCCTGCGTACTTGCGGTCGAGATTCGGCAGCTCCGCCGTGGTGAGATCCGGTTCCAGCTGCCCCATGATCGCATCGTAGAGGCGGACCGCTGCCGCCTGCGCCCCTGCCGCTCCATGTTGGGAATGTGCGTTCGGCATGTTTCCTACCATTCTAGCGCAAAATCGGCCGGCTGTGTAGCCGGGAATGAGGCTGCCACGCGTTATGAGCCGTGGGGAGATTCTCCCCCCACAACTCATAACGCGGAATGCAATGCTTTGCGGAAACGCTCATTCCTCCCCCTTCTGCTTCTCGCCAGCGAACCGCTCGCGGTACACCGCACCGGTGGGAATGAGGCGCCCGATGATCACGTTCTCCTTGAGCCCCTGGAGCGCATCCACCCGGCGGGTGACCGCCGCCTCCACGAGCACGCGGATCGTCTCCTGGAAGGAGGCTCCGGCAAGCCAGCTGTCTGTGGCGAGCGCCGCGCGGGTGATGCCAAGGAGCAGCTGCTCGTACGTCGCCGGCTTCTTGGTCTTGCGCTTGGAAACGAGCAGGTTCTGGCGAATGACGTCGCCGATATCCGCCGTTTCGCCCGGAAGCAGCTCAGTATCGCCGGCATCGATAATGCGGACCTTACTGAACATCTTGCGGACGATGATCTCCAGGTGCTTGTCGTTGATCGTCTGCCCCTGCGAGGCGTAGATGCGCTGGACTTCGGAGCAGATGTATCGCTGCACGTCGTAGCTGCCCTTCTTCTCCAGGAATTCCTGCAGGTTGAAGTGCCCGGCGTTGAGCGGCTGTCCGACATCCACCATGTCGCCGGACTTCAAGAGGAGCGTCTCCCGGCCCGTGAACTCGTAGGTGCGCTCCTGAATTTCGGCGTGCTTCACCACGATGATCCCGTCTTCGGCAGACTTCACCTTGCCCGCGAGCTTCGCCTTGAGCGTGGACTTGTCGAGCGAAGACTTCGCGAGGATTGCCCGCTCCTTCACCTTCTCGCCGACTTTCACCGCGATGCGGAACCCCGCGGGAATGCGGTAGACATCTTCGCCAAGCTCCTGCGCAACGACGTGGATAATCGCCTTCCCCTCCTTGTGCGACACCTTCACGCAGCCGCGGATATCCGAGAGCGTGGCCGGCGTGCGCGGCGAGCGCGCTTCGAAGAGTTCTTCCACGCGGGTGAGACCCTGCGTGATATCCGATCCTTCCGCCACACCTCCCATGTGGAAGGTGCGCATCGTGAGCTGGGTACCCGGCTCGCCGATACTCTGCGCCGCGATGATGCCCACGGGCGTGCCGATGGCAACCGTGCGGTTGTCGCCGAGATCGCGGCCGTAGCACTTCACGCACACGCCGCGGCGCGTGCGGCAGGTCATGATGGAACGCACGGGTACCTCCTCCAGTTTGTGCTGCGAAATGAGAGCCAAAAGGTCCGGGCCGATCTGGTCGCCTCGCTTGGCGATCGTCTTGCCGCCGACCTTGATATCCGCGGCGAGCGTACGGCCGAAGATGCGGCTCTCGAACTTCTCGCCGATATCGTTGGAGTCGGCACGCGTGATCATGTGCACCTCCTCGCTGCCGCAATCCTCCTCGCGGACGAGCACATCCTGCACCGCGTCGACGAGACGGCGCGTGAGGTACCCCGCTTCTGCGGTCTTGAGCGCCGTGTCGGATTTCCCCTTGCGTCCGCCGTGCGTGGCGATGAAGTACTCAAGCACCGAGAATCCGTGCTTGAGGTTGGACTGGATAGGCAGCTCGATCGTGCGGCCGGACGGGTTCGCCACGAGACCCTTCATGCCCGCGAGCTGCGTCACCTGCCCCCAGTTTCCGCGGGCGCCGGAATCAATGACGTACGTGATGGGATTCTCCTCCTTGCCCTCGAAGTTCTTGATCATGGCGTTCCCGACGTCGTTCTTCGCCTTGGCCCAGATGCGGATGTTGTGGACGTAACGCTCATCCGACGTCATGAGACCCTTCCAGTAATAGTTGTTGACCGCACGCACCTGCTCGTTCGCCTCCTCCACGATCTTCTCGCGCTCCGCGGGAATGAGCATGTCTTCCGCCGCGATGGAAATGCCGGACTTCGTGGCGTATTCGAAACCGATGTCCTTGATGCGATCCGCGAGCGCGACCGTCGCCTCCGTCCCCACTTCGTTCAACGTGCGGGAGATGAGATCGGAAAGGAGCTTCTTGCGCATCGTTTTGTTCACGAACCCAAGCTCTTTCGGCAACACCTCATTGAAGAGCAGGCGGCCGACGGAGGTTTCCACGATCTCCTGCTTGTCCTCGCCGGTCTGCAGACGGACCTTGATCTTCGCTTGAAGATGGATGATGCCCTGTTCGTACGCCAGTACCGCCTCGTCGATCGAGCTGAAGGTCATGCCTTCGCCCTTCTTGCCATTATGCACCTGCGTGAGGAAGTAGCACCCGAGCACCATGTCCTGCGACGGGTTCACCACCGGTTCGCCCGCGGAGGGCTTGAGCACGTTCGTCACCGAACACATGAGTTCCCTGGCTTCCTGCTGTGCACGCTCCGAAAGCGGCAAGTGCACGGCCATCTGGTCCCCGTCGAAGTCCGCGTTGAACGCGGCGCACACGAGCGGGTGCAGCTGGATCGCGAGTCCCTCAATGAGCTTGGGCTTGAACGCCTGAATGCCGAGGCGGTGGAGCGTCGGCGCGCGGTTTAAGAGCACGTACTTGTCCTGGATCACCTCCTCGAGAATGTCCCACACTTCCCTCCCGCCATCCTGAATCAGACGCTCGGCTCCCTTCACGTTGTGCGCCAGCTCGTCGCGGATGATGCGCCCGATCACGAACGGCTTGAAGAGCTTCATCGCCATCGTCTTCGGGAGGCCACACTGGTGCAGCTTGAGATCCGGCCCCACCACAATCACGCTGCGGCCGGAGTAGTCCACGCGCTTGCCGAGCAGGTTCTGGCGGAAGCGCCCCTGCTTGCCCTTGAGCATGTCGGAGAGGCTCCGGAGCTTCCGGCGGTCTCCCGCAGTGAAGAGTGCCTTCCCCGCTCTCGCGGAGTTGTTGAGCAGGGTATCCACCGCTTCCTGCAACATGCGCTTCTCGTTGCGGCAGATCACCTCCGGCGCGCCGATGCTCATGAGCTTCTTCAAGCGGTTGTTGCGGTTGATCACGCGGCGGTAGAGGTCATTCAAGTCCGACGCGGCAAACCGGCCGCCGTCGAGCTGCACCATCGGGCGCAGATCCGGCGGAATGACGGAGAGGCGCGTGAGGATCATCCACTGCGGATCAATACCGGCCTTCGCGAGACCGGTGACGAACTTCATGCGCTTCATGATCTTCTTGAGCTTCTGGCCCGTGCTCTGCTCGCGATCTTTGCCCAGAGTATCCATGAGTTTCTCCAGATCGATCTGCGCCACGATCTCCTTGAGCGATTCCGCGCCCGTGCCCGCGCGGAACACGTGGCCGAACTTCATGTTCATCTCGCGGAACTTGAGCTCCGAGAGCACCGATCCCACGTGGAGGCGCTGGAGATCCTCCAGGGCGTCGCGGTGGTTCTCTTTGACAGACGTGAGCTTATTCGCGTACTCGGTCTCCAGCGCGTCGAGCTGCGCGCGCGTCGCCTTGCTCTCGGTGAGCTGCTTCTTGGCCTCCTCGTACTCGCGCTTGATCTGCTTCTTGCGCTGGTCCATGGCGTTGTCGAGTTCCTTCTGCGCCTCTCCTTTCGACGCGTCATCCACGCTGATCACGATGTACGCGGCGAAGTACACGATCTGCTCCAGCGTCTTGATGGGCAGATCGAGGAGCAGGCCGATGCGCGAGGGAGTGGAGCGGAGGAACCAAATGTGCGTCACCGGCACGGCAAGGTTGATGTGCCCCATCCGCTCGCGGCGCACGATGCTCCGCGTGACTTCCACGCCGCACTTCTCGCAGATCACGCCGGCGTACCGCACGCCCTTGTACTTGCCGCAGAAGCACTGGAAGTTCTTCGTCGGCCCGAAGATGCGCTCGCAGAAGAGCCCGTCGGGCTCCGCGCGCTGGGTGCGGTAGTTCACCGTTTCCGGCTTCGTCACTTCGCCGCGGGACCACGCGATGACGTCTTCCGGGCTCGCGATGGCGAGCGCGACGGCATCGAAGGAATCCGTTGCGGAGGTCTTCTTCCTGTCGTGCGGATTGTGCGGGGGCATGGGAATGGGAGAGGAGGAGAAGGATCGTGCGCGCGCGCACGAAAGACCGCTGCCGCCGCGCCTTGGTCGTCTGCACCACGCGCGGAGACACCGGAAATGTGTGAGCAGTGTACGGAGTCAGGAGAGGCTGTGCAAGCTTTCCTCGGAGAATTCGCGCGTTGAATAATCCGCGCAATGGAACAATCGTTGCATTGCTGCAGACAACAACCGCTTCCTACCGCCTCTCGAACTCCCCAATGATCGCGCTCGTCTGCCCACGCAGCACCTCGCTCTTCATTGCTGCCCTGGCCGCTCTGGATTGCTCCTCAACAAATGCACGCTGGGCCTCGGCGACTTCGGCCGCGAGCGCGGCATGCTCCGGGCTTTCCGGCTGCGCACGAGAGAGCAATGTCTCCGCCTGTTTCACATGTTCAGTCATATTCGCTTCCACTGTGCGCGCTGCGTCAGCACTTTCCTTGGGGCCGATGACGCCGCGGTCCGCCCCTTCGCTTGGCGCCATGGAGCGCCGCAGGAGACGGTGTTCGCCGCCGATGGGAAAGGAGAATGTCATGAGAGAGTTGGTTACGAATGAGCGGAACTTGCAGAATCCGCGGCAGCGCGCTGCGCATCCTCGAACTGCTGCATGGCGGCAACCAAGCCGCGGTCGATCTCCTGCATGCGCAGGAGCGCCGCCTGCTGCTCACGCGCCGTCACGGAGAGCTCATCGTGCATGTCCGTGAGGCGGTCGAGAAGATCCTCGCGCTCCTCCGGCTTGAGGTGCTCCGCCACCACAATTGCACGGTCGAGCTCCTCCTTCGGTAATGCCGAGAGGCGCAGAGTCGCCGCGCGGAACGTGTTCTGGTCCATGGAATGAGGAATGTGTTTCTGTTCAAAGTATACCACAAATCTCCTCCCCTGGATACTGATCATTCCTCCCCACCTGCGGCACCGCTCCCGATGCTGAGCCCCTCGCGGATGAGCTCGCTGCCTTCCTGAATCTTCCGCACTCCGGTGCTCACGTTCTCCACCCTCTCCGTGACATCGCGTTGCAGATCCTGCACGCCTTCGACCGCCTCGTCGATAACCTCCTTCGGCGAGAGCGTCGCGCCGCTCACCGTGCCGCGCAGCACCTGCCACCACCCGCTCGCGTTGGAGCGGAGAGCATCGAATGCCCCGCAGCCGGATAGCAGCAGCGGGAGAAGCAAGGTGAGGAGCAGTCGCGCGCGCATGGCAAATACGGTGGGAGAACGGAACCAGTGTAGCACTATTTCTCATGCAATCTGCGTGCCGGCATCCGATGCCGGCGACGCGTGCTCCAGCGAGCGGAAGAGGTGCTCGAAGGAGCCTTCCCCTTCCTGCAACGCCGCGCGCACCTGCCGCAGAATGGATTCATCTGCCTCGAGGGTGCTGGAAGCATTTGCGAACTCGTTCTCCTCGTACGGAGGCGCACTGATTTTCTCGATGCCGTTGAGGGATGCCTGCAGCACGATGTACGCGCTGCAGCCCTCGCACTTGAGCTGCAGAATCATGGCGCTCTCCGCCACAACCTTGATGGAAGACAAGCTGACGGAAACACGCTGGCCGCACTGCGGGCACCGCATCTGCTGATGGATTTTCGTGAGGATGTGCTGCAGGGTGTGCGGATCCATCTCCATCGCCTTCAGTATAGCAGAAAACCCCTCCACGAACAAAGAAACTCCTTGAAGCATTCCGCGGAGGAGCTACGATGCAGGCACGCCTGTGACTTCCATTCGCCTGTCGCCGATCGCGCACGTCCTGCTGGCCTCCGGCGCGCTCGCGGTGCTGGCGCTCGCGGGCTGGCAGTCATCGGCATTCCTCCAGACCGCCGCGCTGCCTGCCGGCAATGAGGAGAGCGCGGAAGTGGCGGACATCGCATTCGAGCATCAATCCCCGCTCTCCGCGGTGATCCGCATGTCCGTGCTCGACGGACAGGCACTCATCGAGATCAGCCACGACGGGAACGAAGCAGTTTCCGTGAGCGTTCCCGCCCACTGGAAACGCTCCGAGATCCGCAATGCCCCGCTCGAGAGCGTCACTGCGGAACCTATCGCTCTTGGGTTCCGCCGCTGGTCGTTCCCTGCGCATTCCTCGGTGACGTTCTTCTCCTCCACCGCCCCTGCGGCCCTCCTCATCCACAACCCGACGGCGGTGCAGCTCAAAGTGCAGGCAGTGCGCGTGAACCTCGCAAATGAGACCGTGGAGCAGGACATCGCGCTGATCCAGAGCGAGTCAACCCGGATATGGTGACAGTCGTGAGAGACAAACCTACGGTTTTTCTCTCACGGACTCTCTTTTCCCCTAAAGCGGTGCGGCTCCAGGCAGGCGGAGCCTGCCTTCGCCGCATATTCATGACTGCGAAATGCCGAAGTGTCACGAAGGCGGGCTCTGCCCGCCTGGAGTGACTCCATGAAGGGAAGGAGAGCCCGCGAGAGGAAACCGACAAGGTTTCCTTTCGCGATCTAGACGTACCCCTCCATGTGGAATTGGTCCTTTGGAACGTTCCATGCGTTGAGGCACAACCGCTTGAGCTCCCCCGTCATATCCGGATTGCCGCAGACGAGCACCGACCGGGACGGAAGATCGCCGATGAGGGAAGGAAGCACGTCCTGCACGTGACCGCGGGGACCCGTCCAGTCTGCCCTCGGCCGGCTGAGCACGTGGTGTACGCGGAAGTTCCGGTGCTGCTCTGTAAGGATCCCCATCTCCCGATGCCAGAAGAGATCCTCCTCCGTGCTCACACCGTGGACGAGATCGATCTGCCAGAGCGGATCCTGCCCGAGCACGGAGAGAATCATCGGCCGGAACGGCGCAATCCCCGCTCCCGTGCACACGAAGAGGAGCGGGTGGCGGTCGTCCGCTCGCACGCGGAACACGCCGATCGGCCCCTTCATTTCCACCGTGTCGCCAACGCGCAGACGCTGCTCCACCCATGTGCTTGCAAGCCCGCCCGGCTTGAGCTTGATCGCAATGAGAATCTCCTTCTCCGACGGCGTGGAAGCAATGGAGTACGCCCGCGGCTGCGGCGCGCTGGCACCGTCGGCAGCGGGCACGTGGAACATGACGAACTGCCCCGGCACGAACGTGAACCCCTCCGGTTTCGTGAACGTGAGCTCATGGACGGCATGCGCGATCCGCTCATTCCTGGTGCACGTGACGGTGTAGATCTTGAGTGGCATGGAGGAAGTCTACGGTAATTGTATCTCCCCGCGCTCGATCATCTGGAGCACTTTGGGGTACCACTCCTTCTCCAGCACCTGGATACGTTCTTTCACCGCATCGTGCGTGTCGCCCGGCAATATTGAACACTTTTTTTGTACGAGTATCGGCCCTGTATCAACGCCTTCGTCAATAATGTGGATCGTCATGCCGGTCTCCCGCTCCCCTGCCGCCATCGCATCCTCGATGCCGTGGGCGCCGGGGTACTTGGGGAGCAGCGCCGGGTGCACGTTGAGGATCCTTCCGCGCCACGAGTGCACAAACCACGGCGTGAGCACCCACATCCAGCCGATCGCGGCAATGACATCCACCGTGCCGAGCGCGCGGATCGCCGCATCGAGACGCCGGTCGTACGCCTCGCGCTCCTCGCCCTTGCTGCGCTCCGCAACCACAACAGGAATTCCCGCCGCCTTCGCTTTGTCCGCGCAACCGCGATCCGGGCGATCCGTGACGAGCGCGAGGCACCGCGCCGTGAGCGAGCCATCGGCAATCCGGTCAATCACCGCCTGGAACGTGGTGCCGCGGGAGGAGGAGAGGACGATGAAATTCATGACGAGCGGTTAGCGGGTAGCGGAAAGCTTTATGAAGAATGCACGAAGCATTTTTGATACTTCTTGGATGCGCACAAGATACTTCTGTGCATCTTCCTTTACGATGTAACCGATTGCATCGGCCAACAGAGCTTGTGTCTCGAGTTCCGCCAACGACCCTCTCGCAATCGCAACGAATGAACGAAAATCTCGATCGGAAACCCGCTGGCTTCCTTCTGCGATATTACTGGCAACCGACACTGCACTCCTCTTCATCTGGGATGCAAGACCGAAGCGTTCCTCTTCGGGAAAATGCTTCGTGAGAAGGTACGTTTCCCGTGCTAATTCAAAACTCCTTTGCCAAATCTGTAGCTTTTGATACGGCAGGTTGAGCACAGACGAATCGTACACTACCCGCTAACCACTCACCACTCACCGCTTCAATACACGAAGGAATTCATCGAACAGTTCCCCCGCATCCTCCGGACCCGGAGTTGCTTCCGGATGGAACTGGACGGAAAAGTACTTGCCCGATTTGTGGCGGATGCCCTCCACCGTGCCGTCGTTCGCGTTGCGGAACCACACGCGCCACCCTTTGGGAAGCGCGTCCTTCACGGCGAACCCGTGGTTCTGGGACGTGATGATGCAGCGGGTCGTCGGCTCGCCGTTCTCCCCTACCTCGATGCACGGCTGGTTCGCCCCGCGGTGGCCGTAGGGCAGCTTGTAGGTATCGCCGCCGATCGCGAGCGCGAGGAGCTGGTTCCCCAGGCAAATGCCGAAGAGCGGGATCTCCTTCGCGAGCGCCTGCCTGATCTGCCCGATCGTCGCCGTGCAGCTCTTGGGATCCCCGGGGCCGTTGCTCACGAAGACCGCATCATAGGCAAGGTCGCTCCCCGCGAGATCGAAATCCCACGGCAGCCGGTGCACCCGCACGCCGCGCTTGAGGAACGAACGCAGAATGTTGTTCTTCATGCCGCAATCGAAACACGCGATCGTCGCGCGCACCTCGCCCTGCGGCTCGTACGTCTGCACGGCGGGAATGCTCACGTCGGCAACGAGGTTGCGGGTGTTTGGATCCTCGATGTTCCCGGCATCCTTCATGGCATCATCCTGCACGATGCGCCCGAGCATCACGCCGTGCTCGCGCAGCTTCTTCGTGAGCGCGCGGGTATCGATGCCGGTGATCCCGGGAATCCTGTGATGCGTGAGCCAGTTGTGGAGGGAGCTCACCGCGGTGAAGTGGCTAAAGTGCCCGCTCGCCTGCGAGACGATCACGCCCCGCACCTGCACGCGCTCGCTCTCGAAATGCTCGCTAAAACCCCAGGCGTTCTTCTCCATGCTCGGCACGCCGTAATTGCCGATGAGCGGATACGTGAAGGTGAGGATCTGCCCGCGGTAACTCGGATCCGTGAGGCTCTCCGGGTACCCCGCCATCCCCGTGTTGAAGACCACTTCCCCATCGCTCTCGGCTGCAGCGCCAAACGGCTCCCCCTTAAACCGCGTGCCATCGGCGAGGAGGAGCAGAGCCATGTCCGCGCAAGGGTACACGAAAGGCTTCGCGGACACCAAGCGACTTCCCCGCGGATTCCGCGATGACCTACGCGGCCGGCTTGCCCCCCTTCCCGCCACGCCAGGTGAAGAGGTTCGCCAGCTTGTCGCGCGTGGTATCAACCACGTTGGCTTCCGCGACATCGAGCCCCCTCGCAAGGTAGTGCAGCGCGATGGAAGGCAGCGCGAGGATGTTCCCCGCCGCGCTCACAATCCCCCTGGTTACCGTGAGGGGAGATTTCACCACGGTACCCGTGGTCTGCACGAGTGTCTTCCACACCGCGCTCGCCGTCGCAGAGATCTCATTTGTGATCGTCGGGGAGGTCTGTTTGACGCTCTCGAAGAACGGCCGGGATTCCTCGGTCGTCGGCGGGCGGAAGATGTTGAGGAGGCGTGTGAGGACCATACGAATTCGTCTATCATTATAGTACAATTTTATATTTATTGCAATCTATTGAGAGCGAACGGAATCTATGGGAAGAATTTGACAAAAGTTAAGAAAAATATTATTAAATACTTATGAAGATTCTAAGGGAAGGACCCCTGGCAGACGAGAATCCACAATCAGCAGCGACGCCTGAGCAAAGTCTTCTCTGCTCCCGTCGTGCAGCCATCCGAACCATGCTTCTCGGATCAGCCGCTGTTGCATGTGGGGCACTGGCCGGATGCAGGTCTGCACCTTCGCAAGAATCACAAAACCAGCCAAACAGATACAACCAAATCCGGCAAGCTCTTGCGGGTGACGGCGATCTCTCTGACCTCCCTCCGTATCCCTACGAACTCCCCTTCGAAAGCCCAATTACCGCTCAGGAATGGGGAACCGCATCAAAAGACGAGCGTCGCCTCATCCTCACAGGCATTGTGCGTGACTACCAAACCGGCCGCGTCCAAACACCACAAGCATTTGCCCCTGCTTCTGGGCAAACACAACAAGCTGCCGCCCAATCCAGTGCAGATTGGCTGGAAACTGTCGGGCGGCTCTGCGCCGGTCTGCCGAGGCAGGACGCAAACCCCCTCCTCAACACATGCCGCGGCACTGTCCCCATCGCCGTCGAAGGCATTACGATCGCCGCACAAAACAATTCACTCGGACAGGTACAAAAAATCCTTGAGACAGCGACAGCTGCACTCGAGAACCCCAAGCAAGCACGGGAAACGCTCGTGCGAGGACTGCAACGGATGCGCAGGGCCGAGAAGAAGAAAATTTCAAGAGGTCAATTCATTGCAGACGGATATGTCGGCATACGTGGCGCGTTAGCTGCTGCAGATGGATTTTTCGGGAAACACGGCACAACCAGTGAGCGCGTGCTCGCGCTCCTATCAGAAATAGCAGGCGCGATTGGATATTTCTTCATGCGCAGGGCCCGCCTGCTTCAACTCAAGGAGCAAACGCCGTACAAAATGACAGGACTCCTTAGCGCTGATACCCGTACCGGGACTTCACCGGAGAGAGCAAAAACGCTGGCAATGAGAAAAATCCAAGGGAAACTTGCCCGTGTCGAAGAGAGTATTGCTGAGGAAGCCGTACAGGATTTACCTCCTGATGAACTGGCAGAGCTTGCGCGCGAAGCGATTGCAGCAGCATGCTCGCGATCCACCGCAACAGAACATCATGGGACTCTCACGCCAATGGAACTTGGAATTCTCCGTAAGTCTCCGACATTCGTATCGCTCCCGGCCGACGCAGGAATCACGCCAGAGATCGAAAGGCAAATCTCTCAGGAGCTTGCGGCATTCTCTAGGGCGCAGATGCATCTCAGGAAACAATCAGATGTCCCAGAACAGTCCTCTACCCCTGTTGAACCACCCCCAACATCCCCGGGGCAGGGGCATGCTGATTCCGCAGATGGCCACTCCGATGATGCTGGACATATCGCATAGAGTAGATATGGCATCTATGGACTAATATTGTCAACTCTGCTAAAATATATATGTAATTTCCCATATACACATGATGCCGTACCAAAAAACTCCAGAGGACAATGAGGGGCAGGCGCAGGGAATGGATTCATCCCCTGTCGGGGACACTCCTGCAGAAAAGACGGTGCCCATTGAGCATCAGAAAATGACGCGCAGAGGTGCAATGGGCAGGATCCTTGGATTCATGGGGGCTGCGGCAGCAGGTTCAGCATTGAGCCAAAGCACCGAGAATCCCGTGCAAGCTCAGGAAACCGAGCAATCCCTGAAAGATCGGTACCAGCGCATTGAGCAGGCTCTCAAGTCTGGTGGAGATCTATCGCAATTCCCACCGCTCCCCGAGGAAACCGGCTTCCCGATTTCCGCGCAGGAATGGCGGGCAACCCCGCGTGATCAGCAGGTGGAAATCCTCACGGGGATCCTGAAGGATTATAAGGCCGGCGAACTCCAGATTCAGCGCAAGAATGATGGCTCTGTGGAAGTAGCTCCGGCAAAACCAGCAACGGTCCCAACTGGAGAAGAAGGATCGATACTCGATTATGTCTTAGGCGATATCACTTTACCTACGCTCCAAGCCATGACTGGCGCAGTTGACGCTATTGCGAATGCTGTTGCAAAGCGATTCCTTGAGAAGAGCGCCAAACTCAAGTTCCCTGACAAGAAAGCATCTCTCGAGGAGCTCAAGCAAATGCAGGCAAAGCTGCAAAATATGCGCTTCTGGCTCTTGGATTTCACTCGAACGGCAACAAGTACGTCTGATCGCGTTGGTGATGCATTGGTCCTTGGGAAATTACTCTACAATGGAACGACATTTTTAAATCAGGTTGGGAACTTGAGCATATGGAAAGCCGCTGTAGGTGGCGTAAAGAACGCTGGATCAATCGCCGTGTACTACGGAATCAAAAAGCTGCGGCGGCAGGCCGGTTTCCATGCGCCGTGGGTATTAGAGAAAGTGCGAGGCCCAGTCGGTAAAATTGATTCGAGCAAACGATCTTCTCTTGAACAAGTCTCCTTGAATTTGGAACAGGCAATCGATCGTCTTGATGCGCGTATTGCAGAGGCGGAACTCACCCTCCTCCCCGAAGACGAGTTCAATGAGGATCTCGAGGAACTCATCGAAGAAATCCGTGAACAAGAGGGTACAAAGAAAGCCGAACTCACACTCTCGCACCGCCAGAAGGCAATCCTCCGGCAGTGCGACGCCTACCGAAACATGCAATCCAGCGCGGAGTTCGTCCCCACGACAATCCAGCAAATTGTCGCGCAGCTTGGGGCACTCCGCCGTGCGGCTCCTCCGGCACCCCCGACACCGTAAGGCACAGGACATACAATGAGAGAAGATGCCGGGATTCACCCGGCATTTTCCGGATGGACCATCAGATGGCTCCTCTTTTCTTCGCAAGAAAAAGGCGCCACTGTACATTGCCTCCCTTTGATCAAATCACCGGAAGAACCCGGTGATCCCGTGCCACAGCTGGTTCAGCGCGAGCTGCGCGCCAGGCCCTAAGGCCGGCAACACGAGAGTGGAACCCACCCAGTACGCTCCGTAGAGCGCCGCGGCCGTGAGACCGAGACTCGCAACAGAACCGATGATGCCGTTCGTGCGCGGCGCGATGACGGAATACGCTCCTTTCGTAAGGGAAATCGGCAGCGTGACCGGCGCAGCCGCAATTTTACCAAGCCGTTCCGCACCGCTTCTGAATGGAATCTTCTCAAGCTGATCTTTCCCCCACTTCAGGATGCTCAGGCCTTTCCCAAGGACCTGCCCTGCCTTCTCCGTCGTCCACTCCACTGTACGACCAATGACGCCTTTTGCCTCCGTACGTTCGGTGCCGGTGATCCCTTCGTACACGTTCTCTGCGACATCGATGGCGATCGTCGGTGCCGTCACCGTAGCCGCAATGGCATTCCGTGCAGTCGTTGCAGCCCCGATAGCCATCTGCCGCGGCTTCTCGTAGAGCTGGCCGATGCCGGGCACTTTCCCCACGGTATTCCGCAGGATTTTATCGCCAAAATATACGGTTCCCGCAGCAATGGGATTTGCGAGGACCGCCCCCGTAAGCAGGAGTTTGCCAAGAGGGCCGCGGACATAATTCCTCGAAATGCTCCAGATGGATTCCGGGATGTCAGCTGCTTCTGATGGTTGCTGTGGCTGCTGCGCACGGAGATATTGGTCAATGATCTGTTTCTTCTGCGCGTCGGAGATCGGCGCAACGGCGCTTCCGTCACCACCCTCTCTCTTCTTGGGCTCGGCTGGCGGAGCAGGCTTCTGCTCCTGTGGAGCCTTTGCCTGCTCTGGTTCTGCCTCTGGTGTTTTGGGGGATGCAGCCATGGCTGTCCGGGAAATTTACCTGCGTAACGCAGGGCGGAGTTTCTCGCGCGTCTTCACGAAGTCCGCGAAACGCACGAGGCCCTCCTTCTCCTTAAGGTAGAGGAAGATTCTATCGGCCTCGAACACGGAAAGATGCAGAACGTGCGAGCGTTCATCATCCGCCGGATAATTGACGGACTTGAGGAGCGCGCGCTGGAAGATCTCGTTGAGCGCAATAAATTCGAGGTACCGCACGTACGCATTTGCAATGACGTGCTTCTCCCTGCCCTCCGGCGTCGAGGCATCTGCTTTCATGTACTCCAAATACGTTTGGTCCTTGCTCACGACGTAATTCACCCATCGCTCAGCCTCTTTCCTGGCGGTTTCCCTGGCATCCCCCATCAGCCAATCGAACGGGATGCCCACGAGATCCCGGTTCTCGTTGAACACATGCTGCAGCAACGATGTTTCCCGGCCAGTCACAGAGAGTACATCGGCTTTCAATGCCTGTGCTCCGGGCCTCACCGCATCATCGAAGAGTGCATCGAGCTTGATTTTGACTGGCTGGAGCCCATCGCGTTCAAAACGCGTGAATTCCTGATCGGCGATTGTGTACGCCTGCTCCGCATTTGTGTACCGCTCACGCGCAGCGGTTGCGTTTGTCTTTGCCGTCTGATACCTCCCCATCAATGATGCAACATCTGCAGCGTACTGGTACCGCAGATAAAGTTCTTCAGTCGTAGGATCAGAACTCATCTCCGGAGGAGTCCCGCCCCGACGGCGCGTCCTTTCTGCGGCAATGAAGATCCGCAATTTCCCTTCATCGGAACGAATTTCGTCGGCATTCGGGGCCGAAGCAAGCATGACGTAGACGTAGTATTTCGCCTCGTTAGGCAATTCAGCTGTAATTTTCTGTGTTAGATACTCCGCCTTTTTCTTCAGGAGAAACACATCTGCTTCTTTCTTCTTCGCCAAGGCTTTCTCTGCGAGCGCCTTCGCTGTTTCTCTATTTCTATCGTGTGTTTGTGCATTAGCAACATGCGTGCGAATTTCGCCTTCCAGCCTGTGAATCTGTGGGATGAGTGCAATTTTTGCCTGCCTATACTCGGTAATTCGCGCAGTAATTTTGCCATGTTCTGCCTGCAGTTCTCCCAGAGGGGCAGAGAACGCCAAACGGAATTCGGCGAAGAGAGCCTTTTCGGCATTCTCGGCGCTCGTAAATTCATTGTACGTGCGCAGCCGGGTTTCATCCGCCAGTTCGCGTGCTGCGCGTTTCCGATCCAATTCCACCGTGAACACACGTTCCGCATCAACGAAACTCGGCTCACGCGCGAGTTCGCGGAACATGTTTGCCTTGAGTACCTCAAGCACCATGCGCTGCTGTGAAGGTTCAAGATCAGCGAACTTCGTGCCATCACCAAAGAGCATCTCTGCAAGATTCTCCCGATACATGTTCATCACGACTTCATGGGATGTTGCTGGCGGCACTTCAAATCCGATTGCATTGGTACGCTTTACCGGGAAGAACGTGCTGACGGTGTATTCGCTGGAGACATCGCGGATCCGGTAATCGCCATTTGCCACGAACGTATCCAGTGTGTGATTCTCAACGCCAGCCTGCTCTTTTGCCTGCTGTCCGCTGAGTGTCACCAATCCTTCGCGTCCAGCGAGGACGTACATGATCGCTTCTTCACAAGGACGAAGAGCGTAGTTGAGGTATGGATTGGCCAGAATCCTACTGTGAATGGCCTGCAGAACCTCGTATGTTCTGCCCGTAATCCCGGCGCCCTGTTTGAAGATGAATTTCACCGCTTCTGGACCTTCCGTGGCAATCGTCATACCGATGGAAGTGGCAGATTCATAGATGAACCGCCATGTCGCCTCGTAGTTCTCGATAGCCTCGGGTTTGATGACATGGTACCTGAGACGCACCCACTCCTTCACCTTGTCGTAGCTATCGAGCACCCACTCCTTGCCCTCACGCCAGTATTCCGGCGCGTCGTGGCCGAATTTCTCGCCGTAGATCTGCGCATAGGTGTAGCCAGTTTTAAGCTTCTGAAGGACGTAATCCTTGCTCTGCCCGATGGAATCGGCGAGCCACTCGATGAAGATGCGATCCTCGGTGACGGCGTCCTCGGTCGCGGGCTTGCGCGCCTCGTTGATGATGACGTCGAGCATCGTGATCGGCTGCCCCTCCAGATCGCGGCGCGGGTCATCCGGCTTGTACTCTTCAAAGTCCACGTAGTACCGCTGGATGAAATCCGCCCCCTGCTCGGCCTGGCTCTGGTGATCACCGGAAATGCCGTTGAGGGATGCAACATCTACGCACAGTGACTCGAATGCGAGGAACGCGACCTTGTAGGCCTCGTCCATGTCCGCGCCGCCCATGTGCGTCCAGATGGCCGTGATGTTCAGGTTCTCCGGGGCGCCTTCGGCGTAATCCCTGTTGCCCTTGGATTTCACCTGCCTGCGCCACTCGAGGAGTTCCTCCACAGTGATCGGGCTGTCGCGGCTCGTGAGCTGCTGGATCGCCGCATGGCCGGCATTGGTGCCGAGAATCTTGTACTCGTCGATCTCGGCGCCCCTGCGGCGGAACCGCTCGACTGCGGTGCCGCGCTGATCCTTGCTCATGTAGGTAAGGTGCTCGCCGAGCAGATCGCGGCCGGTCTGCCGCTTGTAGACGGAGTTCGCCACCATGAGGAGCGGCAAGCCGACAACGAGCCCCTTGGCGAATCCTCCTTTCTTCCACGCAGCGTGGATGATCCAGATGCCGGCGACGATCGCGGCTGCGGCCTTGCCCTTATCCACCCAGTCGCCCTGCCACAGCTCGCCCAAGGTGCCGGCGAGGCCGCGCAGGCCTTTTTCCAGCGGATCCTGGAAGAGCTCAAACTGCTTGTTCTGCTTCTCCGCCGCGGATTCCTGCTGCGATTTGTAGATGAGATCCGCCTGAACCTGCCGCACGTAGAGGTTTGCGTCCTCGGCCGTGATGGTGTGCTGCCTGCCGTCGAACTCGTACGTCTGCGATTCCTTGGTGACGAACGCATCAATGAGCGGCTGCGCGCCAGCGCCGTAGAGGATCTCTACGAGAGATTCCTGCACCTCCTCCGGAGGATCGATGTGCCAGCGCCCCAGGTTCCCCGCGAGTTCCAATTCACTGAGGACCATGAGCGCGTCACGCTTGACCTCTATGCCGCGGTTGCGCGCCTCCGCGAGGACATCCTTGCCCGAATGCTCGGCGGCGCGGGCGTAGCGATCCAGGAATGCCTGCAGCGCCTTGAGTTCTGCCGGCGGCAGACTCTCGCGATACGCCTGGAGAAATTCCTCCATGCGCACGGGATCGCGCTCGACCGCAGCGGCATCCCGCAGGAACTGGCCCGCGAGCTCGAGCCCGCGGTCGCCCATGTGCGTAGCAATCCAGTAGGAAACCTGCCGGATTTTGAGCGGCCGGTGCTGCCAGTCGTGCTCGCGGTTAAGGCGGGCAATGAGATCGGCGTTCGCATCAATGTAGAGCTGTGCGCCTTCAAAATGGCGCTTGGGATCGGCAGTGACTTCAAGCGGCTTCAGTGCGTCTTCTACGCTCGCCTGATCCGCCTTGAGCTGCTTCTCGGCCACTGCGAAAGCGCCATCGAACTCCCGGAACGCTTCGGTGGCGTCCACGAGCGATCCGCTCGCCGCGGCGAGGGCATCGTGTTTCTTCAGCATCTCCTTCACCTGCGGATCGAGCTTGGGATCATAGACGAGCCGCGGCAGACTCTTGATGTACGCCCACCAGACCTCCGCCGCGTGCTTCGCCGTTGCCGTGGATTCGTCCCAGAGCATGCTCACGCGGGTGCCGAGCTTGGCCGTATCCACACCGGTGTCCTTCATGCTCTTGATGAGCCCCTGGGCATCGGCAGTCCAATCCGGCAATTCTGCGCTGAACTTCGTTTTGAAGAATTCCTCCGGCTTGGGCGGCTGCTTCTTTAAGCCATCCAAACGGTTGATGATCTGCGCGATGATGCCCGCCGTGAGTATCCCATTCGGTGGCAGCGCGTTGTATTCCGCGACGGCATTCGCCTCTGCGAGCGCAGTGCCAGCGAGGGCAACATCACTTTTCTTTTGCCCGACAGCGGCGCGGAGTCTGCCGATTTCTGCATCGAGCCCTGCATTGATCGCCTGATCTGCAGCATTCAACGTGCCGCCCATCAGGATGTACCGGTTGTCCGGCCCCTTCTTGATCGCACCATCTGCGAGGAGCTTGTTGAAGATTACCTCGGCCTGCGCGCGGAACGACGGCTTGGTCTTGTCGAGTTCCGCATGGATCTTTGCGATATCCGCATCGGTGATCGGCGCATCCGCTCCGAGCGCCGCGTACGTTGCGGACGTCCCGAGGATCGCCTTGTCCGCCGCAGCGAGCCGCGCCTCGAGCTCGGATTTCTTCCCGACCGGTTCAAGGCGGGATGCCGCGACATCGATTTCATTCGCTTGGAGCAGGTGATCATTCGCCCCGTCCTTCGTGAAGAGCAGGAACGTGACCGTCTGCAGGAATTTCTCCCGGTCGATGATTCTCTTCCCACCCTCTTCCACCGTGACCATCGCCACGATGCGATCGAGGTTCTCCCCAAGCGTCTTCGTGGGATCCAGCTCCGAGAGTTCGAAGAGCAATCCCGCGCTCGAGGCCTTGAGATCATTGGTCTGCAGGCTCTCCACCACATCGGGCGGGAACTGCGAACGCAGGAACATCTGGGAGAGGGAGATTCCCGCCGGGTTCTCGGTGAAGCGGACTTTCCGCGTTACTCCGCCCTCCTCCACCTCCATCTCAAGCTGCGTGATGTACTGGATGAGTTCCGCCTTGTTCTTGCTGCGGCGGGTGAGCTCTGCGAGATCCGGGGAGAACCCGAGCACCGCGAGATCGATCTGCAGCACCTGCGGGTTGTATTCCCCTTCCGCAATCTGCGCCTGCGCAAGGAGCCACTCGGCATTGTAGCCGCCGAACTTCAGCAGGTAGAGGCGCCGCTCGGGCGCCGCGCCGCGTAGGAGCACTTTCTCGTTCTGCGCCACTTTGCCGGATTCCTGCTGCAGCACGGCGATCGCCGCTTCCATTTTCCTCCGGTCGCCGTCGCTCAAGGAGAGCGTCTGCTGCCACTCCGTCTTCAAGCTCTTCAGTTTCTCCTCCTTCGAAAGCTTCGCGTACACGAGCTCCTGCAGAAGAGCATCTTTCTGCCTTGTGAGTTCTGCCTTTTTTGAACCAGGCGTAGCAGGATCATCGATCTGCTTCTGCAATTCAGCAATCCTCGCTTCCAGATCTTTCACCGTGCGTTCGCGGCCTGCATCGGTCTCCGCGAATGCGGCCTGCATCCGCGCGCAAATCGCGGTGGCCTGCTCCATGAGCGCCTGGTGCTCCCGGATGTGCGCCGAGAGAATCTTCTCGGGATCAAAGGCATCGAACGCGAGTTCCGCCTTGATCTCCGCAAGCTTGCTTTCAATCGTCTCGCCGACCCCAAGAGCACGGAACGTCGGCGACGCGTCGAGAATCTTCCACAGCGTCGGCGTCTGTGCGGTCTTGAGGAAATCCTCCTTCGTGCTGGCTTTGTTTGCTTCCAGCACAGCAACCGCCGAATTCAGCTCTTGTGTAAGGGCTGCATCCAATTCGGTGCCGAACGCTTCGGCGTACGTTTTTTCTGCCTCCTTCCACGTCTTGAGTTGCCCCCGAAGTCCGTCGAGGAGCGCCGTCACCTGCTCCGGCACACGATCGAGCATGGCCTTGTAATTCTCTTTCGCCTGCTTGAATGCGGGGTGCCATTCCTGTGCCCGCGACTGGAGACCGTCGGTCATCCAGCGAACGCGCTGGCCGCCCTGGATATCCACCGCCGCCTCCAGCATGAACCGCGTGTGGATGTCATCGTAGAGCAGCGCACGCTTCTGCTCGTTCAAACGCGTCACTTGGTCGAGCTTCCGCTCGACGAGCGCCAGCGGATCAGAGAGTTCCTGCTGTTGCTCCCGGATCTCCTTGCCTTCCACGAACACAAGCCTCCGTTCGTGCTCGGAAGGATTGAAGGCCTGGTAGGTTTGGTGTGGGTATTTCTCCAAGGGAGTTTTTCCTTGAAAGAATCTCTCTATTGTACCCGAAAATCGCTCCGGGTTCAAGATTCAGAGTGAGCCCTTCCTGAGGAGCAGAACCCCGAGGAGCACGGCGAGGGGGATCATGCCGCCCTCAACACCGGAATACGTGGGATTTTTTGGATTTCTTGCAAGCTGATTTTGGCCTGCGAATGCGGAAAGATATGGATGCGGCAATTGCCGTTCCGCCACAGCGCCTGCGCTCTCCTCCCCTGGGGGCAGGACGTTACGATACTTCGTTTTCAGTGCACTCAGGACTGACACGCCTGCCGGTTTCTTGCTCACGCTGAACACTGCATTCCTGCTCTGTATGGGGAGTATCTTGCTTGCCGCTCTCGCCGGCTTTGCCGAGGAAGAAACGCGCGATCGCACGGAACTCGAACTTTGCGGAAAGGCGTTCCCGAAGCCGTTTGCCGACCCCGGCGTCGGCACGGTGCTCCATGCCCACACACCATCTGACTGTTGCGCGAAGGACCGACCTTCCTTCACCGCACCGTATTCCACCACCTGCACTGGCGCGGCATTCGCAGGACCTGAAAGGCGGACGGCATCTCCGTCGTTATTGAGTGCGAGGCCAGTTTCACTCCGCGTAAGAAGCAGAAATCCACCAGCGGGGATTTGGAATGCATCAAGCAGGAACGGCTTGCTGCCGGCTTCGCCGTCATCGAGTGCCCACCCGCAGAGTTCCGCTGTGTGCGGGAGCATATTCACGAGCTCGATCCACTCCCCTGCCTCGTCGTCTCCTGCAGGATTCGGAAGGAATTCACTTACGAGCACACCAGTGGAGAACGAGGGAATGCACGATGGGGAAAGAGATGAGGAAATAGAGGAAGGTAAAGAAAGAAAAGACGAAGAGAAAATGGAGGAAGAGACACCGGCAGGCGTGAAGAGCAGCTCTTCTTCCTCCTCGGGCTCACGCACCTCCACGATCAGATCGGCCACCGCGCGTTCGCCGCAGGCATCCAGGAATTCCAGGCTAATCACGGAAGTGCCGGCGCGCGCGAACGTGTGCGAGGGCGGATTGCAGCTGTCGCTCACGAATCCGTCGCCGAAGTCCCACCGGCAACGGGAGTTGACGGCGGGGCCGGAGAGCACGCGCACCTCCAGGTTGAGGCTTACGCTCCCCTCCCCCACGATATCCGCTCCGGAAATCTGCCCGCCCTTCACGGACTGCATGGCAATGCCCACTGTCGGTGGATTGATGGTGTTCCTCGCGTTCTCCGTCGGTGTGCAAAGCAGCGCGAGCTCACCGGACTCTGCTGAAATCCGTCCGTAACTCAAACCTTCTGGTATCGCGGGATATTCCCATGCATCCGCCACTGTATCGCCGTGGAAAAGGGCAATGGCCCCTCCTTCATTCCCGAGCGTAAGACCGCTCACGGTCTTCCGGAATACGCGGTGCTCGCCGGGCAGGAGCACGAGGCCGGAAGCCGATCCCGCAGGAATCGTGTACCGCCCTGCTCCGCTCTGCAGCATCCATCCCGCGATGTCCACGGCACCTGTGCCGGTATTGGCGATCTCGATCCACTCCTCATCATCCCGCCCCACGGGATTCGGAAGGACTTCCGTGAGGAGGATGGTGATCGAGGCTTCGATGCCTGGAGAAACGGAGGAGGCACTGGAAGCGGAAGAGGTTTGGGGTGAAGAGGCGCTGGAGGTAGAGAAGGTGCTGGAAGTTTGGGAAGTTGAGGAAGAAGAAAAGGAAATAAAGGAAATGGAAGAAGCAAAGGGATAAGAGGAGAGGAAGGATTCTTCTGTTTCTTCCTCCTCCTCTGGTTCTTCTGCACCTCCTGGTTCCCCTGCCTCCTCCGTCCCGTTCGGGAATCCCGGCGTACCGAGGAGCGGCGCGCCGGCATCGAAGCCGCGCGCCGTCTCTGCCGTGCGCCAGTTGGACTGCTGCGCGCCGGGCAGAGTGAAATCAATGCGTTCCATGCTCGCGCGCACGCCGCTGCCGGTCGCGTTCTGCCCGGCGAACGGCGTTCCGACGCCGTCATCCACTTGGTCGACAACCGCACCCGAGGCATCGAAGAGTGTGAGGAGGAGCTTCGTGTTCGGGAGAGAGACGGACGTCGTGACAATGTCGGGGGACACGGCAAGCCGCGATACATCCGCCTCCATGTTGCTCACGAGGAATACCTGCCACGGAACGAGCACTGTGCCGGATGCGAATTGAAGAAGCAGACGATCAGACCCATCGCCGGAACGGCTCATGAGCCGCCATCCGCTGAGATCCGCCTGAGCTCCGGAATCATCACCGACGCACGTGAGCTCCACCCATTCATCGGCACTGCTCGCATCGGACCCCATCCACATCACCTCGCTCACGACGACGCGGGCGGAAGCGGATTCCGCGAACCACGCAAGACAGACCGCAACGAGGAGGAGAAGGAAACGCACGATACGCATGCCTGCATCACAGCATCGAACGGGCAAACACTCAGCTGCAGTACACGGCGGAACCAGACCACATATTGCATGGTGCGCTGCAGGGCGGAACGAATGGCGTTCTCTCCTCCATAGGAACACCCGTGGGACACGTTCCGCACGTTCCCGCAAGACCAGTTTGACTAGTGGCTTTCGTGGGAGCCCGTCAGAAAGCCAAGATTCTGCACTGGCTCCGGAGAGCTCCGCTGGTATACTCGCCCCGTCCATTCGCCTCCATTTCCCTGCATGACACCCCTCCCTTCTGCCTTGAACATCCTATGGTATTGCTCTTGAGCACCGTGAACGGCAAGGGATGAGCCCGCAGGGAACGGCGGAATTTTTATCCGTCTTCAACCCCTGACTTATGGAGTACACCATCGTCTTCCTCATGCTGCTCGCGGGCTTCGGCCTCGGCATGCTCACGGGCGGCTTCTGGTTCTCGAAGAGCAAGAAGATCAACCAGGCACTCGACCTCAAAATCCGCGAGCAGGAACAGAAGCTCGCCGACGTGAAACGGCAGGTGATCGACGCGCAGAGCGCCGTGAAAGCTGCGGAGAACGAGGCGCGCGCGACGGCGAAGGAGATCGTGAGCGAGGCCAAGATCCGCGCTGCGGAATCCGAGGCGAAGATAGAGTCCGAACAGGCGCGCCTTGAAGAGAAAGAGAAAGGCCTCGACGAGAAAGTGCGCGAGGTGGAACGGCAGCGCACTGCCCTCTCCTCCCGCGAGGAGGAGGTAACCAGGCTCAAGCAGGAACTTTCCACCGCGGCGCAGGAACACAGAGGCGCCTTGCAGCAGATCGCAAAACTCAGCGAGGAGGAAGCTAAAAAGCAGCTCTGGACGGAGCTGGAGGAGGAGTTCTCCTCGTTCTACGCCCAGCAGATTGCGCTCCTCAAGGACCGCATGAAGGAAGAGTATGAGGAAGAGGCGAAGAACCTCATGGTGGAAGCGATGCACCGGTACGCCTCGGAGGTCGCCAGCGAATCGACGGCGACGATCGTGCAGCTGCCGAGCGACGACGTGAAGGGCAAGATCATCGGCAAGGAAGGCCGCAACATCACGACGTTCGAACAGCTCACGGGTGTCGACATCATCATCGACGACACGCCCGGTGCCATCATCATCTCGGGCTTCGATCTCGCGCGCCGCTACGTGGCGAAGCTCGCGATGGAGAAACTCATCAAGGACGGCCGCATCCAGCCGGCGCGCATCGAGGAGGTGGTGGAGAAGATGAAGGCGGAAGTTGGCAAGATGATGCTGGAATTCGGCAAGCGCGCAGTGACGGAACTCGGGATCACCGGGTACCCGCAGGATCTGCTCAAAATCATTGGCCGCCTGCGCTTCCGCACGAGCTACGGCCAGAACATCCTGAAGCATTCGGTGGAGATGGCGAACATCGGCCGCATGCTCGCGGATGAAATCGGCGCGGATGCGCGGACGGTGGTGGAAGGATGCCTGCTCCACGACGTCGGCAAGGCACTCGACCACGAAGTCGCCGGCACCCACGTGGAGATCGGCGTGGAGATCTGCAAGCGCTTCAAAGTGCGCCCGGAAGTCATCCACTGCATCGAAGCGCACCATGAGGATGTGCCGATGAAGACGCCAGAAGCGTTCATCGTCGCGGCGGTGGACGCGATTTCCGGCGCGCGTCCGGGATCGCGCAAAGAGTCCATTGAGGCCTACATCAAGCGCTTAAGAGAGCTCGAGGAAGTGGCCAAGAGCTTCGAGGGCGTCCAGCGCGCCTTCGCGATCTCCGCCGGACGCGAGATCCGCGTCTTCGTGGACACGCAGAAGATCGATGATCTCAAACAGGAACAGCTCGCGAAGGACATCACGAGCAAGATCGAAGCTGAACTCACTTACCCCGGCGTGATCAAGGTGAACGTGATCCGGGAACGGCGGGTGGTGGAAACTGCGAAATAAATGTCCGCAGGAATTGCAGGAATGGGGAGCCTGAATTTGCTCCCCATTCCTTGGTGCTCCAGGACTTTCTAAATATATAAAAATGTTGTATAATACAATTAGAGAAAACACCAACAACCGCAGTGACAGCAATATTCACGCATTGGCTCACGCTCTGCATCACCCTCGCATTCAGCGAGCTCTTCTCCGGCACGGGAAACCTCCATGCCCAAGTGGCCAAGCCGCAGCAGATCGCCCCCACCGTCTACGCGTATACGCGGCTGCAGTCGGAGGCCGGCGTGCTGCTCCACGCGCACGCGCACAACCAGGTGCGCTGCGGCGGAGAAGGGGGGTTCCCAATCACGGGAGACATCGCGTTCGCGGCGGATGAGGAAACGCGCCTCTGGATGTACGAGTTCACGGGAGAGGAACCTCCGTTCAACGGCAGGTACTTCATCTCCGCAGGAGAACTCGCGGCGGTGCCGCGATACGCGGCTCTGCCGCGGCTCACGGAGTTCACGCGCGGCCGCGCGTACTACGTGATGACCGAGAGAGACCTGTTCTTCCAGTGCGGAAAAGGCCTGAGCACGGCGCCGGACGGGCCCGTGTGCGGCAACGGCACCCGGGAACCTGGCGAGGAGTGCGA
The DNA here is from genome assembly GCA_964642315.1 of uncultured Candidatus Peribacteria bacterium. Taxonomy (GTDB): domain Bacteria; phylum Patescibacteriota; class Gracilibacteria; order Peribacterales; family Peribacteraceae; genus JAGVDM01. The sequence goes on along the minus strand of CAZXOG010000001.1, from coordinate 277,761 downwards.
TGGCGACGGCTGCGGCCGCGGCATGTGCTCCGACGAGTGCATCTGCGGCCCGAGCGGCGGCCCGCTCTGCGGGAATGGCATGCAAGATGACGGCGAGGAGTGCGATGATGCGAACCGGACGGACCACGACGAATGCTCCAACGACTGCAAGGCTCCTGTCTGCGGCGACGGCATCACCGAGAACATCCTCGGCAAAGGAGCGATGCGCCGGACCATCAATGAGATCGCCGCGTTCCTCGCGGAGGGAAAATCCTCCGGGCTGCTCGACATCGACGGAAACAGGCTCCCCGAGGGAGCAACGGACGGCGTAATCATCGTGCGGTACCTCAAGGGAACACGCGGCTGGCAGCTCGTGAACAAGGCGACGGCGCAGAACGCGAAACGCACGGATCCCGATGCGATCGCCACGTACTTAACCGAGATCAGCCCGCAGCTCGATGCCGACGGCAACGGCATCGTGACTGTCGAAAACGATGGCATCCTCGTGCTCCGGTCGCTCAACAACTACACCGGCAAGGATTTCCTTGGTGAGGAGTGCGACGACGGGAATGCGGAGAACAACGACGGGTGCTCGTCGCTCTGCCGCACCTGCCCCATCCTCACACCCCCCGCCTGCCCGAGCGGCACGCTGCTCGGCGGCGGCGAGGAGAAATCGACGGGCTGCCCGCGCCCGCAGGTATGCTGCGGCGACGGCGCGTGCACCGGCATCGAAGCGCCCACGCTGTGCCCGCAGGACTGTTCCGAACCGGTGTGCGGCAACGGGCAGGTGGAACGCGGCGAGACCTGCGACAGCTCCCCATGCCCTGATGGCGGCATCTGCACAGCGCAATGCACGTGCCCCCTGGTGGCAAGCAAACCGGTCTGCGGCAATGGCATCCAGGAAAACGGCGAGGAATGTGATGACGGCAACTCGGCGAACGGTGACGAGTGTTCTGCGCTCTGCCGGGTGGAATTCTGCGGCGACGGGGAAGCGCAGGAAGCACAGAACGAAACATGCGATAACGGTTCAACGTGCTCTCAGAACCCCTCCATCGCGTGCAGCACCGATGCGGATTGCAACGCATGCATCCGCATCCCGGGAACGACTGCCCGCCGCTGCGGCGGGGATCCGTACGGCACGTTCTGCAAGAACGACAGCGACTGCAGCAGCTTGCACAACACATGCCAGTACTCCGCGGAGACCGACCAGGGATGTTCTGCGTCGTGCGAACGATTGGCTCCGGCATGCGGGAACGGCCGTATTGAAGGGGAGGAAGCATGCGACGACGGGAACGCCACGAGCGGCGACGGCTGTTCGCTGCACTGCGCCATCGAGAGCAAATGGCACTGCTTCGGCCGCCCCTCCGCCTGCACAACCATCCAGCCCGTCAATCGCATGCATGGCTCTGCTCCTTCCCCCATCTCGCTCCTCGAGGCGCGGCGGGAAGGCGAGAACCTGCTGCTGCGCTACACCAAGGATTTCGATGCCTGCGCCGTCATCGAGACGTCGCGGGGCACGCTCCCGACAACCACGCCGTTCCTCTGTAAGCGCGGCAAGAACATCACCGCGACCATTCCACTCGCCTCCACGCTCTTCCGCTCCATGCTTGCACCAGGAACGCTGCTCAGGCTCTGCCATACGACGCAGGACGGTGTCTGCAGCAATGCCGGGGCAGTGGAGGACATCCAGCCGGTGAGCGCATTCCCGCAGCTCCTCCCCGTCCTTTCCGCCTTCCTCCTCTCTTTCTTCCCATAAACGCCATGCGTATCTCCACTCCATGGATTGCCGCAGTGCTCTGTCTGTTCCCCGTGCCGAGCGCCGCATACCTCTCGCCTGAGGAAGTTTTCGGCATCGAGGTGCCGGAGGCGGCGGCGGAAGAAAACGGGGAACCGTCCGTCGCTCCGGATGACACTGCAGACGACACCGCATTGCCACACCCTGCGGCAACGTCCACGGGTGATACTGCAACAGTGAATACCGCAACCTCGACCGCGGCAGTGACGAGCGAAGATGCTGCAGTGGCAACAGGCACGCGCCCGCTGTACCGCGGGGGAAAACGCATCGATATTCCCGTGAGCCAGCCGGGGGCAGAAACACAGGAGACAGCGGAAGGAGAAACAACGGAAACGCTGCAGGATGACGAGGCGGCAAGCGCCAGTGGCGCAACGGGTGCAATGGAGGAGAATTCCTTCGCCGCAGGAAGTGGCGCCATGCAGTTCCTCAAAGAACTTGAAGAGGCGGAGCGTGCCGCCGAAGAAGAGGAAAAGAACGATGAACAGCCCCCGGAAGAATCAGGGAGCGGTGCACTCGCAACAGACGATAGGGGCTCCGATGATACGTCTGTCGCTCGGGAAGAATCCCGCGGTTTCGGCGCGGCGTTCGGCGACATCGTCTTCGGCATCGGCGGAGCAATCGTCGCCGTCATTCTCGGCGTGCTCCTGCTTGTCTTCAAAGGGCACAAGCGTTCAGCCCCACAGGAAATGGCAGCTCCGGCAACCGCACAGGCCGCGCCGCAAGCACCTGCCGCAGCGCCAGGCGAATCGAAGCTGCAGCAGGCAATCGACGACATGCGCCAGAAGAACCAATCCTAACAAGACTGGGCTCCGCTATGAGGGAAGGGAAAACACCTCCTTGCCCTTCCTGCGGATGAGCCTGTCGCGGACGAGACCGGCGAGCAGGGAGCGTAACCAAGCCTGGTGGTGACGCGGCGACCAGTCTGCGCACACACGCCGACCGAGGGCACCGAGCGTGAGTCCGCTCGGCGCATCCCGTAGCTCCTCCACGAGTTTGCCGCGGATGATCCTGTTCGGCACGAACACCGTGCCGATCATCCTCCCCGGCTCCGGACGCCGCTGCATGCGTTTGCGAGTGAGAGGAACTTTGTACGCTGCCTTGCAGAGACCGCGCGCCGTGAGCGGACAGATCCCCCACTGTGGATTGCGCTTCGTACAGACAAGCGAGCCGAAGTCCATAAGCGCCGCGTGCCAGTCGGCCGTCGTCCTGCCCGGACTCGCGAGCGCGAGCGATAGCACTTCCCCCGCAAGGGCAAGAAGATAGTGATCGCTGCGACGCCATGAGCCATCCGCACGCTCCGGCCCCACGAACACGCGATGCAGAATGCGACGGATATTCGTATCGAGGCACGGCGTGGGAATGCCGAAGGCGAAGTTCCGCACCGCGGCCGCGGTGTACGCGCCGATACCGGGAATCACTCGCAATGCCGCGAGATCCTGCGGGAATACTCCGCGGTATTCCTGCGTGATGCGCCGCGCTGCATCCCGCAGACGGAGCGCCCTGCTGTTGTACCCCATCCCCCTCCACGCGAGCAGCACTGCACCGTCAGAGGCATCCGCAAGACTCCGGAGTGTCGGAAACTCCCGCAGGAAACGGCGATATGCCACTGCGACGCGGGCAACCTGCGTCTGCTGCAGCATGATCTCGGATACGAGAACCATGTACGCCCGCTGCGTCGTGTCCTGCACGGCAAGATCCCGCCACGGGAGCGCCCGCTTGCGGCGGTCGAACCACCGCCAGATTTCCTCCACGAAGCCGTGCATGCGCTCCTGCGTGTTCACTGTGGCGGCAAGTGTACGAAAATTCCACGCTGGATGCCCGGAAAATCCGCAGCGTTTCCCGGTAAATCTGTTGACTCACCCCTATGCGGGCCGTAGACTCTCCGACGCGATTGAAGCGTTGCTTCTGTCCTTTTGCTACATTTTTACCCTCAACCCTTTCCCCTCTTCGTCATGGCAGATAAGAAGTTCGACCGGTCGAAGCCGCACATCAACGTCGGCACCATTGGTCACGTCGACCACGGGAAGACGACGCTAACTGCTGCGCTTTCCCTCAACTTCTCGCCAGAGGGTGAGAAGAAGGCCTACGCCGACATCGACAACGCTCCAGAGGAGAAGGAGCGCGGCATTACGATCAACACCGCGCACGTGGAATACGAGTCCGACAAGCGCCACTACGCGCACGTCGACTGTCCTGGCCACGCCGACTACGTGAAGAACATGATCACAGGCGCCGCCCAGATGGACGGGGCCATCCTTGTCGTGTCCGCAGCGGACGGCCCGATGCCGCAGACCCGCGAGCACATCCTGCTCGCCTACCAGGTAAACGTTCCCTACATCGTCGTCTTCCTGAACAAGTGCGACATGGTGAAGGATCCGGAGCTCATCGAGCTCGTGGAGCAGGAAGTGCGCGAGCTCCTCACGAAGTACCACTTCCCGGGCGACAAGACCCCGATCCTCCGCGGGAGCGCCCTCAAGGCACTCGAAGGTGACAAAACGGAAATCGAGAATCTGCGGAAGCTCCTCTCGACGCTCGACGAGTACATCCCGGTGCCGAAGCGCGAAACGGAGAAGCCGTTGCTCATGCCGGTGGAGGACGTGTTCTCCATCAAGGGGCGCGGCACAGTTGCGACCGGCCGTATCGAGCAGGGCAAGGTGAAAGTGAACGAAGAAGTGGAAATCGTCGGCATCAACGAAACCCGCAAGGTAGTGGTGACCGGAGTCGAGATGTTCCACAAGCTCCTCGACGAAGGTCTTGCAGGCGACAACGTCGGCCTGCTCCTGCGTGGAATCGAGCGCGACGAGATCGAGCGCGGCCAGGTGATCTGCAAGCCGGGCTCCATCAAGCCGCACACGAAGTTCGAATCCGAGGTGTACGTCCTCACGAAGGAAGAGGGCGGCCGCCACACGCCGTTCTTCAAGGGCTACAAGCCACAGTTCTACATCCGCACGACGGACGTGACGGGCTCCGTGGAGCTCGCGGCCAACGTGGAAATGGTCATGCCGGGCGACAACGTGAAGTTCACGGTCACCCTTGGCGCCCCGATTGCCCTCGATGAAGGCACCCGCTTCGCTATCCGCGAAGGCGGCCGCACTGTCGGCGCCGGCGTGGTGACGAAAGTGCTTGAATAACACAGGCTCTCTGCGTGAGAGAGGAGGGATGGTGTCCCCCTCCCTCCTCCTCTCCGCTTTCCGTTCTTTCCCCCTCCCCCACGATGGTCCCCACGAAGAAGACTGCCCCGAAGGATACGAAGAAGAAACCGACGAAGAAGGCGCCTGCAGCCAAGCAATCGCCCAAGGCAGCCCCGAAGGAGAAGAGAAAGGAAACTGTCGCGGAAGTTGCCGCCCCCTCGAAGAAGAAGGGAGAGGCCGGGAAGGGTATTTCCTCAATCCGCATCCGTTTGAGCGCGTTCGATCACGTGATTCTGGATGAAGCCTGCACGAAGATCATCGACACGGCGGAACGCAGCGGAGCCGTGGTGCACGGCCCGATCCCCCTCCCCACGAAGATCCGCAAATTCACCGTGAACCGGTCCACGTTCGTGCACAAGAACGCGCGCGACCAGTTTGAAATGCGCACGCACCGGCGCTTGATCGACCTGCGGGAAACGACCTTCAAGACGGTGGAAAGCCTGCAGAGCCTGAGCCTCCCCTCCGGCGTGGATATCGAGATCAAGATGGGATAATCTCACGATTCTCCCGCCTCCAGATTGATCACTTCCATCCCTGCTTGCGCAGTGCGGCTTTTGCCGCTTCCTGCTCGGCTTTCTGCTTGCTGTTGCCCACCCCCTCGGCAATCTTCTGGTCACCGAAGTACACTGCGCTTACGAACGTCTTGTCGTGATCCGGCCCGGCATCCGCCACCACCTGGTAGTGCGGCGTTAGCCCCAGTTTCTCCTGCGCGCGTTCCTGCAGAACGCTCTTCGTGTCTTTATCTTTTCCTTGTGCGAGCAGGCTCCGCAACCGCACGAGGATGAACGTGTCGCAGAAATGGCGGGCAGTTTCGTACCCCTGATCCAAGAAAATAGCTCCAATGAGGGCTTCGAGAGCGTTCGCGAGATTCGATTCTTTGTCCCTGCCGCCACTCGCCGCCTCGCCCCTGCTCATGTTCAGGTACTCCCCCAGCTTCAGCTCGCGGGCGATCGACGCGAGGTGCTCCCCTTTTACCAGGGCAGCCCTCCAGCTCGTGAGCTCGCCTTCCGTCTTCTCCCTGTACTGGAAGAGATACTCGGTCGTCACAAGCTCCAACACGGCATCACCGAGAAATTCCAGCCGCTCGTTGTGGCCGGAGGCCCGGGCACCCCGCACCGCGCTGCGATGCGTGAGTGCCTGGTGCAGCAAATCTTTGTCCCGGAACGTAATGGCAATCGCGCGCTCGAGAATGAGTGGAGACCCTGGCGAACTCATACAGGAAGAGTGTAGCCGCAAGCAGCAGGCCTCAACAACCTCACATGCATTCAGCGTGCGTTAGCATGCGCAATGGCATTGAGCACGCCGTTCACGAATTTCCCGCTCTCCGATGTTCCATACTCCTTGGCGATCTCGATTGCCTCGTTCATCACGACAGCAGGGGGAACCTCACGCGCATGGAGCAACTCGTATGCACCAATGAGGAGCGTTGCGCGTGCAATCGGATCCATGCGATCGAATGTCCAGCCAGGAGCATGCTGCTCGATCATCCGCTTGAGTTCCGCCTCGCTCGCAACGACCCCCTGCAGCAGTACTCGCGCAAACTCCGCATCCATTTCACCGAGGTCCTCCGCATTCAAGGAAAGCGACGCCTCGCAATCAATAGGGCGGATCGCCCGCTCGAAGAGCACCTGCATGACCGCGATCCTGGAAAGGTGTCGTTTGCGCGCCATCGGAGAGCAGTGCCGTGGTAAAAGAGCTTATGCCTTGATCCTTGTAATGCCCTTCAGGGCTTTCTTGCCCTTTCCCTTCGGCTCTGCAAATACGGCGAACGGCGACTGCTGGCGCTCGCGCAGACGCGTCGTCTGCTTGCGCACGTACTCTGCATACTGTGCCCGCCCTGCGCTCTTCGCCCGGCGCTTCTTTGGTGTAGGTCGCTTTGCCACGAAATCAAAGGGAAAAGTGTGAGCACAGGGTAGAGGAACCGGGAGCGAAGTAAAGGGATTAGGGCTGGGATTTAGGGCTAGGGCTAGGGAGTTTCGAAAGTTCGAAACCTCGAAACATTGATTCTTCCCCATGCCCAAGCCCCAGCCCTCAACCTACTCCGCGCTCGCGTGCATCACGTATTTCTGCGCGAGCGATTTCGGGATCCACTTGTACCGCGACCGGATGACATTCTGCACTTCGCGGCCATCGGCGTAACGGACCGTCTGCACCCACGCAATTTCGTTGTTCTGGATGTGTTCGACCGGCACCGCACTCGTTACTGCTGTGCTCGCGAAGTACGGCCCCTGCACTGCCACTTCCCTTCCGTCGTCGGTTCCGTAGATGCTCACGTACGCCTCGAATCCGTCATCGTACGCCTGCACCAGCAGGTACCCGGGCGTATCGTTGACGAAGGTGAGATCCTGGGAACCGGGGAACACGGTGGCGTCAATGCCCACGCCGTACTCCTCGTAGTACGTCACGTAGAGACTGTGCGCTTTGCGGTCTACCGGGGTGAACCCGGCGTTGAGCATTGCACGAAACACCGTTGTCGATGCCTGGCAGATGCCGCCGCCGGGCGCATCCACAAGCTCCGACCCCTCCACAATCACCTTCGCCATGTACCAGCCGTTGTTCGTGGTAACCGGCCCCTCGAGCGTTGCATTGAACGAGAAGAGTTCGCCCGGGGCGACAACGGTGTTATTCACATGCTCGCGGAGCGCCTTGCGCACGTTGGCGATGCGGCCTGCCCCCGACCCGCGGAAGTTCGAGCGGCCGACGCCGAGCAGCTGCAGACTGCCGAGATCCTGGCCGGTCTGATTGTCGATTTTGCCGGCAACGTGCTCGATGGGGATCGTGAGTGATGTCTGACCGTCCCCAATTGCCTGCAGAACGACCGTTGCCGCCGCTGCCATGTCGAGCACGTCGCCTTCCTTCGCAACCCCGCTCGTTTGCGCGCGGAGGAAACCGTTCTCCCGCTCATCGACGGCCGTCAGTGTCACGTGCTGCGGCTCGACGAGCTTCTCCCCTACCCGCCCGGCAATATCCGCCTGCACGATCGCGGGATCGAGGAAGAATCCAGCCCGCTCGGGCGTGAACGATGCGACAATCCACCCGGGGTACACCTGCGGGCCGGCTTCCCACGTTTCGGCAATGCCGGTGCTCCAGGTGAACTGCACCGCGATGTGGGCACGGAGGAGCTGCTGCCGCTGCGCTACTGCGCGCTCGATGACATCCGTCTGCGGCACGAACATGCCCCGCGACTGCAAGCGCTTCGCGAGGCGACCTGCAATGCGTGAAACGAACGCTGGATCAGGCGAGGACGGCGCCTCTGTTCCCGGCGGCACATCCGCGAGGAGGCTCGCGGGCAACGCCCGGGCAACGCCTAAAGCGCCGACGAGGAGCACCCCGATGATGATCGCGGCCGTGAGGCAATCCGCCAGGAGAGTCTGGGCGGGAGAGGTTTTCCAAACGTTCGTGCGCATGGCTGCGGAATGTGAAATGTGTATTTATACATATTATAAAAGTTTTTGACTGTTTTGTCAAAACTGATCATGACGGGGAAATCACCTCTGCCTCGCTCACCGCCTGTCTCCCGAGAGCGCAACCATAAAACGCACGAGCGACAGGAAGAGGTTGAAGATATCGAGATAGAGGCTCAGCGCAAGGAGGAACGGATTTGCCCCCACCTGCCCCATCCGCTGGATGCGTTGCATGTCGTAGGCGAGGAAGAGCCCGAAAATCACGATGCCCGCACCGGAGAACACCAACTCAAACTGCCCGGCACGGAGCGACGGCACGAAGATCTGCAGCACCGCCATCCCAACAAGTCCAAGCAACGCGAAGAAGAGTGCACGCCCCATCACGCCGAGATCCCAATGGGTCGTGCGGGCGAACACCGCGGCAGCGGCAGTCATGAACCCCGTGGCAGAGAGCGCATTGAGCAGAATGAGCGGGCCGTTCTTGTACCCGATCATCACAGCCGAAATAAACGGGGCGACAGTGATGCCCGAGAGCAATGGGAAAAGGCCAAACAGAAAGATATTGAGCGGCGAGCGCTCCATCCAGAATCGCGATGTGACAATGAGCCCGAGTTCGACGAGCAGAAACACCATGTGCAGACCGCTGCCGTAGAGCAGGGTTGCGTACTGCTGGCCAGCGAAGACTCCCGCCGCAGTGAGCAGGAACGCCAAGGCTACGAGCCCGTACGTTTGGGCTTCCGTCGAGGCAGAAAGTGCGAGAGGACGGCCCTGGATCGGCGTGTCGAAGGATGTGCGCATACCCGCATTGTATGGTCGGACAGCGGTGGCGCAAGCGTTTCTCCGCGGCTGCGCAGGAGGTTAGGCAAAGTCTCACAATCCCCGATGCCAAATCCTCATCCTCGTATCCCTATCCTCAACACACTGGCACAAGAACCCGAATTCATGTACAATACATGGATTTATGCCCGTTGGACCACTCGCATTCTGGCTGCGTCCGTTCCTCGCCGTGGAACAGGCGGTCGCGATCACCATTAACCCGTGCGCCATCGGGGACTTAAGCTGCAATGCCGATTTGCCCTCCTACCTTGGAGGCTCGCTGATCCCAGGGCTCCTCACGGCATTCGGGGGCATCCTCTTCGCCGCACTGGTGTTCTACGGCCTCCGGCTTGCAGCCGAAAGCCGCAACGATAGCGCCATGGGCGAGGCCATCACCGCGTACGGGCAGGCTTTCGCTGGCGCGACGGTCGTCCTTGGATCGTACGTGCTCGCACAGGCGTTCGGCACGGTCGGTTCCATCACGCCGACGGAAGTGGAAACGGGCATCATTGCCGGCGTCGTCTCGTACATCATGCAGATCGTCGGGGCGGTGCTGATCCTCAATATCGTCATCCAGAGCTTCCGCATGATGACCTCGCAGGACGAAGGCGGCATCTCCGGTGCACGGAACAATCTGATCTACAGCTTCATGGGAGCGGCGATTGTGATGCTCGGTGCTGCGATCCTCGACATGGTGCGGCCCGGCGCGTTCAACCACGGCATCAACCAGCACATCGTGGGGATCGCGAACTTCCTGGGCGTGTTCTTCGGCCTGCTCGCCGTCGTCGCGGTCATCGTCGCGGGCATCATGCTCGTCGTTTCGGTGGACGAGAGCCTGAAGGACCGCGCGAGATCCATGATCATTGCCGCGCTCGTCGCCATCGTCGTCGTAATGGTGTCGCTGGGCCTCATCCAGATTCTCCTCCCCACCTGACCTGATGCGCCTATTCCGCTCCGCACCGGCTGCCGCGTTCGCCTGGCTCGTGCCGGCCGCAGCGCTGGCAAGCGGCGCAGCCATCGATGGCATCAATGCGGCGAGCTCGGGCGGCCTGCCGTCATTCGTGCCGTCAGAATTCGGCGGCATCGCCGGCACGGTGGCGGAATACTTCGTGCCAATCGTGAACAGTATCGCGATCCTCGTGGTAGTCATCGCGGGCCTCATTGCGGTATTCAGCCAGAGCGAGGACCAGATCACCGCCGCAAAACGCGCGATCATCGGGAGCGTGGCAGCGATCATGCTCGTCAACCTCGCCGGCCCGATCCAGACCGCGTTTACGCCGGGCGGCATGAGCGGCACGGGGAGCGTGTCCTTCGGCGATCTCGGCCCCGAGATCATCGGGATTGCAGACTGGCTCACGAGCGCCGCTGCGGTCGTCGCCGTGCTCATGCTCATCATCAGCGGCATCCGCACCGTTGCGAGCTACGGCAGTGACCAAGGCTTAAGCCACCTGAAGCAGACGATCTTCGCGACCGTCGGCGGATTCACCGTGATCGGCATCCGCCTCGCGATCAAGGAATCGCTCGTGGATACCGGCACACCGGGCGACCTCACGAGCACCATCGTGGCGGCCGTGAACGTGCTCCTCGGCTTCGTGGGGCTCCTCGCCGTGATCGTCATCGTGATCGCAGGCATCATGATGGTCGTGAACATCGGCAACGACGACCAGTACGCCCGCGCGCGCAGCCTCATCATTCGCGTCGCGATCGGACTCATCGTGATCATCGCGAGTGCCGCGATCGTGAACATCGTGTTTGGATCGTAACAATGCGGTAGAAACGTGAGTGTTTCTTCTTGCAATTTTTTTGCATGTAGATATTCTCCGAACGTGGCAACAATTCCTCCGCCATTGCTGCATCGAGCGCGTTTGCGGAACACCGCACAGCGGCAGTCCGTCATCGCCGCACTCGGCGCACTGAGCGCCGCCACACCGCAGGAAATCACAATGCACACCGCATCGAGCGGCAAGCGCGTGAACATCGTGACGGTGTACAGAGTGCTCGATGCGCTCGTCAGCCATGATCTCGCCCATCGGCATCCTGACGGGCGCGTGTCGCTCTGCACCCTGCCGGATTCCCGCGGCCACCATGCGTTCCTGCGATGCGCTATCTGCGGAAAGATCGAGGAATTCCATGCGCGCGGCATCTGCGCCGTCGTGCGGAACGCTGCGCATCGCAAACATTTCCGCGTCGCCGAGCACATGACCGCCATTCTCGGCACATGTGCAGCGTGTACATCGGACCATCATCCCCGTTCCCCCACCCCCCAATGCTGACGCCCGCTGTCGCCACCCTCCTCGCCGTTATCGTCGTAAGCCTGATCTCCACAGTCGGCGTGCTGCTCTTCTCCTTCTGCCAACACTGGACGAAGGCGTCGCTCCTCGCGTTCGTAAGCCTCTCTGCAGGCACCTTACTCGGCACCGTCTTCCTGCACATCCTTCCGGAACTCGCGGAACACGGCGAAGAGTTCCGGCAGTCCCTCGTGCTCATTCTCGTCGGCATCGTCGGATCGTTCCTCGTGGAAAAATGCATCCACTGGAGGCACTGCCACGACCTGGAGTGCAAGCACCGCATTCATCCGATGGGCCTCGTGAACGTCATTGGGGATGCTGCGCACAACTTCGTAGACGGCCTGCTCATCGCCGGGAGTTTCCTCGTGGACCTGCGCCTCGGCATCGCGACGACGGTCGCTGTTGCCCTGCACGAAATCCCGCAGGAATTCGGCGATTTCGCCGTGCTCCTCTACAGCGGCTACTCGCGGGCCCGGGCACTCGTGCTCAATTTGCTCTCGGCGCTTACCGCCGTGCTCGGGGCGATCCTCGTGCTCGCAACGAGCAATGCATTTCCTCACATCGGAGACATCCTGCTCCCGCTCGCCGCAGGGAATTTCCTCTACATTGCAGGAGTAGATCTGATGCCGGAACTCCACAAGGAAACCTCGCTGCGCAAAGACGCACTGCGCTTTGCCCTCCTCGTCACAGGCATGGCGATGATGTTCCTCCTGAGCACAAGTGCAGAGCATTCGCACGGACGCGAAGCGAAAGAAGCCGCTCATGTTGAAGCCGGCGAGAACCTCGATGCACGATGACAGTGACCTCGCGTCTGGCTACGGGAGTTCCATGGTGTTTCCGGTTTTCACCGCAGCGTTCGCCGAGCGCTAGCCGCGACTCTTCGCGGCGCGGAATGCCGCGATCGCCACGCGAGATTCTATCGCGTGATCGGCTATCGGCCGTACGTACCCCTTGATGGACTCCCGTTCCAGGCAATGAATACGTTTCGGCGGGGAGCCGCGCAATTCCGGAACCCAGCGGCGAACGTACGCGCATACAGGATCGAACCGGCGCTGCTGCAGCCAGGGATTGAAGATGCGGAAGTACGGCTGCGCATCGCACCCCGTAGAGGCCGACCACTGCCAGTTGCCGTTATTCACTGCCGGATCGTAATCGACGAGGTGCTGCGCGAAGAACTGCTCGCCCCATCGCCAGTCGACATGCAGATCCTTCACGAGAAATGATGCCGCGACCATGCGGGCGCGGTTCTGCATGAATCCGGTGGCAACGAGTTCCCGCATGCCCGCATCCACAATCGGGAAACCAGTTCTCCCCTCACACCATGCCGTGAACATGGCACGAGAACGCGACCAAGTGACGCGATCATACGCGCGACGGAACGCATGGCCGAAAACATGGGGGAAGTGGAAAGCGATGTGCGTGAAGAACTCGCGCCATGCCAGCTGCCGCAGGAGCGGATGGGTTTCCCCGAGATGGCGGACAATCGCTTGGTGAGCCTCCCGCACGGAAACCGTGCCGAATTTGAGGTGCGCGGAGAGGTGTGTGGTTGCATTGTCCGCTATGACATCGTGATCGGCAGCGTAGGACCGGAAATCGCCGATGGAACGCAGGATGGCAATCCCCTGTGATCGGCCACCGTGCACGGCAATGTGCGGGTTGCGGTTCCAGCGCAATACGGAACGAATGTCCGTCTCCCACTGTGGAATGGAACGCGCGAAGAACCGGCCGCGCTGCCGTGCACGCACCGGCATCGAAACGCGGACCGGCATGCCTTCGAGCTTCCGGAAGAACGGCGTGAACACCGTGTACGGCTTCCCGTCATCCTTGTGCATCTCCTCGGGTTCCACAAGGAGCGCATCTCCGGAAATGCGGAACGGGACACCCGCACGTGCGCACGCAGCCGCAATGGCATCGTCGCGTTCCCGGGCAAACGGCGTGTAGTCGCGGTTCGCGAAGATCGCCGACACCGGGAGCACTGCACACAGCTTCTGGAGCACGACCGCCGGATCTCCCGCCGTGCAGAACAGTCGCCCGCCCCTCCTCTGCAACGCTGCAGACAGTTCGAGAAGCGACTCCGTCATGAATTGCAGCGCGTTCGGACTGCGGTACGGATGCGGCTCCACTTGCCGCGGATCCGCAACGAAGCACGGAATCACCGCATCCGACTGCCGCAGAGCCGCCATGAGGCCCGTGTTATCCTCAAGGCGCAGATCTCTGTGGAACAGGAAGACCGAGAGCGGGTACTGCTGCACGCACCCATGCTACGGAATATGCGCTGCGGTGGCCACGGTTACTGCACTCTCCACGCCTTCTCCACGTATTCGCGCACGCACCGGTGCGAGCTGAAGTACCCCATGAGACCGATGGAGCGCTTCATGCGGCGGATCCAGCGCTTGCGCTCGCGGTAGTAGTACTCGTGGACCACCTCGAACTGCAACTGCGTGTACAGGTCCTCCGCATCCACTTTGCGGTGTTCCTCCTCCTCTCCAAGCGCGCCAGCAAGCGGCCCGATGCGCCACCCCGCCTCCGAATCGCGCGCGTAGCCCTCCGCCCACCATCCGTCGAGTGTGGAGAGATTGAGCACGCCGTTCAGGCACGCCTTCATCCCCGATGTCCCGGACGCCTCGTGCAGACGCGTCGGCGTGTTGAGCCATACGTCCGCACCAGCAACAAGGAGTTTCGCGAGATCCGGATTGTAGTTATCCAGATACGCGATCCGCACGGAATCCCGCAGGGAATCTGATCGCTGGATCATGCGCTGGATCACCCCCTGCGAGAAGGGATCGGACGGGTGGGCGTTCCCCGCGTGGATGATCTGCACGCGTCCGTTGCAGACCTCTCTGAGGCGTTCCAAATTCGTGTAAATGAGCTCCGGCCTCTTGTACGGCACCACGCGCCGGGCGCTCGCGATCGTGAGGTGGTTCTCGTCGAAATCCTTGCCTGTTCTCTGGTTCACGTGGTCCATGAGCCGTTTCTTTGCGCTCATGTGCGCGTTCCAGAGTTCCGTGTCGTCAAAATCGCGGCTGAGCATCTCGAGGATTGAGGGATCCTCGCGCCAACCGTGCGCGCGCTTGTCGAAGAGGGCCTGCATCTCCGGGCACGCCCATGCGACGTGGTGAACGCCGTTCGTGATGAAATCGATGTCATGGCCCGGAAACATCCTTCGTGAAACCGCGCCGTGAATCTGCGAAACGCCGCAGATGTAGTGACTCATGTTCATTGCGAGCTCCGTCATGGAGAGCCGATCCTCCCCGGCAATCTTGCGGATGTGCCACGGCAGCATGTCCCCGACGACGCGCCAGGCGAGGTCATAGTCGAACACATCATGCCCCGCCTTCACCGGCGTGTGCGTGGTGAAGGCACAGGACCGCCGGACGTCATCATCGTTATACCCGCGCTCGCGGAGGAGCTCCAAGGTGAGGAACGCCGCATGCCCTTCGTTCATGTGGAACGTGCCGATTCCCTGGTATCCAAGCGTGCGGAGCATCCGCACGCCGCCGATGCCGAGAACGATTTCCTGCTTGATGCGCATCGCACCGTCTCCGCCGTAGAGCTGATCGGTGATATCCCGATCCTGCGGCTCGTTCTCCGGCAGATCAGTGTCGAGGAAGTACACAGGGACGGTATGGTCGCCCTCCGTGATGCGGTACAACCAGCATCCCACCCGCACTCCCCTCCCCTCGATCTGCACGGTGATCACCTGCGGCAGCCGCTCGAGAAAGTCCTCCTTCTTCCAGGAGAACTGCTCGTACATCTGCGAACCATCCGGATTGATGTGCTGACGCAGATACCCGTGCTTCCAGCCAACGGTGACGCACGCCGCGCTCACGTCGAGATCCGCACACGACCGCATGATGTCGCCCGCAAGCATTCCGAGACCGCCGGCATACGTCGGCATCTCGCTGCGGAGGCCGATCTCCATCGTGAAGTATGCGACGGTGAGATGTGTGTCCATCTTTGAAAATATTATACAACAATTTTTGTTCTTTGTTAAGCCCTATCCCTGCAAGAGCAGATGCTTGAGGGGTGTCTGCCGGAACGACGGGCGATACAATCCGGGCTGTCCCCCTTCGACACGATGCCTTCCATCGACCCTCACATCTTCCGTGCGTACGACATCCGCGGCAAAGCGGGCAGCCAAATCACCGAAGAAGCCTGCGAGCGCATCGGCCACGCTTTCGGATCCACCGTCCGCGAGATGTACAGCCTCGAACACCCAGTGCTCGCGCTGGGCCGCGATGCCCGCACGCACAGTTCGGCATTCGAGAACGCAGTTGCCGCTGGGCTGAAGGCCGCAGGCTGCCATGTGGTGCGGATTGGGGAAACGCCGAGCCCCGTGAACTACTTCACGATCTGCAACCGGTCGCTCGACGGCGGCGTGCAGATCACCGCAAGCCACAATCCAGGGGATGACAACGGGATCAAGCTGCAGGTTCGCAACGCCGAAGCATACGCGGGGGAAGACCTGCAGGTGCTCCGAAAGAGAATTGAGGAGAACGGTTTCCTCGGCGGGAAGGGGTCGGAGGAGACCATCGATGCCGTCTCGCCGTACCTGGCACGTTTGGAGGACATGTTCCCGCATGCCGGCGATGGCTTGTCCATCGTCGTGGACAGCGGCAACGGCATCGCCGGCCCCACGTACTGCGCGGGCCTCCGGCGCATCGGATGCGGGGTCACCGAGCTTTTCACGGAACCGGACGGCACGTTCCCGAACCATCCGGCGGACCCGAGCAAGCACGAGACGCTGCGCGATCTTTCCCGGAAGGTACAGGAGGTCTCTGCGCACGCCGGCTTCGGGTTCGACGGCGACGGCGATCGCTTGGGACTTATAGATGAAACAGGGAAGATCCGCTCCGCCGACGACGTGCTGCTGCTGCTCGCGCAAGATCATCTTGCGCGCTTCAACGGTGTGCCGGTGATCTTCACCGTGAGCAATTCCGGCGCCCTCGAGAGCGAAGTCCGCCGCTGGGGCGGCGTGCCGGTGATGTGCAAAGTCGGCCATTCGTTCGTGGAGCACGCCATGCGCGAGCACAAGGCGCTCCTCGGCGGAGAGCAGTCGGGCCACTTCTTCTGCGGGGAAAACTTCTACCCCTACGATGATGCGCTCGTCGCCGCCATGCATGTCGTGCGGATCCTCAAGGCGGCGAATCAACCGATCTCAGCGCTTTTTGCCGCATTCCCGAAGGTATTCCAGGCCCCGGAGCTCCGCCCGCACTGTCCGGACGACCGCAAGGGGAAAGTGATCGCCTCCGCGACGGCATTCTTCGCTAAAACATACCCCGTGAACGCTCTGGATGGCGCACGCATCGACTTTGGCGACGGCGCCTGGGCAGGCATCCGGCAGAGCAACACGAGCCCCCGCCTCTCCATTTGCATGGAAGCCCGCAGCGAAGCCAAACTCCGTGATGTGGGAACAACGGTTCTCGGGCATCTGAAACGCTATCCAGAAATCACCTGGGATAGCTGACACGCGGAGCCTGCCGTGCTATGCTTCTCCTGATGTGGCCATTTCGCCGTGCGAAGGCCCCCGCACCCCGCAGATTACTGCGGGAAGTCGTGGCCGGTCTCATCATCGGCGGCGCGATTGGCTCCATCATCGGCAGCAAAGTGCTGGAGAAAATGGAGCGCGAGGAAAAACGCGGCCGCGGGAATGAAGAGGAGGAGAAGGAATGACCGAATGGCTTACTCTTCGAGTTCACCGACGATGCTATGCTCAATGAGCGCGCGGAGCCGCCGCGGGTTGCGCGACTGCGTGAGCGCCCACATGAGCTTCACGGTGGCACACTCGTACGTCATATTCTTGCCGGAAATCACGCCGAGCTGCTCGAAGGCCATCTGTTTGCGGTAACGGTGCAGATCCACGTGGCCCCGCAACGCCTGCGATGTAATGAGCACCGGAATATCCTGCGACGTGGCTTTGGCAATCCACTGGAAGAGGCGTTCCGGGATCATGCCCGGCCCGTACGTGCGCAGGACAATGCCATGCGGTTTCGTACTGAGAATCGCCTCCAGGTAGGAATCCGGAATGCCGGGATTGAGCGTAACAATTACGACATTCTCGTCGAATGTCGGCTGGCAATGGAGCGTGCGCTTGCGCCGCACCATGCGCTCAGGCGAGAGCGAAACGACGGAATTGAACCGCACGAGCGGGGCCATCGTGGGCGTGTCGAAAGTCTTGAAGAGAGACTGATCCACCTTCTTCACCCGCGATCCGCGGTACGCCTGCGGCCCCAGCACAACGCAGACTTCCGCCAAATCCAGCTGTGCGGTGCGAATGGCGTAGATCAGGTTCATGCGACCGTCCCCCGCGATGTCGTTGATCGGCAGAATCGCGCCGGTGAGCACCACCGGTTTACTCATGCCCTGCAATGCGAAACTCAGCGCCGCCGCCGTGTAGCTCATCGTGTTCGTGCCGTGCACCACCACGAATCCTTCGAATTCGTCGTAGATCGCCTCGATAGTCCGCGCCACCTGCGTCCAGTGCTCGGGCACGATATCCGAGGAACCGACATTCGTGATCGAGTAGAAGCGCAGCGCCACCTCACGCTGCAGCTCGGGCAAAAAACGATGAATCTCCGTGAGGGATTCAATCGGCTCGATTCGCCCCGTTTTCTGGTTCATCTGCATCCCGATGGAACCACCGACGTACAGGAGTGCAATCTTCGGGCGGGCCATGATGGCTCAAGTGTATGGAACCGTTGACTTCCGCGCGAGAAAAAGCCCGGAAAATTGGCTTCCATGTCACGTTTTCTTCACAGAGCCGCATTCATGCGACGCCGATTGCACGCTCCACCCCTTCCATCGTCGCCTGCAGGGCCCCCTCGCGATTCACGATCTGCTCGTCGCAATTATCCGCATAGGCAAGCTCGCGTTCCATGCTCGCAATGCGGCGTTTCAGTTCCTCGGCGGCAATGGGCGCGCGTTTCTGGATCCGGCTGATGAGCTGCTCCTTGTCCTCGGGGAGGATGAACACGGACTGGAGAGAATACGGCGCATGCTCGCCGCGGAAATACCGGTGCTTGCGGATGCTATCGAACCCCTGCACATCCACTTCGCGCACGACGATCTTCCCGCTCTCGATCGCCGGAATGATCTCGGATGCGATTGTGCCGTACCGCGCGCCGCCGTGCACCACCGCCCACTCCAGGAGCTCCCCCCGCTCGATGAGCCCGTCGAATTCCTCATCACTCACGAAGCGGTAGAGATCGCTGCCCTCCCCCACCCTCGGCGGTCGCGTCGTGGCGGAACGCGGGAAGACGATCTCCGGGTGCCGCTGGCGCAGCGCCTTGAGGATGACACTCTTACCGACGCCACTGGGACCGATGACGAGGACGAGCTTTCCGTTCACGGGGAGACAGCCTACCTCATACAGAGCATTGTCGGCCAAGCCCGAATGTGATAGAATATCTGGATTTGTTCATTCACATGCTCCCCAAGCACTTCCCTGCAGGGAGAAGCGAGAAGTGACACCAGCTCGCCGGCGGTTCGCATGGCTCCGGCTCGGCGCTCCCACTGGTGACTGGCCCCCTCGTCTGGACGCAGTCCAGGCCCCCGCCCCTCCTTTCCTCTGGACCGGAGCATCACTCCCAGAGGAGAGAAGGGTGCGGGTGACCCAACGTCACTTCTCGCTCCTCCCTGCACCGCGCGACTGACCACCGCGCACCATACAGCAAACACACATGTCCTGTTCCGGTAACCCCGGAACCCTTGGCTCCAAGGCATCGGGCAACCACACAAACACACAGAGCGGCACGCTCCATCATCGTGCCAACGAGCAGGGAGCAGCAGGCAGGTCACCTGACTAGCCTCTAGGGCACATACGCTGCCCTGAAGGCCTGGGGCATCCGCCCCGATACCCGCGGGCGGATGCCCTTTCTTTATGCCGAAAAACCGCGGCCTTCTCTGCGAAGGTGCGGGAGTGAATGATGGTGGAGCTGAGGGGGTTTGAACCCCTGACCTCTTGCATGCCATGCAAGCGCTCTAGCCAGCTGAGCTACAGCCCCAGAGAAGGGCAAAGCGACGGCTTGGCCGCCGCTGAAGCCCACCGCACAGGGAAAGGTGGGCCCTTGGGAGGGAAACCGTAGGTTTCCATCCCATGAAATACGTGGTGCGCCCGGCAGGATTCGAACCTGCGGCCTCCTGGACCGCAACCAGACGCTCTATCCGGGCTGAGCTACGGGCGCACGAAGGTGGAAAGAAAGATCGATGGTGCGCGGGCGAGCGTCGAACGGCTTCTTGCCGGGCTGAGCTACGGGCGCACGAAGGTGGAAAGAAAGATCGATGGTGCGCGGGCGAGCGTCGAACGGCTTCTTGATCACGCATCCCGCATTCGCGGGATGCTTGCCGGGCTGAGCTACGGGCGCACGAAGGTGGAAAGAAAGATCGATGGCAACGCCCTCTGGTCCCGTACATGCAGTACGGTTGCACTCGGGAAAAGGAAAAGAGTGAGAGAGCCGCAAAAGGGTAGCACCGCGGGAATGCGGAAACAATGAAGAGCAGAGAACTTTTCGGCGAACATCTTGACTGCACGGAAGAATGCCATAGGCTTCCCCACACGCTGGGGAGGATAGCATAGTCCGGGAAATGCGCCTGCTTCCCCCTCTAAGGGGAAGTGGGAGATCGGGGTTCAACTCCCTCCCTCTCCGCTCGCCGGGAACTTCGCGTTCCCGGCACTTTTCTGGTATGGTCGCGCCATGCACGTCACCCTCATTCTCGGATCGAAATCGGATGCGGAAGTCGCGGCGCAGGTGGAGAACGTTCTCAAGGAGTTCGGCATTCCCGTTGCAACCGTTGTCGCCTCCGCGCACAAGGTGCCGGAGAAGGTCATCGCGCTCGTGGAGAAGCTCAACGCCGACCCGCAGCCGCAGGTGGTGATCACGATCGTCGGCATGAGCAACGGCCTCGCCGGGGTCGTGGCAGGGAGTTCCGTGCACCCCGTGCTCACCTGCCCGCCCGCGAAGAGCGAGGCGGAATACATGGTGGATTTGCACTCGAGTCTGCGCATGCCTTCGGATGTCCCGGTGCTCACCGTGCTCCACCCGAAGAACGCGGCTCTCGCTGCGGCGCGCATCCTCGCAACCGGCGACCCGGCTCTCCGCGCGAAGGTTGCAAAGCGGATCGCGCACGTGAAGGCGCAGTACTGACGCACCACTATGACGATCACGCTCCAAACCCTGCAGGAGAAACTCAAGGAGTGGGATGGCTGCCCGCTCTCCAAGCAGGCGAACCCCGTTCTCGGCGAGGGGAACCCCCACGCCACGATCATGTTCATCGGCGAAGCGCCGGGCAAGCGCGAGGACGAGCTTAAGAGGCCGTTCGTGGGGCCTGCGGGCCAGCTGCTCGACGAGCTGCTCGGATCCATCGGTCTGCAGCGCTCGGACGTGTACATCAGCAACGTGGTGAAGTACCGCCCGCCGGAGAACCGCGATCCCACGGACGAGGAGAAATCGCAGTGCATGCCGTGGCTCATGCTGGAGATCGCCCTCATCCACCCCAAGGTCATCGTGCCCCTCGGCAGACACGCGCTCGGGCATTTCTTCCCGAAACTCGGCATGACCTCGGCGCACGGCAAGCCGCAGAAACTCACCGATGCAATGACCGTCTTCCCGATTTACCACCCCGCCGCCGCCCTCCATAACGGCGGGCTGCGCGGCGACCTCTTTCAGGATTTCCAGAACCTCAAGGCATTCCTCGAGAGCCAGTCATGACCTCCCTTGTCTTCGGCATTGCGCTCTCGGCACTGTTCTCGACAGTTTCGCTCTGCATCGTCCTGCTGCGGGTGAGCCCTATCACCGCGCCCATCCAGGCGCTCAGCGCGTTCTTCGCCAGCGTGTTCCTGAGCGTCACGAGCATCAGCATGCTCGCGTTCCTCGCGGCGTGGCGCCGCGTGCCGCACCACACGTGGGACACGGCCACGGTGGTGAGCGTCTCGCTTCGCCAGGCGCTCTTCGTGGGGCTCGGCGTGATCATCATGCTGCTCTTCCACCTGCTCGGGCTTCTCACCTGGTGGATCGCCCTCATGATCGTCGGCGCGCTGCTCCTCTTTGAGCTCGCGATTCTCCAGTAATTCTGCCTCGTACCCTGTGTGACTTCCGCCGCTGGACGTTCTACCATATTCCGCGATGACTCCAACGCCCGACTGGTCGGCCTATACAGAACGCATCCGGGATGCGAAGAATCCCACAGAACTCGACCGGGTGGAACTGGCGATTTTCGGCCGCAAGCAGGGTGCCATGACCCTGGCAATGAAAGCCCTGCGCGATGCAGCGCCCGAATCGCGGCGGGAACTGGCAAAAACTCTGAACGACGCGAAACGGTCGCTGGAAGACGCGATCGCCGTCCGGAGGAAAGCGCTGTGCGCGCCGGATGCAAGCAGCCTCGCAAGTGCCGACGCCATCGACGTGACGCTCGCCGCGCCTGCGAAGGAACGCGGGCACCTGCACCTGATTCCGGAATTCATCCGCCAGGTGGAGGAGGTCTTCGGCCGCATGGGATTCGATACGGCCTACGGCCCGGAAATTGAGGATGAGGAGATGAACTTCGATCTCCTGAATTTCCCCAAAGACCACTCCGCGCGTGACGCGCAGGACGTGTTCTATATCCACAAACCTTCCCCGCCGGAGAACAGACCGCTCCTGCGCGCGCACACGTCCCCCGTGCAGATCCGCTACATGCGCGAGCACAAGCCCCCGTTCCGCATGATCTGCCCCGGGAAGGTGTACCGCAAAGACGCCGATGCCACGCACTCGCCCATGTTCCACCAATGGGAAGGCCTCATGATTGGGGAAGATGTGAGCCTGGCAAACATGAAGGCAGTCATGGAATCCGCCGTCCGGCAGCTCATTTCGTCAACGGCGAGTTTCCGCTGGCGGACGGGATACTTCCCGTTCGTGGAACCGGGGCTGGAAATGGACATGCGCTGGCAGAGCGAGGAATCGCAGACGCGCGAAGGCGCGTGGCTGGAGATCGTGGGTTGCGGCATGGTGCATCCGAATGTCCTCCGGAACGTCGGCATCGATCCCAAAAAGTGGCAGGGATTCGCCTTCGGGTTTGGCGTGGAGCGCATGCTCATGATCCGGCACCAGATCCCCTCAATCCGGTCGTTCTACCAGGGCGACCTGCGGTTCTTGCGAGCATTCTAAGACTGCTCTAACGCCGTGACCGCAGCCAGTCACGGTACGGCTGGAAATTCGCCGGGCCGATTTTCACATAGGCATTCTGCTCCCCCACCGCGAGCACCTGCGCAATGAGGCCGCGGGTAGATGCCTCCTGCCGCGTGATGAACTCAAAACGCAACGGCTTGCCCGGCGCTTCGAGCCTCACTTTGTAATACAGTTCTGGTTTGTCTGACATTTATGTATATTATACAACATTTTTTCTTTTTTAGAAATTCATCATCATGAAAGCCGCCCATCCCGCACACGCGGGACAGGCGGCAGAAAATTGCTCCTTTCTGTTTCAGTGGCTCTAGTTCATGTACATCGTGGAGTAGATGACGCTCTCCGGGTAGTCGATCCAGTCGTAGACGTAGCCCCCCAGCCCCATGCCGGCGCTTTCCTGGTCAATCCACCAGAAGTCGCCGGGCCGGAGGGAGAGACCCGCCCGCAGATAGGACCTCACGGACGGATTCACCTGCGCGTTCATGGTCCGGACTTGCAGCACGAAGGTCTCACTCGCCCCCTGATCGATGGCCGTTTGCACCACCGTGTTGGGGAGGCTCGTGAAGATGACCCTGAATTGCCCCGTGACCACCGGATCCGCGATCGGCGTGCCGTCCATGCGCTCCAGGCGGAACACCGCGGACTGGGAGGTGGCATCCGCCTTGTTGAAGAAGCGGAACCCCGAGGAATCCAACTCCACATTCTGCGCGTCGACCTCAAAGGTCAGCGTGTCCAGCACCACATCGTTGAGGCCGTTCCGGAAGTTGCCGTGATTTGCGGCCGCCACGCGGAATTGCCCGATGTCTGCGGTCCCAAGCGACACGGGCGTGCCGTTCGGCGCCGGGTTCGCGTTGGCGATCACCGCGATTCTGGACATAACCACGGTGTGTTCCGGGCTGCGGATGTCGCCGAGGAACTCGGGCTCGATGGCATTGGCCGACGTATCACCGCGGGCCATCACCGCATCCACGCTGAGCGAGAACGCATCCCCGCCCATGCCTCCCTCGGTATCCGCCTTCACCCGGGCACGGGCGATCACATTGACCATCTGGTCCTCCGGAACGAGGAGATTCCCGCTGTTCATCACCGCCCCGAAATCGTCGCCCGGCTGGGCCCCGAAAACGGTCGCGATGGCGAACGGCGTAGTCTCGCCGGCCCGGAAGAGTTCGATGCGGTCGATCGAACGCCCTTCGCCCTGCACGTTGATCCCCACGTACGTCACATCCATGCGTTCGTACGAGGCGCGGAAATCCATGGTGAGCAACGGCGCCGAGAGTGTGCCGCCGAGCACCTGACGGCTGCGGATGGACATGCTGCCCGCACTGACCTCGATCACGCCGCTCTCGCGGAAGTGCCAGAGGGTCTGCGGGGTATTCAGCACCTCGATCTGGCTGGGGCCGAGCGCGGTTCCGTTCGCCAGGATTTCCGCCGCCACCGAATGCACGGTGAGCTGGAGCGTCTTGCTCTCGGGCTCCTGCGGCAGGCTGGAAACGACGTCGCCGTGGGCCTCGAGAACAACCGCCTGGCCGGCCTCCACCACGAACCCCCCACCGGCCATGTCGCGGAAGACGACCCCTTCGTTGGAGTGAGACACCCCATCCTCCAGGATCGTATCCACCTCCCCGTCGCCATTGGTATCCGCCCACAGCGTGAAATTCTCCCCGAGTTCTCCGGGGGAGGTGTTTCCGCTGTTCCAGAGAACGACCTCCGTGAGGAGTAGATCCCTCTGACCGGCGAGGGCCTCGAAGCGCACGAACGTGCAATCGCTCTGGTTGGAAACCGCCGTATCCGTGGAGGGGAGCGCGCGTTCGGCGACGATGAGATTCGCGGACTCCTGCACTTCGTGGGTGGGGTTCTGCGGCCCCAGCGCGTAAACGGGCATGGGACGGTTGAACCACCAGCCTCCGGTCATGGCGGCCTTCGGCTGGTCGAGACCGATGAACTGCGTGCCGATGACATCCTTGAGATCGGCCGTCACCTGCAGCGGCAAGCCGCGCAAATCGACGGAACGATTCACCGTGAAGGTCACCGCGTTGCGCACGGGGCGGACATCCCTGCGAAGCACCGTCTCGAACACGCCGTCGTGCCCCGGACGACCGTTCGCGTCGAGCAGGTCGGCGCGGAGATCGAAGTCCTGGATCCCCGAGAAGCTGGTGCCCGGCTTGGCGCGGAAGTTCAGGCTCTGCAGGCGCCCCGAGCTCGGGATCGCGTACACGTCGAGTTCCGCCATGCGCACATCCTGCGCGCCAGCATCGAAGGTTTCCGATTCCAGATCATGGGTGACGAGGACACCGATCGCTCCACTCGCGAGCATCCGGCGTCGTTCGAACAGATCGATCCGACAGGTGTGAGTGTGGTTGTGGTGTGACTTCCTCATTCCGACATTCCTTTCCTCTTGTCTGCAACGAGCCACTGGTGTGAAGGAGCAGCGCTACGCGCACTGCTTTACCAAAATCCTTACGACAGCAGCAGCGGCGCGCAGACCCGCATATCCTAGCGAAAAACTATCTTTTGTCAATACTTTTAGATTTTGTCAAATACCGAGAGAACTGCCCCAGCGAGCCGGATCCTTTGAAAAGAGACCAACCTTTTGCACATCCTCCTCGGTGAGCCTCCCCTGGTCCGCCGCCACATCGAGAAGCGTGCCGAGCGTGGAGAGCGGATGCAGCTGCGCGCTGTGCTCCTGCGCCGCCTCCGTCGCCACCAGAAGCTCGTAGCTGAAAATGGCGACGATGTCGCTCACTGTCGCCTTGCCTTCCTCCCGCAGGGCATCCACTGAGCTTAAGGAGCTCCCGGCGGTTGAGATCAAGTCTTCCACGAGCACGACGTGCCGCCCGTCGAGAACGGCATCGTCCCCCTCGATGCGCTTCTTCGCGCCATGCTCCTTGGCTTTCGCACGGACGTAGACGAACGGGAGCTGCATGCGTTCCGCCACGAGCGCCGCCCACCCGATCGCGGCGGTTGCCGTGCCGGCGATGACATCCGGCTCCACATGCAGGGAGCGGATCCTCTGCGTGAGCGCGTCCACGACGAACGTCCGCGCGGCGGGATGGGAGTAGAGCATCCGGTTATCACAGTAGATGGGAGACTTGATGCCGCTCGTCCACGTGAATGGGGGGTCGACGGAGAGTTTCACGGCTCCGATGTTGATGAGGAGCTCTGCGATCCGTTTTCCGTGCGGCATAGGCGTGCTCGAAGGAAGTGAAGTGCACGCTTGACGGTACCACGCCGGACGCGGAAGCTGCAATCTCGATGGTTCCCGCAGAGCACAGTGACTCCCTCCATCGGCTCACCGAAGCCTTCCTCACGGAGAATGCGAAGCTCAACCTTTCGGCGTTCCGCACAGAGGAGGACTGCTGGCAGGGCAACATGCTCGATTCCCTCGCCGCGCTCGACCTGCCGGAAGTGCGTTCTCTGCACGCCGGGAGCCACGCCATTGATCTCGGCACCGGAGGAGGGTTCCCGCTCCTTCCGCTCGCGATCTGCATGCCAGAGTGTGCGTGGTTCGGCATCGATGCGACACAGAAGAAAATTGACGCTGTTGGACGTATCGCTGCATCCGTCGACATCCATAACATCACCCTGATTCGCGGCAGGACGGAGGAACTCGCGCGCGACCCGCGGTACCGCGAGGGATTCGATCTCGTCACGGCGCGGGCGCTCGCGCCCCTGAACACCCTCATCGAGTACGCAGCGCCATTCGCGCGCACCGGCGGCCTCGTGATTGCATGGAAGAGCATGGCGATCGAGGGGGAACTCCGGGATTCCCTCCTCGCCAGAGCCGAACTGAGCTGCCACCTCGAACGCACATACCAGTACACGCTCTCCCCCGCGTTCGGCAACCGGCAACTCCTCATCTTCCGCAAGACATCGAGGACCCCCGCCAAATACCCGCGGGAGACCGGTGTGCCGAAGAAGCACCCGATCGCGTGAACCCGCAGTGATACACTCTCCCCGTGCCCAAGCCCTACACCCCGAACGATGCCTGGAGCCGCCGCGCGGCGAAGGAGGGGTTCCGCGCCCGCTCGGTATACAAGCTCATGGAACTCGACGAGCGCTTTCATCTGCTTCAACCCGGCATGACGGTGATCGACTGCGGCGCCGCCCCGGGGAGCTGGCTCCAGTACACCGCTGGCCGAATCGGGCCACGGGGCAAGCTCATCGGCATTGACCGCGAACCCATCGAGCCGGTTGCTCAGCACGTCACCACGATACAGGCCGACATTTCCGATATTGCCACAGTTCGCTCCGCTCTCGATGCACAGGGAATCGGGCCGGTGGACCTCGTGCTCTCTGATCTCGCGCCGAACACGAGTGGCATCCGGGATGTAGACCAGTGGCGTTCCATCGAGCTCTGCGAAGCGGTATTGCACATCGCGGACACATTCCTCAAGCCGACAGGTACATGCGTCCTCAAGATTCTCCGGGGCGGCGACTTCGACGAATTTCTCCGCACGGTGAAGCGGCAGTGGAAGAGAGCGCGCATCGCGCGCGTGCGCGCAAGCCGCGACCGCAGCACGGAGGTTTATCTCGTGCTGCACGGCAAGTCCTGAATCCCCGGCAGTCATGAATGCGACGGGGGAACATTGTGCGCGCATGACAAATGCAGCTCTCCAGCATCTCCCCGTATACTCGTCGCCGTGATCGCACTCACGGATGTCACGAAACGGTACGGAGGGAAAACCGTCCTGCAGGGTGTGAGCTTCTCGGTGCGGCCGAACGAGTTCGCCTGCATCACCGGCCCGAGCGGCGCCGGCAAGACGACGCTCATGCACATCCTCATCGGCGCCGAACGCTTCGACAGCGGTTCGGTGGCCATCGACGGCGTGGAACTCCGGGAGATCCCCGTGCACGCGCTCCAGCTCTACCGGCGGCGGCTCGGGATCGTCTTCCAGGATTACAAGCTGCTCTGGAACAGGACAGTCGCCGAGAACATCGCCTTTCCGCTCGAGGTCTGCGGCGCGAGCGACCGCGTGATCGCGAAGCGTGTGCAGGAGATGCTGGAACAGATGGAACTCACGGCGCAGGCGAGCGTGCTCTGCGCGGCGCTCTCCGGCGGAGAAAAGGCGCGCACAGCCATCGCGAGGGCAATCGTGCACAAGCCCATGGTGCTCCTCGCCGACGAGCCGACCGGCAACCTGGACCCGGAGGAATCCCTGCACACCATGCGCATCCTGAAAGACATTCATGCAGCTGGTGCAACGATCATCCTCGCCACGCACGATTCGCAGATCGTCGATGCCTTAAAGACCCGCGTGATCCGCCTGGAAGGCGGCGCGGTCACCCGCGATAGTATCGGGAACTACCGGGAAGCCACGCTCGAAAAGGGCCAGAAGGAACAGGCGGAAACGGCCGACGGCAATACGGCCGAAGAGAAAAAGCATCGCGAGAAGCCCGGGCACAAGGGCTCGGTGAAGATCGTGTCCACATCACGGTAGGTTTTCCGTACCGCCCGCGCCCCCCTGTGGTTTCCGTTTGCGCTCTGCTTTCTCGCGCTTCTTCAACTGTTCCTGAAACGCATCCACGAGCACCCCGGCGGTCTCCGAGAGATCCGCCTTCGCCTGCACCGGGAAGAACCGGATAAGGAGCACGCAGACCGCCAAAGCGTAGACCATCTCCGTGAGGAGGTACCACAGCTGAACAATCTGGCCCTGCGCAAGACAAACGACATCGAAGATGAACACCGCAAAGTGCAGGAGGATGAGGAGCATCACCATGCACGTCGACCGGTGGGGCCGGACCGTCGCGAGGAGTGCCCCGATGCCGTACACGAGGAGCAGCACCCCCGCGAACATGGAGAGGTGCGTGTGCGCAAAATCGGGGAATCCTTCGATCGAGTAGAACGATCCGAAGAAACCCGGAACGAAGATAAAGAGGTACCCGAACGCGAGCAAGACAGCCGCAATGCCGAGGAGAACAAGCCTCAGCGCCACGAATGACTGTGCCATGGGCACAAGGGTATACCACGCTGCCCCGGTCCTGCTATCCTTCGGGCATGACGACCTACCGAGATGCTGGCGTAGACATCGATGCAGGTGATCGCGCCTCGCGTGCGGCGTACGCCCGCGCTGTCTCCACATTCCCCTCGCGCGCCGGAATGATCGGCGCCCCCGTGCAGGAAGAAGATGGTTTCGCGGGATTGCTCGACATGGGCGAGTATTACCTCGTGCAGACGGATGACGGCACGGGATCCAAGATCGACCTCGCGTACGAAACTGGCACGTTCGATACCGTCGGCTATGACCTGCTCGCAATGGTCGCGGATGACGCCGTGTGCATCGGCGCGGAGGTCATCTCGGTCTCGAACACCATTGATATCGCCCGCGTGGATCCGGCAATCATCGATGCACTGCTCGCTGGCCTCGCGAAAACCTGCACCGAACAGCGCATCGTGATCCCCGCGGGAGAAATTGCAGAAGTTCCGGGTGCGGTGAACCGCGCGGTCTGGAGCGCCACAGCCGTCGGCATCGTCGCGAAGGACCGCGTGATACAGCCATCGAGGATTGCCGAGGGCGACGTGGTGATCGCCCTGCGGAGTGCTGTTGCGCGATCGAATGGATTCTCGCTCCTGCGCAAGGTACTCACGGACCGCTTCGGCCCGGAGTGGTACCGCAAGGAATGGCGAAACGGCACCACATGGGGGCAGATTCTCCTCACGCCGAGCATCGTGTACCACGCGGCAATTCTCTCGCTCATCGGCCGCTTCGGCGAGGAGCGCCGCATCGATGTGAAAGGCATCGCGCACATCACCGGCGGCGGCATTCCGAGCAAGTTCCGGCGCATTCTCCGCGCATCCGGCTGCGGCGCTGCCCTCACGGATCTGTGGCCGCCGCACGATGCAATCGCCGATGTAATCGGCCTCGGCAGCGTGCCGATTGATGATGCATACAGAACATGGAACATGGGCAACGGCATGCTCATCGTGGTAAGCGAAACCGACGCAGACCGGACCGTTGCGCTCCTCGGCGAAGCCGGGCGAGAGGCGAAGCGTGCCGGCGTGATCACCCAGGATCCGGTTATCACAATCAGCGCATGGAATGGGGATGAAGTGCGCGTGTAGCACCATCGCATCCGCGCACCGTTGCGCCGTGCGCAGAGCGGCGGTAGCGTTGCACCGATGACGGTCGAGAGGCTGCGTACTGCCCGAAGCCTACGGCATCGCCCGAACCGCTCCTCCGTCATGCACCTCTCGCTCAATACGCTGCTCGCGATTGGCAGCGTGCTCGCTTGGGAGAACTCGCAGGCGATTTCCCCAGTTCCGCAACCGCAGCGCGTTGCGGCATGCCCGATTGTTTCGCCAAGCCAGGGCGCCTCTTTCGTCGATCCGGATGGAGATGCCGATGCCATCATCGGGCAACTCAGCACCGTCGATGACTTCCGGGAATTCCTCAGCGAGCACTGTTCGCAACGCAACGTGGACGATGCCGGAGATTTCATCGCAACGTTCCGTCAATCCCCCCGGGAATTGCAGGCACAGGGATGGCAAGGCCCCTGCAACAACCTCGCGGAGTTCTCCGCGCACTGGGCGTACGTCCATGGCGGCGCCCCGTACATCGTGAGCCTGTGCCCGCCGGGCATCACGGAGAAATTCTCGCGCCCCTGGCACCAGCTCGCCGTCTGCCAAGAATCCGGCGGCCGCCTGCTTGTCTTCGACAACACGACGCTCTGCGAATGGGATGGCTCGCTCGAGGAGTACGTCCGCAAGGAGCATCCCGCGCTCGTGATCGCCCCCGTCGGCGGCGTGGTGCCGTGGAAGCAGGTGCGGGAAACATTTCGCGCAAGGATCCTCGAACACCTGCAGGGCAATGCCGGCGAACTCCTTTCTGCAGAACTCCCGCGCCGTGCCGCGCCCCACACTCCCCCCATCATGCTCGCCGCAGACGTACAGGCCGACGACCATCGTTGACAAACCGCCTGCGAGGCATACAATGCGCCCACTCATGACGCAGCAGAGGAGCCTCCTCCTCGGCCTCCTCACCCTCCTCCTTACGGCGGAAGGGCGGCTGCGCGCATAAGGAAACCGTACTCCCTAAGCGAGCCCCCCTTCCACGCAGCGGAGGTGTTTTTTTCGTATTCCCCTTCCCCCACTCCCGATGATGTCCCCCGCACACCGCAACCGCTCCCTGACCTTCAATGACGTGACACTCCGCGACGGCGAGCAGGCGCCGGGCAACACCATGGACCCCGAAACCAAGCGCCTCGTGGCAGAACAGCTTGTCCGCATGGGCATTCCTGCAATCGAGGCGGGATTCCCTGCCGCAAGCAGGGGCGATTTTGCCTCGGTGGAACAGATTGCCGCGGAAATCGGCCCCCGGACAATCGAGCATCCTTCTGGTTCCGTGCACCCGCGGATATCGGGGCTCGCCCGCCTGGTGCAGAGAGATATCGAGCACGCGATGCTCGCAGTCCGCGCTGCCCCGCACCGCGGCGTGCACACGTTCATTTCCACATCGCAGGAGCAGCTGATCAAATTCTCCGACGCAATCCGCAAGCGCGGAGGGAATCCCGCGAGCTTGGGCGATTTTATCGACAGGGTCGTTCTCCCATCGATCGAGGAGAATTTTGCCGCCATCCGCTCCGGCGATCCCGATGCGGTCATCCAGTTCTCTCCGGAAGACTGGACCCGGACGGAAGAGAGCGTTTCCGATGAAGTCGTGCTTGCGGCCGCGCAGAACGGGGCACGGGTGATCAATCTTCCGGATACCGTCGGCATCGGCATCCCCCGCGTCATCGGTACTCGCGTCGCGCACGTGCGCGAGCTCCTCGACCGCCACGGATTCCCGCACGTGACGATTTCCTGGCATGGACACAACGATACGGGACAGGGTGTCGCAAACGCGATCGAGGCAATGTACGGCGGCGCGGAGCAATTTGAAACCACGATTCTCGGCATCGGGGAACGCACGGGGAATTACTCGTTCGAAGCCATGCTTGCCGCGCTCGATGCGAACAAAGCAATGCACGAACGCATCATCGGCGGAACGATCCGGGATTCCATCGTGCGAAAGGAGGTAATGCGCACGGCCGTTCTCGTTTCGCAGGTTATCGGCCAGCCTATCCCGCGCGAGCACCCCATCGTCGGGGAGAACGCCTTCGCGCATGAATCGGGAATTCACCAGCAGGGCGTGGTTGCAGGCCGCGCGAACGGACAGATGGTGTACGAGATCCTGCGGCCGGAGGACTACGGCGCGGAGAGCAAGCTCATCCTCGGCAAGCACTCCGGCTGGGCGGGGCTCAAGGACTGGATGGACCGGCGCAAGCTCCCCTACCGTGAGGAACACCGCGAGGCTTTCCGTTCCGCGCTGGATAGTGCCGGCGACGCGCGGAGAAAAGGCCTCTCGGACGAGGAAGTACTCGATCAGGTGTACTACCCAACCGTCGTGTCACTCACCGGGGGGCCGGTGCTCCAGGACGTCCGCGCAAAGGGCCCGGCCGATGCCGGGAGGAAATCCGTGCAGGTGGCGCTTCGCGACGGCAGGATCATCGCCGGCAAAGCTACGGCGGAGGACGAGGGTGCGGTCGACGCGCTCGTGCATGCGCTGCGGCAGCTCCTGCCGGGCATCGAGGTGACCGAATTCTCCATCCGCAAGAAACCGGGAGAGGAAGGTGCCTCCGCGCCTGCGATCGCCACGGTCACGCTCCATAACGGCTTCTCCGTGAGCGCGTCAGCCGAATCACACGACACGGAACATGCCGGAGTCCTCGCCGTGCAGAAAGCGTTCAACGCCCTCTGGGCGATGGAACAGTATGCATCCCCGCAAGACGGCGAACCAGCAGCTCAGTAGAACTGCTGCGCCTGCCATAATTTCGCGAAGAGCCCTCCGCGCTGCTGCAACTCCGCAAGCGTCCCCTCCTCCGCGATCCGGCCTTCCCGCATCACGATGATGCGGTCGGCATTGCGGATGGTGGAGAGGCGGTGCGCGATGACAATGGCAGTTCTGCCCGAAATAGCTTCGTCGATCGCCTGCTGGATGAGTGCCTCCGTCTGGGAATCGAGCGAACTCGTCGCCTCATCCAAAATGAGGATTTCCGCCTTCTTGAGGAGTGCCCTGGCGATGGAGAGCCGTTGCTTCTCTCCTCCGGAGAGCCGCACACCACGGTCGCCGACTTCGGTATCGAACCCTTTCGGCAGCGTACGGATAAACGGGAGGAGCCGCGCACGCTCCGCGACGGACTCGAGCTCCGCGTCGGTGATATCGCGATCGAGCCCGAACGTGAGGTTGTAGCGCAACGATTCGTTGAAGAGGATCGGCTCCTGGCTCACGTACGCCATGTGCTGCTGCAACGACACATGCGTGAACCCGCGGATGTCCTCCCCGTCGAGGAAAATCGACGCAGGCGGGCAATCGTAGAGGCGCAGGAGCAGATTGACGGTCGTCGTCTTCCCGGCGCCGCTTGGTCCCACGAGGGCAACCTTCTGGTTCTTCCGTACGGTGAAGGTGAGCTCCTCGAGCACGGCACGTTCCTCGCTGTACCCGAACGTAAGGTTGCGGAATTCCATCGAAGCCCTGAGACCCGGGAACACCTTGCTCCCCTGCGGAATGAGGAACTTCCCTTCATCTTCGAACATCCGGAGCACTTCCGATACGGGCGTTGCGTACTCCGCGAGCGACAGGCTCGCCTTTCCCAGTTCCGCGAAGTGCGGCAGCAAACCGCTCGCGGCGTAGAGGAAAATCGCGAGCACCGACACGCGCTCGACGCTCGCCCCCTCCACGAGGGAACCGCCGAACGCGATCACTCCGAGGAACGCGAAGAGCAAGATGAGCTGCTGCATCGGCTGCGCAAGACCGTGGACCGCACCAAGGCGGAATTGGAGTGACCGTATGCGTTCCTGCAACTGATCGAACCTGTCGAGCATCGCCGGTTCCCGGGCATAGCTCTTCACGAGCGTAATGCCGGTGAGCACGTTGAACTTCTCCCTCCCGGTCTGCATGTACACGGCGTGCCGATCATGGGAGAGGCGGGAAATTGCCCGCGCCTTGAGACGGATGCCGATGGCGAGCACGGGGGCGGCGAGGAGCGAGAGGAGCGAGAGCTGCCACGAAATGACGACCATGACGGCGAACCGCGCAAGCACCTGGAATGCCGACGCGGAGACAATCTGGACGGTGTTCAGGAAGAAGAGCACCTCTGCCGGGTACGCGAGCACCGTCTGCAACTTTCCCTGGCTCTCGCGATCGAAAAACTGCTTCCCGAAGGAGAGGTACCGCCTGTACAGGGCAACGCTGATGCGTTTGTAGTAGTGGCTGTTCCAGAACGATGTGTAGAGCGTGTTCACGTACAGCGTGACGTTGTAGAAGAGCTGCGCGGCAATGGCGAAGAGCACGATTGCGAGGAACGTCATCCGGTCGGACCGCTCTGCCCCCAGAACCGCGATTGTCCACTGCACGGCCGGACCGAGGAAAGGTATGTCGGCGACGAAGCCGAAATCCCCCGTCCCCATGCCCTTCGCCAGCGGCACGAGCAGCCCGAGACCGACTCCGGAGGATGCCGCGGCGAGGAACGAGAGGAAAACAGGAATAATGAAGAAGTGCGGCCGTGCTTCCATGATGGAAAAGAGCTGCCGCAGCTTGCGGATCTTGCGGGTGAATTCTGCCGAACGCGCGGTGCTCCGGGCTCCCATGGGAATCAGGAAGATACTGACAGACTCTCCCCGTGCGCGCTACCGGCGCCGTAGGGAAGATGGTGCGAAATTCTAGAACATCCGCCGGAGCGGGAATAGAATGCCAGCCTCTCATCCACCTCACCAATGCGCGTTCTCCACATTCTCCCCGCATGCCTGCTCATTGCGGCGTGCAATCCCCTCCTCCCGCCCGGCGATGGCACCACCGCCTCCGGCGCGATGGCCGAGCCCCGCAGGGCACCGCAGGTATCCTCCGTTATGCCAGAAAACGGCACCAGGGAACAGGAACGGATCGCGGCGTACATTCGGGCGAACATTAACGTTCTCTCGCCGGTGGCACCGGTGCTCGGCGGCACGTTCTTCGTGACGGATATCGCCTCGAACCCGGATGGCACCGCCACCGTGCGCTACGAGGACGGGCACATTGCCCTCACCGCGCGCGTCCGGGGCCGCATGACCGGCGATGCCGTGCTGATAGAGAGCTTCGACGTGCTCGGGGATATCCCGTCCGCGGCAGCCGGAGAATCGGGCGCGCTGAGCAGCACCTCCCCGGCACAGAATGCCGCTGGCATGGCCAACCCCGCATCCGTGAACTGCGAAGAACTCGGCGGCACGCTGCGGATTGAACGCAAACCACCGAGCGGCAGCGAGTTCGGCGTGTGCCTGTTCCCCGGGAACCGGCAGTGCGAGGAGTGGGCGCTCAAGCGCGGGGAATGCCCCAGGGGCGGCGTGGCCGTGAGTGGATACGCAACGCCAGCATCCCGTTACTGCGCGATTGTCGGCGGAAGGTACGCGGCGACGGGCATGAATGGCGAAGAACAGGGGGCCTGCACCCTCCCAAGCGGCACAAAGTGCGACGCGTGGGAACTGTGGGATGGCCGCTGCCCAGGCGCGTAACTTCTGCGGCAACATCGAAAATAGGGCTGCCGGCACGCGGCCGACAGCCCTTTCTCGTCGTTATCCCGTTCTTCTCTTCGCGTTGCCGGATTCCGCTACTCGGCCGTGGCAGCGGCAGCCTCCGGCTCCTGCTCGGTCTTCTCCTGCTCCGGCGCGACCTCTTCGAGGATCACGTCGGTGGGATGGATCGTGAGGAGAGCGACCCGCTTGCCGGCATCCGGGCAGTAGATCTCGGCGCCCTGGATGGGGGCGACCAGGAAGCTCGGCAGCTCGGAGACCATGGCGACGACCAGCCGGGCCTCCATCGGCAACAGGGCCTTGAACTCTCCGGGGGTGAGCTTCCGCCCTTTGCGGTAGTACTTGGGCGAGACCTCGTAGGGCTCAGACTCGAGGGTGAACTCTTCCCCGCCCTCCTCCCGGCAGTAGCGCACCACGTCCGTGTCGAAGAACTGGAACGCGATGCAGTGACTCGGGAACTCCAGCCCACCGGGCTCGCGGTTCTGGACCTTGGCGTCCTTCGTCCGGCTCTGATCACACCGGTAGAACCGCACCCACGTCTGCCGCTCGATTGCGACGCACTTCATGACACACGTCTCCTGTAAAACGCGAAAGAACAGGGTCCCGGTACACACGACCAGGAGCCTGCTTCCGCAGACCACTGGTCACCATGACCAGGAACGCACATCTTACGAATCCTGCCTGGAATGACAAGAATATTTCACGTAAAATGTATGAATAAATAATGTATTCAAATAGTGGATTCCACCTTTGCCATAGGGATGAAATCTAAATCCAAAAAAATAATATTACCCCCCGAACACCTGCCCGAGGAGCCCATGCCCCTGCGAGCGCTCTCGCGCAGGCAGGAATGGATTGAGGGTTTCCGCGAACGTACGGAGGTTGCGGGTCTGCAGCAGAATCGTGCCCGGACCGTCGAAGACCACGGCAAGCCCTTCACCCGTGGTGACCATGGCGAGCATGCCGCTGCCCACGCGTTCAATGGAGTACTGCATGGATGCTGGGAACGCCACGATGTGGCCATTGTCCACGATGAACCGCTCACCCGCGGCAACCTGCTTGTGCACGATGCCGCCGAAGCTGGAAACGAACATCGCACCCGTGCCGGACGCGCGGATCATGAAGATTCCCTCCCCGCTCACGAAACCCTTCCATCCCGTGAACTTCGCGTCGGTCTGCACACCGGCTTCCGACGCGAGGAACGCTCCTCCCTGCACGATGTAGTCCTCGCCTGCAAGCTCCAGCACCTCCACGTCGCCCGTGGCGCGCGGAGCGAGGTACACCTCCGTATCGTCTTCCTCAGCCTTGATCGTCGTAACGAAGAAGCTCTCGCTCGTGAGAACGGTGCGCTTCACGGCCTGCCACAGGCCTCCTTTCATCTTCCCTTCGATCTGCGCTGTGCTGTCCATGGCCAGCATGGAACCGGATTCCGCGTGGAGCTCCTCTCCGCGCTTGAGGAGACACTTGAGGGCGCTGTAACTGGGACGCTGAACGATTTCGTGCTGCATGGGAACGGGGGAAATGCTGCCGCATTCTACCCGAAAAATTCGGCTGACCGTTGATTTTCTCCCGCCGCATCCGTAGGATGCCGAGACTTTTTTCCTCTGAAACCGCATGCCTGAGCACAAGAATCATGAACCCGGCAGGGAAACGGGTGGAAACACCCCGAAACCCCTTGAGGACCGCCGGCACTTCCTGAAAACTGTCTCCACATTCGCCACAGCCGCCACGGCCGCAGCCCTTACCCCCGCTTGTATGAAGCGCCCCGATCATCACGCCGCAGAGGAGCACCCCGCACATGGACATGACGCGCAGAAGGCCCCGGCCGTCCTCCCGGAGAATGCCGCAGGCAAGCTCTACGCGGAACGCGCGGAATCCCACGATGTGGAGAAAACGCTCAACGAGCAGGGGTGCCACTGCGTGGATGGCCGCGGGAAGGAACGCAAGACATACGGACTCGTCGGCGGAGACCTTGGACCCACGAGCGCCGTGCTCGCGACGGTGGAGAAACTCACCGGCAAGCATGTGGATGTGGGGACAGCGGCAGCGGTGCTCCGCGTGCTCCCGAAGGCGTACCTCCACACCGATAGCCACGCGATGGAAGCGCTCCACCACACGCTCATGAGCAGCCCGGAGTACCGGGAACTCGCGGCACTGGTAAAGGACGAACATGCGCTTGCGGCACTGGTGGAGAAAGGACCGGCGAAAGCGGAGCACAAGGAAATGCTCGCGAGACTTCTCACGGATCCCAAACACGTCGGTTGCGGCCACATGAAGCAGATCATCACGCAGACCGAAGAGGGCGACAACGGCCCGTACGGCATGCGCCCGGAGCTCGGCCGCACCATCCTCGCCGCCGCGTACCTCAACGCCTGGCAGCAGCCGGAGCACGCTGTCGTGGAATCGCTGGAGGGGAACCATGGCGAAGCGGCAGTGTTCGCGGTGAGCATCAAAGGCGGCTTGCGGAAGGGCTCCAACGCCCTCCCGACCGTGCAGCCGTGCGCGCCTGACGCCAGCGGCAAGGACGTGCAGACCTTCGTGAACCACGCCGACATCGGCACGCTGCGCATCGAGCAGCTCGTGGACGCCGTCATCCGGCAGATGCCGGAGTTGCGCGGCCAGGAGGCAGTGCTGCGCGAACAGGCGGGAACCCTGCTGCAAGCACATACGAACGAGACTGTCTCGAGGCTCGCCAAGGGGCGCCCGCTCTTCGCGGTGACGGTGGATCCGGAGAAGCCGGGAGACCTCGGCATGCCGAAACTCGTGAAGACGATCTAAAGCCCTACGTTCCGCAGAAATTACTTGAGCGCCGCCTTCGCCGCGGAGAGCTCGGAGAGCTCCGCGGTGATGTTCGCCTGACGCGTCTGGTTGTAGACGATCGTCAGGTCTCCAAGGATCTCATTCGCGTTATCGGTGGCGTTGCGCATTGCGAGCATCCGTGCGGAATGCTCGGAAGCGCCGGCTTCCAATGCCGCTTGGTACACTTGGATCTCAGTGAGCTGCGGCAGGATGGTCTGCAGGATTTCCTTCTGCGAAGGCTCGAAGAGATACTCCCCCACCTCTTGCTCGCCCTCCAGCGCCTTCTCGGTTTCCCGCTTGTAGCGGCGCGGGAGCAGGCTCCCCAGCATCTCCTTGAGCTGCGTCGTGGAGAACGGAAGCAGCACCTTCACGGTGGCCTCCTGCACGATGGCGGAGATGAAATCCGGGTAGAGCAGCACGACGTGGTCGTACGTGCCCTGCAGGAACCCGTCCATCGCCATGCGGGCGATGGGCAGCACATCCTTGAACGTTGGATAACTGGAGAATGCTGGGAACGCCGCGATGATCTTCTGCTGCAACCGCGGGAGGAACTGCTGCCCCTTCTTCCCCACCACGATGAACTCGATTGAGGTGAACCCCGGCATGGCCTGCACGCCCTTGATGTACTGCGTCGCCGTACGCAGGAGCTGCGCGTTCAGGTTGCCGCAGAGCCCGCGGTCTGGCGTGAAGAGGATCGCGAGGATCTTCTTCGGCTCGCGCTGCTCGAGGAACGGGTGGATCCCCGGGTGAACCTTCGCCATCTTCTGGAGGACGTGCCACGCGGTAAACGCATAGTGGCGCAGGCGCTGGGCATTCTGCACGGCACGACGCATCTTGGACGCTGCAACGAGCTCCATGGCCTTGGTCACCTGCCTGGTGGCCTTGATGGCCTTCATCTTCCGCCGGAGATCACGGAGGCTGCGCGCCATGGGGAGATTCGAGGGGAAACCGTGGGTTACTGTGCGTCCTTCGCGCCGAAGCCCTTCTCCGCCTTGAACGTCGCCGTGAGGCGCTTCATGACCTCCTCCGTCTCCGGCTTAATCTCGGTTGCGAGCTGCTTAAGCACATCGGGGTGCTTGCTCTTGAGGAATGCGACGTACTCCTTCTCGAACCGGCGGATGTCGGCCACCGGCACGTCGTCGAGGAGCCCGTTCACGCCCGCGTACAGGACTGCAACCTGCTCGCCAACCGGCACCGGCACGTACTGTTCCTGCTTGAGGATCTCCGTGAGGCGTGCGCCGCGGTCAAGCTGCTTCTTCGTTTCCTGGTCGAGGTCGGAACCGAACTGCGCGAAGACCGCGAGCTCGCGGTACTGCGCCAGATCGATGCGGAGCCTCCCCGCCACTTTCTTCATGGATTTCTTCTGCGCGGCGGAGCCAACGCGGGAAACGGAAAGGCCGACGTTCACGGCCGGACGGATCCCCTTGTAGAAAAGATCGGATTCCAGGTAGATCTGCCCGTCGGTGATGGAAATGACGTTCGTCGGGATGTACGCGGAGATGTCGCCGGCCTGCGTTTCAATGATTGGCAGAGCCGTGAGAGAGCCACCGCCGTGCTTGTCATCCAGGCACACGGCGCGCTCCAGAAGGCGCGAGTGGAGGTAGAACACGTCACCCGGGTACGCCTCGCGTCCCGGCGGGCGGCGCAGCAGCAGGGAAACCTGGCGGTACGCCCACGCGTGCTTGGAGAGGTCGTCGTAAATGCAGAGAACGTCCCCTCCGTTTTCCAGGAAGTATTCGCCCATCGCGCACCCGGCAAACGGGGCGATGAACGAGAGGGAAGCGGGCTCGGATGCGGAAGCCGTGACGACGATGGTGTAGTCCATCGCGCCGTGCTTCTTGAGCTCGGAGACGATCTTCGCGACCTTCGATTCTTTCTGCCCGATCGCGACGTAGATGCATGTCACCGGCCGGTCGCTCTTCTGCGTTTCCTTCTGGTTGATGATCGTGTCGATCACGACCGCGGTCTTCCCCGTCTGGCGGTCGCCGATGATGAGTTCGCGCTGGCCGCGGCCGATCGGGATCATGGCATCAATGGCCTTGATGCCCGTCTGGAGCGGCATGGTGACTGACTTGCGTTCAATGACGCGCGGCGCGACCTTCTCCACCGGATTGCGCTGCTTCGTGACGATCGCGGGACCGCCGTCCTTCGGCTCGCCAAGCGGGCTCACCACGCGGCCGATCATCTCCTTGCCGACCGGCACGGAGAGGATCTTCCCGGTCGCCTTTGCCGTGTCGCCTTCCTTGATCTTCGCGTAGTCGCCAAGGACGATCGCGCCGACGTAGTCCTCTTCCAGGTTGAGCGCCACCCCCATCACGCCGTTGCCGAAATCAATCATCTCCGACGCGCCGACATTGGAGAGACCGGCGATCGTCGCGATGCCGTCACCCACCGAAAGCACCGTTCCGGTATGCTCGTGCTTCACCTCCTTGCGGTAGGAGGCAATGCGGTCGGAGAGCGTTTTGATGAGCGTCTGGTTCACGGACATAGAGAGGGGGGAAATCAGTCTGCAACGGGAATGGACGCGCTGAGGCGTTCTGAAACAGCCGAGAGCGAACCGCGGAGCGTTGCGTCGTACCGCTCATCGCCGACAGTGAGCAGCACGCCGCCAAGGATCGAGGAATCCGCCCGCTCCTCCACGGTGCAACGACGCTTCAACACGCTCTGCACCGCATCGACAACGTCTCCCTTGAGGGAACCGGCGTCGCCGTTCACCGTCGTAATGCGTACTGGGACGATGCCTTCCGCCTTTTGCCACACACTCAGGACGAGCGCGGGGAAGGTACGGGAATCTTTCCAGAGGCCGTTCGTAATGAGCAGGTCGGCCGCAGCATCCGCCAGCGCCGGGGCTTCCGATTCGGGGAGGGTCTTCGCGACCTCCACGAGTGCCCGTGCGATGGCGAGAGCGGTGATCTTCATCGGAGGGTCTTCGGGAGATCTGCCGCGAGGGACTTCACAATCCGCTCCTGATCCGTAGGCGAGAATTCCCGCTCGAGGATCTTCTCGGTCATCGTGACGATGACCTTGCCCAACGTCTTCATGGCCTCATCCATCATGGCACGGCGCTCCTCGTCGATGCGGCGGAGCGCCTGATCCAGCACGGTCTGTGCCTCCTTGCGAGCGTTCGCGAGAATCTCCTCCTGCAGCGCCTCCGCCTGCTTTCGAACGCGCTCGAAGTACGCACCACTCTCCGCATCGATCTTCTTCAGCTCCTCCTGCCGCACCGCCTCGAACTCCTTCATCTGGTTCTCGATGCGCTTGGCATCCTCCATTGCTTTGCGGATGCGCTCTGCCCGGGAATCCAGGAGATTGAGAAATGGTTTGTAGACAAAGAATCCGAGAACCCCGAGCACGATGAGGAAGTTCACAACCTGGGCGGCAAGCAGCTGCCAATTGATGCCGAGCTTCACGAGCAGTTCCATGAGGAGACAGCGGTAAGGGAAAGTATCAGGGGGCGTGAGGCACCCCCGCGTACGTCACCGGAGAAATCCGCCTAAATCAGACGAACTTGATGATGAGGGCGACGACGAGGGAGTAGATCGCGATGGCTTCCGTGAACGCGACGGCGAGAACCATCGGCGTCTGGATGCGGCTCGCGGCCTCCGGGTTGCGGCCGATTGCTTCCATGGCCTTGCTCCCCATCCAACCGATGGAGAACGCCGGCATGAACGCACCGAGCACCATGGTGGCGGCGACCAGCATGTTCTTATCGAGGACCATGGAGCCGGCTGCTTTGGCGGCTTCTGCGACTTCTGGCATACAATACGGGGAAAGAGATGGTAAAAAGCGCGCGGATTGTAGGGACGGGGCAAGAGAAAATCAAGGGTGCAAATGGGCGCTCTGCCCGAATTTGACGGAAAAATTTTCCATTGCATGGAATGTGCAAATACACCAGTCACCTACGTCTCATGCGTGCGCCACCTCCGCCATGTGCCCCTCCTCGTGCCCGTGTTCATGGCCTCCGTGAGCCGTGGCTGCCATCTTGAGGAACACCGCCGTGAGGAGCGCGAACACGAGCGCCTGGATGAATCCGACAAAGAGTTCGAGCCCGAGGAACGGGATGGGAGCGAAGTACGGCATGAGGTAACTGATGACAACGAGCAGCACTTCTCCCGCGAAGATGTTGCCGAAGAGACGGAAGCTAAAGGAGATGATCTTCGCGATCTCGGCAATGAGCTCCAGAATGCCGACAAAGCTCCCGATGGGATCTTTCCAGGGCGGCACGAAGAACTTGCCCGCGTAGGGCAGCACGCCGAGCGCCGCAATGCCGAAGAGCTGCGTGGAAATCACGGAGATGAGCGCGATTGCGAGCGTCATGTTCACGTCCGCATTCATGGAACGGAAAATCGGCAAATTCATGATGTGGCCCCCGTGCTCCCCGGGGATCGTGATGCTCCCGACTCCCGGCAGGATGCCCATCCAGTTCGCGAGCATGAGGAAGAGGAAGATCGTCGCGATGAGCGGGAAGAACGTCCGCGTCTGGCGCTTATCGCCAATCACGGACTGGAAGAAAGAAAAAAGTCCTTCCACGATGAGCTCCAGAAATGCCTGGAACCGCCCGGGCACCAGCTTGTACCTGGTTCTCCAGGCGAAGAACGCGAGCGCGAACACTACGAGCATCGCAAGCCACGCCATGATGAGAGTGTTGCGGATTTCGAATGATCCAAGATGCGCAATCGTCTCGGATGCCAGGGGGGGTGTCTCGATACCTTCCATAATGGTGATGCGGAGGGAAAGAATCAGCGGATGATCTCCTTTAACTTGCGGTACACGCCAATGCCGGAAATGAGCGCCGCAAGCACGAAACCCGTGAGAATGCAGAGGGGCGATGTGCCAAGCGACTTGTCCAGGTACGCGCCGCCGAACCCGAAGAGCACCGCAGGGAGGGCGATGATGTACCCCAGGTTCCACGCGAGGCGCAGACTGAGCAGAAGGCCCATGGGTTCCGGCTGTTTGCCCTGTGCTGGCGCATTATTCGACATGCGTATCGGAAGGAGGCACAGCGGCACGGCTCCCGCGGCGGCGACGCACCACCCGGAGTTTCGCGAGCTCGCGTTCCAGGAGCGCGGTTGCCTCCGCGAAGCCCTCGCGATCGTCGCGCCGTTCCTTCTGGAGTTTTTCCGCGGCCGCCCGCGCGCTGAGGATTGCCTGCTCCTCCAGCTCTTCGGCACGGTCCGCCGTATCCACAAGGACATGGATCGTCGTGCCATCCACCTCCACCACTCCACGGGAAACAGCTAGGAGGCTCTCGCCGCTCTTCTGCCGGATCGTCACCACGCCCGGCTCCACGATGCTCATGATCGGAATGTGGTGCGGGAGCACCGTGATTTCCCCGCTCGGCGTCGGGAGCGAAACGGAGTTCACTTCCCCCTCGAACATGGGGCGGTCCGGCGTGGTGATTAATAGACGGAGGAGCATGGTATGCAGGAAACAGTATGCAGTATTCAGGGGGATAACTTCTTGATCAAACCACTCAAGAGCTTACTGATTAGAACTGTGTTCTCCGCTAACGATTCTGCATCGTCCTTGCGCATCAACCCGACGTCACGCGCAATGAGCAGCTGGTTCTGGACTTCCCGCAACGATCCCATCGATATGCAGTAAAACTGCGTTTTCTCTTTTTTCGATTGCCGACTGAACCCCTCAGCAATATTCGACGTAATCGACACAGCAGCTCTTCGCAACTGGCTCACGAGCCCGAACTGTTCGTCGTGAGGAAACTTTCTCG
This sequence comes from uncultured Candidatus Peribacteria bacterium, assembly GCA_964642315.1. Taxonomy (GTDB): domain Bacteria; phylum Patescibacteriota; class Gracilibacteria; order Peribacterales; family Peribacteraceae; genus JAGVDM01. The sequence continues at coordinate 234,064 of CAZXOG010000001.1, read as the reverse complement.
TTTCGGCATACAATGCAACAACCAGCTTATGAGCTTCCTGCCATGCAAGGAGATCAGTGAAGGAATGAACCTTGCGGGCCGGTGGAGTGGAGATTCCCTGCATACTGACTGCTGAACACTGCATACTCACTTCACGTCTTCAATGCCGCCCTTCATGTAGAAGGCCTGCTCGGGAACATCATCCATCTGGCCTTCCAGGATCGCCTTGAACCCGCGCACCGTATCCTGGCGGCGGACGAACTTGCCCGGCGTGCCGGTGAAGGTCTCGGCGACGAAGAACGGCTGCGAGAGGAAGCGCTGAATCTTGCGGGCGCGCTTCACGGTGAGCTTGTCCTCGTCACTGAGCTCCTCCATGCCGAGAATCGCGATGATGTCCTGCAGTTCCTTGTAGCGCTGCAGCACCTTCTGCACGGCGCGGGCCGTCTGGTAGTGCTCCTCGCCCACCACATCCGGCGCGAGGATCGTGGAGGTGGAATCGAGCGGGTCGACGGCCGGGTAGATGCCGAGCTCGGAAAGCGCGCGGGAGAGCACGATGGTGGAGTCCAGGTGGCCGAAGGTGGTGGCCGGAGCCGGATCGGTAAAGTCGTCGGCCGGCACGTACACCGCCTGCACGGAGGTGATGGACCCCTTCTTCGTGGAGGTGATGCGCTCCTGCAGCTGGCCCATTTCGTTCGCGAGCGTCGGCTGGTAGCCCACGGCGGACGGAATGCGCCCAAGGAGCACCGAGAGCTCGGAACCCGCCTGCGTGAAGCGGAAGATGTTATCGACGAACAGCAGCACGTCGCGCTGCTCCTCGTCGCGGAAGTACTCCGCGTACGCGAGGCCGGTGAGCCCCACGCGGAGCCTCGGCCCGGGCGGCTCGTTCATCTGGCCGAAGACGAGTGTCGTCTTCGCGAGCACGCCGGAATCCTTCATTTCGTAGTAGAGGTCGTTGCCCTCGCGGCTGCGCTCCCCCACCCCGGCGAACACCGAGAAGCCGCCGTGCTCGGTCGCAATGTTGCGGATCAGCTCCTTCACCACCACAGTCTTGCCCACTCCCGCGCCGCCGAAGAGCCCCACCTTGCCTCCTTTGAGGATCGGGCAGATGAGGTCGATGACCTTGATCCCCGTCTCCAGCACCTCGGTCTGCGTGGACTGCTCGTCGAACGTCGGCGCGGGGCGGTGGATGGGGTAGCGCTTCTTCGTCGTCACCGGCTCCATGCCGTCGAGCGGGTTGCCGAGAACATCGAACATGCGGCCAAGCGTCTCCGGGCCGACGTGCACCGAGATCGGCGCGCCGGAATCCTCCACCACCGCTCCGCGGGAGAGGCCGTCTGTTGGCCCCATGGCGACGGTGCGCACGGCTCCGCCATCCAGGTGCTGCTGCACTTCCAGCGTGAGATCCTCATCGTTCATCTTCACATGGAGCGCGTTGAAGAGCGGCGGAAGTTCCTCCTGGGGGAAGACGCAGTCCACCACGGCGCCCACGACTTGCGATACTGTGCCTGGCATAGAAAGGGGATTTAAGAAATTCGAAGCGCGAACACTCTACGGGAACAGGCAATTCCTGCAAAGGGTGAAAGAGAGTACTTTTGGATCATGCTCTCTCCCCGCCGTTCCCACCGCATCAGCCGGATGGGGATTTCCCTCATTGCGATTGTGATTCTCGTGGCTCTGGGACTCATGGTTCTCGCCCTGCGGGGCGAGGAGGATACCTGGCTCTGCCGCAACGGCGCGTGGGTGCGCCACGGGCAGCCTGCGGCGCCCATGCCGCAGGAACCGTGCCTGTGAGGAGGGGCGGGTGGATTCCGCGGGATTTCCTCTTCACGGTGCTCTGCGCCGTGCGTAAGATACGGTGCGCGGTACATTGGGGAGTCGCCAAGAGGTAAGGCAACGCGCTCTGGACGCGTCATTCGGGGGTTCGAATCCCTCCTCCCCAGCCAAGCTGAATTCGAGCTGAGCGCGAGCACGCAGTGCGAAGCGCGAAGCCGAAGATGCTTGGCCCCCCGGAGCGCCGCAGGCGCGAAGTGGGGACTAATATGGGCATATGATCGTGATGCCCCAAATCGAAAGATGTATGCTAAATTATGCTTATGTTTTCATTTATAAATAAGAAAAAAAGCCCTGAGCAGGTGCTGAAGGAAACTCCATTACAAGAAGTTTTTAGTAACATGTCTCCCACTAATGAAGATTATCGCCAAGCCGAAGAACAAATGTCCTCATTTACGAATGATAGTAAGAAAGAACTTGAAATTAATGCCTTAGAGCTAGATAAATATATGGTTTCAATTTCAGGAGGAGCGATCGGCTTGCTTCTGGCTTTCTTAACCTTTGTTCAAATTAATAATTTTGGATTATTGGCTCTAAGAAATTTTGGGTTTGCAGCAATTGTGCTCTTAACATTGTGCATCCTTTGTATCGTTCTTTCTTATATGTTTGCAGTAGCTAGAGCTAGAACCAGCTTGGAAATTAGTCATGCAAATGATGATTTGAAAAAATTTATACATAATAGACCTCAAGATGATCAATATTGGAAAGAAGCAAATGGAAAGAAGAATAAGTACTGCGATTTGGTTTCAAAAGGTAGAAATTACAACTGGATGGTTCATTACTCCAATAAAGGAGCCCCGATATTTTTTATGTTAGGCATAATTTCACTTGCTGTATTTCTGATCATAAATCTGGCAAAATTGTCGCATATGGGTGATGAAAATGACAATCAGCCAATTAGTGGCCAGCAATCTCAACAGTCGCCAAGAAGAGTTGAGAAAGCAGCAGATTTACCAGATACAACTTATGATCAAATGGTTGCAAATGCTATACAAGCTTTGAAACAGCAAAACTCGGAGGGAGTGAAATCTAACGGAAAGTGATGTGACCGTCTTGCCCTCAGGTTCCTGAAATACGACGCCCAAGGACGTTGTCTAGGACCCAACTATAAAGTTCACGACCGTTCCGCTTGCCAACGAACAAACCAATAACCGTCACCAAGATCACAAAACACTCCATTTGCACAACTGACTGCGTTCCGCGTGCGCGGGTATACTCGGGCTCCCCTACCCCACACACCCATGATGCACATGATGAACACCACCGGCTGGAATGCCGGCATGCCTCTCCTCTGGGGAGCGCACGCGCTCGCCATGCTCGCATTCGTCGTCGGCGTGCTCTTCCTCGTTCTGTGGGCGGCTAAGCAGCTTGAGGAAAAGCAGCTCAAGGCCTGGGGCATCGGCCTCGTGATTGGCGGTATCCTCGTGGGGTTTCTCAGCACGGGCGGCATGCCGATGCGCGGGGGCTGGGCCGGCGGCGGGTGCTTCGGCAAAGGGAAGACGATGATCGACCGCGGGGTGATGTGGAGGATGGGCATGGATATGGAGGACGAGGATGACGCAATGGGCATGTCCATGGAGGACATGACGGAAATGATGGAGAGCAAGACGGGCGACGAGTTCGATGAGGCGTTCCTCACGATGATGATCCCCCACCACCAGGGCGCGATCGAGATGGCGCAGGAGGCCCTCACATCCGCCAAGCATCCGGAGATCAGACGCATGGCGCAGGAGATCATCTCCGCCCAGCAGGCGGAGATCGAAACGATGCAAGGATGGATGCAGGCGTGGGGCTACGAAGAATGATGAGCACCTGCTAGACTGCCCGCATGACCGCCGCCGAGAACGCCCTCTGGTACGCAGAGCTTGCCAAACCGTGGTTCGCGCCGCCCGCGTGGGTGTTTGCCCCCGTGTGGTCCGTGCTCTACACGATCATCATCGTGTCCTTCGGGTACGTGTTCCTCAAGGTTGCGGGGCGCGACTGGCCGGTGCGCATCGCGGCGCCGTTCGCGCTGAACCTCGCCGCGAACCTGCTCTTCCGGCCGCTGCAGATCAGCCTGAAGGATCAGGTGCTTGCGCTCGCGGACATCCTCGTGGTGCTCGTGACCATTGTGTGGATGATGCGCGCCGTCCGCCCGTACTCGCGGTGGGTAGCCTGGGCGCAGGCGCCCTACCTGCTCTGGGTGGCATTCGCCGCCGTGCTGCAGGCGGGCGTGGCGTGGATGAACCGCTGAGCGGCGCATTCCCCTGCAAGATTCCGCGGGAAACGGTGGCTGCGTGCCGGTTTTTTCGCTACAATTTGCGCAGATGATCGTTCCGCAGAACCATCACCACCCCGCCCAGAGGCCGGGGGGGAACGGCGCGCACGCCCATGCCGCACAACCGGCAGTGCAGGACGATGCCCCGGCATCCTTCTCGTCGCTCGGCATCATGTCGCAGATCCTCGCGATCCTCGCGAACCGCAACTTCACCGTGCCAACGCCCATTCAGGAACAATCCATTCCGGCTGGGCTCGCGGGCAAGGATCTGGTGGGTATCGCGCAGACCGGCACGGGCAAGACCTTCGCATTCGGCATCCCCATGCTCCAGCGCCTCGCAAGCGGCCCCGGCCGCGGGCTCGTGGTAGTGCCCACGCGGGAGCTCGCCTACCAGGTGGAGGAATCGCTCGCGACGTTCGCGCCGGCGCTCGGAATCCGCACCGCGGTGCTCGTGGGCGGCGCGCCGATCGAGCAGCAGAAGCGCGCGATCCGCCAGAATCCCCGCGTGGTGATCGCCACGCCGGGGCGCCTGAACGACCACCTGCAGCAGAAGAGCATCACGCTGCGCGAGGTCTCCATCCTCGTGCTCGACGAGGCGGACCGCATGTTCGACATGGGCTTCCGTCCCCAGATCAACGAGATCCTCCGCCATGTCCCCAAGGAACGGCAGACCCTGCTCTTCTCCGCCACCATGCCCGCAGACATCATGCAGCTCGCGCACCGCGAGCTGCGCCTGCCGCTGCGCATCGAGGTGGCGCCGCCGGGCACCACGATCGGCGCAATCCGCCAGGAGCTCTTCATCGTGCAGAAACACGAGAAGCTCCCCCTGCTCGCCGCGATGCTCGCGGAGCACCAGGGCACCGTGCTCGTGTTCTCCCGCACCAAGTACGGCGCCAAGAAGATCACGCTGGCCGTGCGGAAGATGGGGCATACCGCCGCGGAGATCCACGCCAACCGCTCGCTCGCGCAGCGGCGCGCCGCCCTCGACGGGTTCAAGAGCGGCGTGTTCCGGGTGCTCGTGGCAACCGATATCGCCTCCCGCGGGATCGACGTGACGGGCATTGAAGCAGTGATCAACTTCGATCTGCCGAGCGATCCGGGCGACTACGTGCACCGCATCGGCCGAACGGGCCGCGCCGGACGCGAAGGCTGCGCCATCTCGTTTGCCACGCCGGATCAGACTGCGGACATCCGCGACATCGAACGGCTCATCCGGTCCTCGCTCAAGCGTAAATCCCTCCCTGCCCTGCCGCCTGCCCCTCCCCCACCGGCCCTGCACGAAACCCCGCATCGGGAAGAACGCCCGTGGCAGCAACGTCCCTCTCGATTCTCCCGCCAGCCACGGCATGAGCGGGGATTTCGCCGCAGGGACCGCGACAGAAAACGCCCACGATAAACGCGCGGTTTTCTCGGCTGCGCGTATTCACAGCCCCCCGCACTCTCTGTAGAGTGCGGCAACTTTCGCCCCATGGAAATCCGGAACATCGCCATCATCGCGCACGTCGACCACGGCAAGACCACGCTCGTGGATGCGCTGCTCAAGCAGGGCGGCGCGTTCGCCGCGCACGAAACGGTGGGAGAACTGATCATGGATAGCAACGCGCAGGAACGCGAGCGCGGCATCACGATCTACGCCAAAAACACCTCCATCCGCTACGGGGATTGCAAGATCAACATCGTGGATACGCCCGGGCACGCCGACTTCGGGAGCGAGGTGGAGCGCATTCTCCGCACGGTGGACTGCGTGCTGCTCCTCGTGGACGCGCAGGAGGGACCCATGCCGCAGACGAAATTCGTGCTCAAGAAATCGCTGGAACTGGGGCTCAAGCCGATTGTCATCGTGAATAAGATCGACAAATCCGCTGCCCGGCCTCTCGAGGTGGTGGATGAGGTGTTCGATCTCTTCGTGGCGCTCGGCGCCAACCACGAGCAGCTCGATTTCCCCTACCTCTTCGCCGTGGCGCGCGAGGGTATCGCCAAGCGCACGATCGAGGACAACTCGCGCGACCTCACGCCGCTCTTCGAGTGCATTATGGAAAAGGTTCCCGCGGCGCCGCAGAACTTGCACGCCCCGTTCCGCATGCAGCCGAGCTCGCTCGGGTATGACTCCTACCTCGGCAGGCTCGCAATCGGCCGCGTATTCGAGGGCAGGATCTCCACGGGGGACAAAGTGTTCGTCAAGACGACTTCGGGCGAGGTGCGCCAGGGCAAGATCACGAAAATCTGCGTGACGCAGGGCCTCAAGCGCATGGAAGTTCCGGAGGCCGTCGCGGGGGACATTGTGATGGTCGCGGGCATTCCGGACATCTACGTCGGCGAAACGATCACCACGGAGGAATCCGCGCCGGTGCTGCCAGCGATCACCATCGATCCGCCAACCATCTCCATGCTGTTCCTCGTGAACAACTCGCCCTTCGCCGGACGGGAGGGCTCTCTTGTCACCACGCGCCACATCCGCGCGCGGCTGGAGAAGGAGCGGGAGACGAACGTGGGCCTCACCGTGGAAGAGATTCCGGGGAGCGACGCATACAAGGTCTCCGGCCGCGGCGAGCTGCACCTCTCGGTGCTCATCGAGGACATGCGCCGCGAGGGGTTCGAGCTGCAGGTTTCGCGCCCCGAAGTGATCGACCGCGTGCGGGACGGCATTCGCGAGGAGCCGATTGAGCAGGCCATCATCGACGTGCCGGAGGAATTCACCGGCACGGTGATCGACATGCTCTCGCGCCGCAAGGGCGAGATGCTCGACATGAAGACGGCGAACGGCCACACCCGCATGGAGTTCAAAGTGCCGACGCGCGGGCTGCTTGGCATGCGCGGCGACTTCATCATCGAGACGCGCGGCGAGGGAATCCTCACGCATTCATTCATCGCGTACGAACCGTACAAGGGCGACCTGCCCACCCGCACCCGCGGTTCCATGATCTCCATGGCCACGGGCGAGACCGTGGCGTTCGCGCTCTGGAACCTGCAGGAACGCGGCCGCCTGTTCATCACTCCGCAGACGAAAGTGTACGAGGGCATGGTCATCGGCGAGAGCGCGAAGAGCGAGGACATGACCGTGAACCCCCTCAAGGAGAAGAAACTCTCGAACATGCGCGCGTCGGGCAGCGATGAGGCGATCATGCTCACGCCCGTGCAGCCGATGACCCTGGAACAGGCTCTGGAGTACATCGGGGATGACGAGCTCGTGGAGATCACGCCACAGAGCATCCGCCTGCGCAAGAAGCTCCTCACGGATATCGACCGCCGGCGGGCGAGCCGGTAAGCGCACTGCGAAAACGCCGCCGTGGCAGGCAGCGTTGTTCGCACCTATCCCGGCCGATGATGTGCTACTCGTTGTCCTGGTTTGCATTGCCCTCTCCTACCGTTGCGGCATTGCCGCAGGAACCGGTGCCGCCGCGCCGTTCTCCGTGCATGCCGCCCCGCATCATCCCCTTCATCGGTCCAGAGCCGGGGCCGAAACCCTGGCCGAACCCGCCGCCGCACGCATCGCGCACGGCATCCATGGCCGCCTGCATGGCTTCGGACGGCTCCTGCATGTCGGCACGAAATGCCTCGCGGGCCTGCTGCATCGCAGCCTTGCGCTCATCGTCATCGGCAATCGCCGCCGCGGCAGCAAGAGCGTCGCGGTGCGCCTGCACTGCGGCCTTGCGCTGAGCGGATTGGCTGTCGAACTCCGCGAGAACGACTTCCTCCTTCGCCGCGAGCGCCTGGAGGCACTGCTGCGTCGGAACGGGGAACTCGCGCGCGGCGCGCGGCGTGCCGCTGTCTGCCTGGGCGGCGAATGCCGCCGAGGCGGAAACGAGGACAGCCGACATGGCGGCAGAACCGAGGAGAAGTGTGTGGGAAACTTTCATACGAGAAAAATGGAAAGAAATAGGGAACATATCGCGCGACTGCCCCGCAGTGTACGGAGTGGATCTTAAGGGACGATTAAGGCCGGTCTCCGCTTACGATTGCGACGGGAAACTCACGGTGAATGCCGTGCCTTTCCCCTCTTTACTCTGGACGAAGATCTTCCATCCGTGCAGTTCCACAATCCGCTTCACGAGCGCGAGGCCGAGGCCGAATCCGCCATGGCTGCGGGAGTGCTCGGCCTGGTAGAACCGGTCGAAGACATGGGGCAGGTCGCGTTTGGCGATGCCGACCCCCTCATCCGCGACGACGAGCGCATCCCGCGTGAGCCGGATGCGAATGGTGCCGCCGCGTGCTGTACTGAACTTCACCGCGTTCATCAGGAGATTCGCGAGCACCTGCCGGAGCAGCGCCGCGTCGCCGTGCACCGTCACGCCGGGAGTTACAGAGCTCTCAATTGCAAGATGCTTCTCCGCAGCCTGTGCGCTGTGGCGCCGGACTGCCTCCCCCACGAGACCGGAGAAATCGACGGAAGCCGCATCGATGGTGAACCGGTCCAGACGCGCGAGATCGAGCAGGCGCTCCGCGAGCGCCGCCACCTGCCGAAGATCCTCTTTGGCGGAGAGGATGCCCTCCCGGTACTTCTTCGATTTCAGCGCAAGATCGAGCGATGAGCTAAGGGCGGCGAGCGGCGTGCGCAGCTCGTGGCTCGCGTCCTGCGTGAACTGCTCCAGGCGCTCGACCATCTGCTTCACCGGCCGGAGGCTCCGCTCCGCGAACGCAAGCCCCACGAGGAACGTGAGACCGGAAATGCCTGCGCTCACGAGTAGGTAGAGAAGAGCGCGGGTGAGCACGTCTTCCCGCTGGAACCGTTCGAGTTCCGCGATCTGCACCGTGCCCTCGCGCCGGCCGTCTCGCACAATCGGAGCCGTGAGAATCGCGTACTGCTCGTTCTGCACGGTCAGACGGGAAATCCCCTCCTCCTTGCCCAAGGGGAGATCCGTGAAGAATCCGCTGCTGTACACCGCATTGCCCCCCGCATCCAGAATGCGCACATGCTCGCGCATCCGTGGCGGCATGGGCGGAGCAAAGTCGGCGGGCCATTCCTCCATCATCGTCATCACCGGCCTCTCCTTCAGCACATCCATTGCCCGCGCAAGGCGGAACTGCGTCTGCCGCCGCGCGTTGCCGAGATCCGCAGCAAGGAAGAGCGCTCCGTTCACGAGGAAGAGCAGGAACACGAACGCCGTGAACTGCAGGGCGATGGTGATACTGATTCTCCGGAACATGCGCTAGTCGTCGGAAGGAATGACGTACCCCTTGCCGGGAACCGTCTCGATGAGACCTTTACCAAGCTTACGCCGAAGGTATGCAACGTGGACATCCACCGTCTGCGAGAAGAGGAGCTCGTCCCTGCCGCCCCACACGTGCTCGATGATCCGCGGCCGATCCTGCACGGAGCCTTTGTGCTGGAGCAGGAACTCGAGGAGCGCGAATTCCTTCGGGGAGAGATTCACCTTCTTCCCCTTCCTCTGCGCCTCGCGCGTGTTCGTATTGAGCGTGATATCCCCCGCCGAGAGGCTCGGATCCTTGTGCTGGCCGTTGCGCCGCAGCAGCGCCCGCACGCGCGCCAGGAGCTCGCGAAGGTCGAATGGTTTGCACAGGTAATCGTCGGCACCGAGGTTGAGCCCCTGCACGATGTCACGCTGAGACGAGCGGGCAGTGAGCATGAGAATAGGCATATTTTTCTTCTCCTTGCGAAGCATGGAACAGATCAGGTAGCCATCCATGCCGGGGAGGTTGATGTCGAGGATGAGGAGGTCGATGTCCTGCGTCATGGCTTTCTCGAAGCCCTCCTTGCCGTCGTGCGCGACGGTCACCGCGTAGTGCTCGAGCGCGAGGAACTGCGCGATGTTCCCGGCCAACTTCTCCTGATCTTCAATGAGGAGGATATGCATGGGAATCGTCCGATGGCGGCATCGTACCCCACGCAGATTAAGACCGGATTAAGAATCACGCCCTTTTGCAGTCATGAAGCCCGTGGCATCTCTTAATCCCCCCTTAATCTCCCCAACCTATACTCGATATATTCTTCCAGTATTTTTCTATGCGTCAATTCCACCCCATTTCATTCGTCCTCGGCGTCGCCACGGGCCTCGCCATGCTCACGCTCTTCGTCGGGGCATTCCGCCTTCTGGCCCCTTCGCCCGAACCTGGATTCCCCCCCATGGGAGGCGGCAACTGGCAGCGCCAGGGGAATGGGCCCGATATCGGCAGGATGGCCAACCGGCTCGGGATGACGGAGGAGGAACTGCGGACGGAAATGGAGGGCGGAAAAACCGTGCAGGAGATCGCCCGCGAGCACGGGATTGAGGATTTCCCGGCCCCAGGCGGCATGCGCGGCAACCGCATGCGCAGCGGAGATCAGCAGCAATCTTCGGATGCCGCAGCCAGCAGTTCTCTCAGTTCGTCGTCATCGTCTTCTTCATCTTCATCTTCCGCCTCTTCCTTCTAAGCACCATGGTCGCGATCCCAGAGAATCTCCGCCGATTCCTCGTCATTCCCCCGCGCATCCGCGCGTTCCTGCAGCACATTGCACTCAGGAGTTACATCCTCGGCCTGTGCGGAGCCATCACCGTCGGCGGCGCGTTCGTGATCTTCACGTACGACGACGAATCGTCTCAAGCGGCGAATGACGTCATCGTCGTCAGCCGTGGCGACATCGTCACGACCGTGAGCGCCATCGGCCAGGTGACGTTCGCGAGCGAACAGCAACTCAAGTTCAACCAGAAAGGCACCGTCGCCGCTGTGCACGTGCAGGAAGGCGACCACGTGACGCAGGGGCAGGTGATCGCGGAGCTCGACAAGACGACCGTGCTCGCCGACATGCGGCAGTCGCAGCTCGCTGTCGGTGCGAGCGCGCTGCAGCTCAGGCAGCTCCAGGTGGACCGCGAGAAGGAGATCCTCGATGCCGAGAATTCGATGCGGGAAGCCGAGCGGCAGCTCCTGCAGGCACAGGAAACCCTCCTCGTCACGGAACAGCAGCTCCCTTCGACCATCGCCGCGGCAGAGCGATCGGTGGAGGAGAAAACCGCGGCGCTCAAGCAGGCGCAGCTCGAGCTGGAGAAAACCCGCGAAACAGAGACGCAGTCCATCGCGGCGACTGCGCAGAACATCCTGATGTCCTCGGAGAAGCTCCTCGATTCCTTCTACGACGTGCTCACCCGGGGGGGATCGGCCCGTCCGTCACAGGGGACCTACACGCTGGATGTGGACGCGCTGCTCTACACGGACTTCGCGCTCAAGCTCGACACGGAGTGGGATTACCTCGGCGCGGTGAATGCTGCCGACGACATGCGGAAGAAGTACGGCGCGACGCTCTCGGCGGAGAAGGATCCGGATGTGATCGTGAATGCTCTCTCGGATGCAGAGGCGCTCGCCCAGGCAATCTCTGCGCTGGGGGAGAACGCGTATGCCCTCCTGCAGGGGGCAACCACGGATCCTCCCCGGTTCACCGTGGAAGACCTGCAGGCATACCGCAACACCGTGAATACGAATCGCACAACTGCAAAGGGGCTCGTAAACGATGCCGTTACGGCGCAGGCGAATCTCGCCGCGGTCTCCGCAAAGAAAAACGGCGGCATCCCCAGTGTAACGCTCCAGCAGAAGATCGATGCCGTGCAGACGGCGGAGAACGCGCTTGCGCTTGCGCAGGAGAACCGGGAAATTCTGCAGACAAAGAACCCCGCCGATCTCGCGAAGCAGAAGGATGCCGTCGCGAAGATGCAGGAGGACTACGCCTCGAAGAAAGCCGGTCTCACGAACACCACTGCCGGCGTGGACATTCAGATCCAGCTCAAGCAGAACGATGTCGCGCAGCGGGCGGCCTCGCTCGCGAAGACGCAGAAAACTGTGGATGACTACCAAATCGTCGCGCCATTCGACGGCATCGTCCGTCGTCTTGATTTCAAGGTGGGCGATAACCTCCTGGCCGACACCGCGGAAGAGAAGTACGTCGTGCTGGAGAACCGCGACTTCCTCATCGTCACAATCCTCCTCGATCAGGTGGACGTCGTGCGGGTGCGCACCGGCATGAACGCGCACATCACGTTCGATGCCGTGCCGGGCCAGACGTTCGAAGGCGCGATCGACGAGATCAACCCCACGCCGGTCGAGCAGTCCGGCGTGGTATCGTACGAAGTCTCGGTCAAGCTGCCGACACCCGCCGATCTCACGATCCTCTCGGGCATGACAGCGGTGGCGACGATCGACATCGCGAGCAAGACGAACGTGCTCACCGTGCCGAACCTCGCGCTGCAGCACACGGGGAACACGACGACGGTGCGCACGCCTGACGGACAGAGCATCGTCGTGGAAACGGGGGTTACCGACGGCAAGGTGACGGAGATTCTCTCCGGCATCAGCGAAGGCGATGCGATTGTTTCGGTAAACCTTGCCTCCGAGACGACGGCAACGGATCAGGGAGATGATGCCGCACGGCAGTTCATGCGGGGCATGGGCGGCTTCGGCGGACCTTCGGGGGGAGGCACTCGAACGAATACCTCCCGTTAATGCCCATGATCCGCCTTCGCGACATCACGAAGAGCTACCCGCTCGGCACAGAGAGCCTCCAGGTGCTGAGGGGCATCTCCCTCACGATCGCCTCCGGGGAATTCGTGGCAATCATGGGCCCCTCTGGCTCGGGGAAATCCACGCTCATGAACATCATCGGCCTGCTGGATACGCCGACGACGGGCGCATACCTGCTGGAGAACAAGGAAGTCGGGAACGTGAGCGAGGATGAGCAGGCATTCATCCGCAGCCGGAGAATCGGTTTCGTGTTCCAGGCATTCAACCTCCTCCCGCGGATGGATGCGCTGCGCCAGGTGATGCAGCCGCTCCTCTACCAGGGCGTGCACCGGTCGCAGGCGGAAATTCGGGCGCGGGAGGCACTGCATATCGTGGGCCTCAGCGAACGCATGTCCCACAACCCGAACGAACTCTCCGGCGGGCAGCAGCAGCGCGTGGCAATTGCCCGTGCGATCGTGACAGACCCCGCTATCGTCCTCGCGGACGAGCCGACGGGCGCGCTCGACACGAAAACCGGGGAGGAAGTGATGGGCATTCTCACCACATTGAACCGGAACGGGAAAACCATCGTGATGGTGACGCACGAACCGAGTGTCGCTGCTTTCGCCCACCACACCATTCATATTCAGGACGGACTGATCCATCCCACGCACGCATGAATTTCCTCGAGAATCTCCGCAACGCGCTCAGCGCGATCGGCTCAAACAAGCTGCGTTCCGCGCTCACCATGCTCGGCATCATCATCGGCGTCGCCTCAGTGGTGCTCATGGTGGCGATCGGCCAGGGCGCGCAGCGCAGCGTCACATCGCGCATCCAGAGCCTCGGCACCAACCTGCTCAGCATTACGCCGGGGAGCACGAGCCAAACGAACGTGCGCTCCATGGGCGGAGGGCAGAGCGCGAGCGCGCTTCCGAACGACGATATCGCCGCGATCCGCGATTCCGTGAGCGGGCTCAACGGCATCGCGCCGGAACAGCGCAGCCGGCAGCAGGCGATCGTCGGAAACCGGAACACTTCCACAAGCGTCGTCGGCACGACAGCGGACTACGCCGTCGTGCGCAATGTCTCCATCGCAAAGGGGAGCTTCATCACCGATGCCCAAAACACGGGCATGGAACGCGTCGCAGTGCTCGGATCGGAGGTCGTCTCGACGCTGTTCCCGAACACGCCGTACCCCATCGGGGAGTCCATGCGCATCGGCAACCACATCTTCACGGTGATCGGCGTGATGGAATCCAAGGGGCAACAGGGATTCACGAACCTCGATGACATGGTCGTTATTCCGCTCTCCACCATGCAGAAACGGATGACGGGCGAGGAGACGGTGACCTCGATCAGCGTCTCGGTCGCGGACCAGGATTCCATGGAAGACGTGCAGAAGCTCATTACCGCCGTCCTCCTGAACGCCCACGGCATCACGAATCCGGGCAAGCAGGACTTTACCGTGCTCAATCAGGCGGATGCGGTGGAAACACTGAACGAAGTGACCGGAACGTTCACGCTCCTCCTCGGCGGCATTGCGGCGATCTCGCTCCTCGTGGGCGGCATCGGTGTGATGAACATCATGCTCGTATCGGTGACGGAACGGACTCGCGAGATCGGCCTCCGCAAGGCAATCGGCGCGCGCAAGCGCGATATCCTCCTGCAGTTCCTCGTGGAATCCACGGTGTTGAGCCTTCTTGGCGGGATCATCGGCATCGCCCTGAGCGCAGGGGGCTCGTGGGTCGTGAAGACATATGCCGGTCTCGATGCATCCATCGAGCTCTCCTCCGTGCTCCTTGCCTTCCTCTTCTCCGTCGGAGTTGGCATCCTCTTCGGGATGCTGCCGGCATACAAGGCCGCGGCTCTCCGCCCGATACAGGCGCTGCGGTACGAGTGACCCTCTAGAGGGCGGTTGTCAGCCTGCTGCGGCCATTGAGGCCGGAGAAGACGCGTTCCACTGCGCGCCGTACCGTTGGAACCGTCGCATTCCCCTCTGCATCCCGGTACAGCGGGTCGTTGCGCATCTCCTCGAGCCGCGATCCGGTGAAGAGCACGCCGCCATGTTCGCCGCGGCGCGTCATGGGGAGACGCCGGGCGATGCAGTACGAGGTCTCCTCGCCACCAGGCTTGTTGAATTTGCACCGCTGGTGCCCGATGCACGATACGCAATCGCGTCGGACTGATGCCATGAAATCCTCTACGTTCACCGGACCCTCCACGTACCGCGAAGGCAGCCCCGCGGGGCTCGTCATGGCGGTGACGATGCGGTAACGGTGATCGAGGTAATACTGGATGATGATTTCGTCTGGCAATCCGGATTCCTGCGTGAGTAACAGGCGCGTGCCGAGAGAAACTCCGTCGTACCCGATGGCGTACGCGCGTTCGATATCCTCACCGTACGCGATGCCACCCGCGAGAATGAGCGGCGTATCCGGAGCAACTGCGCGAATTTCATCGTGGAGCTTTGTGGCATCGAACTTCGCGGAATCAAGCGCGTCTTCTGCATCCTTGGCGCCCAGGTGCCCGCCAGCGTACTGCGGCAGTTCCACGTAGAACGCATCGGGCGGCCGATTTGTCCCCTCCGCGCTGCGCTGCATGATTTTTGCCGCGCGATCACTGGAAATAATCGGCGCGTACTTCATGTGTGGGTACTGCTCCATTTGTTTGCCAAGCCCGCGCGGCAGCCCTGCCCCCACCATGAGCAGATCCACATCTCCGGAGGACCCGATGGCATCCACCATCGGCTCGAAATCACTCATGGCCGCCATGAGGTTCGTAGCGAGCACTCCATGTGGCACGCGGGCACGCACGGCGGCGATTTCCTCCGAAATACGGCGCTGGTTTGCCGCATGGTACTTGGCAACCCGTGCCTCGAATCCGCGCTCCGCGAGGATCTCCTCCCGCGCGGAATTGAATCCGACGGCTGACGCGGCGAGCGTGCCAATACCTCCTTCCTCCATC
Source organism: uncultured Candidatus Peribacteria bacterium (assembly GCA_964642315.1). GTDB lineage: Bacteria > Patescibacteriota > Gracilibacteria > Peribacterales > Peribacteraceae > JAGVDM01. The sequence continues at coordinate 218,610 of CAZXOG010000001.1, read as the reverse complement.
ACCGCAGCAGCAAGGGTTTCGTTGGAAAAATCCACTCCCATGCCCCCGTTCATCCAGGGAAACGCTCTCTTGCGGGAACAGACTTCACCAAGGAACTGCCTGCGCTCGTCTCGGGAATGCAGCGCAGGCACACTGATATCTTCGCGACGCATGGAGTTTGGAAGGGAAGGAACGTAGTCTCCGTGCTCTCTGCAGAGTAGTCAAGGAAGCCCGAGGCATTCCAGTGCACCGGAAGGAATACCGCGCGTACAATGGGAAACGTTTTCCCCTCCTCTCCAATGCAAACGCTCCGTGCAGCCATTGCCGAATGTCTTGGCACATTCCTCCTCTCATTCGCTGTGCTCGCCGGCGTAAACGGCGATCTCTTCCCCATCCCCACGCCGTTCGCCGCCGCGGCCGTCCTCGGCATCTTCGTGTACCTCGCAGGCGGCATCAGCGGTGCGCACATCAACCCGGCAGTGACGATTGCTCTCGCCACCATGCGGCAAATCGAGAACAAGCGCGCGGTCGCCTACGTCGTCGCCCAGTGCGCAGGCGGACTCATCGCCATGGCGATTTTCCGCGGCGTCGGCACGCTGGAACCGGGTGCGATCGACGGGAGCGCGCAGTCGATGTTCTTCGAGGCCATCGGAACGTTCGTGCTGCTCTTCGGCATCAGCGCGGTGGTTCACGGCGCCGTGCAGCAGTCGCTCTCGGGCCTCGTGATCGGCGGATCGCTCCTCATTGGCATCATGATATCGCTGAGCGGCGGCGCCGGTGCGCTGAACCCCGCGGTGTCGCTCGCGCTCAACACGCTGAACCCCGCGACGCTCCTCGGCCCCATCATCGGCGGCATCGCCGGCGCATGGTCCTGGGTATTCCTCTCAAAACGCTGAACTTTCCTTGAGCAGAGTGTAATGCGGCTCACAGACGGTTTCTCCGGCTGTCTGTAAGCTCTGCCTGTCCTTTCCGTACCACCCACCCATGATTGCCGTTCATTCCCCGCACGCCCGGAACGCCGCACTCCTGCTCCTGCGTATTGCCGTCGCATCCATCTTCCTCTACCACGGCGTGAAGAAGTTCGGCATGTGGATGGAGCCGCCCGCGGCAATGCCGATGGACATGCTCATCATCATGCGTACTCTCGCGGTCGTTGAGCCGCTCGCGGGCGTGCTCCTGATTCTCGGCCTCTTCACCGAGGCGGCCGCAACTGCGCTCATGGTCGTGATGATCGGCGCCATGCGCATGAAGATCGCAGACGGCAAGCCGTTCTCCGCGTGGGAATTCGACTGGATCCTCTTCGCCGCGAACGCGGCGATCCTCGCGGTCGGCCCCGGCGCCTGGATCCTCGGAAAGCGGAGACCTGTCCGTTAACTCTGCTGTTTCGTCTCGCCGCGCAATTTGTTCACCTGTTTGATGAGCAGGAAGATGACGAATGCAATGATCGTGAACTGGAGCAGCACACTGAGAAAGTGCCCGTAGTTCAGGGTGACCGCCCCGGCAGCGCGCGCTTCCGTAAGCGTGGCAAAGCGGGGGCCCCGCAGCGTGATGAAGAGATCGGAGTAGTCCACTCCGCCTGCGAGAAGCGTGATAGGCGGGAGGATGATGTCGTTCACGAGCGACTGCACCACATCCTTGAATCCGGCTCCGACGACGATACCCACCACCATGTCGGTCACACTCCCCTGGAGCGCAAACTGACGGAATTCCGCAATGAGGCCGCGCATGGCTCTACTGTACGCCTGCGGGCATTTCCTGCAAACTCGCCCGTTTCCTTGCGTCTTGCGCATGGGCAGCGGAAAATGCAGCCCTCACGATTATGGCGAAGAACAGCACTAGGAAAGAAGCGGAATGCACAGTGACCATGAGACAAATCCGGATCGAGGACATCCCGAAGATCTACGTGCTCGGGGAGAAGCTTTTCTCTGCCGATACCTATGCGACGCTCTACCGGGCGTGGGACCAGTACGAGATTGCCGAGCTCTTCTTCTCAGACACGGAGTACTGCCTCGTCGCGGAATCCGACGGGAAGGTGATCGGATTCATCCTCGGCACCGTGGTGGAGAAACCCCGCACGGGCAGACGGTACGGGTACGTGCTGTGGCTCGGAATAGCCCGTGCGTTCCAGAGGCACGGCATTGCCGACATGCTCCTCAAGCGTCTACTACGCCGGTTCCGGCGGAGCGGCGTGCACATGGTACTCGCGGATACCGCCGCGGAGAACGTCCGCGCGATCCGCTTCTTCTCCGCGCACAAATTCAACGGCATGCAGGAACATGTGTACCTTTCCCGCAATCTCACGCGCGGGCAGGCGGAATCGGAATGAACGCTGTTCTCACTTCACGTACGTGGTGGATTGGACGGCAGTCTGGTCGATATCGACCCAGTCGAACGCCGTGATGCCGTCATCCCACTCCACCGTCCCGCCATTATTCCGGCTGCCGAGGGATTGGATGGATGCCTGCAGAACTGAATTCCCCGCCTGCAGCTGCGGATTCGTGATGAATCCGCGGAGCGCAAGCTCGATGGAATCGCCGCTGGAGATCTGCGTGTTCACGTCCGAGGAATCCAGTCCAGCACACGTCACTGTAATCTGCCCCGTGACACCGCTCGCGGCGCAGTCGTGCAACATGGACGCATCATCGACGTTATAGAGCTTGAAACTGTCTGCAAGGAACTCCACGTTCGTCGCATTCACCAGGAAAGAGATCGTACTGACCGTCACCGGGTTCCTGCCGTCCTGAATATTCTCGTGCTCTGCGGCCGTGAACCGGAAGATGCCGAATGCGCGGGTACCGGTGGGAACGGATGTCTGATCGTGGTCTGGATTCGCGTTCTCGATGGCGATGATCTTCGCGAGGACAATATCGTGCGTGGACCCGACGATATCCTGGTCCGGACCCGGAACAGACCGGCCGATGAACACTTCGCCATCGAGCGACGTGTCGCCGTTGTTAAATGTGAGATCTTCCTGCGATTCCTTGCCGACTGCCTCCACCGTACGGATCGCGGGATCGGCTTCCAGGAGAACAGTGACGGTGTCTCCGCTCGTGATGCCCTGCTGGTCGGACTTCAGCACCCCGCGGACGGAATACGTCACCTCAGTATCCTGCGGGATGAGGACGGAAGTATCGGCGCAGAACTGGTTCGGAACCACGGGGGCACATTCCGATACCCACAGGGTGCTGGTCGCCGACGACGACCCGTCTTTCACGAGCAGCAGCTGCGTGAATACTCCTTCGTCGGCCGTTATGCGCAGACCGGTGACCTCGATATCCTCTCCTTCCGCGCGGAACCGCAGACGCAGGAGATCCGGCGAGGTGCTGCCGCCGACGAGCTGGTGGCTGCGGACCGGCGACGGATCCACCGTGACGAACAGGTTCCCCCTCCCCCGGATCGTGAAGGGATCCGCACTCACCGTGTGCACGGCGATCCAGCAGATGGAATTCTCCGTGCAAGCGGCCCCATCCACTTCTATCCCCGAGAGATCGCGGTTATCCACGAGCCCGATCGCCTGGATGAACCGGCCGTCGCTCAGCGCAAATTCCACGCCGAACTGCCCGGACTGGATGCTCTGGGAGAAATCCGCCACGAGCTCGACGCGCACGGTGCCTCCGTCCGACACAGCGATGGAAAGCGCGTCGAACGTCACTCTGCCATCATCCGCATTCGCCTGCCCCATGAGCTGCTCCGCAATGCCGTCGGCATTCACGTCGGCGAAAATCCGGTAGTTCGTCGCGGCCTCGAGGTTCCCCGTCTTTGCCCGGAACGAGAGATGCGTGATCGCGGCATCCTGCCGCCCCGCAATGGCATCGAACGCAAGGAGCGTGACGTTCTTCGCGCCCGGTGTGACCGTGTGGATGCCGACGCTGCGCTGTTCGATGCGCAACGCGGCGTGGTACACCGGCTCATCGACAAGCACGCAGATACTGCTGCAACCGTCGCCGTCGAGCTGGTTTGCGTCATCGCACTGCTCGCCGGCCTCCAGCGCGCCGTTCCCGCACTGCGCGGCGAGCGAGGAGGAGGCACTCGACTGCGGAGGCGCCACGACCTGGATTGGCTCCCCCATTTCCACGATGAGGTACGCCATGTCGCTGCGCGTGAGCTGGTAAGCACCGCTCCGCGGGAAGTACTGGAAGAGTCCCCGCGCCGCGCCGACCTCGAAGAACGGAATGTACCAGTACTCCGGGGCGTACTCCCCCGGCGTGACCGGGATGTTCCACGACTGCACGGTCATCTTGAGCGCTTCGGCGAGGTTGACTGTCTGCGTGCCGCGGAACGTGCCATCCGGATAGCCGCCGATGATGCCACGCTCCTTCGCCTTGCAGGCGTACGGCCAGAACCACTGGCGTTCCCCCGTGAAATCGCTGAAGCACCGGTCGTTGTAGACTTCCAGACTCTCCGAGCCGAACACCGCAAGCATGAGGATCTTGAGGAATTCCGCACGGTTGATCGGCTGATCCGGCCGGAAGATACCGTAGCCGTACCCCTGGACGATCCCCTTCCCTGCAAGGGTATCAATCTGCGTTTCGTGCGGGTGGTTCACCGTGTCGACGAACAGGAGCGCATGCGCGGTCGGCAATGCGGTGGCGAAGGCAAGGAGAGACGCTATGAGCACTCTGCGCATGGATGCAATTGTACGGATTTCGGTCGTTGCGCCACCTTGCGCGCCACGGGAATTGTTACCCGATCTGCGCGATCTGATCGGTCTGCTCCAGTTCTTTCTGCGCTTCCTCCTTGCGCTCGTTCTCCGCGATCACGCGCTCGGGAGTCTGCTGCGCCTTCGCGTCCGTCACGGCTTCCTGCTCTTCCTGCTTCCTTGTCTTCGTCGCTGCGTGGAGCGGCTTTGCCTCTTCTGTAGCACGCTGCGCCCGGGCAGAACGCTTCGTCTCCTCATCATTCTTGCCGGGAAGATTCTGCTTGAGTGCTTCTAAGCGCTGCTGCGCTTCCTGCTCTGTTATTTCCTTCCCCTGTGTACGCTGCACTTGCCCCTTAAGAGCATCGAGCTGCCCGCGGTCCGCCCGGGTGAACTGTTCGGGAGATGAAAGAGGAAGCGCCAGCGCATCGTCCTCATCTTCGCGCCGTACCATGCAGCCAGTGTACCACGGCATGGCAGCCGCTGCTGCCATGCCGCCAGACCGGTGGAGAATTCCGGGGAGACATGCTACAACAGGGCAGCGCCTCCGTAGCTCAATGGATAGAGCGCCTGGCTTCGGACCAGGAGGCTGAGGGTTCGATTCCTTCCGGAGGCACCAATCTCCATTCCGCGTATGCGGAGCTGCGGCTGGCGAGCCAATTCCCTCACTCCTCCCATGCTCTCGCTCGGCAACCGGCGCAGAGGGGAACTCTCGGTTCTCGCCAGCTCCCTGCTGTGGGGGCTCTTTCCCGTCGTGACGATTCTCACCTTCTCGCAGGTCCCGCCCATGTTCTCCGCGGCCCTGAGCACGCTCATTGCCGCGATGTTCTTCGCCGGCGTGCTCACGGCAAGGCGACGATGGCATCACATGCTCGTCCGCAAGGCATGGAAAGGCATGCTCCTCACAACGCTCTTCATCGGCGTGCTGTTCTACTGGTTCATGTTCCTCGGACTGCAGCGCACCACGGCAGGGAACGGCGCCATCATGGCACTCATGGAGGTGCTCTTCTCGTTTCTCATTCTTGGCCTTGTACTCCGCCACGAACCACTCCGCACCAGCACGGTGACCGGCGGGATACTCATGATGCTCGGTGCACTGTTCATCCTGCTCCCAAAGAACAGCGGCTGGCAGAGTGGCGACTTTCTCGTGGTGTTCGCGACCGTGTTTGCGCCCATCGGGAACAAGTATTCGCAGGAAGCGCGGAAGTACGTTTCCGTGGAATGCATCATGTTCGTACGCAGTCTCCTCGGCGGATGCGCCCTGCTCGCGCTCTCCCTCGCGCTCGAGCCGATCCCATCGGCGCAAGCCGTGCAGGCATCCATGGGATTCCTCCTCGTGAACGGCATCGCGCTCTTCGGCGTCTCGAAGATTCTCTGGATCGAAGGCATCAACCTCATTCCGATCACGGAAGCCATTTCTCTCGGGAGCATCACACCGCTCTTCACGCTCATCACGGCATCATTCGTCCTCCACGAGCGCGTGCAGCTCTTCCAGATTGCCGGGCTGATCCCGATTCTTACCGGCGTCTTCCTGCTGACTCGTAAGGAGCAATCGCCGTGAATGACAAAAAAACACCCACCTTCCCGGAACATCCGAGGACGGTGGGTGGCATTTCCCCGTAGGAGAGGAACTACTTCCTGCGGCGAACAGTCTTGCGCTTCTTCGCTGTCTTCTTCGCTGTCTTTTTCTTCGTCGCACGCTTTGCTTTCTTCTTCGCGGGCATGATGGAGGAGGGGAAAGAAATATGAACGCTATTTTGCATTGTACGACCTTCGCATACATCGGGAAGCGATTGGTGCGGCCACATGCGAATTTTGTTTCATAGTAGCCAAAATATTCATGCGGCATTCCGCGCACACAGGATACGCGCACACACACAACCAGCGGCTAGACGTGCCGGAGATCGTGTCCCATTTTCTCCTTCTTCGTCTGCAAGTACGCGCGCTCGCGCTCGCTTGTGGGAGCGCACTCAATGGGAACCTGTTCGACAACGGAGAGGCCGTACCCGGCGATGCCTGCGAGTTTCTTCGGATTGTTCGTGAGCATGCGGATGTGCGAAACGCCGAGATCGCGCAGAATCTGCGCGCCGATCCCGTACTCGCGCAGGTCAGCCGGGAATCCCAATTCCTCGTTGGCTTCCACGGTATCCATGCCCTGCTGCTGGAGCTCGTATGCACGCAGCTTGTTCGCGAGGCCGATGCCGCGCCCTTCCTGGCGCATGTAGAGGAGCACTCCCCTCCCCGCTTCCGCGATCATGCGCATGGCGGCCTTGAGTTGTTTGCCGCAATCGCAGTGACGCGATCCCAGCACGTCGCCCGTCAGGCATTCCGAATGCACGCGGACGAGAACAGGATCGTTGCCCCGCACGTCGCCCTTCGTGAGGGCGACATGCTCCTCGCCTGTCAGCACATCACGGTACACCGCGATTTTCCACGCGCCGGTTTCCGTATCGAGATCCGCCTCCGATTCGCGGCGGATGAGCGTCTCGGACCGGCGGCGCTCCGCGATGACATCTGCGATGGTAATGATCGGCAGAGCGTGATCGGCAGCGAACTTCCGCAGCCCCGGCAAACGCAGCATCACGCCGCTGTCATCCATGAGTTCGCTGAGCACCGCCGCTTCACGCAGGCCGGCCATATGGCAGAGATCAACTGCCGCCTCGGTATGACCGGCGCGGCGAAGCACTCCTCCATCCGCCGCGCGGAGTGGAAACACGTGGCCGGGCCTGCGGAGATCTTCCGGACCCGCATCCTCACGGGCTGCGGCGAGGACCGTGCACGCGCGGTCGTGGGCGGATATGCCGGTCGTCACTCCTTCCGCGGCATCGATACTCACCGTGAACTGCGTGTGCAGCCGCGCGGTATTCCGCGCCACCATTGGCGGCAGATCAAGCTGATCCGCTATCGCGTTGCGGAGTGCAAGACAAACCACGCCGCCGGTGTGCCGGATGATGAATGCCATTGCCTCCTCCGTCATGCATTCGGCCGCCATGATGAGATCGCCTTCGTTCTCGCGCCGTTCGTCGTCCACGACGACAATCATCCGGCCTTTCCGCAGAGCCTCGATCGCATCCGGAACGGGAGTGAACTGTGCCATGGAGAACGTAGCGTACTCCCCGTTCAGCCTTTCGTCGCGCGTTTCCCGGTGGTTCTCTTCGCAGCGCTTTTCGCCGTACGCCGGGCCGTGACGGGCCCTCCCGAACCAACCGACGGCCGGGCAGACAGCGAACAAACCAAGTTGCTCCGCACGACCATCGTCGTGGCGAATATGAGGAAGAGCACGAGCGCAAGAATCCCATGCAGCGCGGATGTGAATGCGTGCAAGAGGAGAACAGGGGTGTACGCGTGCATACTCGTCCGGTAGGTCATGCCAAACGGCATCGCGCTCCCCCGTGCGGCAATGTGCAGCACGAGCCAGAGGAAGAGTGTGTACAAGAGGAGCGTCACAACAGTGATCAGGAGGAATGCCGGCAGCAGAACAACGAATGCGAGCATGCCGGCGAGCGGCACGGTGAACCACCGCTGGAGGAACCAGACTTTCGTGATGCTCTCGACCGGCGCGCTCTCGATGAACGTGCGATTGAGCACGACCGGTTCGGTGAGATCACGGGTAAAGACCGAAATATCCTGCACGGTGATCTGCCCGTTGTCCTTGCGCCCATAGACCGCCGTCTCCGTGATGACGAGGAACGCCTTGTACTCCCAGAAATCCTGCACTGACCGGATGGCAGCATCGCTCGTGAACACCACGAGTGTATCGATCGGTTCCTGCCCCTCCGAAAAATCGACCCCCCGCTCGAGCAGCGCGGACGGCATCGGCACGCGGTACGGCAGGTTCTGGTTCACGGAGAGTCCGCTCTTCTCAACGGTGATTTCCAGATCCGCCGGGAATTCCTCCAGCAACGCTGCATGCACGGAGCGGATCAGCGCCGGCACGTCGAAGGACGCGACTCTCACCATGACCGTCGCCGCACTCACCACTGCGACGCAGCAGAGCAGGAGAATGAGGTAGCGCCAAGAAATCCAAGCCGGCTGCCCGCGCACGTCGCGGTAGTACGCGGGCGACGTGCAGGAGAGCCAGACAGATCGCAGGAAGGATGGTGAGGCGGACATAGGAGGTGCACTCTACACGCTCTGCGGCTCTGCACAACGCATCATTCGCGGAGAATGATGGTGTACGACTGCCGCGATGAAGCGGGGGCGTTGCGCATCACGCCGATGACGTACGTCCCCTTGGGATACTCGTAGTACTGGTTGCACTGCGGCAAGCCGAATCCATAGATGTCCACATCCCCCATCGGGTACATCATGCAGAGCACGTTCGTGCTGTTGCTCAGCTCCACCTGCCGGCGAGCACCGGCGTCATCGGCAACGGTAAAGGTGTACCAGTTCGCCGTATTCGCCGGAGCGAGCACCGCGGTTGTGGGCGCATTGAGCTTGAGGACATCCGCCTCCACGAAACCGTCGTTCCCGTCACCGGTTGATGTCTCCGCCTCCACCTCAAAGGTCGTGTCGGCCTGCGAGGGCTGCAGTTGCAGCTGGTATGCCCCTGCCTTGAGCGCGACGAGCATAGTGCAAGCCTGACCATCTTTCACACCCACGTAGTACTCGTAGCTCATCCCGCTCTCCTCCATGCGGAAGAGCACGCAGGAAACCGATCCGGGTTGGCCAGCCTGCGGCTCCGCCCTCACGGAAATCGTTTCTCGGGAATCGAGGGTGAACCGGTAGCTGTAGGGATCTTTTCCCTCGAACTTTCCTCGTTCGTCGAGCGGGAACACCACGCTGACGACGGCGGGGCCACTGCTGGATTCCTCGGTGTTCTCCTCCTGCGCTACGCTGGAAGATGCGTTCTCTTCAACTACGTCTTCCTCTTCCGCTGTCTGATCACCACGTTGCAGCCTGATCACCGCATCTTGCGCATTCGCGATCATCGCGGCCGCCTCCCCGCGGCGGAGGGACCAGTCGGGATAGAAATGCGATTCGTCCTGGCCGGCAATCGGCAGAATGCCGACGTCGTACGCATTGAAGAGATACTTCGTGTACCACGCGGATGTGGACACATCGATGAAGTTCACCACTGAGCGGTCGATCTCGGAAATTTCTCCAATGGGGATACCGAGAACTTCCTGGATCATCTTGAGCGCTTCCACGCGATTTACCTCCTGCGCGGGCTTGAATGTTCCGTCGCCGTAGCCAGCCACGAAGTGGCGCGCAGCCGCATCACAGACGAACGATTCGTACCAGCCACCGGCCTCCACATCAGGGAAGCAGTTGCGGTTCGTCCGCTCCGGGATGAGCCCCCCGGCCAGATACAGCATCTTGAGCATTTCGGCACGGTTGACCGAGCGATCAGGTGAAAAATTCCCGTCGGGGTTTCCGTTGATCACCCCTGCCTCAACAAGCCGCTCGATCGGATCCTGGTAGATGTGCCCGTCCGGCACATCGGGAAACACCGCGGCAGACGCGCTGAGCGCGCCCGTCAGCCCGGCGGCAAGCACTGCCGCTGTCCGCATCCATGCACGCATAGATTCCAGGGGGAAAGACCTCTTTCCTGCGATCGTACAGCGAAAAACGCGCTGCACAATGCCTCAATGCTGCAAGCGTTTCAGTTGCGCAAGCGAATGTAGGACGGCCAGAGCCGCTTCCGCCCCCTTCCCCCCGCGCGCCCGCGCGTCCTCGAGGGAGCGCACATGCAACACCTCGTACCCGAACGGAATGCCCTCCGAGAGCTGCACATTCATCATGCCGCGCGTCACCTCCCTTGCGAGGTGCTCCGCGTGGAAGGTTTCGCCGTCGACGATGATGCCGAGGCCGATGAGCGCATCGACAGCATGTGCCTTTGCAAGCGCCGCGCCGACGAGCGGAATCTCAAACGCGCCGAGGACCGTGTACTCTGAGACGACATCCGGTTCAATGCCGGCGCGGAGGAGGAGCGCACGCGCTGCCTCCGCCATGGCACCCACTTCCTCCTCGTAGTAGAGCGTCCGCACGATGCCGATCCTCCAGCGGGGATCGGTGACATCGGGGAGCCGGAACTCGCTGCCGTGCATCTTCATTGGCATGGAGGCATCATCGCATGGATCGCGCGCACCAGCACATCGGTTTCCACGTTCACGTAATCCCCCGCCTCCAGCGCGCCCAGTGTCGTATGCTCCAGTGTGTATGGTATGAGCGCGACCATGCATGTTCCGCCCCGCAGATGCAGGGCCGCCACCGTGAGTGACACGCCGTCGATGGCAATGGACCCTTTCGGGACAACGAACGGGCGCAGCTCCTCCGGCAGTTCAACGGTGAGGCGGACATCTTCCTTTTCTGCCACTGCAGAGGCAATCCGCCCCACCCCCTCCACATGCCCCTGCACGATGTGCCCCTCGAAACGGCCGTCCGCCCGCATGGCACGCTCCAGGTTCACGCCGTTCCCGACGGCGAGGCGGCCGAGTGTCGTGCACTTCCACGTTTCCGGCATCACGGCGAATTCCATTCCCTGCGCATCGGCAGCGGTGACAGTGAGGCATGCGCCCGCCACGGCAATACTCGCGCCGACACGGAGATCCGCAAACGATGCCGGGCGCGCGATGCGGAGCCCCGCGGGGTTCTTCCCGAGCACAGTCCCGACGGCTTCGATAATCCCCGTGAACACGGTGCCATTGTATGCGATGGCGCCACGCATCCCCAGGAATTTGCCGGCTTCCTCCCGCAAGGAACCCTAGACACGGAGCCTCTGCGCTGGTACGCTGGCGCTTCGCACCCGCCGCGCCGGCGGCGTTTTACCATGGAACACTCCCGCTCACATGTCCGCTGATTCCATCGTCGTCAGGGGCGCGAAAGTCCACAACCTCAAGAATATTGAGGCTCGCATCCCGCGCAACAAACTCACGGTGATCACCGGGCTCTCCGGCTCCGGCAAGTCGTCGCTCGCCTTCGACACCATCTTCGCGGAAGGGCAGCGGCGCTACGTCGAGAGCCTGAGCGCGTACGCCCGGCAGTTCATCGCCCAGATGGAGAAACCGGATGTGGATAGCATCGAAGGGCTCTCTCCCGCAATCAGCATTGATCAGAAAACTGCGCCGCGGAACCCGCGGTCCACCGTGGGAACGATCACGGAAATCTACGACTACATGCGCCTCCTGTGGGCCAAGGTCGGCAAAGTGCACTGCCCCACATGCGGCAAGCAACTCGCAAAACAGTCATCGAGCCGTATTGTGGATGCCATCGCCGCCCTCCCGGAAGGCACGAAGGTGTACCTGCTCGCACCGGTCGTCGTTGACCGCAAAGGCGAGCACACGAAGATCATCGATGCAGTGAAGCGTGAGGGATTCGTGCGCATCCGCGTCGACGGCACGATCATGACCGTGGATGAGGATATCCGCCTCGACCCGAAGAAGAAGCACACGATCGATATCGTTGTCGATCGCCTCGCGGTGCACGACCTCGCGATTGTGGATGGCAAGCCAAATCCCAACCGGTCGCGGCTCGCCGACTCCGTGGAACTCAGTTTAAAGAAAGGTGAAGGCGCGATGGTGGCGCTCAATGCGGACACGCAGGAGGAAACACGGTTCTCCGAAGCTTTTGCATGTCCGGATCACCCCGGCGAACACATCCCGGAAATCGAACCGCGGAGCTTCTCGTTCAACTCCCCGCACGGCGCCTGCGAAACGTGCCACGGACTCGGCATGATTTTGCAGATCGACGAGGCTGCCATCGTGCCAAATCCCCGGCTCTCCCTCGCCGAAGGGGCCATCCATCCGTGGGCGACATCCGCAAGCCGCATGGGGTTCATGATGCGCATGCTCGAGGCGCTCGCCGAGGAAATGGGGTTCAGCATGGAAACCCCGTGGGCAGAGCTCTCCGAAGCGGCGCGGCAGGCGGTGCTGCACGGCTACGACGAGCCGCTCAACATCACGTGGGATACCGCCGCGTTCGAGGGGCATTACCAGACGACGTTCGAGGGCGTGATTCCCAACCTTGAACGGCGGCATCGGGAAACCGAATCGAGCTACGTGCGGTCGCAGATCGAGGAATACATGCTGGAACTCCCCTGTGCATCGTGCCAGGGCAAGCGGCTCAAGCGGGAAATCCTCGGCGTCACGGTTGGCGGGAAGAACATCGTGGATGCCACGGAAATGAGCATTGATGAGGCGCGGCAGTTCTTCTCTTCCCTCGTTCCGCAGGCGGAACGCATGGGGGTGGTGGCAGACAGCGAGACGCTCGATGGCATCGAACCGCTCAGCGCGTACGACTTCGCCATCGTCCGGAAAGTGCTGCGCGAAATCATCGCACGCCTCTCGTTCCTCATGAACGTCGGCCTCAAGTACCTCACGCTGTCGCGTTCGGCCGCGACGCTCTCCGGAGGGGAAGCGCAGCGCATCCGCCTCGCAACGCAGATCGGCTCCGCACTGCAGGGCGTTCTCTATGTCTTGGACGAACCAAGCATCGGCCTGCACCAGCGTGACAACGCGAGGCTCATCGCCACGCTCAAGCACTTGCGCGATCTCGGGAACACCGTGATCGTCGTGGAACACGACGAGGAGACAATGCGCGTCGCCGACTACCTGCTGGAAATCGGACCCGGCGCAGGCAAGTACGGCGGGGAGATCATCGCGCAGGGGACCGCTGCGGAACTCATCGCGAACCCCGCATCGGTCACCGGGCAATACCTGAGCGGCAAGAAACGCATCCCCACCCCGAAGAAGCGCAGGCCCGGGAACGGTCACGCCGTCACAGTACGGGATGCGCACCTCCACAACCTCCAGCATGTCACTGCGGAGTTCCCCCTGGGCACGTTCATCGGCATCACGGGTGTTTCTGGTTCGGGAAAATCGAGCCTCATCCACGGCATCCTCGCGCCGGCGCTCCTCAGCACGCTGAACAACGCCCACGCAAAACCGCAGAGCGTGGGCTCCGTGGAGGGGCTGGAACACCTGGACAAAGCCATCGTGATCGATCAATCCCCCATCGGCCGCACGCCGAGGAGCAACCCCGCGACGTACACCGGCATCTTCACGGATATCCGCGACCTCTTCGCCACCACGCCGGAGGCAAAGCTCCGCGGTTACAAGCCCGGCCGCTTCAGCTTCAACGTGAAGGGCGGCCGATGCGAGGAGTGCGAGGGGGACGGGCTCAAGCGGATTGAGATGCATTTCCTCGCGGACGTGTACGTGACGTGCGAAGCCTGCAAGGGGCAGCGGTACAACCGCGAAACGCTCGAGGTGACGTACAAGGGCAGGAACATCGCGGAAGTGCTCGATATGACCGTGCGGGAATCGCTCGAGTTCTTCTCCGCCATCCCCACGCTCAAGAAGAAGCTCCAGACACTCGAGGACGTGGGTCTCGGCTACCTGCACCTGGGCCAGAGCGCGACGACGCTCTCCGGAGGGGAAGCCCAGCGCGTGAAACTCGCGACGGAGCTGATGCGCCGCGCAACGGGAAAGACGTTCTACATCCTCGATGAACCCACAACGGGCCTGCACTTCGATGACATCCAGCGCCTGCTCACGGTACTCCAGCGCCTCGTGGACAAAGGGAACACCGTCCTTGTCATCGAGCATAACCTCGATGTCGTGAAGTCTGTCGACCATGTGATCGACCTCGGACCAGACGGCGGGAGCGGCGGCGGGAGAATCATCGCCACCGGCACTCCAGAAGCGGTGGCCGGCGCGGAAGGGAGTTACACAGGCGAATATCTCCGTGCCATTCTCGGGAAGAAACCGGCTGCATAGTGCGAATATGTCCCGCGTAGAATTGGCATTCAGGACGGCACATCGTAGAATCCCAATCGCTCCATGTTTCTACTGCAGCCAGACATCTTCAATCGCGATCTCGTCGTCCTGCTTCTCCTCTCGTTCCTCCTCGCAGGAACCACGGGCTGTTTCGCATGGGCCAACCGGCAGGCGGTGAAACGCCTCCGGTGGAGTTTCGCGATGCTCCTCGGCACCGTGGCGCTCGGCGGCACGCTGCTCCTCGCCTACGGGGCTTTCGTGGAGCCGCACATCCTCGTGACGACGACGGCGCACATCCCCTTCCCCACGCGTGAACCGCTGCGCGTTGCCGTCGTAAGCGACATCCACATCGGCCCGTACAAGGATCATCGATGGGCGCGGCACGTCGTCGAGAGGGTGAACAACCTCCTGCCGGATATTGTCCTCCTCACCGGCGATTTCGTCCTCGGCCAGGCGAGCGATCTCACGCAACTGCAGCCGCTCGCGGACATCCACGCACCCCTCGGGACGTTCGCCGTGCTCGGGAACCACGACTTCGGACTTGTACAGTGGCTGCCATGGCAGGAGAACGGTGATATCAACGATCCGAGCGAACGCATCGCGGAGGCACTGCAATCCATGGGAATCACGCTGCTGCGCAATGAACACCGCGAAGTGCCTTGGGGCGAGGAACATGTATTCATCGCCGGCATCGAGGACATGTGGACGAGGAGGAATGACCTGCCGAAAGCGCTCGACGGCGTGCCGGAGAACACCCCGCTCATCCTGCTCTCCCATAACCCCAGCATCATCCTGGATCCACTTGCCACGAGGGCGCACCTGATCGTGAGCGGGCACACCCATGGCGGACAAATTCGCATACCGGGAGACGGACCGTTGACGTTGCTCCCGACCGAACTCGGCCGCCACTACGATCAGGGAGTATTCCCCGTGGATGAAGACTCCCGGCTCGTCATCAGCCGCGGCGCAGGGGAATCCGGACCGCGGGTCCGCCTCTTCGCGTGGCCGGAGGTGTTCCTCATCACGGCGGAATGAGAATCACCCCTCCTTCCACTTGATGGAGCAACCAATGGCGTTGGCCTCGGCCACGAGTGGCCCCCTGCCACGCAGCAATGCAACAATTGCATCGTGGAGCGAGTGCTCCTTCGCCTGGTCGGGATGTTCCCAATTATCGTCCACTCGCCCTTTGTACCGCAGGAGCCGTTCGCGATCAAAAACGAAACAGTGCGGCGTGCAGAGTGCGCCGAATGACCGTGCGACTTCCTGCGATGCATCGAAACAGTACGGGAATGGAAATGCCTTCTCATCATGACGCACCTTCATTTCCTCGAAGGAATCTTCGGGGTACTGCTCGGCATCGTTGCTGTTCACGAGGACGAACTGCACGCCCTCCTCGTCGAATCGCCGGCCGAGATCGATGAGCCGGTCTTCGTATGCCTGCGCATACGGGCAGTGGTTGCATGTGAACACCACCACGAGCACCGGATCTTTGATGGTGCGTGTATCCACCAGCATGCCGTCGGTCGCAGGCAGCGAGAATGCCGGGAGCTGGTCGCCAATCGAGAGCACCGACGAGTTGTCGTTGACGAGAACCATGGTGCAGAGGGGAAAGAACCCTTAGTGTAGCATACGGAGCACTAAGATCGCCCATGCAGCGTCATTTCACCGCCACCGCATTCGTCATAGACAACCAGGGCCGTGTGCTACTCATCAAGCACAAGCGGCTTCAGCGGTGGATGCCGCCGGGCGGCCATATCGACCCCGATGAGGCGCCGGAGGAAACCGCGAAGCGCGAATGCAAGGAGGAAACGGGTCTCGATGTGGAAATCATCGGTGCAGCACAGGAAGATCTGTTCGCAGGCGCAACGCACGAAGGCCGGATGCTTGCCAGGCCTGTCGCCCTTCTCCTCGAGAATATTCCGGCATCGCAGGAACGGGGGGAACCCGCACATCAACACATGGATTTTCTTTTCACCGCCCGCCCCACTGATCCATTGCAGGCACTCGTGCTCGCGGAACAGGAAGGCGAGGATATCCGCTGGTTCACGCGTGAAGAAGTCGCCGCGCTGGACACGGGAACGGAGATCTTCGCGAACGTCCAAGCGTACATCCTCCGCTTCTCCCCGGCGCTCAGTTCAGGAACGGGTGCCGGTTCAGCCGATGCCGAATGAACGCCATACAGTCAGTGAGTTGCTGACTCGCGCCATTCGCATCCGCCTCCGCGAGGACCTTCGCGAGGAACAGTTTCGCCTCGCCGCTCTGCAGCGCACCGCCGTTCAGAATGAACGGATACCTTTGCTCCGCCTCATCGCAGACAACGTGGCGCTCCTCGCCGTTGCCGTTGCGCCTGCCGACTGCGATGCACGGCAACTGCACATCATTGATTTCCTCGAGTCTCTGCTGGTCATGGTACGCATACGGATGTCGTCCTCCATCGGTCTTCAGCACCATGCCGCGGAGTTCCCCGCTCATTCTCCTCGTGTGCATCATGTCGATCACGTTGCCAACCTTGTCTTCAGCCCCTTCGAGCACGAACGTCTGCACGTGCGTATCGAGAAGGAACGGGCGGGCATGCTCGCCGCACGGCATGTGGTACGGCTGCACATCGGTGAAGTACCAGTTCCCTCGTTCGCCTTTGGTGGCAATCGGCGGGAACCGTGACGAAAAATCAATCGGATCCTGCGGCCGCTGGAGCCCGTAGAGCGCATAGAGCTTCTTCCGGAACAGGACACCCGCACGCCCGACCATGCGCGGGTCTGCAGAGAGCTCGAACGCATCGGTGAACGTTTCGGCCGCGTCGGAAGGATGATGGTCCACGGTGAAACGCGAGCATGCGAGAATGAGCGAACGACCAGGTGCGCCGTTGCCCTCCTCTGCCAAACCTCCCAAATCCTGCTGCGTCAGCGCAAACGAGGCGGCGGCGGCGTACCGTGGCGCCTTGTGCGACCCGACGAGGGCAATGATGCGGTCGTGCGTGGATGCTACAGCGCGCTGAAGGTGCTGCCCGAATTCCTGCATCCTCTGCATGTCTACCTCCTCGCTCAAAATGAGGGGCCGCTGCGCTTCAAAACTCATACTCCGGAAGAGGCGGTGCAGCTGCATCGGCAGGCGTCCAACAAGCCGGTGAATCACATCAAAATCTGGAACATACGCATCTTCCGGGCCGAGCTTTGAGCAGATTGCCCCGCCCTCCGGCACCACGAGGAGCGACGGGCGCTGCTCCGGAGAGTCGCCCTCGAGCGCTCTCGCAGAACCCCATGGAGACAGGTATGGACTGCTCATGCATCCGGAACGTTAAACGCGCAAGAAAATGGGGAAAGGGCAAATAATTGTACGGAGCGGGCAGCTTCATAGCGAGCAAATACTGTGGAATTTTGTGCGGTATTCCTCAATCGGCCGCAGCATCGTCATCCCCCGTTTCAATGAACTGCTGGTACCCCTGCAGGTACTGTTCGGTGTATCTCACGATGTCCTCACCCTCCAGCTTGTGCTGGTGGCGTGCTCTGGCGACTGCGGCGGAAACGAGCAACCTCGCTTCCTCTCTCGCCAGCTCTCCTCCGTGAATGATGTGCGCCTTCTTTCCTTCCCCCACCGCATCCTGAATCTTCCCGCGGACGACGGAGAGATCACCGCCGTAGACGGTCTCGCGCCGCCGATCCTCGTACCACTTCCGGCGGTCGGTCTGCATCGGGTCGCTGAGCAGGACAATCGGCACGCCGTGTTTGCCCGCGAGGGCGGCCGCCTCGCCGAGCTCGCGGAGATCCACGGGATTCTGGCGGAGATTCCCGGTTCCCGGCGCCTGCAGCACGATGCCGCGCAGCTGGTGGCCGGGCAACATGCATTCCTCCTGGTGGTCGCAGTGCATCCTGCAGCACTCCGTCATGCCAAGAATCGCCCTGTAGAGATTCCCGTAGTGCGATGTGGTGCCGAGCGGCCACGTTTCCACACCCTCCTCAAGGAGGTAGGCATGATCTTTCCCGCGGGGAAACTGGTACGGCATGGGACGATCCGACTGCCACACAGGCACCGGACTGTCATCAGCCCACGCCATGAGGGGGAAACGCCCTTGGAAGACCTCGCGTTCCTTGCCGACCGCGTCCACCTTCTGCAGGCCGCGCGGCGCATGCAACACATGCCCGCAACAGAGGCCAATGCTCCCGCGGATGGATTTCCACGTGGAGAGGAACAGCGCGTTGTTGAGGTTATCCACCGGTTCGCAGTGCGGCTGGAACACCGGCTGCCCTTCCACAGTGGTTTCCTCGATCTTCGCGTGTTCCTGCGATACAGCAACGATAATGCGGCGGTCACCGAGGAGCTCCGGCGGAATGCCCTCCGCGAGCACATGCATCACAGCGGCTGCGCTATCGGTGCCGCACGTGAGCAGCATGTTCATGGAATGCCGCGCGAGCCGTTCGCGTACATCTTGCACAATCTGCATGAGGTGCCGCGTCGTGTACTCGGCGCTGTCGACGATCGGCTGCGCCTCCTCGTACTCGATGTGCCCGCACCTCTGCTTTGTCCCGGGGGCAACGCCGAAATCGATGAGTTGTTTAATCCGGCCCGGTTCCGGTTCCGTGACCGTTTCGAACGCCTCCTCGGGGGAAGCATGGCGGCGCGGGTCAAAGGCCACCGGCACGCGGTGCTCGCCACAAGCTATGGTGCCCCCGAGCACGTAGACGTGCACACCCGGTTTATCGTGCTCGGAAGGCGGCATAGGACGATTTCTCGACTAATGTAGAGAAACATTATAAAATAATCAATTATCGGATCAACATTTTCCCGTATAATCGACAATCTATGATCGCGCGACTTCGCGGAGCGGCTAACACGCGTCGGGCACTCGCGCTGGCGGAGCGGGCCCACCGCGGACAGAAGCGCGCATCCGGCGAGGACTACGTGGAGCATCCGAAAGCCGTTGCCCGTCTGCTCAAACAGACAGTGCATGCGGAACCGACGACGATCTGCGCCGCTCTCCTGCACGACACAGTGGAAGATACCACTCTGAAACTGGATGCCATCCGCAAGGAGTTCGGCAACACCGTAGCGGATATCGTCGAGGGGGTATCGAAGATCGGCCGGTTCGAGCATGACATGCCTCCGCGGGAGCGCAATCTGGAATACATCCGGAAGATGTTCCGCGCCATGGGGAAGGATCTCCGCGTGATCGTGATCAAGCTTGCCGACCGCCTGCACAACATGCAGACGATCGAGCATCTCCGCGAGGAGAAACAGAAGCGCATCGCTCGCGAGACGCTCGACGTATTCTGTCCGCTTGCGGACCTCCTGGGAATCCGGTCATGGTTCCACGAGCTTTCCGACAGATCCTTCGCCGTGCTCTACCCGATGGAGTACTCGCTCATCCAGCGCAAATTCGCCGTCAATGAACGGGAGCATGGCGTGCATTTGCGGCAGTGGGTGGAATCTCTGCACATCTTCCTCAAGCAGAACGGGTTCCGCTCTGCGCGCGTCGAATTCCGGAGGCGTCACATGCACGGCGTGTACCGCTCCGTGAACGGACAGTGGTCGTTCCTCGAACATCTGGAAACGTTCTACCGCATCTACGTCATCACCGCCTCGCAGGATGACTGCTACCGGATCCTCGGACGGATACACCAGTTCACACCAGCACTCTCCGGGCACATCCACGATTACATCGCGCAACCGAAGACAAACAACTACCAGGCACTCCACACCACCGTGATGTCCGGCATGGGCAACCCCATCAAGGTCGTCATCCAGACAAAAGAGATGGACGCGCTCGCGAGGCTCGGGATCGCACAGGGATTCCAGCTCGGCGGCAGCGCCGCGGAAAGGTACTGGAAGAAGCTCCCGCTCTGGGTGGAACGGCTCATCTCCCTGGAACAGGACACCGGCGAACTCCACCACTTCTTCCGGGCGCTGCAATCGGAGATCTTCGGCGAACGCTGCCGCGTGCACGTCGTGGGGAAGAAGGAGAAGCTCCTCGATGTGCCGGCCCATTCGAGTGTGCTCGACGTCGCATTCGCTGCCGGCGAGCGCGAAGGACGCACGGTGACGAAAGCCATCGTGAACGGCCACGAAACGGATGTGAAGCGCCTCGTCGAAAACGGAGACGTGGTTGAACTCTCGCTGAGCAAACGCGGACTGATGCGCACGGCGAGCGATATCCTGATCACGCGCAGTTTCCACGCGCAGAAGCTGCTCGTCGAGGCGCTCGCAACGCTTCCCAAACGCAAGCAGGAAGAGCGGGGGGAATCCCTGCTGCGCGACACGTTCGACCTCCTCATGGATCCGTTCTACCCCACGAGCTGGAAGAAGAGTGTTCGGAAGAACGTGCTCAGGAAACACGAAGCGTTCGCATCGGTTGGTCGCGGGGAAATCAACCCATTCCTTGTCATTGAAAGCGCGGCAGGAGCAGCGGATTTCTTTCTCCTCGACCCACATCTCTTCTCCCCGTCGCCCCGTCTTGTCCCCCAGCACCGCATGCGGTTCGTGCTCTTCGCGCCGCTGGAAGACCTGCAGAATGGCACAATCATTGGCAGGCAGGCCCGTCCGGAAGTGGTGGAAGTACTCTCACTCAACAGCCCGTCTGTCTCCGATCCGGTGCAGTTCTCCAAGGAACTCATCTCCCTCTCCGTTGCGGACAAGCGGCTGCTCTGCACTCCGTTTGTCTTCGCCCTCCGATGGACCTTCGACCAGGCGTGTAACCCGCTCACGATCATCACAGACCTGCAGCATATCCTCGACACATCGATCGATCTCATGAGTTTCAGCAACGATTCCGCTACAATGCGTTTCCACACGTTCGATCTCTCCGTCGCGCGCATCGCCTACGAGTACCTGGTGAGCCAGCACGGCATCGTGTCGGTCGTCCGCACTTCCCCTTGAACCCTATGCCTACCCGCAAACCCTCCATCCTCATTCTGTACTGCGGCGGCACGATCGGCATGCGGCAGGACACGAAAACATCCGCCCTGCGGCCGGAACTCACCGTCGACGACCTGCTGCGGTACGCCCCCGCGCTCGGCACGGAATTCTCCGTGAAAACCATCACCATCACGAACTTGGACAGCACGAACATCCAGCCGCACCACTGGCAGGAAATCGCGCAGGCCATCGCGAAGCGGTACGATGACTTTGACGGATTCGTGGTGCTCCACGGCACGGACACCATGGCCTACACAGCGAGCGCTCTCTCGCTCGCGCTCGGAGACCTTGGCAAACCGGTAATCCTTACAGGCGCGCAGGTACCTCCGGATCTCATCGGGAGCGATGCGACGGGGAATCTGGTGAACGCGTGCCAGGCGGCGACCATGGATTTTGCGGAAGTGGCGATCGTTTTCGGCACCATGATCCTGCGCGGCAACAGGAGCACGAAGATCAGCGAGAGCGACCGCAACGCATTTGCTTCTCCCGTGTTCCCCGTTCTCGGGGCAATCCGTCTGCAGCCCGAGCTCTCATACGCGAATGTCCGGCGGCGCCACGGCGGCCCCCTCGTGCTCCGTCACCACTTCGCCGGCGCTGTCGCCGTGGTCAAACTGGTCCCGGGCCTCGACCCGGCCGTGCTGATGGCGATTCTCGGACACGGTGGCATCGACGGGCTCATCCTGGAATCGTTCGGGCCGGGGAACATCCCGAACAAGGAAATGAACCTTCTGCCAGCCATCCAGCGCGCGAAACAACAATCAATCCCGATCCTCATCACGAGCCAATGTATCGCCGGCACCACGCGCATGTACCTCTACGAGGTCGGCCAGCGTGCCCTGGAACTCGGCGTTATCCCCACGCGCGACATGACGCCGGAATCCGCATACGTGAAGCTCAAGTGGGTGCTCGGGCAAACCCGCAAACCCCGCGAGATCATCAAGCTCTTCGATCAAGACATAGCCGGGGAAGTGACCGTTGGTGTATGATCGGGCGCTCCATGCGCGCACCGATGGAATTGCCCGACGGCGATGACGAAAGAATCTCCTCCGATCCGCTGACGCCGGAGGAGCTGGACGCAGCCCGCAAGGCGCGCGGAAACCCGTCGTACACTCCCCCGCCGGCTCCCGACCCGTTCCTCGATGCGCTCAGCGACAATGCCATTGTGCTCCTCTCCCCTTTCCTCAGGCTCACGGAACCGCCGAATGCCGAACAGATTGATGCCGTCATGGCATCACACCCGGCGAGGGTCGCCCGGCCGCAGGTGAACTTCCGCGGGTACGCGGCGGAAACGCTGCGCCTCTTCGCACGGCTCTGCGAGCATCGGGGCCCGCAGTGGGCGGCCGCAGGGAACATCGCGTGCGTTCGCGGCACGCTGCTAACTCCGCGCCAAGCCGAAACAACCGGCCAGCCGGAAAATGCACCGATGTAACCGGCCACTTAATCCTCCATCCCGAGCCCCCGCTTCCAGTCGTCCGCCGGATCGGGATTCACCGTGCCACCAAGACCGCGGTCCGTGCCGAACACAACATTCCGCACACCGCGCACTTCCCGCACGAGCGAAACCGGCTTCCCTGGGCCGAGCTGAACTTCGGTGATAGCCTCATCCTCCGGACGTGGTTCCCCGCCGATGCGTGCAATGCGGTTCACACCCATGACAACTCAATTCTACATACAGTTTTCTTTCTGTCAAAGCAAATGGACATGCGGAGCTAAAAGGCAATACGGTAGCGGCTTTCGCCCCTGCGGTTTACACTGGCGCTCGCATGTTCGACCCCGTGGATCCCAAGCAGGCGCTCCCCGAAATGGAACGGGGCATCCTGCAGTACTGGCAGGAGGAAGACATCTTCAAGCGCAGCATCAAGCAGCGGACTTCCGTGCAGAGCCGCGCGTGGCATGACGTGGATACGAAGAACGCTTCGGAGATCTTCTCCTTCTACGATGGTCCGCCCTTCGCCACAGGCTTGCCGCACTACGGGCACCTGCTCGCCGGCACCATCAAAGACGTGATTCCCCGCTACCAGACAATGCGGGGCAAGTGCGTGCAACGCCGCTTCGGGTGGGATTGCCACGGCCTCCCCGTGGAGAACCTGGTGGAAAAGGAGCACGGCATCAAGGACAAGCGGGACATTGAGCGTATGGGGGTCGCGAAATTCTGCGAGCTCTGCTGCGGCTCCGTGCGCCGGTACACCAAGGAGTGGCGCCAGATCGTGGAACGCATGGGGCGATGGGTGGACATGGACTGGGACTACCGCACCATGGACCCGGAGTACATGGAGAGCATCTGGTGGGTGGTGAGCGAACTCAAGAAGAAGGATCTCCTCTACGAGGGCCACCGGCCGATGCACATCTGCCCGCGGTGCGTCACGCCCCTCTCGAATTTTGAAGTCACGCAGGGATACAAAGATGTCACGGATCTCACGGTGACGGTGAAGTTTCCGCTCGAGGACGAGAAGGACACGTTCGTACTAGCGTGGACAACCACCCCGTGGACTCTGCCCGGAAACCTGCTCCTCGCCGTTGGGAAGACAATGAAGTACGCCCGCGTGCGCGCCGATGGCGCAACGTACATCCTGGCAAAGAGCCTTGTTCCCACTGTTTTCCAGGGGAAGGAGCACACTGTGGAGAAGAAAACGCTCTCTGCGAAAGATCTCGCCGGCAAGCGGTACACTCCGCTCTTCCCGTACTTCGCAAAGCAGTACAAGAAGACCGCCTTCCGCATCGTGGCCGCGGATTTCGTTTCCACGGAGGAGGGCACGGGCGTTGTGCACGTCGCACCGGGGTTCGGCGAGGATGACTTCCTGCTCGGCAAGAAGGAATCCCTGCCACTCCTGCAGCACGTCACGATGGAGGGGCGTTTCACGGAGGATGTGAAGGATTTCGCCGGGCTCGAGGTGAAGCCGGCGGATGATCCGCGCAAGACGGATCAGAAGGTCGTCGCATGGCTCGAGGAGCACGGCCTCCTCTTTATGAAGAACACCGTGAAACACAGTTACCCCCACTGCTGGCGGTGCGACAGCCCCCTGCTCAACTACGCCACATCCTCATGGTTCGTGCGCGTGGAGACACTGAAGGAAGCGCTCCTCAGGAACAACGCAGCAACGGAATGGATGCCCGCGCACATCCGCGACGGGCGCTTCGGCAAATGGCTGGAGAACGCGCGCGACTGGGCGATCAGCCGCAACCGCTACTGGGGAACCCCGCTCCCCATCTGGCGCAATGACGCGACGGGCGAACTCACTGTCATCGGAAGCCGTGATGATCTGCTCAGGCTCGCGCCGGAGCGTTTCACGAAGGTCACGTTCCTCCGTCACGGGGAGAGCGAGGGCAACCTGATCCCCATCTACCAGGGGAACGCCCCGGGCACCAACCTCACGGAGAGCGGGCGGACGCAGGCGAAAGCAACAGCGGAAGGACTCCGCGAGCAGGAGGTGCGAACGATCTACGCCTCCCCTCTCGCCCGCGCGCAGCAGACCGCAGCGGTTATTGCCGAGCTTGCCGGCGCGGAGGTGCACACGGATGACCGTTTGCGCGAAGTCTCGTTCGGGGAGTACGAGGGCAAGACCGTGGACTTCGACGACCTTGCGTTCGTGAAGGCGCGCCGCGCCCACAAGCTCAAGGAGAAGAGCCCGGAGAGCATCTACCACTTCCCGGGAATGGAGACATGGGAGGATGTGCAGAATCGGCTGACCACATTCCTCAAAGAGGTGCTCCCGAAGCACCGCGGCGAGCACATCGTTATCGTCACTCACGCCGACGTGGTGCAGAACGCCAAGCACTTCTTCGGGGGAGAGGACCCCATGAAGATCTCGCACCAGCCCTATCCCCGCTACGCGGAACCACACGTGTTTTACTGGGATCACGAGCGGAAAGCGCAGATGGATCTCCACAAGGACACGGTGGACGGCATCACGTGGAAGGGCCGAAGCGGCGTGTTCCGCCGTACCCCGGAGGTGCTCGATTGCTGGTTCGAGAGCGGTTCCATGCCCTACGCACAGTCGCACTTCCCCTTCGACCACAGAGGAGAAGAACTCCCGCCTGGTTTCCCCGCGGATTTCATCGCCGAGGGCATGGACCAGACCCGCGGGTGGTTCTACACCCTCATGGTGCTTGCGACAGCGCTCTTCGATGAGCCCGCATTCAAGCACTGCGTGGTCAACGGCATCGTGCTCGCGGAGGACGGCAAGAAGATGAGCAAGAAACTCAAGAACTATCCGGAGCCCACGGAGATCGTGGAGAAGTACGGCGCGGACGCAGTCCGATTTACGCTGATGAGCTCGCCCGCGGTGCGCGGCGAGGATCTGCGCATGAGCGAGAAGCTCGTTGCGGAAAGCGTTCGCAATGTCCTGCTGCCCCTGTGGAACACCTACAGCTTCTTCGTGACATACGCGAACGCGGCGGATTTCACGCCGGTCGCCTCCCGCAGGCTCTCCGCGCATCCGCTCGACCGGTGGATCCGCACGGAGGTGCAGGATCTCGTGAACCGCATGACGGAGCAGCTCGACCGCTACGATCTCTCCGCTACCTGCGCGGAACTGCACGAGACCGTCGACGCCATCACGAACTGGTACGTGCGCCTCTCGCGCCGGCGCTTCGCGGGGAAGGCGGAACGCGCCAGTGCGAGCGCGCTCGCGAAGATCGACACGAAAGATGATGATCAGCTCGACGCGCTGCACACCCTCTACGACGTGCTGCTCACGGTGAGCCAGCTGCTCGCGCCGTTCTGCCCGTTCATCACCGACGCGATCTACGTGAACCTCGTCTCGGAGGAACACGGCTCCGTGCACCTTACGGACTGGCCGCTCCCCCGCGCACTCACGGAGGAGGGACTCGCGATGCTGCGCAAAACGCGACTGCTCCGGACTATCGTCTCACTCGGCCTCTCGGTGCGCGCGGAACAGAAGATCAAGGTGCGGTGCCCGCTCGCTTCCGCCACGATCGCCGTGCCGCCGGCATTCGCAGATATCACACTCTCCGCAGAGGACACGCTCCTCATTGCAGAGGAACTCAACGTGCGCGAAATCGCGCTCGCGGATGACCCCGGCGCTCTCGCCCAGCCCATTGCGCTTGTCGATGCCCGCAAAGTCGGCCCGCGGCTCGGCGCGCGCGTGCAAGATGTGATCCGCGCGGGCAAGGCCGGCGAATTCTCCGTGGAAGAGGATGGCTCCGTGCGCATCGGCGATGATGTGCTCGCTCCGGATGAGGCGCGCATCGTCTACCGCGGGGCGGAAGGACAGAACGTCGCGGCGGATCAGGGCATTGTGGTGAGCATGAATACGACGGTGACGCCGGAACTCGAGCGCGAGGGCCTCGCCCGGGATCTCATCCGTGCAATCCAACGCCTGCGCAAGGATGCAGGTCTGACGTTCACCGACGAAATCATTCTCGCGGTGATTGGGCTCGATGACGTACTCGCGGCACACGGGGACCTCATCGTGCGCGAGACGCACGCAACTCTCGGGGAGAATGCCGGGGAGGAGCACACTATCGAACTGGAGGGGCACACGGTGAGGGTGCGACTACAAAAGAAGGAAAGGAAGTAGAGGGGGTAATGGCAATGGAACAAAGAGAAGAAGCTCCCTTCTCTTTCCTCCCGTTCCTTTCTTCCTTGTGTTTCTTTACAATCGTCCCATGGCTGAATCCTCGAGTCGCGCGCCGCTACCGCTCGTCCTCGTGCTCAAGTTCGTGCTGAACGTGACGATCGTGTGGGTGCTCGCACGGTACCTGGATGAATATTTTCAGCTCACTGGCGGGCTCGGGGCCTACGTGGTGGTGGGTTCGCTCATCACGCTGATGAACCTGATCGTCCGCCCCGTCCTCGAGATTCTCCTGCTCCCACTCAAACTCTTCGCCACGTTGCTCGCCATCGTGATCCTCCACGCGGCATTCGTGCAGCTCACGGTGATGATCGTGCACAAGATGGATCCGGGCGTCGTTACGCTCGAAATCTTCGGCGGCCTCCTTGGGTGGGTCGTCGTGGCGGGAATTTTGGGATTCGGGAACTGGCTGCTCCGCGCGGCATTCCGGTAAGCATCACGCCGCTGCGACAACGGCCGCGGCTGCTCTGCGCGGCGGCACGGCTTTCTCTTCGTGTCCCTCGGCATCGTCACGCATAACGTGCCCTGCCGCGGGCTGCAGCGCAGCAGCGTTGTCCGCAATCGTACAGCGCACCCCCTGCACCTCCTGCACGCACGGCGAAGCGGCACATTTGTTGCTTTGATGCCGGCCGTCTGCGTGTGCGGAGGGGCTCTGGTACATGAGGAACATCAGCGCTTCACGAATGCGATGGCGTGCCTCCTGCGCCGCTTCACTGCGTTCCTGGGGTCCGAATCCAGCCCGCTCGGTGAGCAACCGCACTGCCTCGCTCCAGGTGACGAACCGGATGCTGCCCGGAAGTTCCAATGCGAACACTGCACCCTCACGACTCAGTTCGGGAGATGTGGTACCGGGGGCGCCAGGACATCGGGCGGGCATGTGCATTGCAGAGAAATGCGAAGAAAATGATGGGCGTATTCAATGGACTGAAATCCCCCGGGTCAACGGGGTTTCCTGGCATGGGAACATGACTGTTCATATTTCGAACAACAGATACAACCGAATATAATGCGCTTCTAGACTGCTTTTCTACATTTCAAAACTCTTTCGTTCGCTTTCATTACAACTTGCAGAGCGGTGGAGAATATGTACGCTGCGAACAGCGACGATGGCAAAAGCGGACATCCTCCACATCATTCGTTCCCTCGGGTTTTCCCGGGATGACGTACAGCTCTATCTCGCAGGGCTGGAACTTGGCAGCGCCCCTGCATCCGCACTCGCGGAGCGGACGGGACTCAACCGCGTGACGGCGTACAATTACCTCGAGCGTCTCCTCCGGGAGGGGCTCTTCACCGCCGTGCAGCGCAGTCGCAGCAAGTGGTACTCGCCAGTGGCGCCGGAATCTCTCGCGGTGGAGGCGAGGAAGAATGTGGAGGCACTGGAGCGAATCCTGCCGGAGCTTCGCTCCATCCAAGGAGCCCACCACCGCAAGCCGGAGGTGCGCTTCTACGCCGGATGGGATGGCGTGCTGCGCGTGTACCAGGACACGCTCACCGCCGGCAGCGAGCTCCTCAACTTCGCAAACTCCGCGCTCGTGCGGCGTTTCTGGGCCAAGTACGACGAGGAGTATGTGGCGGAACGGGTCCGCCGCGGCATCCGCCTGCGCGGGATCGCACCCGACGACGAAACCGGGCGCCGCGTGCACGGCGACGATAAGGCTGCACTGCGGGAAATTCGCTTGGTGCCGGCAAAGGATTTTGACTTCAACAACGAGATCAACATCTACGACAACAAGGTGGCAATCACCTCGTTTGCCGACGACCCGCAGCATCTCTTCGGCGTCATCATCGAGAGCAAGGAAGTCGCGGGCACGCAGCGGCAGATCTTCGAAATGGCATGGCGCTACGCAGGGCTTCTCAAGCGGAAGCAATGAGCCACCGGCGGACTGCAGCTGAACCAAACAATGCAACAGTTGATCAACTGTTGCATTGTCCAATTGCTCCATTGTTGCCCTCGCGCTGGCGGACCAGCCATTTAGAACTCCCGCTCGATGAACTCGTGCAGGACCTTTGAGAGCCCTTTGATTGCGGCCACTTTCGGCATTTGATTATAGGAGGAGACAATCTGGAAGCGGTTGTCATCCTTCTTGTAGCTGAAGATGATGAAGCCGGGAATGCCAAGGGTGCGCAGGAACTCTTCGACCTTCTTCTGGATGGCAGCATCCTTCGGATCGACCATGGGAATGGAGAGGAATGAGGAAGTACGATCCTACCACACTGCAGCCTCTTTATTGGTACTTGATAATATTTATTGATTATGTCAAAATCATCCTGCGTTCCTTTCCACACGTTCCAACCCATAAGGAGCCTTCAAGATGCGCACGCTTCTTGAGGTGTACGCGGGCTGTTCCATTGCCCACGTACTCTGTCGCTGGATCGATTGCCTGGCATACGGGCAGCAGTTCCAGATGACCGTCGAGGATGTGCTTACCGGATGGTGGCCGATCCTCGCGAGGGCCGCGACTGAGATCGCAGGCCTGGTCTTCTGACACTCCCACGGAGGGGAAGAACCTCGCCGGAACGGAATGCCGGCGTTGCCAGATTGACCCCTGTGCAACGCCATTTTTAAAAGCGGCGGCCTCCCGGCCGCCGCCTGATGGTCCTGTCACCACTCACTCCTCGATCACCAACGTCCCCTTCATATCCTGGTGCCCCTCTCCGCAGGGAACAGAACAGAAAAACTCGAACGTGCCCGCGTTCTCCGTGGGCAAGAGCACCGTCTTCGTCTCGCCCTCGTTCACCTGCTCATCAATGCCAAGCTCACGGATGGTAAACCCATGATTGCCGGAAACACTCGTGAGAACGATGGAAACCTTCTCCCCCTTTTTCGCCGTAACCGTCGATGGGGTGAACGCCCAGTTCGATGCTTCCAGCGCAATGGTCTTCCCCGCTGCCTCGTTGGCAACAGTGCCAGAGGCACTGGAAGAAGAAATACCATCAACAGGTTGTTCCTCAACTTGTGGCGGCTCTTCCGTGGGAGGCGGCGGAATCGGCGCAGCACAACCCGCAAGAGCCATAAGACCGAAGCCGATAATTGGGAAAAGTGTGGGGAATCGCATGGGAACGGGTGAGGAAAGAGATACTACCGGTGAACGGTACCGGCGCCAAAGAATCGTAGTGTACCAGATGCAATGCATATTCCTCTAAATTCCTGCGATCTGCGTGTGCTGTTTCACATTATTGCCCGTTGATCTTGACCTATACCTGGGGTGGAGGTATTGTACAGTCAATTTCCCCAAAAATATGCCAAGCACAACGCAGAAGGAAAGCGCGCTCATCGCTATCAAGAAGGCCACAAGCCTCCTTCAGAAAATCCAGCGGATGCTGGAGGAGAACACCTACTGCATCGATGTGATGCAGCAGAATCTCGCGGTCATCGGCCTCCTGAAGTCTGCGCATCATTCGCTGATGGAAGGACATCTGAACACTTGTGTGAAAACAGCATTGGACACGGGCAGTCCCACGAAAAAGCAACGAATGATCGAAGAAATTCTCCGTGTGTCGAAAATCGCGAATAAATAACCATTTTCTTCTCTCCTTCCCTCTTCTGCCATGGACCGCACGGTCATCCCTATCCGCAAAATGCACTGCCGTTCCTGCGAAATGCTCATCGAACGCACGCTCCTTGGCATTCCCGGCATCACGCGCGCACGCGTGAGTGCGCGACGTGGCGAAGCGGTGATCGAATCGGAAGGTACGCTGGATCTCGAACGCGTGCGCCAAGCCATCGAGGAAGCCGGCTATGAAGTCGGTGAGAGTGAACGGAAGCTCTGGCTCACCCGAGATTCCAACGAGTACGGCTATCTGGCGCTCGCAGCACTCTTGCTCGCAGCACTCTTCATTCTCGCGAACCAGAGCGGCCTGCTCACACTCGTGATGTCCAGCCCCAGCACGGGGACCGGTCTGATTCCTGCGCTTCTCCTCGGCCTGACGGCAGGCGTTTCCACATGCATGGCACTCGTCGGCGGCCTGGTGCTTGGGGTTTCCGCGCGCCACGCGGAGAAACACCCGGAAGCAACGCCGCTCCAGAAATTCCGCCCGCACGTCTTCTTCAATTTCGGACGCATCGCCTCATTCTTCGTGCTTGGTGGTGCACTGGGGCTGATCGGCGAGATCCTCGTGCCTTCCGCGGTCCTCCTCGGCATTCTCACGATGGCCATTGCCGTCGTCATGGTGCTGCTTGGCCTGCAGCTCACCGAGATCTTCCCCGCCCTGAGCGCATACAAAATCACGCTGCCGCGCGGCGTAAGCCAAGCACTCGGCATCGGTACACGCCATGAACAGGAATACACGCACCGCAGCGCATTCATCCTTGGCGCCCTCACGTTCTTCCTTCCCTGCGGATTCACGCAGCTCATGCAAATGAGCGCAATCGCCTCTGGCGGATTCCTTCCGGGAGGATTCCTCATGGCCGCTTTCGCCTTGGGCACCACGCCCGGCCTCCTCGGCATTGGCGGCCTGACCTCCGTCGTCCATGGGCTTGGGGCGAAGCTCTTCTTCAAGGCAGCGGGGCTCCTCGTGATCGCCTTCGCAGTCTTCAACCTCGTGAACGGCTACCGGCTCACCGGCTGGGAACCGTTCTGGGAAATCCCGGCGAAGGAGGCCGGTTCGCCGCGGGCGCAGGATGGCGTGGCCGTGGAGAATGGCGTGCAGATCGTGCGCATGAACCAAGGATGGGACGGGTACACACCGAACACGTTCACTATCAAACGAGGCATTCCCGTGCGGTGGATTATCAACGCTTCTGCCCCAAATTCGTGCTCGAGTGCGCTGAGCGTGCCTTCACTCTCCATCGTGAAGCACCTGAAACAGGGCGAGAACGTCGTCGAATTCACGCCGGAACGCACAGGCACCATCCGCTTCACCTGCACGATGGGCATGTACCCCGGCACGTTCACCGTCGTCAATTAATCACCCGTACCCCCTCCTGCCATGAAGACGTACAAGCTCCGCATCACCGGCATGCACTGCGGCTCCTGCGAGAAAATCATCACCATGGAACTCCGCAACGTCCCCGGTGTGAAGGAAATCTCCGTGAGTGCCAAGACCGGCGCCGCGACAGTGAAAGCGGAGGGTTCCGTGAGCGCATCCGCAATCACCGCGGCAGTGGAGAAAGCCGGGTACTCCGCCACAGTAGAAGGCGACGATGACGACGAGCCGGAAGATGCCCCGCAAATCCGCCTGCGGCCAGGGCCGGCCGGCAAACCCATGAAACTCAGCATCACCTCCGCAGCGGAAGCGGAAGGCACTGTGCAGGATGACGGGAACGGGAAACCGGCCTTCACCGGGAAAATCCGGCACGCGAAAACCGCGGAAATCACCTTTCCCCGCTCTGCATCTTCCTCGAAGAACGCCCTGGAGCAGTTTGCAAAAACCCTGAACGTCGCTCCGCTCTTTGAATTGCTCGGCCGGTCAGATCATCCAGCGCTCACCGGTGGCCACGCTGCGGCAATGCCTGCCGCAGCGGCAGCGGCAACCTCTTCCACACCGTCAGCACATGCTGCACCTTCCATCATTTCCCTGCACATTCAAGGCATGCACTGCGCAAGCTGCGCCGGGCTCATTGAGCGTTCAATCCGTTCTCTCCCCGGCATCAAGCAGGCAACAGTGAACTTCGCGGCCGAGAAGGCAACCGTGATCCCCGCAACGAGTTCCGTGACGCAGGAGCAGGTGATCGCTGCGGTGCAGAAAGCAGGATACAACGCCTCTCTCGTCGATACAGAGGACCGCGAGTACGAGCGCCGACAGCGGCAGAAGGAAATCCGCCATCAGCGCGCGAAGTTCCTCGTAAGCGGGATCCTAAGCCTGCCGATGCTCTTCTTCATGATTTTGGACTTCTTCCCTGGTCTCCCCGGCGGCACGCTGCTGCCCCCGTACATCGGCATTGTGTCCTTCATTCTCGCAACTCCGGTGCAATTCATTATCGGCGCCGACTTCTACCGCGGCATGTGGTCGAGCCTGCGCATGTGGACCTTCAACATGGATAGCCTCATCGCTATCGGCACGACAGCCGCGTACGGCTACAGCTTCGTGAATCTCGCTCTCTTCGTGAACAAGACCGGCACGGTGCTCGGTGCAAATGGAGGAAAGATCCCGGAGCTCTATTTTGAAACATCGGCATTCCTCATCACCTTTGTAATCCTCGGCAAATGGCTGGAAGCCAAAGCGAAAGGCCAGGTCTCGGATGCCATTCGGAAACTGATGGGGCTTCAGGCGAAAACCGCCAGAGTTGTCCGCGGTGGAGCGACGTCCGATATCCCCATTGATGATGTCGTTGAAGGGGATACCATCATCGTGCGGCCGGGAGAGAAGGTCCCGGTGGACGGCACGGTTATCAAGGGGCATTCCTCTGTCGATGAATCCATGCTCACGGGAGAGAGCATCCCCGTGGAAAAGAATGTTGGCGATCGTGTGATCGGAGCAACGATGAACAAGATCGGGAGTTTCGAGATGCGCGCCGAACGCGTGGGACAGGCGACAACCCTCGCGCAGATCATCCGCCTCATCGAGGAGGCTCAAGGGTCGAAGGCGCCGATCCAGGCGGTCGCCGACCGCATCTCCTCGTGGTTCGTGCCGGCGGTTATCCTCACGGCCATCGCAACATTCGCCGTGTGGTACTTCGCGCTCGGGTCGACGCTCTCCTTCGCCCTCATGGCATTCACCGCCGTGATCGTGATCGCCTGCCCGTGCGCCCTCGGCCTCGCGACCCCAACCGCCATCATGGTGGGCACCGGCAAAGGGGCACAGCGCGGCATTCTCATCAAGGGCGGAGAACCGCTGGAAGCGGCAAACAAGCTCCATGCTGTCGTGTTCGACAAGACCGGCACCCTCACGCACGGCAAACCCGTCGTGACGGACATCCTCGGCATTGGCAAGGCAGATGAGGAGGAAGTGCTGCAGATCGCCGCGAGCCTCGAGCGCACATCGGAACACCCCCTCGCGGAAGCGATCACTGCGGAAGCGGACGAGGAAGGATTGGAGCTCTCGGAAGTCGAGCATTTCTCCGCGGTGCCGGGGAAAGGCATCCGCGGGGTGATCGACGGGGTGACGTACATCTTCGGCAACCGCGCGCTCATGGAGGAAGCAGGCCTCTCCCTGCGGAAATCCGAACGCAAGATCGCGAAGATCGAGGAACAGGGCAAAACCGCGATGATCCTCGCAAACCAGACGGAAATCCTCGGCGTGATCGCCGTCGCGGACACCGTGAAGGACACGAGCAAGGAAGCGGTGGAGCGCCTCAAAAAGATGGGGCTTGCTGTCTACATGATCACGGGCGATAACAGCCGGACCGCGCAGGCGATCGCGAAGCAGATCGGCATCACGAACGTGCTTGCCGAAGTGCTCCCCCAGGACAAAGCGGAGCGCATCCGCGCCCTGCAGGCGGAAGGGAAACGGGTGGCGATGGTAGGAGACGGCATCAACGATGCCCCGGCGCTCGCGCAGGCAGATCTTGGTATCGCCATGGGCTCCGGAACGGACGTTGCGATGGAGACCGGCGGGATCGTGATCATGAAGAGTGACCTGCTCGACGTCGTCACCGCGCTCGAACTCTCGCGCGAGACCATGGCGAAGATCCGGCAGAATCTGTTCTTCGCGCTCTTCTACAACGTTATCGGCATCCCGATTGCCGCGCGTGCTTTCGCCTCGTTTGGGCTCATTTTGCAGCCGGAGCTCGCCGGACTCGCCATGGCACTCTCCTCGGTATCCGTCGTGACGAATTCGCTGCTCATCCGGTTCTTCCGGCCACGACAGCGGAACTGGGCTTCCATGCTTGCGCCTGTTGCCATGGCACTCGCGTTCCTGTGGCTCTTCCTCGCGTTCGCCGTCGTGAGCTCGACGCGTATGGGCTAGCCCGCGGGAACTGAACCGATCACAGACCACCGGAGATGCAATGGCAACCGCTTCCCTTGCGCGGCGTGGCTCCTCTACACTCCGCCCTCCGCTTCATGGAAACACCCCCGAAGAAACGCACGGTACTCGGCCTGCTCTTCGCAACGAGCTTCCTTGAGCTCCTCGGTCTGAGCATGGCCATTCCCATCTTCGCGCCGCTCTTCCTGATTCCGCAGAGCACGCTGCTTCCGGCAGACATGAGCATGGAGATGCGGAATATCCTCTACGGGGCTGCGATTGCCGCCTATCCCATCGCGCAATTCTTCGGAACGCCTGTTCTCGGCGCGCTCTCGGACCGGCATGGCCGCAAGCCCCTGCTCCTCTTCTCCCGTGTAGGCACGCTCGTGAGCTACCTCATCATCGCGTTTGCCATCCACATCGGCAATCTGCCGCTCATTTTCCTCGCCCGCCTCTTCGACGGCTTCACGGGCGGCAACATTTCCGTCGCGCAATCGGCAATTGCCGACGTGAGTCACGGCCGCGAGAAATCGCGGAACTTCGGATTGATTGGCATGGCATTCGGACTGGGCTTCATTGTGGGGCCGGTGCTCGGCGGTGTCTTTTCCGATGCCAGCATCGTGCCGTGGTTCAGCTTCGCCACGCCCTTCTGGATCGCTTCTGCCCTCACGGCAGCGAACATTGTGCTCGTCCAGCGCATGCTGCCCGAAACACTGCACCAGGTGCATGTGACGGCTATCCATCCGCTCCAGGGATTCGCGAATATCATCCATGCACTCACACATCCGTTCCTCAAGCGGATATTCCTCGTGACGCTCCTGTACATCTTTGGCTTCAACTTCTTCACGCAGTACTTCCAGGTGTTTCTCGTCCACCGTTTCAGCTACGACCAGGGGGATATTGGCTACATGTTCGGGTACATGGGCCTCTGGGTCACCATTGCCCAAGGCGTCACGAACCGGTGGGCGGCGCACCGGTTCGACCCGCAGAACATCCTGGCGATGAGTCTCCTGCTGCTGGGACTTACGCTCCCTCTCCTGCTCATCTCGCCCCACCACGCATTGCTCTACCTCATCCTGCCGTTCGTCGCGAATTTCCAGGGACTGTCGATGCCGAACCTGGTCACCATTATCTCCGATAGTGCGCCGCCCCATCAGCAGGGGCGCACGCTCGGCATGCAACAATCTGTCCAGGCAATCGGCATGGCCCTCCCCCCTTTGCTCGCGGGGTTTCTTTCTGCCATTCACCTCGCATTTCCCATTCTCGCTGCATCGGCGTGCATTTTCGCCGCATGGCTGCTCTACATGCTCACAGTGTGGCGGCACATCCCTCCGGCGCATGAGGGGCAAACGGTGTAACCTTTGTCCTGCCGGATCGTAGGATTCTGCAGCACCCGGCTGCATCCCGATCCTTCCACCTTCGCCGCCCACATGCCTCTTGAAGAATCCGCGGCTATCGCCGCCTGCCAGGCAGGAAACCTTGCACACTTTGACCAGCTTTACCAGGCGTACCTCCGGCGGATCTACGCCTACCTCTACCGGCGCACGTTCCACCGCGAAACCGCAGAGGACCTGACGAGCGTGACGTTCATCAAGGCACTCGAACGCATCAGGACGTACGATGCGTCACGTGGGACATTCTCCATGTGGCTCTACCGCATTGCGCGCAACACGCTCACGGATCACCTTCGCACGCGCAAGCAGACCACGGACATCGAGGACGTGCTCGGGCTTGCGGCACAGGATGACCCCCATGCGGACGCCGCACGATCCGCGGATAGGGAGAGGCTGCGCAAGGCGCTCAGAACGCTCGACCCCGTGAAGCGCGAGATCGTGCTCCTGCGGGTATGGGAAGACCTCCCGTATAAGGAGATCGCGGCGATCGTCGGGAAATCAGAAGGCAACTGCAAGGTGCTTTTCTCCCGCGCGATGGATGCCCTGCGCGACGAATGCGGGACGGCCGCGCTCGCGATCCTCCTCTTCTCCTCCCCCCTCCTCCGATGACGACATCCGCCCTCCGCACAATCCTCCATGATCTCTATGCCATCGACCCGGCACTGCAATCACGCGAAGCGGAACTCATTCCGCTCATCGAAACGCTCCTCAGGGAACGCCCCGATGCGACGCCCTCGGAGGAATTCGTCCAGCGGCTGCGTACCATGCTGCAGGAGCGCGCAGCGGCGCTCGGCCGTGTAAGGGAAACGCCGTCCGGTTTCTTCGCCTCAATCTTCGCAGTGAAATTCAGCTCAGCAATCCTCGGAGCGCTCATCGGCGTGGCGCTTGCGACGCCCACGACCATGCTCTTCCTGCGAAAAACCCTCCCCTCTGCCCCGACGGCGGAAAAATCTGCGGTGAGACAGGATGGCACCGCTGCCGTTGAAGAAGCAGAGCCACAGGCCTTCGGCGCGCTCAATGCGCCTGCCGTAGCGGACCGCGCGCGGGAGAAAGCGCTTGGCCTTGGCGGCGGCATGGACGCGGACAGCGTGGCTGCCCCCTCCCCCCTCATCGCTCCATGGCAAGGGCAGGCATTCACGTACGTGTACGACGGTGATGCCCTGGCCCTCACCGAGGAGACTGTCTCTGTCCTGCGCAGGACGCCATCGGCGCTCTCGCCGATCGATGCGTCCCGCCTGAATCTTTCGAACATCGATATCGGAAGCTTCCCCGACGCCACTGTGACGAGCCTGAGCATCGCGCAGAACCGCGAGCGCGGCTTCATCGTGAGCGTCGACGCGCAGGAGGGAACGGTTTCCGTCTTCCAGGACTACGAGCAGTGGCCGGATCCGCTTAGGGACTGCGGGGATGACCCGTCGTGCTTCGAACGATTGCAGCTCTCACGGGGAGATCTCCCGGCTGATGGCGAGCTCCTCGCCATCGCGGCGCGCTTCCTCAAAGATCACGGCATCGCGCTGGATGGCTACGGGGAGCCGACCGTGGACCACGGGTGGGAGAAGCAGCCGGAAGGCACGGGGAATGTTCCCGATACGCTCCAGGTGCTTTATCCGCTCACGGTTGACGGGCTCCCCGTCTTCGAGCAGTCCGGCGGCCCCGTAGGCATCGCCGTTTCCGTGAGCGCGCGGCTCAAGGCGGTGACGGGAGCATGGAACATCCAGACGCTTGCGTTCGACCGGTCGGCGTACCCCGCTGTCACCGATTCGGCGGACATCCTTGCGAAACTCGCGGAGATTAGCGGCACTGCGCCGGAAGACGACGCGGCGAAGGGCGCAACGGTGCACCTTGGCACGCCGGAACGCGGGTACATCCGCTACTACCGCGCAACCGGGGAAGGCCGCACGGAGCAGCTCTTCGTGCCGGGGCTCATCTTCCCGGTGGTGAAGAGCGAGAACACGCCGGAGTGGTGGGTGCCCCAGCCGGTGAGCGTGCCGCTCGCAAAGGAGCTGCTCGCGGAACCGCAGGCAGGGCCTGCGATACCATTCATGGAGTGACGCTCTACATTTCTTTGACCGTCGCCTCACGGACGATCGCCTCCGCGAGCACCTGCGTGGGATCCACGAGCGGAAGCTCCGTATCCTCACCACGCAGGCAGAGCGGAATTTCCGTGCAGCCCATAATGACGGCCTCGATACCTTGTTTGGAAAGCTTGCGGATCTCCCCGAGGAAGAGCTCCACATTGCGGTCGGTGCGTTCGAAACCGGCCTTGATGCCCGCATCGGGATCGTAGATTGCGGACATCACCCGCTCGATCCCCTTGCGATCCGGCGTGAGGATACCTATCCCCTCACCTTCTCCGGCCTTCTGATACACGCCGGATGCGGCGGTGCCGGCCGTGGAGAGGAGGCCCGCTGTCTTCACGCCCCGGCGCTTCAGATCCCGCATGACCTCCCGGATCATGTGGAGGAACTGCGTCTCGGGGAACGCCTTCTGCACCTCCGGCAGGAAGACGTGCGCGGTGTTACAGGGGATGCCGATGAAACTTGCGCCGCCCTTAAGGAGCCTTCCCACGGAATCTCTCATCGCCTGCACCGGGCTCGTGCCGCCGCGCAGGATCGCCTCGGTGCGATCAGGAATCTGGCAGTTGCTATCGAGGAGGTAGCGGATGTGATCCTGGTCCCTCCGCGCGCCCTGCGCATGGCGGATCGCGAAGATGCGGTTCTGCAGGTCGATACCGGCTTTGGGGCCGACGCCGCCGATGATGCCGGGGAGACGGGACTGGGGGGCGAGAGACATAGTGCGGATATTCTGCACCAAAATCCCCTCTTGCCAGCGTAAATCCCCCTGATTGCATTGCGGCAGCCTGTATTCACGCGGGGGCCATTTCGTGATATAATCATGGGATTTCCGTGTTGCGCTACACCTCACCCCTGTCGCGCAACACCCCAAAGACACCCATCAATCCCCTCTCGCCAGATACCGGCACAGTCTCTTCTTTCCTCCGACGCGCACGGACGGAGCACATGCCAGCAGAGGTTATCCGGCGCCTGGAGTGGCTCCTCCATCTCAGCACCCACGGATCCGTGAGCGGCACGTGCACGCATTTCCGGATTCCCCGGAGCACGCTCTACCGGTGGCTGAAACGGTTTGATCCATGCGATGTGCGGAGCCTTCAGGATAATCCGAAGCACCCCATACCTGCGGGCAAACATCACCAGGCCTCCCGGATACCGGAACCTCACGGATGCATCTTCTGTCGCATTGCTACAGCAGCCCGCAGTCATCTCGGCGCGATTGCATCCGTCTTCCTGTGCAGCCTCCTCATCAACCTCACCATCTCCCTTCTGCTCTCCCCTCGGTCAGCGGATGCCGCGTCCTCCTGGAATCCCACCATTCTCGCGAACACAGAAGCATTCCAGACCATTGACGATAGCGACGTAAGCGCCAACGTGCAGCTCATCTTCGGGGAAAGCCTCGGGGAAAGCCTCACGTTCGACCGCACGATGAGCCGGTTCGATTTCAGCGATGACCTGCACATCCAGGGGAATCTGACAGGAAGCGGCGGCCTCGCGATTGAGGAGAATATCCGCGCGAAAGGGAACCTCACCATCAACAGTGATAACGGTGCTGAGGATGCCGCCCTGACATTTGGGAACGCATCACTCCCCCATACACTCAAATTCATGAATACATCGCAGGAATTCCGCTTCTCGACATCGCTCAACGTCGCAGGAACAATCTCGGGTTCCACGCTCCGCGCGGGCAACATGGCCCTCTCCGGTGCCGTGGTGTACTCCAGCGGCAGTTCCCTGCAGCAGACGGCGCAGGGCATGTCCGGCCAGCTGCTCATCTCCCAGGGGGCATCGGCCCCCATCTGGACCACCCCTGTCGGAGGCATGGTCTGGTACCTCGACGGGACGCAGTCCGTCCGCACCGGAGTCGGCGCGCAGGTAACCATGCCATTCAGCGTGACGCTGGAAAGCGTGACGCTGAACGCCAAAGGGGCACCGACGGGTTCCGCACTCATCGTCGACGTGAACATGGGTGGGAGCTCCATTTTCAGCACGCGCCCGCAGATCGATGCCGGAGCGACGACGGGGGGATCGAGCGCCGTCTTCTCGCAGACAGAGATCCCCGTGAACGCGCTCATGACAGTGGATGTCGACCAGGTGGGAAGCACGTCCGCAGGGAGCGGCGTGACGATCATCCTGCGCGGAACCCGGCGTTACTGATCGCTGTCCGGATACCGCGCGACGTCAATCGCCC
The DNA here is from genome assembly GCA_964642315.1 of uncultured Candidatus Peribacteria bacterium. Classification (GTDB taxonomy): domain Bacteria; phylum Patescibacteriota; class Gracilibacteria; order Peribacterales; family Peribacteraceae; genus JAGVDM01. The sequence goes on along the minus strand of CAZXOG010000001.1, from coordinate 178,274 downwards.
CACGACTAGAATCCGAAGAAGTAGAAAGAATTTCCCGGCGTTTCGGTGCCAATCTGTCCTGATGACGCGGAGCCGCCATAGATCACCACTCTGTTATTCGTGGCGTCCGCCACGAAGAGCTGCGAAGAAGCCGGATCGTAGTGGATGAGACGCGGGCCGGAGAGACCGAGCTGCGTGATCCCCGCGGTAGCAACGACGTACGAAGGCTGGCCAAGGACTCCAATGGCATTCTCCCCGTTGGTGATGCTCGCAGTATCGAAAATGACAACACGGTTATTCGTGAGATCGGAAACGAAGAGCTTGTTCCCGCTCTCATCGAATGCCAAGCCCGTTGGGGAACTGAGTCCGTTCTGCGTAGTCGCAACAGCATTCGGCCAGAAATTGGTTTGGCCGAGAACGCTGTCGGGAATGCGATCGAGGAGGGCATTGTTGGCATCCATACCGTAGGCGAGCACACGGTTGTTGCCCGTGTCCGCAACGAAGAGCCGGTGATTCGTACCATCGACAGCCACGCCCTGCGGACCCGAAAGACCGAGTTTATGCGCAGCATTGTTTGCGGTGCCTTTGGTGTAGATGGGCCCCGGTGGATTGATGTCATTGTCGAATTGCCCGAGCACATCTGCGGCATCCTCTCCATCGGCAATGCTCGCAACGTTGAACACCGAAACCCGGTGTGCACCGGACTGGAGGACATAGAGCAAGTCGCTCGCAGGATCGATAAGCGATCCATTCGGCGCGTTGAGCCCGGCCTGGCGGGTGGTGGCGGTACCCACGATGAAGTTCGGCTGCCCGAGGACGCTGATGGCGTTCTCGCCATCACTGATAGCAGCTACGTCGTACACCGTCACACGGTTCGCCGTGATCTGAGGTACATAGAGACGATCGTTCGTGACATCCAGAGCGAGACCGGCAGGCCCATTCATGCCGGCCTGTGTCGTTGCAGCAGTTGCGGCGGTGAACGTGGACTGGCCGAGGACATTCACGGCGTTCTCGCCGTCGGTAATGGAGGAGACATCGTACACAGTGACGCGATTCCCCGTGCTCTGCGCAACATAGAGCAATTGGTTCTCGCTGTCGTAGGCGAGCCCTCGCGGCGCGTTCATCCCCGCCTGCGTGGTGGCAGCCGTAGTGCCCGTGAAGGTGGACTGGCCGAGGACATTCGTCGCATTGAGGCCGTTCGCAATCCCCCTCGTAAGATCGAACGTTTTCAGGCGGTTGGCTGTGGATTCCAAAGAATACAGTCGATCATGGGCGGGATCCGCGAGCACACCCGTTGGCCCCGAGAGCCCGTCGCGCGTGACTGCGGCCGTCGCAGCAGTAAAGGTCTGCTGGCCGAAAACATTGATGGCGTTCTCGCCGTCTGTGATGGAAGCGACGTCGTACATGGTGATGCGGTTTCCAGTGGTCTGCGCCACGAAGAGGCGATTGTTCGTCGCGTCGTACGCAATGCCTCGGGGGTCATTCATCCCCGCCTGCGTGGTTGCTGCCGCGGTACCCGTGAACGTGGATTGGCCGAGGACATTCACGGCATTCTCGCCGTCGGTGATGGAGGCAACGTCATAGACCGTCACGCGGTTGCCGGTCGCCTGGGAGACGAAGAGACGGCTGTTCGCGCCGTCATAGGCGAGTCCTCGCGGCGCGTTCATCCCCGCCTGCGTGGTTGCTGCCGCGGTACCCGTGAACGTGGATTGGCCGAGGACATTCACGGCATTCTCGCCGTCGGTGATGGAGGCAACGTCATAGACCGTCACGCGGTTGCCGGTTCCCTGGACCACGAAAAGGCGGCTGTTCGCGTCGTCGTAGACAACATCGAATGGGATATTCATCCCTGCCTGCGTGGTGGCAGCCGTGGTACCCGTGAAGGTGGACTGGCCAAGGACGTTCACAGCGTCCTCGCCGTCGGTGATGGAGGCAACGTCATAGACCGTCACGCGGTTGCCGGTGCTCTGCGCCACGAAGAGACGATTGTTCGCGTCGTCGAACGCGATTCCGTTCGGAACGTTCATGCCGGCCAGCGTGGTGGCGGCCGCATTGGAGTAAAAATTCGTCTGACCGAGGACGTTGTCCGGAATGCGGTTCGCCAGCAGATCTTCGCTCGTCAGATTGTACACGAGCACGCGGTTATTGCCGGTATCAGAAACGAAGAGCCGGTGATCCGTAGGATCAAGTGCCAGCCCGATGACGGGAGCATTGAGGCCGAGCTTGCTCGGACCATTATTCGCGGCATTCTTCGTGAAAACCGGGCCCGGCGCGGAAAGGTTATCGTCGTACTGCCCAAGGAGATCCACCGCATCTTCACCGTCCGACAGTGTCTCCACATCGAAAATCGACACTCGATGGGAACCAGATTGCATGACATACAGCCGGTTGTTGGCCGCATCGAGAAGCACGCCGTTCGGGCCGTTCATTCCCGCCTGCGTGTTCGCGGCTGCCGTGCCCGTGAA
>CAZXOG010000001.1:14405-175730 GCA_964642315.1 uncultured Candidatus Peribacteria bacterium | reverse complement strand
CCTGCGTGTTCGCGGCTGCCGTGCCCGTGAAGGTGGACTGGCCGAGGACGTTCACAGCGTCCTCGCCGTCGGTGATGGAGGCGACATCGTAGACGGTGACGCGGTTGCTGGTGAGCTGCGACACGTAGAGCAACTGGTTCCCGCTATCGAACGTGATGCCTCGCGGGGCATTCATTCCCGCCTGCGTGTTCGCGGCTGCCGTGCCCGTGAAAGTGGACTGGCCGAGGACGTTCACCGCATCCTCGCCGTCGGTGATGGAGGAGACGTCGTAAACGGTGACACGGTTGCCGGTGCCCTGGGAGACGAAGAGGCGCTGGTTCGCGCTGTCATACGCCAGCTCAAATGGAATGTTCATCCCTGCCTGCGTGGTGGCAGCCGTAGTGCCCGTGAAAGTGGACTGGCCGAGGACGTTCACGGCATTCTCGCCGTTCGTGATTGTGGCGACATCGAACACCGAGACGCGGTTGCCCGTGTTCTGCGCGACGAAGAGACGCTGGTTCGCGCTGTCATAGGCAAGACCCGTCGGCACGTTCAGACCGATCTGCGTGGTGGCAGCCGTCACAACCGTGAAGCTTGTTTGGCCCAGGACATTCACGGCATTCTCGCCGTCGGTGATGGAGGCAACATCGAACACCGAGATGCGGTTGCCTGTTGTCTGAGCCACGAAAAGGCGCTTGCCCGTGCTATCGTAGGCAAGGCCGTTCGGCGTCTGCAGACCGCTCTGCGTGGAGGCGGCAGCATTCGAGTGGAAGTTCAATTGCCCGATCACATTATCGGGGATGCGATCGAGGAGGGCATTCCCCGCATCCAAGTTGTAGACGAGCACGCGCTGATTGCTGGAATCGGAGAGGAAGAGACGGTGATCCACGCCATCCAGTGCCATGCCGATCACCGGCGCGTTGAACCCCAGCTTGTACGGCCCGTTGTTGACCGTCGTTTTCGTGTAGATCGGCTGTGGGTCACTTAAGCTGCTGTCGGTCTGGCCGGCGGCATTATCCGCGTTCATGCCATCTCTGATGCCCACTGAGAGGTTATATACCTTCACGCGGTTGCCCGTGCCTTCCGCCACGAACAGGCGCCTGTTCGCGCTGTCATAGGCTATGTCATTCGGCGCGTTCATGCCGATCTGCGTGGTGGCAGCCGCATACGCGGTGAAACTCACCTGGCCGAGGACGTTCTCCGCGGCTTCGCCGTTCGTGATCTCGGCGACGTCGTACACCGTCACGCGATGGCTGCCTCCATTCACGACGAAGAGACGGTCGTTCGCATCGTCATACGCAAGCCCGTACGGCGCGTTGAGAGCTGTCTGCGTGCGTGCCGTCCCGTAGGAGTAGAAGTTCAGCTGCCCAAGCACCGCATCCGGTACGCGGTCGAGGAGCGTGTTATCCGTATCCATTCCGTACACGAGCACGCGGTGATTCCCCGAGTCCGAGAGGAACAACCTGTGGTCGGTGGGATCGAGGGCGATGCCTGTGTTCACCCCGTTGAATCCAAGCTTGTGCGCGGCGTTCTGTGCTGCGCCCTTCGTGTAGATTGGCTGCGGATTACTGACTGTCCCCTCATCCTGTCCCAGGACATCCACAGCTGTTTCGCCGTCCACAATCGTTGTGACATCGAACACGAGCACCCTGTTATTCGTCGCATCTGCCACAAAGAGCTGTCCTGAATCGCTGTCGTACTCGATCTGGCGCGGACCCGAAAGGCCGAGCTGCGTGGTGGTGGCGGTCGCCGTGGTGAAGTTGATCTGCCCGAGTACATTCACCGCATTCTCGCCGTCGGTAATCTCCGTCGTGTCGTAGGTGACGATGCGGTTGTTCGTCATATCCACCACGAACAGCCGGTTCCCCGCCACATCGAGTGTGAGCCCCGTCGGGGCATTGAGACCCGCCTGCGTGGTGGCGGCCGCATTGGAGTGGAAATTCAGCTGACCGAGGACGTTATCGGGGATCCGATCGGAGGGGACATTCCCCGTCGTGAGGTTGTAGACAAGCACGCGGTTGTTCGTGGAATCCGAGACGAAGAGACGATGGTTCGTCGGATCCACTACCACTCCTTGCGGGGCACTCAATCCGATTTTGTTCGGCCCGTTGTTCGCTGTTCCCTTCGTGAATACCGGCCCCGGCGTCGTCAGATCGCTATCGTACTGCCCAAGGGCATCCACGGCATTCTCGCCGTCACTGATGCTCGCAACATCGAAGATGGAAACGCGACTGGCTCCTGACTGCAGCACGTAGAGCAGGTTATTCGCCGAATCAACAGCAACACCGCCCGGCGCATTCAGGCCCGCCTGCGTGGTAGCAGCGGCGGTTCCCGTGAAAGTGGACTGGCCGAGGACGCTCACGGCGTTTTCGCCATTGCTGATGGAAGCAACATTGTAGACGGTCACGCGGTTGCCTGTAGCCTGCGAAACGTAGAGGAGGTTATTCGCGCTGTCGTACACGAGACCGCGTGGTGCGTTCATCCCCGCCTGGGTGGTAGCAGCCGTTGCCGTGGTGAAGTTCGACTGCCCGAGAACATTCGCAGCGTTCTCGCCATTGCTGATGGAAGCAACATCGAACACCGTCACGCGGTTGCTCGTTCCCTCAGCCACGAAGAGACGCTGATTCGCACTGTCATAGGCGAGACCGTACGGCACGTTCATGCCCGCCTGCGTGGTGGCTGCCGTGCTCGTGGTGAAGGCGGACTGGCCGAGCACGGCAACCGCCGCCTCTCCGTCGCTGATTGTGGCAACGTCGTAGACGGTCACGCGGTTGCCGACGCTCTGCGCCACGAAGAGACGATTGTTCACGTCATCGAACGCAATATCAACCGGCAGGTTCATTCCCTCCTGCGTGGTGGCGGCAGTAGACACCGTGAAGGTGGCCTGACCGAGGACGTTCACGGCGTTCTCGCCATTCGTGATCGAAGAGACGTCGTACACCGTCACGCGAGCGCTCGTCGTAGAAACGCCCTGCGCGACGAAGAGACGGTTGTCTGTGTCATCGAAGGCGATGCCATTCGGCGTGTTCATGCCGGCCTGCGTGTTCGCAGCAGTGTTCATCCAGAAATTCGTCTGTCCGAGGACGTTATCCGGAATGTAATCGGCCAGCTCGTTGCCGGCATCCAGGTTATAGACAAGTACGCGGTGGTTCACCGTGTCCGAAACGAAAAGCCGGTGATCTGTGGTATCCAACGCAAGACCGATAACCGGAGCGCTCAAACCAAGCCTGTTCGGCCCATCGTGTGCCACGGATTTCGTGAAGATGGGAGAGGGGGTTGCGAGATCAGTATCCGTTTGCCCCAGTGCATTCGTTGCGTACTGGAAACTTTCGATCGCATGCGCGGGCGCGGGCATCGCAAACATCAAAGCGCCACAGCACAAAACGATGGGAACCAAAGCTGCCAGTGGACGCGCGATACGGAGGATGGTGAGCAGTGTACAAAAAATCTGTTCACCAATGAAGAGCATTACATGGCATTCCGCCGAATCAACAAGAGCAGCTCGTCGCCCTCCTGCTGGCGGCCGAATTTCCTTGCCTGGAGCGCCTCACGCTCCGCTTGTTCCATGGAACCCTCCCGGTAGTACGCGAGCGCAAGGTTGTAGTGCGCGTCCGCGTAGTCGTCCTGCAGCACAATGGCCCGTTCGCAGGCGGGAATGGCATCCGCTGCCCGGAACTGGCTGAGGTGCAGGGCACAGAGATTGTTCCAGGCTTCCGCGTACCCCGGATTCAGCATGACAGCCGTACGGAATGCCCGCTCCGCCTCACCGGCACTCCCCTGCTCCGCCGCCTGAATCCCCTGCTCATTAAACTCCACTGCATCGAGAGCAGGATTTGCGAGAACGGCCGCACCGGTTTCCGTTGCCGCAGTGCTGCCCGTTTCTTCGACGGCATCGCGCTCGGCGCTCGGCGGCGCTTTGCGCCGGAGCCATCGGGCTTTCCATGTCCTGCCGACCTTCTCGTACACATTGGCAATGAACTCGTAGTTGATATCCGGATAGTTCTTCCCCGCGTACGCGAGGAGTTTCCCGTATGCGCCCGCCGCTTCCTTCCATCGCTGTTCCCCCACGTACGCGGCGGCGAGAATCGCGTACGGCTCCGGCGCAAAGGGGCGGACGCGGATCGCATCGCCCGCGAGGGATCTCGCCTCGCCGCTGCTCTCCTGCCGAAGTGCCAGTTTGGCAAGCGCCAGGGTTGCCTTTACCCCCTCGGGATTTTCGCGCCGCATGCGGTAGAGCTCATCTTTCACCGCGTCGATTTCCTCCTCGTCGACGTGTTCAAATCCGCTGTGGAACTGGATATCCGTCGCAGTGAGAAACTTGTAGCGGAACCCGTCGATGACATTCCTGTTCTCCGGGATATCCCGCACGTACACGGCCACCCAGTCATCCAGGTACACGAGCGGCCACTCGGGGTTGCGGTCCAAGATGGCGCTGTACGGCAGCCTGTTCTCTTCGCGGATCGCATCGTAATCAATGAGCGCGTAGGTGATGCCGTATCGCTCAACGAGATCCTCCCACACGGCGGAATTCACACCGGCCGCATATGTGCGCGTCATGAAATCCATCCCGTAATCCACATTGCGGCCATCGATGAACACCTTGCGATCCGGATATCCGCGATAGATCAGGTAGCCGCCGATCCCGTAGGTATTGAACATATTCCCTGTGACGTTCTCCCGCTCGATGAAGTCGTACGCGCCCCGCGCAAGATCGAACTGCCCGAAGCCAAAGAGGTGGTCAGGCTGCTCGAAATTCCAAGAGCGCTCGGCTGCCGCTCTCCCCAGCAGGATGAGCACGCACACCGTAGCCACGGCAACCATCCCGCTCCGCAGCGCCATCCATCCGCAGAGACGATCCCACGGTTTGCTGTGCTTCAACTGGTAGAAACACGTGGCCAGGGCTGCGAGAATGAAGAGCACTTCGTGGCGGAAAGCCTGCCGGGAGAGGTACGCGGCCATGATGAGCAGCAGGCCATTGAAAAAGAGATGCCGCCTGCCGGCCAAGAGCGCAATGCCCGCAAGGAGCCAGAACAGCCAGAGATCCGCAAAGTAGACCGGCCAATCGCGGGGGCGCCACTCCGCGATGTACTGGATGGTCTGATCCGAGAGGAGACTCTGGAGGTAGCGGAGTGTCCCGAATCCATTGGGGGGGAGAACCAGCACGACCGCCATCGCCGCGAGCGTGGCGAACAGGAGGAGCAACGCGCGTTTGCCCGCCCCCTCGGCGCGCCGCACGGCAAGGGCGGATTGGAGGAAGAGGAACGAGACAATCCCGCACCCAAGCAGCGCGGCCGCTCCGTGCATGTTTACCCAGAGGAGCTCCATCGCGACGAACGCCATGCAGATGCGCAGCCGCTGCCGCTGGGACTCAGCATCGAGGAAACGGAACGCCAGGAGCAGGAACGCCGAGAAGAAGACGAACGTGAAGAGCTGCGGGCGCTCGAGGAAGCTCCCCTTCGCGATCACCACCGCCCAAACGGCAAGGAGGATATTCGGGAAGGAGCGCGCGCGGTTGAGGAGCAGCAGAAGCCCCACGGAAAGCAACGCGACGATTCCGCGGAGGAGGATGATCCCCGTGGAGCCGGAGACCTGGAAGACGAGCGCAAGCACGATCTGCGCCAGCCATTCGTGCGTGGCGAGGTACGGTTCACCCGCACGCGTGAAGGCGAAGGGATCCGTTACGGGAATCCGATGCGTATGAAGCATGATGTCCCCCGCCGTGATGTGCCACCAGAAATCACGGTCCATGATGTGGAACGTGCACACCCAGAATACCGCGGCGAATCCTGCGAGGACGCTCCCGCGACGCAGCCACCGCACGACCCCCGCAGGGAGTTGCCAAGGGAGAACTGCAAGCATTGGCATGCGCGTGCTCAGCAGTATACAACCTGTCTCTCAGTCGTATCTCACCGCCTCCGCCTGAGCGATGAAATCGTACGCCATACGGGAGAAATCGCGGATGTACTGCGTCGCACGTTCCTCGGAAGCATGGGCGAACACACAGAGCGAGTAGGGGCGTTTGGGCACGTAGACGATGCCGCAGTCCGAATAGGTCACGTAGCCTTCTTTATCGTATACACCCACCTTGTGGGCTACGGGGATATCCGGCGGCACGCCGGCGGGGATCTTGTCGTAGAACTTCGTTCTGGTCAGCAGATCCAGCAGTTCCTGCGCGTCAGCCTTCGGAAGGGCAGAGGCAAGGTACAGACTGCGGAGAATGGATGTGTAGTTCTTCGCGGAGACCAGAACACCCTCGTCGCTCAGCTCTTTCGGGACATCGAGGTTGTCGAACACCTCGTTCACGAAACCGGGCCGGACAGATCCGAGCTTCCTGCCGAGCATCTGCGCCGCCGTATTGTCGGATTCCTGCAGCATCGATCGCAGAACTTCCCGCACCGTGAGTTTCGTGCCTACCCCCCGTTGCCAGAGCGTCCCGAAATTCTTGTCGATGTCGCTCTCTACCATCGTGATGGTGTCATCCAGCGAGAGCAGCCCATCGTTCTTGAGCTGATACGTCTTGATGGCCACAGGAACCTTGAGGAGGCTGGCCTCGATGAATGCCGTGGTGTCGTTGATGCCGATGGATGCGCCGGACGGCAGGTACTCGAAGTAGAGGCCCACCGGCTCGGGCAGCTTTTTCGCGTACTCGCGAATCTGCGTGCGGAGAGGCATGAGATCGATGATCGTGTCGTTCGGATCCGGAATGAACACCCTCTTGGAAATGTACGGCATCTTCGCGGGATCGCCGGACAAACATGTTTCCTTCAGCTGACATCCGATCAGCGTGAGCGCGAGGAGTGCTAGGCAGCCGAGGAGCGTACGGCGGATCATGAAATGGAATGGAGGTTGGCGAATCGTACCCGAGCCCCCTGGCCCCTGTGAAGCCCCGATTGCCCGTTTCCGCAAGCGAAAGTTGGCGTCTTCACGCCTCTCACAGGAAAGTTCCCGTACAGCCCGGATTGCGCAACCGGCCAGAGCGCGTCACGGCGTGGTCGTTTGCCAGTTGAGCGCGAGCGTGCCTGCATCCGCCGATCCGGCAGAGGTGGCGGCAAGCTTGATGAGCACCGTGATGTATCCGCCCGCGGTGTACGTGCCCGTGCTCTGCGGGCCGGTAACGGTCGCCGTGGTCCACGAGGTGTTTGCCAGCGCGGAACCGCCCGTGAGCACAATCGGCGCGCCGGCCGTATCGAGGAGTCGGATCGTCACAGAGTTCTCCGCGCTGTTCGCCGTCCCCGTGCGGTACTGGAACGTCACCGGACTCACGGGATCCCACGCGGCAAAGTTCTTCGGCACCTGGATGCGCAGGGCCATCCAGTAGTTCTGGCTCGTGCCCTTCGTACTCGTCCAGCGGTAGTAGTTGTTGCTGCTCGCCGCATCGAATGCATACGCGAGCTGCCCGATGGCGGCGGAGCCGCTCCCGAAGTACACGGCATTCGGGTACTCGGGGCTGATGGCGACGATGCCGCCGCTTCCGTTCCCCACACTCGTTGCCGCCCACGTGAGGTTGCCTGCGCCGTCCGTCTGCAGGAACTGCCCGTCGGAACCGCCATTTGTCGGGAAGAGGTAGTTCTGGCCACGGATCGTCACCTGGCCATCTACCGTGAGCGTGGAACCGGAGAGGTTACCGCCTACTTTGAGATCGTCGCTGAACTCGAAGCGGTTCGCGGAATCCGAGAACTTGAGAGTCTCCGCTCCGGCATCGTTGCCGAAGGTGAGCGTGGCGTCCTGCGCGGCGTTATCCTTGTTGAGGGTTACCCCGGCTTCGGTCTGGATGGCGCCGGATGCGGTGAGACCGGCGTTGTTCCCGATGGTGAGCGTGCCGGTCATGGTGTCGCCAGCAACATTGACGTAACGCAATTCGCCGTCGGTCATGCTCACTCCCCCGCTGTCCTGCTCCCACGAGAGCGTTCCAGCGCCATTGGTTTTGAGCACGTAGCCGTTGGCCTGTCCGCTGGCCGGGAACGTGTAGGTGATGCCGTTGAGCGTGATCGTGGAACCGAACGTCGCGGCACCATCGACTGTCAGCGTATTCGGGATGTAGACATCATCGCTGAACTCGAAGCGCTCGGTCGTATTGGAGAACTTGAGCGACTCGGCCGCGGCATCGTTGCCGAAGGTGAGCGTTGCATCCGCTGCGCCGTTATCGCTGTTGATAGTGAGATCGCCTTTCGCGCGGATATTCTCCTCAATCGCGAGGCCGCCGCTGCCGGTGATATTCCCTTCCACGTGCACATCATCGGTAAAATCGAAGCGCTCATACGTGCGATCCCAGAAGAGCTTCTCCCCCAGGGAATCGCCGAAGCGGATTTCGATATCTGTAGTGCTATCCCCTTCGTCGATCGTCTGGAACGATTCCGTATTCACGAGCACCGTCGGCCCCCACGTGGATGCACCCACGACCTGCGGGAATACCGCGAATGCGGTAAGTGCCGTGATGCAGGCCAGAACGGAAACGCGCTTTGGCGAGGGGTGCATATGTGTGTTGAAAATTCTGAATACTGTAGCATAACTTTTTCTCCCGGTACATGCGCTGCTGCCTCTGCGCCGGAAGGGAGAAGTCCTTCCAATGGCTCTGCAGAGAGCTCAACGCAAATATCCATCTGCTGCCGAATGGCGTTGCGAACGCGAAACTATAATTATGAAATACTATTTCAATTTTTCACGGCATCGTGATTTCGCGGTACCGGAGCGTAATCGCCGCAATCTGGGCGACCGCGCCCTCCCTCGCGGAGAGGCGGAGCGTGATGAGGAGGGATTCGCCGGGGGTCCACGCGGGATTCCCGAGGAAGTCTGCCGTTGCAGTCACCCACGCAGTGCTCGCGAGATTCTGCAGCGCGCCCGAGAGCAGCACCGGATTCCCCGCCGTATCCGCCACTGCAACGCGCACTTTGCTCTCCGTTGGCGACGCGGAACTCGTGCGGTACCGCACCGTCATCGGGGTATCCGGATCCCACCCGGCAAAGCCGCTCGGCAGCGCGACTTTGAGCCGCACTTCGTACGATTGCAGCGTGCTGCGGGTTGTGGTCCACGCGTAGGCATTCACGAGCGATCCTGTCGCATGCTGCAGGGAGAGGAGACCTACGCTCCCCGAACTCGTCGGCACGAGCGTTGAACCTTCGTACATGGGTTCGAAGACGCGCTCCACCGTTCGCTCGCGATCATCGCTGCTCACGATGCGCCGGTCGCTCACGCCGGTGATATCCCCGGCGGACGTCGTGACCGTGGCGAGAGGAATGTAGCTCTGCGCCGAAGGGAAACCGGACGTGTTCACCGCCAGACCGCTCTGCGCGAAGAACACGTAGTTCGTGGCATTATCCTGCAACGCCACATCCGCGTCGCCGGCGAACTGCACCACGGTGCCGCGCAGCCGGTAATCACCACCGGAAATATTCGCGGAGAGACCGTCACCCGCCTGCACCCTGAGACGATCGCTCGCAGGAGTGAGTGAGGAGAGATCCACGCCGTTCACGAATCCCGTCACCGTGAGGTTGCCTTCGATGCGCACATCGTCGTTGAACGAGAATCTCGTATTCTGCAGGTCGTAGCTGAGCACTTTGCCGAGCGCAGTCCCGAATCGCAGCTCGATATCCCCGCTCTCCGTGTCATCCACGTCGATCGTGAACGCCCCCCGCTGCGTGCCGCCGGGCACGTGCCGCGGGGCGAGCAGCCCGCCGGACCCCAGGAGCGGGATCGCGCCGCTCCCCGAGCCGATCGAGCGGCCGTCCACCTTGTCCGCATTGAGGGCGTACGGAACGCTCCGCACGGGCGAGCGGTCATCGGTTGCATCGCTCGGGTTGCGGTCCAATATCTCGAAGCTTGTGACCGGATCGCTCACCGTTTTGATCTCGACCTGCAGGTGCAGGTTTGCAATCTGCAAGGGCGTGAGCGCAGAGTAATCCAGCAACCCCGCGATGGTGCCGAGATCAACCGTGAAGCGGCCGTCGGAACGCGGAGTGAAGGTGTGCACCTCCTGCCAGCCGAGGTACGCGGGCGCAGCGGTATTGATCTGCCCGCTTGGGAGGATGTCCGTCGAGAGGAAATCGCCGCTCGACCAGTAGCTGAAGCGCGCGACGTGCGGCGTGGTGAGAGGCCTCCCGTTGCTCCCGTAGAGGAACCCCTGGTAGACAATCTTGGAGGGCGATGCAGCATGCGCCGGAAGAGGGCCCCGCAGGGGGAGGAGCGCGAGGAACGGCACGAGTGCCACGAGAACGCAGCCGACAATGGCGCGGTTGCATTTCATCTGCGCTTGCGTGGAGGAACGGACTTCCTGGCGGTGTTCCGCGTGAGGATCGCGTGACAGTTACGCACCTCCCATCCCAGATACAGCAGACCGAGCACTGCGGTGAGCTTGATCGCCTTGTCGAAACACTCTCCCTCCTCCGGCGTGCAAATGGCAGCCACCGCGCCGAGCAGGGGTGATCTGCGCTTACGGGTGAGATTCTGCGCCGGCTTTCGCGTGGCGGCATCCACCTCGTCGAATCCGGCATTCGCCGGAGACAGCCTGAGCATGCCGCGGCGGACGGGCACCGCCTCGATCTTGAGCCCGCGCGTTCTGTAGTTCGTCACCCGTGCAGGCGGCTGTTGCGCGCCGGACTTCGGGGCAATGGACGTACCGGCCGCCTTGCCTGCCGGCGCGGCGGGTGCCGCGGCCTTGTTGGCCGATGGCGCGGACTGCTTCGCCTTTGCCGTAGCGCCCTGTTGCTTGGCGGCAGCGGCGGCACGGCTTGCCGCTTTCTTCCCCGAGCCGCCGCCGGACTGCGCCGGAACCGCCGCCTGCGTCGTGCCGGTATCGCCACCCGTACCCGCAGACGAGGACGAAGACGAGCTCTCCTCCTCCCCCTGCTCCTTTGCCACTTCAATCACCTCGTCCGCATCCTCATCAAAGCCGCCTTCCACTACCATGAACCGCGCACTCTGCTGTGCCTCGACGGCAGGCACGAATACTACAATCCCTGCGGCAATGATGAGCGCACAGAGACGCCTGACGTGGGCGGATGAAATGTGCATGTTTGTTATATATATTATATAACTTTTTGTGAATTTTGCAATTACTCGCCACCACAAAGCAGACCGGGGGGAAGCAAGCCAATTTGGCTTACAGAAGGGATGTGCGTATGCTCTCCTCCGATGACCCTCCCGCGCACCACCACCGCAACCGCAACGGCCCTGCTCTTTGCCTTCTCCACGGCAGCCCCGGCCCTTGCGCAGCAGCAGATCGCATTCTCCGATCTCCCGCAGGATCACCGCGCATACGCCGCAGTGGAAGCGCTCGCCGATCAGGGCATCGTGAGCGGCTATCCGGACGGCACGTTCCGCCCGGAGCAACCTGTTTCCCGCGCGGAAGCGCTCAAGCTCGTCATCGCGTCATTCGTGAAGCCGGAGGAGCTCTCGCAGGCAACGTCGTCGCCGTACGCGGACGTGCCGACGGATGCGTGGTTCCTGCCCTACGTGGAAACCGCGAGGGAACGCGGCCTCATCGACGGCCCCCCTGCGAAGCCGCAGTTCCTCGGTTCGCAGACCGTGCTCAAGGTGGAATTCATGAAGATGCTGCTCCTCGCCTACAGCGTGGACCCGAGCGCGTACAGCGAAATCGTGTTGCCGCTCGCCTCGGACGTCACCGATACCTCCGCCTGGTACTACCCGTACCTCCGCTATTCCTTAAGCGCATCGATGACGATGATCGGCGAGGACGGGCTGCTGCACCCGGATAGGGAGCTCACGCGCGGCGATACCGCCCTGCTCCTCTACCGGTTCCTCATGTACCGGGAGGGCAGGCGCACGCAGGCGCTGCTCTCGGAAACGGAGAGCGAGATCATCGTGATCCTCAACATGCTCGAGGCCAACGACATCGTGCAGGCCGAGTACGCCTCCGCGCGGGCACTGCTCGCTGCGCGCGGAGCCCACGCGAGCAAGAGCGACGAGCCGGTCACGCAGGGCGCGCTGAAAATCGCCGAAGCCTTCCGCGCGCTTGTCCGCGGGTACCGCGCCGGCGTCGACGAGCGGTACGAGGATACCGTCGAACTCGCGAAGAGCGCCTGGGGCCTTGCGGGAAGAGCCGCGGAGATCAGCCCGAAACTCTCGGAGATCAGCACGCAGGTGCAGAGCATCGCGAGCAAGATGGCAGAGAGCGCACGCGCAAACATGGCGCAGGAGTGACGGGCGGGGATTCCCGCATGCTCCTCGTGCACAAAATCGGTTGCCCGTTATGCCGGCAGCACAAATGCCCCTTCGTGGACTTCCTGGCTCACCTTGATACCTACGACATCGCCCTTGCGGGCCTTGGCGACCGGCGCGTGGTCGATCTGCATGGATTCGATCTCCTCGGTGTGCTCGTCGCTCGCGCGCTTGAACGTGACGGCATCGCCGAGCTTGAGTGGCGAGGCGAGTTCCACGATGGCCACGCCGATGTGATCGTAGTAGTGCACAACCCTGCCGATGATTTTCACCCGCGGAACCTTTGCAGCGCGCTTGGGCGGAGCGCGGCGTGTACGGGCTGGAGATCGTGTGGGCATAGAAGAGGTGTGAAAGCAACTTCACATGCTACCCCCCTCTCCGGCGATCTGCCAAGAGGCAAGAAAATGGCTTAGGTATGGGCAATACGAGAATGCATTCCCCCTCAAACCATACCACCAATGCTTGCGGCTACGTCATAATCGCTCCACACAATCCGCGCCCAGATACAGGCAAGTGCCAGCACAATGGCGGCAATGGCAATCGCCCGATAGAGAGGATTCGCAATTTTTCTCGCCGCAAAATCAATGGCGAGGCCGGCGATGAACATCAGGCCGGCGATGGGTCCAACGAAAGCCCAGGGCGACCAATCCCAACCTCCTCCAGGACCTCCGAAGATTCTCGCATTGGGGTTAAACAGTGTGGGGAGAAAACCCATCAGCAACAGGAGCTCCACCACGATGGCAATGCGAATGATTCTTTTGAGCATATTCAAACGCGGCTATTTATAACCATTGTATCAGGAACTATTGTTGGTGGAGATGCCGGGATTTGAACCCGGGTCCAACGCGTCGAACACCGTGTCTGTACTAGCGTGCCCTTCTCAATTCTCCTAAAGCCCTTAAAGAGAAAGGCAAAGATAGGCTAAGGAGGGTTGGCGCAAAAGTGTCAGCGGGCCACCGCGCCAGGTGACCGCTCACCCTGCAAATGGCGCCGCATCCCGGTAGCAGGGGTCATGGGGCGGCGTGTTCGCGGTATGGGCGAACTTACGCAAGGACGGGGGCAAGCTGCGGGAGGCGAACGCCTTCCACAATCTTGCGCGCCTTTGCGAGGATACCGGTGTCGGCATCTATAGGGTGCAGCATGTGGGTAACGGGAACCGCTGCCATCCCGGCCAGAGACAACTGATGACGAGAAATCGCGCTGTCGAAGCCTGTCATCCCCGTGCTGTGAATGAGCCCCCCTATTCTACCGCCTGCCCTCCGCCGCTGCCAGAATTCCCGCGAGATTCGCCGACTCGGCGGAATATGCTATGCTGTGGCCATGGCGCAGCGGCAGCACAAATGGGCGGAGGGGGTGGGCCACGTGTTCGCCCACGTCCAGGACGGCATCGATTTCTTCACCGAGATGGGGTTCCGCGCACTGAAGAGCGCCGGCAAGCAGCCGCCATCGTGCAAGAAGGATGAGAACCAGTACCTCTGCGCGGCGAAGAAAACCGGATTCTCGATTCTCTCGTTCCTCGGCGAGGCCGGCGACGCGTTCTACGCAAAGTACGAGCAGCTCAAGGCGGAACGGATGAGGAAGAAGCAGGACTAGGCGTTCCGCAGCCACTTCGCCAGCCTGCCCCGCAGGCCGAACCACGCGGTGCGCAGGCGCGCATCGCGCTCCCGTTCCATCTGCTGCTCCGCGGTCTGCTCTTTCTTCTGGCGTTCCTTGCGCAGCACTTCGCCCACCGCCGTGCGCACGTGCTTGTCGAGCGCCGTGAGCGCAGGCATATCCTCCTGCGGGAACTCATCGAGCTTCGCGAGCTGCACTTGCATGTGCACGCTCGTGCCGAGTTCGCCGGTGGGACCCTCTGCCCCATCCGCAAACTTGCTCGTGAAACACTTCGCGAGCATCCTGCCGCGGCCGTTCGGCCTCGGGAGCAGATCAGGACGCGTGGGATCGGGCACGTCTTCAGGAATAAACCCGTTGCCGGAGTCCCAGCTCACCACTTGGAGCGCCCCAGAATCATCAATCCAGTAGCGGCCGCCGATCTTCCTCCGCGGATCCCTGTTGCCGTGCTTCGCGTGGTTCATGAGCACTTCCTCGAGAGCGAGATCGATGCCGAAGATGATCTGCCGCACGGTTTCCTGGAGGATGGCCTCGATGTTCTCCTTCGTGATCGCACCGAGTTCTGGCGGCAGCTGCTCGGCCGTCTGCAGGCGCCCGAGCGACGCGGCAACCTGCGTGTTGTGTACTCCTGCGTTGAGCAGGAAGAGCTGCGCGTGCGCGGAGATTTCCGCCTGCACGTGCCGGAGTGCCGTGTACACCTGCGGCGCGACGACGTTCACGTCATCGTCGTTCTCATGCAGCTCGCCAGCATGCACGCGGTGCACATCGTGCCGGAACCGCTCCGGGAGGAGCGCGAACTCCGTCTCGCTCATGGGCCCGACGCGGAAGGTCCGCACCTCGTGGTCATTCGGCTGCAATGGCGTGTTCGGGTTCATAGAGTTTAGGGCTTAGATTGGGGCTTTGTGCGATTCACTGCAAGCAAATTACAGCGGAAATCCCCCCGCGGCTCCTCCGCCGCGGCGGCAACCGGAAAAAAGAGAGGCCGAGAAAGTGCTCGAGACGCAGGAGACCTTGGTATACTCAAACCCTCTTTTCCCCAGCCATGCGACCGATGCGCACCGATGAGATCCGGCAAGCCTACCTTGATTTCTTCCGTGACCGTCATGGCCACGCCGTGATCAAGGGCGCATCGCTCGTGCCGGAGAATGACCCGACGGTGCTCTTCACGACAGCAGGCATGCACCCGCTCGTGCCGTACCTGCTCGGGGAACCGCACCCTTCCGGCAAGCGGCTCTGCGACGTGCAGCGCTGCGTGCGGACGCAGGACATCGACGAAGTGGGCGATGCCTCGCACCTCACGATGTTCGAGATGCTCGGCAACTGGAGCCTGGGGGACTACTTCAAGGAAGGAGCGATCGCCATGAGCTTCCAGTTCCTCACGGAAATCCTCGGCATCCCCGTAGGGCAGCTCGCCGTGACGTGCTTCGCGGGCGACAGCGATGCCCCGCGCGATGACGAGGCCGCCGGGATCTGGCGGAAGCTCGGGATTCCGGATGAACGCATCGGGTTCCTGCCGAAAGCCAAGAACTGGTGGGGCCCCGCCGGGCAGACAGGCCCCTGCGGGCCGGATACGGAGATGTTCACGTGGGTCGGCACGGGCGAACCCCGCGGCAATCCTGCGACGCACGAAGCGGAGTGGATGGAAATCTGGAACGACGTGTTCATGCAGTACAACAAAACCGCGGAGGGAAAGTACGAGCCGCTCGCGCAGCAGAACGTGGATACCGGCATGGGACTGGAGCGCGCGGCGGCGGTGCTGCAGGGCGTCCCGACCGTGTACGACACGGACCGCATGCGCCCGATCCTCGATGCCGTGCTCGCGCTTGCCGATGCGGCGGACCCGAGCCTGCGCCACCCGCGGATCATCGTGGATCACATCAAGGCTGCATCATTCATGATCGGGGACGGCGTGACGCCCTCGAACGTGGACCAGGGGTACGTGCTCCGCCGCCTCATCCGCCGCGCTATCCGCTCCGGCAGGCAGCTCCGGATCGAGCACGACGGAAACTTTACGCCCGGCATCGCCGATGCGGTGATCGCGCAGTACGGGCACGTGTACCCGCAGCTCGCGAAGAAGGCGGAGGAGATCCGGCAGGCGCTGCGCGCGGAGGAGCAGCAGTTCGGCAAGACCCTCAAAGAGGGCATGAAGCAGTTCGATCGCGTCGTTCTGCAGGCGGCAAAGACTGTCGCAGGGCAGGATGCGTTCCACCTGTACGACACGTACGGGTTCCCGCTCGAGCTCACCAGGGAAATGGCCGCCGAACGCGGCCTCTCGGTGGATGAAGAGGGATTCCGCACCGCCTTCGAGGCGCACCAGCAGAAATCCCGCATCGGCGCGGAGCAGAAGTTCAAGGGCGGCCTCGCGGATCACAGCGGCGAGACCACCAAGCTCCACACGGCCACGCACCTCCTCAACGCCGCGCTGCGGAAGGTGCTCGGCGATCACGTGTACCAGAAAGGCAGCAACATCACCGCCGAACGCCTGCGGTTCGACTTCTCGCATCCGGACAAGATGACGCCGGAGCAGATCGCGGAGGTGCAGCGCCTGGTGAACGAGGCGATCGCCGCCGACGAGCCCGTGTCGTACCACGTGACGACGGTGGACGGCGCCAAGGCGGAAGGCGCGATCGGCGTCTTCGACGAGCGCTACGGCAACGAGGTGAAGGTGTACGTGGTGGGCGATGGCAAGCGAACATTCAGCAAGGAGATCTGCGGCGGCCCCCACGTGGCACGCACCGGCATGATCGGCTCGTTCACGATCCAGAAGGAGGAGAGTTCCTCGGCAGGCGTGCGGCGCATCAAAGCGGTGATCGCAGGCGGCCCGACGGAAATCGAGGTCGCCAAGGAATCCTGAAAACCACATGCAGCGCCCCGCGCACGCCCTCATCGCGTTCCTGCTCTTCGCCACCCCCCTTGCGGCGCACGCGAAGCAGGTGACGACGTGGGATTTCCTCGGCGGCAAGGTGCCGGGGCAGTGGCAGCTCTCCAACCTCACGCCTCCGGAACTCACGCGAAACGGGCTGCATATCGCGACAAGCACGGAAGGCCACATGCTCCGACCTACAGGTCTTCCACACCGCATCGACATGGTGGAAATAGAGACCATAAGCCCCACGGAAACCGAGGCGCTGCTCCTCTTCCGCGCCAAAGGTGACCCGGAGGGCTCCATGCGGAAATTCCCCTTCACGATTGTGAAGAGCGCGGAACCCGTGACCGCGCTGCTCGACGTTTCCTCGTTCGCCAACTGGGATCCTCAGACCGAGCTCCTGGGATTCGCGTTCCCCGCGGGAGCCGAGGTGATGCTGCGCGCAGCGCGCTTCACCTCGTTCAACCCTGTGGACCGTGCCGTGGAAGTGCTGCGCGGCCTCGCGACGTTCGATGACTTCAAGCCCTACACCATCAACTTCCTGTGGGGGCCGCGCCTCGCCTTCACTCCGGCGGAGCGCGCGGCGATGTTCACCCGCAATCCCCCGCTCGCGCCCTCCGTGCACTGGGCGATGTATGCCCTTCTGATCATCGTCGGCGCTCTCGCGCTTGCGCAGGTTCTGCGCGGGCGGTGGACGCGGAAACACGGCGCGCTCGTCTTTCTCGCGGTGATCGCCGCGTGCTGGATGGCGGAGGATATTCGCATGGGGGCGGAATTCCTCAGTTACGCATCGGACGACTGGCGGACATACTGGGGCCGGCCGCAGGCGGAACGCGTCTTCCGCGTCCGCCGCGGATTCGACGCGTACGCAGGCCAGATGGCTCCGCTGCTTACGGGAGAGAAGGAGTACGTCTTCGCGGTGAGCGACGAGAACTTCGTGGACTACATGCGGTACGCCACGTATCCCGCACTCCCCGTCCGCCCGGCGGATGCCGGATCGGGAATAACGCTCTGGGCCGTGTTCGAGAGACCGGATGCGCTCCTTACAGAAGACAGCAGGCTCGTGTTCGGTGATGGCACGGTGACCGCGCCCGGCGACGTGGTGGCCGCATTCGACCTCGACAGTTTCCTCTTCCGTATCCGTCAATGACACTGCTCGCGCTGCTCCTCGGCCTCGGCCTTCCCGCACTTGCGGGATGGACTCTGCTGCGCCTGCTCGAGGGCGGATCGCCCGTGCTCGGCCGTAGCGAGCGCTGGCTCGCCGGCGGCGTGCTCGGCGTTACCCTTTCCACGTTCACCGAGTTCCTCCTGCTCTGGGCGCGCCTGATCCCCCTCACCCGGACGGGCGTGCTCGTGAGCTCTGCACTCCTCCTTGCGCTCTTAAGCGCGCTCCTCTTCTGGCGGCGCGGCACGCTGCGGGTTCCCCCTGCACCTCCTGCACCGTCGGCACCGCTCCCGCCTGCGCTGCGCATTCTCGCCTGGATCCTCGGCGCATGGGTCGCCGCAAAAGTTGCGACCGGCGCGTTCCTGCTCACCATGAGCCCGCCGTTCCAGGACGACGTGATCAACAACTGGAACTTCCGCGGCAAGGTGCTGTACTTCGCCCGGGAACTCACGCTCACCATGCGCCGCGGGTACGGCATCGTGGAGACCGGCGCGGTGAGCTCGTACCCGCCGTCGCTGCCGCTCCTCAAGGCGAACCTCGCGGCGATCGCGGGCGGATGGAACGAGGCGCTCGTGAATGCCCCGCACATCCTGTGGTACCTGGCCGCGCTCGCGCTGCTCTTCTTCGCACTCCGCTGGTGGCTCTCCGTTGGCTGGAGCCTGCTCGGGGCATTCCTGCTCTCCGGCATTCCGCTCTACCTGCTTCACGGCAGCACCGCGTACGCGGATCTCTTCGTCTCGCTCCACGTGCTCATCGCCGCGAGTGCGCTCCTGCGCTCGGTAGAGGAGGATGACCCGGGGCGGCGGCGGTCGCTCACGCTGATCTTCGGGCTCTGCGCGGGGCTCCTCACGTTCACGAAGAACGAGGGCATCGCGCTCTACCTGCCCGTCCTCGCGCTCTGCGCGGTGGCCGCGCTCGCGCTGCAGGCACGGCGCGGCGGGCTCGGGAACGTGCTGCGGGGCTGGCTCACCGCCACGGCGATCGCCGCAGCACTGCTGCTACCGTGGCTCGCGTACAAGTGGACGTACGGCCTCGGGTTTGGGAACGCAAAGGACGTGAGTTCGCTCGCTCTCGGCTGGCAGCCAGGCGTGCTCTCCGCGATCGCGAAGAACTCCTTCCTCGGCGGGAGCTGGCTGCTCTTCTTCCCGCTCATTGCCGGGAGCATTGCGTACCGGTGGCGCATCGCCTTCCGGCCGCCGGTCCTCCTGCTCACGCTGCTCGTCCTCCTCACGTACGCGGCGCAGCTCATGATCTTCCTCTTCACCTCCCTCTCGGTGGAAGCGCTGTACCAGACCGGGTACGGCCGCGGGGTCGTGCAGCTGCTGCCTGTGGGGTGCATGCTCATCACCCTCCTGCTTGCGGGGAAAGAGGCCCGGCAGGGAATAGAATGAGAAAACATTCCCAAGGAATACGCAAAGCTGCAGACAAGCCGGTGCGTCTGTATGCTTCCCCCATGCCTTCCTACGCCGCCTTCCTCGGTCACCAGCCGCACATCAGCACCGCCGAGCTCGCCGCCCTGCTCCCGGATATCCGGTTCACGCATCGCAGCAACATGCTCGCAATTTTTGAGACCGCACTCGAACTCGATCAGCAGTTCCTCAATACGCTCGGCGGAACATTCGTGCTCGCAGAGCGCCTCACGGAAGGGACGGTGACGCTGCAGGACATCCCGAAGATCCTGAGCAACGAGCTCCAGGGCGGCAAGCGCACGAAGGTCACGTTCTCGCTGCGCTCCGTCGGCCTCTCAGCGAGGCAGGTGAAGACGCTCTACCGCTCCTGCAAGCAGCACCTCAAGGACCAGAGCCAGCCGAGCCGCTACGTGGGCAACGAGCACCGCCCGGCGCTTCCGATCGTCCTGCACGAGAACGAGATGATCGGCGGCAAGCGGGGGTGCGAGATCGTGATCGTCGCGGATCCGGAGAACGGCGAACTCGCATGGGTGGGGCGCACGGTCGGCGCGCAGGATATCGAGGCGTACAGCAAGCGGGACATGCGCAAGCCCGTGCGGGATACCACCGTCGGCCTGCTTCCGCCGAAGCTCGCGCAGATCCTCCTCAACCTGGGGCTCTGGGCCGTGCGGCAGACCGGCAAGATCAAGGAGAAACCGAGTAAGAAGTTCGCACTCCCCGTGCTCACGGTGCTCGATCCGTTCTGCGGCACCGGGGTGATCCCCATGGAATGCCTGCTACGTGGCTGGCCGGTGCTCGCGAGCGATAGCGCGCTCAAGGCCGTGAACGGCTGTACCAAGAACCTCGAGTGGCTCCGCAAGGAGGAGAAGATCGCGAAGAAGGATGTGCCGAGCGACGTGTGCAAGCACGATGCCCGCAAGCCGTTCCCCTTCAAGCAGCGCCCGGATGCCATCGTGACAGAAACGACGCTCGGCCCGGCGCTCGCCGACCGGCCGACGCTCAAGGACGTGAGCAGGATGCGCACGGAGAACGAGTCCGTGCAGGACGGGTTCCTGCGGAACGCCATAACCTCGCTCCCCGGCACCCCCATCGTCTGCACGTTCCCGGTGTGGTACACATCCAAGGGGCCGGATCGCCTGCAGAAAGTGTGGAAGACGGTGGAATCCATCGGCCTCCGCTCGGTACTGCCACCGGAGATCCCCGCTGCCGATCCCGCCCGCCCCTCTCTCCTCTATAGGCGGCCCGGGCAGATGGTGGGGCGAGAGATCGTGGTGCTGCTCCCCAAGTAGGCCTCTCTGCGCCGCCGCAGATTCAGCGCGAACACTATTCCGCTCTCTTGCGATTCCCGTATACTCCCCCCGCTGA
The DNA here is from genome assembly GCA_964642315.1 of uncultured Candidatus Peribacteria bacterium. GTDB lineage: Bacteria > Patescibacteriota > Gracilibacteria > Peribacterales > Peribacteraceae > JAGVDM01. Next base: position 155,161 of record CAZXOG010000001.1, on the reverse strand, counting down.
TCTTTCCTTTTGCAGCACATTCCCCGGTAGCTCAACGGTAGAGCAATCGGCTGTTAACCGATTGGTTGCTGGTTCGAATCCAGCCCGGGGAGCCAATCTTTCGTTTTGTTACATTGGGCTATACCTTCAAACACGTTTTTTAGCTTGGGCATGAGCTTTTCGCCTTCTACGGAACAGTTCGCAAGAACGAAACGCAACAATCGGTTCTTTTGTTCGGGTTGCGAACGCACAAACAGCTCTTTGGCACGTTTTGCCAGTTCCAGTATGTAAGAACACGAAATTACAAAGGCTTCATCAGCCTCGGAATGACCCTTCAATTCTTCCAAAAATGTTGCCTCTTGCTGCTTGCAGACAGCAACCCTTTTGTCGTACTCATCGGACGTAATACGCCCGTCCAATCTGTCGTCATACATCGTCGCCATGCGCTTTCTGATTTTCTTCAATTCGCCGTTGATGCGCTCTACGTTGTCCTCGTAAAACACCTGTTCATTTTTGTAGAAGGCGAGCAGTTTGGTACGTAGGTCGTCTACCACATCGGGCGGGATAGTCAGGTCTGCGAAAATGTCGGCAGCTTGGTCTAGCAAAGTGTCTTCCTTCACATGAACCGCTTTGCAATTATGGCAGCGCACATAGTTGATGCCTTTGGTCGTGTACGTTGAAAGATGCCAGTCGCATTTCGCACATGTAAGCAGCCGCTTGAAGGCAAAAACCTTGGTGTTGTACTTCATTGGTGTCTTGCCGTAACTCTCGCGCACTTCTTGGCATTTCAGCCATAGCCATTTTGGAATGAGCTTTTCATATTTATGCGGATAGAACTTGCCTTTGTAATCCATCTCGCCGTAGTAGAACGGATTTTTGAGGATTTGAGCTTCAAGGTAGCTTGTGTACATCGGACGTTGGCTAGGCGTGTTCGTGGTCAATCCAATCTTCGGGCTTGCCAGTTCTTTTGCGAGTGCCTTCATGGAGTAACGCCCCGTGGCATACATTTCAAATGCCTTTTTTACGAGCGGCGCACGTTCGGGGTCTAGCTCAATCCATGCGCTGCCGTCTTCCCGTTCAACGTTCATATAACCGCATGGGGCTTTGGTCGCCCATTCGCCATTGCGTATTTTATGCAGCCAAGTGGTAGCACCGTCTTCCTGCAAGCGGTTGAGGTATTGCTTTGCCAAGAATACCTGCAAATCCCAATCCTGTATGTCGCGCCCGTAGGAACTGGCTGTTAGAACAAGGCGGTTATAAACAAAGTGCAATTCCTTTCCTTCTTCAACGCGCAGGTTGTCTAGCAAGACTGCATCGCGGAAATTGCGTGTCGTTCTGTCCACGCGATACGCGAGAATAGCGCCAATGTCGGGCTGGCTTTTTACGTGGGCAATCAGCTCATCAAATCGTTTTCGTATTTTATGACCTGCGCTTTCTTGGAACACAAACTCTTGGGTGACTTCCATGCCTTTTTCCTTCGCGTAGGTGCGTAATGTTTCTAGCTGGTTATCCAAAGATAGCCCTTCTTCTTCCTGCCGTTTACTGGATACGCGAGCAAGTATGACTGCTTTCATGGATTATCGGGGTATGAGGTTTTGTGCGCTTGCAGGAAGGCTTCTAAATCATCCTTTCTAATGCGCCAGTCCTTGCCGAACTTATATGCTTTGAGCTTTCCAGCTTTGATAGCGCGATATACCGTCATTTTGCTTATACGGAGCATTTCTGCGACTTCCTCGGTGAGATAAAACTCATTTTTCATAGTTGACAGTAATTTACAGTGAATAACATCATTCAGGCAATGTGTAATCTGCTTTTTTGAGCGGAACGAAGGTTTCCAGCGCTTTTGTTACATGCTGAAATGGCTTCGCTTTGTTGAGTACGCGAAAATCCAGCCCTTTGATGTCCTTGTATACACGTTCCAACGTGCGCGGCGAGAAATGTTTTACAAGGCGGCTACGAGTCTTGCGGTGTCCCTCGGCGCGTATCATGGCACAGATAGCAACCGCCGTTAGCGTGCGCTGCGGCTTCCATTGTGGGCGCTGCTTCGCAATGAGCGAGAATTGTTGAGGTGCATCAAGCTCTTGCAACAAAACTGGAACAAGCTGTTCATAGATGTCATCCCAATAATCGCAGAGTACGGTTTTTGATACGCGCTTACTGAATATGGATTGCAGGGTGCAATCGCTTTCAATGCCAATTTTTTCAAACAGAGCTTTCATTTTTTGCTGGCTTTTCAGGCGCAGTTCCAGCCGCAAGACTTCCACGGGCTTACCCTGCCGACGCACCGCTTCAAATATATTCATTTGCAGGTTGCACTCGCGGTCTTCTTTTTCCATCGCTCTGTCCGCGCTTTTTGTGAGGTCTGCGACTTTATCGTATAGAACAAACTCGTATGCCTTTGCATAATAGCGCACAGCCTCGCCCTGATTGCGGAAGTCAGTGCGGTTCAAATCCATGTGCCTGTTCATCTTTATTTTTTCCAAGTCCGCAAGAATCATGCTTGCCGTGGTGAAGTCATCAAACATGATGTTCTTTGAGTAGTGAACAGAATGAACGGCCGCGGCACGCAGGTTGTCCTGCGTAACAAGTACGCCCATGAGCAAAAGCTGCTTTTTGAGCGCAGCAATAACCGCGTCAAAATGCACATCGTCCAGCTCATCAAAATTGTTACCGAAAATCAGCTTTGGCAAAGACAGTTCCACATGCAGATTGATGCGGAAACCGCCGTGAGCAACGCGCTTGTAGATGGTAAGGCGTGGACGGTATATGCCTTGTTTGAGGTCTTCTTTGCTAGGATTGTTGATGGCTTTGATGTACGGCTGTCCGTTGAATGGCAAGAATGGAGCGCGAAGTAAGCCCATGGCGTTCGGTTCAAAGCTGTCAGGCTTCGTTACCGCGAACTTGTCGGCTGGGATTTTGAGTAAGACGGTATCAATCATGGTTACAACTTTGGGGCGATAAGAGCAGGGCTTATGAGCCATGCAGTTTTAGGTATTCTTCAAAAAGCGCCCGTTCTATCGCTTTGGATAGGTCGGGTGTGATGGGATGGAAAATAGTAAGGTCTTCGTTCCCTGCCCGTTTTGTCGGATATGTCAGGCGGTAGCCCGACCCGTCTAGCTTTCGGTGAATGGCAATGGAGTTGAGGCGTATGTGTCCATTGAGTACGACGCTGGCAAATGCAAGCAGTCCATTTATGGGCTGCACTGGCGTTATCCGTACTTGTGAAATGTCATAGTTCATTAGCTTGTTGGGCAATGCGTAAATCGCGGTCTATTTCAATCAGCAAAGCGAAAAACCCGACGAGGCTATTACTCGCGTCCGCGTACTCATCGTCGTTCAACGGTTTGTTGCACAACTTTTCGTATGCCTGTCGTGTTGCGTCAGCTTCCACTGACGACACGATAGAAAAATGACTTCCGTTCCAAGACGGGAAGGTTTTTTGGCTTTTATAAGCCTTATTCGTTCGTCCCTATAACAAAAAACGGGAGTGATTTAGAGCAAACTTTGTGTCACGCGAGCGGGTACGGTCAGGTTGATTGTGGTTGTATCTTTGGCAATTATCGGGAAACCGAATACCTTGTTCGTCTTACGGTTGATACCATCAACCGCATTTTTGATTTTATCCTTTTCTGCCGCGCCCAACGTCGTGCGTTGCTCGCCAAACATGTGATTGTAGGCATCAATCATTTCTACTTTTTCGCCAATACTATGTTCAAACATGAACGAACAAAACGATGCTTCGTTGCTATCGTTTTTTAGAGGACAAACAAAATCGTAAAAACACACTTTTGCTTGGTCGGGCAGATATGTCAGCGGACTGCGTATATCGTCTGACAGCGCATTGTAAAAATCTACGAGAACAGCAATTTTTGCATCAAGGGTGCGCGAAATGTTGATAAATCTGGCATGACCATATGAACCGCCGAACGGCGACGGGTTGTGGTAGTACTCGCCTGATGCTTCGTTGAATGTGTAGACAGGCGTGAAGTCCATAAAAATGTCTTTTAGAATGTCCTGCGTTTCATCAATCCACTCGTCGTACGTCTGTTCCAGTTCTTCCAACCTTTTTTCTGCAATCTTGGACTCAAACCCGTCACTGCCCATAAGCGAAACAATGGGTGGCACTGTGGGCATTACTGCTTCCAGTACAGCAAGCTGTTGCTTCATCGGATTGGGCATCGAGATTTTCTTACCATCTGGCATCGTCCATTCAAGGTCGTCGGGCTGACTTTGGGCAGCCTTGATTGCACGCTGCCTTTTTTCTTCTGCATCAGTGACGTAATCCTCATGTTCAGTTTCAATGTCCTTTTCCATTTTTTCATAGAGGTCAGACAACAAACGCCCTGTGCTAGTGCCAGCTTTTACAAGGGCATCTATCGCTTGAACCGCAGCCTTTGGTGACACTTTTAGTCTCATTACAACTTTGAGAAATACGGTATTGTCCGTATTCTACGCCATTTCAGAGCCAAACGGCAGTATTACGATGGAAACCGTAACAATTCCCAAACTTCCATATCAAACGCACCTGCCAGCTTTTCCAAGGTGATGATAGTGGCGTTTTTCTTCTGTATACGAGCTTCAAGTATCTGAACGTAATACAGGCTCAAACCAGCTTTCTGCGCCAGTTGTTCTTGCGTATAGCCGTGCTTCGCGCGTAGCTGCCGTATGCGTTCTGCCAGTTTTATGCGGATGTCCGTATTTTTCACAACCCTGATTGTGGTCTGTTTGTTCGTATTGGTTTACAAACCAAGGTTGGTAACGTAAATTGTCATACAATACTTTTTGCCAGTCCCTTTTCTTCAATATGCAGCTACAAAAACCCGTCGCAATTCTGACGTTGCTTTCAGCTCTTGTAATGCCTTCGCTCGTCTTTGCGTCGGAAAATGCGACTGTACTTGATGTAATTGATGGCGATACGTTGAGGATACAAATTGAGGGTAAGGCGGAAAAAGTGAGGATTATAGGGATTGATACACCCGAAACCGTAGACCCACGAAAGCCAGTGCAGTGCTTTGGAAAGGAAGCGAGTGCGCGACTGAAAGAACTACTGACAGGCAAAACCATAGAGCTAGAAAACAACCCTGCGGAAGATAGGGACGTATATGAGAGGCTTCTTCGCTACGTGGAACTGGAAGGTGAAGACATTGGCGCGACGATGATACGGGACGGCTACGCCCACAGTTATAGGAAATACCCACATCCGCGTTTGGAAACATACAACGACTTGGAAGCAGAAGCCCGTACTGCAAACAGGGGTCTTTGGGCAGATTGCAGCACCAACGAAGACACGGCGCTTTTTACAGACGTTGTACAAACCCATCCGTACATTGATGCAATCCAATGGGGCAAAACAACGAACGTATTGAGTGGGTATCCCGACGGAACTTTTCAACCAGATAAGAGCGTCAATCGCGCCGAATTGTTGAAAATCATCCTAGCGGCAAAGGGCATTGATGTTGCGAGCAGCAATTCACAAAGTGGATTTTCAGACGTGGATGAAAGCGCGTGGTATGCACCGTATATTCGGTATGCAAAAGCGCAGGGTGTAGTGCAGGGGTATCCCGACGGCAGTTTCCGTCCCAACCAAACGGTGAACTTTGCAGAGGCGCTAAAAATGGCTTACCTCATTTTCAACATTGATACGCCAGCGGCAAACGGCGAGTGGTATGCGCCCTTCCTAAACCATGCTCGCGCAAATAGAGTGCTATTCAGCAACAGCGCCGACGTTGCTTCGGGAATGGCAAGAAAAGATGTAGTTTGGATTGCCTTCAAACTCACGACGCTGCCACAAACACCAACCATCGTTCCCGATACGACACCGCGTGAAGAACCTGAACAAATCCAAGAAGAGCCGTCGGAATGTTCTATCAAAGGCAACATTTCATCCAAGCAGGAACGCATTTATCACGTTGAAGGGTGTGGCTCTTATTCGCAGACGGTAATAGATACGTCAAAGGGGGAAAGATGGTTTTGTAGCGAAAAAGAAGCAGTGGCGGCAGGATGGCGTAAAGCTCTAAACTGTCCATAAATCTTTATTTCCCAAAATCGTATCATGCGTACACTCACAAAAATCTGCGCTTCTGCGCTCATGCTGACTACGGCAATGCCCGTACTTGCGGCTTCACTTTCCGATGTATCAACCAGTAAGAACAAAGGAGCGATTGAATACCTGAATGGCAAAGGTGTTATTGGTGGCTATCCCGACGGCACTTTCCGTCCGCTGAATACCGTCAACCGAGCTGAACTGTTGAAAATCCTTGTAGGCGGCAAAGGCGCAGCGCCGACAGCCGATACCTACAACAACTGCTTTCCCGATGTAACGAACGAATGGTTCGCACCATTTGTCTGCTACGCAAAAGAGCAGGGGTGGGTTGGTGGGTATCCCGATGGTACTTTCCGACCTGCAAATACGGTAAACACAGCCGAAGCAATAAAGATGGTCGTCAACGCACAAGGCTATCAAGTGCCAGAGTCGGTTGCAGCATCGTTGTATAGCGACGTGGACAACGGAGCATGGTTTGCGCCCTATGTGAAAGCGGCGAAGGACAAAGGGATTTTAGAGCCTATTAGCGGCAACCTTGGCGTAGCTTCGGATATGAAGCGCGGCGGTATCAGCGAGATTATTTATCGCGCCATGTATATCAGCGAGCAAGCGCTAGACCGCTTCCCTGCCGAGCAATCAGCAGCAGAAACCACAGAGTACGACTACAACATAGGGCGACTTGAATTATTCGGCAGCGTAACAAATTGGGACGCTGATACAGAAGATGATGGCTTGGAATTAGGCGCATATTTTTACTTCAAAAGTAAAACAAATGCCGCAGAGCCAGAACAAATGGGCGTTCCTCTAAACCAAGACTGGACTGCCGACGTATCAATTTATGACCGTGTGACTGACGACAACTACAAGACGCAGAAGGGCAAACTGCTTTACCACGGTACGTTTACGAAAGACCAAGTGCTATACGATGCACAGGGCTATCCGCTCGTCCGTATTCCAGCGGAAAAAATAACAGACGCAGGTAAAACCTATGCGTGGGTAGAAGCTACGTTCACTTCAAGCAGGGGTACATATTCTGCAAAAAACGATTACATGACGGTGCGCGAGGAAACCGATACATCGCTTGCAGCGGAAAATCAGGTAAAGAAGCTCAACATACAATCCATTTCTGGTTCGCCATATTGGACAAATTGGGACGCTGACGCGGATAAGGACGGTTTTGAGCTAAAACCGTACTTCAAGGATGTGAGCGGCGAACAGGTGTATCCCAATGCAGAAGACTGGACTGTGACGGTAAAGATTTACAACGCAGAAATGGACTACGATAAATACAAAGACTTCGGTACGCACAAAACGAACCTCATCAATACCCTTTCGTTCAAGGGCAGTAACGTACAGTACGACTCAACGCTCAATACGCCTTCTGTGCGCGTTGGCGATGAGGAACTTGAAGGATTGAGCGTTGGTGACAGACAATTCGTTGTAGAAGCAGAGTTTAGGTCTGCGACCTATGGCGCTTTTGAACTGCGAACCGAAACCTTTGATAAGCGGAAAGACTAATTTTTTCTAACCATCTATGCCTCGTAATCGCATCATTCTCGCCATTGGTATTGCCGCTATCGTCATAGTGGTAGGCATCTTCGGCTACCTAACGTGGAAAAAATCGCCCCGTTATTCGTTGAACCAAGTGAGACATGCGTTTGAGACACATGACCTAATGAAGTTTGAAAAGTATGTGGACACCGAAACGCTCGTAACGCGATTTGTAGACCAAACACTCGCGGAACACATGGAAGAACAGCAAGCAAATGACGCGGCAGGTGAATGGGGCATGAACCTTGCACAGGGCATTATTCAGGCAATGAAGCCACAACTTGTATCTACCGTAGAACAACAAATCAAAAGTCTGGTTGAACAGGGGTCGGACGCTGCAAGCGAAGCAGTGGAAGACGATGCCGCTGTAAACCTTGCTGCTTTCTTCAAGGAAAACGAGGAAACAAACCTAGATTTTGAAGGCGTGGAAGGTACGAAGAAAGATGGAAAAATTGCCACAGTAACGCTCGCGTTTTATCAGCCGCGCACAAAGGACGAATTGAAACTGGAAGTAAAAATGCGGCAGATGGACGGCTACTGGCAAGTAGCCGAGCTGCCCAATGCCACGGCGTTCATTGAGCAAACAAATGCGATACGTGAAAAAATCCTTGCCGAGAAAAACCAGCCGATTGTTGCGGAAATACAGAAAGCATTGATTGTGCAAAGTGCTAGAAAATACGAGCGTAGTGACTCATGGGGCATTGAACGCAATGCTGTCTTTGATGTGGTACTAAAAAACATCGGCACAAAAGACATCAAAACAATCAACGGACTTATTACGGCGAAGGACAAGGACGGAAATACTATCAAGTCCATCACCTTCGCGGATGATGAAGGCGTAGCCGCAGGACAAGAAACAACAGGCTCATGGTATTTTGCAACGAACCAATTTATTGATGAAGAAAAGCGCTTGTACGAAACGCCAAACGAAGACATGCAAATAGACGTTAGTTTGCAGAAAATTGTTTTCAGTGACGGCAGCGAGCTGAAATTATTTGAGTAACGCGGTTAGGTCGCAGCTTTGATTTTCCAATACTTCTTTCGGGTGCATCGGTAGCATGTAGCTGACGAGCTTTATTTCCCTGCCAAGCTCTACGATGTCCTGCGCCCAATCTGTTCGCATATGTTCAAGGATGGGGAGCCATCCTCGTTACACCAAAGTTCTCACTTCTTTACTTTATTGCGAATTATGGTATTTTTTATTGCTTGCCAGCACGATGCTAATGACTACGCTCCCCTACCTCCCTCTGGCCGACAGCATTCTCGATACGGTTGCGTCTGAAAAGGAAGCACATGAGGAGCAGGCAACCGCACGGAAAATCCAATCCCTTGCCAACCAGTACCTCAGCGCGATGCACCGCACGCTTGGGGTACCGGAAATTACTGTGGTGGAGGCCCCCCCCCTGTCTCCTCACTCCGGATTCTCTCAGGACGATCAGCTGCCATGAGATCGATGCGGAATTCGAGGATTTGACGACGAGGAAGCTCATCGCGGAGGGATACGCGATGCAAGCCGGGTTCCCGCGGGACAGGGAGTACAACGCATGGATTCGGGATGAGAAGGGAGCGCGCATCAACAACGGGCCGGATAGCACTGCGGAACTCATCGATTGGCTCATGTCGGAACAGGCGAAGAATATTTGCGACCATAGCGCCGGCAACATCGATGAGTCCTGCATCCTGCTGCAACTCGTCCGGACCCCCGAAGGCCGGAAGGGCTGCACGATCCTTTCGCTCATGCGGGGAACTTCCTTCGACGTGAGGGAGAAACTGGAATGCCCCCGGCCGCGCAGAGATGCCGACCGCAGCCTCCGCGGCATCCACCTGTGGACGCTGAAGGAGCTGGTCCGGAGCAATGCGGGGGTCAGAGCGATCCTCCACAGCGGGGAAACCGCGGCGATTCTGGAACATGGGAAAGACATTCGGTACTGGGAATCTCTTTCCCCGTTCAACGGGGCGCTCTTCGAGTGCTCGCTCGTCAACGAAAATGCGTAAGCCTCACGCTCGGTATGAGCTATCTATTCCTGGTCTGTCCGGAATGTTTCGTGGAACAGGCTGCGATAATCCTGAAGCACATTATTTTTGCGAAAACCAAAAGCAAAACGGAAGCCAGGAAAGCCAATTCACTCAGTCGTTACGCCGTCAAACTCCTCGTCGTGCGCCTCTGCCTCCTCCCTTGTGCGCCGGACAATGCCATCCTTGTGATGGGCGGGAGAGTAGATCGTGTACATCTTCAAATCGTCGGTATCAGAGATGTTGATGACATTGTGCTGCGCTCCCGCCGGAATGATGATTGCCGAACCGTCACGCACCTCGTAGGTATTGCCGTCAATAACGCACCGCCCCTCCCCCTGTTCAAAACGGAAGAACTGATCGTTCTCCGCATGCACCTCCGTGCCGATTTCCTCGCCGGGTTTCAGGCACATCAGCACCAGCTGGCAGTGTGACGCCGTGTACAAGACCCTGCGGAAGGAGGTGTTCTGGAGCGTTTCCTCTTCGATATTCGCATGGAATCCCTTCATACGCCGGCACCGTACCACACCGCATTCGTCCAATCCATAGCCCGTCAGCCCGCGTTTGAGGCTATAGCGGCGCAGCCAGCCGACGGAACGCTTGACGGCACAGGAACGGAGCGTAGGGTAAGCCCCTTTCCCCGAAGCATTCATGGCTCTCTCGGAAGATGCATTGCTCCAAGCCGTCCATCAATGGGCTGTCGACAAAGGGTACCTTGGTTCAGGCAAACAGTGCGACCGGGGACAGTGCGACGCCGTCCTCCAGGGATTGAGCAGCGGTTCGCGGGGAAGCCTCATGCATGCGCTGGATTCAAAATTTTCCGAAATCCCCTTCGGGAAGATTTCCGCCGGCGATCTCCTCAGCATGGATACGCTGATTACGGCAGCCAAGGCAGCTACATGTGGTACAGGAGTTCTTGAGCGCACAGAGCATTGAATCCTTGCTTCGTAGAACTTTCTTCCCAAGGATCACAGAGTTTTTGACATTTTTTAATTTTAGTGTATTTTGCGCATCTCATATGAAACCCTGATCCTATGCTCCGCGAAGCGACCATTGCGCACCGGCTGGAATCTGGCGAGAAAATCACGGGTGACGGCCTCGTGCAGACCGAGCAGATCATGCGTGATTCCTTCGTGAACGCGGATACGGAGCACTCTGCACCGATGGAGGTGCGCATCGCGCGCCGGCTCGTGGGAACGAAGCAGGTAAAGCTCGCCGGCGTTTCGGAAGCCTCGCTCGCCGCGATCGCCGATCAGGTTCGGCGGTTCGTGGCGGCAGATATGCCCGTGCCGATCATCGCCGCATCCGGAGCGAAGAAGGACAAAGCAAACACGCTCGAGGGGCAATCGCCGGACATAGCGGAACTCACGTCGCTCACGATGCTCGCCTCAATGAACGACGCCGTGCGCGCGGTGTACTCGCCCGGCATCAAGGCCCAGATCATCCACGAAGATCGCGGCGACGTGTACCTGAACGGCGACGATCCGGAAACGCCGGGATTCGTGGAACGGTACATGCATAAACTGGATACCCTCGTCGAGGCGTTCGCGTGCCTCCAGGGCGTCGTGTTCATGGCCAGAGAAAGCGATCTCCTGCGCAGGGCGAACATCAATTCGCAGGAAGATTTCGAGCGCGAGGCGGAGCAGTACTTCCAGGTGTTCCTCGCCTACCTTAGGGAAACCGATCCCTTGGATGATTCGCAGTGGGGAACGACGGAGAGTGCAAAACAGCTCGGCAGCATCGGATGGATTGGCGGCATCCCGCGGGAGATGCGGGACTTCTACTACGAGCGGGCGCGACTGATCTACAAGACGAACAATCCGGAGCATCTCACGCGGAACCTCGCCAGGATGTTCGCGGGCGTCCTCCTGCGGAAGAAATCACAGGTCATCGGCCGCATGGAGACAATTGATCCGGAGTACGCGCGGCTCGGAGGCGCCTCCGCAGTGCGGTGCTCATTCGCTCCGCCTTCCCCGGGCATGCCAACGAGGCATGGGCGGTTCTTCCTGCGCCCCATGCCGGAGAAAGTCTGCACCAAGGGAATCCCCTACTGGGCCGCAGACGGAGTGATGGTGCAGCGACACGCTGGAAGCAGGAAAGGGATACTCCCGGGGATCCGCCCGCGCGATGACGTACGCTACCGGAACATGACGAGACTTCGGGCTTTCCTGAGTATTTGGAGTGCCAAGCAGACAACCATCGACGCCGATCTCCTCGTGGATACCGGGGAACACGGATTACCCGAAAATACCTGATACCTTGTCGAAGTATGGATGCAATTGATCCATGGAGAAATCCAGACGGTTCTGCCCGATCGGTGGAAGAAACCATGAAATTGTTAAACATGGGAGGCGTTCAATCGCAATTGGATTTGGCGCACAGCCAACTGAGTCACGTTCTGCACGTGGATGCACACGTCGTCCAATCTCCAACGATAAGCGATCCCGAGAGAATCGCACTCCTTGGCGAACGCGTGGAAAGATCCTTTGAGAATTTTTCAGGGCCGGTATCTCGCGCTTTGGCACATCGGCGTGCCTCTGGCGAAACGGACCCCCTCTTTGAAAGAGTAATCCAAAGTCCTTTCCAAACCATCCGGGGCAATCGCGAAAATCAACATTCCAATGCTGCGATCCTCAAAAAGGAGGCTGCGCAACGTGCGACCGAGTTGGTATTCGTCTCGAATGAAAAACTCACGAATCCATATCACTTCCTCTACGACATAGATTCGGGAGAATCCGCAGCGGCGAAAGGGATCGCCGGATTTTCACCCGCCGAACGGCGGATGGTCCTCCCCGAACAATTCGACCCGGATGATCCGCTCAATTTCCTCGTCGTATGCCATGAAACCGCGCATGTGATGCACGCTGCGGATTGGCTGAAAAAAGACGCGAGGAGCTTCTTTGAATTCCATCTTTACGGCAAACCAAAACCAGCAGTCGTGCTCCAGGAAGAGCTCGATGCTTACGCCATTGAGGTTGAGATGCTCAATCTGTTACTCCATGATCAGCTTCGGCAAAGCATATCCTCGGGCCGTCCGATCGATCGCCAGGTGTTTGCGCGTCAACTTGGGGTAGCCCCCGGACAGGAACCACTGCTCCAAATGTTGCTCAATCTCGCCCGGCAGTATTACCCATCGGGCAAACTATCAACCATCGCGAAACCCCCCGCCTTCTTCAGAGAAGTTGCTCGCGAGAAACGGGCCGAAGGATTCCATCTTTTTGAGAGAACACCCAATGGACTTCTCAGGCCGATTCCATTCCAGCAATAGTAGGATAAATGGCTCAGGTACTGATTTAATGCAATATTTGCATATCTATATAAATAGTATATAATTATATAGTATGAAAACACCGAGACTAGAAACTGGCAAAGAACAACCGCCGCAGGCTGGCGAACAGCCGGATGCCCGCCAAACGCCAAGCGAAGGAGGAGAAATCTCCGGGGCTTTCGTCGAGGAACAGATCGCAGGCAGGCACATCCGCCCCTTCGATCAGCTTTCCGGCGAGGAGGCATTCGCAACCGTGCAGAAACTCAACGCCAGCGAAGAGGAGCTGGACATTGATGGCAAGAAACTCTGCGTGCACGATCTCAAGCCCGAGCGGGAAACGGGCAGGCCGCTCGTGTTCGTCTCCGGTTACTACGCCGAGGGTGATTCCATGCGGCAGATGATGTACGACATGCACCTCTCGGGCAGGAGAGTGCTTGCCTTCAACTCCTACCACGGCATCGAGCCCTCGGCCGCCTTCATGGCGCAACACCACGACCGGATCGAGGAGTTGAAACAGGCAGATCCAGATGCACCGATTGAGCCGCAGCTGCGCAAGGCTGCCGCCCTCATAGAAATGCTGGACCGCAAGGGGCTGCAGCAGGTGGATATCTTCGCGCATTCCGAGGGGACGATCGTCGCGACGATTGCCGCATGCCTCCGGCCTGATCTCTTCGCGAAGAAAGCGTTCCTCGCGCCTTCCGGCATGATCGGGCACGTGTCGAAGGTCACGGTGATGATGCGCAAAGTGCGTGACGGCCTCGATACAACGAGTCAACGACTGGAGCACATGCTCGCAGAGGCGCGATACGGCATCAGTTCGCGCATTCGCGGCCTTCTCGCAGGATCCAAACAAGAGCCGCGGCAGGCAAAACCGATGGCATGGCGTCAGATTTCCACGCGGTACGGCAACGACCCGATGCAGGATCTCTCGCCGGTACAGCGCAGAGAAGCCGGCAGAACGTACCGGGAGTGGGTGGAAGCCCAAGGGACATACCTGCCTTCGATCCACAGGGAGTACGTTGATACTGCCGACAAGCAACACCTCGACAGCGAGCTGGAATCGCTGGTTCGCCGGCAACTCGATCACCTGCTGCCCATCATGGGCACCGATGATCTCGTCGTTGGCGCCTGCGAACGCGACCGCCTCTACCCGCCAAAGGAGGTTCGCAAGCATGCAGAAGCCGCTGGTGTTCGCCGATTCATGGTCATCCGGGATGCCACGCACAACGCGCATCACTTCCAGCCGGACAAGGTGACGGCATTCATCAGCAGAGCAATCGGCATCCCGCTCGCTGATCTCAGCGCTTCGCCCGCATCCGTTGAGCAACGGCGTGAGCAGGTTGCCGGAAACACGGACGAAGTCCTGAAGCAGTCAGTCTGACATCGGGAAACACGGAACACGGACGCGCGCTTGTTTCCCGTCGCGCTCCGGTGCACCATGCGCGCATGCGAATCCCGATCCAGCGCATTTGGGCGGTAGTGATGCTCAGCATGAGCCTGTCGCTCGCCGCATGCGGCAATGACGCCAATGCCCCCACCGATCCGATACAGAGCGATGCGGCAGAGGCGCGGCCAGGCGAATTCCCCGATGGGCAGCCCTATGCCGAATACAGAGCGAATGGCTTCTTCATGCGGTATCCAGACTGGCCGCATGCCGGGACCGGTTCCGTGCCATCGCCCGACGAGACCATGGAAATCGCCGTGGAAAACACCGGCTGTATTTTCATGCTGAACGTCCTCCCCATCCCTGAGGAGGAAACGTTCGAGGAATTCACGCGCTCACGTCTGCAAGCCCAGAAAAGTGCGGTAAGCGGCCTGGAGATTCTGGGGAGCGACATTACGCCGGAACGGGCATTCGTCGATGCCGAAGTGGCGACGCAGTTCTCCACGATCCGCTCGGTTTCGTACGTATTCCCTGCCCGCGGAAATTCCTACGGCTTGGGATTCGTTGCGGTAAGCCAGCTCTTCGATTTCGTATGCCGACCGTCCATGGAAGCGGCCGTTGCATCTGTACAGATTGACTGATCGTTGCACGGCAACATTCACAAAAAACCGTAGAAAGCGTATACTTTCCGCAGAAACACACATTTTCCCCACTTTCCCATGGTCAAGGCACGCCGTTGCACTCGGCAGTCCCGTATTCGTCTGGGATTCCTGATGAGTGCATTCACCATGCTCGCAGTCGTGTACAGCACACTGCAGAGCACACCGGAATTCCGCTCGGCGCTCCGAGCCGACGCGCGGCCCGGCGCGAACGTCCCCGATTACGTCGTGGAGAACGTGCGCACGACTCCGGATCCCGTCGATCCGGAAAGCTCCTACGTCATCGGTGCGACCGTGCGCAACGCCGGCACCGGCCGAGCAACGAACAGGAGCTACGCCGAACTCACGATCGACGATGGAGATGATGGCACATGGGAGTACACCGGCGTACTGCGCATCGTGGCATCTCTGCCCTCCGGCAGAACGCAATCCGTCACGTGGGCGAATACATCAGTCCCCCCACCGATCGACTGGGAACCGCAACCGGGCACTGTAAACCGCATCCGGGTGTGCGCGGCGATCCCGACGCAGGATCCGGACTTCTACCTGCAGGAAACGGATGATGCCAACAACTGCAGTGACAAAGTGGTGACGATAGCGGGAACCGCGGGGGAAACGTCGTCCGATTCCTCGTCTTCGAGCAGCACGAGGATCACGGTGATCTCTTTCCGCGATGTGATCCCCGACTGGGCTCGCGAAGCAATCGAATTGCTCGCGCGTTTCGATATCATCCGCGGGTATGAGGACGGGCGCTACGGCGCCGCCGATCCGGTGACCCGCGGGCAGGTGGCCACGCTGATCTACCGCACCTTGCGGTACTCCGGCGCTCTCGCAGCCCCCACGAACTGCGAACAGTACTTCGACGACGTACCACAGAGCCACTACGCATACACGCCACTCTGCGCGCTTATGAAAGCAGGACTCGTCGCGGAATTCGTCGAGTTCAAGCCGGATGCGCCAGCCACGCGTGCAATGACGGCCGTCCTGCTCGACGACGCGCGGCAAGACCCGGGTGCCTCCTTCGGAGTGTCGCGCGGGGATCTGCTCGCAAACAGCCCTTCCTACCCGGATGTCCCGATCACGGACTCCGCATACGAGTCAGTCGCCATGATGCGCGCAACCGGCCTCATGACCGGCTATCCGGACGGACGGTTCGGGCCGAAGGACACGCTGAACCGCGCGCAGGCTGCCATCATCATGTTCCGCCTGCTCCAGAACCTTGATGGCACGCCTCTCACAGGTAATACCGGGGCTTCCTCGTCCCCGGCGAACACAACTGGCCAGCATGCCGCCGCTCCTGCCAATAGCGAACCGGACGACGCGCAACCGGCCGATCCGGCGGCGCAAGAGGAATGGGAGGACCCAGCGATGCCGGAGGAGCAAGAAGAGCCTTTCGAACCGGAGGAGACGGAGAATCCCGCGGCTTCACTGCCGGACTTCACGACGGCGGAAGTCGTTGTGGAGCCGTCTGCAGTCATCACGGTTTTGGATACCTTTACCATCCGCGGCCTCGTCTACAATGACAGCCCGCGGGGAGCGGCGCCGAGCATCACGACTGTCATGGTGGATAGGGATGCGGACGGCAGCTACGACACCAGCGGGACGGCGATACGGACACCTTCCATCGGGGCCTACGGCGAGGCGGAAGCGACCTGGACAACCGAAGGGGACGATCCATCGCTCCTCTGGGTTCCCTCCGTTGGCATGCACCGCATCCGCGTGTGCGCGAATAACGTCGTGAGCTTCTCCCCTGTTCCCGTCACCGAATCGAACTGGCAGAACAACTGCGCGGAGACGACGTTGCAAGTCCTCCCGATTGGAGCGGCGGGACAGCAGCAGAATCCGCCTGCACAGCAGGCTGCTGCACTTCCGGATTACTACGTCGAGAGCGTCGTGGTATCCCCGAACATCGTTCCACAGGGCGCGTATAGCTTCTCTGCGACGATCCACAACATCGGCGGCGCAGCATCCGTCCCAACGAGCGCAACATACGCCATCGATGTCGGGAATGACGGAACCCCGGACTACTGGCTGAGTTCCGATACCGCTGCGAAACCTGTCCCCGCCCTCGCGGCCGGCGCATCCTCCACGGTCACGTGGAGCACGACGGACAACCCACTGTCGGTAGGCTGGATCGCCACTGCGGGAACCCACCGCGTACGTGTGTGCGTGAACATGGGGCCGGACTTTGCAGAGCAAGATTCCGCGCACAACTGCAGTTCGAACATCTTCACCGTACAGGCGGTTCAGCCAGCCGTTCAGAAGCCGAACTTCCAGGTGCACGTCGACTCCCTGGCTCCGAAAGCCGGGGCAGCCGGAACGTACATCGCCTCCGGCCGCACGACGAATGCCGGCAACGTGAACGCTGCGGCGTCCTACACGCTCATGTGGATGGATTACCAGAGCGACACGATTGCAGATGCCGCATCGTACAAATCCACGAACGCCCTCACGCCGGGACAGTCGCACATTTTCCAGTGGGAAGTGGGTTCGGTGCCTGCCGGGACGCACATCTTCCACATGTGCGCGGACCGGTCCTACATCGGCAGCACGACGATTGCGGAGAGCAACGAAGCGGATAACTGCGCCGAGATTTCCTTCACGGCACCGTGAGGGATGACAGAACAGCAGGCAATGCAGCACAGGCCTTTCTCACCCCCCTGTTCTCCACGGAAACGAGCGGGGGTGTTGGCCGTGCTCGGCCTCACTGTATCCTGCGCGATGCTCGCCGCAACGGCACTGCCAGCCGGCAGCGCAGAGGGTAAGAATTCGCAAGGAACCCGCAGCGAAGCCATTATCAGGCGCTCCCAGGAAAGGAGAGCGCGCCGCCTCGCCCGTCCTCCCACGACTGCATCGCCTCTTGCATCCCCTGCCGCCATCCCCCTGCCCCCGGCGCACGTGCGCATCCCCATCCTCGTCTACCACCATGTGCGTCCGCAGCAAGGATGGAGCCTGGAAACCTGGAGCTGGAAGATGACGGTTTCGCCGGACGTGTTCGAGCGGCAGATGCAGTGGCTCATCGATCGCGGGTACACGACCGTGAGCCTGGATACGCTCACGCAAATTCTCCGTGGAGAACGCGCCGGACCAATGAAGCCTGTTGTGGTCACCTTCGATGACAACAACATGAATGCGTTCGATTCCGCGTTCCCCGTACTCGCACGGAACGGGCAGATCGCCGTGTTCTACCTGATTGCGAACCGGCTCGACAACCCCGCGTTCATCGGCAGAGCACAAGTGCCCGCGCTGCTCGCCGCGGGCATGGATATCCAGTCCCACACGGTGACGCATGCGGCGCTCACCAATCTGCCGATGGGAAAGATGGATGCAGAGCTCAGCGAGAGCAGACGCATTCTCGAAGAACTCACGGGTAAACCGGTTCGGCATCTTGCGTATCCGCTCACGATGCAGAATGCGACGGTCCGTGACCGGGCGAAAGCTGCCGGCTACCAGACGGCGACCATCATGGACCCGCGCGAAGTGACCGAGAAGGACGACTGGCTCAAGCTGCCGAGAATCATGATGACGGATGCCACAGACCTCGCTTCCCTCCTTCCATGAGCGCAAGATGCGGATACTCCTCCATCCCATGAACACCATGCGCATGAACCGGACCATTCTCCTGCTCACGATCTCGGATATCACGGTGCTCACGGGCTTCGGACTGATTGATCCGATTCTTGCAATCTTCATCGAGAAGGATATCGCGGGGGGCTCCGTGTTCACGGCGGGCATTGCGAGCAGCATCTTCCTCGTGACCAAATCCCTCTCGCAGCTCCCCTTCTCTCTGCACATTGACCGCGTGAGTGACCGGGCCAAGCGCCTCTGGCTCCTCGCGAGCACCGCCTGCGCCACTGCCGTTCCTTTCCTGTATATCGCTGCGGACAGCGTATGGCTGATTTTCCTCGCGCAGTTCATTCTCGGCCTCGGGAGCGGCTTTGCGTACTCCTCATGGCTTGGCCTGTGGAGCACGCATCTCGACAGGGGGCACGAGAGTTTCGAGTGGTCGCTCTACTCCACGCTGGTCGGCCTCGGCACGGCGTTGGCGGCGGCGATTGGAGCGGCGATTGCCGACCGCTTCGGGTTCCCCGCCGTCATGCTCGGAGCCGGAGCGCTCTCCATTGCCGGCTGCGGCGTGCTCTTCGTGCTCGTTTCGGAGCAGTCGACAACGCACCCGGCGGTACCCTGCATGCCGGATACGAAGATCCGGCGGCAACAACGCGGATTGGCTGACTAAGCACCTCCAGCGAAACCGTAAACCTGCGGAATGACCTGCGTGATGTTGAAGGCCTGTGCGATGAGGAACAAGCCGTAGAACGTTATGAGCACGATACCCTCCCTGCGCGAAAGCAGGGATTTGGTCTGCGAGAACCAGAAGAACAGCACCAGACCGATAACGAAGAGGAAGAAGGTGAAGAGGAACTCGCTGTGCTCGACGATGAAGTCGCCGTTCACGATGGGGAGTGCGCCGAAGAGCAGCGTGTTCGCCGCCGCGGATCCCAGGTAATCTCCGAAGGCGATGTGCTTCTGCCGACCGAGGACGCACCGCAACGCAATGGCGAGCTCCGGAATGTTCGTCCCGATGGAGAGCAGCAGGAGACCGATGAAAGAAGGCGGCACTTTGCAGAGCTGCGAGAAGAATACTGCCTCCTCCACGAGGATTTTCCCGGCGAAGAAAATGACAACGGCACCGATGAAGACTTTCCCCACGTCGAGGGCAGTTGCACGGTGCTTGTGCGCCAGTGCGTCCTGCACTCCGGCCACCGTCTCACGCACGATCTCCTCGGATGGCTGGCGCTTGCGTACGGCAAAGAGGAGTGTGGTGTAGAGGAGCAGCATGACGATGCCTTCGCGACGACTCACTCCGCCATCCAGCGCAAAGAACGCCGGCAGCAGCACGACGAAAAGGAGGAGCGCCAGACTTCGGCGGGTGAGAACGAGCCGCATCGCTATGCCGTTCCCCGCAATCGCGAGGAGCGGAATGATCAGCAGGAAAATCACGAACGAGGCCCCAACCAAGTTCCCTGCGGACACCTGGGGGACCCCCTCAAAACTGGAGTTCACCGCGACGGAAATTTCGCCGATGGATGTGAGGAATCCCAGAATGAAGAACGCCACGAAGAACCCCGGCTTGTGGTACCTATGCGCCACGCGATCCACGGCATCGATGAGCACGCCGGAGAGGAACCAGATCGCGAGAATCGCGGAGGCCGCGAGGAGCACGTGGAGAATGACCATTGTTGCTGTGTGTTCTAATGTATATTTTACATATATATTCTATTATAGTCAATTCCCCGAGCGAACACAGCGGCGAACGGAATGCGATTCCGGTACCATGGGGGCATGTCATGCGTTGTGTCGATGGAGGTATTCAAGAAGGCGCTCGAAGAGAAACCGGCGAATACCGCTTTCCTCGACGTCCGCACCCCGGAAGAGTACAAAGCCCTGCACATTCCCGGCGTCGAAAATCTGCCGATCGACGAACTACCCTCGCACGTGGAGAAACTCCGGCGCATGTCTGCAGTCTACGTGCACTGCAAAGCTGGCGGACGTGCGGGCAAGGCCTGTGCTCTGCTCGATGAATTCCGCCTGCCCAACGTCTGCCGGATGGACGGCGGACTCGATACATGGGAACACGCGGGGTATCCGGTAGTCCGCGGCTGAGCGGCTTTCGGCTCACGACCATGAGAGCCCCCGGAGCAGCCAGCGGGCGGTACTTGCGATGGAATCCCTCCGCAGCTGGTGCACGCGTTTGAGATCGAGCACAGCGCGTTCCTCGAGATCAATGAATGCTATCGCCTGGATGCTCCGCCCCCAGAGCCGGACTGATGGCGGTATATCGAGAACTGCACGGAGGGGAATTCCCCCCGCAGTGCGCTCCGTCGTGAGCCACCGCGTGTAGTCAATGGCGAGTGGCTGCAGCGTGCGCTGATCGTAGAGGAGGATACCCGGCGCCGCATCGCGCCTGCGGTACGACGGATCAGCATCGAACTCCAGCACCACCTGCCGCCTGCGCCGCTCGTACGCAAAGGAGCGCACGCGCAAGCCGCTGTGGTCAACAATGGATGGCTGCAGAGCGGAGAAGGTCCCCACTCCGCAGAAACGCCCATGCCGGTCGAGGAGCCCCCAGGGCTGCCAGATCCGGTCGAGGAGCATGCCCCATCCGAGCTTGGCGAGCTGTCCGCACGCGTGGAGGAAATCCCACGCGTTCGCAATGCGGGGCTCCCGCGGGAACCAGGAACGAACGTACCTCCACGCTCTCATGGCATGGCGCGAGACGAAACGCACTGTATCGCCAATCGTCACGAGCTGCGCATCGCGCACGGCGCGCCTGAGTGCCGCGAAGAGGCCGATGTGCGCGAGCATCAGCATGCTCCCCGCCCGGATACCCGCGTGCGAAACGGTGGCCGTGAATCTGAGCTTCGTAAGAGGCACTGGGAACGCCGTGATCTCGTACGAGCAGTTCCGGCTCTCAAGGAGGAGCGCGCCGTCGCGGTACCGCCCCGCGAAGGCGAAGGCGAAGAATCGCGGCTGCGGAATGCCGACATCGGGGTCCCCCTCGGCATCGAATCCGAACTTCTGTACACCCCATCCGAGCACCGTTCCTTTTGCGGGATCCGCACGCGCGATGCGCGCATCAATCGTGAGACTCGCGATGGCAATCTGATCAAAGCTCGGAACGATCGGCGGATCGAAGACGGACATCTGTGTGATGCGCAACGGCGGAACGGCACGGATCTCGGGGGCGTGAATGGGCGCGGCCACGTCGCTCGAGGGCGACCGTGGCGCGGCAACTTCCACGCGGAACGTATGGTGCGTACGCTCCGTGCGCCGATCATGTCCCTTGAGGGATATACGGAGATTTAACTGATATGTTCCGGGCTGCGGAAGGCCCTTCGGCACGATGTTGATCTGCGTTCCATCCGGCGAACAGTGCACCTCGTGCGCGAAGAAATCCCTCCTGCGAATTTTTATGCGGCGGGGATGCAGCCGCACGCGGACGGTGTCGCCGCTCTTGCGCCTGAGCGGCCGCAAGCTGATCGTCTCTCCGGGAAGAACGCGAATGGGCGCACGGTGCCGCGGTTCGGCGGGGAGGCCGCCGATGGAGAGCGGGCAGAGAAACGTGCCTTCCCGGGGGAAACCGTCAGTCGGTTCACTGCAGAACGACGGGCTTCCTGCGAATTCCCTGTATGCATTGTACGGCACATAGATGACATCTCCGTTCGCAGAGGCCGTGGCAATGCCGTGCGCGCCTGCGGCAATGGACGCATTGATGTTGCAGTACTGCGGGCCTGCGGGACTCTGCGCGGTCGTATTGTACGACCAGCGGCGCTTCCCGCCAGGCTCCAATGCGTAGATATGTCCATTGCCGCCACCAACATAGATCAGGTACGGCTGCACTCCTTCGGGATCCGGACCCAGCGCCGCGGAGGAACGCACGGCATCGCCGGTGAAGAACGTCCAGCGAATGGACCGGCACCCGGTATCGACGCAGTAGATCTTGCCATCGGAAGAGCCGACGAAGAGCAGGTCGTCTGCCGCAATCGCGGGAGAGGCATACACGGGCGCGCCGGTCTCCACGTGCCACAGCACCTTGCCGTTCGCTCCGTTGAGCGCATAGAGCTTCCCGTCGAAACTCCCGATGAACACGGTCCCGTCGGCGGCAACGGCAGGTGAGGAGACGAGGAAATTCCCAAGGTTTGTGGACCAGCGGATACGGCCCGTTTCCTGATCAAGCGCGTAGAGGTACCGGTCGAATGACCCGATGTACACGGTGCCATCGGGACCGAATGCGGCTGCAGTCCACACGCAGCACCCCGTGCGGAGCGCCCACTGCACCGAGCCGTCCTGCGGATTCAAGGCATAGAAGTGAAAATCATCGCATCCCGCGTAGAGCCAGCCGTTCGGGCCGAGTACCACGTTGCCTTCCCACCAGTAAATTGTGCTCGGGGTGAACCGTTCGTTCCTGGCAAGCAGGTCGAGGCGCCATCGCTGGTTCCCGCGCGCGTCGAAACAGTAGAGACCGTCCGCGGCAGGCACGTACACCGATCCGTCCGGACCGATGCACGCGGCAGAATCGATGAGCTCCTTGAGCCGTACCCGCCACACCTCCCTGCCGAGGAGCGGATCGAACGCGTAGAAGGATTTGTCCGCCGAACCTATGTACACGGTTTCGCCGCGGCCGATCACCGGGGAGGAAAAAACTGAACCGTCCGTCCGAAAATGGCGGACCGGCAAATGCGGGACGCACGTGGCGCACGCGCGGAACGCCCCGTCATTGCACACTCCCCCACGCATGCAGGGCCACGGAGCCTCTGGATCGTAGGAGGAAGAACCCATACTGCAGGGAATTATCGGACCTCCGAGGACCGAAACCAAGCCCGAAGGCTTAGAAAATCTTCGCCACGAATGGCGCCGCAAGAGAATAGCTGCGAAGGATTGCCGGCTCATGGAGTGGCAGCAGTACTGCACCAGGCATGCGCTGCAACGTGCGGAGATACGCGCGGTTCGCCCCCTCGTCGACCGTGTATCCCACTGGCCGTGCGCTCCGCGCATTCTCGAACACAAAGCATTCGTCACCCGGAATGACGTACGTTCCCTCCCCCCTCGTCAGCTCTACGACAGAGGAGCCCGGCGAGTGCCCGCCAACGCATCGGCAGCGGAGGAATCCCCCAATATCGCAGTGCGTATCGAAAGCTGTGATATCCGGCTTGCCGCGGAGGAATGCGCCAAGATGCCAAGAGGCATCCGGATCGGGATGGAGCAAGCGCGCAAGTTCGCGTTGCTGCACAGTGATTGCCGCGTGCGGGAACAAATCGAGGTTACCGGCATGATCGAAATCGGCGTGCGTGAGCACCACATCAGTGACGCGCTCCGGATCAATGCCGATTGCCGTGAGGAGCCCGGGTACATCGCGGAGATTCACCGCGTACTCGCGTGCGCGTGAAGCATCGCGGAAGCCGGTATCGATGAGGAGTACACGGTCCCCCCATCGCAGAACATAGAAGAGCCACGAGAACGGCACTGTGCCATTCTCTGCACCATCTCCAAATACGCCGCGGAGCGGAAAACGTGATATTCCGTACTCCACGGCATACAGCGCGAGATCGGCGGGTGTCCCCATGAGAAGCCAAGTATACCGCGTGAGGCGCTGCGGCAACCCACGATCAGCGGCCTGCGAATATGTCGCGGAGCTGCGGGATGAACCCGAATCCTTCCTCACGCACGTAGTTCGGTATCGGCCCGAAGAAGCTGTCGCCAACAATGCCAGGCCCCTGCGGCACAAAGCCGCCATCCGGCGCTGGATAACCGTCGCCGAGCGTGCCGAACGGACGGATGGACCACTGTCCGCTGCGGTGGGAACCGGTACCGATCACGAGTGAGGGGATATCGGGAATATCCCCGAACACCCCTGCAGCATGGGCCGCGGAGGGCGGCAGTGCAGCGAGCGCAAAGGCGAGACCGAGGAGGGAAATGGCATTTTTCACGATACTATCAAGAATTTTCTTTGCACCAATGTCAACTATTGTTAGTGTCTTCTTGCATGGAAACGTTGCCTGAGTCCGGTTACGTGAGCCTTCTCATTCAGCATCCTCACCTCGGTGATCTCGAGCCTGTGATCGAGGAGAAGATCCTCTCTTCGGGCATCGCGGATTTCGAGCTCAATGCCGCAGAGGTTCCAGGCCACGACGTGTACGTTATCTACATTGACCACTGCTCCGAACGGGATGCGCAGGCGATCTCTGGGCTCCTGCATGGTATGTTCAATGTCATCGATAACGATTTCTCCGCCTGGAACCACCCGGAACTTGCCGAAGGATCGACCAGGATCGAACCCACAACCGACGAGAAGCGGAAGACGCATCCGCGGCAATCAATCATCGATGGCTTCCGCACGAACATGCGTGACGCATTCCGATGGAACTGAGAACAACGGTACAATTTTGCAGAATCGATTATTTCCATTGAGCCCTTGTACAAGCCAAAATTGAAAATCTCTATTGTATATTTCACAATATATTTCTTCGGGCGCCATAGATTGATCTTGCGTAAAAAGTCTGGAGTGCGTACGATTGTGCGATTTGCTTCGAAGCCCTAGCAAATCAGAAACAAAGACTCACAGGCCCCGGGGCCACATACACACAAACACTTGTTCTTTCCCACCACCGCATCAACAGAGAGGGTAGTGATCATTCCCCCCTCCACGCACGTTCCTCCCAAGCACACTCCACACACACTGTGAACCTGTTGGCGCAGGATCACGTGATCGTGAGGTGCCGCCTCATCTACGAGACACAGAGGCTTCTCGCGCTGGCCGAACCAAAGGCCTCCGCAGGAAGTCCACAGTTCTCCTCCGGCGACGTGATCACTCCCCTCTCTGCTCTGCAACGCCGTTCCGCGGGTGCGAGGTCGCCCCGCGGAATGCACCCCCTCCACTCCCCATGGACTCCTTCGCCCTGTGCGGAGCCGTAGTCCTGGCACGGGGACCTCGCTGCGGTCGCGAGGAGAAACAAGAGACCGGAGCATGGCAGAAAGTCGAGAGCCCCTCCTCTCACCCTCCCCACTACCACCAAAAAGGCCAGACAATTGTCTCGGCCAGCGTAGCGGGAGAAACACACACAGAAAGACTGAATACCCCGTATTCGGTCTTTTTGTTATTTTGGCGCCGTCTGGGTGCTAGACTGCCGCCCCCGTATGGAAAGCACTGTCTGCCTGCTCGCCGAAATCCCGCCGACCGTCGACGACGACGATCTGGAGGAGATGATCGTGGCGCACATCGACGATTTCTCAACGGAGATAGCCGAACGGATCACGGTATACCTCGATGATCCTGCCGATGATTTCGGCGAGGAATGGGGGACGGATGACGACGAAGAAGATCGCGAAACAGAAGAGCGTTCCCCGGAGCAACGTGGCACTGCCTCAATGGCAGTGCGGGAAGAGGAATCGGAGGATGAAGAAGGAGAAGGAGAAGGAGAAGGAGAAGATGAGGATGAGGACGAAGATGATGACGATGAGGAGCTCGAGGAACGAATCCTCGTCATTACCATTGCCGGCATCTATCCCGATGAAGCGGAAACTATCCGGTCACTGATCCGCGAACTCCTCACGCACGAAGAGCACTACATCTGCGCAAAAATCCTCGACGAGGAATACGACGACGAGAGCAGCGAGCTCGACGATGAGGAAGAAGATGAACCGTGGAAGAGAGACGCCGAAGACTAGGGAGAAGCCCGTTCGAATGCGAGGAGCCATTCCTTTCGCCATGCTTCTGCCGCAAAGCCGCCAATGCCTCCTGCAGAGGGCACAACACGATGGCATGGCACGACGAGGAGAAGCGGATTCGCGCCGAGCGCATTGCCGACTGCGCGCGCGGCACCGGGTTGACCGATTATTTCCGCGATCTCGGCGTATGTGACAGTCTCGCCGAAAGGGATTGCCATGGCGGCATCCCAGACCCGTTGTTCAAAATCCGTGCCGAGCATCGCGAGGCGAAACCCGTGGAAACGTTGCTGTTTGCGATCAAAGTACGCCCTGAGCTGTTCTGCACAACCGCGCAGATCTCCATTGGGTGCGTGGGAATCCTGCTGCTTCTCATCAGCAAAATGAATGCTGCGGATCCCACGGTCCGAAGCTTCGATCACCAGATTCCCGATCGGCGTCGTGATGGAGGTCGAATGCAGTGCAGACACAGCTGCATACTACCGCAGAACCGGCGCCGAAGGGCTGGTCATTCTATCGAGCAGCTCAACGAGCCACGGATTCTCCTTCCACAGGATCCGCGCCCTGCCCTCGCGATCCTCCCAGTAGGGAGGAAGGAGGGCGCGTAGTTCCCTGTCCGCCTTGCGGGCAGCAACGGAATCGCCGACGAGACGGTAACTGTGAGCGGCGATGCGATATGTATCCACGGTCGTGGGCATGAGCAGTACGGCACGTTCGGCATACGACTTCAGCGAGGGCGCATCGCCGCCAATCGCCGCATGCCATGCGCGGAGGAGCGGCACCATGCCATCCTGTTCCGCCGTGAAATCCTCGAGCGTGGAGAGCAGCCGGCCCGCAATAGCGAGCATGACCTCCTTCACTGCAGGATCATTCGCATGCTCACCGGCGAAGAGCGCGGTTTCTGCGGCGCGCACAAGCACGACCCTATCGAAGGGAAAGGTATCGACAGCCCGCATGTAGCCACCTACTGCTTCGCCGAGATCGCCATTCGCGAACGAGTGCTCTGCCTGGGCCGCGCGCCACTGCTGCACCGACCACTGCAGGGAAACGCCGAGTCCAAGGAGCGAAAAGAGTGCGAGGAGCACTGCAATCGTTGCGGGAAAGAATGCATGCCCGGCAATCCGATGATGCTTCGCGCGCCATGAGGCGCCGATCACCCAACCTGCCATCATCCAGAAGAGCAGTGCTGTGCCGACGCTCTCGAACCCGAAGAGCAAGGCGGCTGCATACCCGGCGATCCCTGCCGCAAGCCCGGAAAGCACGGCATTGGAATGACGGTTGCGACATGCCGCAATGAGCAAACTCACGAGGAACCCCGCAGATGCAATCAGCCCGGCTGGCCCAAGGGCGAGCAGCGTATCGAGTGGGAGGTTGTGAGCTCTGTCCACGCCGGCACGGAGCGGCTCCAGCGAGAGGAACTCCCGGCTCTTCACCTGGGGAAAGAGCACACCGAGTGTCTCGAGTCCGATCCCCTGCGGCCGTGCGGAAAACAGGGTGATGGCATCCTTCCAGATGAGAAGGCGCGCTGACGAGGAACGCTCTGCAGGTTCTGTGGCGAAACGCTGACCGAACGTGAGGAATGCGAGTAACAGGAGCAGGAATGCCGCAGATCCGAGGAAGAGCAGACCCAAACGGCTACACCGCGCACACGCGCGGCGCAACCCGCGGTCAGTTGCCCAAAGTACGACAAGTGCCACGGCGCACCCGACCATCGCGCTGCGGCTCGCGGTGGTCACGAGCACAACCGCGTTGAGCGCGCAGAGCAGGAGCAGAAACAGGCGGTCGTGCCGCTTCGTCGCCGCTGCCGCCGCGTGGAGGAGAATCGGCGCCGTGAGCACGATGCTGGCGCCGAACGTGTTCGGCTGGCCGATGAGCGAGAACGTGCGACCGAGGAAGCCCTCATTCGCCCAGAGCGGCGCAAGCGGGTCGATGGCAAGGAATTGCAGGAAGCCGTACACCGTGAGCACCACGTTCGTCATGACGACGGTGCCGAGGAGCGCCTGGTCTCCACTGCGATCCGCGGCGAGAGAGACGGCGATGACGCAGACCGACCAGAGCACCCCGAAGGTGACAATGCCGCCAAGCCGTGGCGAGGAGCCGAAGAAGCTCCACACCGGCGCCACCGACCAGGCGAAGGAACAAAGCACCACTGCCATGAACGCGATCAGCCACCAGCCTGCGGCAATACACCAGAGCGCCCGGAGCGCTGCTGACCTACCGCTCCAGAGCATCCAGCATGCACCCGCGATCCCAAGGAACGCTGCAAGGAGGAGCTTGCCAAGCGAGAAGCCCATCTCCGTGAACGGCACCACCGCCACAATCGCAAGCGTGGCCGCGACCATGAAGAACACATGGAATGCTGGCGGCCTTTGACTTGTTGAATAAAACATTTTCTTGTATAATATTAGGGAATCCTCGGGCAAATCTCTGCCGAGGGTACCACAGACACACCGACCATGCCCACAGCACAACAACCGCAGCCATACCGAGCCAGCCGGGTCATCGGCGGCGCAATTGCACTGCTCACCATCGGGATCATCGGCTTCCAGACATGGCTGCTCACGGGCATGGGCACGCCGGCAAGCGGCGCCCCCCTTTCGGCCCGTATCGCAGCGCGCGGCGGGAATCGGTTCCTCGGGAATCTCGCAACCGTCAGCGCCGACGCGCGCATGCGTACTCCCGCCGTGCTCCTCGGGATCCGCATTGAACCGCGGCAATCCGGCGCGCTCTCCCTTGCGCCGCACGAAACAGTCCGCTTCACATCGGTGGGGATCTTCTCCACCATGGAACAGCAGATGAGCGCAACGTGGTCGCTGCTCAGGGACGCAACTGAGCAGCTGATCTTCGGGTGCCAATCTTCAAAAACATGCACCGTGACCGCGGGATCTGGCCCGGAGAACCTCACGGTCTTCGCAAGGAGTGGCGGGCGCGAAGACCATGTGGATGTAACCGTGCGGGCTGCCAGCAGCACCTCACCCTTCTCGGACACCCTGCCGACGTGGGCTGCCTCTTCCATTCTCCGGCTCTCGGATCTCGGTATCATCCGTGGGTACGAGGACGGACGGTACGGCCCCGGCGATCCGCTGACGCGCGGGCAGATTGCCGTTCTGCTCACACGCGTGCTTGATCAGTCCAGCCTCGATGCTGCCCCTGCATCGTGCGGTTCGCTCCTGCGCACGCCATCTTCCCACTACGCGTACCGGGCGCTCTGCCTCTTCATCAACCGCGGATGGGAACCCGACGCGCGCGTCGATCCGGATGCCCCTGTTTCCCGCGGGGAAACCGCGGCATACATCAACCGCGTGTTCGGACCTGCGTTCCTCTCTGCACTCGGCACATCCCAAGGATCCGTGCTGACGCGCGGCCAGGTATTCAGCGATGTTCCCACGGATCACTGGTACTTCTTCGATGCCGGCGTGATGCAGATCGCACAGATCATGGTGGGGAATCCGGATGGCACCTTCGGAGTGGACCGCACGCTCAACCGCGCGGAGGCGGCAACCGTGCTGAACCGCCTGCTCTCCGCAATCGAGCAGCACAGGATCTCATCGCTCTAAACAATTGCGGACAGGTTACTTGTGCAGCGGACCAATTTCGATGAGCCGCGAAGGAACAATCCGCCACCGCGTGAGCGGAACGTTGATGTTCACGATGCCGATGATGATGAGGAGCAAGCTCAGCATCTGATGGGGCTGAATTTCCTCTCCGAGGAACGCCGCCGCAAGCAGGATGCCGCTCACGGGTCCCACGCTCGAGATGAGGCCTGCCTCAAGCGCCGTGAGCTTGCGCAGCGCTCCGAAGAACAGGAAGAACGGCAGGAGCACTCCGATCACCGGCAGCCCGAAGACAAGCCAGAGATCCTGCGGCTCAAAGAAGCGTTGGAACGATGCCGGCTCGGTATAGGAGAGCCAGGCACCGATGAGCACGAGGCTGAGCGCCGTACGCACGAAGACGACGGAATCAAGGTGGCGGTTCTTCACGAATTTCTTGTGCAGAATCGTCGAGAGAGCACCCGTGACGGAAGCGCCGAAGAGCAGGAGGGCACCGGTGCCCACCCGCGCGTGGAGGAGATCCGGCCAGATTTGCGCTACCACGCCGACGAACAGGAACACGCCGCCGATGAGCATCTCCAGCGTGAACCGCTCCCGGAGGAAGATCACGGCAAAGAGTACCGTGAAGAATGGCGACAGTCCGATGAGCAGAGCAACCTCGGATGCGCGGACTTCTGCGATTCCGAGGAAGTACAGGACGGGAGACAGCACTCCCCCGACAATCGTCGTGAGGAGAATTCCTTTCACGTCGCTCCTGCTCATACGCCACCTGCCGGCTTCCGCGAACTCCAGGAACTCGTGGATACCGAGGAAGACATTCGTAACGAGGAGCGCGAGGAAGTACACGCTCACAGGCGTCCAACCGTACATGTAGAGCGTCTTGCTGAAAACCGGCTGCGTGTTCGAACACACAGAGGAGAGAAGCAGGCTCACGAGAGCCATGCGATGCCGCTGCTCACTGCCATTACCAGAAAGTCCCCACACGGGTCTCCATGGTAATAGAACCAAATTTTTTTGGAATACACTTTCTATTGACCTTTTTTTAAAGCCACGAATAAAGAACAATTCTTGTATTCAATTATATGGCCTGCGTCCGGAAATCCTAAGGGCAACCGCACGCGGGAACGAGGAAATCGAGACGTATGTGAAAGCAACTAGACCACAAACTCACGAGAGCGCGTTTGCATGTTCCGGAATCAGGAGCGGAAAATGAGCGGCCGTCTACGCTGATTCCCCCTGCCATGGTGACTGATGACGATGCCCGTCCGTTCCAGCTGGAACATGAGATTTTCGTTCTCGACGCATTCCTGCGGAACCCGCTTGATCCTGCATCGAGGCGCAATGGCGCCGCGACGTTCATCCGGGAACTGCTACAGACACTCGCCATGTCTCCCCTCGGAGCCATGCAATTCCACGATGCAGAGGATGAACGTGCGCCCGGCTGGTCGTTCCTCCAGGCGATCACAACGAGCCACGTGAGCTGTCACTACTTCGAGAAGCCTGGAAGGCTGCCGCACATCCGCATCGACATTTACAGCTGCAAATCGGTGGATTGGCGGAACGTCGTGGCAATGAGCAACCGGCATTTTGCGCTGGATGACTGGCACGCCACTTTCATCCACAGAACGATTGACGAGCCCGGCCGCCGGGTACTGGACATCATCGGCCATGGGGCCGACGTGCACTCCATCGCCGATCTCGCAAACGACGCTTCGGGCGTTGCGGCAGAAGTGACTTCCAGGAATATCCGCAAACATGCGGCGGAAACCGCGATTCACTCCCCCTCTCTCCCATGAGCACCAGGCATGATCCTTCGCTCCTCTCTGCAACCATCGAGCACATCGACGTGACGTCGTTCAACGCGGTACCGGTGATCGAAGCGATGGAGAAGATGGCGTTCCAGGCACGGAACCTTGCTCGCGGTTGCCGCATTCTCGACCAGATGATCAGCGAGAAAGACTGCACGAATATCCTTTGCCTCGCGGGCTCGCTCATCAGTGCCGGCCTGAAGAAAACGCTCCTCACCCTGGTGGAAACGAACAGCGTCGACTGCATCGTTTCGACGGGCGCGAACATGGTGGATATGGACTTCTTCGAGGCGCTGGGATTCCGGCACTACATCGGAGACCCCAAGGCAGACGACGATGTACTGCAGAAACAAGCCGTGGACCGCATCTACGACACGTACATCTCCGAGCACGAGCTCCGTGTATGCGACGCGACGGTGTCGCTGGTCGCGGACCGCCTGCCGCCGAAGCCGCACTCCTCGCGGGAATTCACGGCAGCACTTGGCGCGTTCCTGCACGAGCAGAACCTCGGGCAGGGCTCGCTCCTGCGCACCTGCTACGAGAAAGGCGTCCCCGTCTTCGTGCCCTCCCTCTCGGACTGCAGCGCCGGCTTCGGGCTCACTTTTCACCAGATGCACCACCCGGATGCGCACCTCACGCACGATTCGGTCCGTGATTTCTCGGAGCTCACGCACATTGTTTCCGATGCGAAGGCGAGCGGCATGCTCATCATCGGCGGCGGAGTGCCGAAGAACTTCACCGCCGACACGGTGGTCTGCGCGGAAGTGCTCGGAAAGCCGATCAAGATGCACAAGTACGCCATTCAGATCACCGTCGCCGATGAGCGGGACGGTGCGCTCTCGGGCTCCACGCTCAAGGAAGCACACTCGTGGGGAAAGGTGGATCTTGGAGCAGAGCAGATGATCTTCTCGGAAGCGACGCTTTCGCTCCCGCTCATGGTGAGCTACGCGTACCACAAGGGTCACTGGAAGAACCGCAGTGAGAAGCGTCTCTCCCGGATATTCGCTCCCGTGCAGCTCTTGCCGGAACCCCGGGGTCCCGCCGGCATGCAAGAAGTTGCGAAAGCTCGCAAGGAGCTCACGAGTGCTGTAGCTTCCCGTTGATGTGGCTCCTCTTCGCCCTCCTCACTCCGCTCCTCTTCGCGGTCGTGCACGTGGTGGACGCGCACTGCGTCGATGATGTGTTCGAGCGGCCATGGTTCGGCTTTGTCACGAGCGCGCTCGCCTCGCTGATCGTTGCGATTCCTCTGCCTGTGTTCCTGCTGCTCTCGGCATGGGAATCACCTTCTATCGGCATCGTGTGCATCGCCCTGGCTGCCGGAAGCCTCATCCAGTGGAGCCAGCTCCTCTACTTTGCCGCACTGGAACACACCGAAGCGGGCATCGTGGCGGCGTACTGGAACCTCGTGCCTGTGATGGTTGTGGGACTGAGTTTCGCCCTCCTTCACGAAGTGCTCTCTCCGCAACAGTACGTTGGCATTGCCATGCTCATCGGCGCATCCGTCGCCTTCTGCATGCTCGATGTGAACCTGGAGAAACGATGGCAGTCGCTCTTCCTCATGACAGCAGCCTCCGGCATGCAGGCGATTATGTTCCTGCTGGAAGAAATCGTGTACCGGGAAGTCCCTTACCCCCTCGGCTTCACACTCATTACCGCAGGACTCATCGCAACAGGGCTCACGCCGATTGCCATCCGGCCGCTCCGGCAGTGCTTCTCTCGGAATATCCCGCGGCTCGCCAAAGCCGGTTGGATGCTCATCGGCGTGGAAGTTGTGAACATCCTTGCTCTCGCGAGTTCCCAGCGCGCGGTTGACCTGGGGATTCCCTCCCTTGTCTCCTCGGTGGAAACCACGATCCCCGCGTATACATTCCTGCTCTCGCTCATCCTGCTCAAGCTGGCGCCATCGCTCGGGAAGAGCGAAGCCGAAAGGCACCTCCCCACCAAGCTCGCGCTGGTCGGCGCTATGAGCTGGGGCGTGTACCTCCTCGCATAGCGTTCAGCACTCCACGCGTTTCCCCTTCTTCGCGGAAGGGAGCGGAAGCGTGACCGTGAACGTCGTACCCACCTTCTCCTTGCTCACGAAGCTGATTGCGCCGCCGAGGTTCTCCACCGCCCCTTTGGCCACGTAGAGCCCGAACCCATTGCCATCCAGCGTATTGCGGACATTGCTCGCGCGGAAGAGCTTGGAGAATACCCGCTCCTGCTCCGCAGCCGGAATACCGCATCCCGTGTCTCGGACAACGTACGTCAGAACACCTTCTCGGCACGACACGTGCAGGGTCACTTCGCCGCCAGCCGGCGTGTATTTCACGGCGTTGGTCAGGAGGTTTTCCAGCGTCATGCGGACAAGGCGGCGGTCGAGGAGCGCCGTTGGCAGGCGTTTCGGGCGATGCACAGCGAACCGCACGCCTTTCTGTTTTGCGCTGGCCGCAATGGAACCGAGTATGTCATCAAAGAACGCCTGCAGATCGAGCGGTGCACGGTCGACCTTCATGCGGCCGAGCTGGATGCGCGACACGTCGAGAATCATGGCAATGAGATCGCTCAGATCCGCAGAAGTTTTCTGCATGGTGATGAGTTCCTCGCGCTGTTCCTTGTTGAGTTTGCCGGCATCGCCGTCGAGGAGCATTTCGAGGTACCACTTGATGGAAGAAACCGGCGTCGCAAGCTGATGGCTCACCATGCTGAGCAGTTCGTCCTTCTGCCGGTCGAGCTCCTGCATGATCTGCACGCGCTCGCTCTGGTAGCGGAACACGACGATTGTAAGGAGCGTGAGAAGCAGGATGAGGGCGACGATGAAGAGCATGAACGGCAGGAGCGTCGCCTGCGTGCGCTCGAGGAAGTCGCTCACGACCACATCGACACCGATGATCGCCACTGTGTCGCCCGCGCTGTTGCGGATGGGCGCGTACGCCGCCATGAGCAGGCCCCACTGATCCGGCTGGAGTTCGCGGTCGACGGCAGGATGGTCGAATGCCTCGTCGCGGAGGACGGGGTATTCTTCGATGGGATACGGATCACCGAGTTGCGGAGCTACTTCGTCATCCGAGAGCACGCCGTCACCGTTGGCGTCGATCTCTTCGAGAGACGCGAGCGTATCCGCATCCGCGATGAATTCCACGACCGAAGGATCTTCGGCGCGGCGCATGAGATACACGTACTGAATGTCCTCGTTCGTAGCACGGATATTGCGCAATTGCTGCACCACGTTCCGGTACGCTGCGCGGCGCATGTCGATTGGAGTACGGAACGTACTGAGCAGATCCCCGTCGAACTGCACTGCGGCGGTGCTGGCAACGGCAACCATCCTGTCCTGCAGGCGCTCCTTCAGCAGGGCTTGCGTGTAGTTGTAGAGCACGTACGTCATGACATTTCCGAGCACGGCGCAGCCGACGAGCACGAGGATGACCTTGCCGTTCGCGCGCAGCACCTGGCTGAGTGCAGCAATGCGCGTTGTCCATGCGGAAGCCATCTCCCCATTATACCAGATTCCTGGCCTTATTGCAGCCCATCTTCGGCGCAGGAACCGCAGCGGCCGAGCTGTATCCCTCCAGTTCCGACAGAGCAATACAGTCAACGGAAAGCGCCCCGTCGCTCCACCCCGATCCCCCCGTGCCGAAACGCTGCCAAAGCGCATCGAAGAACCCACGCTGCGACTGTGCAAAGTGCGAAAAACGCAGGATGCACGCTTTCCCCTCCTCGTAGCGGAAGCACGCAAAGCACTCGCCGGCAATCACCTGTTCAAAGGGGCAGGGATACTGGTCCTTCGGCACGAGGACCGTCTTTCGATGTTCGAACGGATCGCGCGCCTGAAATCTGCGCCCGAGTGATGTGTTATGCGTGATCGTCCTGCAGAAAACACCACAGTGGCGACGCTGTCTATTGAGCCCCGCGCGGAGATCCCGCAGGGGATCCTGCTCCTCCCGCTCCTCGGTGGGGCGGAAAACGAGTATCTCTCCATCCGCCGCCTCGAAGAGCTGGCGGAATGCCCGCTCCATACCATCCACCCCTTCGAAATACTCCATGGAGGGGCAGCGTCGTTCCTGTTCCACGGCAGAGAGGAATTGGTGCACGTCCTCCTCCCGCCTGCGCAGCACGCCGAGCGTCTCCGCGGTATGTTCGCGGAGCCAGCAGAGAATCGCCTCCGCGGAGGCGAGCACGTATTTCGGCGTGCCGTTCACGCACTCGCGGCGAAGGATGTGCTTACCGAGGAGCTTCTTCGTGGCTTGATCAAGGACACCCGTGCTCCTCCCGGTTTTCGCAGCAAGCTCACGGAGCGTGAATGAACGCCCTTCGAGCACGTGGCGGAGCACCACGACTTCTGTCGGAGTGCATCCCGCATGGAGGAGGTGCGCCGCAATACTTGATGGAAGGAAGGCCACGGAAACGTACAGGCTACAGGCAAATTGCCTGTTTGTAAAGTTCATTATACATTCTCAACTATCCACACCGGTGGACCGCAACAGTCTGCGGAAGGATACGAGTGGCATATTGAAGAATCTTCGCTTCGGCAAACCGAAAACATGTGTTCCGTCTCCGGGAAGAACGCTCTATGATTCCCGAATTTTCGTGCCCGTCGCCGCGAGGACGCTCCCGAGCGTCTCCGCAGAAATTTTCCCCTCCTTCTTGAGGCGCTTGGCGTCGGCTTCGAAAGTGGTCATACCGTCCTTCGCGCCGGTCTGCAGAATACTCTTGATCTCCGGCGTACGGCTCTCGCGGATCGTATTGGCGACAGCGGGCGTATTGACGAGTATCTCCCTCACCGCCGTGAGCCCTCCTCCTTCCGCCGGAACGAGCCGCTGCGCAATCACCGCACGCAGGGAGAGCGACAACTGGCTCCGCACCTGCCCCTGTTGGTGCGGCGGGAAGACGTCGACAATGCGATCAATCGTCTGCATCGCGTTCGGCGTGTGGAGCGTGGCGAACACGAGGTGGCCCGTCTCCGCGAGCGTGAGGGTGGAAGCGATGGTTTCCAGATCGCGCATCTCCCCCACCATCACCACATCGGGGTCTTGGCGCAGCACGCGACGCAGCGCCTCGCCAAAACTCGTGAAATCCTGCCCGAACTGCCGTTGCCGGACGATGCCGGTCTTCCCCTGCGGGAAAAGGAATTCTATGGGATCCTCCAGCGTGACGATGTTCACGGGACGTACCGCACGAATGGCATCGATCATGGCGGCCATCGACGTGGATTTTCCAACCCCCGCCGGCCCCGTGAAGAGGATGAGCCCATCGGTGAGTTCCGTAAGGGCATCTACCTGTCCGGCAAGCCCCACTTCTTCCATCGTGGGGATCTGCTGCGGAATGAGACGGGCGGCCATACTCGGACTGCCTCGTTCAAAGTGGCAGTTCACGCGCAGCCGGAGCGCGTCGTTCACGGTGTACGAGACGTCGATTTCCCGCTCCTGTTCAAAACGCTTCATCCTTGCTTCGCCAAGCACCGCCCGAACGATGCTGCGCACATCCGATTCGGAGAGTGTCCCTTTGCTCACCGGCTGCAGTGTATCCGCGATGCGGAATGTCACCGGCACGCCGACGGCAATATGCACGTCAGATGCGCCCATCTCCGCTGCCTTCTGAAAAATCGTCTTCGGTTGGGTTGTTGCCATCTGAATATTGTACAGGAATTCGCCGCCTCCCACAACGCGCTATTCCTCCGCGCTCTTCCTGCTGAAGAGCACGATCGCGCGGGCGACTTTCTCGAGCTCGTCGGCATCCAGGCCGAGTTCCTCGCCTTCCTCCGCCCAGAATTCCACTGTCTCCTCCTCGGGTTCCCGCGTGCCGGCATCGCGCGCATCGCCCGTCCAGCGGACCCGTTCTTTGAGGAGCCGGAGAATTTGGAGATCAATGTGCTCGAAGTGCTCGCGCACGCGCGATGAATCCGCCATCGCGGCGTATCTTCCCTGAGGCAATGGAGATTGCAATTGACCGAATGGAAACATGTGCTCTGCGCTTCTGATTCGTGGGAATCGACTCCCCGAGCGGCCGCGCGTAGGATAGGAACAGTGGATAAGCAGGCAGCACAGCAGCGTATCTCCTCACTGCGCGAGGAAATCTGGCGCCTGAACAAGGCGTACTTCATCGAGAACCGCAGCGACGCCTCGGAAGATATCCGCGACGCGCTCAAGCAGGAACTCATCGCGCTGGAAACCAAATACCCCGATCTCGTCACTCCTGATTCGCCAACACAGCGCGTCGGCGCGCCGCTCGACGGCCGCCTGCCGAAACTGCGGCACCTGTACGCCAAGGAATCGCTCACCGACGCATTCAACATGGACGCTCTGGAGGAATGGATGGACCAGATGCAGCGCGCGCTCGGCAAAGAACAGGTGAAATTCGCCATCCTCTGCGAGCTCAAAATCGACGGACTGAACATCTCACTCACGTACGAACGAGATGGGGGGAACCACGTGCTCCGCCGCGCGCTCACGCGAGGCAACGGTATCGAAGGGGAGGATGTCACCCATACCGTGCGCACGATCGAGAAGATTCCGCTGCGCCTCATCTTGCCAAAAGCGGCGCCGAAGCAGGTGGAGATCTCCGGCGAGGTGTACATGACGAAGAAGGCGCTCGAGGAGATGAATCGCCATCTGCCGGAATCCGAACGGTTCGCAAACCCGCGCAATGCCGCGGCAGGAACAGTGCGGCAGCTTGACCCGAAAGTGGCTGCCGCCCGCGATCTGCGGATGTTCTGCTATGCCCTAGACCCCCGGACTGCGGATGTGCTCGGCATCGAAACGCAGGAGCGCCTGATGGCATTCCTGCAAGACATCGGCATGCCCGTGAACCAGGAGCTCAAGCTCTGCCACAGCCTGCATGAGGCCGGCGAGCTCTTCGAGGGATTCCGGAAGAGGCGGGACCGGCTGCCCTACGACATCGACGGCATCGTGCTCAAGGTGAATGACAGGCGCATGCAGCGCGATCTCGGCTCTACCGCGAAAGCCCCGCGGTGGGCGCGGGCCTACAAGTTCCCCGCTGAGCAGAAGACGGCACGTGTGCTCGACATCCAGCTGCAGGTGGGACGCACCGGCGCCATCACGCCGGTTGCCCACCTCTCGCCGACCGCGCTCGCGGGCACCACTGTCACGCGCGCCACCCTGCACAACGCCGACGAGATCGAGCGCCTCGACGTGCGCATTGGCGACACCGTCGTCGTGCAGAAAGCGGGCGATATCATTCCGGAAGTCGTGGAGGTGCTCACGAACCTGCGACCGAAGGGCGCGAAACCGTTCCATTACCCCCTGCACTGTACGAGCTGTGGGACGGCGCTCGTTCGGCCGGAAGGCGAGGTGGTGCACCGTTGCCCGAACAGGAACTGTTCCGCCGCACGGCAGGAGAAGATTGAACACCTCGCTTCGCGATATGCCTTCAACATCGAGGGACTTGGGCGGGAAACCGTGGAACTCCTCGTGCAGGAATGGCTCGTCTCGGATGCGGCAGACGTGTTCTATCTCACGTTCGACGATCTGATTTCCCTTCCGCTTTTCAAGGAGAAGAAGACCGAGAATCTCCTCTCGCAGATCGAAAGGACACGGTGTGTGCCGCTTGAGCGTTTCCTCTTCGCGCTCGGTATCCGCCACATCGGGCGCGAGACGGCGGAAATTCTCGCGCGGCGCATCGCGTGGCCGCACGCGAAGATCGCACTCACGGAATCAGCGGAAAGTGGCGCACAGGTTTCGCTCTTCTCCGCTGAAAAGAAGGAGAAAACCGTAGAAGGAATCACCATGGATGCCCTCGCGAAAACCATGCAGCACCTGACGTTCGAGGAGCTCTCCGCCATCGACGGAATCGGACCCGTGGTTGCGCAGTCGCTCATCGGCTGGGCGAACGAAGAGGAGAACCGGGCGCTCCTCCACAAATTCGGCAACGCAGGCGTCATCGCGTTCCTGCCGGAGGGAAGCCATGCGCCGCAAACCCTCGCAGGGAAGACATTCGTGCTCACCGGCACGCTCCCCGGCATGAGCAGGGAGGAGGCCAAACAGCATATCAAGGAGCGCGGCGGGCGCGTGAGCGGCTCCGTGAGCAAAAAGACGAATTTCGTGCTCGCGGGGAGCGATCCCGGTAGCAAATTCGACGATGCGAGAACGCTCGGCGTTCCGGTTATTGACGAAGAGGAATTCCGCCGCATGCTCAAGGCACGTGCTTGACCTATTTCCGCATCCACGTACTATGATGCCAATGTCACGCGCGTTCTGCTTCCTGCCGTGCCCGCCGCCGCCTCTGGGAAGGCGAGCGTGACGGCATGCGCGTAGACCGTTCGTAACCGCTCCCTTCCCCCGCAACAGGAAGGCAGGTTTTGCCTGCCCAATTGTTCTTTTTTCAGCACCGTTTTCTCCATCATCCCGGGGTGTAGCTCAATTGGCAGAGCATCCTGCTGCCCGCAAGAGCAGGAAAGATCATCGGTTCGAATCCGGTCACCCCGACCTTACGGCTTCCGCACACGCGGAAGCCGGCTCAATGCGGCTGCTCCGGTCTTCCGGAGCAGCCGCACGTTCTCCACCGAGCGTCTACGCAAAGAACTTGCATCGAGATTTCGCCGGGCCAATACTTGCGCAAACCATATGTTCCCCATCACCCGTATGCGCTCCCCTCATGCATTCGTCAGTTCCGCGACTGTCTTCGCCTTTCTCGCCGGTATCTGCCTCGGCTCCGCCGGTACAAGCGCAAGGGCCGATCTGCGCGGCTCCGGGCTCTTCCCGGATGTCCCGCAGGGCAGCTACTACGATGACGCCATCGGCACGATGTACGACGAGGGCATCATCACAGGCTACGCGAACGGCAAATTCGGCCCGGATGATCCGGTGACTCGCGGACAGATCGCCGTGATTATGCAGCGTCTCATGGAACAGATCGGTGCACTGGAAGGATCATCCAGTTCACGGAGCCGGTCTTCCACAAGCTCCACGGCACAGTCCTCCTCTGAGGACGAGGAGGAAGATGACGGCACGCTCAACACCCACGGCGCATTCCGCTTCACGATCGCCCAATTCAACGTGAGCGAATCCTCGACGAAAGCATCGGTCACCGTGGTGCGCACGGAGGGCGACGCCGGCAGCGTGAAGGTGGAGTACGAAACGCAGGATGACACCGCGAAAGCGGGGGAAGACTACACAGCGAACAGCGGGACGCTGGATTTCGCGGACGGCGAGACGAGCAAGACGATCAGTGTGACGCTGAAGAACGATGACGCGGGTGAGAGCGCAGAAGCCTTCAAGGTTGTCCTCAAAAACCCGACGGGTGGGTCCGAACTCGGCGACACCGCAGCAGTAACTATCACTGTCCTCGATAACGACGGCGGCGCGAGCGGAACGAGCAGCAGCACGTCTTCCGTCGCTTCTGCTGGTGCCGCTGGAGCCCTGCAGTTCGGCGCAGCCGCATTCGCGGTGGCGGAGCGCACGGGCACCCTCACGGTGACGGTGGAACGTGTATCCGGAACGAAGGGGCAGGTGACGGTTGCCTACGCGACGAAGAACGGCACCGGAGAGGCGGGGACGCACTACCAGAGCACGAATGGCACGCTCACGTTCGCCGACGGCGAAACCCAGAAGACCTTCGCTGTCACCGTGGTCGACAACAGTGAGGCAAAGGGGAACAAGACCTTCACGATGACCTTGAGCCAGCCGACGGGCGGTGCCGTGCTCGGGCAGTACTCTTCCGCCACCGCGACCGTCATTGACGACGAATCCATCGCAACCGGCACAGGAACAATCCGCCTGAAGGATGACGGTATGGAGGCAACGGAGGGCGAGGGGCTCGCCATCGCGGTGAGCCGCGCCGGCGGCACCCAGGGAGAAGTGACCGTGAAGTACGAGACCATTGCTGGCACCGCCCAGGCGGGAGCTGATTTCACGGCTACCTCCGGCACGCTCACGTTCCGGGCGGGAGAATCGGAGAAGGTCGTCACCGTGCCGATCCTCGCCGACACGACCGTTGGAGAGAATGAGGAGAAGTTCACGTTCCGCATCAGCGATCCTTCTGCTCACGCGACCCTCGGCTCGCCGAACAGCGCCTCGATCAGTATCTTCGAGTAGAAGGCACCGCGCTCTCATCATCGGCGGACTCCCCGAGCAATCGGAGCATGTCGCGCACGCAGTTCGGATAGAAACTGCGTTCCGCGTCCGCGCATGCTTCCCTCGCCTGCTTCATGCGCTCCTGCCGGAGTTGCGACCGCTCTGAGCGCGCTTCTCTGTACGTCGTCTGCTCGACGTACGCGCGGAGCTTTCTGCGGGAGATCGCCCTCGCCCGTTCATCGCCCCCCTCCTGATCCGGGTTGAACCGCTCCTGGTTCACGGGCGAGAGGAAACGCTTGCCTTCCCTGAGCCTCCCGCGGAACTGCCGCACCTGGCGCTCCTGGCGCGCTGCGGCGCGCTCCAGACGCGTGGCGTTGAGTTCCTGATCCAATCTCCCCTCTATGCACTTTTCGATGCGGTACTCGTGCAGACCGCTCTCCACCTCCTCGGTAGAAAGCTTCATGCCGCGGATGCACGCGGAACGGTGGGCCTCTGCATCAGTCTGTGGTGAAGCAGCGGCAGCTACATTCGCAGCGACGAGGAATGAAATCCCCGCGGAAAGGAATGGTATGAACATAGGCAACACCATCTCCCGCGCACGCGGGAAAATCAAGTTGCGCCTACCGCCGGAGTCTCTTGCCGCAACAACGCGATCAGATCACCAGGAAAACCAGCGCAAAAAGCGGGATCAGGAAAATGTGGAGCTTCTGCATATGACCGGTGCAGTGTAGGCAACCACCCCGGGGGTTTCAAGCGACTGCGATACAGGTGTGCATGCTGCGCAAGGAAATATATTTCCGGCTTCACAAAGCCAAAAATATACATATATGTACCGCCTTTTTCGGCGCATTGGCCAGAAGTCATTCCTGCGCCATCTGCGCGCGTTTCCACGCGCGCCTCGCTCTGTTGCGCCGGGCAT
Source organism: uncultured Candidatus Peribacteria bacterium (assembly GCA_964642315.1). Classification (GTDB taxonomy): domain Bacteria; phylum Patescibacteriota; class Gracilibacteria; order Peribacterales; family Peribacteraceae; genus JAGVDM01. The sequence goes on along the minus strand of CAZXOG010000001.1, from coordinate 112,753 downwards.
TGTGTGACTGGCTCTTCTGCTGCTCCGGAGTCGCCTGCGAAGATACCTGGGAGAACGCGTGAATAATGGCCCCCCGCTGCCTGCAAATCTCATAGGCAACGGCGAAGTACGCGCGGCTCTCGGGATCCGGGTTGTTATCGACGAGCGTCTCTCTGTCGCCGTAGATCACCAGAACATCCCTTGCCCGCGATGCCGCGACATTCACTCGCCGCACGTCATCGAGGAACCCGACTGTTCCATGCGGATTGCTCCTCGTTGTCCCCAGGTAGATCCTGTCCTTCTCCGATCCCTGGAACGCATCGACTGTCGCGATGTTCCCCCGGAGAGTATCCATGAATGCGTCGTGACTCACCCCTTCGGGAACGCGCGTCCCTCTCGCCTTCCTGTGCACTAAGGCGCCCTGCGCCCTGTACATGGTGATAACCCCGAAATTCTCGGGATCGATGGAGCCTTTGCGATAATCCTTCGCGAGCCGCCTCGCGATGAGCCTCGCTTCGAGCGGATTTGTCTTCGAGACGCCGGCAGGAACTTCTGCCTTGTCGGCGCGCTGCGATGTATCTACCCACACCAGAGTCCCGCTGTTCTCCGGGTCCTCGCGATCGACGCGCCCCGCCTTGAGTTTGCCTCCGTACCCACCGTGGCTCACCAGCCGTACGAGATCCCGGAGCGCACGGCGGTTGGTGCGGAGCATGACCTGCGGGATACCGCTGCGCTCGGCCATGATCGTAAAGGGGCCATCCTCGAACATGTCTACATCCTCAGGGCCAATGAGTTCCTCGGGGGGTACCCCTGCTTCGGGCGCGTGTTTCCCATCCTCCAGAAACCTCTTGAGGTGCGGGGGAATATCGATGTTCCCGAGCTGCTTGTGATCGCCGATGAAGATGATCTGCTTTCCCGCCTTCTGCAGGGCAGGGAGCATCTCGTAGAGGAACCCCTTCGATGCCTCGTCAACGATGACCACATCGAAATCCAGCGCCTGGATGATTTCATCCGAAATGAGCGAATTGAGCGTGACTCCGGCGACGAGCCCCTTCTCTCTCTTCAGCTCCTCGATGATCGCCTTCTTCTGTTCCTCGAACTGCCTCCATGCCTCCTGCCATGCGGAGCGGTCGAGCTCCAGGCGGAAAAACTCCTCTTCGCGCGGGAGCGGCTGCCCGGCAGATGCCGCATCGCTCTGCGCCTGAGCAAATGCCTGATCGTCGAAGACGCGCACGAGGAAATCTGTTTTTCGCGGATGCTTGAGCCCGCGACGGATGAAGACATCCTGCAATCCCCTATCGCAAACACTCGCCTCTGTCCCGCCCCTGTGCACCGACACTCCTTTCTTCCGCGCAGCTGCCAGGAGCACATCGAGGCCCTTGTTGCTATGGGAAAGGAAAAGCGTCTTGAGGCCCTGGCGCTGGAAGTGCTGCGCCAGGTGGCTCGCCACTGTCGTTTTCCCCGTGCCGGGAGGCCCCTGGATCACGGAACACGGGTACCCCATTGCCGCGAGCGCGAACGCGCTGCACTGCTCGTGGTCATCCACGATAGCCCGCGGGATATCCTCCGCGCCAAACTGCCGTGACCAGCTCTGTTCCTGAATGCTCCGTGTCATCTGGCTATTCCATTCCGCGCCGAAGAACACTTCCTCCGGCAGCGTGAGCTGCTGCGACCGATAGCCGTAGTCATCGTCATCAAAATCCCACCTGCTATAGGGTTTCGGCTCGGGATCCTCGTACCCCCATTTGTACAACTTCCCGTCCCGATCCACCATCGTGCCCTCGCACTGCAGTTTTCTGCAGTAATCGTACGTGTACTTCCTGTACATCTCCAATGCCCTCCTATTGGACTTCTTGCGGAGGAAACACCCCTCGCGCATGTGCACGTGGGAGAGCAGGTGCAAGCGCACGGTATCTCCACCTACTTCCCGCACGACGGCGCTGCCAATGCACGTGCCGTCGCGCTCAAAAATATCCACACGATCCTCCTCGTTGAGCACCGGCACATTGGCACCCGTGTGCAGCCGGAGGTACTCGGCACATGCCCGCGCGTACCCCGCCTCATCGAAATGGGTGTTGCCTCCCGCATCCACCCCCGTGAATCTGCTCCGCAGATGCGCCTCGAGCTCCGGATCCTCCTCGAGTGCCGTGCTCCCCCACGTGTTCCGTGTGGTGATGACCGCATGGCGCTTGCCCTGCTGCCTGACGCGCCGGACAGGCAGGCGAACGCCCTGCATGCCGGCATCTTCATCCCCGCAGATTTCGGCATCGAGTTCGAGCGACTGATCGATGTGCCTGATGGATACCTGCAGTTGCTTCCGCATAAGCTGCCGGCGCTGCTCCGCCTCGATCCATGATTCTTCACGCGCCTGGATAATCGGTTCGCCGAACGGGAATTGCCCCGCGGAATCCGCATCGGACGCATCGCCGGCAGGCTCAAAGTCCCTGTTGATCACCCGCCAAGCTTCATGCCATGTTCTCTGGCGGGTATCTGCGATTTCCTCCGATGAGAGTTGCCTTGGGAAATTGCACTCAATGTCGAAGTTTTCCGACGGAGATGGCGAGGGGGCCGCGGGGAGCATGGGCGAGCAAAAGGCAGGGATGATAGCGGGTTTTCCGCCGCCGGGAAGGAAAAAAGGCGGCTTCCGATCCCCGGAGGGATCGGAAGCCTGAGTTCCCGGCGAAGCCGGGAGGATAACACTTCTGGCCCCGTTTACGGGGCTCCAGGCCACGACCAGGTCATCGGCGTCCTCCTTCAAGAGAAGGCAGAAGTGATGTTCGCGCTTCCGGCAGCACGCTGCCATGGGCGCACCCCGCGTCGCCACCCGGGAGGGCGACGACCTTAGGCCAACACCTTGCGGGGGCCAAAGGGGCTTGGAAGAGGGGGATACCCAACTTCCATATGCCAAAGTACGCCCGAAGGAATGTATGTCAAGAAACCACAAGGGCAGTTCTGTGCGCTCATCGCCTGCGGTGATGATTGGTGCCCAGGAGAGGACTCGAACCTCCACGGGAATTAAGCTCCCACTAGCCCCTCAAGCTAGCGCGTCTACCAGTTCCGCCACCTGGGCACGTACACGAGAAAGAACGCGAGCAGGAGTGTATCAATCCCCGTGCTCCGAGCAAAGGAATCCCGGGAATTCTCTGCGCCCCGCGTGCTCACCAACTGGCAACACGCCGCAGCTTTGTCCCCGCCCGCTGCGCAATCGCCTCAGCATCCGTCATGGTGAGCATCTGCGGTGACATTTCGCTACCTGCCATGAGCGGATGCTCCGCGCGGAACTGATCCAGCTCATGGACAACGGATGCGCGGTCGGTAATGAACTGCACGACATCCTGATTCGCTGTTCCATCAAGTTCTTCTCGCGCCATGGCATGGATGGGAAAGAATTTGGCCCACTCTATTCCGGATGCCGAGTGAGTCAATAAAATACAATATTCGAAAACGGTCAAATATCCATTTTCCGCATAAGGAAGGCAATGCACAGGCTATCCGAAGTCATTCCTCCAGCGCCGCATGCAGCCGGTCTCGTTCGGAGCGCGAGATCGGGAGCCGGTCCACGAATGCCCGGAGTTCCGCCGCGCTCACCTGCCTGCCCCGCGTGAGCGCCTTGAGGCGCTCGTACGCGTTCTGCACGCCGTGCTTGCGCAGGACAACCTGAATGGATTCCCCCACCACCTCGGGGTGGGCAGCGAGTTCGCGCCGGAGCACCGCGCGGTCGAGCGCCAGTTTCTTGAAGCCTTTCCGGAATGACCGGAGCGCAATCATGTGATACCCGAACGCCACGCCAATGTTGCGCTGCACGGTGGAATCGGAAAGATCGCGCTGCAGCCTGCTCACGGGGAGCTTCTCCGCGAAGTGCGAGAAGAGCGCGGAGGAAAGCCCCAGATTGCCCTCCGCGTTCTCAAAATCAATGGGATTTACTTTGTGCGGCATGGTGGAGGACCCCACCTCTCCCGGGACCGCCCGCTGGCGGAACACTCCGCGGGAAATGTAGAACCAGAGATCACGGGAGCAATCGAGGAGGATCGTGTTGATGCGCATAAGGAGGTGGCTGAGTTCCGCCAGATCATCGTGCGGGTTGATCTGCGTCGTGTGCGCGAGCGGCGTGAGGCCGAGGGAACGCACGAACTTCGCACCGAAGACCGGCCACTGCACTTCCGGGTACGCGGTGCTCACCGCGGCGTAGTTGCCCACGGCGCCGCCGAACTTCCCCTGCATGCGCAGAGCTTTGAGTTGCTGCCCTTGCCGCTCCAGTCGATCGACGAACACCTGGAGCTCCTTGCCGACCGTGGTGGGCGTGGCCGGCTGCCCGTGCGTGAGGCTGAGCATGCGGACGTTCTTCCAGCGGGAAGCGAGGCGGGCAAAATCGCCGGCGCACGCGCGGAGTGCCGGCCGAATGACCTGCGCGAGTGCGCGGTGGATGAGGATGCCGTACGCGAGGTTGTTCACATCCTCGCTCGTGAGGCCGAAGTGCACGAATTCCAGCCGGTCGGCGAGACCGCGCATACGGGCCATGCGCTTCTTCAAGAAATACTCCACCGCCTTCACGTCGTGGTTGGTTTTGTGCTCGATGCCGCGGATTTCCTTGGCATCGCGCTCGCTGAACTTCTCCACGATTGCGAGGAGCGCCGTGCGTTCGCGGGCCTTGAGCTTGCGCAGCTCCCGGATCTTCGGCTCATCGGAGAGCGCGAGGAAGTAGCGGATCTCCACCTCGATACGGGCCCGCATGAGCGCCTCTTCCGAGAAGAACGGCCTGAGCGCATCCACTGCTCCTGCGTACCGGCCGTCGAGGGGAGAGAGTGCGGCTGCCATCGGACTCTCATGCTACAGCAAGTGTCATGCGCGTGAAAACAGGCCGCGGGTGAGTATGCAGGAATCAGCATTCAGTCTGCAGGAAATGTTCGGAGATTGTGCGCCTGCACGCCACTAAGCAACCTGACCCTCTGCATTCTGCATACTGGCTTCTCCTCCCTGAATACTCTGCTGTTTCTCCCCCTCGAAGATCCCCAGGAATTCCTCCACGCTCATCGTCTCCTGCTTGAGCAGGATCTTCGCGAGCTCGTCGAGCTTGGTCCGGTGCTTGCGGAGCATGCCGAGCGCCCGCTCGTACTGCTCACGGATCGTGCGCTCCACGAACGCGTCGATCTGGCGGGCCTTCTCCTCGGAGTAATTGCGGGAAACCGTGGGATCCACGCCGAGGAAGAGCGTCCCCTGCTTCTCGCCATAGGCGACCGGTCCCAGGTCATCGCCGCCCATGCCGTAGCGCATCGCCATGTCGCGCGCGATCTGCGAGGCCTTCTCGATGTCGTTGCTCGCTCCGGTGGTGAACTCGCTGAAGATGAGCTCCTCGGCAGCGCGCCCGCCGAGCAGGCCGCAGATCTCGTCCAAAAATTTCGAGCGGCTCGTGGTGAACGTATCCTCCTCCGGCAGGAACCACGTCACGCCGAGCGCCGCGCCGCGGGAAACAATGGAGATCTTGTGCAGCGGATCAGACTGCGGGCACAGATGCCCCACAATCGCGTGGCCGAGCTCGTGGTAGGCAGTGATCTCCTTCTCATGCTGCGTGAGCTTGCGCGACTTCTTCGCCATGCCGATCGTCACCTTCTCCACGGCATCAACGAGATCGCGCTGCACCACGGTCTTGGCCTTGCGCTTGGCGGCGATGATCGCCGCCTCGTTCATGATGTTCTCCAGATCGGCGCCAGCGAGCCCCACGGTCTGCTTCGCAATGTCGCGGAGATTCACGTTCTTCGCCATCTTCTTGTTGCGGCCGTGCACTTCCAGAATCTTCACACGGGCCTCGAGATCCGGCTTGTCGATGAAGACGCTTCGGTCGAAACGCCCGGGGCGCAGGAGCGCCCGGTCGAGCACGTCGGGACGGTTCGTCGCCGCCATCACGATGACGTTCGTCCCCTGCTCGAACCCGTCCATCTCCGTGAGGATCTGGTTCAGGGTCTGCTCGCGCTCATCGTGCCCGCCGCCGAAACCCGCGCCGCCGCGCTGGCGGCCGACGGCATCGATCTCGTCGATGAAGACGATGCACGGGGCATTGCGCTTGGCCTTGGCGAAGAGATCACGCACGCGGCTTGCGCCCACGCCGACGAACATCTCCACAAATTCGGAACCCGCGATGGAGAAGAATGGCACGCCCGCTTCCCCCGCGACCGCGCGAGCAAGAAGGGTTTTCCCCGTGCCGGGAGCGCCGACGAGCAGCACTCCCTTGGGGATCTTGGCACCAATGTTCGTGTACTTCTTGGGGCTCTTGAGGAAATCCACGACTTCGAGGAGTTCCTCCTTCGCCTCATCCATGCCCGCAACATCCTTGAACCGCGTGCGCACCTGCCGGCCGTCGGCGATGCGGGCGCGCGACTTGCCGAAGGAGAGGGCGGTACTCTGGCTGCGGGCAATGCCGCGGAAGAGCCAGAAGATCCCCCCGATCACGAGGAGGAAGAAGAGGAGATCGGGAAGGATGGCGTAAAAGAGATGCTTCGTTTCGCGGTTCTCTATCGTCACCACGGTCGGGTTCTTCGGATCGTTCCAGCCAAGATCCGCAATGCTCTCCCCTGCCTTGTACGACTGCACCACGGAACCGGTATCGCTCTTCAGCGTTGCGAAGACCTTGTTGTCGCGCACGAGGACCTCACTGAATTCACGCGCATGGTACCCGCGCGTAATCTCGCTCAGCGGGACATCCTTCGCATCCGTAAACTTCTGCTCCTGCAGGCGCTCCGGATTCGTGATGTTGAGCACCGCGAAGAAGAGGAGCAGCGTGACGAGGAAGCCGGAGAGGAGCCACTGGGGGCGGCGAGGAGGCTGGTTGAGCGGGACGGCCACGGTCGCGAGGGGAAGTGGTGTTTGCGGCGCATAGCCTACCGCGAACGGCGCGGCGCGTCACTGATTTCCCCCGCGGCTCGTGATCCACCACCACACCCGCGAACCGTAGAGCTGGAGCACACGCATGAACATTTCCGGCCCGTCGCGCAGGAGACGCACCTTCGAGATGGGAACGGCAGTCCAGCTCACCGGAACTTCCACCACCTTTTTGCCGCGTGCGATCGCCATGGAGAGAATCTCTATGTCGTACGCGAAACGGTTGATGTGCTGCGCGGCGAAGAGCTCCCGGGCAGTTTCTCTCCGCAGGAGCTTGCATCCGCACGCCGCATCGTGGACACCGGGAATGAGCGGCGCCGTGAGCCAGAAGTACAATCGGCCGATCAGGCGCCGGTGCGGCTGCATGCGCACCGTGTGCCCCGGGCCGTCGCGCAGGCGGGACCCGATGACGATGTCGGCGCCATCGCCCAGTGCGCTGCAAAACCGCGGGAGCTCGGTGATCGGCGTGGCGGCATCGGCATCGTAGAGCAGCACAGCATCCTGCTTCGCGAGCGGCACGCCGGCCCGGAGGGCCGCTCCCTTCCCGCTGTTGCGCGGGAGACGGGCGATCTCGATGGGCAGCCTGCCGCGCCAGGATTCCACAATCTCGGAGGTGCGGTCGGTACTGCCGTCATCGACGATGATGATTTGCGGGATCAGCCCCGGCGTGCCGCGCATGAAACTCTCGATATGCTCCAGCGTGCGCGGGAGCCTCGGCTCTTCGTTGAAACAGGGAATGACAAGGGCAATCGTCATGACACGTGGAACGAGCGCCAGTATGAACGCATTTCCCCGCGCAACAAAATACTCGCACCGCGGGGTGTCGCACGGAGCACCGCACCACTGCTACACTACCGCCATGCGCAATTGGCTCCGCACCGTGGAGTGGAAACACCCCGCCCTCCTCGGCCTTGGCTTCGTACTCCTCCTCTCGTATTTCTCGTACTTCCACCGGTACTGGGAGCCCAAGGCGTTCTTCTGGGATGAGAACTACCACGTCGCTGCGGCACAGAAATACCTGCACGGCGTGCACTTCATGGAACCGCACCCGCCCCTCGGCAAGGAACTCATCGCCCTCGGGGAGAAGCTCATCGGGAGGAACGAGGCAACGGACCAGTTCATCGGAACGGATTACGGACGCAACCCGCCGAAAGGATTCGACTTCCTCGGGTACCGCCTGTTCCCCACGCTCCTCGCGTGGCTTACGGCACCGCTCTTCTTCGGCGTGCTGTGGCTGCTTACGCGCAATGCGCTCATGTCCACGCTCTTGAGTTTCCTCTACGTGTTCGACAACGCCATCATCGTCCATAGCCGTTCCGCAATGCTCGAGTCGACCATCCACTTCTGCATGGTCGCAATGCTCTTCCTGTTCTTCTGGATGCTCGCATCGCAGGAAAATTCCCGCAGGCTCCGGATTGCCGCGACGCTCTTCGGCGCTGTCTTCGGGGCACTCATGGCAACGAAGCTCAACGGCCTCATCATGATTCTCCTCGTGCCGTTCCTGCTCCTGCGCCTGTGGCCGAATTTCCAGCGCATGCTGGAAGTCGTGCTCCTCGGAATCCTGGGATTCGTCATCGTGTACGTGACGGTCTGGCAGATCCACTTTGCGCTCGGCAAACAAATTGTCAGCAGTCTGCCGGATGCCGGGTATTACAAGGCTTCCGCCGAATACAAAGCCATTCTGGAACGCGGCGACAGCGGGAACATCCTCCACTTTCCCGTGATGCTGGAGGATTCCTTCCGGTTCACCGGGCACTACGAGCGCGGCGTGCCGGATCTTGATCTCTGCAAAACGGATGAGAACGGCAGCCCGTGGTTCCTGTGGCCCGTGGGCGCCCGGACGATCAACTACCGCTGGGAAACACCGAACGGCTACGCGTATAAGTACCTCTACCTCGTGTCCAACCCCGCGGGATGGCTCTTCGGTTTTGCCGGAGTTCTTGCCGCGGCTGCGGTCATCGCTGCATGGGTCTTCCTGCCGCTCAGGGAACCGGTGCGCCATTGGTTCCCGATGGTCGTGCTCCTCGCCCTCTACGGTGGATACCTCGCCGCAGTGAGCCGCATCGACCGTGTGATGTACCTGTACCACTACTTCCCGCCGCTCATTTTCAGCTACCTTCTCCTCGCGCTCGTGCTGCTGGAAATCCGGCGCGTCGGCCCCGTGAAGATCGGTGAGAACCTGCGGATGGCGGGCGTCTTCCTCTGCGCACTCATCGTGTTCGCAAGTTACGAGTTCTACCGCCCATTCACCTACTACGAGCCGATCACCAAGGAACAGTTCCAGGGCCGCGATCTCCTTCGGATCTGGGACATGCGTTGCGTGAACTGCGAGCGCAACAGCCCTCTGGTGAAGAAGACGTGCTAGCTGCACGGCGCAGATCCGCCACTGTCAGCAATGGAACAATGTGACAATTGCTCCATTGTTCCATTGCTGGATGCGACACCGTCAATAAAACTTGACATTTTGGCTTTCCATGCAGTACGGTTGCCCTCTGCGCGCGTTTTCCCATGCCCCAAACTCCCGACGTCCGCGAAGGCAGATCTTCCTTCGACCCGTACTACGAGTGGCTCCAGATCGACCCTAGCGAGCAGCCCGCCACACTCTACAGATTGCTCGGGCTTTCGGATGCTTTTGTGCGTAAGGCCTTTGGCAGACCGCTCACGGAGCAGGAGAAACGCGTGGTGGAGAACGCAGCGGATCAGCGGATGGCGCATCTGCGCACCTTTCAAACCGGCCGGAACAGTGCAGAGTGCCAGCGGCTCCTCAACGAGGTATCGCGGGCGAAAATCACGCTCCTCGACGGGGCGAAGAAGCAGCAGTACGACAGCACGCTCGGGCAGGCGATTGATATCCGCGGCGGCGATGTGCGGTACAGGGTGTTCCACACAGCGCCGGATGTGCTGCCAGGCCCGCCGACGGCTCCGCCTCCCCCACCGCGCTCCGCTCCGCTCGTGCAGGCGCCCGATCTCTCCTTCCTGCAGGATCTGCAGGGGCGCGGCACGGAGCCGCGCGGCAATGGCGCGAGGCGGAAAACACGCGAGGCGGTACCGTGGTACAGGCAGAAATCCCTGCAGATTGCTGCAGGATGTGCGGTAACACTCGCCGCCATCGGCAGTGCGTTCTACGGTCTGCGATCCTCGCCGAAACATGAGAAAACCAGCGGGAAAACGGTTGCGAGGAAGACGATCTCCGAGGAAGAGCTCGCAATGCTCCCGGTCACGAAGGACATCGTGAAGCCGGAGCCCGTGGCACCGGCGATTCCCGTTCCTCCGCCGCAGCCAATTGAGGAGCCGCAGGCGCCGCCACCGGCAGAACCGGCCCCGCAACCGGAGCCGCAGGCGCCGCCACCGCTGGAACAAACGCCCCCGGCCCCGGCCCCCCAACCGGAGCCGAAACCGCAGGAGACCGGCAAGCAGCCCGATGCAGAGCAGATTGCACGGTACAACGACATGGTCGCACGGTTCTCATGGCTCCCAACAGAACGTCTCGCCGAGCTTGTTAGAACGACACAGGACCCCATTGCACGGGAGATCCAGGAACGGACGATTGCCCAGAGGAAAGAGCAGGAGGATTTCCTCGCGCGCGCCCAGGAACTCTCCGAACAAATGCTGCAGCAGTACCGCACGTGGAGCAATCCGGCGGACATCCTCGCCGGAGGCAAGCAGGAGCAGGATCCCCTCAGGCGGACGGCGATACTCCTCGTCGTCATCGAGAGGGCCGTGCGGGATGGGAACCTTGGCATGATGGATGACGCGTTCAACGCCATGACCGACCACCGCATCACGTCAGCAGCCCGGACTGCGATTATCGGCGATGCCTACGCGCGTCACGAGAGCGCGTCCATGGCACGGATCGGCGCGGAACGGCGATTGTCCATTGCGAGCCACCTCACCAACACCACGTGGCATGCGTACTTCGTGGATAACTACGACCTCGCGGATGCGAACCTCGCAACTGCCCGCGCGTACCTCCGCGACATCCGCCCTGTACATTTCGATGCCCGTATCCGCGAGAACCGGCTTGCCGAGCTCGCGCGGACGCGCGATGCGGTTGCGGAAGCTCAGCAGCGCACCAAGGCGTTCCGCGAACTGCACGCCCTGCACCTCGCGGGTCTGGATGCCTCGGCAAAACCGCGGGATGCGCACGCTCGGCTCGTGACGGGCGCGTACCTGGGGGCGGTGCGGCGGCTGTGGGGCAGCGCGTGCGGGGAGCTCGCGGAATGCGACGAGCCGAACGTGCAGAGGGCGGCAAAGTTCGAGCGCATGGGGCCGAACACGGTGGATGCCGTCTTCGCGTGCGCGCAGTTCTGGATGGAAGCGGGGAAGACATCAGAATACGCCGATGTCTGGAACCAGCGCGCGGCCTATTGGCTGGAAAGAGCGCAGCGGATGAACCCGCAGGGAAAGCTGAAGCTGGATATTGGAGTTGCGCAATCGGAACTCAGGAAGAGGGGTGTAAAAAAACCAATGGGAACAACTCAAACATCCCCGGAAGCGGAAAAATTCCCGCAAGGGAAGTGGGCAGAAATAAACCCAGCACTTATCAATCCTCAGAAAGATGAATTGCGTGATGGGAGCTGGACATTGCAGAACGGGAGTCTCATTCAAACTCAGGTCGATCGAACAGCAAGACTATCGTTACCAGTTGTTGTGAACAGTGGTAGTTACGGCTTTAAATTTTTCGTACGACGAGCGAATAATATCCCCCGGAATGATGGTGCAATATTTGTGAGTATTCCACTGCTGGGCAATGGCTCCTCTGCCCGAATCGATATTGATCATATGAATCGTTTATTACTGCACGGGGCGAAGGAAAACCCACTGGTATCTACCCCCCTCACGCTATCAAATAATGCTTGGCACTCTATTGAGTATTCCGTTGGACAAAAAGGGGGACAAAGCTCATTACAAGTAAAAATTGATGGCGCAATCGTTCTTGATTACCCATGCAAACCTGAGGAATTTGGAACAAACAATGAATTCCCTGCCACAGGCAGTAGCATCATCTTGGGTTGCAGGACACTTGTAGAGTTTCGTGGCTTACAAATACGGAACACTGATATGAAATCAGGCTCAATATCTGCGCGTAAATAGTTTGCAATCTACATCTTATTGCGGGTTGTCTAGCACTTGCCTGTAACTTGCGAGCAAGGTTCGCGTGGCAGCCTTTTCGCTGAACTTTCGGAAAAAAACATGAATTACGGCGAAAAATGCTTCGTGTGCATTGAGTGGAACGCGAGCTAACAGCCTCACTCCACCCACCGGAACGTGCGGAAAATCTCCACTGCAAGTTCCGGGTCATCCGTGACTTGCTGTATGCAGATAACTACCGCCTTGCCATCCTTTTCGGAACACAGCGCGTATGCGGCTGCCATCGGCTTATAGGGCCGGCAATCCGGATGAAGTTCGGTTTCGCTGTAGTCTAACGGAAAATCGACCTTGCCCCACTGGACTTCTATCCCACTACGCTGCTCGGCAACAGGATTGGTGATGCCGAGAAGAGGGCAAGTACTTAGATCATATGTATACACTTCAACCGGGTTTTCAATTGTTTGCTTGTTTTCAACCCAGTCTGGATACCAGTACGTATATCCCCTCGCCCGATCGCAGATAACATTGGCTCCAGACTCGTTCTCGTAACAATTATCCTGAGTTATCTTTGCAGCCCCACTGTTCGAAGAACAGGCTGCAAGAATTGCACAGCTGCAAATCAGCATCAGCGCACGTAGCTTGTCCATGAAGAGGTGGAAGGATCCCAAATCGTATTATCGAACCCCGCTGCTTCAAATTGTACCCATCTCATCACCGGAATCCTCTTTCCATCCTGCTCAATTTCATCAACTTTCACCCACACCACCCTCCTCTCTGCTTGGTCTCCCGCGTTCGCCACCCACACGTTATCGAGCCCCGAGCCAGAGGCGCCGCGCGAGAAGATGAGGTTGTACTCCGCATTCATCCACTGCCCATTCTGGCCGTTTGCGGCGATTCCATCAACCCACGCTACATCGAGCTCGCGCCCGGAATCGTCGGCAGCCTTCGTGGGAATACTGAGTGCCTGCAGCACGCCGCGTGCATCAATTTGCGAGAATGCTTCATCGAGAATCTCCATGTGCAAGTGCGTTGCGAATGCATGGTCGGACCGCTCTCCATTCACCGTACCGCGGCCGCCGATCCCGCCGATGAGATCGCGGGCGGCAAGCTGTTTCCCCTCAAAAAGCTCCGTGACCACGCCGCCGTTTTTCTCCCGCACTTCAAATACCGGTCGCCCGTCTGAATCAGAGCGGTCGGTCGCCTCGATCTTCATGTGGAGATACTTGGAGTACCACGCGCGCTCCGTGCCCTGCACGATCTCCGTATGGCGGATAAGCACGGAACCAAGCTCCGTATTGATTTCCACGATCTCGCCATCGGCGACCGCACGCACCGGCTGATCCTCGTCGGTGTCGCCACCCGTGCTCAAATTGAAATCCATGGATGCAAGGTGGCGATCGAGGTGATACGGCGAACCGAGGTTGTGCTTCCAGTTCCCTGCGGCGAGATCCACGGGAAAATTCCGTTCGACCTGCGTGAGCACCGCATTCTCGTACGCTCGCCGTGGAGCATGCTCCGGCGTATCCGGCAGAACGGAAAGATCTTCTATGCTTTGCGGAAATGACTGGATTTCCGCCTTCGGCGTCTGCGCCCACACGTGCGGTTCCGGCGTATCGTCCTGCCACACGACGACACGGACGGAGAACTCCATCGTGAGCATGGGGCCGCCATCCGGGCCGGCGGGGCCTCCGCCGTACGCCCCGTACTCGCGCAGGCGCGCGGCGATATCCGCAAGCGGAAACGCCGCCGTGAGCGTCCCAGAACCGGTTTCCACCGCGCCGCCGGTCGTGCGAAGTTCGTCGCCCACCTGCGTGCCGGACCCGTCGAGGAGGTAGTACCGCGCGTGGTGGAAGGATGGCAGGTTCACATTGAACCGCACCCGCACTACGGTATCGGCAGGCACACTCTCCGCGGGGAACGTCCGGTACGCCGTGAGCGCGCCAGGGAGGCCATTCTTCCCGGTAAACTTGTCTGTCGCGGCCTGTACCGGGGCATCCCACTCCTGCATGAACACGGAACCCAGCTGCGCCTCCTCGAAGAGCCGTTTGAGACCGAGTGTCATGAGGTCATCGCGAAAGAGCTCGCCGCTGTATTCCACTCTGCCGAGAATCTTCGCCGCGGGGATGCCAGTCTTCTGCTCCACCCACTGCGCGATGGTGTCGCGCTGCGCCGGCGTGTCGGCCGCGCGCAGCTGGCGCACCGCGAGGGAGAAAATCCTCCCGGCGACTGTCTGGATGTTCGCCTGCACGCCGTACCCAAGATCCTCAGCCATGCCGCCGAGTTCCGCGCCGAGGTAGAGATCCCTCGCCTGCGTAAGGACATACTGTTCGCTGAGGACCGCGGCCGTATCGGGGTCATCCGGATGCTCTGCGTGAATCCGGAGCACTTCGGCATCAACCGTTCGAGCGAGCTCCGGCGTGAGCGCCACGTAGAGTGCGTCTACCACTTCCTGCCGATCACGCTGGATATTCGTCTCCCCCGCTGCCGCGAGTGCCACTTGTGCATGCCGGTCAGCCTGCGCCTCAAGCGCGGCAGCAACGAGGCGCGTGGCGCGCTGCTGCGACCTATTCTGCTGCACCGCAGCATCGGCAATCCTCTGCCCCGCGCGCACGGCATCCATGTGCGCGATCCATATTTGCTGGTTCCTGAGCGCCACGTCGCGCGGCACACGTTCCCCTTCCATGCCTCCGCGCGCCAAGCGTTCGGAATCCTCCAGGGCAACCACCCACTGCGCCTGCAGATCGCGCTCGTACTCGCGCTGCGCTTCCATCTGCATGCGGCTGTCTTCGCCCTGGTAGTACGCCACGGTCTGGCAGGCGGAGAAGAGCGCTGTCCGCGCGGCAACCAAAATTGTGCCCTCCGAAGGAATTTTGAATCCTGTGAGCGAGCAGAGTTCGGCGGTCCGCACGTTGGAAAGACAGCGGAGCGTCGCCTCGAATGCCGCGCGCAGCGGCGCTTCCGGTTCACCGCGGCGGACGCCCTCCATCACCTGCAGTGCTGCGGGGAAGATGATGTTCTGCAGATCGCTGTTGTAGGCATTCGCGCCGCGCGCAACCCGCGCAAGCAGGTCCTGCAGACGCGAGATAATGCGGTCCTGGATTTGCCCTCGTGAAAAACCGGGGCTCGCCTGCCACTCGTGATCGATCGTCCGTTGCAGGTTCCCCGGAAGGTATTGAGGGTTCCGTTCGTAGAAGAGCTGTTCGGCCCGCGTGAGAGGGAGGAACAAGCCGCTCTGAACCAGGAGATCGCTCGTGAGGTTGGCACGCACGACGCTGTTTTCGATGTGGAAGCTCGCAACCGCCTGCAGCGTGCTGCGTTCCGCCGCCATCTTCTGCTCTGCAAGCACATAGAGCGCTTCAAGCTGCACTTCGCGCCGGACGTCCTCGGCAAGATCGCCAGTTATCGCCGGGACGAGCTGCCTCGCGCCGAGCTCCGCCACGTAGTCCTCTGCGGTCCACACATCCTCGGAATGCAAGGGTATGAGACTCGTGCAATCCCACCGCACGGGCAGGCTCTGGAGAACCCTCCCCGTCATCGGCTCCACGAGCCGGATGGCGTACTCCCCCGCCCTGTTCTCCGCCCGGATCGTCACGCTCGTGAGCGTGCCCGCGGTCCCCCCTTCGTGCGTGACGACCGAAACGGAAAGTATGCCGCCGCCATCGATCTCGATACGGCTCGCGTCGTACGGCGAGCTGAACCGGAGGACGGCATTCGGTCCCCGGCACTCGACGATGGCGAGTCCCGGCTGGAGGAATGTCTCGCGCTGCGCGGCGGCGGCGAGCGCCTGTGATTCCTGCGCAGGAATCCCCTGCTCGATGCGAATGTCATCGAGTTCCGTCGTGTACTTTCCGCGGAACATGATCCGCGGATTCTCACCCGTGACCGTGCTCCGCCCCGTGAGCGCCGCCGTGCGCTCGGTGGCGATTTCGGTGACGGTGAGATCGATACGCTCGCCGTCATCCTGAATGGAAAACCGGTACTGCTGCCCAACCGCAACGCTCCACTGCTGCTCCGCGAGTACCGTGGACTGCCCCTGCGAGTACTCGACGATGTAGAGGTACCCGTACCCGGAAATATTGCAGGCGATCCCGGTATTTGGATCGTCGGTACGCAGGAAGATCTGCTGGTAATTGTAGGGATCCGCAAGCGTTACGATGCCGCTTAACTGGAGCGGATGCCCGGGGGACGGCTCGAAGGTATCGCGGGTAACGAGCTCGCCCAATCTATTGAGCCTCGCCCGGCCCCCCTGTGCGCCGACAGAGGACTGCTCCGCCGTCGTATCTGTTTTCCAGAGCGCAGGATTTAGCGTCGATTCGGAGAAGGAATCCTGCGCACGGACAATCATCGAGATGGCAGCTTCTGTATCCTCGTTGGCAGGAGGCTCAGCCTCTTCGTCCGCGATCGCTGCATCCGCAACGGGATCGGTGACGGATTCCGCGAACACCGCATCGTGCGCCGCGGCGACGGCGGGATCCGGCATGAGAACGGATCGTGCGACCCGCAGATTGTCGAGGAGGACACCGTACTTGCCCTGGAATCCAACGAGCTGCTGCATGCCGTGCGCCCCAGAGTTCCCCGCGAGTGTCACCGTGCGACCGGTGCCGGCCTCAGTGACGGTGAAGCGCACGGCGTTCCCGTCGTCCTCCACCTCGAATAAGTATTCCCGGCCCGTGCCCACCTGCCATGCCGCTTCGGCGAGAATAGCTTGTATGCCGCCGTTCATCTCCACAAGGTAGAGCTGCCCGTAACCGGAGAGCACGCACCGAATGCCATCCCCTTCCGGCCCGCCGCGGAGGAACATGCGGAACCAGTTGTAGTTCGTCGTGAGCGTTGCCTGGCCGCTCACCCGCATCGGCGACTCCGCCGATGGCGCGTACTCGCCTTTGCTGAGGAGCACGCCCTGGCCTCCGACGAGCGCTTTGCCGTTCTCTATGCGCACTGTTGCGTTGGGATCGGCACTCAGATCCGCACTCCACAGCGCGCTATCGAGATTCGAGGCGGTGAATGCCTCTTGCACGCACACCTGTGTCTCCCACTGAAGAGAGGAGACTTCCGCGGCAGGAGATGGACCTACGGCATCAGCCGTGTCACCTGCACAAAGCAATCGCTCCTCGCACTCATCGATCCCAAGTCGCTTCAATGTGATCGGCATGGCAAAAAGGGGAATGCAAACGCCCCCGATTGCACTGGAGACCCTCCGTAAGATGAATTTGATTACCGCAGCAAGAAAATCCGGCTGCTACAAATGCCGCTTGTACTCACCATTTTTGCTGTTCCGGCCACTCGCGGAACTGCGATGAGCATTCATCACATTTTTTCGTGAAATACAAGAGAATCCACAAAGAGACAGTACATCGATCCACATACATGCCAAATTCTGTGTAGCCTGCAAAAATGAAGAGTTGAACGCCTCTGATGCGGGATCATGCTCTATGTTGATCTCTTCGCAGATCCATAGAAATTCGGATAGATCCATAGCGGTGCGGATGCGGCCAGTCTGAGCATGTACAAGCCCAGCGGGCCAATAACTGCGCGAATTCTTTCGCGATTGTACAACGTATCAATCGGATATTTCACGATGCGCACCTCGCAAAAACCACTACCCGATAAGAGCCTATGCAGAGAAGATAATGTTTGTAATGAGCAATGGTAGGAACGCCATCTTGTGAACGACCGCTGGTGTAGGATTTCCCAAACAATGTTCACGTATCGATTCGGAGTCTGAAACAGATAAAGACCCCCTGGCCGCAATACTCGCCGAACCTCCTGCAAATACACCGATACATTTGGGATGTGTTCTAGAACGTCGAACATGGTTACCACATCCACAGTCATATCTCCCAAAGGGAGAATATTGCCATCATATGCATGTAAACGAGCAGCCAATCCCCTGTACACAGCGCGACCCTGTCTAAGCGCCTCCTCATCCGTATCCAATCCCATCAAATTTCTCCATCCTGCTAATCGCATTTGCTCAAGCAGAGTCCCATACCGAGTCCCTATATCTAGAATTCTCGCATCTTTGGGCACATTGAATCCCTGAAAAAAACGAAGAGAATTCTCAATATTGCCGTGTTCAGCGAATGGGCTGTCCATCTCAGGGAGAATAATACCGCAGATAGGTCCGCCCTCTGGCCATCATCCTTTTAGCCGCAAGCGCACGAGATCGCGGAACATCCGGAAGATCACGGAGAGCTTGGCGCCGGTCTGCTGCCCGTAGACGCGCGGATAGTGCTCCACGAACACCTGCTGCCACGGAATCTTGTGCAGCTTCGCGCGGTAGAAAGTCTCGGCGTTGAAGAGCGCACCCGTGGCGAATTCCGGCCGGATCTTCTGCCAGACATCCCGCCGGAACATTTTCATGGCGCAGTTGATATCCCGCACCCAGATGCCGAGGATCGCGAGGTTGAGAAACGCGAACCCCTTGGCATTGAGCTTGCGGATGAACGGGTCGGCCCGCTTGCGGCGCCGGCCGGTGACGATCGCATACTCTTTGGCGAGCGGAAGGAGCTTGCGGAAGTCCCTGGCCTTGAACTGGCCGTCGCTATCCATAAAGGCAATCCATTCCTTCGTACCCGCATCCATGCCGGAACGCACCGCACTGCCGTAACCGCGGTTCTTCTCGTGTACCACGACCTTCACCTGCGGATGCTCCTTCGCGAGCCGTGCGAGGATCTCCCCTGTTCTATCCCGCGAGCCGTCGTTCACCGCCACAATCTCGCCGTCGATCTGATCTTCTTCAAACCAGGAGAGCAGATCCTCAACCGTGCGCTCGATATTCGCCTCCTCGTTGTAGCACGGCAAAGCGATGGAGATGCTAAAGGGCATACGCCACTAGTATGCAAATAGCTTAAACAAAAGTACAACCGCATTTGGGTCTGTTGCAGAATTGGGAAATGTTGTCAAAATATATTTTTTGTTGTATAATTACATTCAAAGAAATCCACACATGGACACAAAACTGTCACACCGGCTGCTGATTCTCCTGACAATAATCATTTTTGTGGCCATGCCGGCTGCCACTCTCACGAGCATCGCAGGCGCAACATTTTCGAATGCGCTCGTGTATTCCGTTGCTTGCCTTTGTGTGTTCGTATTCTTCGCAGGCACGCAGCACGCACTGGCGCAAGTCGGCGGCGGCATGTTGCTGCGCCTGTATGTCATGGTTTCTGCTCTGTACTACATTGTGCTCACATTCTTCATCCTGTTCCGGGTCTCCACAGGCATCCCCTTCGACCCGAATTTCTTCGTCGGGACATGGAGAGAGGCAACGACGACTTTCTTTGCGGTACTTGGGATCATGCAGTCAATCGGGCTGATCGCACTCCATGCACTGCTGTTTATTGGTTATTACTTCATCTTCCGCCGAACGTTTGGGAGGCAACTCCTTCCTATCAATATCGCCGCAAGAGCGCCAATCGGCAAATCCGGCTTCGTGTTCTACATGATGCTCACGGGCAGCATGTTGCTCCTGCCGTTCGATGCCGTTGTGTATTCCTCGGCAAATGCCCGATCGATCGCCGGAGACGGGAATGCGGCGTTCATTCCTTCCAACGAGCAATTTGAGGCACAAGATGCAAAAGAGAACGTGTTCATCCTGCAACTCGAATCAACGAACGGCCTGGCTCTTGATGGCAAAGCCGTCGTAAACGGAAAGGCGTACGACGATGATTACATGCCAGAACTCAGGCGAGCAGCCAAAGATGGCGTGTTTTTCCCACAATTCTTCGGGAATACGATGCAAACGCATCGCGCACAGGAAACAATTCTCTGCGGTATTGTGAATAATTTCGTGAACAGCTTCACGTGGTCAGAAACCATGCGCAGTAGCTGCCTCCCGGCAATTCTTTCCAAAGACGGGTACGACACGTATTTCTTCCAATCATATTGGGATGACAATTTCTATGACACAAAAAATTTCATGCACTATATCGGATTCGAGAACTACCACTCGGAAGACATCATGGAGGAAGGCGATCCCTGGTATCAATGGGGCTACGACGATTGCACGTACTACGACCGCGTATTCTCTTTCCTCGATACCCAGAACCTCTCTGACAAGAAATCACTCGTCTACATTACTGTGAGCTCCAATCACGCAAATTTTGATCCGAAAAACGGATACGAAAATGTGTGGGCATTCCCGGAACCGCAGAACTTCATTGAGAAATACTTGAACTCTGCGCTCGTTCAGGACCACTGCGTTGCGAGGTTTTACGACCGCTTCCGGAGGCAATATGCCGATACCTCCCACCTGTTCATTCTCGGCGATCACTCCCATCCGGTCGGTATCAACGGCAGCGAAGATTTTGCCCGCGGATTCACAACCGATAACTACGTCATCCCCTTGGCGTACATTCCGCCGCGCGGCAGAAGTGAGGAATTTGACATCGGGAAAGAAGTGAAGGAACTGCGGTACAGCCAAACCGATATTCTTGCGACGATTTTCGAATTGCTCAGTGGCCAACAGTACAGAAATTCTTTCGCGGATACGCTGAAAAAGCATGATTCGGTCCTCGCATCACTCACCGCGGACCAAGATTACGAAGACTGCCATATGTTTGTGCAGGCGTTTAATCAGGTTGCGGCGTCATCCGTGATCAACGATGTGAAGTACACGTACGTTTTCGATGATCAATCCCTGCAAATTTCTAACATCGGCGACGATATCCTGGAACGCAACAGAAATACGCTACCCATGAAACTTGGGTACGAGGATTTTAAAGCAAAATACACATGCCCACGGTTCACGACATACAACAATTAGCGGCTGTTTTTGAAGAACGCCGACACTGAAGACCAAAAAAAAGTTATGCCTTGGTTTTTCGGCTTCTCATTGAAGAATTCCCCATGTGAACTCAAGTTGATGTAGACCATCATTTACAGTTGCCGCACTAAGAATTCCTAACCAAATGTCCAGTGCACTTGACAAAATCGGCATTTGTATAGTAAGGTTTTCATTCAGCTATGGCCGTGGTTGACGCCATCACGAGGCAAGGGCCGTTCGATCCCTACTACGAATGGCTCCAGATCGATCCGAGTGAGCAGCCGCCCACGCTCTATAAGCTGCTCGGGCTTTCGGATGCCTTCGTTCGCAGGACAATCGGGCTGCAGGAGCTTCCCGAAGAGGATTTGCGAGCGATCCAGAATGCCGCGGATCAGCGAATGGCGCACCTGCGCACATTTCAAACCGGCCGGAACAGTGCAGAGTGCCAACGGCTCCTCAACGAAGTTTCGCGGGCGCGCATCACTCTCCTCAGCAATCAGAAGCGACTGGCCTACAATGCAACGCTCGGCCAGGCAGTCGAGATCCGCGGCGGCGATATCCGGCACAAAGTCTTCCAGACGTCACCGGAGGTGATGCCCGGGTACCAAGGAATGCCTCAGCAGATCCCCGCGGTCCCTATGGGCCCCAAGCCGGGGAATGGCGGCAAAGGTCCAGCGAAACGGCCTCAGCCGCGTGCCACAGCGGGGAGGCCCCCCATTCCACCGCCGCCTCCTGCGGCAGCCCTGAATGGGAACGGAGGCGCCACTGTTCCGATCATCTCCGCGCCGAGGCAGGAAGCGCCTCTTTCTTTCCTGGATGACCAACTCCCTGCACGGTCCAATCCCCGATCAAACGGCAGGCACACGAAAGAACGTGGCAAGGAGTCTTTCTTCCAAAGGAAACCCGTGCAGGTTGTCGGCGCAATTGGCGCCGGGGTGATTGCGATGAGCGCCGGTGTCTATGCGCTGTTTGCTGCGCGCGGGGGCGGCGCGGAGAGCAAAGAGAATCGTCCCGTCGCAAAGCGGCAAGTCCCTCCGGATGAACTGAAGACGCTGCCGATCGCGCAGCAGCCCACCATTCCGGACGAATCGATAGCCCTGCCCCCGCAGCCGCTCCCGAAAGAAGAAACGCCTGCTCCGCCGGAACCCCCCAAGCCTGATCCGGTGCAGCCGCCTCCGCCGGAAGTTGCCATGAACACGAACCCGGTTGCGCCGGTTATTGGCCCGGATCCGGAGGCAGAGGCAAAGAAACGGCTTGAGGAGGAAACTCAGCGCAAAACAGAGGAGCTGCGCGGGCGGTACGCAAGACTCTCCTCCAAGCAGCTTACAGAACTGATCGGCGAGGGGCCTTCGGACCCCGCCGTGCGAGCCGCGCAGGAGAGAATTCTCCTGGAGAAACAGACTGCCGAACAAGAAGGTAACGCCTTTATCGCCAAGGTAACGAGCTTGCACGCCACCATGCGCACCAAGTACCAGACGGTGAAAACAGCGGAAATCCTCGCCGCAGTGAAAGGCGAGCCGGACGCGGCAGCCCGCACAGCGATGCTTGCGATTGTCGTGGGACGTGCAGCGGAAAAGGGCGATGCAGTCACCATCGATAGAGCGATGCAGATGATGGATGATCCGCATCTTACGCCACACTGGAAGGTCCGTTTCAAGGCGAGTGCGTTTGCCACGCACAAAGATGCATCGCTGGCCGCCATACCCCCGACATCGCGGATGGCAGTTGCCCGGCAGCTCCTGCGTGATGTGCAAGCTGCATATGCGGCAGATGACTACGATCTCGCGGCAAGAGTTCTCGAAACGGCACGCGCATACCTCAAGGGCATTCGCTACTCCGATTTCGATGCGCGGGAACGCACGCAACAGATGCAGACACTCCGCGAGCTGAATCAGCTCATCACGGCCGAGCAGCACCGCATGACCGAGCTCGCCGACCAGCACGCGCAGTTCCAAACGGGTCTTGATGCCACCATGCAGCCTAAGGATGCGGCAGCGGCATTCGAGGCGGGCGTATACGTCGTCACCGTCCGGGGCGGGTGGGCAGAGGGAATCCGGTACTTGAGCGGCTGCAACAACCCTCATGTGCAGAAAGCCGCGCAGCTTGATCAAACCGGGCCGAAGAACGCGCAGGAAATGTACGACTGTGCTCAGGCATGGATGGCTGCCGGCGCGGTGGCACAGCATCCGGAACTCTGGTACCAGCGCGCTGCATACTGGCTCGCTCAGGCACAAGCGCAGAACCCAACGGGGAAGCTGAAGCTGGATATCGGCGCAAGCCTGGGGGGCTTAGGCGCAAAGGGCATTGAGCCGGATGGCAAGACAGGCGGAGAGGGATGGGTCGCCGGGAATAAGGAACAAACGGGAACACAGCAGAGTGCTGAGGTGTTTCCGAAGGGGAAGTGGGTGGATGTTATGCAATTTATTGATGTGAAGAAACATACAAGGAAAGGTGCATGGGGGATAGGCACAGCAGGCCTAACTGCAGAAACAACGGGAGGCTACAATGGCATGCTGATAGATATTCCACTCAAAATAAGCGGGAGCTATGAGCTCGAGGTAGAAGTGCAAAAACATGGCGTCGCCGGAGTTAATTTAGGAATACCAGTGGGTAATTCTAAAACCGAAGTAGTCATCGCGGAGGACAAAATTGGCATCGGCCCTATCGATGGAAAACGATATTCCGAAAATGGATCAACAGCTGATTTCCGACAGAGACTTCCCGAGGTGTACAAAGTACAAATAAGAGTCAATGACTTAGGAAATGGGAACTGGCTAGTGATTGTTGGCGTGAATGGCAGAGCAATAACCCAATTCCAGGGGCATGAATCTAGGTTATCCTACCCTGAAGGCTGGGGGGGTGAGATGCCATTTGTAGGCGCCTGGAGACCGAATGGAGGTAATGTTCATTATAGATCCATAAAAATCCGGCTAATAAATGGCAAAGTGTCAGCCGTGAGCGAATAGGTTGGAATATAATTTCAACGGCTTGAAGACGCGAATATCAGCCAAAAAGTTTTGGCACCACAAGTGCACCATCTCAACAATCCAATTTAGCTTCACATTAAGGAGGCATCATTTTGGGCTGATTGAAGTCAGTCAAGACTCAATTTATGCTCTGCTCGTGCACGGTTGTCACCAGAAGCCAGTCGCCACCTTAAACACAAATAGCTCAATGCCATTATCCTATCGCTGTAAAAAATGAGCCGCTTCCCGCGCAAGCATAGATCTGTATACCCTAGATGGCTCGCATACTATTGCGGCAATGCTCTCGGCTACATGCGCCATGTAGATTTCTTGTCAATTTATTCATTAATAACGTACAGACTGTTCGGGCATACATATGCCAGAGATCGCATAGCACACAGTGGGTTGGGCACATTTTATTGTCGTGGGAATACCACCGATTTTCTGCACATAAATCCAACGTATGAAAAACAGGTTAAAAAATTCATATCCGAATACTGCCATAATTTTAATAAGTTCTTCGATGTCGGCGCCTGTATGGGTGAGTATTCGGTTTGGCTAGCGAGCCAAGGTTTTCGCTGTTACGCATTTGAACCATGCCCACAGAACTATGACATTCTTCAAAAAAATATATCTTTAAATAATCAGAAGGAAAACATTGAGGCATTCAATGTGGGGCTAGGAAACAAAAATGGCAGGATCGGCTTCCACTTCAACCCCATCAACACAGGCATGAGCCATGTATTAGACGCAAACAAAACTGATTGTGCATTTATTACGATATGCAGACTCGACGATATCTTCCCACAACTACACTTAAAAAGTACCGACAGGATCCTCATAAAAATTGATGCCGAAGGAATGGAACTAGAGGTGCTAAAGGGGGCAACTAATCTTATTAACAAATTCAAGAATGTAATTATTTTCGAAACAGCACATAGTGATACGGAACTTATTAACACATTCCTATTGGAACAAGGGAATTGGCAGATAGAACAGATTGATGAATGTAATTCAGTTGCGATCCAACTACAGTAAGCCGTGTACACTAAGACTATCCTCCTACATATTTCGCGCTTGTACGCGATGGTACACAATGAGATATAGTTCGAGAGCAGTGCAAAAATTGCCGAACACGAACCGGGCAAGCTCTCAAAAAGAAGTTTTAGTAGTCGTAGGTTCGTTATCTCTTGGGGGTGGTGCGGAAAAAACAGCCTGCTCAATTGCATACGGACTACTTAATTTTGGACTCAATCCTCAATTGGTAACCTTTTACGATTGGCCAGAGAGATACGAATTTGACGGTCAACTCTTGTCATTCGGAGAAAAATATCAATGTCATCTTGCAAAAAAAATTTGCTATGCAGCATCACGAATTTTGCGTATTCGGAAGCTGCTAAGTTCAGGAAGGAAGCTATTCACTATTTCTTTTGATGAAGCGAATTTTTATGTTCTTTTGGCAAAAAGGCTTTTCTCGCTAAGACAAAAAACTATTTGCTGCGTGCAAATTGATCTCCGAAAAACAAAGCCCACAACACGTATGCTCTCAAGGATTCTCTATCCAAGTGCCGATAGAGTCGTCTGTTCCTCTAAGGCGGTAGAACAAATATTGAAAAAAGATTTTGGTCTAAGCAATACCACTACGATATACAACCCGCTTGATCGTGGAATCATGCAAAAAGCAAACGACCAGCCAAGAATACAGCTCCAGCTTTCGCCATTGCTCATTACTATTGGAAGACTCACTTACCAGAAGGGGCAATGGAATTTAATTCGAGCATTCGCATGCGCTCGACGAGAATATCCAAATGCAGGTTTAATCATCCTCGGCGAAGGTACATACAACAACAGACTGACAACCCTTATCGAAAAATGCCATCTGGAGAAGAATGTGTATTTGCTTGGAAATGTTCACAACGTGTATCCATATTTGCGGATGGCAGATTTGTTTGTGTTCAGCTCTTTGTTCGAAGGATTTGGAAACGTACTGCTAGAAGCATTAGCAATGGGATTACCAATCATCACACCGGACTGCGTTGGTGGCCCCCGCGAAATTGTATCACCCGATACGCCCGTGGAGCAGCAACTTACATACCCATATGTTACTCCATTTGGCACACTTACAGCACCTCTAACCGGCAAGGTGATTTGGGAATCTCCAGATCATACCCCACTTACCCCAGAAGAAGAACAACTGACCGAAAGTATCATCAATCAAATTCGTAATCCATCAAAGCCACAGAAGAATGTGAGAGACGCGCATTTGCACCAATTTTCTCAAGACGTAATCTTCGCCGAATGGCTCAAATTAATCAATAGAGAATAGGATCTACTTTCTACACAAGTAATAAATCCAATTGTCCCGCAAAGTTCTGAAATCCTTGGCGGTGATCTCCCCCCCAGTATCCAAGGAAAACATGCGCACATCCTTGAATTGTGCATCGCCCAATTGTTCGAGTTGGAATTCCGGGGCAATGTAATAATTAAGAAGTTGAAACCTATGTGTGCCATCATTAATCACTACCCAATTCTTATTAGCAAATTTCTTTGGGAAGCCATATAAAAGCAACAGCACAATAGGGCGGATTATTTCGTAGATAGTGTCCTTCACGCTGTGAGCGAAATGCACTTTGTAGAGTCGAGGAATTGCCTGAAGATTATGTGATGAGAACGCAAAAACACCGCCGGGTTTAAGCACGCGTCTAATCTCATTCAAAATACGAAGTCTAGTTTCATGATCCACAGCATCAATCCCATTGGCACTAAAGAGTACAAAATCGAATGATTCATCCTCATAGCTCTCAAGATGGGCCGCATCTGCCACTCTGAATGTGACATGTGACCGCTTGGGAAAGCGCTCATTGCATACACGGATCATCGCTTCTGCATAATCCACACCTACGTACTCGCGGACTAAATCGGCGAAATGTACTGTAGTACGTCCACCACCGACTCCTACGTCCAACATGCGCCAATCGTGTAAATCTCTCTGCAAAATACGAAGAATTGTTTCCTCCGGTTTCTGCAATTTATCTCTATAGCGGTACCAATACACCACGCTTGCCATTTCATACGTATCTTTACTAGATCGCATACGGCATGAAAAAAATCATCAACTCGAAGATATGCAATAGGCTAGATTATTGTGGCTTACCCCTGCAAGCAAAGTAGAATCTCTTGAGCAGCATGTAGAACCATCCTTTATGTGTGCGAATCTGAATACAGAAAAATTGATGGCGGGGCGTGCCACCGAAACCCTGCTTAAATTTCGCCACGGCGGTCAGTGTCTTATTGCCCCCCTGGTACCAGCCACCGCAATCAAACTGAGTTATGCCCATTTTCTTGCAATGCAACATGTCTTTCCAGAAGTGGAAGCAATTTGCACGTCCCACAAAATTGCTGAACTTAATATCACGTGAATCTGCAGAACGGAGGATGCAGGCATATATCGGACGTATCAAGTCCTGGAACAACAGGAAGCAGTGTGCTGAAAGTGGCATCTCCACATCGGGTGCCATCACATACGATATGAGTAACATCTTCTGTCGCTTATACCGGATCAAGCGCTCCATATTGAGCGAAGAAACCTTGCGAAACCGCTCGCAGTGCAAGAATACCTCGACGAACCTCTGGATGTTGCATTCCTCATCCACTACATATGCCAGATTATCCTGGCGATCAGCACGATTAATCTTGTAACGAGTTTTCTTATGCATATCACCGAGCAATGACTGCTCGTCCTTGGTGAGATCCACAACCAAAGTCGTAAACGGCAATGTTATGTCGAAACCGGGAAGTGGCCTTGGCGCCTGTTGGACGTAATATAAGTCCACAGGTGAAGCAATGACTTCTGGCAAAAACCAGCTTTCAGCGATAGATACCCCTAACATCCGATACTCGACCATCAGGAAACACGCTACCGGACGCCAAATAAAACTCAATATTTCTACGACAGAGGGACGAATATTGATCACTCAGTAGGTGAATCCTGTTTTTCATTTCCATTCTTTCCTATATACCCGATACTACTCCCAATAAGAGCGACAAACCCCATGTTTTGTATCGTTTAGAGAATCAGACTTTCTTTGCGTCGGCTTAGCGAAATATTGCATTATTTCGAACTCTTTAAGTCTTGTCGTGGTCAGTACTTGTGCGCGAGCACCAATTCCCATTCCTGTATTGCAGATACTTCCGAGTATGATCTAAAAATATGCTGTTGTGCCTTTCGGGCTATTTTAGAAGCACTGACGGGGTGTGCTAGGACGTTTTGCAACGTAGCCGCCAATGCATCAGGCCGTTCACTGGGGAAAAGCCAACCATATTTTCCGTATTCTATCAGTTCCACGTTTCCGGGGATATCGCTAGCAACCACGGCGCAGCCAGCTCCCATTGCCTCCATGAGTGCGTTCGACATGCTCTCTCTACGAGATGGCTGAATATACACATGCAAACGGCGAAAAAATTCCTGCGGGACTGCCGGTACAAAAACCATGTGCACTCTGTCGAGGATTCCGTAATCCTGTGCTTGTGTTTCCAGCGCCTCCCGCAGGGAGCCGTATCCGACAATGCACAAGTGCACGGCGGGATTCCGGAGAATCGAGAGGGCATGTATGAGCACATCGAACCCTTTCTCAGGCGCGAATCTCCCAATACTTCCAAGTAACACAGCTTCCTTGGGGAGTTTATCCAACCTTTGACGGACTGAGGGGGGAAGAGCATCGCCGGAATAGTCATTCGTAATGATATTGTGAATGATGTGCAATTTTCGCCGCTCCGCACGGTAATTCCGCACGGACAAATCAGCTGCGAAGGCGCTATTCGCCACAATCTTGTCGCAGAAACACACCGTCATTTTCTGGATCGTTCGTGTCCAGAACGGTTCATGAGGATTAGCTGAGCGCAGCGAAGATAGAATGCGTCGCCCACTGCATGCGCCAAAAATTCTACCAATGATATCTGAAACAAAAAGAAATGTGACGATCCAATCGAACTTTTCCCGACGCATGAATAGGAAGAGCCAGAGTAACCCGATTCCCGTGAAGAATCGTAATTTGCCCATCACATGTACTTGTATGCACAAATCGCGAAAGAACTGCAGATTTTCCGGAGCCGCTTTGTTGAGGCAGACAATGTACTGTTCCATCCCACGGCATTGCAATCCTCGGGTAATTCGCTTGAGCTGGGTGGGAGTTCCCCCGATTTCAAGTGTGTCGATGAGATAGAGTATCTTCATGTCTCTGCGTACGCGGAATGCCAGATGGAGAGAGCGGTGAGTGCCCATAGTCGTAATTCATGAAAGCGTTTCTTCTCTCTGTGCTCACGAAACATCCTTTCGATTTCTTGTTCACGGAACCATTCGTGCATGATGGGATTCCCGAAAATTCTATCACGCATCCATGATCCCGCTTTGCCACCGATCCACATGCGAATGGGAACGGAAAAACCCGCTTTATTCCGCGTGCGGATGCCCTGCGGAAGCAGGTCTTTAAATGCTTCTTTCAAAATCCATTTGCTCATGCCATTCCGCAATTTGAATGTGGGAGGAAGATGCGAACTCCAATCTACCCATTCCGGATCGAGGAAGGGAAGACGCGCCTCCAGCGCATGTGCCATCGTCGCCCTATCGGTCTTCTGCACTAAGTGTCGGCTGAGATACCATTCCAAATCCGTAGCCATCGCTTTCTCCAGGCGTCCTCGTGCTGATGAAACCTTGAATATTCCAGAAAGCAGCTTCGCTGTATGCACGGTATCAAGACGCGACGTTGGAAGTCCGCGATAGAGCGCGATTTTTTCATGATGAGAGAAAAAGGAATTCGATCGCAGAACGCTTGCACTCTCGGGGGCATCCCGCAAATGCAGAAGATTCATCAAAAAGGACATTCCGTAGTGATCAGTGCGCAAGCCATAACGTTGCAGTGTGCCGATAACAAAATGCAGCAACTTTTCCGTGCCTTGAGGCGCTAGCATCGAATACATGTGAACAAGGGGGCTTGCGTCATATTTGTATCGGCTGTATCCGGCCATAGTCTCGTCGCCACCCTCTCCGGCGAGCACAACCGTCACATCTTCCTTTGCCCGCTTTGAAAGCGCATATAGAGGAACTATGGCCGAATCCCCGCACGGATCATCTGCGCAGATCACGGCGGCTTCGGCATTGGCAAGGAATTCCGCCTCTCCAAAGGGAAGCGCCGTGTGTTGGGTCCCGAACACGCGTGCCACCTCTTCCGCATACACATTTTCGGAGTAGCCTTGTTCAGTAAAAGCGACTGAGTAAGTTCTCACTGGCTCTCGCAGCTTTTGGCTCATGACAGCGACAATCGTGGATGAATCTACCCCGCCACTCAAAAAGGCTCCCACGGGAACTTCGGCAATTAAACGGCTTTCGATGGATGCCTCCAGGCATTCGCGTGTTTTGCGAACAGCTTCATCCAACGGAATGGATACTTTGGGTTCAAAGGAGTTTTGCCACCAACGCTCTACATGCATTTGTCCTTTTTCCACCACAATTTTGTGTGCAGCGGGAAGTTTATGGATCCCCTGGAACATCGTGAGGGGATCGGGGACGTATTGGAGCGAGAGATAGTGATGGAGAGCAACAAGATCGAGTTCCTTCCGTACCCATGGCGCGAGCAGCAGAGATTTTAGTTCCGAACTCCATATGAAACCTTTCTTCGACATGTGCCAATACACCGGCTTTTCTCCCATACGGTCGCGCGCGATAAGGAGCCGCCTCTTTTTGGCATCCCACAGGGCGAATGCAAACATTCCATTCAATTTTTCGATTATGTCATTACCCCATTCTTCATACCCGTGCACGATCACTTCCGTATCCGATTTCGTGCGGAATATATGTCCGGCTGATATAAGTTCGCTGCGAAGTTTTTGAAAGTTGTAGATCTCGCCATTGAACGTCACCACGATGTTTTTTCCTTCATTCCAAATCGGTTGTTTGCCACCGGATTTATCGATGATTGCCAGCCTGCGCATGGCCATAGCCAGTTCGGCATCTTGCATAAAACCATCACTATCCGGTCCGCGGTGAAGAAGTGCTGCGTTCATCCGTTTCACGACATCTACCGCGGCCGATCCGTTGTAGGAGTAATGGCCGCATATGCCACACATATGGATACGAAGAAAGGCATTGGAATGGTATTATCTGGAGTGTTTTGACGCAATTCATCATGCGTGTTGCAGCGATCACTGGAGGCAGAATAGTTTCTGCGACACACTCCCAAATGGCGCAGTATCATCAGAAATCACATTGATCCGCCAGGAACGAATGCATCGGCTGTCCATTCTTGAGATATCGCACATATGACTGCTGCCACCTACCTCCTCCGCCTTGATGATGCCTGTCCCACCATGGATCAGACAAAGTGGCGGCAGATAGAAACATTGCTAGATAGATATGCGATAAAACCAATCGTTGCCGTCATCCCCTGCAATGCAAATCCTCTTTTCAAGAAAGATCCTCCAAACCACAACTTCTGGGAACAGGTCAGAACATGGCAACGCAAAGGGTGGGCAATCGGCATGCACGGGTTCAACCACCTGCACCAGCCCGAAACGAAAACTACATGGCTACGGCCGCAGTCGGAATTCCGCGGAATTCCGCCCCAAATCCAGCGGGAGAAAATACTAAAGGGGCTGGAGGTACTCAAGCGTGAAGGCATCACACCGACCGTGTGGGTTGCGCCATGGCATACCTGTGATGCAACGACCGTAACGACCCTGCGCGACTACACGCCGATCCGGGTAATCAGCGACGGCTTGGGCCTGACTGCCAACTGGCAGGATGGGTTCCTGCGGGTACCTGTGCAGACGTGGGGTTTCTTCCCGCTGCCCTTTGGCACCGTTACGGTATGCCTGCACCCGGCAACCATGGCCGATGCGGATATCCGCAGGCTCGAGAAGAACATTGTGCGGTACCGCAGTAGGATCATTTCGATGGAGGATGTGCACCCGGCCAGCAGGCTCACACACATACTCACAGCACCTGCCATGCTCTGTTTCCTGCTGGCGATTGCCGCAGGCCGCCTGAAGGCGGTCGTCACGGCTGCCGCCCGGCGAAGAGCGTGATGTATTTTTCGTTGCAGGCCTTGGCAGAGAACTGTTCCGCTGTACGCCGCGCTGCAAGGGCCATACGCTCGAGAAGTAGTCTGTCATTGGCGAATTTCTCAATGCAGGCGCAGAGCTGGACAATGTCGCCCCGGCGGAAAACGAAGCCGTTCTGGCCGTCTTTTAGCAGTTCCTCGGTACCCCCGACCGCCGTGGTGACTACCGGCAAGCCGTACGCCATCGCCTCGAGCATCGCGTTGCTCATGCCTTCGTTTTCTGAATTGAACAGGCAGATGTCGGCATTGCGGTAGTAATCGCCTACCTGCTCGTGTGGCACTTGTCCCGCCAAACAAACACACTGGCCAACACCCAGGGTATCGACCAGGCCACGATACATAGGCGCTTCATCCCCTTCTCCCACCAGTGTCAGAGTAACAGGGATGCCCTTGTCACGGAGCAAACGCACGGCATGGATCATATCGGCCTGGCCCTTGAGCGCGATGAGCCTACCCACACCGATAAGCCGGATATCGGGGCATGCGGGTGTACGAACCTGCTTAGGCGGCAGTTCTACCCCATTGTGGATGACCTGAACGGGCGTCATACCCGCAAGCGGGGAAATGGCATCCCGTTCGCGCATGCATTTGGTAACAACCACGGCCGCATGGCGGAGGATGAGCAGAAGGAACGGGCGGATGAGCAAGTGGAGGAACGCATAGCGCTTCTCCCACCCCGGAATGTCGGGGCCGGCCATTCGCATGGCATAAGGCACATGGAACCGTTTGGAGAGCAGGAATGCGAGCCCACCGACCGGAACGGCATTCCAGGCGAACAGCAGGTCGTACTGCCCCCGCTTGAGCAGGACTGCCGCACTCTTGTACGCCAGAAGACAGTACTGCAGGAATTCGGAGAGCGTGAAGTGATGGATGTTCTTCTTCCGAATCTTCTCGTAGTGCACGGCAATGCGAGGCCCGATGAATTCGGTATGAGCATGTGATGCGGAAGAAGTGATAAGGTCGATGTGCAGCCACGGCACATCGGCGCAGGCTTGGAGTAGCCTCCTGTTTACGACCCCCGCTCCTCCCCCCAGAGGAGGGAACTCATTATTCAGCATGAGCACGTGAACTTCACGCTGCATCTTGTGGGTTGTTGACGATATTCCGCACCACATACAGCGGACGCCGTTTGGTTTCGTCAAATACAACTGCCAGATATTCGGCGATAATACCCAGTGTGATGAGTTGGATGCCCGCCAGAAAGAATATAGAAACCATCAGGCTCGCGAATCCCGGCGGGCTAATGCCGACAGTCACCTTCTTCCAGAAATACACGAGAGCGATCACAGCCGATGTGGCCGATATGACTAATCCCAGTACGGACACCAATCGCAACGGGAACTTGGAGAAGGAGGTAATGCCGTCCAAACCCAAATACACGAGCTTCCACAGTGAGTACTTCGATCTGCCGTTCAGACGACTCTGTCGCTCATAGACGACCCCTGTCTGCCGAAATCCTACCCACGATCTCAGGCCTCGTATGAAACGACACCGTTCCGGAAGCGCGCGTATCCGATCCGCCACTTGCCGATCCATCAGGCAAAAATCCCCGGAATCCAGTGGGATGTCGATCTCGGCGATGCGATGGAGGAATCGGTAATACGCTGCATAGAAAAAACGTTTGACGAGCGATTCCTTTCGCTTGCTGCGAATACCAAACACCACCTGATATCCTTCGCGCCATTTCTGCAAAAACTCGGGAATAACCTCCGGCGGGTCCTGCAGATCTGCATCCATAATAACCAGTGCGTTCCCATCCGCCGAATCAAGCCCCGCACTCACGGCAGCCTGGTGACCAAAATTTCGAGAGAAATGAATAACGACGATGTTTCCGTTCTTCTCCGCCAGGCAGTCCAGGGCTTCGCTACTTCCATCCGTGCTCCCATCATCAATGAAGTATATTTTCCATGAAATATCGAGCGCCCTGAGTTGATTGCTTACTCGGTCATAGATTTGAGGAATATTCGGCGACTCGTTGTAGAGCGGGATCAGCACTGAGATAGTTTGTCGGCTGCTTGCCAATGCATTGGCTGCAATCTCCATGCATGCCCATTCTAGAAAAATCCGCGAAGGGTTGCCATGGGCAATGAACGCCACTTCACTCGCGGTTTATCTGTTGGGAACCGTGCGCGCGGGCGGCAGCCTCTTATTTTCTGCTGTAGAGATAGGCCCATCCCTCATCAAACAACAGGGATAAACGCGGATTATCAATGGGTGTCCATGACCAGACGTACATGTGTTTGAATGGGTATTCATTGTTGATCTCCGCTGGATCAGAAAACTTGCTACAAACCCTGTTCACACGGAAGATCATGGTATCGCCGGGCCAATTACAGTCCATATCCGTGAGTATCACCGAGTCTTTTGGAGCCTCCCTTTTGAGATATTCCAACATCGGTGACGTTGGCCATGCAGGAGCGAGCCACATTTTGTTCCGCCACTCCACGAAGAATTCCGGTGACTGCAACACAACAACGAGAATGAAAAGGACATGCGCCATGCGAGTTTTCTTCTGCAGGAAGTCGATGAACATGCTCGCGCAGATCAGTAGGGCCAGCTGGAAAGGAATAAGCCCCCTCATAAACATATCATTCGATGCCGTACTGGCCTTCATCAGCACCACAACCCATGGAACAAACACCAATGCGGCGAGGAGGAATGTCCATTCCTTCTGTTTGCTGCCGAAAAGCGTACGGTTCGGCAGAAAGAAATAAGAAACCCCGAGTAAGCCGATAAGGCCAAGATCCACTGCGCTAATGAATAACGCCGTCGCGCCGGCATTCAGAGCATGCTGCAGCACAGACTCGATGAACCCCGGAATGAAAGGGATATCCGGCAAACGATAGAATGACAGGAGTGGCGGTGGTTGGCTGAGCACTGCTGCGCCCTGAGCCACATCACCTGCGGTCATGCCCAAATATCTCACAAATTGCGCAGCGCCCGTTGCGGCAAACACAATTGCCTGGATAACCGTGTCGAAAACCAGGCACCGGAGCGATTTTTTTTGTGCCAACGAATGCAATAATTGCAGAACGCGGAGCAACACGATGGCAATGAAAGTTGTCATGAATACAAAAACTGAGAAACCGGCAATGGCTGCCAAGAGCATCGGCAACACAACCAGCTGCACGAACTGTTTTTTTTGGAATGAGAGGACGGCAATGAGCACTGCGATAACCCCGGCCAGGAAGTGGTGCGGCACCCAGAGCATGAGTGTATAGGGCGAAGATATTTGGAAATGCGCCCCTGTATTGAGATGTGCGATACGATCTGACCACCACTCGAATTCACTATCCAATGGCTGGTTGAGAATGCGGAAAACAATCGCGCTGATCCCCCCTCCTGCAAAGCTGACGCCAAAGAGAAAAAATACCCTCGCTATGAATGCATCGAACAGCCGGATGGAAAGAAGAAGGAAAAATGATAGTACTGCTATGTAGCTCATGGCGTTATGCAAATACCATGCCTGGTTCGCAGTGAGTTGCGTGAGCCTGAACACCAGAGCCGGCAGAATGTAGTCAAAATGATGGTAAACAACTGGATTGGACGGCGCAGAGGAAACCCTCGGGTCATGGAGGTCGAATGCAACGGAAACTATCATCCCCACCCTGCTCCAATCGTCTGCAATGGTCGGTGGCGCATCAACGAGCAGCCCCCTTTTCGGGAGCAGGAGCATGACGGCGAACAGCGCGATGACCGCGATGAACAGGATGAGAGCACCCCGGTTGCATTGTTTCCCTGTTTGTAGAATGGGGAAAGATAATCTCTTCCTCTGTATCACAGGTGCCAAAAAATATCCCATGGGGATCGCCATGGCCGCGCATGCAAGGATGAATACCGGCCACGCCAGATGAAAGAGCGAAAGATAACTGACGAATATCGGCAGGAACACAATGCTCAAAAACCACCACGTTACTGGATAATTCTTCCAACGTTCATGAATGAACCTGCTCAACAAAAACCCTGGCCCGCAGTACAGTGACGTGATCACGATCATCGCTGTCAAAACTTGCACGGCTCAAACTATACGCCCTCCATGCATAAGCTCACAGTCATGCTGTGCGAGGGCCTTACAGCATCGTTCCTGATGCAAAACAACCTTTGTTACACTCCGTGCTTTTCTGCATAACACCCTCAATACACCGGCATCACATGGTTCATGACCATGAAGTATGCAACCAATGCCAACATCAATATCCCCAGAGAACTGTGAATGGATTTCCACCGCTGTGTGATCGCAAGCGGGCAACGAGCGCCTGTCACAATCAGATACGCAATCACCCACGTGATTGGCGCGATGTATATCGCTTTCGTCGGTTTAAAACCGGCATCCGGATTCTGGTACACGTAGAGCGCGAGAGCGGCAATTTGCAGGCACCCGTACGGCAGAAGCACCATCCCCATTCTCGTCCAATGATCGCGGTACAGCACGACGTAGAAAAGAAAGAGCCAGGCACCAGCGATCACGAACCAGGGCATGATCTGAAGATAGCGCAGACTCATGAGAACGGATTCCCACATCTGTGCAATCGGCGCCGGATCCGCAATCCACACATCGGCCCATGTGTTGGAGAGGTGCGGCATCCAGAAATCATGGGATCGGGCCGTACCTATCCAGGCGTAGGTGGGGAAGAGGATTGGGTAGTGCGGAGTGAACAACTGCCGCACAAAACCCATCCTGTCCTGGTCTCTGCGCAGCACGGCATTGCGATGCCCTTCACTGATCACCCACTGCGCGTTGGAAGGGAAGAACGTATGTTCATTCTGGTAGTATCGGATGTAATAGTAGGGGGACGCGAGTGCCAAT
The DNA here is from genome assembly GCA_964642315.1 of uncultured Candidatus Peribacteria bacterium. Classification (GTDB taxonomy): domain Bacteria; phylum Patescibacteriota; class Gracilibacteria; order Peribacterales; family Peribacteraceae; genus JAGVDM01. The sequence continues at coordinate 76,156 of CAZXOG010000001.1, read as the reverse complement.
GCGACGATCGCTGCAGAAAACCCCACCGCAAGATGCCTGCGCCATTGTTTCCATGAGGCGGCATGCGCTGATGCCGCAACAAGGACCGGAATACTTGCGGTGATTATGCCGGAGAACTTTGTGAAGAGAGCCAGGAGAATGGAAACAACCGTCATGGCATAGAACGCAATCTGCCGCAGCGGCACAGTGTTTCCCTCTCGGGGAAAGAGCTTGAAGGAGCAGTAGAGCGTGATACTCGTAAACGCGAAGACAATCGCGTCGAGGTTCATGCTCGTCGACATGTGGACCAGCAGCGGAATGGATGCGAAGAAATAGAGAAATGCAATTCCGGAGAAGCTCTCGAGAAGCTGGAGCTCCCGCAGTATTTTCCTCGTGCAGAAGAACACGATGAGCAGCGACAGCATGGAAATCCATTGGATGCTGAGCACCGCATCCCCGAAGAGCGCTGAGAATACCGAGCTGCTTCCAGCCCCCCCTCCCACCATGTAGAGCGTCTTCGCGAAGAGGAAAGCAAGCGGTGGGTGATAACTGAGGAAATAGTCACGCACGCCAAGGAATGGATTGTGCCAAGTGATGTGCCAGAACATCTCCAGATGCGGACCGATGTCGTACCCGATTGCCTGGTGGCGCCGGGAGAGAAAAAGGAGCACCTTGAGAATGAGGAACATGCTGAGGAAACTGATTTCCGTACATCGCAGGAAATGTGCCTGCGGCCGAATCAGGCGGAAGATGAGTGCGAGGAAAACCCCCGTCCCCGCGACCGCAAGAGCGACAAGACTCATGCGCAGCGGGTCCACCGGAGATACATCAACCCGCAACCCTGTCGGCCATCCCGTATTCCGTACCACGGCGGTGAGTGTGTTCCTGCCTGGGACGAGGTACTGCGCGAGATCGATGTTCTTCCCGGATTGGTAATCGCAAAATCGTTCTTCTTCGGAGAACACTGTTCTCCCATTCACGGTCAAGCCATCCAGGCAATCATCCGGAAGGAAATGGAACACCGTTGGATGCAGCGTGGGCAGCGTGAACGCAGTGGTAACATGGAATGTCGCCAAAGGTCCCGGATCTAGGTAAAACGGCATGGCGAAACCGTACTCGGCAGTATCTCCATCGTAGCGGTACACGCCTTCGCTGAATCGCGGTTCAATGACATGAATCGCGCGGAACGTACAGAACTCGAAAAGAAGGAACAATCCGGAAATCAGCATGATGAGAACGGATACCCTCGCCGTCGATAGCAGCCACATTGCCCTCATGGTTTTCGAGGTATTATACGGGAATCCCCCTTGCCTTTCCAGCTTGGTATCCAGGCGAATTCGCCGAAATATTGGCTATTTTCCATTGGTCCTGAACCAGAATGTGTACGCACCAGATGCCGATGTCCTCTCGAACCCCACCATTGCCCTTTTCGCGCATCTCCACGGAGTCTCCGTAAACTGTCCGTCGATGTACCGCACCGCCTCATCCTGCAGTGTATTCAGCAGATATTCCCGTGAAACAATCAGCTGCGCTTGCTCCAAGGATTCCAGGAATTTCTGCCGGAAAAAGGCGCGGTCGGGCGAGAGCGAGTAGTAGTACTGGAAGAACATCGGGCCGAATGGGGAATGCCGGGTGAATGAATACGGCTGTGGCCCATTGCCTCCCAGGAAAAGGTACCGGTCGACTTCACAGGCATCGAGGATGTCGTCCACAACCCGCGCGGCGTGTTTTGCCGGGAGGGGCTCTCTTTCGAAGTTCGCAAGAAGCCGCTCATAGTTCATGGTGGTGTGATGGAACATCGCCAGAGAAATCAGGAAGAGATTCACCCCGCTCCAGAACAACATTCGCGGCGCGCGCGAACGGCGGACATCCAGGGCAAAACGGAAGAAAATCGCTGCGTAGAAAGGCGCCGCAAAAATGAAGTGGTGGTTGTAGTACGCGCCGCCCATTCCGACCGCGAAACTCGTGAGAAACACAGCAGCGAGTAGGAGAATGATCTTCCAGAGGAATGCCGCGAGATCGGCGGACTCGCGCCATTGCCGGCCGAGCGGGAACATCATCATGAAAAGCAGGTTCACGCCGAACCATGGGGAAAAATCCTTCACGTCAAGCCAGAGCTTCTGCGGGGTAAATGCCCTGCTGAACACTGATCCACCCTGGGGAATGTGGTGCCCAAACATCTCGGCGAGGTATACCCCGATGTACGGCCATAGGAAGCCGAGCGTGAACAGTGCGATGCATCCGAGAATCCCCGCGAGAATGAGCGGCTTGAGGAAACGCTCTCGCAACACGGGAAAATCCCACCCGAAGATCACGAGGAAACCCGCGAGGATCGTCAGTACGAATGGCTCCTTCATGCCAACAGCGGCAAGGAGCAGAATGCTGGAAATCCAGAGCCATGCTGTCTGGAACGTGCCGCGCCCCAGGGAAACAACTGCGAGGAAGAGGATCCCCGCAAATGCCCCGTAGGATTCCACCTGGGCCTCCCCGCTCCGGAGGAAGGTGTAGAGCGCGAGCCCGATGCTGAAGAGCGCGGTGTTGCCGAGCATGAATACCGTGCTGACACCTGCATTCCTCTCCTTTGCAAGCGAGCTCCCGTGGAAATGCCATAACAGGAAAACGTACGGGAATCCCATAAGAATCGCCGCCTCCAGAAGGTGGAGGAGCTGTGAACCGTTGAAGAGGCGGAGCGACAGTGCGGAGAGCAGGAAAATTCCCGGCGGTTTGTTCTCGAAGAGATCGACGTACGGCGTCAGGCCATTCAGGATGCCGCGCCCAACGGCCAGGTAGATCCCCATGTCCGCGGTGTACGGCTGATGAAGCTCGTATATCCACCGGTCAAGCAGATCGCTCATGCCGCGGAAGAGTGCAAGGCCTGCGATGAACATCATTGCGCGCGTGGCGAAATTCACGCACTTCCGGCGATCCTCCGCACTCAGTAGACGTGGGAGAGATCGGGTTCTCGCATACGGGATTCGCCGCAAACCACCGAAGGCCCATACGGCAGTAATGCAGAGGAAACCCGAGAGGATGATGGTGATCGGATCGTAGAGCGGCACGGTGACATCAAGGCCTCCGGGCCACCCCTGATTCCGCATCTGCAGGACAACCGTATTGCTTCCTGGGAACAGATAGCGCCGGAGATTGAATGTGCGGCCCCGACGGAAATCGCAGAATGGAATGGCGTCGTTCTTCACCGTCTGCCCGTTCACGATGAGAACATCGATGCAGTCATCGGGCGCGAACGTAAAGAGTGAAGGGTGGATGCGGGGCAGGTCGAGCGTGAACTCGACGGCAAAATCCCCCGCCGGCGCGCCCTCCACGATGAGGGGAAATGTCGCATTGTACCATGGCTCACCTTCGGCAAGCTGGTATGAGACTTGGCGGAATGCCGGTCGTGCAGCGACGAACGCATGTATGGTAAGCGCACATGCGAGCATGAGGAGCGCGCTTTTCCACCAGCATCTCGGGGACCGTACAGACATGTCGGAGAACAGTGTAGCGTCTGCGGGCGGGCTGTGCAGGAGGACATGGCTCCTCTATGATGCCGGAAGACACATCGCCCATGCTCCAGCGTAATCGTTTCCTGACGGGCTTCTACGTGTTTCTCACCGCCGCAGCACTCTTCGTTTCCGCGCTTGCGTGGAGAGCGACGGATTTCACCGTCGAATCCGCTGCATTTCGCACGGACAGCACTACCGGCTGGCGCACGGGGAGACACCCGGTGTTCGTGCCGCAGGAGAATGAACGCACTGAGGTGTTCATTCAGTTCAACCTGCAGTGGATCCATCCCATCACGCTCCAGATCATCCCCGATGACTGCATTGAATCTGCAGCGGTGAACAGCATCGCGATTGGAGGAGATATTCTCCCCTACTGCAACCACCTGCGCGGCAGGACATTGCTGCTCCCTTCGGTACTCAAGTCCGGCGATAACACGCTGTTCGCGGTGGTCCGGAATCACGGCGGCTACGGGAGCCTGCGGATCGCCGTCCCATGGTACGACCCGGTGCGGCTCGGCATGCTCGTGGTGAGTCTCTCGCTCGCTGTTCTCCTGTCCCGCCGGTTGCTCCGCGAGCGCCTGCGCACCGAGAACATGCGGGCGCGCGAGCTCCTGTTCGCCATTATCATTGTCGGCATTCTGCTCAGGGTGCTCTACTTCGTCGTCACGCCGTACCTCGTACGCGGCCACGACGTGGTCGGCCACATCGAGTACATGGAGCACATGGCGAAATTCTGGAGCATCCCGGCAGCCAAAGACGGCTGGCAGTTCTACCATCCTCCGCTCTACTACATCGTCACCGGCGCATGGATGGCAATCGGTGCAACGCTCGGGAGAACGCCGCAGATGCTGTACACCGATATCCAGGGTTTCTCGCTCATTGTTTCAATCATCACGTTCCTGCTCGCGGGACTCTGGATTGGCCGCCTCCTCTTCCCGCAACCACGGGAGCGGACGGAATGGGCGATATTCGCGGCTCTCCTCGCGTGCTTCCCGAGCTTCATCTTCTTCGCCGGACGCATCAACAATGACGTGCTGTTGCTGCTCTGGCTCGTGCTTTCGATTGGCTACCTGCTGCGGTGGTGGCAGCGGGACAGGGGCAATGGCGATTGGGTTCTGAGTGTACTCTTTCTGATTCTCGGCATACTGACGAAGAGCAATGCCCTTCTGCTCGCGCCAATGCCGTTCCTGTGCCTTGCTATGCGGAAACGCATGCCCTGGAAGCAGAAGGGCATACTGGCCGCAGCCGGGCTGCTATTGATCACCGTGCTCACCGGGTGGCATTTCGTCTTGCGCTTCGGCATCGAGAAGCATGTTTCCGTGGTGGCGAATATCACGCATCTCAACCAGTCACTGCGGGTGGACGATTCCACTGCAAGTATCACGGCATTCAATCCTCTGCGCATCATCGGGAACCCGTACAACGATCCGTTCGATGCGGATTCCGGGCGCGATTTCTTCTGGGAATATCTGTTCAGGAGCGCGTTCTTCGGTGAATTTTCCTTCGGGGCTACCTCCGCGTTCCTCGCATCGCTCATTCTGGCTATCGCACTTTTGCTGCTCCCAGTCATCGGCATCGGCGTATGGCAGGGCATGCGGAACGCGCTCTATGAGAATGCGCCCATGCTCTTCGCGCTCGCCTTACCGCTCTTCGGGCATGTTCTCTACAGGCAAACGGCGCCCTTCAGTTCCTCGCAGGATTTCCGGTACTCGATTGTCACGATCATCCCCCTCGCGTACTTTCTCATCACCGGCCTGCGGCCGATGCCGGAATTCTTCCGGCGATGCTGCCTGTACCTCATCGTGATGCTGGTGGTGTTCCTCGTGCTCTTCGAGCTGGGCATTGGTCCGGAGTGAATGTGGTAGAGTGCGCGCAGCGCCGTCATGGAGAAACACCACGCCATCATCGCCGGTGCAGGGCCGGCCGGCCTCACCGCCGCGTACGAACTGCTCAAACGGACCGATATCACCCCGGCTGTCTTCGAGGAAACGGAACGCATCGGCGGCATCGCGCAGACGTACGTCCACAAGGGGAATCGTATTGACCTCGGCGGCCACCGGTTCTTCAGCAAGAACCAGCGCATAATGCGCTGGTGGTTCAACATCCTCCCTCTTCAGGGTGCACCTGCCGCCGATCAGTCCGCCGATGATCCGGATCTCACGCTTGCCATAGAGGCGGTGATGGAATACCTGTGTCCGGAATGTGCCCCAGGAGAGAAGCAATCTCTCCGCCGTCACGCGCCGGATCCCGAGAAGGAAGATGCGGTCATGCTGCAGCGCCACCGCATCTCCCGGATCTTCTTCCGACGGAATTTCTTTCCTTATCCTCTGAGCATCACGCTCTCAATCGCATGGCGACTCGGCATCGTCAACACCTGCCTCATCGCCATAAGTTATATCAAGGCAAAGCTCTTCCCGCTCAGGGACGAAACATTCCTCGATGCGTTCTTCATCAACCGCTTCGGGCGCCGCCTGTACAAGACATTCTTCAGAGGATACACGGAGAAAGTCTGGGGGGTGCCGTGCGGCCAGATCCGCTCGGATTGGGGATCGCAACGGATCAAAGGCCTGTCGCTCAGGCGCGCTATCGCTCACGCAATCCGTGACCTCCTGAGCAGTGATTTCCGCAAGCACCAGCAGGAACGCGAGACGAGCCTCATCACCCGGTTCTACTACCCGAAGTTCGGCCCCGGGCAGATGTGGGAGACTGTCGCGGCACAGGTGCAGGCTTGCGGAGGCGCAGTCGCTCTCCGGCACAGGGTGTGCGGCATTACTCTGCGCGATGGACGCATAGCTTCGGCCACCGTGGAAGATACCTCCACGGGCACCACATCGGAACACCCGTGCGATTATTTCTTCTCCACCATGCCGATCAAACACCTGATCGGCATGATCCGCCCGCACCCGCCCTCGCGCGTGTGCGAAGTTGCGGACGGTCTGCGGTACCGCGACTTCCTCACCGTCGGACTCCTCCTCCGCACATTGCACGTGCAACAGCCGGGCAAGAAGCCCGCAGCAACGGTCCCCGACACCTGGATCTACATCCAGGAAGGTGATGTGCAGGTCGGCCGCGTGCAGATTTTCAACAATTGGAGCCCATATCTTGTTGCCGACCCTGGGAAGACGGTGTGGATCGGCCTCGAGTACTTCGTGAACGAAGGAGAAGGCCTCTGGACACTGCCGGATGCCGAGCTCATTGATCTTGGCATTGCGGAAATGGAATCCATTGGATTCCTCCGGCGCGAGGATGTTCTTGATGGCTGCGTGCTCCGGATGCCGAAGGCATACCCGGCATACCTCGGGAGTTACGACCAGCTGCACGTTGTCCGGGAATACGTCGACCGGATTCCCAACCTCTTTCTCGTGGGCAGGAACGGCATGCACAAGTACAACAACCAGGACCACAGCATGCTCACCGCCATGGCCGCTGTGGATAGCATTGTAGAAGGGAGTGAGAATCACGCGGACATTTGGGCAGTGAACGCGGAACGTGCGTACCATGAAGAAAAAAGCGGCGATTAAAGAGCCCTGGAGTACACTGGCGCCAATGCTCTCCCTCGTGCTCCCGACGTACAACGAAGCGGCCAATCTCCCCGAACTCCTGCCCCATATCGAGAGAGCGCTCCGTGATTTGGAGTTCGAGATCATTATTGTCGATGACGATTCTCCGGATGGCACGTGGCAGGTGGCGCTGCGCATTGCGGCGGAAAAGCCGCACATTCACGTGATCCGCCGGATCGACCGGCGCGGCCTTTCCTCCGCCATTATCGATGGTTTCCTCGCATCCAAGGGCGACATCCTCGCAGTCATGGATGCCGATGGCCAGCATGACATCTCCCTCGTGCACAATTTGCACGATGCTGTTCAGAACGGCGCCGATATTGCCATCGGCTCCCGATACACAGAGGGCGGCAGTATCGGAGCGTGGGATGAGCGACGGCATGCCCTGAGCCGGGTTGCTACGCGTATGGCCAAACATCTCTGCCGGGTGAGCGTGCAGGATCCCATGAGCGGTTTCTTTGCGATTCGCAGGACGACGTTTGAATGCGCACTCCCCTCACTCAATCCCAAGGGATTCAAGGTGCTGCTCGACATCCTCGTGCATGCCCCGAAAGGCACCACAGTCCGCGAACTGCCCTTCGTATTCGGCCAGCGTCTGCACGGCGAAAGCAAGTTGTCACGACGCGTGCAGATCGAATTCCTCGAGTATCTCTACGATGTGACCATCGGCAAGTACATTCCGCTCGTATTCCTCAAGTACTGCATCGTGGGATTCCTTGGCGTGTTCGTGCATACAGGGACATACCTCCTCTTCTCGGCGCTCCTGCGGAATGGTACCGATTTGACGATTGGCAGGTTCTCCCTCTCCATCGCCCTGGCGACCGAAACGGCCATCCTCTTCAACTTCTTCCTCAACAACGCCTGGACATTCGCCGGCATGCGGCTGCACGGGACAGGGGCACTCTTCGGATTCCTCAAGTACAACATTGCATGCATTTTCGGCGCTCTCGCGAATCTCGCGGTGAGTACGTTTCTCTTCTCCTTGGGGGTTCATGAGCTTCTCTGCGTCGTCACGGGCGCGTTTACCGGAGTCGTGTGGAATTACACGATGAGCCGCCTGCTGACATGGCGACGCAATGCATGACATTTTGCTGCCTGCAGGAGAACAGGTACACTGCACTCCGATATGCCGCAAAAGGGTTCGCAGGAAATTGAACGATCTCGTTCGTTTGTCATCTCGTTCCGGGCCCGGGACGTGTTGTTTTTCGGCGTGCTGATCTTCCTCAATCTGCTCTTTCTGCGGATTGTCGCGCAGCCGTCGTTCGGGCAGGCAACGTACCAGTATGCCGGATTCGAGCGCCGCACGGCAGATCACCCCGTCTTCGTCCCCTCTCAGGCCGAAGCGCTGACCATTGATATCCCGATGCAGCTCGCATGGCTCCATCCGAGCACGTTCTACATCAAACCAGATGATTGCCTCGAGGAGCTGACAATCAATGGAAAGGCCGTGCAGGAAGAACGCATCCGGTTCTGTGACTTTTCGACGCTCGGACAACCGTTCGATCTCAGCGCGTACCTCATTCCAGGCACGAATACATTGTCGTTCAAGCTGAAAGACAGCGGAGGGAATGGCGGCGTGCGGATTACGCCATCCCGCACTGATCCGCTGATCTCCATGCTGAACTGGTCCGTGACACTCTTCGGCATGGGGCTCTTCATGATATTTGCCATTGCTATCACCAAGGATAATCAGCTCCGTTTCCTGCTCCTTATCTTCTCCGTCGGCACCGCACTCCGCGTTCTCTACCTGCTCTCGACGCACTACTTCGTGCGCGGCCATGATACGGACGACCACATCCGGTACATCCGGTACGTCGCCGAAAACTTCTCCATGCCACCGGCAAGCGAGGGATTCGTCTTCCACCATCCACCGCTGTACTACTTCTTCGGCGCACTCGTCGTGCGGTTGGATTACCTCCTCGGCCGTATGCACGAGGCGACGGTGCTCCACGATTTGCAAATCTTCTCGTTGTTCCTGTCTATCGGGGCTCTGGCAATCGCAACATGGATTGCCCGGAAACTCTTCCGCTCTGCCCCGTACCAAGGATTCTTCCTCGCCATCATCGCAACAATGCCAACACTGATCTTCGACGCCGCGAGGATCACGAACAATACCCTCTACGTCCTCCTCTCATTCCTCGCGTTCGGTCTGCTCGTTCAGTGGTGGCAGACGCGGAGCCTGCGGACATGGTACTGCCTCATTGCCGCCGCAAGCCTCGCCTGCGTTACCCGCGTGAGCGGACTGGTCTTCATGCCGGTCATCTTCGGCCTCATGCCTTTCGTCACCCAGACACGGTGGTGGAAACGCATCGCCCACTGGTTTACCGGATTGCTGCTATTCGTTGCTCTCACTGGCTGGTTCCCGCTGGTGCGTTTTCTCATTGAGCAGAACCACCAGAACATGTTCACGCTCGGCAATAAGTCCATGCATTCCGGCCTTAGACTCACCACGACTTTCGAGCACCTCGTGACATTTAATCCTTTCGCATTCCTCGCTGTTCCATTCAACCACCCATGGGAAGATGCAGCCAGAAGGCAATTCTTCCTTGAATACTTCTTCCGGAGTGCATTCTTCGGCGAATTCCAGTACCCGAAGGAGTTCGTCGGCATTGCTTCCACGCTCCTCTTCTTCGGCACACTCACACTGCTCTTCCTTGTCATTGGCTTCTGGCGGCGCGGCGTGCTCGACTGGCGGAAGAGCGCCCCCTTCATGCTGCTCTTCCTCCTGATGTTTGCCGCACAAGTTGCCTACCGCGTCTTCGCGCCCTTCAGCGCGAACCAGGATTTCCGCCACTCGGTCCCCTTCCTGCTCCCCCTCGCATTCTTCCTTGTCGCCGGCCTGGAACACTCACCGAAGTACCTCGCCCCTCTCGGACGGTATGCGGTAACGATGCTCGTTTCCCTCTGCGCTGCTTTCATCCTGCTCCTGTACTTCTTCGAGTTCTGAACGGGGACAGGCGGTACCGCAGGAGGGAAGATGCTCATGTCCCGAAGAATGCCACAATGCCGAGGATGAACGCGGAGCAGCTCACGACGAAAACGGTAAAGGCTTGCCAGAGAGGCTGCTGCAGCCGTTTCGGCGCTTGGGTAATCCCCATGATCGCGTAGTACGTGCAGGGAATAATGACCGGCGCGATGAAGCGGAAGTCCTGGTTGCACCCGTACGGGGCTACTGTTCTGTAGGCAATGCCTTCCGCGAAGAACACGAGCATGGTTGCGAGAAGCGGCACTTGCGCATACCAATCTTTCCGCACGCAACGGTAGATGCCGTACACTCCTGCAACAACCAGCGGCGTTCCTGCGATCAATAGGAGCGCGGCCATCACGGTTGCCTTGTGCCCAAAGTCCCACTCTCCAAAGAATGCGCTGCGATAGAGGTATTCCCAGTAATACTGGCGCCGGAATTCGTCCGACCACGGATTATTGAATGGGTGGAAGAAAAGCGCGATGGGATTGAAAACGAGAAGTTGCCACCAATGTGCATCGAAATGCAGCCCAATGTGCAAAGCGCCGAGGTTCCCCACGAGCACGTTCTGACCATGGACCACCGCCCGCAAGAATGCGTACCAACCTATCGATACAGCAACGAGGAGAACGCCGAATCCGCCGAGACCGGCCTTAGCCAGCAGCGAGATGCGCCTGCGAAACAGGAGCGCGATGAGCGCAATCGGCACGAGCGCCATTCCGTTGCTCTTGGAGAGCAGTGCTGCTGCCGCAATCAGCCAGAGCAGAACCCATGTCCGTGACTGCGGATTCTGCCACCACCGGTAGAGGAAAGCGAGGAAGAGGCTTGAGAAGAAGAACAACGCGACATCGTTCGTGATGCGGGAAGACATGAACACCACGCCAGGTATGACGCCGAACAACAGAACCTGGAGCGCCGCCAATCCCTTCTCCTTTTCAGAACGGAACAGCATGGAACTCAGCCACGCGACAACTCCCAAGGTCATTGCCATGATGGCCCACGAGATCGTCTCTGTGTCCTGGATGAGCCACCATTGACTCCGCCCAAACACCCCACCGCCGATTACCCACCAGAGAGCCACGAAGAAGTAATAGAGAGGCGGCTGGTAGAATTGCCATCCTTCCGCTCCGTACCCCTCGGGCGGGGGAATCGCCCACATCTCCCGCAGGAACACGATGTAATTCACATGCCCGTCCGCGTCGTAGGAAAAATGGGAATACGCGAATCGGATGTTGTAGATCAGCGCGAGGCCAGCACAGAACACCACCGCCAACACCACGGGCTGCAGTGCTTTTTTGAAACGCAGAATTGAGAACATCAGGAACCAGAGGTATCCCGCGAGAGCTCCGAAGGCAATGATGCGTGTCGCCAGGAAGAAAGGATCAGCTCCCGCGACATCCATGCGGAAAATTGCGAAACCTCCGTTGTCGCGGATTCGCGCCTGCACAGTATTCGCACCGCCGGTCAGATATGCGCTGAGATCCAGTACCTGCCCTTCCAAGTTGCAGAACTGCAGCGGGGCGTTATTCCTTCCTTCCACAACCTTCCCGTTGATCGTGAGTTCCCGCAGACAATCGTCTGCGACAACGCGGTACATCCACGGATGCAACGCCTGGAGGTGCACCGTGAATTCCACGTCGACGTCGTCGCCGCCGGAGTAGGCATACAACGGCAACTGGAAATTCCCCCACTCCCGCTGCGCCTGAGGGATAAGCGGCGTCACGAACGTAAACGGTGCATTCGCTGGTGAGGGCTTCCATGTACTCTTGCCGTCGTAGTACACAGAACGCTGAGCGTCCCCAACAAATCGCCCGCTTGTGCGGTACCGCGCTTCTACAAAACGGGGATACGATGCCTGAATGATGAAAAAGCACGTGAGGAGCACGCCGAGGAATACCGCGGTGGCAATGAGAAAACTTCCTCTTCTTCGCTGTTGAGCCATTGTGCGTATGGGAACGGAATTGAGCGGAGGGTAGCAAGGAAGAAGCTTGAATGCCACAGACGCAACGCGCCCCTGATGTTCTGTCATACTGTCGTCGTACGCAATTGCACAAGAAAACGCCGTCCGAGGCGAGCGTGTGATGCGTGGACACTCGACGTCACTGGTATGATGCCCCCGTTGCCACGACGACACGGTTCAACACCAAAGGGTTTTCGCTTCCCCGTGCAGATATGTGTATGGGCAGGTATTGTCGTGCTGTCGTTCGGTCTCGGTGTCCTGCTCAATCTCCCCGGTCACATCACGTGGGATGATGGTATCCAGTACTTCATCAGCCGAGCAGCAATAGGCGAATACGGGCTGAGCGACCTTTCGCTCCCCCAAGACCATAATGGTTACTATGCGATCCTGTGGGAGCTTGTACTGGGCATCTGCACCGAGTACCTCTTTGCCTGGATGCGCGATCCGTACCTTGTGCGCCATGCTGTCACATTCGTGCTGTATCCAACCGGTTTGTACCTTGTAGTGAAGCTTCTGCGGAAAAGCGGCGTCCCATGGGCCACAACCGCCCTCGCAGTAGCCATGCTCGTCGGCATCATCCGTTTCGGTGGGCATGCACTCTTCAATACGAAAGACTTCCCGACTGCAATGGCCTATCTGATCACCACACTCGCAATGTGGGTGATCTTCCGGAACGCAGTACGGCGAAAATTCCCGCCCAGCCATCTCGCCGGGCTCGGCGTGGTGGCAGCTCTGCCATTCCTTCTTCGCATGCCACTCTTGCTCCATGTACTGCTTCTTGTGGGGCTGACATGGGGATACGCCCTCTTCGCGGTGAAGATGCAGGTGGGTGCAAGGATAAGACTGGCAGTGCTGCCGCTCGCCGCATGCATCATTGTTGTCGTCTGTTTCTATCCGAAGTTCTGGACACTGAATTTCGGGCAGTGGGTTCATGCATTTACACTCTTCGCGGATTTTAATCCTGTCATCATGACCCGTGCGTGGGGCGTTGTGTACGACGTGCGAGAGCTGCCGTGGTGGTTCAGCCTGCGCTGGATCATCATGATTGCCAACCCGCTCGCATTCATTGCCCTCGTCGGAGGAATGTTCCTGCTCTTCCTCCGCCGCGGTGGGGAGAAGCAGGAAGGAATTGCACTCCCCTTCTGGGGCGGAACAACGTATGTCCTCACGCTCCCCCGGTGGATATGGATCGTTGCGGGATTATCCTTTGCGGCAATCATTGTTCAGCGCCCCTTGTTGTACGATGAAGAGCGGCAAATCCTCTTCCTGTACCCGCTGGTGTTCGTGCTGGGAGCATTAGGATTCCAGCACTGCAAGGAGAAGCTCCAATGGATTTTGGTTGCAGCTATTCTGCTCGCAAGCGCGTTCTCCTACTCCCAGTGGGGAAGGCTGTCATACGTCTACAAGAGCCCACTCGGCGGAGATAGCCATGCCCAGAGTTTCCTCGGTGATTACTGGGGCATCTGCCTCAGTGCCGCCATGGACAAGTTGCCGGAACTTGCTCCCGATGTCGTGTGGGCACGCACCGCGCTGAATCATGTCTCGGAGCAGCAGCAAATCCGCCGTTTGCAGAGCGCGATTGCCTCGAGCCCGTCGATGAAGGAGTACCACTTCACGAACGATCCGCCGGCAGAAGCCTTTGTCCGCATTGATTTGAACCGCTTCAACGACCCGAGACAATGGGACACGGACCCGCGGGGACCGCAGCTGATCTGGGAATGGACAATGCCTCCGGGGGAACCAGCGTGCACGATGTACAAGTACCCACCGGCATCTGGCTCTCCCCTCTCAGAGTAAGACGAGACCGGCAAGGACGATCGTCAACGCGATCACGCCCCTCGAGACCACAAACAGTGTCCCTTGCGGCACGGGGACCATGTTGAATTTCGCTCGGCCCCCTTTGTCGTGCACAAGTGCTTCAATCTGGTTATCCCCGGCCTGCAAATACGGGGCGAGATCGACCTTCAGCTCACCCGGTTCACACCGTTCTGGAGATTCAAACTGAAATGGGTAGAGCACCCCGTTCACGCGCATACTCCGGAGGCAATCGTCTGCATACACAATGAAATCCGTGTGGTGGATCATCGGCAAATTGAATTCCATGAACACGGTTACATCTTCTTCCCTCCCCTCGATATCAACCGGCCAGGCAGTCTCCGTTCGTACCGAATCGCTCGCCCATGCGTTCTGGATGCTGCGAATTCTCGGATAACCGTATTCCGGCAAACGCAAGCCTGCAACGATGAGCAAGATCGCAATGACGACAATACCGATCGGCATGATCACTCTCGTGAGACTCCGGCGACCATGAGGTGTTTTCTTCCGTTTCATACCATGATGATACTTCACGCGCGTGCCGGTTGCCAATCGCGACCCAACCGCCGCGCGATGCAGTAGCAGTACAGGCAGAGCAAACCGAAGACAACCAATTTCGCGAGCCGGCGCGGCGAAAACATTTCATGCTCCATCGTTGACGCGTTGAATTGCGGGGGTTGATCGATGCCACGGATAGTCACTTCCAAGAGATTCACCGTGTCCGGCTGCAAATATGGCATGGGATCAATCGTGCAATCCCGGAATGCGCAAGCCGAGGGCACCTCGGAAATGGCTTTGCCATTCACCGTGGCACGCTCGAGAATATCCTGCTCGAAATGGAGAAGCGCACGGGCATCCCGCGGCGCAAATACGCCAAGACGCAATGCAATCAGCCGTGCTGCATCAGGATTCTCCTCACGAGAGGGCAACAAGGAAACAGTCCATTGGCCATCGGCAGACAGCCGCTCGGCAAAGAGAATCTCCACACCGGCAATCCGACGCGCGGCAACCTGTCCATCCTGCAGGATGACATGACCAGTGAAGGAGAGGATGTTCGTGCCAGTAACCTGCATATCCGGACTGATGTGCATCAAGGTCCCCTGGCCTGGAACACAATGGGAAACATCTGCCGGTACCCCGTTCACCATGGTGCTCTCGGCACACATGCCACGCACCCATAACCACAGGGCCTGATGTGACCGCAAGATGACCGGAATTTCGAAAGAAATCTGCTCCCCCATTGTGCTCTGCACGGTTGCGGGCCACTGCGCCATCGACCACTCCGCCTCGGATACTGTGCTCACAAAAGCCATTGGAATCACTGGTGGTTCCGGCTGCCAGGATTTTGGCGCTTGCTCGTCTATCCTCAGCATGAGGAGCATTCCGACTACAACAACCACACCGTCGACCAGCAGCACCCCGAATTGACGTGCGAGAGTGCGTATCACAATGGAAGTGTACTCGATTGGCCCCCCGCGAGAAACTCGGCGGGGAAGCACGCATTGCTCCACGTGACAACTATTCGGCAATTCATTCACGGGGGCATCCCCCTTACAATCCCCCCTACGTATGATTGTGGATGCGCCTTCTCCGTTCTCCCGAACGAGCCGTATTCTCGGCGCGGTTTTCCTGTGTGCCTGCGCATTCGCAGCCATCCTTTTCCACACGTATGGCCTCGACGCCGTACCGCGCGGGCTCTACATCGACGAATCATCGAATGCATTCAACGCCCTTTCCCTGCTCCAGCATGGTTACGATGAGTACTTTGAATTCTTCCCGCTGTTCTTCCGCGCAATCAATGATTACCGCGGCGGTGTTCTCAACGTTGTAACCGCACTGCTCTTTGCATTCTTTGGGCCATCCACCTACGTCTTGCGCATGAGCAGTGCGCTCTTCTTCCTCCTGTACCTCTTCGCCCTCGATAGAATCATCGTGGTTCTGTGGCGCCAGCAAGCCACGTACTTGCTCCGCGCATTCACAGTTCTCGCTGCGGGATTTCTGCCATGGACCTTCGTCCTCTCGCGCTTCTCTCACGAATCGATCGCCTTTCTAGCGTGTGCGGCGCTTGGAATTCTCTTCGTTGCCCGAACGTATTTCTCGGATGTCCCGCGCTCCAGGGATGCAGTGCTTGCGGGCTTGTGTATCGGGATCAGCGTGTACACGTACCAGCCCGCCAAGGTCTTCGCCCCCCTCTTCCTCCTGGGCACCCTCCTCTTCTTCGCACGCTCGCGCACGTTTCGGCAGAGCCGACTCCTGCTCCTTTCGGCAGCGATTGCCGCGATCCCCTTCCTGCTGTTCTCCCTTCAGCATTCTGATGCAAACCTCCAGCGGTTCGGTGGCATCACCTACGTGTTCAACAACACACCAATTTCCGAAAAGATCGCCACATTTTCCGATGTGTACCGTCAACACTGGAGCCCACGATTCTTGCTGGAAAACGGCGACAGAAATCCGCGGCACAGCGTGAATGGAGAAGGGCAAGTTCTCTGGATTGTCCTGCAGATGTTCCTCTTCGGCTGTGTCGTTGCTGCCGTGGACAACGCCGCGGAACAGGGCGCTGCTTTCCGGAGACGCAGATTCCTCTTCTTCCTGATCCTGAACGCGCTGCTCGCTCCGCTTGCAGCATCACTCACGAATCACGAAGTGCCAAATGCCCTTCGGTGCATTGTTCTCGCCCCTTTTCTCATCCTTCTTGCCTGTGCAGGCATGCACTTTGTCCTGTTCCGTCTCCCCCGCATTGCAGGGGCTTTCATCGCGCTCCTCATCATGGGGATCCTCGTCATGCAGACACACGCCTTTCTGCGCGCGTACTTCGTCAATTTCCCAAGGCAGAGTGAAGAGGCTTTCGAGAGCTTCCCGTTGGAAGTCCTTTGGCAGCAGGCAGTTGAGCTGGAACCAAAAAGCATCTACGTCACCACTCTCCCCGAATGGTATTACGTCCACGTTGAGTTCTTCCGCAGAATTCACCCCCCACATGAAGGCACAACAATCTACAGACGATGGGGATGGCACCTTTCGCGCCATGAAGATTTGCGCGATTCATGCATCCTGTACTACGAACTGCCCGAAGATATCCTCCAAGACCCTTCCCTGCAGATCCAGTATCGGGAACAAGTGGATGGCGTGAAGATGACCTGTTTTGCCGCGTAGCGTTCCCGGAATCAGAATGCGAGCGCAAAAATAACGAAGAGCACGTTCGCCAGCATGAGCGAAACAAGAATGCCGTGGGCAATTCCCCTCCACAGAATATTCATCTGCCCAGCCCCTTTCAGAGCAAAGAATGCGATGGGAATCACAGCCACTGCAATGAACCGAAAGTCCTGGTTGCATGCGTACGCTGCAGATAACCTGAACGATAGGAGGGAACCAACGAGTAAGAACCCCAGCAACGCCAACGGGAACAGCTGGAGCACCTCCGATTTCCCATGGGGCCGTAAGGCGCACACCATCGCCGGAACACAGAGCATGCCGAGCAGGAGGATGAACGACCCGAGAGCCAGCACCTCTCGGGGGAATTGGAATTCCCCGAAGAACATGCTGCGGTACACAAATTCCCAGAAATACTGCCGGCGTGCGGCATCCTCCCACGTGTTGTTAAACGGCATGCCCAATACCTGCAATGGATCGAACACGACGAACTGCCTCAATGAGTTGCCAATGAACAACTCTTTCATGATGCCATCGACATTCCCCACCAGTTGCTGCTGACCGTCGATGATGATGCGGAAGTAAAAATACCAACCTGCAATGAGTGCTGGCACGATCAGAAGCACAGAACCCATCAGGAGCTTCTTCCGCATTTTGATTCCATGCGCGACAGCAAGCAACAGCGCCGCAAATGGGTAGAGAATAACCATGTTGTGCTTCACGAGCAGGCCAAGCGCCAATACCAAACAGGCGAGATACCAGCTCCATTTCTTCTTGAACTGCCACCAGTGAAGGAGCAAACCGATGGCAATCATCTCGAAACAGTAGAGCAAAACGTCGTTGTTGATTCTGGAAGAGAGGAAAACAACAGAGGGTAATGTGCCAATGAGTCCAACGAAAAGGATCCTGTCGACCGCTTTCGTCTGGCCGCGGAAGAGGATTGTCGATACCCACACACAGGCCGCAAGTGCCGCGCACATGATTATCCATGAGAGAGACTGCAAGCCGCGAAGCAGGGCATCGCTGTCCTTCTCAAGAAATTCGGACCACGTCTGCATCCCGGCTGTGAGCGCGTAGTACAGAGGAGGTTGGTAGTACTCCCACCCCTGCTTCGCATGCGGCACCTTCCAGTGGTCGCGCATGTACTGAACGTACTCGACATGGTAACCGGCATCATGCGCGCGCACATCATACGGCGTCTGTACGCCGTAGAACTTCATGAGTCCCGCGATCGCCAGGCAGAGTAGGAGAATGCCATAGGCGTACCTCGGAGCCTTTCGGATGCGCAGGATGAATGCAATGTAGCCACCGATAATTGACAGCGCCAAAAAGCGGATCGCGAGCATGAGCGGATCGCTGTCATCGACGCGCAATTTGAAGATTGCCCAGATGGAACGGTCTTCGAGTTCAACCCGGACAGAATTTGCGCCACCATGAAGATACTCGCCAAGACGAAGCGGCTTTCCGCGGAGGTCGCAGAATTCTTCGGCGGCATCGATGACCGGAGTGTCATTCACCCATAGCTGGCGAATGCAGTCATCGGGAGTCACGTAGTACCACTGTGGCCTCAAGAGCGATGGGACATGCATGGTGAACTGCAGGTGGAACATGCCATCCACTACTCCGCCGCCAAAATACGGCATGGTAAACGGCTCCGGAGTCTCACTCTCAAACTGCACGATGCCATCGCTGAAACGCAGCGCCATCACTTCGTGGAGAACATAGAGCCCCCCCAAACCCGCCAGTGCTACGAGCGTGGCGGCAACAACCTGTAAGGGAAAACGGGAGGGTTTTCGGCGTGCAGACATACTCCGTGAGAGCACGGGTACTGTAGCGGCAGGCCCCCGTGCACATGAAGAGGATTCTGTTGACAGCCCAATGCCAAGAACGCCGACAACACACGCCAATCATCCGCGGCCGAATCTCCCGTGCACAGAGATCAGGCTGAGGAGCAGACATACTCGTGTTACACTGCACAGGAATTTCGTACCATGCTGGCACATTGGAATCGTCTTT
Organism: uncultured Candidatus Peribacteria bacterium; assembly: GCA_964642315.1. GTDB lineage: Bacteria > Patescibacteriota > Gracilibacteria > Peribacterales > Peribacteraceae > JAGVDM01. Next base: position 57,211 of record CAZXOG010000001.1, on the reverse strand, counting down.
GGCATGCAACGACGAGAAGCACACACGGACATCTTCGGGGCGCTGTCTTGTTGCTCTGCATGACATTCGTTGTTTCTTTTGTCGCTGGTGCATTTTTCAACCGCAACGGAATTGTCGTGTGGGATGACATTGACCGAATGGAGAGCTCGCAATTGGTGCTTGCCACATACGGACTGCTGCACGGGCCAGTCTTCGTGCAGTATTACCCCTACCTTTGGGAACTCGTACTTGGGATCGGAATGTACTTCCTTTTCCCATTTCTCCACGATCCCATCCTCGTGCGCCATGCGCTGACATTCGCCTTGTTCCCGACAATGCTGCTCGGAAGCGGCCTCATGCTTGTACGCGGAGGCGTGCGGAAGAGCACTGCATTCCTCGCAATCGCATGCATTTTCGGCATCATCCGCCTTGGCGGGCATGCGGCAATCAACGTGAAAGATGTGCCTGCGGCGCTCGTGTACATGTTCTCAGCCATCAGTATCTGGGTGCTCGCGCAATCGGCGTGCACATCCAGACGAAAAACTCCGCAACTCGTGCTCATTGGTGCTCTGAGCGTTTTGCCGTTTGCCCTGCGCCCGCCTCTGGCGCTGTATCCGATTGTCACGGGGGCGCTCCTCCTGGTTCTCGCCATGCAGAGCAAGAGAACATCGCTTGGGGCACAATGGTCATTTGTCGTTGTGCCGGCTATTGCCGGAGCGGCAACACTCATGCTCACATATCCGACAACATGGCAGATGTTCCGGGGGGATATCGGCATCCTTGCGGACGTGGGGGCAACGTTCGGCAAATATTTCGTTATTCTTGATACGCGGATGTTTGGGATGACATTCCCCTCAAATGCCATACCATGGTGGTACAGCCTCGCGTGGATCCCCGTTATCTCCCATCCGCTCGTCCTCGTCAGCTGTGGCCTGGGATTGCTTTCGCTCGCCTTCGTCCCGCAACAAATCGGACACTCCTGGGAAATCCAATGTGCCGGAAGAACTTTCCGCTGCTCGCTCACACGATGGCTTTGGGTTGTCGCCTCATGCACATTCCTGGGGATCATCTTCGCACACCCGAATCTGTACGATGAGGAAAGGCATATTTTGTTCGCGTTTGGCCCGCTTTTCCTCCTCGGAGCACTGGGATTGGATTGGCTCTCCAACCGGGCGAAAATCATTCTTGGGCTCTGCATTGTTGCCGTGAGCATTGCTGCGTATACCCATTGGGGGCAATACTCCTACGTATACAAGAACCCGCTGATCGGCAATATTCATGCCGACCGCTTCATGAATGACTACTGGGGAGTCTGCTTCGCCAAAGGAATGCGCGAACTTGCGCATACCGTACCGCAAGGAATGACGGTGGCCCTCACAGAACCATCCTTCATACCGTCTGCCCTCATCCAGGACCGACGGCTCCGGGAGAGCCTCGTCGGCCGCCTGCCGGGATATGGAACGTACACGTGGGTTTGGGATGCTCCGGAGCAACGCCCATACGCCATCCTGGATTTCAACCGCTTTGGGAAGGCATCAGCCAGAATCCAGAAGATTGAGAGCACCGGCATTGGCCGTGTTCTGTGGACAGAGAGGATGCCACCAGGAGACCTGGCCTGCACTCTGACACTCTTTGAGTAAACACCCGTCATGCTCTACTCTTTTCCCGCCGTGCTCGCGGCAATGCCATGCCGATGAACGGGGGAAAAACAACGGCATCCAAGGAGGGAAAACCTCATTCCCGCTTCTGGCGTCGGATCGTTCTTCTTGCGGTGCTCTGCGGCTTTTCCGTCGGCGGCACTCTCCTCCTTGCCGCGCGAGAACCGTACAGGTTCATTGATGCCTCCGTGCGCGTGGGGGAAGGCGAGCCCACTCCGGTCCTTTTCCCCCTCTCTCTTCCCACTCCCGGGTCTCCACTCACCGTGGCCTTCACCGTGGATGCGCCCCGTTGGGATATCGGCCCGCGCCGGTTCCGCGTGTACGCGGATGATTGCCTCCGGTCGCTGCTCATCAACGGCGTCACTGTCCCCATAACCGAACCGCCTCCTTGCATAACAACAACCATATTCGATCTGACTCCTTACCTGCATGCCGGGAAGAATGATGCCCTGGCAGTGGTGGACGACTTCGGCGGCCTGATGGAATTCCGCATCAGCCATGCCCCGGACAACCGCACGCTCATCGCCGTGAATATGCTCGGCATTGGCATCACCTACGTTCTTGCTCTGCTTTTCCGGCGGAAGATACCAGTGCCGACTGCCGGGAAGAATCGGCGGAAATCCGCGATTGCCGTGGGTACACCCAAGGGAAAACTGCGGACATGCGCTCGATGGCTGATGATCGTCATTGGCGCCGTGCTCATCGGCTTTGCTTTTTCCTCCAGGCAAATCATCACGATTGATGATTTTGATAATTTGAATCACGGCGAATGGCTCATACAGCGGTACGGAATCGGACCGGCGCCGACAGCTGAACCGCCTGCGGATATGAAGTGGTATGGGCCACTACTCGACCTCACTGCAGCAGTTGCTTCCAGAACAGTTTTCCGTCCGCTCATGAATCCGCTCTGGGTTCTGCGCGCCCTGACTTTCGCTCTCCTTCCGCTCACGCTCGCCGTGACGTATTCACTCCTCCTGCGAGCCGGCTATCAACGCGCGACAGGCCTTCTCGCAGTCGCATTCCTCCTGGGTATGATCCGGCTCGGCGGCCACGCAATTATCAACCATAAGGATTTCCCGTTCGCGTGCGCTTACCTCCTCGCCAGCATATCTCTCTGGGGTATGGTGCGTTCTGCGAGTACCCAACGACGGTTTTCCATTGGCCGGCTCGTCGCTATGGGATGCATAGCTGCGCTGCCATTCCTGCTCCGGCCCGTGCTCCCAGTTCACCTTGTCATTCTCACATGTTGCCTCGTGCTCTACGCTCCGCGGGCAAACACCCACCCTCTCTGGCTGCGCATCGTGATTCCCGTCATCCCCCTTCTCGTTGCGGCAGTGGCCACCTACGCATTCTACCCGATTCTGTGGGAAACGCGGATAACGGAATGGTGGCAATCGTTCTCCATGTTCCTTGCCTACCCATGGCAGGGGCACGTGCAGTTCTTCGGTATAGGACTCGACGTTCCTTCTCCGCTCCTCCCCCGCTGGTACCCCCTTATTTGGTTCCCGCTCCTCACTCATCCCATCGTGCTCTTCTTTCTCGCTGTCGGGCTGTTGGAATCTCTGCGACACATCATCTGGCGGCGTCCTTCCACCACCATGATTCTCCGAAATCTCGTCACTCTGGATCTCTCTCTCGACGTCTGGCTTTGGCTCATCATTCTCTGCACATTCGGCGGCATCCTCATCGCCCGCCCCAACCTCTTCGATGAGGAACGACATATCCTCTTCCTTTTCCCCCCTCTCGCAGTCGTTGGGGCAATGGGATTCCAGAAATTCCGTTTGAATTTTCAGTACGGCATCGCGGCGATTTCCATCGCGTTCTCCCTCTTCACATATGCGCAATGGAGAGGATTCTCCTACATCTACATGAACCCTCTCGTGAGTTCCGCTCTTGTCTCCGATTTCATGGGCGATTACTGGGGCACATGCGTCGCGAGCACCATCCGCGAACTTTACAGGCGTGTGCCGCCAGGAACTTCACTTGCATTCGACCATTACTGGATCGGTAATTCCGCACAACGGTACATGCAGATCGCCAATGCCGGCGGGATCTTTGGCATCCCTGCCCAGGCAGGAGAGCCCTACCCTGTCGCCGAACCGCAAGAAGGCGCACCGCATGCCAGGATCGGTTTCAATCGCTTCTCCGACTTCCAGCATCCAATGCGCGCCGTATACCAAGGTAAAGCCGAACTCCTCTGGCACCAGGAACTCCCCACGGAAGAGGTTGCCTGCGTCCTGACGTATACGCCCTCGTTTTCATCTTTCTAGGGCACATATCCTCTGTGCGCCGCCTCCTCCGCCGTACGGAAATAGATCCTGTTCTTCGGAACAATCTTCTCTCCAGCCGCGGATTGCACGGGGTAGTACTTCTTCCCCCTCGACGAAGCGACGAACGCCATGCCGTCAGGGATAGTGATATCGATCGTATTCGTGAGGAAGAGATCAGCCGACGCACGGAATGCGCCGCTCGCGGACGGCGTAACGTGCTCCTCGCCAAGGAAGAGGCGCGCATCGCCAATGATTTGCCCCTCCACGCCGCCGTTGCGCACTCCGTGGAGCCGGATGACCGGCACAGTTGGCCGGGTATCCGGCACCAGATACATCGGCACATTGGCAAAACTCCGCTGTACGTCGACAATGCGGCCGACAATGTAACCGGTCACGCAGGCAAGGAGGAGCGCGCCGGCCGCAGCGCAGAGAGACAACTTTTCAAGCATAGAACCAGCGTACGTAAGAAGAAGCTCTGGATTGGAAAAGCCGCGCAGAATCGGATTCTGCCCATGCAATTCATGGCTCCATGGAGCCGAATGAATTGTTCCCGCTTCCTCCGGAACGGATTTTGCTACAATCCCTCCATGTTTGCGACTGACACTCTCCGCCCATTCCTCGCGCACGCGCTCGAGGAGACGAATTTTCCGAACCTTGGGCCGCGGTACAAAGGCAAGGTGCGCGACGTGTACGCGCAACCCGAACACCGCAGGCGCATTCTCATCGCAACGGACCGCCAATCCGCATTCGATATCCTCTGGTGCACGATCCCCCTCAAAGGACAGGTGCTGACGCAGATCAGCACGTGGTGGTTCGATCGGATCGCCGACATCACGCCGACGCAGATCCTCGACACACCGGACCCGAACGTGACGGTGGTGAAGGATCTCACGATGTTCCAGGTGGAAATCGTTGTCCGCGGCTACCTGACGGGTTCGACGAAAACTTCCGCGTGGATGAACTACAAGCAGGGCGCTCGGAGGTTCTGCGGTATAGAGCTCCCGAATGGCATGGTGAAGAACCAGCGCTTCGATTCCCCCATCATCACGCCGACGACGAAAGGCGAAGACGACGAACTCATTGACAGTGAAGGCATCGTTGCCCGCGGTCTCGCCACAACGGAACAGTGGGAAGAGATCAGCGAAAAGGCGCTCGCAACGTTCCGCCGCGGTCAGCAGATTGCCGCAGAGCGCGGGTTGATCCTCGTTGATACGAAGTACGAAATGGGCAGGGACGAACAGGGCAGAATCACCATCGCGGACGAGGTGCATACGCCGGATTCTTCGCGGTACTGGATTGCCAAGACGTACGAAGACCGTTTTGATCGCGGCGAAGAGCCCGAGAGCCTCGACAAGGAATTTTTCCGGCTCTGGATGCGCGAACAGGGATTTGAGTACGGGAACAAGAGCACGTGGCCGACGATCACGGACGATGTCCGCCTGATGCTCGCCAGCAAGTACATCGATCTCTACGAACGCATCACGGGACAATCATTCACGCTGCCGGAAGAGCCGGACGCGCTCGCCCGCATCGAACGCAACCTCGCCCCCTATTCCCTCCACTAACCATGGCACAATCCCCTTCCCGTTCCTCCCGCCTGGCAGGAGCAGCTCTCCTTGCTGTCGTGTTCATCACCGGCGGCGGCGTGCTGGTTGTCGAAGTGGTGGCAACGCGCATTCTCTCGCCGTACTTCGGCAACACGTTCTACTCGTTCTCGAGCGTGATCGGCGTCGTGCTCGCCTCCTTAAGCATCGGATACGCGATCGGCGGCCGGTACGCAGACAGACACCCCGAACAATCTGCGTTCTACGGGATCATCCTGTTCGGGGGCTTAAGCATTCTGCTGCTCGCCGGTGTGAGCCGAAGCCTTCTGCCGTTCTGGGCCTTCCAGCTTTCGCCAGTGAGCGGGCCGCTCATCTCTTCGCTCATCCTCTTCTCGCTGCCGGGCTTCCTGCTCGGCATGCTCTCGCCGTTCGTCATTGCGCTCATGCAACGCATGAGCGATACGGGCATCGGAACGACGGCGGGATCCGTGTTCTTCTGGTCCACCCTCGGCAGCATCGCGGGGAGCCTGCTCACCGGCTTTATCTTCATCCCGCAATTTGGAGTGACCCGCACACTGGTCGGCACGGCTGCTCTGCTCATTGCCATCGGGCTCGCCGGAACACTGCGGTTCGGCGGGGCACGGAGCCGTTCGAAAGCGGTCATCCTCGTTATCTGCTTCGCGATCACTGCGGGGCTCCTCAGTATCGGGAAACCCGTTTCCGCCCACGTCATTCACGAGGAAGAGGGACTGTACCAGAACATCCGCGTCGTCGACGCCACCCGCGACGATGGGATGCCGATGCGCATTCTCTTCCAGGATCTCAATGCGTCGTCGGGCATGCTCATGCACTCCAAGGAACTTGCGTTTGAATACTCCAAGTTCTTCCGCCTTGCCCCGGTGCTGAAGAAGGACATTGGGTCTGCTCTGGTGCTCGGCGCCGGTGCCTACAGCTTGCCGAAAGCCATGCTGGAGGAATATCCGGGCGCACGCATTGACGTTGTGGAGATCGAAGCAGTGCTGGAGCCGATTGCCAAAGAATACTTCGGCTTGGAGGAGAGCCCGCGGTTGCGCACGTTCATCGAAGACGGCCGCAGGTATCTGCATGACACCGACATGCGCTACGACGTGATTTTCGGGGATGCATACTCCTCGCACCACGCGATGCCTCCGCACCTCACCACGCGGGAATTCTTCCAGCTCGTTTCCGACCGCCTGACGGACGGCGGCGTGCTGATCGTGAACTTCATCGGCAGCCTTGAGGAGCGTACGCCGTCCCTCTTCTTCTCGGCGCTCCGCACCATCACTTCGGTGTTCCCGAATACCGAAGTGTTCGCAATGCGGGATCCGGCGAGCACGGAGAAGCAGAACATCATCATTCTCGCCCGCAAAAGCGCAGAGCCTTTCAGCGTCTGCCCGTACAGAGGGCCGAGCATTGGCATGCGGAACTTCTGCGACAAACGCGTTGATACCGCATCGATCGACCTCAAGAACTACCAGATGCTCACGGACGACCACTCTCCTGTGGAATACCTGGCAACGTTCGACCTGTAGAAAATGCTCAGAAGATGCGGTGGATGTGGAAAGAACGTGCTTAACCTTCTCCACGTTCTGCGCCTTCCACTCATAGCTCAATCCGCCACCCTTGCCCGATCCCTTCGCGCAGAGCGAAGCCGCCGGGAACCTCCAGCGCGTACTGTGCTGGCTGCTGTGAAACGTAGGAAGGACATGGATCCGCAGCACACGGCTCCATGGAACGGGAACCGATGAACATGCCATCCACGCGGAAGAACAGCACATCGAGCGGCATGGCCGTGTCCTTCATCCAAAAGGAAAGCACTTGCTCCCTGGGGACAACAAAGAGCATGCCATACCCTTCGGGCAGCGAGGAACGGAACATGAGCCCGCGCACCCTCTCCTGATCCTCATCAGCGATTTCCACCGCAACGCGGACGTTCTCCCCGGCGGGCCCGACGAGCCTGACCGTCCGATCCGATTGCAGCGGCTGAGTACAACTGGCGCACGCAAATGCAAGCCCTACGCTGCCAAGCAATACAACAATACGCCTCATTCTCCTCGAAGCGCAGCGATCGCAGCAGCCCGGTCCTTCGCGCGGAAAATGAAACTCCCTGACACGAGGTTATCCGCCCCGGCTTCGCGGCACTGCCTGGCGGTTGTGCCATCGATGCCGCCATCCATCTGGATCATGAGTTCCGGGTAACGTTCGCGGGCCTCCCGGACCTTCTGAAGCACATCCGCGATAAACCCCTGCCCGCCGAAACCGGGGTGGACGGACATGACGAGAAGAAGATCGACGTGGGAAAGCGCATCGCTCGCCACGGACAAGGGGGTATCAGGGTTGATGGCAATGCCGACAGTCGCCCCGCCCTTGCGGATGTTCGTGATGAGTTCGCGGCGCGCCCGGCCTTTCGCTACTTCCGCATGAAACGTGATGTGTTCGGCACCCGCCTCCAGAAATTCCTGCACGCGATCCGCGGGATTGGACACCATGAGATGAACGTCCACGAGGAGCGACGTGTGCAGGCAGCGGAGCACCGGCGCCCCGAAACTGAGGTTGGGGACGAAGTGCCCGTCCATCACATCCACCTGCAACCAATCGGCATGCGGTTCGATGCTTTCCACCTCCTGCTGTAACCTGCCAAAATCGGCAGAGAGGATGGAAGGGGCAATGAGAATACGATTGGAGCGTCCCATCGCCCGCCATCGTACATCAGAAGATGCGCGCCGTGCAGGTGCGATCACGCTTCCAGATCGTCGACCCTGCGCTTGTGCCTGCCTCCTTCGAATGGCGTGCTGAGAAAGATATCTACGAAGCGCTTTGCATTTTCCGGCTTCGTGAGCCGCCCGCCCATGCTGATGACGTTCGCATCGTTGTGCGCGCGGGCAAGGCGCGCAGTTTCTTCGCTGTACACCAGGGCGGCACGGATGCCGCGGACTTTGTTCGCCGCCATCGCTTCCCCATTCCCGCTGCCGCCGAAGAGGATCCCCGGGCACCGCTGTTCCAGCACAACCGCACATCCCTTGCGCATGATTGCGGGATAATCCACGGATTCATCGGAAAACGTCCCGACGTCGATCACGTCAATCCGGCGCGCAAGGAGATGCTGCTTGATAACTTCCTTGAGCGCGAATCCTGCGTGATCAGCCGCGAGAACAACGCGTTTGGGCGGTTCCATCACTGCCATCGTGACGCAGGAACGCCGTGCTGGCAACTCCCCGGCGTGGCGCCCATACACGAGCCCATGTACACTGCTGCCGTCTTTCCTCCGCACGCACCATGTTTGCAAACCTCGCTGATTTCGGATTCCGGCGCACGCCTCTGCAGGCGTTCGGCTTCTATTTGGCGTACTTCGTGCTCTTCCTCGCGCTCGCCGGGCTCGTGGGAGCTCTCGTGGCCCTCGCCGCCGGTGATCGGGCGAACGTGGCCGACCTGGCGACAAGGATGGGCATCCTCACTGCCGTGATCGCCTGCACAGCGCTCTCGTTCGCGATTGTGGCCAAGAAGCAGCTCATGAACCACTTCCCCTCGATCCTCCTTGCGCTCCTCGCCGGCGTTCTCGGCATGCTCGGCGGCGCGCTCCTCGGCCTCCTGCCAGCCACGTACCTCACGACACGACCGCAGGGCGCCGCTTTGCCTCCATCGGCCAAGCGCCCCTCAGCATGATCTGCTAGAGTTGCACTGTGCGCCGCAAGCCGCTCATCGCCGCCAACTGGAAAATGCATCCGGCTCCTGCCGGAGCCTTCGGGGCGGAATCACCGTACCGTTCCCGTGCGGCTGTGGATGTGTTTGTCTTCCCGTCGTTCCTGGATGTTCCGGCCTGCATCGCGGCAAAGTTAATCACGGGAACGCAGTGCGGCCGTGCGGAGGCCTCTGGAGCATTCACGGGCGATGTGAGTATGGCCATGATCGCTGCAGCCGGCTGCCGCAGCGTGCTCTGCGGCCACTCCGAGCGCCGCCGGGAGCACGGCGAGGCGAACGCCGCAGTCATCGAACAGGTCATCGCCGCGCTCGAGCAGAATCTGCACCCCATCCTCTGCGTCGGGGAAACAGCGGAGGAGCGAAAGGCCGGCAAGCAGGAAGCGGTCGTCCGTGCACAGCTCAAAGGCTGCCCGCTGGAGGAGGAGCTCACCATTGCTTACGAGCCTGTGTGGGCGATCGGCACGGGTGTTTCGGCAACCCCGAACGATGCCCAGGAGATGCATGCGTTCATCCGCTCCCTCGCCCCGGCTTCCCGGCGCGAGCACATCCGCATTCTCTACGGCGGCTCCATGAAGCCCGAATCGGCTGAAGGCCTCCTCTCCCAGCCGGACATCGACGGCGGCCTCATCGGCGCCGCCTCGCTCGATCCGGCGGCATTCGGGCAGATTGTCGACACCGCGGCGATGCTGGCGCAGAATGGGACGTGAATTTCCCCCGCTCCCATGGATGCAATCTTCGGCCTGTCGTTCCTGTTCTGGCCGTTCCTTGTGCTGCTCATCCTCCTCGTGAAACAGGTGAACCAGTACGAGCGCGGCATCATTCTCACCATGGGGAAATTCAGCACGACATGGAATCCCGGCTGGCACATCCTCATCCCCGTTTTCCAGCGGATGCTCAAGGTGGATATCCGCGTGAAGGCCGTGGATGTGCCGGATCAGGAGGCGATCACGAAAGATAACATCCCCGTCCGGATCAACGCTGTGATTTACTTCCGTGTTTCGGATGCCAGAAAGGCCGTGCTGGAGGTTGAGGATTTCTTTTTCGCAGTGAGCCAACTTGCGCAGACCACCATGCGCAATGCTGTTGGCGAAGTGACGCTTGACCAGCTGCTAGCAAACAAAAAAGAGGTGAGCGAAGGTATTAAGAAAACGGTTGATGCCGCCTCGGATGCATGGGGCATCGACGTACAGAGCGTGGAACTCAAGGATATCGTGCTGCCAGACAGCCTAAAACGGACTATTGCGAAAGTTGCGGAGGCGGCCAGAGAAAAACAGGCCGTCATCATCAATTCCCAGGGCGAAGTGGAAGCTGCGGCGAACATGGCGAAGGCAGCGGAACTGCTCGCGCAACAGCCTGGCGCCCTGCACCTGCGTACACTCCAGAGCATCAATGATTTGAGCTCAGACCAGTCCAATACGACTGTTTGGATGGTGCCGGTTGAGGTGCTCCGTGCGGTGGAAGGGCTCGGGAAAAGAGGATAGGCATCCCGGGAATCCCCTGGCAAGAAACCGGAGGGCTACCGCCCGAACACGCGCATGCGCAGGAACACCCATACCCACCGGAACCAGTCCTTCCAGCAGATCTTCTTCCCTTCCGCCACAGTCCGCGGATGATAACTCACGGGGTATTCCAGAATCTTGATGCGCCGCAGCGCCAAATGGCACGTAAGCTCTGGGTCAAAACGAAAATCGTTCTCCCGGAGAGGGATCGTGCGGAGGATATCGGTACGGACCATCTTGTAGCACGTCGGCTGATCGGTGAGACGCGTGCCGTAAAGCGCATTGCAGAGAAGCGTCAGCAGAGAGCCTCCGAGGAAGAACGACAGATGCACGTACTGTTTCTGCGATTTCAGCCTGCGAGAGCCAAATACCGCCTGCGCGCCCTCCCGTTCCGCGAGGGCGAGGAGCGCGGGAATTTCCTCCGGACTGTACTCCAGATCTGCATCCTGCACGACGCAGTATTCCCCCTGCGCATGCGCATATCCCATACGTACCGCGGAACCTTTCCCGCCGTTCGGTTTCGTGAGCACCGTATCGCACGGACGCGCCTTTTCCCGCAGGATGGCCAGAGATCTGTCCTTCGAGCCGTCATCGACAAAAATGCATTCTGCACCGTCTCCACACGCGCGGAATAACCGGTCCATGATCACAGCCAGCGTTGCTTCTTCATTGTAGACAGGAACAACGATCGTGAGTTTCGGCCGCGCATCAGCCATAGAGGCACATCAAGGGATGAGGCAAAGGGAAGCTGTACGGACACAGCAATGAACCTGCGCAAGTGTAGCAGCTCACCGGGAGGAAACCTATCTGTGTTCATGCCCGCACCCACATGCCCCCGCCGACGTTCTTTGCCGCACCGGCAAGCTCAAGAACAGTGAGCACTGCATTCACTGCCCCTGCGTCTCCCCTGGTGTGATCGACGATATCGGAGACTGACTGCGGCAGAGGCGTGAGAGTGTTGTAAACGACAGCCTCTTGCGGATTCTGTGGTACGTACGTACTGCGCACCTGTTCCCCAGGACACGCAATACGGCACTCCTGCAGGACTGCGGAGGGCATCGTGGCAAGCCTGGCGCGGCTGGCTGCAATGAGCGCATTGCATCCGGCGTACTGCGGATCGAAAATCTGTCCGGGTACTGCGAAGACGTCGCGGCCGTACTCCAGCGCGAAATCCGCAGTAATGAGCGCTCCGCTCCCCTCACCCGCCTCCAGTACCACCGTGCCGAGCGCAAGGGCGGCAATGATGCGATTGCGGGCGGGGAACGTGTACGTATCGGGTGACGCGTCTATCGGGAATTCTGAGAGCAGCAGCCCGCCTGTATGCACGACCTCCCCGGCGAGCCGCGCATTCGCTTTGGGATATATGGCGCCAAGTCCATGCGCGAGGACCGCAACATGCCTGCCGCCTGCCGCGATCGTGTCGCGGGCGACCTGCGCGTCGATGCCGGCTGCCAAACCGCTCACCGTCACAACGCCTGCACGCACGAATTCCTGCGTGAAAAACTCTGCGGCGCGCTTGCCGCAGGCGGACATCGCACGCGTTCCAACGAGCGCAATGCAGGGCTGATGGCAAACCGCCAGATCGCCTCTGGCGTAGAGGAACACAGGAGGATCCGGGATTTCCCGCAGGTGTTCCGGGTATGCATCATCTTCGATGCAGACGAAATGGAGGCCGCGCTGCGACAACTCTGCATCGTATTCGGCAGCATCGAAGCCCTCGAGACGGTTGAGGACCTTCTCCACCGTATCCTCACGGCATCCCAGCGCTTTCAGCATCTCCCGGCCAACATGCCCCAGAGCATCCCCAAGATCGCCGTAGACGTTGCACAACGCGTCGTAGCGCTTCTTCGTGAGCACATTGAGCCAGGACCACGTCAGCGCTGCAGAACGCTCCATAGGAGGAATCCTACCATGAGGAACGCACATCAACCGGCGTGGCGCCCTCCTGCACGGAAAGTGGAACGCGCATACGTCCCCATACCACGCGTTTCTCGGTGTTCCCGGCGTTCTCTGCATCAGGGGAACCGTTCTAGCCAGGGCAATCGCAAATCCGGCCGAATCCCTTTCCCCGTCATGCCGGTTCTGCCTATACTTCGGCCGCGTGCCACCGTAGCTCAGTTGGTAGAGCAACGCACTCGTAACGCGTGGGTCCGGGGTTCAACTCCCCGCGGTGGCTCCATTGCCTTCCGGGGCAAGAAAATCTGCGAATTCCATGTCACTCCTTCCACGATTCGGCGGCGACCAGAAGCACGGTTCCTGGGTACTCAAACGATGGGAGGACCGTCTGCGTGACTCTCTCGTGGGGTACGTCCCCCCTTTCATCGAAACGTACCACCTCACCCTCTCCACCATTCTCTGGAACCTGCTCATTCTGCTCTGCAGTTTCCTCGCAGCCCGCGGGAATCTGCATTGGCTCTGGGGAGTGAACGCGGGCATAGCGCTCCAGTACCTCACCGACCTGCTTGATGGCGCAGTCGGAAGGGCGCGCGGAACCGGCCTCATCAAGTGGGGCTACTACATGGATCACCTTATGGACTACTTCTTCCTGTGCTCCATCCTCATCGGGTACTCGTTCCTCCTGCCCGATGACAACAAGTACATTCTGTTCTTCGTCCAAGCGCTCCTCGGAGGATTCATGGTGCAATCCTTTCTAGCATTTTCCGCCACGAACAACTTCAAGATCAGCTATCTCGGGATCGGACCGACGGAGATCCGCATCGTGTTCATCGTCATCAACACGCTCCTCATCTTCGTGGGCAAGACGTACCTCGCGGCTTCCCTGCCGTACGCGCTGGGAGCCTGTACGTTCGGTCTCTGCGTCGTTGCCTACAAGAACCAGAAGGAAATCTGGAGAATTGACATGGAGAACCTACGGCAGAGCGGCGGGAAACCACAGGGACAGTAGTGTGCTGCCACAGGGAATCCCTGACTGTCTGCGGCCCATGCCTTGAGAAAGATCCGCATTTTTGGTATCATGGGGGGATTTCTCACCACACAAACAATGACTCTCGACGCCTGCATCGCGCATGCCATTCACAGCGATTTGGACATCCTCGAGGCTCTGCCGGAGGTCCATGATCTCGCCGTGGAGGATTTGGAGCAGTACGTGGAGCGGTACGTCACGAAGATCCACCAATCAATTTACCGGGCAATCTTGCGCCACGGAGAGCCGTTCCTGAGGGCGAAAGATTCCGCGGGGCTCTGCGCGACCCTGCTCAAAGACGGCATTGCGCTGCCGCCACACATGCTCCTCAAAATGTGCCAGACCATCATGCAGCTCACGGAACTCGAGGCGCGTTTTATCCTGGATACGGATGACGGCAAGAGTTTGTACTACATGAAAGTGGAACTTGCCGCATGAAACAACCCAACCAGGAACCGCCTGATTCTTAACGCTTGGAGAACTGCGGGGCGCGGCGGGCGCGCTTGAGGCCCGGCTTCTTGCGCTCCTTGATGCGCGCATCGCGGCGGAGGAACCCCTCGTGTTTGAGCGTCGGGCGGAGCTCGGGATCATCGAGGAGCAATGCCCGGCTGATGCCGAGCCGGACCGCATCGGACTGGGCTGTGCGACCACCTCCGCTCACCAGAGCTTCCACATCGAACTCGCCCTTCTTCTCTGTGAGCACAAGCGGCGCCATGGCATTCTCCATTTCTGTGCCTGTGAAGTACTCTGCGAACTTCCGACCGTTCACTTTGGCCTCCCCGGATCCCCCTGCATAGAGACGGATACGCGCAATGGCGGTCTTCCGCTTGCCGACTCCGAAGAAATACTGGCGTTTGGAGGCATCCATGGCGACTTACAGGGGGAGAGGAACTGGCTTCTGCGCAGCGTGCGCGTGATCGGCATCAGCGAAAACGTGCAGCCGCTTGAGCATGCGTGCGCGCAAGCGGTTCCTCGGAAGCATGCCGAATACCGCCTGCTCGATCACCTGCTCAGGCTTCTGCTTGAGCATATCCCGCATTCGCACAGAGCGGATGTGCCCCAGGTATCCCGTGTGTGTCACGTACTCCTTCTGGAGGAGTTTGCGCTGCTCAACGGCAAGAGAGCGCGCATTGATCACGACGACTTCGTCCCCGCAGAGCTGATGCGGAGAGAACGTCGGCTTGTGCTTGCCGCGCAGGATATGCGCCACTTTGGACGCGACATCGCCCAATGTCTGCCCTTTGGCATCGATGACATACCAGATTGGTGCCGATGGCTTCACGGTGGAAGTTCTCATTGCTGCGGTGTCGTAGAAGAGGAGGCGCGGGGCTTCTTCGGCTTCTTGGCCTTCGGCGTGGCATTATCGCTCTCCTTCGCTGTTTCCTTCCGCTGCGTCGGCACCTTCTCCGCGACCGGCTGCACCTGCGCATCGAC
Organism: uncultured Candidatus Peribacteria bacterium; assembly: GCA_964642315.1. Taxonomy (GTDB): domain Bacteria; phylum Patescibacteriota; class Gracilibacteria; order Peribacterales; family Peribacteraceae; genus JAGVDM01. The sequence continues at coordinate 42,184 of CAZXOG010000001.1, read as the reverse complement.
GAGCGAGAGATCAACAAGCATGGCGCCGTCTCCCAGACGGGCGCCTGCCGGCACCACCTTCGTGAGGCCGGAGGACCTGGCGGCATACCGCTTCACGAGGACCTCCATGATCTTCTTGCTCGCGTTGGGGTCGGTGACGACGCGATTGATGCGGCGGATCGCTACATGCGGGGCACTCGCTTTCGCGGTGGCAATGAGACGGTCAACGAGCGGCTGAACTGCCTTGGCGCGATTCCTCGTCGTGCGCACCGATTCGTACAAGAGCAACGACGTGAGCAGGTTGCGCTTGAGCATCCGAGCGTGAGCCGGTTTCTGCGTGAGCCGTTGGCGTGCGTCTCTGTGGCGCATTTGAGAGTGGCAGTGTAGGGAATTCGCCGGTACTCCGGCAAAAGAAATCGTGAGGAAAATGCGCGGCTCAGCCGAGCATCATGCCCTCGTCGTCGCTCTCCTCCGCAAGCTTGAGACCGCGATCGGCGAGCGTGCTCTTCACCTCCTCGAGCGCCTTCGCGCCGAAACCGCGGAAGTTGCTCAGCGCGGCCTCGGTGCAGCGGGTGAGCTGCTCGATGCTCCCCACGCCAGCGTTGATGAGCGCGTTCAGGGTGCGCGGCGAGAAGTTGAGGATTTCGATCGGGGTGTAACTCTCCTTCACCGGAGCGGCATCCGCCTCGGCCATGCCGGGCGTGCCGGCGCGGCTGAAGTCCGCAATGAAATCACCTTCCACAACCTTCTCCGCCTTCGAGAAGTACTCGAAGTAACTCTTGAGCAGCTGCGCGGCAAATTGCACGGCCTCCTCGGCAGTGAGCGAACCGTTCGTCTTTACATCCAGCACGAGCTTCTCGAGGTTTGTCTGCTGCCCGACACGCGCGGCTTCCACATCAAAACGTACGCGCTCCACGGGGCTGAACACCGCATCGATGTGAATAAGGCCTGGCTCGTTCTGCTTGCGATTGCGATCCGTCGCGGGAATGTATCCGACGCCCTTCTCCACGATGATCTCCATGTCGATTTCCCCCCCCTTCTCCAAGGTAACGATCTCCGTCTCCGGATCGAGAATTTCGATGTCGGAAGACACCTTGAGATCCTTGGCTTTCAGCGTCTTCGGGCCCTTGCCCGAGAGCGAGATGGTCTCCGGATCCTTGCTGAACTTCCGGAGCTTGAGCTGCTTCAGGTTAAGACAGATGTCCACGACGGAGTCCCGCACGCCTTTGATGGTGGCATACTCGTGCTGCACGCCTTTGATGCGCACCGATGCCACGGCGGCACCGGGCAAACTTGAGAGGAGCACGCGGCGCATTGCATTCCCCAGCGTCATGCCATACCCCGGAGGCAGGGGTCCGATGGAAAACGTCATGTGCGTTTGATCGCCCTCCTTGGCCGGGTTGGCACTGAAGACGGGGAGACCGATTTCTTCCTGCAAGATGTGCATGAGGAGGATGGGAAAGGGACGTGGGGCCGCGGAGGTCTCTCCTCCGCAGGACAGAACTTAATTCCGGGAGTAGAACTCCAGCACCTGCCGGATATCCACAACCTGCTCAGTTTGATCCGGCTCCGGCAGAGAAACCACCTCCGCCTGCATGGCGGAACTGTCAACGCGCAGCCATTTGGGCGGCATGTACTTCTCGTGCGCGGCAAGAATGTCCACGAATGCCGTAGACTGCCTGGACTTCGGGCGCACGACAATCTTCTGCCCTTCGCGCACGAGGTACGACGGGCATGTCACCCGGCGGTTATCCACGAGAAACACCCCGTGACTCGCAAACTGCCGCGCCTGCATGCGCGTGAGAGCGAACCCTGCACGATAGAGCACGTTGTCGAGACGGCGCTCCAGAAGCTGCTGCATGACCTCGCCCGTTTTCCCTGTCGCCTTCGATGCATGCTCGTACACACGGCGGAATTGCTTCTCCGAGAGACCGTAGAGATCGCGCATTTTCTGCTTCTCGATGAGCTGCAAAGCATACGGCGAACGCCGGCCGACACGGGCGCGCGGACCCTTGCCCGGCAGCTGCGGCTTGCGCTGCAGGATTTTGTCGTACTTGTCCGAACCGTAGAGGTTCGTCCCCTGCCTGCGGCAGCGCTTCGCTTTTGGTCCTGTGTACTTCATGCGTGGGGAATAAGGGAGAACGTAAGGGAAGAAACGAACGGCGTACTACACGCGGCGGCGGCGGCGCGGACGCACACCTCCGTGCGGGATTGGCGTGACATCGGCAATGGACTCCAAATTCAGCCCTGCGCCCTGCAACCCGCGGATAGCCTGTTCCCTGCCGGGTCCGAGACCCTTCACACGCACGTGCACCGACTCGATCCCGTACACCTGGGCCTTCTCCGCCGCCTGCTCGGCCGCGACTTTCGCGGCGTACGGCGTGGACTTCCTCGTCCCCTTGAATCCGGCAACGCCGCAGCTGCTCCACACAAGCTTAGCGCCGTTGAGATCGGTGAACGTGACGATAGTATTGTTCTCCCCGGCGTGCACGTGCACGAAGGCAATAGGAACCTTCTTCTTCACTTTCCGCTTTGCACGGGCAGCGGCGGGTGCCGCATCCTCCGGAGCGGCTGCTTGAGTGGTCGGCGTTGTTGGCTTCGTTTCCTCTGCCATGGAAAAAGGGGTGAAGGATTACGTCTTCGTTAGGGTGGTGCGGCCCGAGAGGCCTGTCTTCTTCTTCCCGCGCTTCGTGCGGGCATTCCTGCGTGATGTCTGCCCGCGCACCGGCATCTTGCGGCGGTGACGGTATCCGCGCCAGGTCCCGATATCCTGCAGACGCTTGATATCCATGGAAACCTTGCGCGTGAGTTCGCCTTCGATCAGCTCGCGCTCGATGCGCGCGCGCAGACGGGCGGCATCCCCCTCCGCCAGTGCGTCCGGGCGGATATCCTCGCTGATGCGCAGCTCGCTGAGGATGCTGCTGGAGAGCGACCTGCCAATGCCCTTAATCGCGGTGAGGGCGATGACGATGCGCTTGTTGCCGGGAATGGTGACACCTGCGATACGGAGCATGGGAGCAATGGGGAAACTACCCCTGGCGCTGCTTGTGCTTGGGGGTTTTACAAACGATCCTGCGCACCTTCTTGCCCCGGCCGTTGCGGCGGATAATCAGGCGGCAATCCTTGCAGATGGGCTTCACAGAGGCGCGGACCTTCATGGGAGAGAAAAAAGAGGAATTCACACGGAGAAGCGTTCTTTACGCGGAGGGACCCCCCGCAGGCGTCTCTCCTCCTCCCGGTACCACCGGCACCCCATCGGGGGCAAGCGGCTGATCGGAGCGGAAACGGTAGGTGATGCGGCCTTTCTGCAGATCGTACGGCGTCATCTCTACCTTCACCCGATCGCCGGGGAGGATGCGAACGCGGTGCACTCGCATGCGTCCTGCAAGGTGGCAGAGGATCACGTGATCCTTCGCCTGCGTGCTGAGGATGCGGACTTGGAACATGGCGTTTGGAAAGGTTTCTTCCACCACGCCGATGAGCTCAATGACATCCTTAGACACAGCAGAACGTAGCGAGACAAAGCCGATGAATCCTACTGACCGCTCTGCTCACCATCAAGCGAAAAGTCCAGAAAATTCTCCTGACATCCGCAAAATGTATTGCGGAAGTCAGAAAATATTTCCAAGAGAAAACTACGATGCTCAGGCGATGATTTCGCAATCATGCTCGCGAATGAGCAACGTATGTTCCGTGTGCGCTGTACGGCTTCCATCAATGGTGCTGAGCGTCCAGCCATCCGATTCCTGCCGAACCCTGCCTGCCCCGAGCGAGAGGATTGGCTCAATTGCGACCACGGTTCCGGCAGGCAGTACAGGCCCCGTTCCTCTGGAGCCGAGATTCGGGATATCCGGGAAATCGTGAAGGTGATGGCCGACCCCGTGGCCGGTGAGGGATTCGACCGGCGAGCAGCCGTATTCCTCGGCGCACTCCTCGATTGCGGCAGAGACATCGCCGACGCGGACGCCGGCCTTCAGCATTGCAACTGCCCGTCGGAGCGCCTCCTCCGTGGCACGCATGAGGTTCTGAGATTGTTCATCAACATTCCCGACCGCCACGGTAATGCACGCATCGGTGTAGAGCCCGCCGAACAGCACGCCACAGTCGAGTGAAATAATATCGCCCTCCTCGAGGATCCGGTCACCGGGGATCCCATGTACGCACTGATCGTTGACCGACGTGCAGAGCGTCGCAGGGAAATCCTGATACCCCTTGAACGCCGGCTCCGCGCCGGAATGAGAACGAATGTACTGCTCTGCAAAACAATCGAGCTCCGCCGTCGTGACCCCCGGACGCACGTGTGCGGGTAGCGCATCAAGACAGCCGCGGAGAATCTTGCCACCCTCCTTGAGGAGGCGAATTTCCCGATTGGTGTATAGCGCGCACGTAGGCATCGGATATGCCGCCCTCACAATACCTGTGAGATGGCAGCGGTTACTTGATCGAGAGTGCCGGAACCATCGATTTGCATGAGTTTCTCCTCCTGAATGTACGCACGGACAACCGGCATCGTCTTCTCCTGGAAAATCTGCATTCTCCGGAGGATCTTCTCCTCGTCGGCATCATCTGCACGCCCCTGTTCCCCCGCCCTGCCGCGGATGCGCGCAAGCGCCTCCTCCTCGGAAAGCAGGATGTTGATGCAGCGGAAATCCCTGCCGGTTTCCCTCATGAGCGCATCGAATGCCGCTTTCTGCTCCATATCACGCGGGATTCCGTCGAAGAGCATCTTCCCCTTCCCGTGCGCAAGCACCGCGGCCCGCACCACCTGCATGATGATGTCCTGCGGGACAAGATGCCCTTCGTCGATGAACGACTTCACCGTATTGCCGAGCTCGGTGCCCGACGCAGCCATCGTGCGGAGCTCCTGCCCCATATCGAAGACGTAGTACCCGTACTTCTGCGCGATGCGCTTGGCCTGCGTACCCTTGCCGGAACCCTGAATGCCGAGGAAGACGAGATCCATGGATGAGAGGGAAACTAGTGAATTACGGAGAGCGTATGCATTCCTAGAGTATCGAAAACTCCGCAACATGCGCCATACCAAAATGGCTGGGCACAGATGGAGACCTCAGACCAGCTTTTCGTAATCGTGCGCGAGAAGCTGCGCGTTGATCTGGCGGATGAGTTCCATCACTACGCCAACCACGATGATGATGCCGGAACCGGAGATGATGAGATCCTGGGATGTGAGATCGGAAAACGTGGTGAAGAGGAGCGGCACAATGGCAACGACCCCCAGGAATAGCCCGCCCCACAGGTTCATCCGGTTGCTGACACGCGCGAGTACTTGCGCGGTCTGCTTGCCGGGGCGAATGCCCGGGATAAATCCGCCGCGTTTCTGGATATTTTCCGCCACGTCATCCGGCTTGAATGTGACCGACACGTAGAAATACGTGAATGCCATCACCAGAAGGAAATAGGCGGCAATGTAGAGCCACGAAGGATTCTGCGGATTCATATGGAGATCCACGAACGTGGCAACGAACTGGAAGTGCACGGAAGTCCGCAGGAACTGCGCGATGACGGAGGGGAGCGTGATGAGGGACACCGCGAAGATGATCGGGATCATGCCTGCCTGGTTGAGACGGATTGGAATGTGCCCCTGCACGCCGCGCCCTGCACCCTGGTTCGCATAGGTGATCGGAATGAGCCGGTGAGCGTCGGTGAAGAGCACCACTGCCACGAGCATGGCAAGGGACACCATGCAGAAGAGATAGAACGCCATCAGTTTGCCCTCACCCGCGTAGAACATGGAGCTTAAGACGGAAGGCACGCCGGAAACGATCCCGACGAAGATGATGAGGGAAATGCCGTTCCCAATGCCTTTCTCGGTGATAAGCTCGCCGATCCACATGAGGAAGAGCGACCCCGTGGTCACGAAGAGCATCGGCGCGAGGACGCCCGGAAAGCTCAGGTCAACGAAGTTCCCGAGCCCGCCCCGGCTCAAGAGGATGAGGAATCCGTAGCTCTGCACGAAGGAGAGCGGCAGCGTGAGCCAGCGCGTGTACCGGTTGAGCTCCTGCTGCCCCTGGGCCCCCTCTTTGCTCAGAGCCTCGAGCTTAGGGAAGATCACCGTGCAGAGCTGGATGATGATGGAGGCATTGATGTACGGCGAGAGCCCGAGCAGCACCACCGAGAAATTGTCGATTGCGCCTCCGGTGAGCGCCGCGAAGATCCCCAGGACACCGATACCGCTCGCGCCGCGGTCGAAGAGCGTCTTGAGCTCATACACATCCGAACCCGGCACGGGAATGTGGGCAATGATCCTGTACACGAAGAGCATCGCCAGCGTGAAGATGATCCGCCTCCGGAGGTCTTCGGAATGCCAGAGCTGTCGGAGGTAGGTGAACATTCCTGGCTGAAGCAGTTTACGCGCGAATCGTCACTGTCCCGCCGGCTTTCTCCACCGCCGCACGTGCCTGCTTCGAAGCGGCATGCACTGTGAGGGACAATTTCTTGGTCAGAGAGCCCCGGGCAAGCAGCTTCACTGGCTGCGCGGTCCGCACGAGGCGTGCCTGACGCAGCGCCGCGACGTCATACGCGCCCGGCGCGAGAACGCGCTCCAGCGCTGCGAGCGTGACAACTTCGTAAGAGCGGCGGCGCGGGGGCTTAAACCCGCCGAGTTTCGGCTGGCGGCGCACGAGCGGCGTCTGGCCGCCCTCGAAGCCAAACCTCCTCCCCTTCCCCGTACGGGACTGCTGCCCCTTCACGCCACGCCCTGCCGTGGTACCGCCGCCGGCGCTGCTCCCGCGAGCGACGCGCTTGCGCGATGTGCGGGAACCCGGTGCGGGGGAAAGGGTGTGGAGCATACGGAGAAAACCTGCGTCCGAAAGTCCGGACGGCGCTATCCTAGAGGGTCTCCCCTGGGTGCTCAAGGAATTCCCGCAGGAATTTCCCGCAGGGCACGCAGGGGATAGCCAAAGACATACATACGTGGTATAATACAAGGATTCACCACTATGCCGGCTCTCTTCAGCCGCACACTGGCATGTCTGCTGCTTCTGCTCAGCGGAGCTGCCGTCGCACATGCGGCCGATGGCGTCACACCATCCACGTCCTATGTCACCCGATCCGAGGCGGCGATGATCCTCCTCTCTGGGGCCGGAGTGACAGCGCCCGAGCGCCGTAACAACGGAAAGTATCCCGATGTCATCGAGGGGGAATGGTACGTGCCCTACCTTCTCGAATCCTTCGAGCGGGGCATCCTTGATCCGCCGACGCAGGGGCTCGCCTACCCACATAAACCGGTCACGCGTGCCGAATTCCTGAAGATGCTCTCCAAGACGTTCGCGCTCTCCGCAACCCTGCAGAACGCCTACCGCGACGTGAAGCGTGAGGATTGGTTCTGGCCGTACGCTGGAGTTGCGGCCCAGTACCAGCTCTTCACGAAACCGAGTCCGGACATGCTCTATCCGAACGTCCTCGTGACGCATTACGAGATTTCGGACGCGGTGCAGCGCGTTCTCGCGGAGCATCCGAATCTCCGCAGCACGCCGACGTGGGCTCTTTCGGATGCATTGCAGCCAACCACCACAACCTCATACCTCACGGTGGCGGGGCACGCAGCCGCAGGAGCGACAACCCAGTACATCACCGTCGCCATGGTCAAATCCGCCCTGATGCACGTGCTGCGCAGCAACGTCATCATCGGATCGCAAACACGGGCGGAGCTCTTCGACCAGGTGAATACGGAACGCGCGCGGTACGGCCTTGCGCCGCTCTCCCTGCACCCGCTTCTCACAACCGCAGCCGAGAACCATGCCGAGGACATGTGGAAGCGCCGGTACTTCAACCACACAACTCCGGAGGGACTCACCTACATCGACCGTATTGAAGCAGTCGGGTACCTACAGCCAACGTTTGAATTGTGCCCATGCAAGACCACCTGTACGTGTTCCCCCTACTTCGCGCTGGGAGAGAATATCGCACAGGGACAACTGACGGTGGATGAAGTGATGCGGGATTGGCTCGCCTCTCCATCGCACCGGCAGAACATCCTGAACCCCTCCTTCCGGAACATCGGTATAGGGCTCTTCGGCACCATCTGGGTGCAGACATTCGGGAGTGTGGACTTCAAAGTCATCTACCGGTAGCGGCTCAGTATTCAGGGGAGAGTATGCGGCATGCAGGGAGATGCCTTCCGTGTGCCGCCATCCCTGCATACTGAATACTGATCCCTGGCTACTCTCAAGCATGCAGCGCTGCGAGCGTCCTGCCGAATTCCTCGGCCGCTTCCGGACCATTGCCTGTGACCACGAGACCATCGACGGTGACGGAATCACCCGTGTACTGCGCTCCGTACTGCACGAGGATGGGCGATTGCCTCCCGTCGCCGTCCCAGACGGTTGCCCTGCGCCCTTCCAGCACCTGCGCCTTCGCGAGGATGACCGGCGCGATGCAGATGGCACCGAGCGGCACCTGTTCCCGCACGGCCTCGTGGGCAATCCGAAGCGCCTCCGGATCGCTCGCGAACGCGAGAGCGCCTGCCCCGCCGATGAACGCAATGCGATCGTAATCACGCACGCGGACATCGCGCAGAGCGGCCGTCGCTTGTTCCACCCCACCGAACTTGCCGCGGCACGGCCCGGCCGCGCTGCTCCCGATGACGACGGTAAAACCACCGGCCTCCAAGCCGGCACGGGTTCCGGCAAGTTCCCGGTCCTGGTACATCTGCGGAGCGATGACAACGAGAGCCTGCTTCCCCACGGTGAGCAGACTACAACACCAGGACACCGGAATCACTCCTCATTTCGCGTCCTTGCCTTTCTTGGCCACTTTCAGCGTGCCTTCCTGCACGTCCGCGCGGGAAACCTCCCGGACGGCAATCGTGGACTTCTCCCCTCCTTCCGCCGCCGCCTCGGCGGACTCGGCTGCAGGATCCTGCGGAATGGCGCGGAGTTTCTGCAGCGCCAGGAGAGTCGCCTGTGCATTCACGAGCTTGTTCGTGGATCCAAAGCGCTTGGAGAGGACATTCTTCACCCCTGCGTGCTCAAGCACGACGCGCACCGCCGCGCCGGCGATAATACCGGTCCCCTCGGATGCCGGGAGCATCCGGATACGCGCCGCCTTGAACTTGATCTCCACCTCGTGGGGAATGGTTCCATTGACAATCGGCACGCGGAGCATGTTGCGTTTCGCGACGGCAGTTGCCTTTGCGACGGCATTGCGCACCTCGTTAGCCTTCCCGGTTCCCAGCCCCACCTTGCCCTTCTTGTTCCCCACGATTACGACAGCGCGGAACCGCATGCGGCGGCCGCCTGCGACCACGCGTGTTACGCGATCCACCGAGAGCGTTGTCTCCTCGAATTCCGAGGGATCACGACGCTCCTGGCGATCGTTCTTGCGGCGTTCTGGGCGGGAAGTCTTCGGCATGGGGAGAAGGTCGGTCAGAAGGATAAACCAGCTTCGCGGGCAGCCTCGGCAAGCGCACGGACGCGCCCATGGTACCGATAGGCGTTGCGGTCGAACACGATCGCCGTGAGCTTTGCCTCTTTGGCTTTCTTCGCGATCGAAGCACCGAGTGCTTTGGCACCCTCGAGATTCGGCTTCTTCTTGAGGTCTTTCGTGCTGCCGGCGACGAGCGTCTTCCGGGCATCGTCATCCACGAGTTGCGCCGTGATCTGCGTGAGCGACCGGTAGACGGTGAGGCGCGGGCGTGCGGCCGTACCGCGCACTTTGGCGCGGATGCGGCGCTTGCGGGCGAACCGGTGCTGGAGCTTAGCTTGGGGCATGAATGGGAGTCAGGAGGATGGAAAGAGGATTACGCCGCACCGCCCTTGGCAACGACCGCCTTCCCTGGCTTGCGACGGACGTTCTCGCCGACATACCGCACGCCCTTGCCTTTGTATGGTTCCGGCGGGCGGAGGGAACGGATGACCGCGGCAGTCTGGCCGACGAGCTGCTTGTCGATACCCCGGATGATGAGGATGTTCGGATTCTTCTCCTCCTGGCTGATCTCGATCCCCGTAGGAATCGGGTAGTTCACCGGGTGCGAGAACCCGAGACTCAAGGCAAGCGTCTTGCCCTTCACCTGGGCTTTGTAACCCACACCGATGATCTCCAGGCGCTTCTCGAAACCCTGATTCACGCCAATCACCATGTTTGCGATGAGCTGCCGCGTGAGCCCATGGCGCGCACGCGCATCGGCATCATCGCCCTTACGCTCGACAACAACGCCATCCGCGGCGACATTCACCGTCACCTCTGGCAAAAACGCGTACGTCAGCTCGCCTTTCGGCCCTTTGACCTTCACGACACCGGACGCTACCTCGACGGTGACGCCGGATGGAATGGCCACTGGTTTCTTTCCAATGCGAGACATGGCTTACGAGATGGTACAAAGGAGTTCCCCGCCGATGCGGCGCTTGCGCGCCTCGCGGTCGGTCATGAGCCCTTGGCTCGTCGTGAGGATGGCAATGCCGAACCCACGGAGCACCGGCTTCAGCTCGCCGTATCCCGCGTACACGCGGCGTCCGGGCTTGCTCACGCGCTTCAGCGTGAGCGCGGGTTTCTCTTCGTGGAACTGCACAATAAGCTGCTTGTGCACGCCCTCGCCCTCAGTCTGGGCATCCGCGATCCACCCCTCCTGCTTGAGGAGGATGAGCAACTGCTCCTTCATGGAGGACCACGGCGCGCGGCACTCGCCGTGCCGGACGCGCTGCGCATTGCTCATGCGGGTGAGGAGATCGCCGATGGGGTCTGTAACAGGTGACATGGTGGTGATCGTTACCAGGAAGACTTTTTGATGCCGGGAATCAACCCTTCGTTCGCCAGCTCGCGGAAGCAGATGCGGCAGATCCCGAAGAACCGCATGAACCCGTGCCGCCTGGAACAGAGCGAGCAGCGATTGTAGATGCGCGTCGGGAATTTCGCCTTCCGCCCTTCCGCTTTTGCGCGGAGGAAGGAGGAGAGCTGGGCGCGTTGCTTGTTGACGATGGCGGTGCGAGCCATGGAAAGAGGTTAAGAAGCGGAAGCAGCAGTATCGGTTTTCTTGGCGGAGGACGCAACGGTTCTCGCGGCTTTCTCGGCCGCTTCCTGCTCTGCCTTCCCCTTACGGAACGGCATCCCGACCGCAGTGAGGAGCGCCCGCGCGTGGTCGTCATTCTCCGCCGTCGTGACGATCACAACCTCGAGCCCAAAGAGCTGCTTGGCATCCGTCGGCGGAACTTCCGGGAAAATGGAGTGATCCCGAATGCCGAGCGTGTAGTTGCCGTGGCCATCGAACTTCGCGCTCACTCCGCGGAAATCACGCACGCGGGGCAGGGCGTAACTGAGGAGCCGGTCGAGGAACCACTCCATCCGCTGCCCGCGGAGCGTCACTGTGGCGCCCACGACCATTCCTATGCGGATTTTAAAATTGGAAATGGCCTTCCGCGAGCGCGTGAACACGGGCTTCTGGCCGGTAATGCGCATGAGGCAATCTCCGATGTACTCCTGCATCTCCTTCCCCTCCATCTTCGAGCGGTTGATGCCGACGTTCACCACGACCTTCACGATGCGCGGGAGCGCATGGGCATTCACGATCTTCAGCTGGGAGCTGAGCTCCTTGCTGATCGGTCCGCGCAGCCGGGAATGGAGAGATGCGTACGTCATGATCATCCGCCGCGGGCGGTAGATTTGTGATGCGGAGGTGTCGCTTTGGCGATGCTGTGGTCCTCCTTGCCCTGCGAACCGGCATCGGATTCCACTGCTTCTTCACCAAAGTTCACAACGCGCTTCCAGAACGGCTTCTTCGAGGGGAGAGTCTTACCCGCTTCCTCCGGCGCCTGCTCTTCCTTCCCCTTCTTCCCGGCAACGGCCGCCTGACGGCCGGTCTTTGCCCCTGCCTTCGGTGCCACCGGCTTCGACGCAACGAGGATGTCCCCGCTCTTTTTGGCGATGCGCTGCTTGCGGCCCTTCTCATCCGTGCGCATGCCGATACGGGTGCGCTTCTTTGTCTTCGGATCCACAAGCATCACGTTGCTCACGTGGATGCTGCCCTCGAATTCCAGGCGCTGACCGGGGCGCTGCGGAGTGGCACGTACGTGCTTGACGCGCATGTTGATGCCCGCCACGACAACGCGGTTGCTGCTCTGCAGCACGCGGAGCACCGCTCCTGCCTTGCCCTTGTCCTTGCCGCTGATGACGACGACGTGATCGCCGGTGCGGATTTTCATAGGACGTCTGGGGCAAGGGAAACAATCTTCTGGTACCCGCGGGTACGGATCTCCCTGGCGACAGGGCCGAAGACGCGCGTGCCCTTCGGCACGCCGTCTTTGCTGATAATCACACAGGCGTTGTCATCGAAACGGATGCCGCTGCCATCCTTGCGGCGCGTAAGGAAGCGCGTGCGGACAATCACCGCCTGCTCCACTGCCTTCTTGCGCACTGTTCCGCGCGGCGCGGCCTCTTTGATCGCCACAACGATCACATCACCCAAGTGCGCGTAGCGCCTCTTGGAGCCGCCAAGGACCTTGATGCACATGGCGCTCTTCGCGCCTGTGTTATCCGCCACGGTGAGGATGGTCTGCGGCTGAATCATTGTGCGGACGGCTGGGGGGATGCGGAGGACTGCTCGTTTTCTGCTTCTGCATGCTTGCGTTCACGGTGCACGGCCTTCTCGAGTGCAGCCTCCTCCTGAAGATCGCTGACGCGGGGACCGCGCTGCAGGACCTCCGTGACCTGGAAACGCTTGCGCTTGGAGAGCGGGCGGCACTCGGTAATGAGAACCGTGTCTCCTTCCTGAACATCATGGCCGTTCGCATCCGCCAGGAACTTCTTGCTCTTGCGGAAGCGCTTCTTATAGATGGGATGGAAGATGAACGCATGGACGGTCACCGTCACGGTGCCCTTCATCTTGGCCGATGTCACGATGCCCGTCTTCGTCTTCATGAGGACTTCTTGGGAGAAGGAGTTCGCTTCTTCGAAGCGGGAGCGGCGCCTGCGCGCCGCTTCGCGGCGGGCACTGTACGGTCTGGCGACGCGCTCTGCAATGATTCTCCCCGCTTCTCGGAAAGGAGCATGAGCATGCGGGCAATCTGCCGCCTTGCACTCTTGTAGCTGCCGGAATCCTTGTGCTTGCCCAACTTGAGACCGATGCGCAACTTGGCCACCTCCGCACGCAGGGCCTTGAGCTCGCGACGCAGGTCTGCGGCTTGCATATTCCGGAGCTCGGCGATGGACGTCTGAGTGGCCATGGATCAGTGGGCAACGCGTGTAACGACCTTCGTTTTGATCGGGAGCTTGTACGCTGCGAGCTGGAGTGCCTCCCGCGCTGCATCCGGCGGCAAGCCATCCATCTCGAAGAGCACGGTTCCCTGCTTCACGATCATGGAGAAGTACTCCGGCGAACCTTTCCCCGATCCCATCGGCACCTCCGCGGCTTTCTTCGTCACCGGGTTATCCGGGAAAATCCGGATCCAGATTTTGCCGCCGCGGGCAACGGAACGCGTCATAGCGCGGCGGGCGGCTTCTAGCTGGCGCGCCGTGATTTCGCCCGTGCGCTGCGCCTTGAGCCCGAAGGACCCGAACGCGAGCAGGGTGCCGCGCTGAGCGGTCCCGCTGAACGCACCGCGATGGCGGTGGTGCTTCCGGTACTTGAGCTTCTTGGGTTCGAGCATCAGTCAGGAGGAAAAATCAGGCTGCTTCCAGGAGAGAAGCGGATTGCGCCTGCTGGATCTTCTTGAATACCATCCCCTTGTACACCCACACCTGCACGCCAATCGTGCCATACGATGTGACGGCATGGCGGCGCGCATGCTGGACGTCCGCGCGCAATGTCTGGAGCGGAACGTTCCCTTCGCGGAAGAGCTCGCTACGTGCGATCTCGGCGCCGTTCAAGCGGCCGGACACGCGCACTTTTACGCCACGGGCGCCGGCCTGCAGCGCTTTCTCGAGCGCCATCTTCACCGCGCGCCGGTACGGCATGCGCCGCTGGATCTGCCCCTGAATGGTTTCGGCAATCACTTCCGCATCGGAATCTGGGCTGCGCACCTCCTGGATATTCACCTCGAAGTGCCCGCCGAACTTCCGCTCCAGCTCCTTGCGGAGCTCCTCGATCGCGGCGCCCTGCTTGCCGATGACAACGCCCGGCTTGCTCGTGTGGATCACCACGCTCGTGCGCTTGTCGCGGACGATTTCGATGCGGGAAATGCCGGCATCCGGCAGTTTCTTCTCGAGGAAACGGCGGATCAGCACGTCGTCGAGCAGCAGGTCACGGTACTTGCGCCCCTTGGCGAACCACGTGCTCGCCCAATCGCGGGTGATCCCGATCCGGAAGCCGTTGGGGTTGACCTTCTGGCCCATTTACTTGGAGGGAGTGGAACCGGACGGTGCCGGCGCAGCAGTGCGCTGCGAAGCGGAGTCGGAAGCGGCCGTTCCCGTCTTGGCCTTGCGGCCACCCGCGGGCGTACCCTTCTCGCTCTTCTTTCGGTTCGATTGTGCAGGCTTCTTCGCGGCTTGTGAAGGAGTTTTCGCCGCTTTCTTCGCCGCGGCCTTCTGCGGAGCGCTCGGCTGCGGCTCTCCGGTGCCACCGAGCACGCCAAGCGTAATGGAAATGTGGCTCAAGAACTTGCGGATCGGCCGCACGCGGCCGCGTGCCATGGGCACGCCGCGGCGGTACGCCTGCCCCTGATTCACGACCACCGTCTTCACGAGGAGATTCTCGGACCGCTGGTTGTCGTTGTGCTCGGCGTTCGCCACCGCGCTCTGAAGGAGCTTTTCCAGGATACGCGCGCCCTTCTTCGGCGTGCGCTGGAGTGCTGCGAGCGCTTCCGGCGCCGGGAGACCGCGGATCATGCTGGCGATGAGGTTCGCCTTCTTGGGCGCGATGCGGACGGAACGGAGGAACGCGTGCATGACGAGGGAAGGAGGAAAGGATCCTTATTTCGCGCGGGCTGCTGCAGGGGGCGGAGGCGGCGCTCCGGCGGCCTGTTTGCCCGCCTCTGCAGCCGCAGCCATCTTGCCGCCGTGGCCCTTGAACTTCGTGGTCCAGGAGAACTCGCCCAGCTTGTGGCCCACCATCTGCTCCGTGACGTACACGGGCGTAAAATCTTTCCCGTTGTGTACCGCGAAGGTGAATCCGACGAATTCTGGCGGAATATCGCAGTCGCGCGCCCACGTTTTGACGATCTTCTTCTCCCCGGATTCGACCATCTTCATCACCTTCCGGAAGAGCTTCGGATCAACGTACGGGCCTTTGCGGAGTGAGCGGGACATGAGTAGAGAGGAAGAGGACTAGCGCTTGCGGCGCTTCTTGATGCGTGGGCGGACGATGAGGGCATTCGACTTGCGGTGCTTCCTGGTTTTCACACCGAGCGCGGGCTTGCCCCACGGCGTCTTGGGGTGCTTGAGACCGATAGGCGAGTGGCCTTCGCCACCGCCATGCGGGTGATCGACCGGATTCATGGACTTGCCGAGCACTTCCGGGCGACGGCCGAGCCAGCGCATGCGGCCGGCCTTGCCGATCTTCACGAGGTTGTGTTCCTCGTTTCCGATTGTCCCGATGGATGCAAAGCACACCTTGCGGATCTTGCGCACTTCGCCGCTCGGCATCTGCACCACCGCGAATTCGCCATCAAAACCGAGGAGTGTGGCCGCCGTTCCGGCGGAACGGACGATCGCCCCGCCTCGGCCAACTGTTACCTCCACGTTGTGGATTTTGTATCCCTCCGGGATGTACTGCAGCTGCATGCGGTTGCCGGTGCGAACCTTCGTGCGTTCGCCGCAGAGAACGCGATCCCCTATGGCAAGCCCCTGCGGGGCGAGGAGGTACCGCTTGTCGCCATCGGCATACTGCACGAGCGCGATGCGCGCCGTGCGGTTGGGATCATACTCAAGCGCCGCGACAACCCCCGGCACACCCATCTTGTCCACCTGGCGGAAATCAACCAGACGGAACAGGCGCTTGTGGCCACCGCCGCGGCGGCGCACGGTGATGCGGCCGCTGCTCGCGCTGCGCCCGGACTGCTGCTTCTTGCCACAGACGAGGCGCTTCTCCGGCTCTTTCTGCGTGAGATTGGAGAAGTCCGCAATCGTCATGCGGCGCCGGCCCGGGCTCGTTGGTTTGCACTTCTTCACTGGCATATCAGGCGGTTTTGAACGTAGCGAGATCCAGAGCTTTGCTCTTCTCGGTAAGCGTGACGATCGCCCGCTTGCTGCGGTGCCGTTTTTCCATGGAACTCGCCCCGCCTGCGAACCGCCGGTGCTTGGGGCGCGTGCGGAGCATGCGGACGCTCTCCACCTTCACCTCGTAGAACGTTTCGAGAGCGCTACGCACATCCACCTTCGTCGCCTGCTGATCTACGCGCAGCGTGTACGTTTTCGCGCTGCCCTTGAGGCGCTCCGCCTTTTCGGTGACAACCTGGCCGGCAATGACGCGGGTGAGATCCATTTACTTGGATGGAGAGGATTTCTTCTTCGCTGCCTTCGGCGCAGCTTTCTTCTTGGCGACAGGCTTCTTGGCAGCTGGCTCAGAAGCATCCACTGTGCCCTTCTGCACCTCCTTTTCCTTCCGCACATGCGCCGTACCCCCCTTCTTGCAGAACACCTCCTCCGCCTTTGCTATTGCCTCGACGAAGAAGACGATATGACGCGCCGCGAGCACATCCTCCGGACTTAAGTACGCGGCGGTGATCACCGACACGTTCGGGATGTTGCGCACGGATAATTTGAGCTGCTCGTGCACGGCCGGCGTTACGATAAGGATGCGGCGACCATACTGCACCGGGAGCTTCTGCAGGAGCGCTACGGCGCTCTTCGTCTTCACCTCAGCCGGGTATCCCTCCAGGCCGACGATCGCACCGTGCTTCGCCTGGAACGAGAGGCAGGCGCGCAGAGCGGCATGGCGCATCTTGCGCGGCATGCGCTGCACGTAGTTGCGCTCCGGACGCGGGCCGAACGCCTTGCCGCCGCCCTTCATGACCGGCGAGCGGACCGGGCCGCGGCGCGCGCGGCCAGTGCCCTTCTGCTGGAAGATTTTCCGCGTGGACCCCACCACCTCGCCACGGGTCTTCACGACGGCAACCGGCCTGCGGCGGTTTGCCTGCTGCATCACCACGGCCTGGTGCATGAGCCCGCGGTTCAGCGGAGCTTCAAAGAGGGTGGCCGGCAATTCTGCCGTCCCTTTCTTCGCGCCGCTCGATGTGTAGACGTCGATCTGCATCACTGGTCGTTGGAAGCGGATTGCTGCTCGGTATTCTGGGGTGTTTCAGCCGCGGGTGCAGCTGTTTCCTTCGTCTTTTCTGCCGTGAACACCGTGGCGGGATCAAACCCGTCCGGCCACTGCTCAACCGTGAGGTACACGGTTGCACCGTTCTGCCCCGGCACCGGCCCTTTCACCGCCACCACTCCCCCCTCCGCATCGCAGACGAGCACCGGACGGTTGGCAACGGTAACCCTGTCGCCACCCATGCGGCCGGCCATGCGCTTGCCTTTGTGGATGCGGCCAGGCATTTCACGCATGCCCACGGAACCCGGCTCGCGGGTGAAGTGGGAGCCATGGCTGCCCGGGCCTCCAGCGAAGTGATGGCGCTTCATGCCCCCCTGGAACCCCTTCCCCTTGGAAACACCGACGACCGTGACCACGGTATCCTTCGGCAGGAGTTTTGCGGTAACCACCACGCCCTGGGCGAATCCGTCCAGTTTCTCCACCTGCCATTCCTTCTGCGTGCGGAAGCGAACCTGCTCCTTGCCCTTGCGGCTCTTCCAGTGGCGCTCATCCACACCAAGCACCACGGCATCGTAGCCGTCCTTCGCGCGCACCTTGAGGCGCACAACGGTATTCGGCTCCACCTTAAGGTAGGTCACGGGCACTGCATCCCCGTTCTCCAGGAACACGCGTGACATGCCGACTTTTTTGGCGATGAGACCCTGCATAGATACTTGGAGGTTCCTCTGGCACGCTTCTTCTTTTCTCTGGGAAGGCGCGCTAGAACACAAGCCACCCTGCGATCGTTCGCAGGATGAAA
Organism: uncultured Candidatus Peribacteria bacterium; assembly: GCA_964642315.1. Lineage (GTDB taxonomy): Bacteria > Patescibacteriota > Gracilibacteria > Peribacterales > Peribacteraceae > JAGVDM01. The sequence continues at coordinate 24,260 of CAZXOG010000001.1, read as the reverse complement.
GCGGGGGGATCTTAGAGACCGCCACGCATGGCAGTCAACACATCACGGAAGATTTTTTGCAGATCTTCTATGCCTGTCGGCAATTCTGCTTCTTTTGCAATGATCCCCCGATGTACAGGTATCCCTCTCCCGCGGAGTTTGGAATAAAGCGTTTGCTGTCTCGTATCGTCCAGAGTATGTATCGCTCCACATACGTGCGCGATTTTCCCTTTCGCCTCCTGCGCGAGCTGTGCGAGCCGTGCTGCAGGCATCTCATCACGGTCCAATGCAAATATGCCACGGCTATTGCTCTCGTCGATCCATCGCGTATCTCGCTCAATATCCGGTTTCCGGTGAGCGTCGGCAAAAATTGCATAGAGGGTATCTGATGATCTCTGTGACTTTTCCTGACTCCACCCTTGCAGCGATTGGATGAACCGTTCCCGGCCCCACGTTCGCATGATTGTCCTCACACTATCAACCATAGAACACCGGATGGTGTCCATCGCCCACAGAGCATCAATCTCGTGGAAAGGAAGAGCCCGATCGCGTGCAAAATCCTCTGCGGCGATGAATTCACTCCCCTGATGCCGTACGAGCCGTTGCACGACTCCCTGGATATCACTGGGCATTGCCGCCAACCATTCCTGAATATCCGGAGGACATCCACCTATCAAATCCGCGTGTTGACGCAGGAGCTGCGCCTCATTCTCGCACAATTCAACAGTAACTACGGATGGATCAATGGCTTCTAGCGAGCACTTGACCCGCTCTTCCGCTGCAAGATCAAAGTGGCTCACGCCAAGGAGTTCAACTGTGCCCATACAATTTATATTTATATACTCAATATTATATGTGTCAATTATTCACCAGCGGATCATGGCGTTCCCTCGCCCAAGAAACGATACACTGGCCTCACATTCCCCCTTGCTCCATGGATATCGCTGCTCTGCTCATCCCCGTCGCCGCATGGGCACAGGCCACGTGCTACTCGCCAAGCGACTGCGCCGCACCCCAAGTATGCAGCTCGGTGCTCGACGGCGTGATCCCCGGGCGCTGCACGGAACCCGCGGCAGAACAGGAACCCGAACCTGAGAAACCCGCACCAACTCCCATCACTGATGTTGCCCCGCCCCCGGCGGCGCCGCAGGCGCAGGAAGAAGAACCAATCGTGGAGGAAGTACTGCAGGCACCGGAGGAATCCGAGGAGCCGGAAGAAATCCCTCAGCCGAGCCCCGCTCCATTAGAGCCGGAGGAGGAGCCTCGCGGATTCTTCCAGAGTATCGGCGATGCCTTCCTCTACTCCGTCGATACGATCTTCATCGAGCCAGTGCGCAAGCTCTTCTGCTGGTTCGGGGGATGCGAGTAGGCGGTGTATCCCACTCTCCCGGGAACCGCGGATCCTTGCGCTGAAGGCGCAACTCCAGCCGCTGTTTGAACTGCGGCTCATACTGACTGTGCATTTGTGAAATTCGTGATTCCGAGAGACCGGAGGCATCCCCGATCTGTTTCATCGTGTACCCCTCGATATGGTAGAGGATGAAGATATCACGGATTAATCCGGAGAAACCGCGCAGTGCGTATTCCATTGCATCCTCCGTGAATTCTCTGCTTTCTGCCAGATCACCCGGATCATCTTCCTTCTCATCAACGAGAATGTGGATCTCCTCAACATCTTTGTAACTATCGGTCTCGTACCATTTCTTCGAGAGACTCACGAGCTGCGTCGTATTCGCCTCGATGAGGAGCTTCTCCACTTCGGCGATAGGTATGCCCATGTACTGCGCGAGACGCTCAACGGAAGGCGATGCGCCATCCGTCGGTTCCAGCGCACGGATTGCGTTCGTCAGCCTGCTCACCTGTGCCCGAACAAGACGCGGTACCCAGTCCATGGTGCGCAATTCGTCGAGCATGGCACCACGGATCCGCGGAACGCAGTAGGTTTCAAACTTTACGCCGCGCGAGAGATCGAAAGCATCGATGGCATCCATCAACCCGAAGACTCCCGCCGAAACAAGATCATCCAGCTCCACGCCCTCCGGGAGCCGGGCCCAGATCCGCTGCCCGTTGTATTTGACCAACGGCAGATATATCTCCACAAGCCGGTTACGGAGAGCGTTGTTCCCTGTTGCCTTGAATTCTGCCCACAGGGCTTCGGCGTCGCCGTACCTCCGGGCACGCCCGGATGAGCGAACTTCGCATGGTGATAACGGGGACTGCATGGGTGTTTCTTCCGCCACTTCGGCATGCCCTGAGCGCACGCGGAGCCCCCGTTGGTAGCGCACCCAATCCCCGTGCACGCGTTGATCGAGGTAATTCGCAGTGAGCTGCTCACGCACCCACTCACGGATGTGCAGGAGTAACTCCCGGCCCTCCGCTTCGTTGAGCGGACGTTCAGTGTGCATCTTCACTCCGTGCTCGCTCACATATTCCACCCGGACAGGTTTTGCGGTCTGCAGTGCATCGATAAGTGGAATGGACATGCTCGTCGGCATTTCCATCCATCGTCTGTAGGTGTCTTCCGGCATGCCTTTGGCACGGAGCTGCGCGGCAATGCCGATTTCTATCTGCTGCAGAACCTGCTCTGTACGCTCCCTGCTCACTACATCATCGGCATACACTCCGTCTTCCAGAATACGGACAACATCCGGGATCGCTTTGAAGGCGCTCTCCGCTTCCATGAGCGGTACCTGCCAATCCCGCCCAAGAGCGGACCGGTCGCGTTCCGCCGTCATGCGCCATGCGGCCACCGTGACTGGGGTGATATTGAGGCGCCGCATCCACTTCTTCCTCCGTCTGCCGTCGTCACCATCAATGCAAGCGAGAATACGCAGGCGCTGCTCCGGTGTCGTGGGCACTGACAGGCGACGGCGCAGCGTCTTCTCATGGCGCTCCACAAAGAGCATAGGCGATGCGGGTGGAAGCTCATCCTGCTGCAACTTTACCGGTGCCAGGGCTTGGCGCATCTGCCCCTGTTCTGCCCGCTCACGCGCCCGGTATCGCTCCCGATCCCTCTCATCCTGCGACCAGGCCTCGTATACAACCCGCGGGAGACCAAGCGCCTGCAACTCACGCTCAAGTGCCGCGCTGTCATCGCCGGCGGACTGCCGTACTTCCCGCAGCAGATCATCACGCTCCTGCAGGGAAAATGATGTCCCATAGTCCGCAAGCAACCCTTGCACGCGATCCCGCACCGATGCATTGCCGGTGCCAGCCGCATGAGGAACGCCGTTATGTCGTGCCAGTCCCTCCAGACGGTTCCGCTCCTGGCGCCAGCTAAAGAACTGATGCCTCTCAAGCCTCATCTCCTCGAGCACATCGTTCAGACGGCGACCGAATGCGGCCATTTGTGCTTCTACTTCACGAACAGCAGCAAGCTTCTGTTCCGTCGTCGCCATGCGCCAGGAGAACGGGTGCCCATTCCCCTCCACATATTCCTGCTCGCGCAGTTCCAGCCGATTGACCATCTTGTCGCGCATGAGAGCACAAATCGAAATTTCGTCGACTATACCCGCCCATTATTCGGCCGCAAGCACAAGGGATAGCGAACTTCGGTTTCTTTTCCGCACCTATGCCAGCATCGCCACAGCACGCTGCCCCGCCTCCGTGAGGCGGATGATCTTTCCCTCGATCGCGAGGAGCCCCTCCGCCTTGAGTTCGGCAAGGAGCTTGGTGACTGTCTCGCGCGAGAGCCCCGTCATGCTGCCGAGCTTCTCGTGCGTGAGCCGCGTGGGCCGCCGCAGGATCTTGGGGAGGATGCTCTGCTCGTCCTTCTCATTGAGCAGCCGCACGGTGGCGAGAATCCGGTCGCGCGCCTGCAGGGCGGAGAGCGCCCGGATCTGCAACTCGTACTGCCTGAGCCGCTTTGTGAGAACGTTGAGCGCCCGCAGGGCGATATCCGGCCGGCGGGCGAGGATCTGCAGGAAGTAGTCGTGCGGCAGCGTGCAGAGGTATGTCCGCTCGCTCGCCTGCGCGAAGTGGGCTTCGTTCGCATTCGGATCGAACCCGATGTTCCCGAAGACCGCTCCGGGCTTCAGCACGTCGAGGATGATCCGCTTGCCGTCACTCAGGGATTCGTAGAGGGTCACCTCCCCCTCCTTGAGAACGTAGACATTCTCTATGCGGTCACCGGGAACATAGATGAATTCCTGCCGCTCGTACTCGCGATCGACGACGTTCTTCACCATCCGGTGCATGTCCTCCTCGCTTACGCCGGCGAAGAGCTCCATGCTCTGCAGGTACCAGAGAGGCGGTCTTGGCATGACGAGGAGCATTCTACCGCCGCACGCGTCGCGCTGCACGCCGTTCAGCCTGAACGGTTGCACGGGCGAGCCGCTGGCGAATGACGGTAACGGCATACGCGGCGACGGAAATACTGAGGCCGGCAAGGAACGCTGTGCGAAACATTGGGCTCATCGTACGGAATAGGGGGAAGAGATACAGAACCTCCTACGATCTCCTGTGAGTTGGGTTACAGGAAACCCGCTGATTCATACACATGTTCCCCGCCGACGGCCGAGGCGGTATGCTGAGGACGCATGGAAGACGTACGTTTGCAGAAGATCACGGCGCTTCGGCAGGCTGGGCGCGTGCCGTATGCGGCGAAATTCGCCCGCACGCACACGCTGGCCGCTGCAGCCAAATTCAAGCCGGGAAAGAGGAAACTCTCCATCGCGGGGCGAATCATGTTGTGGCGGGAGATGGGCAAAATGACCTTTGCCACACTGCAGGATGAATCCGGCAGGCTGCAGATCGCCTTCAAGGAGGACATCCTCGGCACGGAGGAGTACGACCGCATCCGCAAGACCGCGGACCTCGGCGACTTTCTCGGCATCACAGGCGAGCGTTTCGACACGCAGAAAGGCGAACCAACTGTGCTCGCGCGGTCGTGGACAATGCTCACCAAATCTCTCCGGCCGCCCCCGGAGAAATGGCAAGGCATCGCGAACCAGGAAACAGCCTGGCGCCAGCGGTACCTGGATCTCATGAGCAACCGGGAGACGTTCGAGCGGTTCCAGCTCCGCAGCCGGTTCCTCAGGCTGCTGCGCCAGTTCTACTGGGATCACGGGTTTACGGAGGTGGAAACGCCTGTGCTCGTGAACGCCGCCTCCGGCGCGATCGCCAAACCGTTCCGCACCCACCACGAGGCGTACGACCTCGACATGTTCCTCCGCATCGCACCGGAGACGTTCCTCAAGGAGTGCCTCATCGGCGGATTCGACCGCGTGTTCGAGGTGGCGCGCTGTTTCCGCAATGAAGGCCTGGATCCCAGCCACCTGCAGGATTTCACGATGGCAGAGCACTACGCGGCATACTGGGATTACGAGGAGAACATGCGCTTTACCGAGGAAATGCTCTCGACAATCCTCCGGGAGCTTAAGGGGACGACGACCGTAGTAATCCCGGACCGGGAGGGCAAACTCGTGGAGGTGGATTTCTCCCCGCCGTGGCCGCGCGTGAGCGTGCGGGATGCCATCCGCACGGCCTGCGGCATCGATGTGACCGAGGCTCCGGATGCGGACAGCCTGCGGTCGGCCATGGGTAAGGCAAAGATCCGGCTCGATGTGCCCGTGGAGAAGCTTGGGCGCGGGAATTTGATAGACCAGCTCTACAAGAAGGTGAGCCGCCCGCGCATCGTGCAGCCAACCTTCCTCACGCAGCACCCCGTGGATCTTTCCCCACTCGCGCGCTTAAGTGACGATGATCCGACGATCACCGACCGGTTCCAGCTCGTGGTGGGCGGGTGGGAAATCGTGAACGCCTACTCGGAACTCATTGATCCCGTGGACCAGGCGAAGCGCTTTGAACAGCAGGCCGCCGTGAAGCGCGGAGGGGATACGGAGGCGCACGGCAAGGACGACGAGTACGTGAAGGCCTTGGAGTACGGCTGCCCGCCCTGCTCCGGCTGGGGCATGGGCATAGACCGCATCGTGGCGCTCCTCACGCAGCAGGGCAACCTGCGCGACGTTGTGTTGTTCCCGCTGATGAAACCGGTGGAGAACATGGAGAAGGCTCGGAAGGGGGAGAACGTGCAGAATGCGCAGAAACCGGGGCAGACTGAAGTGCTGCCTCCGCCCTCGCACCTCCTGCAGCATGCTGAGTACGGCCATCTGCTCCCTGCAGCGCACGCGCTGCTCACGCAGCATGTGGATAAGACGCGCGAACACCTCCTGGCAACGGGCGCGGTGATGGAAGCGCTGGCGCAGCGTTTCGGCGGCGATCCGCAGACGTGGAAGGTGGCGGGTATGCTCCACGATCTCGATTGGGACCATCTGGAAAAGGATATCGAGGCACACTGCGGCACCACACTGGAAGAGCTCCTCAAGCCGCTCCGGGCCCCGCAGGAGCTCCTTGAGGACATCCGCTCCCATTACGCGGAGAAGTACGGGGGGGCTCACCCTCTGGATTCCATGCTCCGCCGGTGCCTCTACTGCGCGGACGAACTCACGGGTTTCATCATCGCCGTCGCGTTGGTCCGCCCGAACAAGAAACTCGCGGATACCGAGGTGAAGAGCGTGAAGAAGAAGCTCAAGGAGAAGGGCTTTGCCGCACAGGTGAAGCGCGAGCAGATCCTGCAGTGCGAACCGCTCCTCGGCATTCCACTCGACGAATTCATCGCGATCACGCTCCAGGCAATGCAGAAGATCGCACCGGAGATCGGTCTGTGACCGAGGCAGATCAGGCAAGCGCCCTGCGCCTGCGCATCCACCCGATGCCCGCAGCCGCCCCCGCGGCAGCAGTGATGATGGCTGCTGGGCCCGTGCGTTCCAGGGAACGGCGTTGCTGTGCGTAATTGAGCTGCGCCTGCACTGTGCCCATATCCACGGGCGATGGCGTCACGGTGACAGGCTCATGCCCCCCCGCGCCGCGCTTGCAGGAGCGGCTGCAACTGTCACCGTTCACCCAGTTGCCATCGTCGCACTCCTCGCCCGGATCAATGACGCCGTCGCCGCATGCCGCCCGTGAGCAATCTGTCCGGCAGATTGCACCGGGGGTATTGGCATTCCCTTCGCCTGCATCGCATTCTTCCTGCGGATCCAGAACGCCGTTGCCGCAACTGCGCAGTGCAAATCGGCCATTCGGCAGGCAGGGCACGGTGGAGAGCAGCGGTTCGCACTGCTCGCCAAGCGCGTGCTGGACAATGCCATCACCGAGGAGACCTTCTTCGAAGAAACAGGTATCCGTGCAGCCGTCACCCGACTTGCCATTCCCGTCGTCACACTCCTCCCCCGGATTGATGTTTCCATTGCCGCACGCCGGATTCGGAATCACCATTGCCGTTTCGATCCGGCAGAGGCGCGAACAGCCGTCCTGGTCCGCCGTATTGCCGTCGTCACACTGTTCCCCTGCGGTCACCATGCCGTCGCCGCATGAGCCCCTGATCCCGGGCTCCAGTGCGCAAAGGGCGCTGCAGCCGTCGCCGTCTTCCTGCCCGCCGTCATCGCAGCCTTCTTGCCGATCAAGCGTGCCGTTGCCGCACAACGCCGTACCGGGCATCTGCTCAATCGTACAGGCGCCATCACAGCCGTCGCCGGCGTCCGTCCCCCCGTCGTCGCATTCCTCCGGAAATTCGATGATGCCGTTCCCGCAGGAAAGGGAAACCGATGGAAGAACGGGCGCATCTTCCGGCGCCGGAGGCACCACCTCCTCACGCTCTTCGGACAGGATCGCAACCACGCTCGACAGAGCGCTGCTCTGCGGCATTGACTCCGCCATCTCAGAAGAAGCTGATGATGGCTCTGGCGGCGCCGGCGGGTGTGCGGGGAGTATTTCCAGCCTGCAACCGGGATTGCAGCCGTCGCCGGGGAACGTGTTGCCGTCGTCGCACTCCTCGTTCTGCTCAAGCACGCCATTCCCGCATGCAGCGGCAATCTGCGGATTGAACTCGCGCGTACACGTGGGACTGCAGCCGTCCCCTGCGGCGGTATTCCCGTCGTCGCACTCTTCACCCGCGTCGCGGAACGTGTTCCCGCAGGCAGGACGGTATTCCAACTTGCAGTTCTCCGTACAACCGTCGCGGGCGACGGCATTCCCGTCATCACACTCCTCGCCGGTCTGCTTTACCCCGTCACCACATTTCTCGATCTTGCACGTTGTGCTGCACCCATCATTGCTAAGAGCATTGCCGTCATCGCATTCTTCGCCCTGCTGCTGCGCGCCGTCGCCGCATTTCTCGATGACGCAAGCGGCACTGCATCCGTCGCCGGGGAACGTGTTGCCGTCATCGCATTCTTCGCCCTCCTGGACAATGCGGTTCCCGCAGAGGGGACCCATGACGCAGAGCTCACAGGCAATTTTCGGGCCGCAAACGGTATTCCAGCTGAATTCGCGGTGGAGGGCGCTGTCGAACGCGCTGAGGAAAAATTGCTCGCCCTGGTCGGTCGGCAGGTTCGCCGCTGCCTCGAGCGCGCTCACGAAGCGCTGCAGATCGCTCAGGAGCTGGCGCTGCTGCATCTCGTAGATCTCATCAAGGCAGCAGTACACCAGCTTCTCTCCCGTCTGCGGATCGGGCGTTACCTGCTCGCACATGCCCGCCTGTAGCCCTACGACCGCACCGGTGAGCAACGGCTTTGCGATGACTCCCAGAGCAGCCACCAGTATCACTGCTGTGGCAAAGAGGCCGATTCTCAGCGAGCGCCCCATGCGCTCCATTGTACCACGGCATACGGCAATGTCTCTCTGCAATGGGGCAATGGAACAATTGTTCCATTGCTTGAAGCAGGGTCGGCGTTCTCCTGCCAATGATTTATCGGAACCGTCGCCGCACCCACGCGAACCCTGCGGCGGCACCAGCGGCCATTACGGAGACCGCGACAGGACCGGTATCGCCCACAGGAGCATGACTGGTAGCCCCAGTCGCCACCTGGGCAAGCGGCAGATTGTACGGAAGCGGCTGCGTATTCGGGTAATACGGGTACTGCCCGTAGCCGTACTGGCCACCTTCGCCGATCTGGCCGCCGAACGGCCCGTAGCCGTAGGCGCCGAACGGCGAAAGGAGCGTGCCATCAGGGCCGTACTGCGCAAACCCGCCGAATGCGCCTGCTTCGCGGCGGCAGAGGCGGTCGCAGCCGTCGCCGGAGACCCAGTTGCCATCGTCGCACATCTCGCCGGAATCAAGGATGCTGTCGCCGCAGCGGCCGCGCGAGCAATCCTTGCGGCAGAGCGCATCGGGGCCGTTGTTGTTCAGCGTGCCCATGTCGCACTCCTCGCCCGGATCCAGGCGGTCATTGCCGCAGTACTTGAGGGCGAAGCGGCACTGCGCGTTGCAGCCGTACGGCGCGTCTTCGGGATGCGAGGAGGGCTCGCACTGCTCGTTCAGGGCATGCTGGACGATCCCGTCGCCGCAGTACCCCTTCTCCAGGTAGCACGTGGCGCTGCAGCCATCGATGTCGCGGGTGTTGCCGTCATCGCACTCCTCGCCGGGATCCTTCACACCGTTCCCACAGAGCGCGCTCCCCGCGACGAGCTTGGATTCCAGGCGGCAGCTCACGCTGCAGCCGTCGCCGGAGAGGTTGTTGCCGTCGTCGCAGGCCTCGCCCATGGTGATGATGCCATCGCCACAGCGCGTGCGCGTGCCGGGCTCCAGCTGGCAGAGGCTGTTGCAGCCGTCGCCGTTCTCCTTGTTGCGGTCGTCGCACTGCTCGCCTTCGTTCAGGGCGCCGTCGCCGCAGAGGCCCTGGACGAGCGACTGCTCGACCGTGCAGACCGCGCTGCAGCCGTCGCCGGGCACCGTGCCGCCGTCGTCACACTGCTCCGGCGGAACGATGAGGGCATCTCCGCAGAGCGGGGTGCTCATCTCCAGCATGCAGGCACGATCGCAACCGTCGCCGGAGAGGTTGTTGCCGTCGTCGCACTCTTCCTGCGGCAGATCCAGGC
>CAZXOG010000001.1:0-14305 GCA_964642315.1 uncultured Candidatus Peribacteria bacterium | reverse complement strand
CCGTCGCCGGAGAGGTTGTTGCCGTCGTCGCACTCTTCCTGCGGCAGATCCAGGCGGCCGTCTCCGCAGAAGCGCACGCCATCGTCATCGTCGTCATCTCCGCCTCTGCCGCAGGAACCGTCCTCACACACGAGCCCCTCCTCGCATCCATCCTGCTTGCCCTCGCAATCGTCGCAGGCGCAGCTCTCGCCGAGGTCACAGTGGTCATCGTGGTTGCAGGATGGATCGTCCTCGCAATCCTCGGCGCACGTGCCGTCGCTGCAGCACTGGTTCCCCGTTGCGCAGCCCGCATCGTCAGGGCATGTGAGGCACGTTTCGCCGGGGTCGGCGGTGCCGTTGCCGCAATCGCCTTCGCAGACTTCATCCTCACAGACCAAGCCCGTTGCGCAGCCGTCCTGCTCGCCGTCGCAATCGTCGCAGGCGCAGCTCTCGCCGGTGTCGCACGTGCCGTTGTTGTTGCAGGGAGGATCCTCGGAGCAGTTGTCATCGCAGGAACCGTCGGCGCAGCACTGTTCTCCAGATTCGCAGCCCGCATCCTCGGGACAGTTGAGACACGTTTCGCCGGAATCGACGCCACCATCGCCGCAGTCATCGCTGCAATGTTCATCAATGCACACAAGCCCCTCTATGCACCCATCCTGCTCGCCGTCGCAGTCGGCGCAGGCGCAGCTCTCGCCGGTGTCGCACGTGCCGTTGTTGTTGCAGGGAGGATCCGTCTGGCAGTCCTCCGCGCAGGTGCCATCGGCGCAGCACTGCTTGCCGGACGTACACCCAGCGTCATCCGCGCAGTTGAGGCATGTTTCGCCGGAATCCACCGTGCCGTTCCCGCACGCGCCGATAAGCGTGCACTGCGCGGTGCACTTGGCGTTCTCGGTCGTGTCGTACACGCACGTGTATGCGACGTCGGTGCACTCGGCATCCTCCGTGCAGAGCAGGCCGTACGGATCGCCGCCGCAGCGGCTGACACTCGTACCGGAAACACGCTTGCACAAGCGGCAATCGCCGTCGTCACGGCATGAAACGGACGTGTCGTTGTTGCACACGCTGCCGCTGTCGCAGGCTTCGGTGCCCTTCTTCACGCCGTCGCCGCAGAACTCACGGAGACAGTTCTTGCTGCATCCATCGCCTTCGCCGTTGTTGCCGTCGTCGCATTCCTCAATCCCCTCCACCGTACCGTTGCCGCAGATGCCCTCTTCATTCGTGCAGTTCTCGCTGCAATCTGCATCCCGGACCGTGTTGTACACGCACGTGTACGCCGTATCGGCGCAGTCCTCATCCTTGCTGCAAAGCTGGCCGTACAGGTCGCCGGCGCACCGGCTGACGCTCGTGCCCGAGATCTTCAGGCACACGCGGCAATCGGAGTCATCGCGGCAGTCAAAGGCGGATTTGATCTCGTTGTGTACGAGGCACGCACGGCCGTTGTCGCAGACTTCGTCATTGAGCGTCGCCTGCACGATGCCATCACCGCAGAACTCGCTCAGACACTTCTTGGAGCAGCCATCGCCGTCGGCACTGTTGCCGTCATCGCACTCCTCCGTTCCCTGGATATTGCCATCGCCGCAGGTCGTGGGGTGGCACTTGTCATCTTCGCCGCAGAAGAACCCCGGCTTGCAGCTGTCCTGCTCGCCTTCGCAGTCCGCGCACGTGCAGCTCTCACCCGTATCGCAGATACCATCGTTGTTGCAAGGAGGATCTTCGTCGCAATCCGCTGCGCATGTGCCATCGTCGCAGCACTGCTGCCCGTCGCCGCAACCGGCATCCGCGGGACAGTTGAGACATGTTTCGCCGCCGTCTACCTGCCCGTCGCCACACTCGTCATCACAGTGCTCGTCGACGCAGATGAGCCCTGGAGCGCAGCCATCCTGCTCCCCTTCGCAGTCGCCGCAGGCGCAGCTTTCCCCAACGTCGCAGTTGTCGTCGTTGTCGCAGGGTGGATCCTCGCACTCGTTGGCGCAGGTGCCGTCTGCGCAGCACTGCTCACCGGATCCGCACCCCGCGTCATCGGGACAGTTGAGACATGTTTCGCCGTCGTCAACGCTCCCATTACCACAATCGTCATCGCAGTGTTCGTCAATACAGATCAGACCCGGAGCGCAGCCGTCCTGCTCGCCGTCACAGTCGGCACAGGCGCAGCTCTCCCCGGTATCGCACGTGCCGTCTTCGTCGCAGGGGGGATCCTCGCACTCGTTGGCGCACGTGCCGTCGCTGCAGCACTGCTGCCCATCGCCGCATCCCGCGTCATCGGGGCATGTGAGGCACGTCTCGCCGTCATCCACCTCGTCATTCCCGCACGCGTCGGTGCAATGATCGTCTTCGCAGATAAGCCCGGGTTCGCAGCCGTCCTGCTGCCCCTCGCACTCAGTGCACTCGCAGTTCTCGCCAGGCTCGCAGGTGCCGTCGTTATCGCAATCGGGATCTTCGTCGCAGTCCTGCGCGCACGTGCCGTCGTCGCAGCACTGCTCGCCATCCCCGCAACCGGCATCCTCCGGGCAGGTATTGCAGTTCTCGCCCGGATCAACGTCGTCGTTGCCGCATTCATCGGGGTCAACGCAGATGCCGTCGACGCAGATCTGATCCCCGGGGCAGTCGTCATCCGTTTCGCACTCGATCTCGCACTGCGCCGTGCAGCCGTCGCCGTCGTCGGTGTTGCCATCGTCGCAGGCCTCGCCATCGTCCAGATCGCCGTTGCCGCAGAGCTCCGTGCATATGCCATCGATGCACTGCTGGCCGGGAGGGCAGTCTTCGTCGTCCTCGCAGAACACGGTGGTCTGGCACTGCTCGTTGCAACCGGGGTTCTCCTCCTCGTTGTACTCGCAGGTGTATGACGCATTCGCGCACTCTGCATCCGTATCGCACTCCAGACCGTTCGGATCGCCGCCGCAGCGCTTGAGGTTGTTGATGATCACGCCGGACGTGTTGCGCATCGGCATGCAGAGCCGGCACTGCGCGTCATCGCGGCACACAATGGATTGGTTGTGGCTGCAGCCGTTGCCGTTGTCGCACATTTCCCCGAGGCCGCCTTGCACCACGCCGTCGCCGCAGAACTCGTTGAGACATGCGCGCGAGCAGCCATCCTGGTCGGCGGCGTTGCCGTCATCGCATTCTTCCGGCCCTTCCTTCACGCCATTGCCGCACTCGCCGATGAACTGGCACTGGTCGGTGCAGAGTTCGTCCTCCCCGGTGTCGTACTCGCAGGTGTACCCCGCATTCGCGCACTCCGAGTCATCCTCGCAAAGCTGGCCGGACGGATCGCCGCCGCAGCGGTTCACCGACGTGCCCTGGATGCGCTGGCACCCCATGCAATCCTCGGGATTCCGGCAGGATTTGGAGGGATTCTGGCTACATGCGCCGCCGTTGTCGCACTGCTCCTCCAGACCCGGCTGCACCACGCCGTCGCCGCAGAACTCCTTGAGGCACGTCTTGCTGCAGCCGTCTTCATCCACGCTGTTGCCGTCGTCGCATTCCTCGCCCTGTTCCATGTCGCCGTTGCCGCAGTCTCCGGAAAGGAGCGTGCAGTCCTCGGCGCAGTCGGAATCCCCTCCCACATTCACCTCGCATGTGTAGCTGGAGCCTTCGCACGCAGCCGGGTCATCCGTGCAGTCAATGCCGTTGCCGTGGCCGCCGCACCGCTTGGTGGAGGTGCCGGATACCGTGATGCAGGCATTGCACTCGTCGGAATTCCGGCAATCGAAGGAATCATCCATCCCGCCCTCGATCACGCAGGCGCTGCCGGGATCGCACTCCTCGCCGAGCGAGGCCTGCACCGTGCCGTCGCCGCAGAATTCCTTCATGCATTCCTTGTCGCAGCCGTCACCGTCGGAGTTGTTGCTGTCATCGCATTCCTCCCCGGCATCCTGCTTGCCATTGCCGCAGCGCTCCTTCTCGCAGTTTGCGTTGCAGCCGTCGCCATCCTCGGTGTTGCCGTCGTCGCATTCCTCTTCGAGCGATGATTGCACGGTGCCGTCGCCGCAGAGCTCCTTCGTGGAGCAGTCGGCGCTGCAGCCGTCGCCATCCTCGGTGTTGCCGTCGTCGCAGGCCTCACCCTCTTCATCCTCCTCCTTCTGGCCGTTGCCATTCGCGTCATTGAATTCCACTTCCCCGTTGCCGCATTCCTCCAGGCTGCAATCCGCGCCGCAGCCATCGCCGTCCTGGTTGTTGCCGTCGTCGCACTCCTCAATGCCGCCGCCTGCGTCATCGCCAAGGGGCGGAATGCCGGAAGGCTGCTGCGCAACGAGCTGGGCCGTGAGCTCCTGGTCGCCGAGATTCCCGAAGAGCACGCTCCAGACCGCCGCAGCGAGCTGCTGCCGCTCGGCGCCACGCTGGGCGAGCGGCCCGTTCGACGAAGAGGATCCCTCCGACGTCCGCACGATGCCATCGCCGCAAATGGCGTTTTTACAGTCACTGGTGCATCCGTCCTCGTCGCTTTCATTGCCATCGTCGCACTCCTCGCCCTCATCTATGGAGCCATTGCCGCAGCCTGTAGAACTCGCGCTGCTCTCGTCGTCACCATCGGAACTTTCGCTACTATCATCATCGTCGTCACCTTCAGAAGAGGACGAGCCATAATCATCGCAGCAACACGCCTCCGCATCCGATCCTTCCATGAATATAGAACACCCCGGTACAGGAGGATCCGCCATACACAACATCATGTGCACGCTGTGTTGGCCATCCGGGCAGGTCTGCCCACCAGAGCTTTCGCTTCCGTCATCGTCATCGTCGTCATCGTCGCCTGAGGAACTCTCACTTCCGTCATCGTCGTCATCGTCGTCATCGTCGTCATCGTCGTCATCGTCGTCATCGTCGTCACCAGACGTATCGGAAGACTCCTGCCCGCCACAGGAACAGTCGTAGTACGTAACCCCGTCGCCCCCTACGCCAAGCATGGTGCATGAACACGCTTCGCCCGGTTCACAGCACACGACATCAATAGTTCCGGTATTTTGCCCGACCGCTGGATTCGCAGTCTGTGGCGTACAAATATTCTGATAATGCTCGCAGGGGCTCGACGAGCCGGAACTCTCGCTCCCGTCATCATCATCGTCTGCGTCATCATCATCCGCGTCATCATCATCCGCGTCATCATCCACCCCGTTCTTGTTGTGCACGAGCATGCCTTCCGCGAAGAAGGTGTGCTCCCCGCTCACGGAGAGGTTGTAGACGGTGACGGGCTCGGGAATGTAGTCGATGGAAGTCACTTCGACGGATTTCTCGCCGTCGAAGAGGGAATCCCCGGCTTTCAGATCCTTCACCTCTACCCACTTCCCATCGGAGTAGAAGGGGTGTTCGGCGGTGACGCGGATGGAGCCGTTCAGCACATAGTAGCCGTCGCGCCGCAGTGCGTAGATATCGGTCACCGTTCCGCGCTTTGCCTTGCCAGAACCCACATCGAACGTGCGCACGCGGTCGCCCACTTTCAGCTGTTCAATCGCCCTCTCGCCATCCGGAAGAGCAATGTTTGTCCCGGCGAGGAAACAGCCGTTCTTGTTGTGCACGAGGAGGTTCTCCGCGAAGTAGTTGTGCTCCTTGTCTACGGAGAGGTTGTAGACGGTGACGGGCTCGGGAATGTACTCGATGGAAGTCACCTCGACGGATTGCTCGCCGTCGAAGAGGGAATCACCGGCTTTCAGATCCTTCACCTCTACCCACTTCCCATCGGAGTAGAAGGGGTGTTCGGCGGTGACGCGGATGGAGCCGTTCAACACATAGTAGCCGTCGCGCTGGAGGGTGAAGACCTTGGAAACGGCTCCTTCGGTGCGCCCGCCGGTTACGAGATCATAGGAGAAGACAGGATCGCCTGCCTGCAGGGATTCGATGGGCTGCGCGCCGCTCGGGGTGGCGATAACAGTGCCGGGGAGGAAGCAGCCGTTCTTGTTGTGCACGAGCACGTCCGCTGCGTAGAAGGTATTTACGCCTTCCACCTCCTTTAGGTTGTAGGTCTGCACCTCTCCGCTCCAGCAAGCCACATCGGCCACAGAACGAAGCGTGCCATCTACAAGCTTCACTGCGTCGCCAACCTCCAGTGTTCCCGTCACCGAAGCAAGCAGCGGGTTCTCCTTTGCGGTGGCCTTGGGATCAATCGCCTTCCACCCCTCCCCGGTGTACACGGGGTGTTCCGCCGTGAGCTTGAGCGACGTGCCGTCACTGAACGCGATCTCGCAGAGGTGATTGCGCACCGGCGATTCCAGGGCAAGGACTTCCGCAGGCCGCTGAGTGCCCGTTGCCTCGTCGTACCCGAGCACGGAATCCCCGACGTCTACCTCTTCGATTGGCTTGATGGAGCCATCGGCCATAACAACCGGCGTCCCGGCCGGGAAACAGGATGCATCGTCGTCGTCCGCATCGTCATCATCTGCGTCATCATCCACCCCGTTCTTGTTGTGCACGAGGATGCCCCCGGCAAAGAACGTGCGGACGCCATCCACCGAGAGGTTGTAGGCTGTCGCAGGTTCTGGAACGTACTCGATGGATTCTACCGCAACAGGTTTGTTGCCATTGAAGAGAGGATCACCGACTTTCAGGTCCTGCGCCTCTACCCAGCGGCCATCCACGTAGAAGGGGTGCTCGGCAGTGACGCGGATGGAGCCATTCAATACATAGTAGCCTTCGCGGCTCACGACGTAGAGATCCGTCACGCGGCTCACGACGGTGCGCTGCTCCTCGGTATCGAACGCAACAACTGCATCACCAACAGAGAGCGACTCAATCGCCACTTTGCCGTTCGGTGTATCTACCTCGGTGCCGGGGAGGAAACAGCCGTTCTTGTTGTGCACGAGGAGGTTCTCCGCGAAGTAGTTGTGCTCCTTATCAACGGAGAGGTTGTAGACGGTGACGGGCTCGGGGACGTACTCGATGGAGGTGATGGCAACGGATTTCTCGCCGTCGAAGAGGGCATCGCCGACTGCGAGATCCTTCACTTCGACCCACCTGCCATCCACATAGAAGGGATGCTCGGCGGTGACGCGGATGGAGCCGTTCAACACATAGTAGCCGTCGCGCTGGAGCGTGAAGACCTTGGAAACAGCGCCTTCGGTGCGCTCGCCGGTTGCGAGATCGTAGGAGAAGACAGGATCGCCTGCCTGCAGGGATTCGATGGGCTGCGCGCCGCTCGGGGTGGCGATAACAGTGCCGGGGAGGAAGCAGCCGCCGCCCTTGTTGTGCACGAGCACATCCGCAGCAAAGAAGGTGTGTTCGCCGTTCACCGTGATGTTGTAGACCGTCGCAGGCTCGTCCTTGTACTCCACGGATTCCACGTCGATCGGACCATCCCGCCCCTCCAGCACGTCGCCGGGGACGAGGAACTTGGCCTGTATCCACTCACCATCCACGTAGAACGGGTGTTCGCCGGTAACGCGGATCGTGCCGTTGATCACGTAGTATCCCTCGCGGCTCGCAAGAAGGTGCGCCGTGATATTCCCCGTCGTGACTGCCTGATTCTCTATGTCGTACGACACAACCCTGTCGCCGATATTGAGCTCCTCAATCGGCACCGCGCCATCGGGCACGGCAACGAGCGTGCCGGCAAGGAAGCACTGCGGCTGTTGTTGCTGCTGCTGGAACGGCCCCTGCTGGCGGTTTACCTCCTCTTCGTCCGGCTTCTTGATACGGTAACACGATGCCAGACGCGTGCCAGACTTGGCACAGAACGGTATCACTCCTTCCTGTGCGCAACACGGTTTGCCGCGGCACTCGGTTTTGCGCTTGCATTGACCATTCTCGCACAACCTGCTTGCGCAATCAGAAGCATCATCACAAGAATTGTCGCACACATTTGCGGCAGTACACGTTCCGGCACATGTCATGTAGTTGTGATCCCCTTGCTGCCAAACGTGCAGAATCTGCCCATCCACATTGTGGCCAATTCCCACACATCCCATCTCCATGGTCGTGTACGTGAGACAGGAATCCCCCCACGGGAAGAGCTGCCCCGGGTGATTGGAACAGAACTCACCAATAAGTGAGCAAGGCCCGGCAGCTGCTCCGGCTCCTGCCGCTCCCCCGGCACCGCCCGCTGCACCCCCCCCAGCGGCAGCCGCACTCACAAGAGGGCTTGATTGCAAGAAGATCCAGAAAATCGCCACGATCCCCGCAAGGAGCATACCCAGAGAAATGCATGTTCGACGAGCGGCTTTTGGCAGGCTCATAGTATCTGCCCTATCGTAACAGCCTGCGCCGCAGCTGCATTCCAGTTTGCTTGCGGCAAGCCGAAACTATTGTAATGAGGTAGTCCATTCAACCCCCGCCCGTTTTTCGCCATCCTGCTTGCAGGAATCCTTACTGGAAAATGGTTGGGCCGAGCGGGATGATCACTCCGCCGCCGGAGGGCCTCTTCCCCGTGACATTGCGCCCCTGCATGAAGAATGCTCCGCACTTGCTCACGTCAATCTCGCCTTCGTAGCCGGAAGGATCTGCACCAGCCGGAATGAGCCCATCGGGAGTGCCTTTTACCTTCTGGCATTTGCCGTCGCCAATCCCGGGGCAGGAGTACGTCACGCGCATGTCGCAGCGCGGATCCTGCGATTGCGGGTTCCATTCGGCGTAGCAGAGCGCGGCATCTTCCTCCTGGTGCTTGCCCTGGTCCTTGAGCTTCCAGCATTCGGGGCGCGTACAGTCTTCCAGACAATCGGAGGCAATCACCTGCGAGACCCATGTTTCCGAAATGGGAATAAGCGTGTCGTTCCCACCTTCGGCGGCACCGGCAATGAACGCAGGAATATTGAATGTCCCGGCGCCGAAGATGTTGTCCTCGTGCTTCTCTATTGGATGCGGAGCAGCCGGATCATTCCCGACCATTGGGATGGCTGTCTTCGTCCGCCCAAGATCGCAGATCTCGCCAAGATCCTCCTCCTTGCGGCCGTTGCCGCACTTGCACTGCTTCTCGCATTCCTCCTTCGTGGTCGGCGTCATGCCGTTGGGACAGTTCTCCACCATCGCGGGCCCCGAGCAGAGATCGCCGGCATCGCCGGCGGCAGGCTGGCCGGGGATGACGCCGCCGGCGTTGCAGCAGTACGCGTTCACCACGATCTCCACCGAACCCACCACAATGTAGAAGCGCTTGGAGGAAGACGACG
This sequence comes from uncultured Candidatus Peribacteria bacterium, assembly GCA_964642315.1. Taxonomy (GTDB): domain Bacteria; phylum Patescibacteriota; class Gracilibacteria; order Peribacterales; family Peribacteraceae; genus JAGVDM01. The sequence continues at coordinate 5,234 of CAZXOG010000001.1, read as the reverse complement.
AGCTGGAAGAGGACGAAGAGGATGAGGAAGAAGAGCTGCTGGAGGAGGAGGACGACTGGGAGGAAGAGGAAGCAGACGATTGCGAGGATCCGCTACTCACACTCGATGCACCACTGGATGCACTGGAACCGCTGCTCGGCGCGCTGCTTGGGCCGCTACTTGGCTGGCTGATGGGAGGCACGGATGAGCTGGAGCTCGACTGCGAGGAGCCGCTGGAGGCGGAACTGGATTTTGAGGAGCCGCTCGAGGCACTGGATTTCGACGATGCGGCGCTCGAAGGGGCGGAGCCGGGCGGGTACGTACAATCGGAAGGAGTGCACGACTGGCCGAAGATGCCGCCGATCGTGGTACATGCCCCCTCCGTTGATTCGACGCATGTACCCGGCTGCCCCCACACGCAGCACTGGCCTGTTTTTTCGGAAGACCCCTGCGATGACTGCGGCGTGCTTGAGGGGGGCGTGCTTGAGGGCTGGCTCCCCGCCGATGCGGAAGACGGCATGTAGAAGAATCCGTCGCACGGGTCGTTGCACGAGCCGCAGCTCACCAGCTCGCAGTACTTGGTTTTCCACGCCGTGGTGACATCCTCAAAGAAATCGCCGCCACAGGAAATATCGGTCGGCGTCTGGTCATCCGTGTACGACGCCACCGTGCAGTTGCCCCCCTGGGGTGTGGGGAATCCATTCACCATCCCGACGGAATACTCCGCCTCACCATCGCACCATACCTTGGTGAGCATCCACTTCTTGTAATACTCGTATGCCTTAACAATATCTCCGTTGTCGGCCTTCTTATCACCTGCAAACAGTCCGAGGATGCCCTGCCATTCCGTGACCATCGGCTTGATGCAGCAGTGGCCGCAGGTGTTCGGATCGTACACGTTCGTATCGCACGTGCAGTAATCCAGGATAACCGTCACGTCGTTCGCGATCGGCACCGGCACGCCCGTGACCTGCTCGATCGTGTTGAACACGTTGATCACACAGTGATGGCACCCAGAACTTCCAGTACTCCCGCCAGCACCGGACGGGACAGAGGAACCCTCTCCGAATGCCAGGGGATACGGCTCCACCGATTTCTGCAGAAGCAGAGCCACGGTGACGCCGAGGAACACGCCGACGGCCAGTTTGTTCAGAAGCGAGCTGCCACGCATGGAACGTTTTGCGCCATGGTATCAGGAGCGCTGCATTCTCTGTATAGCTCTCACCTTGCGTAGTTGCATGAGGAGTGTCTTTTTCGCATTCTTCGCATCGCGGGCAGAAATTATCCACGGAATACAATGGAGACCTGAGTCAACAAACTCCTGCTTTCCGCTCTCTGGAGGCTCACGTACACTGGCTCCAATATGGAGCAGTTCACCGCCAGACAACACTCTTCCCGGAAATCCTGGATTCTCGCCATTGCCGTCTTCGTGATCCTCACGGGGATTGCGGCGTACGTGCAGTGGAGCATCTCCAGGCCCCAGCCCCCCGCTCCGGAAGTGCCCTACGAGGCGCCTGTAGCCGAACCGGAGGTGACGACGCTGGAGGAGGTTGCGGAGTACACGGCGGGCCGCCCGATTCCGCCGGTCGCGACGGAGGAGAGCGCGGGGAACGTGGGGAAGAACGCCTACCAGGAACACATCCGCGGCGACCTTGATGCGCGCTTCTCCATTGTGGAGTACGGCAGCATGATGAATTCGTACACGCGGCTCATCCACCCGGAACTCAAGGCATTCATCGAGGCAAACCCCGACGTGAACTGGATCTTCCGCCACTACCCGATTGACCGCAACGAGATGGACATGCCGGTCGCCAAGGTGAGCGAGTGCGTGTACCGGTTCAGCGGCGATGAGGGATTCTGGGCATTCATCGATGCCGTGTACGAAAGGCCGGCGATCACGCAGCTGGATGCGGCATTCGAAATGGCGGCAGAACTCGTCGCCGACGCGGACATGCAGAAGTGCTACGACGATCCGATCATCTGGAAGTACGTGCAGGATGACAAACGGCTTGGATACTTCCTCGGCAAGGTGACGATCGTGCCGACGTTCTTCTTCGTGGATAACGCCACGAAGCAGGAACGGGTGCTCTCTGGTGTCGATACGATCGATTTCTTCCAGCAGATTGTGGACACCATGCGCCAGGTGCCGGCGTAAGGAAGTATCGCCCCTTGATGCCTTTCGTTAAGGAAGTATTGCCCCTGATGCCTTTCGTCATGGTGAGCATAGCCGAACCATGACGTGGGTTGTCACCCCCCGACTTCGCTCGGGGTGACAGGAGAAGCTCCGCTCTTGCCGCCCACGTGCTTGCAGCATGGCAACGGATGCAGAAATACAGCATCGATCGCTGGAATCGTGCCACGCTGCCCACTCCACCAAGACAGACCAGCGCGGCGTTCAGCAGTACGCCCTTCAAAATCATTTGCCATGTCGACGTACGTGCTTATGCCAGCGCAACAGGCGTACTCCCGTGCCATGCCCCCCCTGCAGCAAACCAGTGGGGCATGCGCATTGCCATCCCCGACTGCACTCGGGATAGGAAGCACCCCTTGCGCTGCAAACAAAGCAATGCCCTGCTCCAAAATTGAAGAGGACTTCCTGGTGTGCCGCGCGCCACTACATCGACCAAATCCTGAGGTGCATCGCGCATGCAGAGGAAGCACTATGTTTCCCATCATGAGCATGGCCGATGCATGCGCATGGCCGGTATGGGTTCTTTCGTCATGGTGAGCATGGCCAAACCATGATGTGGGCTGTCACCCCAACAATGACTGGGAACAAATGCCAAGCTCCCGAATGCCAGACGAGGAACCGATCCTAGAAGGAGAAGAGCCTGCCGAACCCTCCTGCCACATTTTTTACGGCCTGGAACACTGTGGAGAGGAATCCTGTCGGCTCTTCTGCCGCCGCATGATCGGGCTCAGCTTCCTCCGCCGGGGGCTCCGCGGCAGCAGAGGACATTGGCAGGAGTTCCGGCTGCTCCGCCGGGGTGCTGCTCACTTGCTCCGGCGCTTCGGTAGTTGCAGGTGTTTCCGCAGGTGTTTCTGGCTGGGCCGGCTCCGGCTCCGCCGTGGTGAAGAAGAGATCCTTGAGTTCGCCCAGGGCACCCTGTTCAAAGACGAAGAAGAAGCTGTTGCTCGGCTGCTCGGCAGTGTCGCCCTGCTGACCAGTGACGAAGAAGAGCGGTTCGCCTTCGGATGATGCGGAGCTGGCGCTGCCTTCGGCACCACCGCCGCCGCCACCCTGGCCGCCACCACCGCCTCCTCCGCCTCCTCCGCCGCCACCGCCGCCACCGCCACCGCCACCGCCTCCTCCGCCGCCGCCACCGCCACCCTCAATCGGACAGGCCTCCGCGCATGTGCCCATGCCTGTCTTCCGTGTGCCAGTGACGGGTTGCGGCATGGCCTGTGCGCATTGCTGCTCGGTCCCCTGGTAATCATTCACGCAGCTAACGTTCACAACCTTGCCATTCTCCCCATCTTGTACCCAAGCAGAGAAGCAGCAGATCGCTTCACAGGCATTTCCGACTTTATCACCATCGGCATCTTCCTGGCCCGGGTTGAAGTCCTTCGGGCAGTTGTCGCATGCATCCCCTACACCATCACCACCGCCCTGCTGCTGGCCACCGCCGTTGCCGCCACCGCCCTGACCGCCGCCATTGTCATCATCGTCTGCCTCGTCGTCATCAGGCGCATTATCGTCGTCATCGTCATCGTCTGGATCCGCAGCATCGTCATCGGACGCATCATCGTCATCGCCAATGTCCAGAGGCGGTATATCGTCATCTGCCGCGTCATCGTCTGATGCATCGTCATCACCGGTATTCGGAGGCGGTCCGTCGTCGAATATAGACAGTTGGGCCAGAACAGCCGGTGTCTCTACATACGAGAACCCAGGTTCTTGTTCAGACTCGCCGGCACAATTGCCTTGGCCGACTTGACCAACACTCTCCGTATTGCATGCAGTTGTTGGCGCAGAGCAGTTGCACCTTCCTTGGAGATCTCTCCCCGCTTGCTGCTCATCGCTGTTATCGAATCCCCAGAATGGACCAGATCCGCCGCCAAGATCTACACAGGTAAATGCAATGGAATCTGGACAGTCACTCGGCTCTTCAGGGGGTTCAGGCTCTTCGGGAGGTTCTGGATCTGGCTGTGGTGCGGGAGGTTGCCCGGGATCAGTATCCTCCTGCCCCGGGTTCTGCGTATCCGGGCAGTTATCCACCTCATCGGGCACGCCATCCTTATCGCGGTCATGGATATTCACATCCACCGCAACGTTACCAACGATGATGTAGAACCGCTGCGAACTCGAGGAGCTGGAGCTGCTCGAGGAGCTCGAGGAACTCTCGCTCGAACTGGAGGATTCGGAACTCTCGGAACCCGCAGAAGCCGACGATTCACTCGTCGGTACGCCGGAGGACGCGCTGCTCTCGCTCGAGGCCTCGGAAGAGGCTGAAGCGGAAGAACCGCCGCCGCAACCTACTTGTGCACACTCGCCGTGGTAACCGGACTCAGCCGGATCACCCGGGAACCATGTTCCGCCCTGACCGCTGCATGAATCAGCTCCACCCGGCGAAGCAATGCTCACCCATGTCGGCGGGATGAGACTTACGAGCCCCATTGCCCCTTCATCGACACAGGTGAAGGACTGTCCGCCAAGCGGCACGTCATTGGAGACAGAATCGGGAATGCAGCACTGGCCCTTCGGGGGTTTCGGCGGCTCGTATCCGCAGTACTTCGGCCTGAGCTCATCCTCACAGTACTGCTGATCTTGCGTCCATTGAGCTTTAAGCACTTTGCCATTCGGCAATTCGATTTCGTCAGAAACGAGATTCGAGCAGTCATCTTCATTCAGCTTGTCGTTGCATTCCGTGAGCGTTCCGCCGTAGTAAATGCAGCACCAACCGTTGGAGGAACTGGATGAACTGGAACTGGACTGACTGGAGCTGGAGCTGGAGGAGCTCGATAGGGAGCTGGAGCTTGAGGACCTGCTTGAGCTGCTACTGGAACTAGAGGAGGACGAGCTGGAACTGGAGGAAGAGCTCGAGGAAGACTCGCTACTGGAAGAGCTGCTGGAAGAACTCGACGATGACGAGCTAGAGCTGGAACTGGAGGAAGACTCGCTGCTACTCGAGGAAGAACTGGAAGAGGAGCTCGACGAAGACTCACTGCTTGAGCTGGAAGAGCTACTAGAGGAGGAACTGCTGGAGCTGGAAGACGAAGAGCTAGAGCTCGAGGAACTCGAAGAGCTGCTGGAG